>NZ_JNZS01000015.1 GCF_000718515.1 Micromonospora parva | reverse complement strand
CGGTAACGGGTTCAGTTGACCGGTACTAATAGGCCGAGGACTTGACTACTAAGCTGCTACGCGTCCACTGTGCAACTCTGAACAAGCGAACACCCGTGATGTGTGCCGGGGTTGTTTGATATGTTCCGGTTACATTCCGAACCCGGAAGCTAAGCCCTCCAGCGCCGATGGTACTGCACTCGTGAGGGTGTGGGAGAGTAGGACGCCGCCGGACAATCTTCCAGTCGAGGGCCGCCCCATCCGGGTCGGCCCTCGACTGCGTAGCGCCATTGGTGGCGCAATCAGGAAGGATGTACCTGTGAGTTCAGGACCGCAGGGCGGAGATCGTCCCCGTCGTTACGAAGACCGTACTGACGGTGCGGGCGGACGCGACCGCGGCCCGCGCCGCGACGACCGAGACCGGCCTCCGTACCGGGGAGACCGTGACAGCGGCGGCGCCCGCGGCGGATACGCCGGCGGCCGCGACTCTGGCTCCCGTGGTGGTGACCGGGACAGCTCGCGCTCCAGCGCCCCGCGTGACGGCGGTTTCCGCGGCGGCGATCGCCGTGACGGTGGCTTCCGCGGCGGTGACCGGGACGGTTCGCGTTCCAGCGCCCCCCGCGAGGGCGGCTACCGCGGCGGTGACCGGGACGGGTCGCGCTCGGGTGCTCCCCGTGACGGTGGGTTCCGGTCCGGACCTCCCCGTGAGGGTGGTTTCCGTGGCGGCGATCGGGACGGGTCGCGTTCCAGCGCCCCGCGTGAGGGCGGTTTCCGTGACGGTGGTTTCCGTGGTGGTGACCGTCGTGAGGGCGGGTACCAGGGTGGCGACCGCACTCGCTCCGGCCCGCCGCGTGAGGGTGGTTTCCGTGGCGGCGACCGTGACGGTGGTTTCCGTGGTGGTGACCGCCGTGAAGGTGGTTTCCGTGGCGGCGATCGGGACGGTTCGCGTTCCAGCGCCCCGCGTGAAGGCGGTTTCCGCGGTGGCGACCGCGACGGCGGGTTCCGTGGCGGTGACCGCCGCGAGGGCGGTTTCCGTGGCGGCGACCTGGTTTCCGTGGTGGCGACCGCGATGGTGGTTTCCGTGGTGGTGACCGTCGTGAGGGCGGGTACCAGGGTGGTGACCGCACTCGCTCCGGCCCGCCGCGTGAGGGTGGTTTCCGTGGCGGCGACCGTGACGGTGGTTTCCGTGGTGGTGACCGCCGTGAGGGTTGGTTTCCGTGGTGGCGACCGCGATGGTGGTTTCCGTGGTGGTGACCGTCGTGAGGGCGGGTACCAGGGTGGTGACCGCACTCGCTCCGGCCCGCCGCGCGAGGGTGGCTTCCGCGGCGGCGACCGCGACGGCGGGTTCCGTGGCGGTGACCGCCGTGAAGGTGGTTTCCGTGGCGGCGACCGGGACAGTTCGCGTTCCAGCGCCCCGCGTGAAGGCGGCTTCCGCGGCGGCGACCGCGACGGCGGGTTCCGTGGCGGTGACCGCCGCGAGGGCGGTTTCCGTGGCGGCGACCGGGACAGTTCGCGTTCCAGCGCCCCGCGTGAGGGCGGGTACCAGGGTGGCGACCGCACTCGCTCCGGCCCGCCGCGCGAGGGTGGCTTCCGTGGCGGTGACCGCCGTGAAGGTGGTTTCCGTGGCGGCGACCGGGACAGCTCGCGTTCCAGCGCCCCGCGCGAAGGCGGTTTCCGTGGTGGTGACCGCGACGGCGGGTTCCGTGGCGGCGATCGCCGTGAGGGCGGGTACCAGGGTGGTGACCGCACTCGCTCCGGCCCGCCGCGTGAGGGTGGCTTCCGCGGTGGTGACCGCGACGGTGGCTTCCGCGGCGGTGACCGCCGTGAAGGCGGTTTCCGTGGCGGCGACCGGGACAGCTCGCGTTCCGGCGACCGCCGTGAGGGCGGGTTCCGGGGCGGTGACCGTGAGGGCGGCTACCGGGGCGGAGAGCGCACCGGCGGTTCCCGGGCCGACGAGCGGCCACGTCGCGAGGGGGAGTTCCGTCGGGACGACCGCGCGGGTGGCTCCGAGTCGTTCGAGGGCGGGCGCAGTTCGGCCCCGGCGTTGCCGGACGACATCGTCGCGACCGACCTCGACAAGGACGTCCGCGCCGAGTTGCTCTCGCTGAACAAGCCGGTCGCCGAGACGGTGGCCCGGCACCTGGTCGCGACCGGGCAGTTGATCGACGAGGATCCCGCCGAGGCGTTGGCGCACGCACTGGCCGCCCGGCGGTTGGCGTCGCGCATCTCCGCCGTCCGTGAGGCGGTCGGTCTGGCCGCGTACCACGCGGGGGAGTGGCAGTCGGCGATCGCCGAACTGCGCACGTACCACCGGATGAGCGGGTTGCAGAGTCACCTGGCCGTGCTCGCGGACTGCGAGCGGGCTCTCGGCCGGCCGGAGCGGGCCATCGACCTGTTCCGGGGCGCGGACCGGGAGAAGCTGGACCAGGCCGTGGCGATCGAACTGTTGATCGTCGCCGCTGGGGCACGGGGCGACCTCGGGCAGAAGGACGCCGCGGTCGCGATGCTCCAGGTCCCGGACCTCACCAGCGAGGCCACCGTGCCGTGGACGGCCCGGCTGCGGTACGCGTACGCCGACGCGCTGCTCGCGGTGGGTCGGCGCGACGAGGCCCGCGAGTGGTTCTCCCGCGCCGCTGACGTGGACACCGAGGGCGAGACCGACGCCGCCGAGCGGCTGCTCGAACTCGACGGTGTGGTCATCGAGGGTGACGACGAGGACGAGGCCGCCGAGGAGATCGCCGCGGGCCCGGGGGCTCCCGGCGCGGTGCCGGCCCGACCCGACGCCGACCTGACCGGTGACGACGAAGACGACGACGACGACCAGGACGACGACGACGACCAGGACGACGACGAAGACGACGACGACCAGGACGACGACGAAGACGACGACGACGAGGACGACGCGGACTTCGACGACGACGAGGACGACGCCGCTGTCAGCCGTCCCGGCGACGACGAGGACTTCGACGACGAGGACGAGGACCGTCACCCGAGCGGAAGCGGCAACGCCGACGCGGGCACCGCTGGCGACAGCGGTGTGACGTCCGGCGACGCGGACGGGGACACAGCGGACGGGGACACGGCGAACGCCGCCGGGACCGTGCCGGCCGAGGGCGACGAGTCAGGGTCGACGCGGCGGTGAGCGCGGGCGTGGGGGAACGGCTGGTCGACGGGTACACCCTGGTCGTCTTCGATCTGGATGGCGTGATCTACCTGATCGACCGGCCGATCCCCGGCGCCGTCGAGGCGGTGGCCCGGCTGCACGCCGAGGGACGGGCGGTGGCGTACGCGACCAACAACGCGTCCCGCCGCTCCAGCGAGGTCGCGGACCTGCTGACCGGAATGGGTGTGGCGGCCCGGCCGGAGGAGGTCCTCACCTCCGCCGCGGCCTCGGCCGAGTTGCTGCGTGACCGGCTGCCCGCCGGCGCGTCGGTGCTGGTGGTCGGCGCGGAGGCGCTGCGCGCGGAACTGCGCGCGGTCGGTCTGACCCCGGTCACCCAGGCCGACGAGAAGCCGGCGGCGGTGGTGCAGGGGTACGGCCCGCAGGTCGGCTGGGCCGAGTTGGCCGAAGCGTCGATCGCGGTGCGGGCGGGTGCCATCTGGATCGCCACCAACACCGATCGGACCCTGCCCAGTGGGCGGGGTCCGTTGCCGGGCAACGGTTCGCTGGTCGCCGTGCTGCGGACGGCGCTGGAGCGGGACCCCGACGTGGTGGTCGGCAAGCCGGAGCCGGCGCTGTTCGAGACCGCCGCTCGCCGCAGTGGCGGTGGGCGGAGCCTGGTGGTGGGTGACCGGCTGGACACCGACATCGAGGGCGCCTGTCGGGCGGGTTTGGACAGCCTGCTCGTGCTCACCGGCGTGCACGGCGTACCGGATCTGCTGGCCGCCGAGCCGCAGCGGCGTCCCACGTACGTCGCGAGGGACCTGGCGGGGCTGTTCGACCCGGCTGCCGCCGTGCGGGTCCCGGGCCCGGCGGACGCCGGCGGCTGGTCAGTGACCGACCGGGACGGCACGCTGGAGCTGGCGGGGACCGGTCGACAGCTGGACGCCCTGGCGGCGCTCTGCGCGGTGGCCTGGTCGGCGCCGGTGCCGGCGCTGCCGAAGATCCGTCCGGTGGGCCCGGACGCGGCCCAGGCGATGGAGAGCTTCGGTCTGACCGCTGCCGAGTGACGGCAACAGTTCAGAGCAGCTTGCGCAGCTTCAGCAGGTCGAACGGGTTGGCTTTGATCGACACCCGGCGGGAGGTCACCGCGTTGGTGACGTCCAGGTCGCCGCGGACCAGGGCGAGCAGGTCGTCGCTGGACGTGCTCAGCGCGATCTTGGCCTTGGGGTCGTCGCCGTCGGTCAGCTCGACCAGCCGGCCACCGGTGATCCGGCCGTGAAACGCGGTGTCCAGGTCGGTGATCCGGCAGGCCAGCGTCCGGTCCAGGTCGATCCGTTCGCGTACCGTCTCGGCGTTGCGGTCCAACCGGGCGGCCAGCTCCTGCAACGCCTGGCGGCACTCGTCCACGCTGGCCACATCTCCCCCTCGCTGATCGCCACGCCGTCCTCGGCACCGTACCGCACGGACCGGTCCGGGGTGCCCGGTAGCGTGACACCTGCACACCCCGCCCCGTGGAAGGACTCAGGCATGCAGGACGCGTGGCGCGCCTACCTCGAGCTGGCCATGGGCCTGACGGAGGCGCCCCGGAAGAAGGCCCAGGACGTGGCACGTCGCCTCGTCGGCTCCGGCGGCGCGACCGCCGCCCAACTCCAGGCCCTCGGCGAGGAACTGCTCACCACCAGCGCCGCCAACCGGGAGGCGTTGACCAAACTGGTCCGCTTCGAGGTCGACCGGGCCCTCGGCGCGGTCGGTCTGGCCACCGCCGACGAGGTGGCCGAGCTGACCCGACGGGTGCACGACCTGGAGCGGCAACTGCGGGAGGCGCGGTCCGTCGACGCGTCGACCGCCGGCCCGACGGCAGCACCCGACCCGACTGCCGCCGCGCGGCCCGGCACCGGCCTCGTGCCGTCCGACGCCCCGGCCGGTGCGCCGGTCTCCGCGCCGGTGGCGAAGAAGGCGGTGGCGAAGAAGGCGGTCGCCAAGAAGGCCATCGCGAAGAAGCCTCCGGCGACGGTCAGCCGGACCGCCGACGAGGACGTTCCGACGCCGGCGGCGATGCCCGCCAAGAAGGCGGTCCGCAAGCAGCGGCCGGACGACGCCGAATGACCCGGCCCGGCCCACCGGCGGGCGGCTCTTTCCCGGCCCGGCCCGGCCCACCGCCCGGCGGGTCTTTCCCGGCCCGGCCCGGCCCACCGGCGGGCAGCTCCTTCCCGGCCCGGCCCGGGCCGCCGGCGGGTGCCCGCCCCGGGCCGCCAGCGGAGTTCGGGGACGACGACGACACGCGACACCCGGCGGTGGACGCCGCCGTGCAGTCCCTGGCGAACGCGGCAACGCTCGCCCCCGCCGACCAGATCGCCCACTACGAGGCGGCCTACGAGACGCTGCGGGAAACCCTCGCCACCATCGACCAGACCTGAGCGGGACGACCAGGCCTGAGCAGACCGGAGAACCACCCATGGCACGTCGTAACCGGCTGGACGCCGAACTCGTCCGGCGCGGTCTGGCCCGCTCCCGTGAGCAGGCCGCCGCGTTGGTGGAGGCCGGCCGGGTCCAACTGCGGGGCGTGGTCGCCCGCAAGGCGGCCGCGATGGTCGACCCCGCCGATCCGCTCCTGGTGACCGGTGCGGACCCCGCCGAGGAGTACGTCTCCCGGGGCGGGCACAAGCTCGCCGGGGCGCTGGCCGCGTTCGCCCCCGGAGGGTTGCGGGTCGCCGGGCGGCGCTGCCTGGACGCGGGCGCGTCGACCGGCGGGTTCACCGACGTGCTGCTGCGCGCCGGCGCGGCCGAGGTGGTGGCGGTGGACGTCGGGTACGGGCAGCTCGCCTGGCCGCTGCGCACGAACGAGCGGGTCCGCGTTCTGGAGCGCACCAACGTTCGTACCCTCGACGCGGACACCATCGGCGGTCAGGTCGATCTCACGGTGGCCGACCTGTCGTTCATCTCGCTGCGGTTGGTGCTGCCGGCGTTGGCCGGCTGCACCCGCGACGACGGTGACCTGGCGTTGATGGTCAAGCCGCAGTTCGAGGTCGGCAAGGAGCGGGTCGGCGCCGGCGGTGTGGTCCGCGATCCGGAGCTGCGCGCCGAAGCGGTGCTGGATGTGGCCGCGGCGGCCGCGCGGCTCGGCCTCGGCCTGGCGGATGTGGCGGCCAGCCCGCTGCCCGGGCCGAGCGGCAACGTGGAGTTCTTCGTATGGTTGCGCCGGGGCGCACCACCGGCCGACCCGCAGCGGGTGCGGGCCGTGGTGGCGGCCGGGCCGGACGGCCCGACGACGACCGGCGACGTGCCGGACGGGGCGGCGGAGGAGGTCGCAGGGTGAACGCGCGCAGCGAGGGCACCGCGACGACACGCGGGTGTGGCGGGGCGACGGTGTCGCGGTGCCGCCCGGTCCAGGATGGGCGGGCGACCCGATGAGCCGGACCGCGCTGCTGGTGACCCACACCGGTCGTCGGCGCAGCACCGAGCACGCCCGGTCGGTCGCCGCCGACCTGATCGACGCGGGTTTCGAGGTACGGGTGGTCGCCGATGAGGCCGAGGACCTCGACCTGCCCGGCGTGGTGCCGGTCGGCGGCCCGCAGGCCGCCGAGGGCGCCGAGATCGTCTTCGCGCTCGGTGGGGACGGCACCTTCCTGCGCGCCGCCGAGCTGGCCCGGCCGGCGAAGGCGCCGCTGCTCGGCATCAACCTCGGCAAGGTGGGCTTCCTGGCGGAGGCGGAGATCGACGACCTGGACACCGCCGTCCGGGACGTCGTCGGCCGCAACTACACCGTCGACGAGCGGCTGACCCTGGACGTCACCGCCGAGTTCGACGGCGGGCCGACCATCGAGTCGTGGGCGCTCAACGAGATCAGCATCGAGAAGGGCGAGCGTGCCCAGATGCTGGAGCTGCTCGTCGACGTGGACGGCCGGCCGCTGTCCCGCTACGGCTGCGACGGTGTCGTCTGCGCCACCCCAACCGGCTCCACCGCGTACGCGTTCTCCGGTGGCGGTCCGGTGGTCTGGCCGGAGGTGGAGGCGCTGCTGCTGGTGCCGATCAGCGCGCACGCGTTGTTCAGCCGCCCGTTGGTCACGGCCCCGACGTCCACCTTCGTGATCACCGTGGACCCGTTCACCACCCTCGCCGTGCTCTCCTGCGACGGCCGGCGGGTCTACGACCTGCCACCCGGCGCCCGGGTGACGGTGCGCCGCGGCGCCCTGCCGGTGCGCATCGTGCGGCTGCGCCCCCGCCCGTTCACCGACCGGCTGGTGGCCAAGTTCGACCTGCCCGTGCACGGGTGGCGCGGCAGCCGCCGGTGACCGCGGCACACACTGTCGGTGGATGTGCGGTGTCCACCTGACGACATGTCGCCGCTGCGGCGGCTGGCGACTAGTGACCTGGTGACGCGCGCCGTCGCAGACTCCGATCGGCCCTCATCTACGGATGGTGGGCCTGGAGGAGTAGAGGAGCGCATCGCATGCACTGGTCCCCCCGCTGGCTCGCCGTCGGCGCGGTCGGCGCGTTGGTGGTCGGCGTCGCCGCACCGGCGTCCGCCGACCCGCCCGCCCGGCCCACCGGCCCGACGTCGGGCACGCCCGCCCAGCACGCACCCGTCCGCATCACCCTGATCACCGGCGATCAGGTCGATCTGGTCCAGGCGGCACCCGGTCGGGTCGCCGCCACCGTCCACCCCGGCCCGGGGCGCAACCGGATCACCTTCCAGACCGTCGAGGCCGACGGCGGGTTGCGGGTGCTGCCCAGCGACGTCGTGCCGTACCTCTCCGCCGGGGTGCTCGACCCCGACCTGTTCGACGTCCAGGAGTTGGCGGCCGACGGGTACGGCGACGCCGCGCAGGCCACGTTGCCGCTGATCGTGCGCTACCAGGAGCCGGCCGCCGGACGGGTCAGGCCGCTGACCGGCGCCACCGGCGCGCGTCCCCTGGGGAGCATCAACGGCGCCGCGATGCGGGTCGGCAAGGGCGAGCTCGGCGGTCTGTGGACGTCGCTGCGCGGCGCGCCCGGGCAGCGGGTCACCGCCGGCTCACCCGCCCGGCTCGGCGCGGGTGTCGCCCGGATCTGGCTGGACGGGAAGGTCCGCCCGACGCTGGAGCACAGCGTGCCGCAGATCGGCGCCCCGGCCGCCTGGGCCGCCGGCCGCGACGGTGCCGGCGTGACGGTGGCGGTGCTCGACACCGGCGTCGACGCCACCCACCCCGACCTGGCTGGTCGGATCGCCGAGGCGCAGGACTTCTCCGACAGTGGCAGCGCCCGCGACGGGCACGGTCACGGCACCCACGTGGCCGCCACCATCGCCGGCAGCGGGGCGGCGTCCGACGGGCGACGCAAGGGCGTCGCCCCGGGCGCGCGGTTGCTGGTCGGCAAGGTGCTCGACGACGCGGGCTCCGGCTACAGCTCGTCCATCATCGCGGGCATGGAGTGGGCCGCCCACTCCGGCGCGAAGGTGGTCAGCATGAGCCTCGGCGGCGACCCGACCGACGGCACCGACCCGATGAGCCAGGCGGTGAACGACCTGACCGCCGAGACCGGCGCGCTCTTCGTGGTCGCCGCCGGCAACTCGGGTGCCGCGCGTACCGTCGGCGCGCCCGGCGCGGCCTCGGCGGCGCTCACCGTCGGCGCGGTGGACCGCGCCGACAACCTGGCGGAGTTCTCCAGCCGGGGCCCGCGCCTCGGCGACAACGGCCTCAAGCCCGAGATCACCGCGCCGGGTGTCGGCATCATCGCCGCCCGGGCCGCCGGAACCGCCATGGGTACGCCGGTGGACGACGCCTACACGACCGCGTCGGGCACCTCGATGGCCACCCCGCACGTGGCCGGAGCGGCGGCGATCCTCGCCCAGGAACACCCCGACTGGTCCGCCGTGAAGCTCAAGGACGCGCTGGTCAGCACCACGAAGGCGAACCCGGCGTTGACCGTCTTCGAGCAGGGCGCCGGCCGGGTCGACGTGGCCCGCGCGCTCGGCCAGCGGGTGTACTCCTCCGCCACCGCCGACTTCGGTCGGCTCAGCACCGGTGGCGCGACGGTCGAGCGGACCGTGACGTACACCAACGGCGGCACGACCCCGCAGACCCTGCGGTTGGCCCTGGAGCTGCGCAACCTGGACACCCGCGCGGCCGAGACCGACGGGGTGGCGGTCGGCGGCACCGAGGTGACGGTGCCGGCCGGCGGCAGCGTCGCCGTGCCGCTGCGGGCGGACCCGGCGAAGCTGGACCGGGGGGTGCACGGCGGGTGGCTGGTGGCCACCGGCGCGGACGGCGTCGCGGTGCGTACCGCCGTCGCGCTGACCCTCAGCGGCCCGCTGCACACCGTCACCGTGAAGGCGCTGGACATGAAGGGTCAGCCGGGCCTCGCGTCGGTGCTCACCCTCTTCGGTGAGCAGCCCGAATCCGACTGGCTCGGCTGGGTCGGCGGCGAGGTGCAGCTCCAGGTCGAGGAGGGCCCCTACCTGGTCGAGGCGTTGATCGAGCACGGTGCCCCACTGGACGAGCAGATCACCCTGGTCACCGACCCGGAGCTGCTGGTCGACCGGGACCTCACCGTCGTGCTCGACCCGCGCAAGGGCACCCCGGTACGGATCGAGACGCCGAAGCCGACCGAGCAGCGGTCGACGATCAGCTTCTACGAGCACCGGGTCTTCGGCAACGGCCGGCAGGTCGACCACGGGGTGATGACCTACAGCACCATCCAGCAGGTCAACGTCACGCCGACCCGCCCGGTCCGTCAGGGCGAGTTCGAGTTCGCGTCCCGCTGGCAACTGGTCGCTCCGATGGTGGACGCGAAGATCAGCGGGGTGTCCGGACCGCTGGACATCAACCTACTGGGCTACTCGCCGGCGCCGGCCGACCGACGCAAGCTGCCGCTGGTCTGGGCCGGCACCGGCACCCCCGCCGAGCTGACCCGGGTACGCGGCGCCGCAGCGCTGCTCACCAGCAGCCCGGACGCCTCGGAGGAGGAGCAGATCGCGGCGGCGGCCGCCGCCGGCGCTGCCGTGGTGCTGATCGTCCGGCCGGCGGACTTCAGCGCGTGGACGGTGTGGCAGCCGCTCGGGGAACGGCTACCGATCCCGTCGATGGTGGTGGCCAACGACGACGGGCAGCGGCTGATCGCGGCGGCCAGGAAGGGCCGGGCGACGCTGGACCTGACGTTGACGGTGGACAGCCCGTACCTGTACGACGTGTGGCAGGTGTCGAAGGGGCGCGTGCCGGAGCGGATCACGCACACGGTCACCGGGAAGAACACGGCCGAGGTGACCGCCAGCTACGGCGACGTCGGCGGTACGCCGTGGGCCAGCGAGCAGCGGTTCGGCTGGCGTCCGTGGCAGGAGACCTCCTGGAACGACGACCAGCGCCCGGTGCGTACCGGCACCACCCGCCAGGAGTTCGTCAGCGCCGGGGACAACTGGTGGCAGCACCAGGTCCTGCACAAGGTCACCTGGTCCTGGGGGCGGCTGCTCGGCGGGCTCACCCAGCAGCCCCGGCAGTACGCCGCCGACGACCGGGTCGCCGAGACCTGGCACGCTCCGGTGATCCGACCGGCCGTGCCGGCCGGCGGCGGTGTCCCGGTACCGACCCGTACCGGGGACACCTTGAACCTGCGGGTGGCCGAGTTCGTCGACGCCGACGGGAACTTCAGGGAGGCCGGCGGCAGCGACGAGTCGGACACTGTCGCGATCCGGGTCAGCCGCGACGGGCAGCAGATCGCCGACCTCTCCGGCGGGTGGGCGCCGGTGCCCACCACCGCGAAGTCGGCCCGCTACCGACTGGACCTGACGACGCAGCGGTCCTCGGACGAGTGGCGCTACGGCACGCGGACCGACACCGCCTGGGAGTTCACCTCGGCCCGACCGGCGGGCGACGCCGCCACGCCGTTGTCGCTGCTGCAGGTGGACTACCGGGTGCCGGCCGACCTGTCCGGCACGGTCCGCGGCAACCGCTCACACCAGGTGGGGCTGACCCTGCGGCAGCCGGCCGGGGTGCCGGCGCCGACCGGCACCAGCGTCCGGGTGCAGGTCTCCTTCGACGGGGGCGTCACCTGGCGCACCGCGCCGACGAAGGGGTCGGGCACCCGGTACACCGCGACAGTGCCGGCGGGGCGCGGAACGGTGTCGCTACGGGTGCACGCCGCCGACCGGGCCGGGAACACCGTCGACCAGACCGTGCTCCAGGCGTACGGGCTGCGCTGACGCGGCGTGGGCGGGGCTGCCTGGCCGTCCCGCCCGGTCGGCGAGGGTCCGCCGTCGGGGTCGACGGCGGGCCCTCGCGGCGTCAGAGCCAGCCGCGGCGGGCGACCTGGAACGCCAACCCGGGCCGGGTGTCCACGCCGGCGGCGGCCATCAGGTCGGCGATGCGCCGTTGCACGGTCCGTCGGCTCACCCCGAGCTGGGAGGCGATGGACTTGTCCGGTACGCCCGCCACGAACAGCGACAGCAGCCGCGCCTCGTCGGCGTCGGGCTGGTAACCGTCGCCCGGATGGCACTCGGGCTCCGGCCGTCGACCCTCGGGGGCCGCGACGGCGAGCGGGTCGTCGAGCCGCAGCCGGGTGGCCACCCGCCAGTGACTCTCGAAGAGGGCGAGCAGGGCGTCGAGCAGTTGACTGCGCCCGATCACGGCGGCGCTCGGTTCGCCGCCGGCACGGTCGGGCACCAGCGGGCAGATGGCGGTGCGGGCGTCCACGATGGCCAGTCGGACCGGCAGCCGGTCCAGGACGCGGGCCTGCTCGCCGGCGGCGACGCCCTTGGCCAGGTCGGCCAACGCGCCCGGCTCCAGCAGCAGGTCACGCTCGTAGATGGCCCGGTAGCTCACCCCACGGGCCAGCGCGTCGAACTCCTCGACGTTCTCCGGGCCGGCCATGGCCAGGGGATTGGCCCGGCAGAACCAGAGCACCTCGGTACGCGCCGAGTTCTGCAGGTCACGCAGGCGGTCCCGGAGGACCCGGCCACCGGTGATCACCTCCACGAGGTGGTCGACGTGGTGCCGGCGCAGCCCGGAGCGGTACTCCTCGGCCAGTTGGGTGACCAGCCGGCGGGCCGCCTCCAGGTCCTCCTGGCGGCGCAGCAGCGTCCCGCCGAGGGCGACGTCCGGGGCGGTCGGGCGCAGCGGGGCGTCCGGGTCGTTGTCGGTGGGCTGCACGAGGCCCTTGCCGCGCAGCGCCTCGACCTGGGCGACGACCTGCTCACGGGGGCGGTGCAGGCGATGGACCAACTCGTCGATGCGGGCCGTGGTGAGCTGGAGCAGGCAGCGGTAGAGCTCCTCCTCAGCCGGGGTCAGGCCGATCACGTCCAACACGGGGCAGAACTGTACGTCGGCCGGGTGCGGGCCGTGCCCGGGCCCGTCGGCTGGTCAAGTGTCGGGCCTCGCGTCTACTGTCGGTGGCTGTGCTGGAAGAGCTGCGCATCACCGGGCTGGGCGTCATCGAGGACACCACGCTGCCGTTGACCGGCGGCATGAACGTCATCACCGGCGAGACCGGTGCGGGCAAGACGATGGTGGTGACCGGCCTCGGCCTGCTCTTCGGCGGCCGGGCCGACGCCGGGCGGGTCCGCGCCCAACCAGGCCGGGCGGTGGTGGAGGGGCGGTTGCGGCTGCACGGGCGGGTCGCCGACGCCGTGCACGCGCGGATCACCGAGGCCGGTGGCGAGCCCGACGAGGACGGCACGGTGCTGCTGAGCCGCACGGTCACGGTGGAGGGGCGCTCGCGCGCCCACGTCGGCGGCCGGAGCATGCCGGTGTCGATGCTCGGTGAGGTCGGCGAGCAGGCGGTGGCCGTGCACGGTCAGTCCGACCAGTTGCGGCTGCTGCGCCCGGCCGAGCAGCGGGCCGCACTGGACCGGTTCGCCGGCCCCGCGCACGAGAAGCTGCTCGACGCGCTGCGGGAGGCGTACACGGGGTGGCGTCGGGTGGTCGACGACCTGGCCGACCGGCGGCGCAACGCCCGTGAGCGCAACCAGGAGGCCGACCTGCTGCGGCTGGGCCTCGACGAGATCACCCGGGTCGATCCGCAGCCCGGCGAGGACGACGAGCTGAAGACCGAGGCGCAGCGGCTGGAGCACGCCGAGGGCCTGCGGACGGCCGCGCAGATCGCCCAGCAGTGCGTGGCCGGTGGCGCGGAGGCCACCGACGAGACCCCGGACGCGGCGGCACTGCTGGGCACCGCCCGGCGGACCCTGGAGGCGCAGTCCGGCACCGATCCGGCGCTCGGTGAGCTGGCGGCCCGCCTGGAGGAGGCGGCCACCCTGGTCACCGACGTGTCCGCGGAGCTGTCGACGTACCTGGCGACGCTGGACGCGGACCCGGCCCGGTTGCAGCACGTCTACGAGCGGCGGGCGGCGCTGCGCGCGTTGACCCGCAAGTACGCCGACGACGTGGACGGGGTGATCGCCTGGGCTGACCGGGCGCGCACCCGACTGTCCGACCTGGACATGTCCGACGACGTGCTGGACGAGTTGGAGCGGGAGGGTCAGCGGCTCGCCGTCGAGGTGGCCGACCTCGCCGGCCGGGTGTCCGCCTCCCGGCAGGAGGCGGCGATCCGCTTCGCCGACCAGGTCACCGTCGAGCTTGCCGGGCTGGCCATGCCGCACGCGCGGATCGAGGTGGCGGTGCTGCCCCGTCCGGCCGGTCGCGCGGAGCCGACGTTGGCGGTCAACGGCGTCGAGGTGGGTGTCACACCGGACGGCGGTGACGAGGTGGAGCTGCGGTTGCTGGCCCATCCGGGCGCGCCGTCGCTGCCGTTGCAACGCGGCGCCTCCGGCGGTGAGCTGTCCCGGGTGATGCTCGCCATCGAGGTCGTGTTCGCCGGCTCGGGCGGCCCGCCCACACTGGTCTTCGACGAGGTCGACGCGGGGGTCGGCGGTCAGGCGGCGGTGGAGATCGGCCGCCGGTTGGCGCGGCTGGCCCGCAGCCACCAGGTGCTGGTGGTCACGCACCTGCCGCAGGTGGCCGCTTTCGCCGATCGGCACCTGGTGGTGGCGAAGGACACCGGCGGCGCGGTGACGACGAGCGGGGTGCGGGTGGTGGAGGACACCGAGCGGGCCCGGGAGTTGGCGCGCATGTTGGCGGGTTTGCCCGATTCGGATCTGGGTATCGCCCACGCCGAGGAGTTGCTGGCGGTGGCCGCCAAGGAAAGGCGGTTGTGACGCCGCGTATTGTGAGCGCAAGCACACCGGCTTGTGCCGGTGTGTGCTTCCCTGGGTAGGCGGCCCTGCTCAGGCATGTCGCGACAGAAAAGCCTGCCTCACATGCCAGGATGGTCACGATGCGTCTACCCACGTTGCGCCGGAACCGGAACTCCGAACCGGGCAGAGTCCTCGGCACCGCGCGCCTTGATCGCCGGACGAAACGCCTGGTCGGTCGGCTGCGACCCGGTGACATCGCGGTCATCGACCACGTCGACCTGGACCGGGTGGCGGCCGATTCGCTGGTCGCCGTCGGGGTCGCGGCGGTGCTCAACGCCAAGCCGTCGGTCTCCGGCCGTTACCCGAACCTCGGCCCGGAGGTGCTGGTCGCCGCCGGCATTCCGCTCCTCGACGACCTGGGTGAGGGCGTCTTCGAGCGGATCCGCGAGGGCGACCAGGTGCGCATCGAGGGCAACACGGTCTTCGCCGGTGACGAGCCGGTGGCCCACGGCAGCCTGCAGGACGCCGAGACGGTCGCCAAGGCGATGGCTGACGCCCGGGAGGGTCTGTCGGTGCAGTTGGAGGCGTTCGCCGCCAACACGATGGACTACCTGCGCCAGGAGCGCGACCTGCTGCTCGACGGTGTCGGGGTGCCCGACATCGAGACCCAGATCCAGGGTCGCCACTGCCTGATCGTGGTGCGCGGCTACGACTACAAGGCCGACCTGGACGTGCTGCGCCCGTACATCCGGGAGTTCAAGCCGGTGCTGATCGGCGTCGACGGTGGCGCGGACGCGCTCGTCGAGGCCGGCTACACCCCCGACATGATCATCGGCGACATGGATTCGGTCACCGACGACGTGCTGCGCTGCGGCGCCGAGGTGATCGTGCACGCGTACCCGGACGGTCGGGCGCCCGGCCTGCCCCGGGTCAACGGCCTCGGTGTGCCGGCGATCACCTTTCCGGCCGCGGCGACCAGCGAGGACCTGGCCATGCTGCTCGCCGACGAGAAGGGCGCCTCGCTGCTCGTAGCGGTCGGCACCCACGCGACACTTGTCGAGTTCCTGGACAAGGGTCGAGGCGGGATGGCCTCGACGTTCCTGACCCGGCTGAAGGTCGGCGGCAAGCTGGTCGACGCCAAGGGGGTGAGCCGGCTCTACCGGCAGAGCATCTCCGGCTCGTCGCTGCTGCTGCTGGTGCTGTCGGCGATCGCGGCGATGGCGTCCGCGGTGGCCGTGTCGACAGTCGGGAAGGCGTACCTGGGCGTGGTCGCCGAGTGGTGGGACAATTTCGTGTTCCAGCTGTACCGGCTCTTCTAGTTCCCGACCGATCAAGAGGCTGCAAGCGTGATCAACTTCCGCTACCACGTGGTGTCCCTCACCGCGGTCTTCCTGGCTCTGGCGATCGGCCTGGTGGTCGGCACGGCCGCCCTCAACGGCCCGGTCGCCGACTCGCTCGAGGGGCAGGTCACCGGGCTGCGCAAGGACAACCAACACTGGCGCCAGACGGTCAGCAACATGGAGAAGCAACTCGCCCTGGAGGAGGAGTTCGCCGAGGAGATCTCCCAGGTCGTCCTGCCCGGCACCCTCACCGGGCGGCGGGTGGTGGTGCTCAGCCTGCCCAACGGCCGTGACCACACCGAGGGCGTGCTCAAGAAGCTCCAGCAGGCCGGGGCCACCATCACCGGTCAGGTCGACCTGCAGGACAAGTTCATCAACCCGGACAACAACTCCAACCTGCTGGAGTTGGCGGTCACCGCGGCCCGACCGACCGCGCAGACCACCGGCCTGCCGGGCAACGGGCACGGCGTGGAGACCTCCAGCGCGCTGCTGGCCAGCGTCCTGCTGGACCGGGCCCAGGGCGTCGCGCCGGTCAGTGACGCCGACCGGCGGGCGGTGCTCGCCGCGTACAACAACGCCGGTTACCTGACCACCGACAGCAACAAGGTCACCGCCTCGGCGGAGGCCGTCGTCGTGGTCAGCGGCCAGCCGTACGTCGACAAGGACTCCGACAAGCGGGACGAGTCGGTCGTCAAGATCGCCGAGCAGTTCGACCGCACCGGGTCGATAGTGGTGGCCGGCAACGGTTCCGTCGGGGGCAACCTGGTCGGCGTGGTGCGCGGCGACCCGGTGCTCACCCAGACCATCTCCACGGTCGACAACGCGAACACGGTGCAGGGGCAGGTGGTGACCACCCTCGCCCTGGTGGAGCAACTCACCGAGAAGAAGGCCGGACAGTACGGCGTCGGCGACAACGCCCCGTCGCTGCTGCCTAGACTGCCCCAGTGAGCGAACGACGTACCCCCGTGTCCGGATCCGACCAGGCGGCGCGTGACCGAGCGAGCGAGGTGGCGGCGTGAGCGCGCTGGGTCGGCTGTTGATCGCCGCCGCAGGTGCCGCGGCGGCCCGCTACGCGCTGCGTGAGGCGCGTACCTCACCGGCCGGGCCCGCGTTGGAGCGCACCAACTTCCGCGGCCGCACGGTCAGCCTGGCCGCCGGCCCGGCGCTCGCCGCCGGCGCTGCCGCCGCCGGCGCGTTCGGTGCCACCGGCGGTGCCGCCGGTGGTGCCGCACTGGTCGCCGGGCTCGGTGCGGGCGGCGTCGGGCTCTACGACGACGTGGTCGGCGCGCGCCCGGAGCAGAAGGCCGCCAAGGGTTTCGCCGGGCACCTCGCCGCGCTGCGTGAGGGACGCATCACCGCCGGTCTGGTCAAGGTCGTCGGGGTGGGCGCCGCCGGGCTGGGCGCCGCCGCGCTGCTCGCCGCCGACCCCCGGGTCGCCGCGCACCCGCGCCGGCAGCGGCACCGGGCGTTCGGCCGGGGGGTCGACGTGCTGCTCGGTGCCGGCGTGATCGCCGGCACGGCCAACCTGCTGAACCTGCTCGACCTACGACCGGGCCGGGCGATCAAGTCCGGTCTGCTGCTCGCCGCGCCGCTCACCGGCGGCCCGCAGGGTGGGATCGCCGCCGGTGCGGCCGGCGCCGCCGCCGGCCTGCTCCGCGACGACCTGGCCGAGGACGTGATGCTCGGCGACAGCGGCGCCAACGCGCTCGGGGCGCTGCTCGGCGTCGCGCTCGCCGCCCGCACCGGTCCACTGGGCCGCGCCGGTCTGCTCGCCGTCCTGGCCGGGCTGACCGCCGCCAGTGAGAAGGTCAGCTTCACGGCGGTGATCCAGCGGACCCCGGGGCTCCGCGAACTCGACGCACTGGGCCGACGCGCCGACTGACGTGAACAGACCGGCACCCCTCGCCGGCGCCGGCCGGCTGGCCGGGGCAGCCGCGCTCATCGCCGTCCTCACCGTGGCCAGCCGACTCGCCGGCTTCGGCCGTACCGCCGTGTTCACCTGGGTGGTCGAGCAGAGCGACCTCGGCGGCATGTACGTCATCGCGAACACGGTGCCGAACATCGTCTTCGAGATCGTCGCGGGTGGGGCGTTGGCCAGCCTGGTCGTGCCGCTGCTGGCCGGGGCGGTCGCGGCGCAGGACCGGCGGGCGGTGGCGGCGACCACCGGCGCCCTGCTCACCTGGACGGTGAGCCTGCTGGTTCCCCTCGCCGTGCTCGTCGCCGTGTTCGCCGACCCGATCATTTCGCTCATCAGCGAGGGACGATCGGCGGCGGAACTCGCCGCCGGCGCCCGGATGTTGCGCGTGTTCGCCCCGCAGCTGCCGCTGTACGGGATCGGCATCGTGCTCACCGGCGTCCTGCAGGCGCACCGACGTTTCGCCTGGCCGGTCATCGCGCCGTTGCTGTCCAGCCTCACCGTGGTCGTCGTCTACGTGGCCTTCGGCGCCGCCCAGGGGCGGGGGGTGTCGGTCGCCCAGGTCGGCCGCAGTGGCGAACTGCTCCTGTCCGGCGGCACCACGCTGGGCGTGGTGGTGCTGTCGCTCTCGCTGCTGATCCCGCTGCGGGGGCTGCGGCTACGGCCCCGGTTCGGGTACGCCTTCACCGATGACGCCCGGGCGCGGATCGGCGGACTCGCCACGGCCGGCGCGGTGACGGTGGCCGCGCAGCAGGTGGCGCTGCTGGTGGTGCTGAACCGGGTCTCCGGCGGCCCCACCGGCTCCCCGCAGGTGTTCAACCTGGCCCAGGCGATCTACCTGTTGCCGTGGGCGGTGCTCGCCGTGCCGCTGGCGGTGGCGTCGTACCCCACCCTGGCCACCGCCAGCGCCGCCGGTGACGAGGACGGCTACCGGCGGACCCTGTCCAGCGCGGTGCGGGGCGTGCTGCTCTTCAGCTGCCTGGGCGCCGCGGCGTTGATCGGTACCGCGCGGCCGGTCGCTGCCCTCTTCTACCCGGACAATCCGGCGTCCACCGCGGCGGCCATCATCGGATTCGCGCCGGGTCTGCTCGGCTACGGCGTGTTCGCGATCCTGTCCCGCGCGCTGTACGCGCGCGGCGACACCCGGCCGGCGACCGTGGCGATCACACTCGGCTGGCTGGTCGTTCCGGCGGTGGCGCTGCCGTTGACGGCACTGCTCCCCACCGCCGACCGGGTGCTCGCGGTGACGTCGGCGAACTCGGTGGGGATGCTGGTGCTCGGTGCCCTGCTGCTCCTGGCGGTGCTGCGCGGCGCCGGCCGTCGCGCCCTCGCCGGCGCGGGGCGGGCCGGGGCGGCCGGTGGCCTCGGCGGTGTGCTCGCCGGGCTCGCCGGGTGGGGCCTCACCGGTTGGCTCGCCCCGTCGGACGGCGGCACCCCGACGATCGCGGCGGCGTTCGGTCAGGGCATGCTGTCCGGGGTTCTGATTGGGGTTGTGTTCCTCGCCGTGGTCTGGTTCGTCGACCGGCGGGACGTACAGCCACTGCTCGCCGGGGTGCTGCGGCGTCTGGGCCGGCGGGGGCCGTCCGGCGGTGCGCCGACACCGGGCGCGGACGCCGCGGAGCGGGGCGACGGGAAGGAGACGGCGACGCGATGACTGAGCCAGCTCTGCCCACCGGCTGGTCGGGCACCGTCGCGTTGGTGCTCGCGTCGAGCACCGGTGGCGTCGGCCAGCACGTCCGCTCGGTGGCCGGTGGCCTCGTCGCGGGCGGCACCAGCGTGCTGGTCTGCGGGCCCGCGGCGACTCAGGAGCAGTTCGACTTCACCGGTGTCGGTGCGCGTTTCGCGCCGGTGGAGATCCCGGCCAGTCCGACTCCGGCCGACGCCCGGGCGGTGCTCGCCCTGCGTAGGGTGCTCGCCGCCGCCAGCGTCGACGTGGTGCACGCGCACGGCCTGCGGGCCGGGTTGGTCGCCGTGCTGGCCCGCCCCACCGCCCCGCTGGTCGTCACCTGGCACAACGCGGTGCTCGCCGGGGGACTGCGCGGCGGGGTGTCCCGGCTCGTCGAACGGGTGGTGGCCCGGGGCGTGCGGGTGGCGCTCGGCGCTTCCATGGACCTGGTGCGACGGGCCGCCGAGGTGGGCGCCGCGGACGCCCGGCTCGCCCCGGTCGCGGCGCCGACGTTGCCCGCGCCGCGTCGACGCCCGGCGGCGGTACGCGCCGAGTTCGGGGTCCGCCCGGACCAGCCGCTGATCGTCTCGGTCGGTCGACTGCACCCGCAGAAACGCTACGACGTGCTGATCGACGCGGCGGCCCGCTGGCGTACCCGTACCCCGCCGCCGGTCGTGGTGATCGCGGGCAGCGGGCCGGCCTACCTGCCGCTCGCGGCACGGACCTCCGCCGCCCGCGCGCCGGTGACCCTGCTGGGGCACCGTACCGACGTGGCCGACCTGCTCGCCGGCGCGGACCTGGCGGTGGTGACCAGCGACTGGGAGGCGCGGCAGCTCTTCGCCCAGGAGGCGCTGCGCGCCGGTGTTCCGCTGGTGGCCACGGCGGTCGGTGGGCTGCCGGATCTGGTCGGTGACGCCGCCACGCTGGTCCCCGCCGGTGACGTGGACGCTGTCGACGCGGCTGTACGCGCGTTGCTGGACGACCCGGCGGCGCGGGCGGAGTTGAGCCGGCGCGGCGTCGAACGGGCGGCGACGTGGCCGACCGAGGCGGACACCGTCGCCACGCTCGTCGCCCTCTACGCCGAGCTGGCCGGGAGTCCGGGTGGCCCGACGGCCGCCCCGGGCTCCGACGCCCCGAGAACGGAACACCGGTGATGCTGCGCCGAATCGCCCCCGCCCTGTTGACAGTGCTCGTGGTGGCGTTGGGCGTCACCGCGCTCGCCGCCCGCCCACCCCAGGGCACCCCGCAACGCACCGCCGACTTCGTGGTGCTCGCCGGGATCGCCGGGCTGCGCTGGGAGGACGTGGATCCGCAGCGCACCCCGACGTTGTGGCGGATGGCCCAGGACGGGTCGATCGGCTCCCTGTCGGTGCGCTCGGCCCACCGGCCCACCTGCCCGGTGGACGGCTGGCTGACGGTGGGCGCGGGCAGCTTCGCCGCGTGGAACGGCAGCCGGGCGGCCGGTGGTTGCCCGGCGGCGGCGGTGACGGTGGAACAACCGGACGGCATCGGCGCGAACCTGCCCGACCAGGAGAGCGTGGTCCAGTACAACCAGCAGCGGTTGCCCTGGGGGGCGCTGCCCGGCTCGTTGTCGGAGTCGGTGCGGTGTTCCGTCGCGGTGGGCCCGGGCGCGGCAGTGGCCGCCGCCCGACCGTTCGGCCGCGTCGACCGGTACGCGTCGGCGCTGCCGGCCGATCCGCGGCCGCTGCTCGGCTCCTGTGTGCTGAGCATCGTCGACCTCGGCACGGTCGGGGGAGCCGACCCGGCGACCCGCGCCGCTGAGGCCCGCGCGGCGGACGCCGAGCTGGCCCGGGTGCTGGCGGCGCGACCCCCACGGTCGTTGGTGCTGGTCGCCGGGATCTCCGACACCACCCAGCCGTCGCGGCTGCACGTGGCGGTCGCCGACGGGCCGGGCTGGGAGCGGGGGTGGCTCACCTCGGCCAGCACCGGCCGCGACGGGTACCTGCAACTTGTCGACCTCGCGCCGACCGCCCTCGCCGCGTTGGGCCGGCCGATGCCGGAGCGGCTCTTCCTCGGCCGCCCGGCGATCAGCACCGGCGACCGTCCGACCGACCTGGCCGAGGCCATCGCCGCGCCGGCGAACGCCGACCGGGAGGCCGCCGCCCAGCGTGCGGTCTCCGGTGGGTTCTTCGCGCTGCTCGCCGGGGTGCAGGTGCTGCTGGCGCTCGCGATCCTGCCGCTGCTGCGCCGGGCCCGTCCGCATGCCGGCCCGGCCGGTCCGACGCCCGTCTCCGGACGGATCGTGGCGGTGGTCGAGCTGCTGCTGGTCGCCGCGGCGTTGACGGTGCCGGCGGCGCTGCTGGCCGACGCGGTGCCCTGGTGGCGCGGCGAGCACCCCGGGTGGATCTTCGCCGGGGTGACGGCGTTGCTGGTGGCCGCCGGCACCGCGGCGGTGCGGTTCGCCCCCGGGTACGCGAACACCCTCGGGCCGGTCGGCGCGGTGGCCGGCCTCACCACGCTCGTGGTCGGGCTGGACGTGCTCACCGGGGCTCGACTCCAGCTCAACGGCGTGGTCGGCTACTCGGCGTTGCAGGGTGGCCGCTACGCCGGGCTGAGCACCGTGGGGCTGGGGGTGTTCCTCGCCGGCGCGTTGGTCACCGGCGGCTGGCTCGCTCAACGGGTGCACCGGGGTTGGCGGCCAGCGGTGATGGTCGCGGTGGGTGGTCTCGCCGTGGTGGTGGTCGGCAGTCCGTACCTGGGTGCCGACCCGGTCGGCGCGATCGCGCTCACGGCCGGGGTGAGCGTCGCCGCCGTGATCAGCGCCGGCGGCTGGTTGACGATCAGCCGGTTGGCCTGGGCCACCATGGCCGCGCTGGCGGTCGGTATCGGGTTCGCCGTGGTGGACCTGCGGCGTCCGGCGGGGGAGCGGGGCAGCCTGGGCCGGTTCCTCTCCGCGCTCGGCGACGGCACCGGCGGGTTCGCCGTGCACCGGTCCAGCACGGAGAACTTCGAGACGTTGGTCAACAGCCCGCTGACGGTGCTGGCGCTGGCCGGCGGGTTGCTGGTGTGGTTCGCCCTGTTGCAGCCGTGGGGTGGGCTGATGCGGCTGTTCGGCATCTACCCGGCGGTCCGGGCGGCGCTGGCCGGCACTGTGGTCGCCGCGGTGCTCGGTGGGGTGCTCGACGGCGCGGCACTGGATGTGATGGGTGCTGCCGCCGCCCTGGTGGTGCCGATGGCGGCCCTGGCGTCGCTGCGGGTGCTCGGGCACGCCGCGGACCGGACCCGCCCGGCACCGGCCCGTTCCCGGGCCAACGGCGCCGAGGACGAGTCGGGGCCGGGTGGGGTGGGCCCGGTCGACGGGGGCGACGGCCCGACCGGCGGTGGCGGACCCCTGGGTGCCGCGCACCCCGCGCCGATCGGCGACCCGCCGACGGGCACGCCGGCGACCGTCACCCGAGCGGGCTCGGACGCTCCGGGGGAGCACGGTGGGGACGCCGACGACCCGGCCGGGCCGACCGCGAGCGGGTCGACGCCGGACGGCACGCCGCCGGTGCCCGTGCCGCCCCGGCAGGCCTCCCGGTCATCGACGGAGGTTGCCGCGTCCTGAGCGCCGGGCCTCGTCCGGATGTCCCGCAGGTGTCGCAGCCGGGGTGCGGCCTGCGGGTACCCGCCCGGGAGGTGTTACCGTCGAATCCCGTGGATCGCGTGATCACTTTGCTGATCAAGCACGGCGGTCTGCATGACCGCGACAGACGACACGGGAGCAGGCCTTGGCCCCATCAGCACGGACGACCAGGCACATTTTCGTCACCGGGGGCGTCGCCTCCTCGCTGGGTAAGGGCCTCACCGCCT
Organism: Micromonospora parva; assembly: GCF_000718515.1. Taxonomy (GTDB): domain Bacteria; phylum Actinomycetota; class Actinomycetes; order Mycobacteriales; family Micromonosporaceae; genus Micromonospora; species Micromonospora parva. The sequence continues at coordinate 208,524 of NZ_JNZS01000015.1, read as the reverse complement.
CCAGCCTCGGCAACCTGCTGACCGCGCGCGGGCTGCGCGTGGTGATGCAGAAGCTCGACCCCTACCTGAACGTCGACCCGGGGACGATGAACCCGTTCCAGCACGGTGAGGTCTTCGTCACCGAGGACGGCGCCGAGACCGACCTCGACGTCGGGCACTACGAGCGCTTCCTCGACCGGGCGCTGTCCGGCAAGGCGAACGTCACCACCGGCCAGATCTACTCCGACGTGATCGCCAAGGAGCGCCGCGGCGAGTACCTGGGCGACACCGTCCAGGTCATCCCGCACATCACCAACGAGATCAAGTCCCGGATCGTGGGGATGGGTGACCCGGACGAGGACGGCCAGCTCCCCGATGTGGTGATCACCGAGGTCGGCGGCACCGTCGGCGACATCGAGTCGCTGCCGTTCCTGGAGGCGATCCGCCAGGTCCGCCACGACCTGGGCCGCGACAACTGCTTCTACCTGCACGTCTCGCTGGTGCCGTACCTGGCGCCGTCGGGCGAGCTGAAGACCAAGCCGACCCAGCACTCGGTGGCGCAGCTGCGCAACATCGGTATCCAACCGGACGCGATCGTGCTCCGTTGCGACCGGGAGATCCCGGTGAAGCTCAAGGAGAAGCTGTCGCTGTACTGCGACGTGGACGCCGAGGCGGTCGTCGCCGCCCCGGACGCACCGAGCATCTACGACATTCCGAAGGTGCTGCACCGGGAGGGGCTCGACGCGTACGTGGTGCGCCGGCTCGGCCTGTCCTTCCGGGACGTGGACTGGACCAGCTGGGACGACCTGCTGGAGCGGGTGCACCGCCCCCGGCACACGGTCACCGTCGCGGTGGTCGGCAAGTACGTCGACCTGCCCGACGCGTACCTGTCGGTGAGTGAGGCGATCCGGGCGGCCGGGTTCGGTAACCGGTCGCGGGTGCAGATCAAGTGGGTGCCCAGCGACGAGTGCGTCACCCCGGCCGGCGCGGCGGCGGCTCTGGCCGGCGTGGACGGCATCCTCATCCCGGGCGGCTTCGGCGTCCGCGGCATCGAGGGCAAGATCGGCACCGCCCGGTACGCCCGGGAGGCCGGCATCCCGCTGCTCGGCCTCTGCCTCGGTCTGCAGTGCATGACCATCGAGGTGGCCCGGCACCTGGCCGGTCTGGACGGCGCCAACTCGGTGGAGTTCGACGAGCAGGCGACCCACCCGGTCATCGCCACGATGGCCGACCAGGAGGACATCGTCGCCGGCCGGGGTGACCTGGGCGGCACCATGCGGCTGGGCGCGTACCCGGCGACGCTGACCGAGGGTTCGATCGTCGCCGAGGCGTACGGCAGCACCGAGATCAGCGAGCGGCACCGGCACCGGTACGAGGTGAACAACGCCTACCGGGACGCGCTGACCAAGGCGGGCCTGCACATCTCCGGCACCTCCCCGGACGGCCGGCTGGTCGAGTTCATCGAGCTGGATCGCGGCCTGCACCCGTTCTTCGTGGCCACCCAGGCGCACCCCGAGTTGAAGAGCCGCCCGACCCGCCCGCACCCGCTGTTCGCCTCGTTCGTCAAGGCCGCTGTGGCGTACTCGCAGGCCGACCAGCTGCCGGTGGACCTGGACGCGGCGGCGGAGGCTCCGACGACGCGCAAGGCCGCCCGCAACGGCGCCGCGACGAAGGCGGCGTCCCCGTCATGAGCGGGCGCAGCGAGCGAACCAGCAGGCTCAGCCGGGTGCCGCACGCCGGCGCCGCGCGCAGCGGGGCGGCGGCGTGAGCGGGCTTGAGCACCGCTACGAGGTGCGGTCCCGGCAGGAGCGGTACCAGGGGCGCATCTTCGACGTGGTCACCGACGAGGTGAGCATGCCGGGCGGTGGGACGGCGCTGCGGGACCTGGTCCGGCACGTCGGGGCGGTGGCCGTGGTGGCGCTCGACGACGCCGGCCAGGTGGTGCTGATCCGCCAGTACCGGCACCCGGTCGGGCGGCACCTGTGGGAGCTGCCGGCCGGTCTGATGGACGTCTCCGGCGAGGAGTTGCCGGCGGCGGCGCTGCGGGAGCTGGCCGAGGAGGCCGACCTGACCGCCGGGCGGGTCGACGTGCTGGTCGACCTGCACAGCTCGCCGGGGTTCACCAACGAGATCGTCCGGGTGTTCCTGGCCCGGGACCTCGCCGACGTGCCGGCCGACGAGCGGCACGAGCGCCACGACGAGGAGGCCGACCTCCAGGTCGTCCGGATCGACCTGGACGAGGCGGTCGCCATGGTCCTGGCCGGTGAGGTCACCAACGCCGCCGCCGTGGCCGGGCTGCTGGCCGCCGCCCGCGCCCGGGACACCGGCTTCACGCTGCTGCGTCGGGCGGAAGCGCCGCTGCCACGCTGAGGCGTCCCCCGCCGGTCCAGCCGGCGGGGGAGTACGCGCGAAAGGGGCCCCGCGGTCAGCCGCGGGGCCCCTTGTCGCTGTCCGGTCCGTCAGTCGCGCAGCGGACGACCCTGCGCGTCCGTGCCGCCGTTGACCAGGATGAGGATGCCGTCGATGAGGCCCCAGATGCTGCCGACGCCGCAGGTCACCACGCTCACGACGAGCTGCAGCACGCCGGTCTTGACGTCACCGATGTAGAACCGGCCGGCCCCGAAGAAGCCGAGCAGGATGCCGAGGACGCCCGCGACGATCTTGCTCTTGTCGGAAACGCCCTGGGGGTACCCCGGCTGGGGGTAGCCGGGCTGATAAGGAGGAGTGGTCATGGCGGGACACCTTAGTGATCCACTCGCCGGCTGTCCGCACCGCCACCCGGCAGATGGGACGATAATGGTGGAACACTGTCCTGTCGGCTGAGGTGACGCTCGACCGCTCGATCCGGGCGGTGCCCTGACACTTCGTCAGGACACCCGCGCACCGGATGCCACTGTGCTGGCTCTCGGCGGCGTCGGGCGCGCCTAGACTGCCGCCGCGGGACCGGTGTACCGCGGTGGCAAAGGGGCCGCCGCGGCACCGAGCAGTCGGGGGAGAGCAGCCCCGAAGAGAGGTGTCTGCATCGTGAAGGTCGGAATCCCACGCGAGGTCAAGAACCACGAGTACCGCGTGGCGATCACGCCAGCGGGCGTCAACGAGTTCACCCGCAGCGGCCACCAGGTCTTCGTCGAGTCCGGCGCCGGGGTTGGCTCCAGCATCACCGACGAGGAGTTCGCCGCCGCCGGCGCGAAGATCCTCGCCACCGCCGACGAGGTCTGGGAGACCGCCGAGCTGGTGCTCAAGGTCAAGGAGCCGATCGCCGAGGAGTACCACCGGATGCGTGAGGGGCAGGTGCTCTTCACCTACCTGCACCTGGCCGCCTCCAAGGAGTGCACCGACGCGCTGATCGACCGCAAGGTCACCGGCATCGCGTACGAGACCGTCGAGCTGCCCGACCGGTCGCTGCCGTTGCTCGCCCCGATGTCCGAGGTCGCCGGCCGGCTCGCCCCGCAGGTGGGCGCCTTCTACATGATGCGCACCGGCGGTGGGCGCGGTGTGCTGCCCGGCGGTGTCTCCGGCGTGTACGCGGCCAAGACCGTCGTCATCGGCGCCGGCGTCTCCGGCATGAACGCCGCCGCCATCGCGCTGGGCCTGCAGTCCGAGGTGCTGCTGCTGGACAAGAACGTCGCCCGGCTGCGGCAGGCCGACGCGATCTACCGGGGCCACCTGCAGACCGTCGCGTCCAACGCGTACGAGGTGGAGCGGGCCGTGCTCGACGCCGACCTGGTCATCGGCGCGGTGCTGGTGCCCGGCGCGAAGGCCCCGACGCTGATCTCCAACGAGCTGGTGTCCCGGATGAAGCCGGGCAGCGTGCTCGTCGACATCGCCATCGACCAGGGTGGCTGCTTCGAGGACTCGCGCCCCACCACGCACGCCGACCCGGTCTACAAGGTGCACGAGTCGATCTTCTACTGCGTCGCGAACATGCCCGGCGCGGTGCCGAACACCAGCACCTACGCGCTGACCAACGTCACCCTGCCGTACGCCCTGGAGCTGGCCAACCAGGGCTGGCGTGAGGCGCTGCGCAACGACCCGGCGCTGGCCCTGGGCCTGAACACCCACGCCGGTCAGGTCACCTACGGTCCGGTCGCCGAGGCGCACGGCATGGACGTGCTGCCGCTGGCCGACGCGCTGGCCTGAACGGTGGCGGCCGAGCGGTAGCGAGCCGAGGAGCATGGCACTGACCGACGACTTAGCCGGCGCCGGCGTGAGCACCGCACCCACGCCGGCGCTGCGCCGTGCCGTTCGCGGCTACCTCGACCACCTGACCGTCGAACGTGGCCTCTCCGCGAACACGCTCGCCTCGTACCGGCGGGATCTGGACCGTTATCTCGCCACCCTGGTCGACGCCGGCGTCACCGACCTCGCGTCGGTCGGCGCCGGCCTCGTCGAGACGCACCTGGCGCGGCTGCGGGCCGGCGACGACGCGCACCCGCCCCTCGCTGTCTCCTCCGCCGCCCGCGCCGCCAGCGCGGTCCGCGGCCTGCACCGCTTCGCGCTGCGTGAGGGCCTGACCGGGGCCGATCCGAGCCGCGACGTCCGCCCGCCCACGCCGCCGCGGCGGCTGCCCCGGGCGCTGCCGGTCGACGACGTGGTCCGGCTGCTGGAGACCGCCGGCCCGATCACCGCGACCGGCGACGACGCGCCCCTGGCGCTGCGCGACCGGGCGTTGCTGGAATTTCTGTACGGCACCGGCGCGCGCATCTCCGAGGCGGTCGGCGCCGCCGTGGACGACCTCGACACCGACGAGGGCACGGTGCTGCTGCGCGGCAAGGGCGGCCGGGTACGGCTGGTGCCCATCGGCGGGTACGCCGTCGACGCGGTCCGCGCCTACCTGGTCCGGGCCCGCCCCGGCCTGGCCGCCGTCGGCCGGGGCACCCCGGCGGTGTTCCTCAACGCCCGCGGCGGCGCGCTGTCGCGCCAGGGCGCCTGGGGCATCCTGCGCCGCGCCGCCGACCGGGCCGGGCTGCCCGTCGACGGGCCCGCCGCCGTCTCCCCGCACACCCTGCGCCACTCGTACGCCACCCACCTGCTCGACGGCGGCGCCGACGTCCGCGTGGTCCAGGAACTGCTCGGGCACGCCTCGGTGACCACCACCCAGGTCTACACGTTGGTCACCGTGGAGCGGTTGCGCGAGGTGTACGCCACCGCCCATCCCCGCGCCCGGGGCTGAACCGGTCGCGGTCGGCGCCGACACGCCGGGCCGGTGCCGAACCCCCTGCTGGTCGGTGGCGTACAGTCGGCATCGGCGCGGACCTCCTGGAGCGACACGACCGGGGTGCGCAGCGGCGCCGCGAAGGACGTCGGACGGCTCCGACGCCGGGTGGGTCGTCGGGAGGGGGCAACGAGCACATGGCTGGCAACGGTGACCGTGCCGAGACCTGGACGTCGGAGCTCCGCGAGCAGCAGGCCACGCTCGGCGCGGATCTCGGTCCTGCGGACCCGGCTGCCTACACGATGCGCAAGCCCATCCCCGAGCCGATGCCGACCGACCGGCACGGCCCCGCGCGCATCATCGCGATGGCCAACCAGAAGGGTGGCGTCGGCAAGACGACCACCACCATCAACCTGGGCGCGGCCCTCGCGGAATACGGCCGCAAGGTCCTGCTGGTCGACTTCGACCCGCAGGGCGCCCTCTCGGTGGGCCTGGGCGTCAACCCGCACAACCTCGACCTGTCCGTCTACAACCTGCTCATGCAGGACGACGTGACCGCCGAGGACGTCCTGATCAAGACCGACGTGGCGGGCCTGCACCTGCTGCCGGCCAACATCGACCTCTCCGCCGCCGAGATCCAGCTCGTCAACGAGGTCGCCCGGGAAATGGCCCTGGCCCGGGTCCTGCGCACGGTCCGCAAGGAGTACGACTACATCCTGATCGACTGCCAGCCGTCGCTCGGCCTGCTGGCGATCAACGCGCTGACCGTCGCGCACGGTGTGCTCATCCCGCTCGAATGCGAGTTCTTCAGCCTGCGCGGTGTGGCACTGCTGCTGGACACCATCGACAAGGTGCGCGAGCGGCTCAACTTCGACCTGGAGCTCGAAGGCATCCTCGCCACGATGTACGACAGCCGCACCACGCACTGCCGCCAGGTCCTGCAGCGGGTGGTGGAGGCGTTCGGCGACAAGGTCTACCAGACGGTCATCACCAAGACGGTGAAGTTCCCCGAGTCCACCGTGGCCGGTGCCCCCATCACGACGATGGACCCGGCATCCTCCGGGGCACGTAACTACCGTCAGCTGGCCCGCGAGGTGATCGCCGCCCAGTCGGAGCGGTAGCCGGAACGCCCGGTGCCCGCCTCGTGGACTACGGTCGTCCGGTGACCGCGCCACCCATCGACCCACCCGAGACCGCCACCGCGGCCGTGGTCGACGGTGGGCAGCCCGCCGACCCGGCCGCCACCGGCTTCACGGTGCGGCTGGCCAACTTCACCGGCCCGTTCGACCTGCTGCTGCAACTGATCGGCAAGCACAAGCTCGACGTCACCGAGGTGGCCCTGCACACGGTCACCGACGAGTTCATCGCCTACATCAGGGCGATGGGCGACAACTGGGACCTGGACGAGGCCAGCGAGTTTTTGCTCATCGCCGCGACCCTGCTCGACCTGAAGGCGGCCCGCCTGTTGCCCGCCGCCGAGGTCGAGGACGAGGACGACCTCGCCCTGCTGGAAGCCCGGGACCTGCTCTTCGCCCGACTGTTGCAGTACAAGGCGTACAAGGAGGCGGCGGCCCACATCGCCGAGCTGGAGGCCGTCGGCGGCCGACGGTATCCGCGCGCGGTCAGCCTGGAACCCCGCTACGCCGAGGCGTTGCCCGACCTGGTGCTCGGCATCGGCCCGCAGCGGCTGCTGAAGCTGGCCGTGAAGGCGATGACCCCGAAGCCGGTGCCGGAGGTGTCCATCGCCCACGTGCACATGGTCCGGGTCAGCGTCCGGGAACACGCGGCCATCCTCACCGCGCGACTGCGCCGGGCCGGCACGGCCACCTTCTCGCTGCTCTGCGCCGACTGCGAGGCCACCCTGGAGGTGGTGGCCCGGTTCCTCGCGCTGCTGGAGCTGTACCGGGAGGGCCTGGTGTCGTTCGTGCAGGAGCAGGCCCTGGAGGAGCTGACAGTGCGCTGGACCGGCCCGGCCGACGGCGACACCGAGCTGCACGTCGACGAGTACGCCGGCACCCCGGCGGACGACGCGGAGCCGGCGGGGATTGCGGTTGCGCCGGCGGCGGGTGGGCCCGCGCCGGTGCTGGCCGCGCCTGAGTCGGCGGGCGTTGGGCCCGGGTCGGTGGGGGAGGCCGGCGGGCCGGACGGGACGGAGACGACGGAGGGTGCGCGGGATGAGTGACGAGGAACGCCGGGACTCGCTGGCCGACCAGGCCGCCGCCTGGGTGCCCCCGTGGGCCCGCCCGCGCCCGCCCGCCACTGACGCGCCCGCGCCGCCGGACGAGCCGGCCGCGGACACCGACGAACCCGGAGCGGCACAGCCCCGACCCGAGGTCGAATCCGCCGCCGGTCCCGGCGAGTCGGATGCGGTCGGCTCGGCCCCGGCGCCGGGCGATCCGCATGAGCGCGGCCCCGACGACCCGCGCCCGACTGAGCCAGACCCGGACGGGGCCTCCAACAAGGTGGACCTGACGGCGCCGGACCTCGGCGCGGTGACGGAGGACACGGCGGGGGAGTCGAGCGCGGCGGGGGACGTACCCCGGCGGCAGTCGGCGGGGCGGCGGCGGGCGACGGCCGCGCCGGAGCCCGCGCCCGAGCTGTCCGACGCCGAGCTGCGCGGCGCGTTGGAGGCGATCCTGCTGGTCGTCGACGAGCCGGTCAGCGAGCTGGTGCTGGCCCAGGTGCTGGACCAGCCCGCCGAGCGGGTCGGGCCGATGCTCGACGAGATCGCCGCCGGCTACACCACGGCCGGGCACGGGTTCGAGCTGCGCCGGGCGGCCGGCGGGTGGCGGCTGTACACCCGGCCGGAATACGCTACGTACGTTGAGCGGTTCGTGCTGGACGGGCAGTCCGTGCGGCTGACCCAGGCGGCGCTGGAGACGCTCGCCGTGGTCGCCTACAAGCAGCCGGTGACCCGTTCGCGAATCTCAGCCATCCGGGGTGTGAACTGCGACGGGGTCATCCGTACGCTGGTCACCCGTGGCCTCGTCGAGGAGTGCGGCACCGAACAGGACAGCGGGGCGTTCCTCTACCGGACCACCACGTTGTTCCTGGAGAAGCTCGGGCTGAACACCGTCGACGAGCTGCCGCCCCTCGCACCCTTCCTGCCCGACGACGTAGAAGAGCTTGCTGATGCGACCCGATAACCGTGTCCCCAAACCCGACGCCCCCGTGTTCGAGGGGGCTGAGCGCCTGCAGAAGGTGCTCGCCGCCGCCGGCGTGGGTTCCCGGCGCGCCTGCGAAGACCTGATCTTCCGCCGCCGGGTCACGGTGGACGGGCGGGTCGCCAAGCTCGGCGACAAGGTCGACCCGGCCAAGGCCGTGATCCACGTCGACGGAGAGCGCCTCCAGGTCGACACCCGACTGGTCTACGTGGCGATGAACAAGCCGCGCGGGGTGGTCACCACCATGGCGGACGACAAGGGCCGCAACGAGCTGGCCGACTTCATCGGCAGGCGGCTGGATCAGCGGGTGTACCACGTCGGGCGGCTCGACGCGGACAGCGAGGGCCTGCTGCTGCTCACCAACGACGGCACCCTCGCGCACAAGCTCATGCACCCCTCGTACCAGGTGCTGAAGACCTACCTCGCCGAGGTGGTCGGCCCGATCCCGCGCAACCTGAGCAAGCGGCTCCTCGCGGGCGTCGAGCTGGAGGACGGGCCGGTCACTGTCGACTCGTTCAAGGTGGTCGGCACCCTGGGCAAGAGCGCCCAGGTGGAGCTGAGCCTGCACGAAGGGCGCAAGCACATCGTCCGGCGGTTGATGGACGAGGTCGGGCACCCGGTCACCCGTCTGGTGCGTACCTCCATCGGTCCGATCCGGTTGGGCGACCTGCGCACCGGGCGTCTGCGGCGCCTGACCAACGCGGAGGTCGCGGCCCTGTTCCACGCGGTGGGTGACTGACCCCCGAGTTCGGGGTACGGCAGCCGGTAGGCTCCACCGACGGCCGAGACGCGGTCGCCCGGGTGGCGTGGGTCGCCTCCGGCGGCGTCGCGCGCGGGTTCGCCAGACGACCCGGGCATGATTGATGACGATTGAACAACCGCTTGCGGCGCCAGCTCACCGGGCGATCCGTGAGGTACGGGCTGAGGAGGACACGGTGGAGGAAAACGTACGGTTCGGGCGATGTGTGGTCGCTGTGGATGGGCCGTCCGGTTCGGGGAAGTCAACCGTGTCGCGGCGGCTCGCCGCCGCCCTCGGTGCGCGCTACCTGGACACCGGGGCGATGTACCGGGCGATCACGTGGGCCGTGCTGCGCTCCGGCGTGGACCTCACCGACGCCGCGTCGGTGGCGAAGGTCGCCGGCGAGGTCGACCTGCGCATCGGCACCGACCCGCAGGGGTACGGCGTGACCGTCGACGGGGTCGGCGTGGACGCGGAGATCCGTGGCGCCGAGGTGACCGGAGCGGTCTCCGCCGTCGCCGCCGTACCGGCTGTTCGTGAGCTGCTCGTCGGCCGGCAGCGCGAGATGATCGCCAACGCCGGTCGGATGGTGGTCGAGGGCCGCGACATCGGCTCGGTCGTGGCCCCGGACGCCGACCTGAAGGTCTTCCTGACCGCGTCCGAGGCGGCCCGTGCGGCCCGGCGCAGCGCCGAGGACGCCGCCGACGTGGCGGCCACGGCCGCCGACCTGGCGCGGCGGGACCGCCTCGACTCGACCCGCAAGGTCAACCCGCTGGCCCAGGCGCCCGACGCGGTGGTGCTGGACACCACCGAGCTGGGCATCGACGAGGTCGTGGCGCGGATGCGCGACCTGCTCACCGAGCGGGGCGTGGCATGAGTAGCGCGGTCGTGTCTCATGACGGTCCGGAGCGAAGCGGAGGAGCGGCATGAGCGAGCGGAGCGAGCGAATCATCGGGCTCGGCGTGGTTGTGCCTCATGGCGCTCCGGAGCGAAGCGGAGGAGTGGCATGAGCGAGGGTTCCTGGGTGGAGCTGCGTGAGCCCGACGTCGCCGTCGAGGAGCCGAGCGGCCCGCAGCCGGTGGTGGCCGTGGTCGGCCGCCCCAACGTGGGTAAGTCGACGCTGGTCAACCGGATCATCGGCCGCCGGCAGGCGGTCGTCGAGGACGTTCCCGGCGTGACCCGCGACCGGGTCCCGTACGACGCGCAGTGGAACGGCCGGGCGTTCACCGTGGTGGACACCGGCGGTTGGGAGCCGGACGCCAAGGATCGGGCGGCGGCCATCGCGGCGCAGGCCGAGACGGCTGTCGTCACCGCCGACGTGGTGCTCTTCGTGGTCGACGCGATGGTGGGCTCCACCGACGTGGACGAGGCCGCGGTGAAGATGCTGCGGCGCAGCGCCAAGCCGGTGATCCTGGTGGCCAACAAGGCCGACAACAACTCCATCGAGATGGAGGCCACCTCGCTGTGGTCGCTGGGTCTCGGTGAGCCGTTCCCGGTGTCCGCGCTGCACGGACGCGGCTCCGGCGACCTGCTGGACGCCATCCTCGCCGCGCTGCCGGAGGCACCGGCGATCGTGGAGAACCGTCCGCGGGGGCCGCGCCGGGTGGCGCTGGTCGGTCGGCCGAACGTGGGCAAGTCCAGCCTGCTCAACCGGTTCTCCGGTGAGGAGCGGGCGGTCGTCGACTCGGTGGCCGGCACCACTGTGGACCCGGTGGACAGCCTGGTCGAGATCGGCGGTCAGACCTGGCAACTGGTGGACACCGCCGGGCTGCGCAAGCGGGTCGGCAAGGCCAGCGGCACCGAGTACTACGCCAGCCTGCGTACCGCCGGCGCGATCGAGGCCGCCGAGGTGGCCGTGGTACTGCTGGACTCCAGCGAACCCATCAGCGAGCAGGACCAGCGGATCCTGTCGATGGTGACCGAGTCGGGCCGGGCGTTGGTCATCGCGTTCAACAAGTGGGACCTGGTCGACGCCGACCGTCGGTACTACCTGGACAAGGAGATCGACCGGGAGTTGCGCCGCATCCCCTGGGCGATCCGGTTGAACCTGTCGGCGATGACCGGCCGTGCCGTCGACAAGCTGGCCCCCGCCCTGAACAAGGCGTTGGCCAGCTGGGAAACCCGCGTACCGACCGCGCACCTCAACCAGTGGCTGACCGCGCTGGTGCAGGCCACCCCCCACCCGGTGCGTGGTGGACGGGCACCGCGGATCCTGTTCGCGACGCAGGCCGGGGTGGCACCGCCACGGTTCGTGCTCTTCACCACCGGCCCGCTGGACGCCGGCTACCAGCGGTTCGTCGAGCGCAAGCTCCGCGAGGAATTCGGGTACGAGGGCAGCCCGATCGAGATCTCGGTCCGCCCGCGCAAGAAGCTCGGCCCCGGCGGCCGAGGCAAGGCGCACGGCTGACCCTTCCAGTTCTCCCTGAAAAATGCCGGATGGCCTCCCGCCATCCGGCATTTTCCTGCCCACCCACCACCCCACCCTCCTAGGAAGCTTTAGGGGTTGTGGGGTGGTTCGCCTGCCCCGCAACACTGATGGGGCCTGTGTGGGGGACCCGCAACCGCTGCGCTAAGCTGTACCGGCTGCCGCGGGGGAAACCACGCGGGGGCGGGACGTGGCGCAGCTTGGTAGCGCACTTGACTGGGGGTCAAGGGGTCGTCGGTTCGAATCCGGCCGTCCCGACAGACAAAAAGCCCTGACCAGCGGAAACGCTGGTCAGGGCTTTAAGTTTGTCTATGGGGTTTTGAACCGTCCCCCGAAAACCCCCCGTTTACCGGGGTCGGGAACCAGGTTCGTCATCCCTGTGCATCGTTGGGCAAGCCGGTTGGGGGATCTTGCCGCGTCCCGTGGTCGATGCCGAGTCGCTCGAGGATGTCCGAGACGTCCGGGGCTTGGGCTGGCTTGGCGATGTAGTACGTGGCGGTGACCTCCTCGCTGGAGTGTCCGAGCTGTGCTGCGGCGCTTTTCGTGTCGGTCTCTTCCTTGATGAGGGTGGCGACGGTCTTGCGGAAGGTGTGGGGGGTAACCCAGGCGAGGTCGGTGTCGGCGCGGGCCTCGCGCCACTGGCGACGGACGTTGTTGGGTGAGAGCCAGGTGCCGCGGCGGGAGGCGAAGATCGCGTCGTGGGGGTTGTCGGCGGCGACGAGCTTGCGGGCCATGATCATGCCGACGGCGAACCGGGGGAGGACGACCATTCGCCAGCCGGCGTCGCTCTTGGTCCAGGGTTGGCGGAAGAAGCCCTGGCCTTTGACGAAGACGAGCGTGCCGCAGATCGTCAGGGTGGGGCGTACGGCGACGAGGTCGAGGTCCTCCCACCGCAGGGCGAGGATCTCGCCGATGCGGGCACCGGTGGCGAGCATCAGGTCAACGACGTCCGCCAGATCGCCGCTGTGCCGTGGTCCAGGCTTACCGGGGATCGGCCGCTGCCAGTCACGGATAGCCGTCCGGACGGCCTGGAGGTTCTCGTCGGTGAGGGCGACGACTGTGCGGCGGGGTTTGCGGAGCCGGCCGGTGTCGCGGACGGGGTTGGTGGGGATCGCGCCGTGGCGAACGGCCAGTGCGAACATCTGGCTCAGGACGACTTTCGCGCCTTTGGCTGCCGAGGCACGGTCCTTGGCGATGTCACGCAGGAACCGATCCAGGCGCCCGACGCTGGCTTCTCTGATCCGGAGGTTGCCCAGGGCGGGCAGGATCGCGTTGCGGGTGCTGGTCTCGTATCGCTGGATGGTTTGTGGCGCGATCCGCTCCTCGGTGGTGATCTCCTCGATCCACAGATCGGCGAGTCTGCTGACGCGGGTCTCCCGGGTGATCTCGTCGTCGTTAGGGGTGGTGCGGTCACGCAGCTTGACCTTCAGCGCCCGTTCTGCGGCGGGTCCGGTGGTGCCGGTGGCCTCGATGTCGCGGGTCTTGCCGTCGTAGTCGCGGAAGCGCGCTCGCGCGCGGAACCGATTGGGTCCGAGTTGCTGGGTGCGGATCTTGCCCCAGGTGCCCAGCGGTAGTTCGGGTCGGGCCATGAGGTTCAGCGCTCCACGTCGGTGTGGTCGTCGAGCCAGCGTTCGACTTCGCTGCGCCGGTAGCGCAGGGTGTTGCCGACGCGGATGGCGCGGGGTCCCTTACCTCGGCTGTGCCAGGCGTAGAGGGTGTTCTTGGGCTTGCCCAGCCAGGCGGCGACGTCGTCGATGCTCAGGAGGGGGTCTGGCCGCCATTGCGGGGCGGCGGGGCCGGTCATCGACGGCCCAGCGTGGTGGTGGAGCCGGGCGGTCGGCGTCGCGTGGCGCAGCCGGCAGGTTGCCGGCCATCTGGCGGCGCGGAACCGGGGGCGGTGCGGGGGTGCGGCGGGCATGGGTCAGGTGTCCTTTCAGGATTCCAGTCTGATTGGTGTCGGGGGTTATTGACGCTGTCGCCGCCATATACGGTCGTCGGATTTATCGACTGTGGATGTTTATCCACTCTCTTCGTTCGTATGGTGTCAAGCCTCTCGTTGATGGCTGTCCGCGTAAGATGCTGCGGGCAGTGCGGCTCGGCATGGCAGAAACCATTGCCGTGAAACTCGATCCTTGACGCCGGCACGTGACGTGTGTTTGCCGTTTCTTCGCCCGGTGGCCGTGTGGCATTGCGGGACTTCGTGCAGGGCTGAGGTGCGTAGTCGTTTGTTGAGCAGGTTGTGGGGCGCATCGGCTTGGCCTGCTCGGCATCACTGCTGATGCGGAAGGTCTGAAGCGTTTCCATGTTGTGGCCCTTCGGTGAAGTGTGGTAGCCGCGTTTGACCCGGTAGAGGTGTGGTCGATAGCGGCGTTGTGGTGCTTGTCAGCGCGTCCGAACTTGAGGTCTTGAGGTCGCACCGCTGGGCGATTGCCGGCCCGTGTGTTTGGGAGGACTGTCCGGCTCGCAGTCTCGTGGCGCCTGGCTTACTGGAGGTTCTTCGATTTCGGGCTCGGCTAGCCCTCATGTGGCCGGTCTAGATGGCCGGGATTGTTGATACTTCGGCGATTTTGAGCTCCTTCCGAAAAGGCGAGTGCCGGTTGAGCCTTCGCTCAACCGGCACTCGCCTTGCTGTACGTATCGCTGTTTATTGGCGTGGCATTTCTGCTGCCTCCTCGATCGGCTGGCGTATCAGGATTTCTCTGGTCGTTTGGTGACGTTGGTGGACTGCCGACTCAGTTCCCTTGTGGCAGGTAGGGAAGCGTGGACGGGCGATGGGTCGCGTTGGGGCAGGGATCTGCTGCTCGCCGACGTAGACCTGCACGGCTGGGTGGATTCGAATGGCCTCGTTGTCATCGCCGCTGTCTGTGCGGTGGTAATGGCCCGGACGGCTTGGGGGTCCCTCAGTCGCCTGTGCGGTCGACGCGGCGGCGTAGCGCCGTTCCTGGCTGGGGGAAGGCCAGCCGCAGGGTGTGTGCGGTGAGCCGGATACCCCACCAGGTGAGGGCGGCGAGGTAGCCAACGATGAGGGCGCCGGTGGTGTCGACGGTGAAGACGAGGGCGTAGCCGATGGCGAGGCCCGGTGCGGTGATAGCGCGGATCGTGCGGCGGCGGCTGATGGTGAGGGCGGTGGCGATGCCGACGAGGGCTGCGCCGATGCTGCCAGCGATGGGGGCGACGGCGTTCGTGGAGATGGGTGTGGTGAGGGTGATTGCGGCGCGCATGAGGTAGATGCCTGCGGTGGCGGTGAGCGCGTGGGTGACGGCGGGGCGGGTCATGGCGAGCCACGTGGGTAGTGCGTCGGCGGGGATGCGGGGTGCGGTGGCGGCGATGACGGCGGCGCAGGCGGCCAGCGGTAGGGCGGCGCCAAGGGTCCATCTGAGGTACGGGGTGTAGTCGTATTCGACGGCGGTGCCGGTGGCGAGGCCGTAGAGGGCTGCGGTGATGCCGCCGCCGACGGCGGTGGTGAGGTATCCGCGTCGAATGAGGCTGCCTGTGGTGGGTTCGGGGGTTGATGCGGGGGGTGTCCCGGCGAGCAAGGTGGTGGGTGCGAGGTGCGCAACAGCGAATGCGGTGAGCATGACGAGTGCGCCGGCGGTGCCGAGTTGCGGTAAGGAGGTGCGGACGCCGACGACCCAGGTGCTGAAGGTGGTGATGTAGGCGGTGAGGACGGCTTGCAGGAGCAGGACCAGGGAACAGGCACCGAGGAGCAGGGCACCGGTGAGGTCGCTGATACGTAGGCGCACGCGGGGTAGCCGTGCGGCGGCTGCCGGGCCTGATTGGTGCGTGGTGGTGAGGGAGAGGGCGCCGTCGGCGAGGGCGTGGGGGTGGTCGATGAGCGTGGGGGGTTTGCCGGTGGCAGCGGCGAGCGCTTCGGCCAGCGCGGGTACGCCGGTGGCTGGTCTGAGGACGACGTCAGCGAGGTGCGTCTTGTCGACGTCGGCCGCGTCGAGGAGTCCGTCGACTGTGCCGGGGATCTGGTCGAGGAGGGGCTGTGCGCCGGCCGTGACGTCGTCGCGGGTGAGGACGGCGGGTTGGCGGGGCGCGGGCAGCAGGATCGGGACTCGGTCTTGGGTCGCGAGTAGCTGCCTGGCGGTGCGGACAGATTCCAGAATTGCACGTCCGACGTCCGACCGGTCGCTACCGGGCGCGGCGATCATCGCCTGGAGTGGGTCGGAGTCTGTGGTGGCCGTCTGGACGACGTGGTGGGCGATGAGGTGGTCGAGGCCGTGGGCGAGGCTGATCTGCTGGGTCGCCAGTTCGCGGTAGCCGTTGGCGACGGTTTGCAGGACGGTGAGGGTTGCCGGTTCGCGGTCTGCCTGGCATATGAGCACGCAGGAGCCTCCCGGCGCGGTGACGCCGAGGACTGTGGCGTAGGCGGCGAGGGCGGCGGGTGCGGTGACCAGGGCAGGAGGCGGAAATCCCGCGCGGGTTGCTGCCTCGCTGACGTGTCCGCAGCGGCGTGGTCCCCAGCTCGGTGGCACGGTCAGGGTGAGCGCGTTGATCGGCCCGTTGACGTGGACGGCAGCGTGATGGGTGACGTGCCGCAGCACGGTGGCGAGTAGATCCACCGGATCGGGTCGGGCCTCATTAGCGGTGTCGATGGGCCGGCCGAGAAGGTCCGCCGGATTGTCGACGAACTGGTGATCTGCCGGCAGCGACGTCGCGGTCATGGTGTCGAGACCGACGTAAATCTCCCCTGCGGGTCCGATGACGATGCCAGGCGGCATGACGAGGCGACCGTCGATGAGGACGGGGACCTTGAGGCCCTGCCGGCTGACGGTGGCCGCGATGGCCGACGAGCTGAGGTCGATCGACAACACAGTGCCCCCGCTTGGCATGAGGGGCAGTCTCGCCTCTGAGGGCAAGGTGTCAACCATGATCCGCGGAACGTGACTCGTTGTACGCGGATGGTGAGAATCTCTCCCGATGGGATAGTCGCAGACACTCGCGATCGTGTATTTGATGAGGATTCGGGGGATCGACGGCAGGGGGACAGGTGCCGCAGCCGCACCGAGGCAGAGACGACAAACTCGCCGAGTACGGTGCACGAGCCACCGTCCGCATCCCATCAGATTCTCGGCCGCGCCGCACAAGACCGTCCCTCGGCCGGGCTGTACGCGGCGCCATCGGTGCCGGACTCTTCTTGGTCGCCATTCCGGTGCTGCTGTGGGCCGCAGGCGGGAACCCGCTCCGTCGACTGCCGTCCTGGTCGCAGATCCCCGACTGGTTCGCGCGCTCCAGCGGGCGGTTCACCCCAGACTTCCTCATCGGCGCGGCCCTCTGGGCGATGTGGCTGCTGTGGGGCCTGTTCACATTGTTCCTGCTCGCCGAGATCCTCGCGGCGGTGACCCGGTGGCGCATCCCCATACCCGGGCTGCCGGCCCCATTGCACCGGCTCGTGTTCGGTCTGGCCGGCACCGCCGCGCTCGCCGTCACTCCCGCCGGCTCTCTCGCGGCAGTGCACGCGGATCGGGCGTCCACGCCCGTCGCTGCGACCGAGAGGGCCGATGTTCCCCGGCAAGCTGCAGCCCGTGGACCCGCCGTCATCCACGTCGCCAACCAGCGCTACCTCTACACGGTCGAGCGACACGACACCTTGTCCAAGGTCGCGAAGGAGTGGCTCGGCGACGCGGGTCGGTGGCCAGAGGTCTGCCGCCTGAACAAGCACCGCCACTTTCCCGTCGGCGGTGTCCTGCGCGACTGCGACCTCATCTATCCCGGCTGGGAGCTACGCCTCCCTGCCGACGCCCGCCCACCACATGCCGCCACACCCGCCACCCCCCGGTCAGGCCGGCCCGCGACATCAACCGCAACGCCGAGTGCCGCACCGGATCCGCACGATCCCGTCGTGCCGCCACCCGCGCCCCAGCCATCGGCCGCCACTCCCACCACCACGCAGTCCGCAGTCCCAACCGGGTCCGCTTCGTCGCCAGCGCCGTCGTCGGGCATCCCCAACCCCGCCACATCGCCGCCCGCCATAAACAGTCCTGCGGCGGACACAGACGACCAGGGGGGTGTTGATCTGTCGGACTCCGGTTGGCTGACATGGTCGCTCGCCGCCGCGATCAGTGCCGCAGTAGCAATGCTCTGGCTCCAACGCCGCCGTCGATACTCCGCCGAGCCGGACGATTATCCGCCCACCGAACTGCCCCCGACCGTGGTCCAGGTCCACCGCGCCGTGGCCGCCCGCAACCCCGAGCCCTCGGATACCAGCAGCGATGACGGCGTGCCGTTTGCTCCTCTACCTGACCTTGGCCTCCTGCCCGACGGTGGAACGGGAATCGTCGGAGACGGCGCACATGCTGCCGCCCGCGCCGCCCTCGTCGCCGTGCTGACCTCCGGCAACCCGCACCACCCTGACGCCCGCAGCGAGGTCGTCATCGACGCCGCCACCCTGACCACGCTGCTCGGCCCGGACGCGGTGACGCTCAGCCCATGGCCGCGACTGCACGTGACCGACAGCATCAACGACGCGCTCACCGTCATCGAGTCCCAGCTGCTACACCGCAGCCGCACGCTCGACGAACACACCCTCACCGACCTTGACGAGCTGCGGCGGACAGCGCCCGACGAGGAAGCGCTACCACCGGTCATGCTCATCACCGCGACCCCACCTGCCAATGCCGGAACGCGTGCCAAGGTCGCCCTCGCCCTGGGCGAAGGCCTGCGCGTGTCCGCGCTGCTACTCGGCGAATGGGACCACGGACCCACCCTCCAGGTCACCCAGGACGGACACAGCACGCTTATCTCCGGGCACCCCGCCGAACCAGTGCCACCGCGACTGCCCGTACTCGAACCCGCCGCCGCCATCCAAATCCTGACCACGCTCCGCGAGGCACAGACCGGCGAACCGCCTGCCATCCCCTCACCAGCCCTACCGGTCACGATCGTGCCCCTACACGCGAGCCGCACCGAGACCACACCCACCACCACGAACCCGTCTACCTCGACCGCCGTCAAACCCGACCTGCTCTCGGGACGGGCGCGGCTGCGCGTGCTCGGCGCACCGCGCATCGAAGGCATCACCGCGGAAGGCCGACCGCTGCGAGCCAAAGCCCTGGAACTCGCGGTATACCTCGCCGTGCACCCCGACGGAGCCGGCACCCGCGACATCGGCGAATACCTCGAACCCGACGCTCGCATCAGCCAAGCCGACCAACGCGTCCACACCAACGCCTCGAACCTGCGGCACGTCCTCGGCCGCGCCGGCACCGCTGAGACGAAGAACGCCTACGTCATCAAGTCCGCCGGACGGTACCTGCTCGACCCCGCGACCGTGGACGTCGACGTATGGACCCTGCGCGACCTGATGCGCAGCGCCACCATCGCCACCGAACCGCGCCGCCGCGAACTCCTCACCGCCGCCTGCGACCTCTACACCGCACCCCTCGCCGACGGCCAGGACTACGAGTGGCTGCAGCCCCACCGCGAGACGGTTCGCCGCTGGGGCACCGAAGCCCACCTCCTGCTCGCCGACGATCTGCTCGACACCAACCCGCAAGCCGCATCCGACCTGCTCAACAAGGCCATCGGACTCGACCACTACAACGAAGCCCTCTACATCAAGGCGATGCACGCCCGACACGCCCTCGGCGACCCCGACGGCATCCGAACCCTGCTACGCGCCCTGACTAAAGCCCTCGCCGACCTCGACGCCGAACCGCAGGAAGACACGATCGCGCTCGCCACCCGACTCCGCAACAGCCTGGGCGGGAACTGACCGAGTCCCGCCTGGTCGCCCCGCGCACGTTTCAACGCCGTCTGCCCGGTCCGGTGGCTGCACCTCATACCGTCTGCGCGTCGGCACCCCCCGTAAACCGTCGAAACCGCCACCGTGCTGGCCTCCGCCCTCCTGCTGCCGGGCCACCGCGATCGACCTCCGCTGCACCGGTCGCCTCGCAGCCGGAGCCTTCCCGCCGCTCAGATCGGTTTCTGGTTGCCGGCACCGGGCTCGTCCCGGTACCTCGTCAGTACTTCAGAGAGACGGCGACGGACCGGATCTTGCCCGCGATGACAGGAGGCAGCGTCCACCAATTGCCGATGTCAACGCGCGATCGACACCTCGATCATGGTGGCGGTCCCTACCGCAGGTCGGCCCTCGTGCATCGTGATCGTCATGCCCGGCTGCAGGTGACGCCAGAGGGCAGGGGACAGCGGGCCTAGGCGGACCGACCCGGTGGCACCTGGTGGCAACGCCGGCGCGGACTCCACCCAGACACGTGCCACGAGCAGATCCGAATCGCCCGCAGCCGTACACCGGCCGAGGTTCCACAGCGGTCGGAGGATGCCCTTGCCCGGGATTGGTGTTCGTCGGCCACCCTCCGTGGGCGACAGTAGCCGCAACTCGGCGCGGACAGTTCCGTGGATGCTCTCCCAGCGGCCCCACTGGCACCACGCGGCAGCGTCGGGCAGCCACATCAACTCGGCACTGTCGACCAGTAGATCCCACCAAGCGGTCGGCGGTCGCCAACCCGTGTGGAGGTCTGCAAGGAGGTCGAACGCGATCTCCCACTCGTCGTGGTCGAGGTACTCGCGTACGTCCACGACCGTCACGCCGGCTTCATTCACGACGTCCGCTGGGACCATGGCCGCAGCTCGACGGAGCAGATCGGCAACATCCACGCGCAGATTCTTCACCGTCGCCGCAGGATCAGCGCGACGGCTCCCACCGACGCATCGGCCTGCCGCTGATCGGGGCGCGTCAACAGCCGGTGCCCCCTCGGCAGATGTGCGTTCGCCGGGGCGAGTGCGGGTAGGGGCTGTGCCCAGGGTGGGATGTAGTGGCCGATGTAGTCCCGCGCATGTGGGCGCGGGTCACGCCAGTACTGGTTCGGCATGCGGTAATGGTGCTTCTGGCAGAAATCAGCGAGACCTTCGGTGATCTTGAGGCGCGTGAGCGGTTGGCCTTCGAAGTCCGTGTTGACCGCCAGCAGTTGTGGCTCGGGATTCCAGCCTGAGTGGTCGAACGCCCAGCCGTCCCAGGCCGCGTAGGTGTGGAAGACCTGCCGCTGACCCAGGAGGGGCACCCCAGCTATCTCGGTGGGCCTGTCTGAATAGGAGTCCCGGCAGACCCAGGCGAGGATGTGACAGGCTCCGGCAGCGAAAGAGGCCTGGTCTGCCCGGTCCCATGCGACCCGTTGGTCTGACCGCTCGATCGGCGTCCGACGAAACGCTCCCGCTGCTATGGCTGCCACAGCCCGGACGGTAGTGGATGAGCTGACGCACTCGATCATGCCGAATGGGGCGTCGCGGTGAGTAATCGGCAGTGGTCTCGAAGCCGTCCGGTCATGCCGAATTGAGTGCACTCGATCATGACGAGACAAGCGTGCGGCAGGCGTATTCGACGCGGTCGCCGCCCGCTTGTTGCATCGAGCGTTGCGCCGTCAGTGACGTCGTCGGCCAGTGCAGGCTTCTTGCGCAGCCAAGCAAGTTCGGCCAGTTCTTCGCGTAGATCGTCGTCCGTGGGAGCGCCGGTGCCGGTCATGCACAGACGTGAAGACAGGTGAACGGTGCCCTTGCTGCGAGTCTTAACGTCGATGGCGGCGTCCAGAGCGAGATCCGCAGCCCTTGGCCAAGTCTTCCGGCGCAACAGCAGGCAGCTGCGATCGCAGCGCGGCGCCTTGCCCGCGCCATTCGGCTATCGAGAGCCTTCCGCGGTAGGCATGGTCATCGGTCGATGGTGCCGAGCGGCCAGCCGAACAGAGTCTCGGC
Organism: Micromonospora parva; assembly: GCF_000718515.1. Lineage (GTDB taxonomy): Bacteria > Actinomycetota > Actinomycetes > Mycobacteriales > Micromonosporaceae > Micromonospora > Micromonospora parva. The sequence continues at coordinate 187,351 of NZ_JNZS01000015.1, read as the reverse complement.
GGCGAGAAAGATCTTGCAGGTCCACCAGCGAAGTATGCGCCCCTGGCAACGTCCCTCCGAGGCTTGGTGACGGGCTCTCAATTGCTGTGCACCGAATTGTCTACCTGTGGTGCCTTTGCCGGTCCGGCGGTGCGGTTGGATTCGTGCTACGGGGCGGGCAGCAGTCTCGACGGCGTGGTGTCGACGCGGGGGTGGGCGTCGAGCGCGGTCATGAACCTGCTGCAGGTCGCTGCACAGCCGGCCATGGCAATGGCGGTGACCACGACCATGCCGTCGCGTACCGGAACGCCGACTGCGCGTACCTTTCGGGGAACGCCCCTGGCCTGCTGGTGCGCCGTGAAGCGGCCGAGCCCGTGAGCGAGCGCGTTACGGACCAGGATGTAAGCCTCGAGCCGGCTCCAGCCGGGTATGCCGGTCGCGTCGATCTGGTGGCGCTGTTTCAACGATCCGATGACGTCGGTCCAGCCGCGCGGCGCCGGATTCGGCCGTTCGGCGTCGAGGTGCTTGAGTAGGGCCTCGGTGTAGATCTCGGTGGTGCTGATCATTCGCATCCAGCATGCGGCCTGCTCGGTCGGGGAGCTGGTTACGCCGGTGCTGCGGTACCCCGGATTCTGCGTTCGAGGAAGGCTGGGGCGGCTGGCGGCGTGCAGAGAGTAGGTGCGATGCAGTTCCTCGAGGGCGTCCTCCGTGATCGTGAGGCGGGGCTGGTCGGGGTTCATGGCCGAGCCAGGATGGCCGCGTACAGGCCGCTCTCGTCGCGGACCGCGTCGTAGGCCTCCGGCGAGACGGTGCCATGTGAATGTAGATGCCGTAAAGCGACTAGATACCAGCTGGCCAGGGCCGAGGGTTCCTCGTCGAGGGCGCGGATGACCTCCGGCGCATCGATCTTGTTTGCTGCGGCCAGTACCAGGGCGGCCTCGGCGCGCACGGCAGGCTCGTACCGCTGGGCCCGGTGATCGGTGACCCAGGTGCTGAAGGGGTCGGCGTCGGTGAGGCCAAGTTCGTGAATTGCCCGCAGCAGGCACAGCCGCTGCCAGCCGCTGAGGCTGACGTCGGCGATGAGGGCGGTGAGGCTCGTCACGACCGCGGAGCGGTTGGTGTGGGCCATCGCCTGCAGGTAGGCCAGGGCGTACGGGGTGCTGGAGCTGACGAACGCGACGATGTTTTCCAGCTTCGGCAGGACCGTGATCGCCTGTGGCTCGGGCGGATCGGCGAGCCGGATCAGAGCGCGTCGGATTTTGCGGATCACGCCGCGGTCAGCCTCGTGCAACGGGATCTGCCCGGTGGCCGTGCTGCCCGCGGCGAGGTCTCGAGGTGTCACGGTGGCGTTGAGGACGTCGATGGCCCATTGCGGATCAGTGTCCGCGCTGTCGTCGTAGTCGGGGATCTCGTTATCTTCCCAGTAGGTCGCGAACGACGGCGTGCGGGTTTTGGACTCGTTGAGCACCAGGCCGTTGTCGCGGGCGGCCGCCGCCAGGTCGTCGAGCGAGCGTTTGACGTCTTCGAAGGTGTCGGTGGCGATCCGGAAGTCGTCGTTGTACCGCCACGCCGCCCACTGTTTACGGCGCAGCGCCCGGAGGATTCGTGCCGCGTACAGGTCGGAGAGCCGGTCGGAGGGCTCGAGTAGCTGCGGCAGGCCGTAGCGGCGGCCCTGCACCTCGAACAGGAGCTCCAGCAGGCAAGTGATGGCCGCGTGGTCCGCGGCACGCAGCAGCAGTTCCCGGGCGAGGATGTCGTGGTCGATGTAGTCGTAGAATGCGGCAACGTCAGCCCTCACCACGTACTGGACGGCGGCGCTGTGTGGCCACTGCTGCTCCTTCGGAGCGTCGGGGCGCCTGCCCCGGGTCAGGGCGTGCGCCAACGGTGCGTACGAGAACTCCGCGTGCGCTTCCGGGGAACGGCCGCCCTCGTACTTCGCTTCGCTCATGAGCAGGTCGGTGAGCGCCCGGTAGGTGACGCGTTCGGCGAGACCCCAGGCTGCGACCGGTCGTATGCCGGTGTCGGGTTTGGCGACCGCCACGATGAGACCACGGCACGGGACAAGACCGGCTTGAAGCTGTCCAGCAAGCCACGATGCGAACGGTGCGGCGTTCTGCGCAAGCTGGACCGTGCCCGGCGCCGTCGGCATCAGCGCTTCGGTGGCGCCGGCTTCCTGGCGGGCGGCCTGTTCCAGGTCGAGCCGGGACAAGACCGTAGCGGGCACCGGTTGCATAGCTCGTATCTATCACAGACGGCATCGGCTGGGTGCTGCGCCGAGGCGTAGGTACGTGACCGAGGCTCCAGGCCGGATGGCGTCTCGGGCAGGACGCATGCGGGCCGTTCGCGGTGCCGATGCATTACCGTGCATTACCCGGACGTCACCCAGCCGTCGCGCGGATCAGGAAGAGATCGTCTCGTGCACTTTGTCGTGGTCCCAGCCGGGCATGCCTTCCCCGAGGACGTTGCTGGCGCTGAAGATGATGCCGGGCCTGAGGCGTTCCTGGTGCATGACAACTGGGATGACTGGTTCCGCTTCGAGACGATGTACCTGCTGCTGGTCCGTGACGAGGCAGGCGAACTGACCCGTATCGGCGAGGTCAAGATCGGCCAGTTTGGTATGGGGTCGGACCAGCGGTCGCCGGCGCTGCCGGACTCCTTCGACCGGCTCGACGAGAACTTCTTCTCGGTGGGCCAGGATGGCACCTACTACGAGCAGCTGAACCGGCTCGGCGAGCATGTCCGGGCTGAGGTCCTGACGGCGTTGCACGACATAGCGGCCGACGAAGATCTGTATCCCCGGGCCCTGACGCAAGAAGTCACGACCGTGTCGCTGCTACGCGCGCTGACCCACACCAGCGTCCTGGGTCAGTTTCGGCGCCAGGCCCTCGGCGGTCTGCATCTGACCCGCTTCCGGTTCACCTATCGCACGCCGCCGTCTGCCGACCTTCCGGATCTGGGCGCCACGCTGGAGTTCGACGTGGTCCCCGAATCGGAACCGCCGACGAACATCCACGTGCTCATCGGGTCGAACGGCGTCGGCAAGACCCACCTGCTGCACCACCTGAGCCATGTCGTCGCGGGCGAGTTGGCCCCGGTCGCTGACGGCCAATCGGGCACCTTCACCTTCGACGCCGACGACGACCGGGCGGACAACTTCACGAACGCGATCTCGGTCAGCTTCAGCGCCTTCGACAGGTTCGAACCGATCGGCGGCAGCAACTCCCGATACGCCTACATCGGTCTCAAACGGGTGCGGCGCAACAAGACCAACGAGAAACCGCTCCCGCCGAAGGACCACCGCACGCTGGCCGGCGAGTTCGGCAGGAGCGTCCAGGCGTGCCGTCAGCCGGCACGCCGGGGACGGTGGCAACGCGCCCTGCAGTTGCTGGCCGGTGATCCGATTTTCGCGGATGCCGGGGTGATCGAGCTCGCTGACCTGGCGACCAGCGACGACGTGGGCGACACGGCACGGGATCTTTTCCGTGACCTGAGCTCCGGTCACAAGATCGTGCTGCTGACGATGACGCGTCTGGTCGAGACCGTCGAGGAGCGATCGCTGGTCCTGCTCGACGAGCCGGAGGCGCACCTGCACCCGCCGCTGCTGGCCGCGTTCGTGCGTGCGCTGTCGGATCTGCTGATCAACCGCAACGGGGTGGCGATCATCGCGACCCACTCGCCGGTGGTGCTGCAGGAAGTGCCGCGGGTGTGTGCGTGGAAGCTGCGGCGAGCCGGCGACGTGCTGGTCGCTGAGCGGCCCGAGATCGAAACGTTCGGGGAGAACGTCGGGGTGCTAACCAGGGAGGTTTTCGGTCTGGAAGTCACCCGCTCGGGTTTCCACAAGGTGCTGCGGGACGCGGTCGCGCAGGGTCAGTCGTACCCGGAGATCGTCGAGCGGTTCGACGGCCGGCTCGGCGGGGAGGCCCGCGCCTTGGTTCGTGGGCTGATCGCGGTCCGCGAAGCCGGCGGGGCCCTCTGATGTGGAGCCTTCCGAAGCCCCGGCACACCGCCCAGGAAACCTACGAGGCCGCCATCAGCCGGATGCGCGACAGGGACCTGCGCGCGGTGTACCGCTCGGCGACCGGCACGGTCACCGCCGCCGCGGCGAGCTATGCAGCCGCGGCAGAGCGGGGTCTGGCGCACGCACTGCGCGAGAAGGACTTCGAGGCCGACGCCGTTACCCGCAAACAGATGATCACGCTGTACGACGACCGGATGGCCCACCCGAAGGGGGCCGCCCGGCACATCTATGACGCGATCCGTGCCGCAGCCCCGCACAACCGCTGCCCGTCGTGCGGGCACCGGGACGCCCGGACCCTGGATCATGTGCTGCCGAAAACGAAGTTCCCGGCGCTGGCCGTGACCCCGCTCAACCTGGTGCCAGCCTGTCACGAGTGCAACAAGAGGAAAGGCAACCAGGTCGCCGCGTCGGCGCAGACCGCTGCGGTGCACCCTTACTACGACCATTTCGACACCGACCGGTGGCTGCACGCGGCCGTCGAACAGGACCGGCCGCCGGCCGTGCGGTTCTTCGTCGAGGCGCCGCAGCACTGGGCGGCCGCCGATCAGGCCCGCGCCCGGCATCACTTCGACGGGTTCGGGCTGGGCGCGCTGTACACGGCGCAGGCCGCCCAGGAACTGGCAAATCTGGAGTACCGGCTCGGCCAGCTCGCCGCCACCGGCGGAGCCGACGGAGTGCGCGACTTTCTGCAGGAGAACGCCGACAGCTGCCGGCATGCGCGCCTGAACAGCTGGCAGACGGCCATGTACGTCGCGTTGAGCGAGTCGGACTGGTTTTGCGACGGCGGATTCGACCTGGGCTGAATCCACCGCCCTGCCGCCGACGGGGTCGTGCGGCGCGGCGGTAGCGCGCGGTCCGCCGGCTACAGCTCGAGGTCGAGGTCGTCTTCGTCGTCGGCTTCGGCGGCCGCTTCCGGATCCGCGGGGGCCTGCGGGCTGCCCTCGTCCTCGTCGTCGGCTTCGTCGTCTTCGGTGGGCAGGGCGTAGCGGGTGGTGAGCGTGGCCAGGTGCAGGATCAGCGGGACGCCGAGCGCCGAGGTGTAGTCGTCGAAGCAGGACCGCTGCTGGTGCAGGAACGCCGCCCAGAGAAGGCTAGTCTCGTCTTCGGGTTTGGCGACGACGGTGAACTGCAACAGCTCCGGGTTCCAGGCCGCGGAGCCGGGGTTGAAGTGATCTCGTTCTTTCACCTCTTGCTCGTCTGATGCGTCTAGCTTGGGTTCGATCTTGGTGTGATGCGGGGTCAGCTTGGCCAGCTCGACACCGATCTTGTTGTGGGTGACCGGCTTTTCGACGGTGCTGTAGAAGACACGGGTGGTGTCGAGGTCGAGGTGCTGGGCGTCGTACCAGAGGCCGGACGAGATGCCGGTGCTGTCGGGCTGGGCCGCCCACGCCTGCGGTGTTTCCATGCGGTCGTTCCCGCCGATCCGGACCAGCCGCATGCGTTCGCCGTACGTCGCCACGGGCTGGCTCACCCCGTCGGCGAACTGGATGCGTTCGGCCTCGAGGTGGGTGTTCTGCATTGAGGGCAGCCGGTTGCGGATGTTCTGGGCGTCGACCACCACCAGGGTGTGGTCGGCGCGCAGCGCGTTGAGCGTGCTGCGGACGAAGGCCGCGACGGCGGCGATCTGCTCCTGCTCGGTGCGGGGCATGTCCGGTTCGTGGTAGCCGGCGAGGTGTTTGAGTAGCTGCGGGTACGGCACCCAGCCGGGCATGCCTTTGGCGCGGCCCATGACGCAGGGGTTGCCGGGGCGGATCAGTACGGCGACGGGGATGAACAGCTTGCGGGTGTTGGTGTCGTCCCTGCGGCGTTTGACGATCCAGAACGCGATCTGGTTGAGGCCGTCGGGGATGTCGAGGCCGCGGGCTTCGGGCACGAAACGCATGCCGACCTGCCGGAACAGGTCCAACCAGGTGGCTTCGGCCCGGTGCTCGGCGGTGGCGTCCTCGCCGTCTTTCTCGGGGCTGATGAACTGGCTGACCGCGCCGGCGTCGGCGCAGCCCAGGCGGATTGCGAACTTCGGGTCGGTGGTGCGGCGCCGGAATTTCTCCCGCCCCTCCAAGACGACCAGCGCCGCATCGGCCGCGCCACCCTGCTCACGTCCCCAGGTAGTCAGGGCGGCCGCGACCTGGTCGCGCCGGGTGGTGACGGCGGCGTCGTGCTGGGCGCCTTTGCGGGGCGTGCTGCCGCTGCCGAGCGGGCCGCCCAGGTTGGACAGCACACGGGCGCGGACGGTGAGGGTGAACCCGTCGACGTTCCACGTCCACGTGTCCGTGTCGGCAGTGGTGCGTGGTGGCAGGTCGAGGAGTTCTTCGACCGTGTCGAGAAGCAGGGTCCGCATGGTCCGGGACGGCTGATCGAGCAGGGCCACGGTCAACCCTTCGGTGCCGGTGACCTCGGCGAGCCGTTGCCGGCGCAGCCGGGCGTTGGCCGCGGTCTCGGACCGGCGGGTGGCGCGCGCCTGGGCGAGCTTCGCCTCGTAGTCGGCTTCCGGCAGCTTGCCGCTGTTGCTGCGCGGGATGGGCGTCAGTTTGGTGAAGGTGGTACCGGCCCGTTTGATGCCCGGCACCTTGTGCAGCGGTTCCGCCAGTTCGAAGTGAGGCGCGACGACGCCCTCGACCCAGGCCAGCAGACGTCGCCGTTCGGCCGGCATGATCCCGGTGCCGACGTCGTGGGATCCCTGCATGGTGGTGTGGTAGACGACGGCGGCGGTGACCCCGTCACGTTCGGGAAGCCACAGGTCGGACTGGCGGCCGAGTTCCGCGGCGTCGGGCAGCTTCGCGATGATGTTCAGGCGCGATAGCATCTGCTCGGGTCCGGAGTTCACCCAGCTCAGCGCGTCGATCCTGGGGTTCCATTGGACGCGGGCGACCGCGAACTTGTCGGGCACGCTGGCGCCGGCCGCGAATGGGTTGGCCGACAGCAGATACACCGAGGCGGCGTTGAGGCCTTTCGGCCGGACCGCGTTCGAGGTCCAGCGGCGCACACCGACGTTGACGTGCAGGCGCGGTCGCGGGTCGAAGGGGACGGTGCGCAGGGCGATGCGCAGGTAGGCGCTGTAGAGCCAAGTACGCGGGTTCTTGCCTTTGGCCTGATAGGTCAGGGGTGGCCAGGACACCAGTTCGGCGCCGTCGGCCGACGGGTTGGCCGCGACCTGCCGGAACTTCAGCTGCCCGCCCTCGTGGGTGTAGGGGTCCCGGGCGGAATGCTGCGCGATCTGCCAGGCGATCGCGTCGGTCAGCAGCGTGTAGAGCCGCGCCTTGGGAACGGCGGTGCCGCCGTCCGAGGTGGTGCACTCGAGCAGGTCGATTTTTTCCGGCCGCCACTGGAGGTCGGCAGCATCCAGCGCTTTGATCGTGGGCACCACGAGCGGCTTGGCGATGTCCCTGCGGGCCAGGTCGTAGAGCCAGGCGTTGAACAGGGTGCGCAGCACCGGTGGTGGGCAGGCCGTCTTGGCGTACAGCCAGGGGTCGCCGTCGCGGACGCTGGTGTAGGTGGCCGCGGAGATCAGGTCGGGTGCGGCGACGCGTAGCAGGGCGTTGAGCCGGCGGATCGGGATCCGCCGGGTCGGGGACAGCGTTCGGTCCGGGTAGTTCGCCGCGTGCAGGCCGGCGATGCGTTCACGCCATTCGTCCGGGAAAGCCAACGTCTGGAACGTGGTGTGCATCGGCATGCGGGGCAGGAGCACGGCGGGTTGCTGACGGTCGTAGACCATGCGGGGTCCTTTCGGGGGCGTGCCGGGCTGGTCAGCCCATGGCGCGCAGCGCGTCGTACAGGGGCTGGTAGAGGGCCCGCACCAGGGAACGGTCGAGCGGGTCGACGGCGCTGGCCGGGTCGAAATACGGGTCGAGCTCGTGGATCATGCTGCGCAGCAGGCTGGTTTCCGGGGTGTCGGCGCCTTTGAAACCGGCCTCGCGGGGGGAGAACGCGCCGTCGACGAAGTAGACGCGGGCGGCGACGCCGCCGCGGACGAGCCGTCCGATGACCTGCCAGATGACGACTAGTTGGTCCCAGGTGAACGAGGATTTCTCGTCGGCGGGCAGGCTGGTCCAGGACAGGCGGCGGGTCAGGTAGCGGTGCCAGCGGCGGCTGGCTTCCTGTCGGAACCGGACGCCGGCCGCGTCCGGGGTGCCCTGGGCGAGGACGAGTTGCTGGAACGGGCGGCCGGCGCCGCGGTATTGGCGCACCGCCCAGTCGTTGATGGCCTGGGTCGCCAGGGTGATGTCGTCGGGCCGGTGGTGCGGGCGGGCCAGGAAGTAGACGCTGCCGATGGCGGCTTTCCCGCCGGGGGTGACGATGTTGTGGCCGCGTTCGACCGACAGCAGCGGAGCGATGAGCAGCTGCCCGCCGGCGTCGGGGAAGGTGGTGATCTCGCCGCGGCGCAGGTAGTGGCGTCCGTGCTGGGTGGACAGGGTGTTCCAGGAGTGGTCGAGGTCGCTGTCGTCGGCGACCAGCACGGTGACGTTGCCGGCCCACTCGGGCTGGCTGTTGAGGTAGGTGCCAGCGTGGGCGGCTTCGGCGTAGCTACCGACCAGCAGCAGGATCCGGCGTCGTTGCGGGTCGGGGATGGCGTCGAGTTCCTGCTGCAAAAGGGAGGTGGCGCCGCCGAGGGTGCGGTCGGGGACGGCCAGGGCGTGCAGCATCTGCTCGAGTTGCTGCGGGCGTCGTTGCGGGTCGACGCCGGATAGGCGCAGGGCTTCGGTGCTGTCGGGCCGGTACAGGAATTCGGTCCGGAACCGGCTCTGCTTAATCGCAGCGATTTCGTGGTCGTGCGGGCGCAGGATCGCGTCCACGGGGGCGTGCAGGTGGTAGCGGCTGGAGCTGCCGGCCCAGCTGGTGGCCGACATGAGCAGCACGTTGGGGCCGGGCCGGTCGTCGATGGCGGGGATGCCGGTCAGTTCCAGCAGCAGTTCCCGGCCGACTCCGTTACAGCGAAAGAACCGCAGCTCGCCGCTCTGCTCCCCGTCGGCGTTACGTTCGCCGGCCTGGAACTGGAAGCCCAGCACGTTACCCATCGGCGACTCGGGCACGATCGGCATGTAGTCCTTGGGCGGGCGCCGGGAGAGCACGTTCGAGGTGGCTTCCAGGTTCAGGGCGGCCTCGACCCGCGGCCACAGGGTGGTGACGAAGTTGAGCCGGTTGTGCAGCACAGCCAACACCAGGGTGAACTCGAACCGGTCGAGGTTGGCCTCCCCGGCGCCCAGCACCGGACTCTCACCGGGCGCGGGGCTGTCGCCGGGTACGAGCTCGCTGATGAGGGTGCGCAGCCGGTCGCGCAAGTAGCGGCGGCCGGTTTCGCCGCGTTGCGCGTGCAGCAGCTCGATGGCGGTGTTAACCAGCGAGTTGACCAGGACGGTGACCGTGTCGTCCGGGCCAGACGGCTGCACCGGGGAGAGCGGGTTGTCGCGGAACCGGTCGAGGACCTGGTCGACGCGGGCCATCGCCGCCCGCTGCCCGGCAAGGCCGGTCTCGTCGCTGTTCTGGTTGCGGCGCAGCTGGGGGAACCATTCGTTGAGCAGCCACTGGTGCAGGGTCATCGCGGAGAAGTAGTCCTGGGTAATCCAGCGGCGCAGCGGCTCGTTGGTGATCAGCATCGAGTAGATGCGGTCGGTGGCGGCGATGACGGTGTTGAGCGCGTTGCCCCAGTCGTCGATGTCGTAGCGCGACAGCTGTAGCCGGGCCTGACGGGCAAGCTCGGTGAGTTTGTGTTTCCCGACTTCGTCCAGCCAGGACTCGCTGCCCTGGGCGACCAGGGTCGCGGCCGGCGCGAACGCGGTGTCCAGCTGCATCTGGACCCGGTCGGCCTCGTCCACGATGATCAGGTCGCTGCGCCGACAGGCGAGCTCGGCGTAGCGGATGGTCTTGCTGGTCAGGTGGGCGGGCACCCGGCTGTGCACGAGCGAGGCCGGGGTGGCGACCCACACCCGGGCGGTGACCAGGTCCCGGGCGCCGTGGTGCCGCGGGCAGGTGTACCAGAGCGGGCACCCTTGCCGGGTCAGGCCCCGTGACCGGCCGCCCGACGGCGTGTCAGCGCCCCCGTCGTCGCTGTCGGGGTCGGGGTCGGGGTAGAGGCGGTCGCACGGGGCTTCGCCGATGCGCAGCGCGCGGCGGGCTTCGAATCCGCGCAGCGCATCCAGCGGGCAGGCGCTGGACAGGTAGGCGAATCCGGGATGCTGGTGGGCCAGCATCGTTTCCGCGCCGGCTTCGGCGCGCCGATGCAGGCGCTGGATGTTGCGTTCCAGGGTGGAATGCCCGAGCACGGGGGCGGCGGGCACGCCGAGCCGGTTGAACTGGGCGGTGACGGTGAGCATCTCGGCGACGTCACCGACGAGGATGGTGATGTGGCGCCGGCAGGCCGGGTCGGTGGCCAGGTGGTAGGTGAGGATGTCCCGGATGGTCGACTTCCCGGCGCCGACCATGCCGACCATGTGCATGAGCTGCTCGATGCGCAGGTCGCCGCTGGGCACGTACTCCCGGGCGGTATTGTCGCGGCTGAACAGCGCCACCCGGTCGAGGCGGCGGGCCCATTGGTTGGTTTTCCCTCTGGTGCGCTCTTCGATGTCGTCCATCGTTGCCGCGGCAGTGGTCAGCTGCTCCCAACTGGCGGTGATCGGCGCCCCTTTGCCCGGGGGCAGCGCGTCGAGGTCGTGGCGCAGCGGCGTGCTCTGTTCGACCAGCACGGCGGGGATCCGGGCTGAGTACCGCTGGTCGCGGACCTGGAAGACGTGCTCGCCCACGCCGGCGATGCTCAGCTGATGCCGTTCCAGCGGCGGCGGTGAGCTCAGCAGCCGATGGAACGTCTCGAACCGGCTGGCGGCGCGGGAGGGCTGCTGCCGGCGGGGCGGGGCGTCGAGGTCGTCGAGGTCGAAGCCGCGCAGCCGGATCTCGACCTCGCGGTAGAGCGCGAGTGAGTTGCGCCAGGTGTAGCGGCGGGCGCGGTCCCACAGGTAGTGCCGGGCCCGGCGGATCATCAGCCGGTCCCGCGGGCTGCGCACGTCGCCGAACGCTTCGCCGTAGGGGTAGCCGCTCAACAGCGTCCACGCGTCGCCGGCGGCCCGGTGCGGCATCACGGTGTGCAGCAGGTAGAGACCCAGCTCGACGTCGAGCAGGTCGCTCAGCTGCAGGCCGCTGCCGGTGCGCGGCCACACCGGGGACAGTTCGGCCATCAGTTCCTTGTGCCAGCTGCTGCGGTCACGCATCGGCGGTCTGCCCGTCGAGGCGGGCCAGGGTCCGCGAGACGTGCCGCAGGAACTGGGTGTCGCTCATCAGCCGCAGCCGAGAGGCCACCTCGGGCGGGCAGTAGTGCTTGAACACGCGCGCGTAATCCTCCCGGTCGGCGAAGCGATAGGCCGGGACCACGAGATACGCCTCGTCGTAGCGGGGCTGATGGCGCAGCGCGGTCGCGGTGTGCCCGAGCAGGGCGGGATTCGCCCGGTCCTTAACGTCGATCGCCCAGACCGCCTTGTTCGGAAGGGTGATCCGCAGGTCGTAGGCGTCGCAGCCAGGCCACATCTCCGCGTGAAGCCCGCGGCGGGCGAGCTCCTTCTGCAGGTCGATCTCGGCGAGGCCCGGCCCGGTGATGAACATCCGCAGCGGCGCCCGCAGCTGCAGGACCCCGCCGGTCGCGGCCGGGTTGATCCGCTCGCCCGGGGTGGGCCGCTGTTCGCGGCGGCATCGGTCGAGTTCGCACCGCCAACCGGTGCCGTACGGTTTGAGCAGGCAGCCGCAGCGGGCGCAGGTGGTGATTGTGCCGTCACCGGCCCGGAACGCCGCGGGGGCGGGCTCGTAGCAGCGCTTGACGGTTTCCATGACCAGCCCCAGCTCCGGCGCCTCACCGATCAGCATGGCCATCCGCACGCCAGTGAGCACCGGATGCTCGACCAGAAGCTGCCGGAACGCCGTGTAGGCGGCCGGCGCGCCCGCGGCCTCGCACTGGATGAACACGTCCCGGATGACCTCGTTCTCGAACAACTCGGCCGCGGCGTCCTGCGCGGGGACGTGCCACTCGTAACAGAGCTGGGTCGGGGTCCGGGTGCCGGCGTCGACGAGGTACTCCTCGACCGGTTCGATGTCGTCCGGAAGCTCCAGCGGCCACTGACCCAGCGGCTTCGTGGCGGCCCACTCGGCCAGCTCGGTCACGCTCGCCGGCGGCGCCGAGCCACGAAGCAGGCTCTGCACCACGACGTGGTTGTAAGCCTTCTGCACGTTGTCCGAGTACACCGGTTCCGGGGTTCGTGCATGCCGGGACAGGTCGATCACGGCAGTCGCGACCAGGCGCAGCAGTTTCACGCCGGAAAACGCGGACAGGTCGGGCGGTGCTGTGGCGGCTGCGGGCACACGGGGCTCCAGGGCTACTCCGGGGCGACGGCGGAGGGACACCATCTACGTACCGGACAGGTACGACAGTTTTCGCCGGGCCGCGCCGGAAAGTCCGTGTCGTCGCGCCAGGGCTGGGCGAGTTTGCGCAGCACCTCGCGCGCTTGTGCCAGATTCGCAGGCTCGTTCGGGTCGAACGGCACCAGATCGGAGGACTCCGGCCGCAACACCTCGAGCTCGATCCGGGCACGGCTGACCTCGCCGCCCAGCAGCCCGGCCGCCAGCACCGTTGTCGCCAACGCGAGCTGCGGGTACAGGTCCAGGAGTGGGCGGGTGCTCGTCGGCCGTTGCGTGGTCTTGGTTTCACGCCAGACCCAGGCGCCCCTGTCTTGATAGACCAGGTCAGGGGTGGCGATGACCATCGCCTGGGCCGAGGTGTCGTGGAAGGCTAAGGTGGGTTCGACGCGCAGCCCGGTACCGGTGTGCAGGGGGCAAACCAGCGCATGGTTGGCCAGCATCTTCACGCCCGCCCGCACCTCACGCTCGTCGAGGTCCCACTTCGCCCACGCGTCGCCCTCGGGCATGTTTGCCGCCGAGCACGGCCCGGTGGCGGCGGCGTGCCGCCGTTCCAAGACCTTGTGGACGGCCTTGCCCAGCCGCGCGTACCGGTCGTACTCGTTGATCTGCGGCAGCCACATCGACTGCAGCCTGTACCGGGCCGGGCAGCGCTCGTAATAGCGCAGATCGCTGACCGACACCTTCCGCAGCGGTGTCCGCGGCCGAGCCACGACGCCGAGCAGATCGCCGGCGCGAGCAACAGCCGGGCAGGCGGCCTTGAGCCTGCATTTCGGGCAGTCGCCGCCCGTCTGCACACCGGAGCCGTTCAGCAGGATAGGGACCTTTTGGCGGCCCTCGGCCTGGTACTTGTCGCGGGCCTGAGCCGCCGTGCCGTCGAACAGGATCTCCCGGGAACCGTCGAACAGCCCGATTTCCAGGACCGTCACCTGTTCGGGCGTCGGCCCGTCGTAGAGCTCGAAAGGCTTGTCCCAATACTCGCCCTTGCGGGCAGCCGAACCGAACGCGGTCACGTAGGCGGCGACCGCGACCTCCGCTTTGGTGCGTCGCGCCGGGTCGGGGCTTTTGGCCCGCAGCAACCGCAGTTCCCGCCGCGAGCCGTCGGCGGACTGGTACCGCCGTCCCCATGACCACAGTTCCCGGATGATGTCGGACTCGTGCTGGATTGCCCATATGTGCCGGTGCGGAAGCAGCGGTGGCCGGTCGGCGGTGGCCGTCAGGTAGGTGTCGACGGCATGGGCGATGTAGCGGCGCGGGTCGGCGTCCACCACCGACGAGAACGTCGCGTCCAGCAGGCCGAGCGCCGCATCGAGTGGCTGCCCGGACTCGACGGCATCGAGCACGTCCATGATCAGACCGAGTACCATCGGTGGTTCGTCGACATCGATGTAGTGCATCGCCCGCAGCCCTGGCCGGGCTTTGACTGCTCGGTGGGTCGGGCAGCTGCGGTCTGCGCCGCTCAGCTGCGACGAGGTGACCCTCAGGAGATTCGGTGATCCCCGCAGTCCCGGTGGCACCGTCCATCCGGGAGCCGGGTCGTCACCGGCTCGCGGCCCAGGCACCAGGCCGACCACCGCCTGGCCGGCTGCGGCTGCGGGCGCCGCCGTTTCCTCACTCACCAGTCCGCCCTTCGACTCCTCCACGCCGTCCGGCGTCGCATTCGAACAGGTGATCGCATAGAGTGAATAGGCAGTCGCTGCATGCGGTCAAGCTAGCAACGCCGAGGTGTCAAGTGAAGGCCGCGACCGTGGGATGGGCGTCAGTCGATTGGCTGATGCTGAACATGCGGCGCCCGCAATGCCGGCCATGCCGGACACGGGCTTCCGGCAGCCCTGCGGACCGTGCAGCTGCATGGCCCGGATAACTCGCAAATGGACTTGGCGTCAAGCAATGTCACCCGAATGCGTGACCCTCTTCTTTCGAGGTTCGCGTGACATTTGCGGAGGCGTGCGCGCGAAATGGTAAATAAACTTGCCACCTGAGTCGGGCCTGCAGGGACCCGCTCGACGCAAATGTGAACCGGGCCGAGCCATCCCACACCGTCACCGCATCGGCGTCGGTCGGCCCGACGATTGCCGGCGATAGGGCGGCACGGGCTTGGGGAGACCATTGATCCCGCTTCTCTGATGGCATGCAGTGAAGATGTCGCACCCCATGCTGGAGCGCATCCTCTGCGAGGCCGAAGTGGGCAACCTATCGTCCGAGATGTTCACTCTCATGCCGCTGATCGCGCGTTGGACAGCGTGGATCTCTGGTTGTCGTTACTCAACTTCCATGTCACGTTGACCGCACTGTGACGGCAGGCGTCGAGGTTGGATCCCAATGGTCCGACGTGATAAAAAAATGCCCCGGGCATCAGGGGGATGACGATGATGGACCGCAGGAGCACGGGCGGAGCAGCCAGACACGAGCGCGGGGCGACGCCGCAGGGTCGCACCAGCGTCGGCGAAACGGTCGCACTCGAGCTGTTGGCGATCCCGCTACTGCCGATCATGTGCCTGTCGGGCATTGAAATTGTCGTTTCCATGGCCCCATCCGAGGCCTGCGTGCCCCCATTCGTGCAGGACCGGTCGGACTGCGGGCCCCAGCCATTGGCCGTGTTTCCGACCGCGTTGCTGGCGGGCGGCTACGCCACGGTGGCTGCTGTCTGGCCTTCAAGGCTAGCCTGCCACTCTGGATGCGGATCCTCGCCTTATCCGTGGCGCCGTTCGCCGCCGCTCCACTTCTCTGGGCGCTGTTTGTCGATCGTCCCTACTGATCACGAACAGCACGGGCCGTGGGGTTGCCGTTCGTAGCACAAAACCCACTGATCTACCGCGATCCGCGCTGACCAGCGAGATCTGGGCTTGTCAGGCCCGTCAAGTATGTGCCGAGGCACGCCAGAGACGATGCGCTCGGTAGCGAAGCGGCTGGGAGAGTGCGCACGAGTCCTTCATGTCGGCCAGTACGTCAAGCAGATCACGGATCGGCCACCCGGAGTCCAACCAGTCGAGTGCCAGCGTCGGCCAATGCTCACCCCACGCGCTGAGGGCGAACCGCACGAGGGCGGGTAGCGGCGTGTCAGTCAGGGGCACGTGAGACAACGCCGCCCTGACGTCGGTCGGGATGCGCTCCAGCAGTGGCAGCAGCCACACCAGCCGGTCCCCGGCCGGATGCACCAACCCGTCGGCAGCGCCCTGGATTAGCCAGGTGCCGACAGCATCCTGCACGAGGAGCAGGCCGTCGTTATTAATCTCCAGCGTTACACGGGGGCGATCGTTGGCGGCGCCCATGCCGAGCATCCTGTCATGCTGCGGTGCGCACACCAAGGGTGGCAGTGATGCTATGGGGCATGAGGCGAGATCGAGGTGGGATCCGACGCTGCTACCGCACAACCCGCCTGATGGCGGCGATCTGGCCGAACCAGTTGCTCAGCCGCGAGATCTTGACCGTGTCGCCGGTTTTCGGCGCCTGGGCGATCAGGTCCTGCCCGATGTACATGCCGACGTGGCGGGGGTTGGCCATGGTGCCATGGCTGCCAGGGATGAAGACGAGGTCGCCGGGTAGCAGGAGCGCCGGGTCGGCCACCGGGGTGCCGACGTTGACCTGGTCGGTGGTGACGCGCGGGATGGAGATGCCGGCTTCCCGGTATGCCGACTGCATCAGCGAGGAGCAGTCGCATTGCTTGTCGGGGTCGCCGGAGTGCGGGTCGGTGCAGGAGCCACCGAAGCGGTACGGCGTGCCGAGCTGGCCGACAGCCCAGAAGAGGGCGGTTGCTACGGCGGGTGGGGTGTTGGCGGGTAACGCGAACCCGGCGGGGAGCGCGTCGAGGGTGTCGGTGGCGCAGTCGGCGAGGGTGTTGGTCAACTGCTCGACGAGGTGCAGGGCGTCGTCGGTCCAGGTGGCGTAGGCGTCGGGGAAGGCGGACACCTGGACGGCTTGCGCGGCCTGGGTGAGCGGCATCGTCTGCCAGCCGGGCACGGTCTGGAGCTTGTCGAAGAACATGCCGGCCTGGTAGGCGGGCTTGGACAGTTGCGCGTTGGTGCCCCAGCCTTGGCTGGGGCGTTGCTGGAAGACGCCAATGGAGTCGTGGTCGTTGCGGTCGCCGAGGTAGGGCAGGTTGCGTAGGCCGGATTCCTGCATGGCGGTGGCGACGGCGACGATCCAGCCCCAGCGGGGTACGCCTTTGGTGACCCCGACGTCGATGATCGTGGCGGCGATGTCGAGTTGCTCAGTGTCCCATCGGCCGGGGCCGGACGGCTGCCCCGAGGGGCGTAGGCCGGGTGGGGCGACGATGGCGCATCCGCCGGGGCCGCCGCCGGTGACGGAGGACAGCAGTAGGAGGGGCAGGCCGAGGCAGGCGATGACGACGACGGTAACGGCGCCGATGATGACCTTTGTCATGGTGGTGACCTCTCGGGATAGCAGGAAGGGGTCGGTCCGCGTGTGGGTGCACGGCTGGACGCCGCGACGTGCGTTCTAGAGGCGGTAGAGAAGGGGGAGCAGCGCGGCGTGGGCCTCGCGCAGGAGACCGGCGATCAGGGTGCTGGCCGGGAGCAGCGGGTGGCCCACTTGACCCAGGTGGCGTAGCACCAGTCCCAGTGGCCGGGCTCTAAGCTGGGTACGTACCAGAGGGCGTTGGCGACATCGAGAGACACGGCGCCGTTTATCTGTGGGGCGAGCAGGGTCATGGGTTGGCTGGCGCAGGTGGCCAGGCAGTGGCAGCCGGGGTTGTTGTAGATCGAGCGTGGTTGGCCGTGGTGGATCGGGCAGCGGCAGTCGCAGGCGTGCTCGCGGACGTTGCGGTGAGTGCGGTGCATAGATGTCTCCCTTGGTCGTCAAGCACGAATAGGTCGTGGGCCGCCCTCGTGGGCGGCCCACGTTGAGCCCTCGGGTCAGTCGGTGGACGTGCCGAGGACGTTGGCGGCTTGGCGGAGCAGGTGCTCGATGACGAGGCTGGCGTCGTGGACGTCGGCGCGGGTGTCGATCTTGGTGGCGTTGTCCCAGTCCCAGGTGCCGTTGGCCATAGCGGCGACGTGCCAGAGGCCGCCGTTACGGTCGAGGAAGAACGCGCAGCCCCGCTGACGGGCCACAAGTGCGAGGGGTTGGGTGGGGCAGGTAATGGTGCAGGCGCAGCCGGGCTCGTTGTAGGTGGTGCGCGGCAGCCGGTGGTGAAGGATGCAGCGGCAGTCGCAGACCCTGCGCCACGGTGGCGTGTGCGTCACGGGTTCCTCCGCAAGGGGTGAATGCGCGTACGCCTGGGTCGTCGCCGGAGTTGGGGCGGCTTCCAAGGCGTACGCGGTGGGATCGGGTTGTGTCAGGCCGTCATGCGTTCGGCGGTGGGATGGCGGAGGTTCTGCTTGATCCGAGGAGCAGGTTGTCCTGGACCTGTCGGGTTTCCTCGACGGTGAGCAGGTAGGCGGGCAGCCGCGGTATGTGTTCGCGCCAGGCGCGGTAGAGGCGGTGGGTTCCGTCGATGAGGAGCGTGGCGGGCGGCTGTTCGTCGACGCTGATCTGCGCCACGATCAGGGGCTCGGCCAGGTCGGTGGTCCTGGCGTAGGTCCGGTTGAGGGCGGTGCTGGTCGGGCCGATGACGCTGGTTGTCCACGGGCTGTCGAGATGCGCGAGGCCGTACGCGGCGGCCCAGGCCGGCACGTCCAGGGGCCGGGTGTCGCGGGGCGACGCCGCGATCAGCGCCTGCGCGGCGTCGATCGAGAACACCCACGGCCCGAAGTGGAACCACTGAGGTAGGCGGGGGCCGGTCACTGGTGGTCCTCTTTCGCGGTGACGCGGGTGTAGATCGCGATGCAGCGCAGGATCAGCTCGTGTGACGGCAGGATCAGCAGCTGTTGCCGCTTGTCGTCGCGGAGCTGGTCCCAGATGAGGATGGTGACGCTGGCCGACCACAGGTCGACGAGGACGCCGTCGATCTTGGCGTGCTGCCGGTTGGCGATGATGCGCCGCAGCGTGTCGATGAGGGTGGGGTCTCCGGGTGGGTGGTTGGCGTCGTCGGGTCGTTGCGCTTCGGGAAGCAGGGTGTAGCAGTCCTCGCAGGTGGACTCGACGCTCGGCGGGTCTTCGGTGTCCCACCGCGGAACATCGGCGGCGGGCAGGCCGCAGACGGACTGTCGGAGGTCGCGGGGGTGGCGGATGTGGCGGATCATCGGCGTGCCGTTCCGTCTGATCCGCGCCGCCTGGTGCTCGGTGCTGCCATGGGCATGTCCGTTCTGTGCGGTCCGGGGCAGCGGTCGGTGGACCGCCGCCCCGAGGGGCCGAGGCGCGGTCAGACCTTCAGTAGGTCGAAGGCGGCCACCTTCAGCTCGCCGACGTTGCCAGTGAGCACCCGGTTGGCGCGGGCGAACTCGTTCTTGGCGGGCTGGTAGTGGTCGAGGTACTCGGTGATGGCCTGGTAGCCGGCCCACCGGGTGCCGGAGATGGCCTTCTGGGTGTCGGCCTCGCGGATCAGGTACTTGAGGGTGCCGAGGCGCTGCTTGGCGTTGTTGCGGGTTTGCTCGGACGCGTTGTCCTTGACCGGCCACACCTGGATGACGATCTTCTCGAACTCGCGCATGGTCAGCTCGGTCTGGAGCATCCGCTCGGCGGCCTTCTCGAAGGTCTCCATGTACTTCCACATCAGGCCCAGCGCCTCGCGGGCCTGGCTGATCTGGGAGTTGACGTTGGAGGTGTGCCGGAACGTGTAGTGCCCGGCAGAGTGGGCGAAGGCGGCGCGTTGGGTGTTGGCGCAGACGACCCGGATCGGGCTGGCGTCCACCCGCAGGGCGGCGGTGCCGTCGTGCGAGGTCGTGCCGATGAGGTAGAGGTCCAGCCGGTCTACCCCGGCGATCTCCATCGCCGTCGGCAGTTTCATCGTGACGAACACCGACTTGCCGCGGCGGAGGCTGCCGGCGGTCTCGAAGTGGGCGCCGCCTACCTGATCGACGAGGCGGTCGAGCAGCTCGGCGCACTGCTCGTTCTGAATCACGGTGTAGTCGGTGCCGACGATGCCCAGGTACTCGGTTGCGCTGGTGACCGGGTTGCGGCGGACCGTCATGCGCTTGTCGTCGGCGGGGATCTGCACCTCGGCTCCGTTGACGATGTCGATGCCGACGGTGCGGATGGTCCGTACGCCCCAGTCGCCGAGTCGGGCGGCGGCCATGATCTCCTCGGCCTTCATCGTGTCCTGGGTGACGGTGCCCAGCTGGTGCCAGGCCGAGAGGCGGGCGCTGGCGAAAGCGGTCGTTCCGTCGGCGAACGTTTCGAGTTCGTGCGGCATGGGTTTCTCCTTCTCGATATACCGTGGGGGCCGAGCGCATCCGCTCGGCCCCCACGATGAGTTGGGGATGGTGCGGGTCAGGACTGCTCGGCGCCGTTGTCGTCCTGCTGGGGTTGCTCCACGGTGGGGCTCGGGTCGGCCTGGGCCGGGTAGATGAAGGTCAGCGGCGCATCGGAGACCAGGAGGATCCGGCCGGCGGCGGCGGCCTTGGTGCAGTTGTTGCGCACCGCCCCGGAGCTGACCGCGCGGCCGAGTTGTGCACTGATGGCGGTGGCGATGTCCTGCGGGCTCATCGGCCGGCCTGGGTTCGCGGTCAGGACGTCGAGGGTCAGCTTCTCCAACTCGCCTCGGCCGAACGGCTGGCTGCCGTCGGCGTTGGCGGTCGCGTCGCTGCGGCGGCCCATGCTCGCGGTGATGCCTGTCGCGCGCGGCGGCGTGCGACGGGGCAGTGTGATGATGTGGATCTCGCCGTCCGATGCGACGACGTGCAGCGTGCCGTCCGGCCGGATCAGGGGCAGCACCGCCGCTGTGGCGCTCGGCGCGGTGGCCAGGCCGCGGATGACCTGGTAGCACAGCGGGCAGCGGGGCGGCTCCGGGTTCGGGTCGACCTCGCTGGCTTTGGTTGGGCCGGCGATCCACCGTTGCGGCAGGCCGGGCAGCCGGCGGGCGGCGTTGGCCTGCTCCATCGCGGTCAGCAGCCGCGAGGCGGTCGGGTGACTGATACCGCTCTCGCCCACGATCAGGTCCAGCGTGGCACCGATGTCCCCGTAGTCGGCCAGGACACCCTTGATGGCCATGACCTTGCGGTCCCCAGGGCGAGCAGGCTGCATGACCGCGACGATCGGTGCCTGCTCGTCCTCGCCACGGTCGGCGTCGTCCACCGTTGCGCCGTCGGGCTCCGTCGCGTCGTCGCTGTCGATCTGGCTGCCCGATTGGTCGGCCGTCTCGGTGTCCGGCGTGTCGACGGCGTCATCGCTGCCGTCGTCCGGTCGATCGTTCTCGGCAGTGGGGCCGTGGACCGCATCGGTGGGCTGGTGGCCTACCTCCATGTGCGGCTGGCCGGCCGTGTTGTCGAGGTCCGGGTCGCCGACGTCGGTCTCGTCGGCCGCGTCAACGGGCGAGAACGTATCGGAGTCGCTCGGCGTGGCGAGGGTCCACCGGGCGGTGGTGCCCTCGGCCGGGTCGGCGTCGGTGTCCACCGCGACGATGACACCGGCGTCGGCCAGGGTTTTGATCGCCTTGTCGGTGGTCGAGCGGGCCTTGCCGGACTTGTCGGCCAACTCGTGGACGTCGCCCTGACCGAGGTCGGTCAGGGCGTCGAGGACAGCCTGCGTGGCAGGCGTCAGCGACAGCTGTTCCATCAGGGTTTCCTTCCATGGGAACTGGTGAGGGACGCCGGGCACGATGGCGTGCCGGGCGGTGGTGCGCCGGGTCGCGGGCAGCGGCCAGCGCGGCAGGCGCGTGAGGTCGTGCGCCGCCGAGGGGTGCTGCCCAGGCGCGACCCGCTGGTCGTGGCGGTGGGTGGTGCCGCCTCGCCCGGTCAGTGGCCGGGGACGGCCTGGTCGGGCTGGAGGTTGTAGAGGCAGTCCTCGGTCGGGTCGCGGTAGATGCCGGCGTCGGGTTGGGACAGCCGCAGCGGGTTGACGCTGCCGGGCAAACGGAGCCTGGCGTCGGACGTGCCGACCTTGATGTTGGTGGTGTGTCCGGCGAGGTTCTGCCGACGGCATGCGTCGGTGTGACAGGACGCCCAGGACCCTGTCACCGGGGTTGACGTAGCACCGCCGCACTGGCCGGCCCGGGTTCGCCTGCGCGTATGCGGCCCGAGCCTCGTCGCCGGTGGGGTGTCGATCCAGTTGCGGGTGTACCGGTACTCCCGGATTAGCTCTCTGATGCTCCGCACCGGTGCGGCGACCGTGCTGATGGAACCGATCAGGTCGACTTTGTTCATCAGGAAGGTGCGCAGCAGGTCCACCGCGAGCGCCAGCTCGGTGCGCAAGTGCCGCAGGTTGGTGGCGGCTTCGGGCAGGTGCGCGGCGGCGGGGCTGGGGTCGGTGGCGTGTTGGTCGAGGGTGCGCTCGGTCGTCGCGGTGATCCAGCGGCTGATCATGTCGAGGTTCGGGATGAGGTCCCCGGCTTCAACTGGTGAGGTGGGCGAGTTCGGCGGGGTCGAGTTGGTCCGGGGTGCGGTTGCGCCAGGTGTCGGAGTGGCGCAGGTGCCACCAGCGCAGCAGGGCTCTGCAGGCCGAGGCGAGGTCACCGCAAGCGGGTAGCGGATACACCGTGGCGAGCGGGGCTCGGTGATGCGGCTGGGCGATGTAGGCGGTCGGCGTCCATCCGTGCTCGGTCTCGGTGACCTCGCCGACGACGCGATCCGGGTAGGGGATGTTGAATGCGCCCGCGGCCTCGGCGTCGGGCACCACCAGCCAGGTGTGTGGGTCGCTGCGCCGTAGCGTCGCCACGCCACGCGACGGGTCGCAGCGCCGCAGCAGGAGGTACCGCTCGTCGCCGTCACCGATCGGCCGGTGGTTGCGCCAGGCGTGGTAGCAGGTGATGAGCGCGGCTCCGAGGACGTTGTGCCGTTCGCGGGCGATGAGCGCGTCGGTGAGCGTCTGGTGGTAGGCGGCGATGTGCAGGTCGACGCGGGCGGCCAACCCTTGCCGGGCCGTCTCGGCGAGCACACCCACTCGGGCGAGGGCCTCATCGAGGCCGGTGGTGCTGTCGGTGAAGTCGCGGGCAGTCCTGTGCAGGATGCGGGCAAGGTCGCCGAGTGGGTCGGGGGTGGCGGTGTCGTGGCGCCACAGGTGCTCGGGCAGGACGTCGTTGGTGTCGGCGGCGATGCGCCGCAGCGCCGGATCGGTCAGGAACACGAGAGTTCTCCTTCGCGGACGGGTTGGGTTGTGGGCATGCCGAGCACCGGTCGCAGCGGGGCTGCGACCGGTGCGGGGTGCTTCAGGTGGTAGGTGGTTAGGCGATGGCGACGGCGCACAGGCGTGCGCTGGAGCGCAGGCCACGCACGTAGGCGCAGGCTTCGTTGAGGAAGCGGAACCGGTCGGCGACGGATTCAGTGGCCGGGGCGAGCAGGCGGCCGTCGGTGGTGATCAGCGCGTCGCCGATCAGCGCGATGCGCCAGTGCAGCCCGACGTAGGTGGCTTCGCCGGCCTGGTAGACGGACAGCTCGTACGGGTCGAAGGAGAGAGCGAGCATCGCCAGGACGCGGGGCTGTTGCTCGAAGCGGCGGCGGGCCTCGGCCACGCTGACCTTGGTCGGGTCGGCGTGGTGCTGGGCGAGGTAGTCCTCGAAGGGGCGGGCCGGACGGGTTGTCGCGGCGATGTGGGTGTTCCAGGCCCGCCAGCGCAGGGCGGCGTAGTGGGAGGCTGTGGCGGCGGTGCCGGTCAGGTCGAGGCGACCCTTGCGGCCTCCGGCGGCCATGGTGACCGCGCCGAAGCGGCGGGCGGCGTCGAGGAGGTAGTAGCCGAGGAATCGGGTCAGCCAGCCGATGAGGCGGCGGTGGCGGACCTGGTAGCGGCGGGCGGGGGTGCCGTTGGCGTGCAGAAGATCGTTGACCTTCTCCGAGGCGGCGAACCAGTCGGCGTCCTCGCCGGGGGCGAAGCAGACGGTGATCACCGAAGCGGTGAGCGGGCGGGGTGTGGGCATGACGGGGTGCTCCCTTCGGGAACAGCGGGCGTGGAGTGGGATGCGCGGTGGTGCCACCGGCGCGCGGCGTCTGGGCCGGGAAAGTTGCCGTGTACGGCGCGGGGCGTGAATCACGAGCCGACCGAGGGTGGGCTGTGGGTGATCCCGCTGGCGCGGGCAGATCCGAGGAGGACCGGACGGGGCGGCGGTGCGAGCAAAGAGAGAAGAAGCTGCACCGTAGCTGTGGGACCTGACAGCGTCAGCGTTGTCAGGAACCTTGACCATGCCGGGTGAGCTGCGCTGACAGGATTCGCCGTGGGAGTGCCAGGGTCTGTCAGGGTACGAAGACACCGTCGTCGTAGTTGGGGTTGTCCGCCACGGGCTGCCCGTGGTCGCTGGGCAGCTCGGCGAGCCGAACCCGAGAGGTGGCGCCTACCGGGAGCCAGACGGCCTCGGCCGGTTCGGCGGTGTGGGTGGCGGTCGCGACCGGTACATCTTCGCGCTGGCCGCGCAGGAGTTGGTGCAGGTGATCTTCGCGTTGCTCGCTGCTGAGCCAGAGCAGCACCGGGTAGCGGGGGCCGCCGCGGCGGATCAGCTGCGCGTACCGGTCGAGTTTGGCCACCACCCGGCCGAGGGGTTCGGTGCCGGTGTCGGCCTCCAGGAAGAACCCCACCGTGGCGTCGGCGACGCTCCACAGGCCGTGACCGTCGGCGGTGATGGTGCGGAACTGCTTGGTGGTCATCGTCTCGGACCACCACCGGTCCAGGCGCGCCTGGGGGTGTTGGCGGGCATGCACGGTGAGCCGGACGAAGAACTCGTTGGCCATGAGCAGGTGGGTCAGGTTCGGGTTGGCCGAGAGCCGGTCGACGCACTGACGGCTGGTACGCAGGGTCGGTTCGGGCCGGCGGTGAGCGGCGGCTTGGAACCGGTGCCCCTGGTGGCCGAGCGTCCAGTGCCACGGCTGGCTACCACCCCCGGCGCGGGCGAACCGGAACCGGTCCAGCAGGCCCAGGGCGGCCAGTTCACCGAGGCGGATCTGACAGGTCCGTCGGGCGAGGAACAGCATGCGGTGAATCTGATCGGTGGTGAGGACCTGGTGGTCATCGAGCAGCTGGAGAAGCCGACGGTCACGGCTGGTGATGTGGGGATAGATGGACAGGAGGGTGACCGGTCGTGACTGCGGCATGTGGATACACCCCTGGAGAGAGAGTCCCATAGGGAGTCTGGATGAGTTGATCTCGGTTCCAGTGCTGGTGTCGGGCGGGTTCGGGCAGGTCAGGCACCTGACAGACCAGGGGCGTGGGACTCGTGTGGGGACTCGTGTCGCGGACACCCCCAGACGAGTCCCCGGTGCCGCACCCAGCCGAGCCCCGATGCGAGCCGGAGTGCTTAGCGGTCACGGTCGGTCATACGCCGCTTCATCGCGGTACGAGCGAGCTGCTGCATCGGCGGCTCACCACCGGTGCGGCCATGCGAGGAAGCGCACTCCTGCCGGATCGCGGTCGCTTCACCCACCAGCGGCGCCGGCGGGTTGGTCACGAAGGTGAACGCGGGTAACTCCCGATTGCCGACCAACAGCCGGGCAGCAGCCGTATAGACATCGAGGTGCGCGAGGTCGTGTTCGTCCAGCTCCGGTTTGGTGTGTCGGGACAGGTCCCGCGCGTCAGCGGGGTCGACGTTGAAGAACAGCTTCGTGCGCGCGTTGGCCGACACCGCCGCGGCGATGTCATTGGGCAGTTGCGCCAGGTCCTGGTGCGCCAGGACGAGCCCGAGCCGGAAGCCGCGGGCCTCGGCCAGCATGTCCCCGACGCTGCCGGGCAGGGTGAGGAAGTTGTGGCACTCATCCACGTAGAGGTTGGCGTCCTTGCGCTGGTCTTCGGGGACGCTGGCGCGGGCGATGGCGGCCTGCCAGACCCGGGCGACGATCATCGAGCCGAGGATGCGGCTGGTCTCCTCGCCGAGGATGCCCTTGGGTAGCCGGCACAGCAGCACCCCGCCGTCAAGGACCTGGCCCATGTCGAACGACGAGTGGGCATTACCGATCACGCTCTTGACGAAGTCTCGCAGGAGGAAGGCCCGGAGTCGGGCGAGGACGGGTGCGATGACCTGGCCCCGGAACTGTTCGTTGATGCCGTCGTACCAGAGCCAGAACCCGCCGAGGCCGTCCGGGTCGTCCAGGCCGTGGGTGAACCGGGCCCGGAAGTCCCGGTCCTGCAACAGCGATGGGACCAGGCTCAGGGTTGGTTTCGCATGGCGCATCAGGGTGAGGCAGGCGACACGCATGGTGTCGTCCATGCGGGGCCCCCACTGGCCTTGAAAGATCTTCGCGAAGATGCCGACGAGGTTGTCCACGGCCAGGTGAGGGTCCCCGCCGTCATCGAGGGGGTTGAAGCAGCCGGGGTTCTCCTGGTCCGGATCGATGATCACGATCTTCTTGGCGTAGGAGGCGGGTAAGCGGTCGAGGATGTCGGTGATGAGGTCTCCACGCGGGTCGATGACCACGGTCCCGCGTCCGGACTTGATGTCGCCGAGAATCATGTTCAGCAGCAGCGTGGACTTGCCGACGCCGGTCTTGCCGACGACGTGCACGTGCTGGCGGGCGTCGGTGACATGCATGCCGATGCTGTGGTGGCCGATCTGTGAGCGGCCCAGCACCTTCACGCCCCGGCCGCCGGAGGGGACCTGCACGGGCGCCGGCACGGCCTTGGCCCGGGCCCGATCGAGGCCCGGGACGGCGAGGTCTTGCGGCAGCGCGGCGAGGGCCGAGAGTTCCGGGACGGTGGCCAGGAACCCGCGCCGCAGCCGCCGTCCGGCGATCGTGGCCACCGGGTGGGGCATCTTCATCCGGCGTAGCCGGTTCGGGCCGGTGTACGCCGCGGCGGCCGAGGCGATGGTATGGCCGAGCCCGCGGAGGCGTTCGCGGACGTGGTTGGCCTGCTCCTTGTTGACTGGTGCGCGGTCGGCGGCGACGGCGAAGCGAACCGCGATCTCGAAGTGCGGCACCCGCACCGCCTTGTCCACGACGCTGCGGGCGTTGGCGGTGGCTACCGGATCCCGTTCGGCTGCCCGCGCCGCTGCGGCGCGCGTCGGGCTGTGCGGCCGGGACGGGCCGGGCAGGAAGACCTCCAGGAGCCACAGCAGAGGCTCGATGGCCAACCGCGCCGCACCCGAGACAGCGTCGGCCGCGATGTCGGGCCGCCCGTGGGGGTGATTGCGGGTGGTGGCCGCCGCCCTGCGGGCCACCCGCACGCGGCGGGCGGGTGCCGGGCGGGCGAGGATCTGCACGCACGCGTGTTCGCGGTGCCGGGCCTCGGCCCCGGCGGCAAGCAACGCCCGAAGCGGGTCGGTGTCGTGCTCGCTGCGCAGCGGCAGCCCGTCGGTGTGCTGCGGCCAGTGCGCCCCGCCCACCTGCTCGCTCACCTGGGCAGGGATCGGCGCGGCGGCATCCGTGGTCGTGAGGGTCGCGGCGGGCCAGGCCGCCCGGACGGCGGCTTCGACCGCGCCGGGCGGCACCGTGCCCGGCACCCAGACCCGGATGGTCAGGGCACGGCCGGTCCAGGTGTATTCCCACCCGACGTGTGGGTACCCGTACATCCTGCGTCGCCACACCGACGGTGTCAGCACGCCCGTGAGCGTCGTCCAGAACGCGGCGGCGGCTTCGGCGGCAACCTCCGGCGGTGCGGCGATGGTCAGCCACCGCGCGCCAGCCGCGAACCGCTGGTGCCGCCAGGTGAGTAGCTGGCCGTGGCCCACCACCGCTGCGACGATCGCGGCGGCGGCGACAACGCCGAGCCATGGCCGGGCGATGATCCAGTGCCCGAGGTCGGTAGGCCACGTCGGGGCGGTCATCAGTCGGCCTCCCCGATCCCGGTTACGGCAAGCCTGTGCTCGGCCGCCGACCCGACCGCGCGGAACGGGATCCGGCTACGACCGGCGACGAGCAGCCCTTCGCCGCGTGGCGCCGACAGCAGCAGCCGCGCCTCCCCGGCGGTCAGGCCGAACGCCTCGGACACCGCGTCGATGGACTGCGTGCTCTGGCGCATCAGGACCTGCGTGGCGGCGTTGGACACCACGGCGAGGCCGAGGTCGGTCGACAGCACGTCGGCCGCGTCCTGGGTGATCACGCACAGGCCGGCGGACCGCTTCCGGGCCGCCTTGGCCATCCGGAACAGAAACCGGCTGCCTTCGCCGTCGCGCATCAGCAGCCAGGCTTCGTCCACCACGACGAGCTGCCGCCGCCGGCGGGCGGCGGTGGCGGGGGTGTCGATGCCCGACCAGATCGAGTCGAGCGCCAGCAGCGTGCCCAGCGTGCGCAGCTCGTCGGGCAGGTGCCGCAGCGACCACACCACCAGGTGCCCTCGCGGGACGGTCGTGGTCGGCCCGTCGAACAGGGTGGCGAAGTTCCCGACCGTCCACGGGGTGAGCCGGGCGGCGAGCTGCCCGGCGGCGGGGTCGTCGTCGGCTGAGAGCGTGTCGGCGAGGTCCCGCAGCAGCGGTGCGGGTTTTGTCCAGGTGGCCGGGTCGCCGTTGATTCCGGCGCGGGCGTAGGTGGCGGTGATCGCTCGGTCCAGGGCGGCGCGTTCGCCGGGCGGCGGGGTCGCTCCGAGCATGACCGAGATCAGGGTGTGCAGGTACAGGCCGCGTCGGGTGAGGGTGTCGGGCCGGTGGTCGGCGGGCAGATCGAGGGGGTTGACCCTGACGCCCGGTTGGCCCAGCTGCACGACCGTGCCGCCGACGTGCTCGGCGAGGGGCGCGTACTCGTCTTCGGGGTCGATGACGGACACGACTGTGCCCTGGTAGAGGTTCCGCAAGACCTCCAACTTGACGAAGTACGACTTACCCGCGCCGGAGCGGGCCAGGACGACCGAGTTGTGGTTGTCCTGCGCCCACCTGTTCCACATCACGACCCCGTTGCTGGTCGTGTTGATCCCGTACAGCAGGCCTTCGGGCGCCGCGATGGTGCCGGGGGCCGGGGCAGCGAGGTCCGCCGCGGCGAGGGGAAACGCCGCCGCGAGGGCGGTGGTGTCGAGGATGCGGCGCATGCGTAGTGCGTCCACGCCGACTGGCAGAGTGGAGATCCAGCCCTGGTGGTGGCGGAAGGTAGCCGGTTGCAGGTCCAGTAGCACGCTGGCGGCGGCGGATTTCACGCCCGCGGTGACGGTGCGCAGCTCGTCGAGGGTACGGGCGTGGATGGTGACGTAGATGCCGGTGTCGAAGAGTTTCGCCGCGCCACGGGCGACGCGTTCAGCGAGGTCGGCAGCGTCGGCTGCGGCCGCCTCGACCATGGGATCACCCAAGCGTCCCTGGTCGGCGTCCAGCCGGCGTGAGGATTCCAGGCGGGCGCGCTGGCGCTTGAGCATCGGCGCGGCCAGTTGCGGCGCCACCGGGTCCAGGTGCACCGAGACGTTGACCCGTGCGGGGTAGGACAGCAGCGGGTCGAGCCAGGCTGGGCCGACCTCGGCCGGATACCCGCACACCGCGTAGGTGGCGGCATACCCGTCGCCGACCTGCACGTGCCACGGCGTGACCGACAACGCGGCGGGGGAGGACATATCCTCGCCAGCCGCGAAACTCATCTTCGGCCTTCTTAACAGGTTCACGATGTGCTCCGCAGGGTGACCGGGGCGCCGGGCACCGCACGCGGACCAGGCACCGGCGGGGAGAACGGATCGACCGCCCCGGCGAGCGCGGAGGCGACAGCCGGCCCGTCCAAAACTGTGGCTTCGACACCGAGCCCGCACAGCGCGCGCACCGCCGCGTCGGCCCCAAGCTCCCCGCTGATGACAGCGAGGACCTGACGGCGCAGCGGATCACGCTGGCTGTCGAGGTCAAGCAGGAACTCGGCGTAGTCGTCGGCGGCGGCCTGCAACGCCGGGTGCGCCAGCCGTGGTGCGTGATCGACGGTCGCCTGCGCGTAGACGGTCAGGTCGTGCCGCTGCGCAGCCACGACGATCTGCGCCGGCCCGGTCAGGCTGTTGAGGAACCGACCAAACCCTTCCAGCAGCGAGCCCTGTTCACCGCCGGTGCGCAGGTGGATATTCGTGGTGCCGCAGGCGATCAGGACCTTGCCGCGGCCCTCACTGGTCAGAAGTCCGGTCGGGCTGACCGCCGTGACGGGAGAACGCAGCGGCGCCGGAAGGCTCGGATTGCCGGCCACGACCGCGATCGAGCTGGCCCGAGCTGCACCAGGGGCGAGAGTGCGCGGCTTGCGACTGAGTACGAACCCGTGCCGCAGCCACACGTCCAGCGGCAGGCCGTCACGGCGGCCGAGCGCCACCACGACCGCCACCGCGAACACGATCGCTCCGGCGACGATCCACGCCACCTGCGGCAGCAGATGCCCGAACGTGCGGTAGACACCGAACCCGACGAGGCCGGCGCCGCCGACGATGCCCAGTTGTCTGAACGTCAGCCCGAACGCGATACGGTCGGGCTCGTTGACGTTGGCCGGGACGACGGCACGCGGAACGTTGTCCTCGATCGTCATCGCCCACCTCGCAAGGCGGCACGTCGCGGCCCACCAAGCGGGAGACGACGGGTGATGCCCTGGATAACCACTGCCCGTAGCAGAACCCCGCCGATGTTCGGCGAGCCCCTGCCCATTGCGTAGCGGCGCATCATCCCGGGGATCTTGACCGTTATCCACAGAACCACCGCGACCAGCAGCAGGTTCAGCACGTCTGAGCTCGGCAGGCCGATCAGGACCGGAATGCTCGCGTCCGGGTCGGTGAGCAGTTGGATGCCGTTGGAGAACGCGACGGCCTGCAGCACGGCCGTGCCGAGGCAGCCCAGCAGGCTGCGCCACCACAGGTCGGCGGTGGGTTGCGTCCAGGGCAGGCCATAGCAGGCCAGCGCGACCGGGGCGAGCCCGGCCAGGATGACCAGCACCGCAACGCGTACGACCCAACCGGTGACGAGGGTGAACATCAGCCCGACGATCAGCAGCCCGATGATCAGGGCGACGAGGGCGTTGGCGGGGTCGATGAGGGCGGCGGCCACGTGGGTGCGGGCCATCGTGACCGCTTGTGTGGTCGGCGCCGCGGTGCCGACCATGGAAACCGTCAACGCGTTGGCGACAGAGATGAGCACGGCGCAGAGCGGGACCGCGACGTTCGACAGGATGAACCCGACGACGAGGCGTGGCAGGAATTCCTTGACGCCGTATCGCATCTCGAACGAACTGCTGGTCATCGTCACGACGCCGGCGGTCAGTAGCGCGAGGATGTAGCAGACGTTGACGACCATCGCGCTCTTCGCGGCGATGGTCTGCACCTGCGGCAAGACGGTGACGTCCGGCGACAGGAACATCCACGACGTCAGATAGGCCAGGAGTCCGCCGAGCAGGTCTTGCAGCCGCTCGGCGAGCCATTCCACCAGGCCATTCATCATCCAGTCGACCATGATCGATGCCCTCAGCCGCCGATGATGCCCTGCAGCACCTGCAGGATCACGGGGGACAGCACCGCCAACGCGTAGCCGATCAACGCAGACTTGAAGTTACCCTTCGCCTGCTCGACCTGGGCCGGGTCACCGCCAGCGGCCATGTACCGGAGGCCACCGATGACCAGGAACATTGTCGCTACCAGCGCGATGATGCCCATGATCCACGCGGTGATCGAGGAAATGACCTCGTTGATTGATTTCGGGGCCGCCAGCGGCTGCGGCGCGGTGGCGGCGAGGTCGGACAGGACTGACAGAGTCATGTGCATAGCGACGCTCCACAAAAATCTGCGGGCCGCCGCGGTGGGGACCAAGGCGAAGCTTCGATTGGACCGGTGGGGGCGCTCCTCCCTTACGTTAAGCGAAGGGTTGCGGTGTCAGTACGCCGCGCCAGCCGTGCCGGACCATCAGCCTCACTGGATAGGAGATCCCTACCGGGCGGGCATGCCATGGATGACATGCACCGCCCAGAACTCGGCTGTCAGACCGATCGAACTCACCACGCGCCTGTCACGACCCGACAAGACCGGTCAGTGCCTTACGTAATCCCCTGGTCTCCTTTCCCAGTTGACCTGCGCCGGTTCTCATTGTTGTTGCCTCGACCAGGCGTGTTTCTCGGCCCAGTCGCCCCAGGCGGGCCATGGTTGAGGTCACGTGTCCCGTCCCACTTGAATTGACGGGCAGAACGCAATCGTCGGGCAGTTCCGCTGAGACAGGACAACCAAGGGGGCGGCGGTGAGAGGCAAGGCAGGCAAGTGTCGACGCCGGATCAACCTGGACCCCTCTGTCCCCCCCGGAATCACGGGGTCAGTTTTCAGGCGGAGCCGACAGCAAGTCCGACCGACTCGTCCCCGCGCGGCCTGCCACCGTGCTAGCAACCGATCCGATTTCGGCACGGAGCGCTGGGCGATGCCGCTTGCCAATCTGCCGATGGCGGCGCACTGACACCTGGAATCCCAGCTACTAACGAGCCGTCTGGGCCGGCTCCCGTCGGGCCGGCTTGATGTCAACGCCACCACTGTGACCGCGAAAACGGTGGACGAGCGGCGCGGAACAGTGAGTCGTGTTGGTGGCCGAGGTCGCGAGCGTGGCATCCACCACCCAATTAGGCGAATCAAGTACATAATTCGCGGATACCGCAGAGCTGTGGGTCAGGCCTAGGCCACCATCGGCTTCGGACCACTGCTCGGACTGAGCCGGCGGCCCGTCGTCACCGCCGGACAGTCCGGTGCCGATTCGTGCAGGGTGTGAAGGAGTGACTCGAGCATGCGCCGAGCTGGAACCATGTTGATCGCCGCCGGATGCGCGCTGGTGGCAGTAGCGGGCATGCCTGCACCCGTGGCCGCCGCTGACGGAAAGTCGGGTGGCGGCGGGAAGAAGTGCGCTGCCGAGCGGGTGTTAGCCCAGCCGCCGTTTCCACCAACGAACGTGAATTTGTTTACGCCGGAGACGTACTCGCAGGCGTCGCCGATGGTGCCGGCGCCGCCGCGGCGGATCACCCCGGCGCAGTTGCGCGTGCAGTTGGCGAAAGCGTTGCTGCCGCGGGCGGCGCGGCATCCGGGGGTGGTGAAGCAAGGGCTGGCGGTCTTCGACTATCCGAAAATCAGAAAGATCATTCCGGATCCGAACCTGCGGGCCGCGTTGGCGTCGCTGGTGGGCGGGCCGTCGGAGGTCAGCGTCGAGACCATCAGGTCCGGCTTCTACGCCAAGGTCATCTTCGCGGCGCTGCCTGCCTCCACCATTGCGCAAGTTTCGCCCGACACGCAGGGTAACCCGCAGATCCTGTTCAATGAGCGGTACCGCTTTGAGAACTTCAGCCTGCTCGGCGTGGCGATGGCGCATGAGACCCTGCACCAGGATCCTGCGGTCGGTCCGATGGAGGAGTACATCGCCTACGCCTTACACAGCGGCTACTACGGGCAGTTACTCCTTGAGCAACCGAAGCTGGCCACCAGCGGCACCGAGCTGACCCGGCGGACCAACACTCAGCTTCTGGCCCTGGTGAACACCCGGGACGCGAAGGGTCGGCAGAGCTTGACGGCGAATCGGGGCAACGTGTTCCCCGGCGGGAAGCCCCTGGCCAACTTCCGGTCGATATTCCCCGCCGACCTCGGCCCCGCAACACCAGGGAATCCGGATCTGAACGCTTTCCTCGGCGCGATAACGAAGACCCGGCAGCGCAACGCCAACTTTGACCGGGCCACCGCCGAACTTCTCGACGTCCGGTTGCTCTGGGCGCCGCCCGAGGGCCGGCTGCGCGTGGCCAAGCTGCTCCAACTCAAGCTCCCCAAGGGGTGCCCGCCCTGGCCGCAGCCGACGGTGCCCACGCAGATTCCAGCCGGCGATCGGCCAGCCGAAGCTGAACCCGCCGCCAGCCCGGCCGAACACTCGACGTCAACCGACCCGACCGGTGCCCTCGCGGCGACAGTGACCATGGTTTCCGGGCTCGCCCTGCTTCGGCTTCGACGCGGTCACGGCCACCGTGCGGTGCCGTGTCGACTCCACTGATGGGTACCCCATCCAAGGCCCGCCGCGCTGGACCGCTGACGGCGGCTGCAGCCAGCTTGGCCGCAGTCGCCGCTCTGGCGGTCTATGTGTCCGGATCGGAGCCACCACGTACCGCCGGACTGTCGGCCCCTGGTGAGGGCCGGACAGCGACGAGCCCATCGAAGCCGTACCCCATCAACCTCTCAACAAAGCACAACCGGCCCTTCACGTCCACGGTGTCCGCCGTTCCGGGATCGACTGCCGTGGCCACTGCCGCTACGGCTGTGACGGACCTGTTCCGGTTGACCAAGCTGGAGCCGGGATCCGTCCGGCTGCCGCTGGGGGGCACGGCGCGGGTGATCCGCCGTGAGATCGGCGGAGACGGCATGCTGCCCCTGCCTGATGGCATCGGGGACGCGGCCTGGTGGGGATCGGCCCTGAGCGCCGGGACCGGAG
This sequence comes from Micromonospora parva, assembly GCF_000718515.1. Taxonomy (GTDB): domain Bacteria; phylum Actinomycetota; class Actinomycetes; order Mycobacteriales; family Micromonosporaceae; genus Micromonospora; species Micromonospora parva. The sequence goes on along the minus strand of NZ_JNZS01000015.1, from coordinate 153,698 downwards.
CCGCCGTACTCGCTGGGCACGTGAATTGGCGAGGCGAGGTGGGGCCCTTTGCCGAGCTTTGGCGGGCCGGGCACGGCGGTCGGGTCGAGGTTGCCGACGAACACGGGAGGTACCGGCGGTACCGAATAATTGAGGTACACACCGTGGCCAAGGCCGACCTGCCCCGTCGCGCCCCGGATCTGTTCGGGCAGCACGGCCCGCACCGGATTGTGCTGGTCACCTGCGGTGGCCGATGGGTCGGCGGGCCCCTCGGTTACGAGGCGAACCGGATCGTCGTGGGCTACCCGGACTGACCATACGTCCGCGTCATGCTCGCCATCAGTCTCCGCGCGCATTGCGGGCCACATCCGCGCGGCGCCGCACTCAGTTGAGTGCGACCCGTGCATCGCAAGGGATCTCGCGAAGTAGGCGACTTCAATGTGTGTCCTGGCGCCGAGACCAGGGAAGTGTGAGGTCAGGCTGCGATGGCGGCATTGCGTGGGCGGTACGAGCGAACGGGGGTGGATAGATCACCTCGTGTGACGGCAGCGGCGACGATCCGTTCGGCTCGGCGGCGGCGCATCCGTAGGGCCGAGGCGGCCACGCCCCGTTCAGCGGCCAAGTGCTCGATCAGAGCGTCGCCGAAACGGGTCGCGCTGATCAGTTCGGCGGCGTCGGTGGTGATGAGGCCGGCGGTGGCTGCGCGACCGAGCAGCAGGTCCGGATGTCCGTAGGGCATCTTCGGCGACCGTGAGCCGCTGGGCAGATTGAGAGGCAGTTCCTCGCCGTCGTCGGCCTTGATGACGGTGACGCCTGCACGCCAGGCTGCCCAGCACAGCCGCAACCACAGCCGGGGCGGGGTGAGGTCCGCCGTGCGCAGGGCGTGGAGGAATCCGGCGAGGACTTCGGAGTCGACGTCGTCGGCGTGCCGGGCACGGCCGCGGCTGATCTTCGCGGCGAGGTGTGTCAGCGCGGGTAGTGCGATGCCGATCGCGCCGACGACCCACGCGGGTCCCCATTCGCGGGCGTGGTGGGCGAGCTGTCGCCACAACTCGTCGGTGGTGTCGCTGTCGTAGCGCTCGCACTTGAGCAGCGTGCGCAGCTCGTCCAAGGGAATCGTCGTGTCTGGTAGGCCCGGGACTGGGCGGGCGTCGAACGCCAGGGGCGCCGGTTCGTAGGTCAGGAACGCGAATGCGGTCTCCGCGGTCGTCAGCGCTGTGTCGGTCGTCCGGACGCGACTGGTTGTTGCCATGGTGATGTCCCCTTCGACAGGGAGCCTGTCGCCTGGTGCGAAGGCCGAGGCCCTCGATTGGGACAGCACGACCTGTCACCAGAGCTGGGTTGACAGATCGGGTCAGACCGTGTCCGGTCGTGACAGGTTCACCGTCGTCAGGGCGGCCCGCGCCCGCAGGCCCGGCTGTCAGACTGTCGCGGGTGACGGGTGCTGTCAGATCGGGGGCGGGTTCGATCGGCCTGTCAGCAGCGCACTGGGGATCGTCAGTACGCCCGCCGGTTCGGGGGCCACCGTGCCCATGACCGACAGAAATCATCACCGCGCACCAGTTCCCGTGGGGGACGTGGTACCCGGCGACCCACCCGTGCCGATCACTGTCTGGCCAGTCCCCGCCCCGCACGAGGGCGAGGCCATGTCCAACGCGATGGGGGTGCGGTTGGTCCACAACCTCACCCACCCGTCCGACCTCATCATCGACCTGGCCGAAGGACCGCAGTTGGCCCGCGCGATCATCGCGGCACACCGCCGTAGTCATCTGCAGGCGGCCCGCGCGGTCGGCTGGGGCCGCGAGTCGGCGACGCTGATCGTCACTGGCTGGCCGCTTGCCGACGACTCCCCGGTTGACTTCTTCCTCCGCTGCCGTGCCCATCTCGTGCCGGGAGGCTGCGTGGCGGTGCTGCTGGCCCACGGCGACATCGCTCTGCCAGTCGATGTCGTCATCGCCGCCAAGCGGGCCGGGCTGGCATACCTGCAGCACATCGTGGCGGCCGACCGGCCGCCCCGGCCTGGTCAGCAGGCGCAGCTGGCGATCCACACCGACGTGCTGATCCTGACCCGCAGCGCGATAGAGGGCGGGCGCGCCGATGGGTGAGCAGCTGTCGATCACCTCGGTGTGGCTGACCTGCCAGATACCCGCCCGTGACCAGCGGCGAGGCCGCTACGTCCGGCAGACCTCCAGCCATCCCGCCAAGATGTTGCCTCACCTGGCCGCGCACGCGATCAGCAAATACACCGCGTTGGACGACATGGTGTTCGATCCGATGTGCGGGTGCGGCACCACGCTGGTGGAAGCCATGCACCTCGGCCGCCGCGGCATCGGGATCGACATCGAGCCCTCCTATACCGCACTCGCCGAGGCCAACGTTGCCCTCGCCGCGTCGCAGGGTGCCGCCGGCACTGCCAGGGTATTCACCGGGGACGCCACCGATTTGCTCGACCTGGTGCCCGCGTCGGTGGTCGGCAGGGTGAGCCTCGTGCTTACCTCGCCGCCGTACGGGCGCGGGACGCATGGCCTCGTACAGACGACGGGGACCGGGGTACGCAAGCGAGACCACCTGTATGGCGACCGGGAGCGTGGCAACCTCGCCTACGCGGGGTGGTCCCGCCTGCTCGACGGGTTCGCCTCCATCCTGTCCGCCAGCTACCAGCTGCTGCGCCCTGGCGGAACCGTGGTGATCACCTCCCGGCCGGTACGCCGCCAACGCGATGACCTGATCGACCTGCCCGGCGAACTGCTCGCCGCCGCACGGTCAGCCCGGCTGGTCCCGGTCGAGCGGACAGCGGCGATGCTGGCCGCCGTCCGCGACGGGCAGGTCGTGCACCGGGCCAGCATGTTCGGAATGATGGCGGTCCGCCGCAGCCGCGACGACGGCATCCCGGTGCACCTGGTGGCGCACGAGGACGTGTTGGTCCTCCGCCGCCCTTGAGAGCCTTGCCTTCTTCAGGAGTATCGGACCCGCCAAAGCCGGCGCCGGATGGGGCTCACCAAGCCGCTGACGGTCAGCTAGGCGGGCCTCAGTCCTGGCTGGTCCCGCCGCAGCCAGCAGACCCGACACGAGATCGGGGTTGCCGGGCTGTCAGGTTCTGCCAGGAGGCCGAACCTGACAGCCCCGCAGACAGCGCCCCGGGCCAGCTAGCTTGAGGGCTCTTTCTACTTCCCATGTGCCTCTTTTCTGACGCCTCGCGCGACGGCATCGCGCCCACCAATCACGGTCGGCCGCCGCCGCCAGCATCGGATCTGGCACGCACCAACCCAACCTCGCGCCCTCGCGCGACCAGGGTGCGGCTCCACCATCCCTTCGGGCGGCCACCAACCGGTGGCCGCCTTCTTGCTGCCCTACGGAGGACAACATGCCTCGTCCCACCCGGCACCTGACAGACGGTGAGGTCCCAGCAGACCTCCATCAACTCACACCGCACGGTCTCCTCCACCGCACCTTTACGGCCATCGTCGAACACACCGACGTGCACCCGGACCACGACAGGACCAACGTTCAACTGGCTGCTTGCGCCGGGTTGGTCACGGGTACGCCCTCGGCTACTACGGGCAGTCAGGCGGTGCAGTGGTGACTGGCGGGAGCCCGGCGGACCAGGTCCGTGCTCTGCATGCCGAAACGACGGCCGCCATCGAGCAGCGGACGGCGCTGGCCGTCGAGGCCCGTTCCGTCCTCATCGCCGCGTTGCACAGCAGGCTGATTTGTCGGCCGGGATGCGAGGACGCTCTCGCGACATGGGGCCTGGATCCGCTGCCGCAACGGTGGACTATTTCCGGCGAAGCGCAGCTGTCGTACACGCGGTCGCACACCAGCCATGACGAGGCCCGCGAGCAAGCGCGCTGGGGTGTGCCGAACGAACTGCGCCAGCTGCAGCCGGCGACTGCCGTCTACCCGCAACACGTCATCCACCTGGCACGCGCACCCGGCGGCGACGACGTACCTGGGCAGCAGCGGTACACGATCACCGTGCAGGTCATGCTCCACAGCTGGGCCACGGCGGTCCGGGAGGCGGACGCGTGCGAGATCGCTCGCACGACGATGGACACCCATCTGCGAGCACTGGCTGAGGCCGGCATCACCCTGTCCACGCCGACCTGGCAGTGCACCGAGAGCCCTGACGATGCCACGCCGGACCTAGTCGGCATCGATGCGCAAGGCGCTGCCGGCGCGGTACAGCTAACAGACGGCGACGAGATTGCCGCTGCGACGGTGGCGCGTGATGCTGCCGTACAGGCCCTCGCAGGCCTGCGACGCAGCATCCGGGCCCGCGCGATCCGCGCCCTGGTCGACGACGAGTTCGGCGGCGTACACCAGCACGCCGCCCAGCGGGTCAACCAGTTCCTCGTCGACCTCGGCCTCGACCCCCTGCCTCAGGCACACCACATCACGGTGACCGCCGACCTCACGCTGCCGGTCGGCGACGGCACCGCCCAGGATGCCGGCGACGCCGCACGACACAGGATGCGCGCCGCCACCACGATCAACCCGGACGAGGCACGGCCGTGGACCGCGTACGGCTGGAGCATCCCTGAGAACGCCACCGTCGGCCCGGACGGATGGCGGATTCATTGGCGGCACGAGTACGAGATGTGGCTACGCGGACATGACACTTCCGCCGACGCCATCACCGCGGCCGAAGACCTGGTCCGCGCGGACTTGACCCGGGCACTGGCCGGAACCGACCACTGCCTGGTGACGGTGACAGCCAGCGTCGAGAGCCAGGGCATCGATTTCCACCTGGACTCCGACAGCGACTGACTCGTCTGCCGCCGAATCTCTACGTCCCTGAGCAGACGCCAACGGACTGCCTTCCACGGGCCGCCCTCGGTTGGCACCTGTTTCCGGATCGGCGCTATGTGCGACGACTGCGCCGTCCCGCCGGCTTTCCACTCCTTCACCGCCCTCTCTGACGGGAGATCAACGTGTCGTTCCCCGACAACAAACTGACGGTCCGATCCTCAGCCGACCTGGCGACCGCGGTGCCGTACCTCATCGGGTTTCATTCCGGCGACGGCAGCATCGTCGTGATCGCCTGCCGAGACCGGCGCATCGTGTTCGCCGCCCGGGCCGATCTGCCGGCACCCGGATCCCCCGCACATCACCTGCGTGACCTCACCGCTCACCTCGTCCCGGTCGTGCAGCGGCAGCAACCGATCACCGACCTCGTGATCGTCGGCTACGGCGCCCAGGGACACATCGACCCGGCACTGCGTGGCGTCGGCGACGCGTTCACCGCCGCCGGCCTGACCGTGCGGGAACTGCTGCGGGTCACCGGAAGCCGCATCTTCAGCCTCACCTGCGGCGACCCCGGCTGCTGCCCACCACAGGGAACCCCCATCGAACCCACCACCTCGCTCGTCGCCGTGCACGCGACCGTCGCCGGGCTCGTCGCAGGGCCGGACCGGGCGGCAGTGGCCAGCCGCTTCACCAGAGACGACAGCACCGGCGACGGCATCCGACACGCCACGACCGAGGCGACCGCCCGCATGACGGCCTTGGCGACCAGCGGCAGCGCCGCTGTGTACGAGGCCGGCGTGCACGCAATCCGCAGCGCCTTACGGCAGCACGACGACGGCACGGGTCTTACCGACGACGAGGTGGCCTGGCTGACCGTGCTGCTGACACACCGGCCCGTGCGGGACCTCGCCGTCGATCTCACCCAACCGCACGACCAGCACGTCACCTTCTGGGCCGAGGTCACCCGCCGCGCCGACGAGGCGCTCGTGCCGGCACCCGCGACCATCCTCGCGCTCACCGCATGGCGCTGCGGCGACGGTGCCCTGGCCCTCATGGCCGCCGAACGTGCCCTGCAGATCGACCCCGACTACCAGCTCGCCGACCTGCTCCTGCAGGCCCTGCACGCCGGTCTGCCGCCCTCCGCCTTCGAGCAGGCGACCACCAGCACCCAGCCCAACCCTTCGAACCCGAACACCCGTACCGAACAGGAGTAACACGGTGGATCCCATTCGCAGCATCCTGCTGTCACTCGCCCGCACCGCCGAAGAAGCCCGACTGCGCTGGAACGCCAACCGCGCCGCCCTGCGCGCCCGCGGAGAAACGCCCACCCGCGACGAGGCATTCGCCCACAACGTCCAAGCCAACCTCTGCCTGATCACCGCGATCACCGCCGCCAACCTTCCAGCGAACTTCCGCCTCTACGACACCACGCTGTCCCGAGACCCGCTCACGGCAGCCACACAACTTCGCCAGGTCACCTCCGCCTACGACCACAGCGGCCCGATCGAGGCCGCACACGAGGCAGCGCGCCTGGCCTACAAAGCGGCGTTCGTCGAACCACTCACCGCACAAGAGCAGCACTACGTCGACCTGCTCGTCGATCTGCCCGCCGCGCGACGCGACAAGATCATCGAGGTAGCGGAGGAACGCTCCCGCCGCCTGCCGCAATGAGCATCGGCGCACCCGCCGCCGGCACCCCATCCGCCCTTCGGGCAGGGGCGCAGTAACACACGCTGCTCCCTCCGCGACTGCGGCGGAGCAGACCCTGCCGGTGCTCGACAGTGTCGGCCACGGCGGGGGAGTGAGCCACGACGGCGCAACGCGCCGCCCGGCACATCCACCCACGCCATCGGCCCACCGCCGCAGGACCTGCTTGGACGCAGGGCGCGCCGGGCATGGGCGGTAACCCCACGAAAGGAACTGATGAGCCTGTACACCCTCACACCCAAGCCCGGGTTCGAGCGGTACACCATCCAGGTCGGCTGGAACCCGCACCGCACGTACGTCGCGACCGTCGTCGACTTCACCTGGGACCCGGTCACCGAACCCCACCACCAGCCCGACACCATCCACCTGGGCCGGATCGAGACGATCCTCGACCCGGCCGAGGTGCTTATAGCGGTCGCGCCCTACGCCCACATACCAGCCGCCCTACCCGCCAAACTCCGCGCCGACCAGGCCGCCCACCCGGTGCGCCGCTGACACCAACTCCCGACTACCTGAGACGTCGCATTGCGCGCCAACGGCCGCAACCAACTCGCAGGCACGCCTACACGAGCACTGCTGACTGAACCATCCCGATGACGCCTCCTCGGGGAGGTCGCCGTCATCACCGATGCCGTGAGCCCGACCGGCACGAACCGCAAACCCGGTCCGCCCCAGAGGCGGGCCGTCGTCGTATCAGGACCCGGGACGCGCCGCCTGGAAACGATCGCGTCCCGGGTTCTCCAGTAAAGGAGGAACCCAGTGTCCCTACCACTGATCATGATCGCCACCGCGGTGGTGGCGCTCGCTCTCGGCAGGCTCACCGCCTGGCCGACGATCCGCAGCCTGCGCACCCAACTCGCCGACGCCACTTGGTCGGTGCTCCACGACCCGCTCACCGGCATGCTCAACCGCGCCGGCCTGCAGGCCGCACACGCGACCCTCGCCGAAACCGGCTCCGCACAGCCCGTCATTGTCGCCCTGGTCGACCTCGACGACTTCAAACGCGTCAACGACACCCACGGCCACGGCCGAGGAGACGGCCTCCTCATCGAAGTCGCCGACCGCATCACCGACATCGCGACGCTTCACGGAGGCGCCGCCGCGCGGCTCGCCGGCGACGAATACGCCCTGCTCCTGCCGGCCCGCGCCGACGACTTGGACCGCGTCGCCGAAACCATCGCCACGATCATCGCCCAACCCGTCGCGCTTCCCGCAGACGGCCGCTTCGCCACGGTCACCATCACCGCCAGCATGGGCCTGGCGCTCGTCGACACCAGCGACCCCTTCACCGAAGTGGCCCTGCACCGCGCCGACATCGCCATGTATCACGCCAAGCGAAACGGCCGGAACCGGCACGCCATCTACCAACCGGGCATGACTATGCCGCCCGTGCAGCACCGTCGCGGACCGCGCCTCCGCGACCGGCACCAGCCGGCCGACGGGGCCGCGGCATGACCGCCCCACACGAAGAGATGGCCTGCCAGACCTGCCTCTACCCGCTGAACACCCTCGGCATGCCACCCACCTACGTGCACCCGACCCACCTCGCCACCGACGGCCACGAACCAGCGCCCGTCCCGGTCAGCCAGCTCGACACCGTGCGCCGCAGCTGCGACTTCTGCGGCGACCCATACCCCATCTGGACGCTGCACGGCGGCGAGGTGACCGCCATCGCCATCGGCCCCACTGCAGGGCTGGTCCAAGACTTCGGCGACTCCTGGGCAGCATGCGCGGCCTGCCAAACCCACATCGACGACAGCCGCAACGACATAGTCATCGACCGCGCGGTACGGGCGCTCGGCCTCGCCAACCATCCCCACGTACGAACTCGAATCGAAGAGCTGCACCAAGCGTTCCTCAACGCCCGACTCGCCGGCCGAACGCTCATCACGACGACCACGTGGCCGGCAACCACCATCACCGCCGCAGAACTGCCCAAGGTCCGTGACCGGCTCACCCGCTTCTACCGCGGCAACAACAACCTGCCCGCCGCACTCGGAATCACCGACACACGCCAGCAGATTGCCGCCGGCCTCGAACGATCACACCTGTACTGGATCGACAACGACTTCACCGACCTGGCTGAGCACGCCGCAGGACAGCTGCCCGACGTACGCATCAGCCGCGACCTCATCCCCTCGGCCGACGGAATACTCATCTGGCCCCGGCCAGTGACACACCGGCAACTCACTGCCGCATCCTGGACCACCACCACCCACGGCCGGACCATAGTCCTCTACCGCGCCATCGGCGGCGGACTGCACGGCAAACCGCTGCAACGGCTACGCGAACAGGTCGGCTGGCTCGCACCGACGAGCGCAACCCACCTCCCCGAACAGCACTTGACACCCGGTGACCATCCGGCGGCAGCGCTGGTCGCGACATGGCTGCTAATCGCCCAGCAAACTGCAGACGTCACCGCGGCACGAGTCGACAAAGCCGTCGCCAAGACCTACGCCCGCACCAATCGGCCCGTACCCGAGGTGCGCATCGTGCGGATACGCGGCCGCAGCAGTCCAAGGCCGGACGCCGAGAAGATGCCAGGCAACCCTGGGGGCCCTCAGGCCAGTCGGTCCTGGGTCTCCGGACATTGGCGCAACCAAGCCCACGGCCCTGGCCGATCGCTGCGCCGCCCCGTCTACATCCACCCCTTCCTCAGGGGTCCCGACGATGCGCCGATCAAGTTGAGCACCACCGTACGCATGCTCAGTAGCCACCAATCCGAATCCCAGGACGATAAATAGATAGCGTTGTCGGCGGTGGCACGGTTCGGCCCGTCCCACCGCCGACAACGAACATCCGCCGCTATCTGTTTGTCGGGCCTGCTGACTCGGAAGCTGAAGGGGGACGGCCCGCTCGTCTAGCCTCGTGACCGGGCCGACCCCTTACGCGGTGCTATCCGTGGGGCCGTCGGCGCGGTGCGGCAGGCGGTGGCGAATGCGGCAGACGCAATCCGGCCCATGGACGCTCCCCTGCAGCGGCGCAAGAGCGCTACCGGACCTCCTGTCCTTACAAAGCCGAGCGGCTTGCCGGACACCGCATCGCGCGGGCGCTGACCACGCCGGCGTGAAGCGATTGACTGGCGTAGTCGAATGTCCCCCGGTCGAGCGAATTGCGGGCTCAGGGTCCGTCGGTTACCAGTCGAGTGGCCGTCGTTGGTAGAAGAGTCCCCCGGTTGGGCCGCCTGATGGCAGCGTGGCAAGCCATACGAAGGTGTCGGCAGCTTCATCGGGCGTGGAGGTCGCCTTCCCGTACGCCAGGCGGGTGTCGACCTTTCCCGGGGACGCGGCATTCACCAGGATGCCGTCGTCCTTGAGTTCAGCTGCGAGGATGCAGGTTAGTGCGTTTACCCCAGCTTTGGACACTCGGTAGGAGACGCTTCCGGTTCCCATCTCGCCGAAGGTACCCATGTGGCTGGTGACGTTGACGATTCTGCCGTATCCGTTCTTTCTCATCTCAGGGATGGCTGCGGTGCAGCAGCGCCAGGTCCCCGTGATGTTGGTGTCCAGGGTGGCTCGCACCTTCTCGATGTCGGCGCTAGCCGCTGCCTGGCCTCGGTCGATGGCGATGCCGGCGTTGTTGACGAGGATGTCTAGCCGGCCGTACTGGTAGCCCACGTCCGCCATGGCGCGAGCGACGCTGGCCGGATCGGCGATATCTAGTTGCTGCCCGGAGGCCGAAAGTCCATCCGCGAGTAGTTCGTTGGCGGCCCGATGTGCGGCTTCCTCGGTTCGGGCTGTGACGACCACGTGGGCGCCGGTCTCGGCTAAGCCGCGGGCGATGGCCTTGCCGAGTCCGCGGTTGGAGCCGGTAACAACTGCGACCCTTTTGGCCTCGTTCATGTCAGCAGACTACGCACGCACTCATCCAACTTTCCTGCGGCGGGGTGTCGATGCGCCACGAGGCGACCATGGATGTCGAGCAAGCGGCGATGGTTGCGCACGGATCGGGTGGCAACGACATCTGGAGCAGCCTGGGCAACAAGGCTGCACGCCTGCTCGACATCTCCGAGATTCAGTACGGAATCAGCGCGCCAGATCAGATAGGTTGCGCGGTCCCGGCTGCGCTCGGCCGGTTGGAGTGCGAGGGTCTGCTGAAGCCAATAGTCACTGGCATGGTGGCGCTGCAGGAGTAGGTAGCACGCCGCAACCTGGGCGGAGTACTCCGCATGATCAAAGTAGCTGGCCCAGGCTGGGCTTGTTTCATCATCAGCGCGTGACATCTCTGTGTCGGCGTCTGCGAGCCGGCGCTCGCACGCTACCGATTCGCCAAGCACGGCGTGTGTACGAGCCAAACGGGTAGTGAGCATCGCTCGCACGCGGGCGGGCGCATCCTTCGCCCCAGCCCGCGCAGCGTCAGCCAAACGGAGTGCCTCGGTGGGGCGTTCGGTGTCGACCCGCTGAAGGCTCATGCACTTCAGGATGTTCGCGCCTGCCGCGCGGTCGGCTGCGGAGTGGGCAGCGTGGAGGGCGGCAAACCAGTAACGCTCGGCCGCCGCGTGAAATCCTGCATCGAAACTGGCCCAGCCAGCGATTCGCCCCAATTCGGCAGCGACCACCAGCAGGCGATTGCCGGTAATCTCCGAGTAACTGCTGTGGCGCAGGAGATCCGTGACCAGGCGAAGCTCGGCGTCAACCAGCGACCGCACGCTCCCGCCGCCGAGGCTGGCGTCCATGCGGCGCAGGGCCGGCAGCCGCTGCTCAAAGCAATCTAGGAGATCTGCGTCGACGCGGCCTCCCTCAAGCGCTGCGTTGATCTTCGGAGGCTCGGTTGCGAGCCATCGTTCGGCTATCGCGGCAGCTAACCCGGCCTGCATGATCAGAAACCCTCGGCGATCTAGCACTGCTGGTCCTGCAGTGTCGTCAAGCAAGGCCAATGCTCCCTTGACAGTCCAGGGTGCTGACGCGCTGATCGCGGGACCGGTAGGGAGCCAGTGGGGCCACCCGAGCGCCTTAACTGTTTGCCTATCAACGCCGAGTTCGTCGGCCAATGCGACCTGTGAATCCTCATCCGGCACCACGCCCCATCGCTCCCAGCGCCAAGCCTTCTCGCGCCGGGCTGCAGTGTTCAGACGGCGCGCGATGACATCGACGAGATCTTGCTGCGTCCAGCTTCGCTGTTCTCGAACGTAGCTCAACGGATGCACCAAGAGCTGACTCCGTGGCGATGGTGTCCGCGTCATCCTGCCTCCCGATCGTCGCCGTCACTCTAGTCCGATCCGGTCAAAGAAACGTGCTCTCAGCTGCGGAAACTGCTCGGATTCGTCATGAGACAACAGCGAGACAACAAGCTAGGCGTCGATTTGCTCTGGTCGTTCGGCTTTCCTGAACGGGCCAATCCGTTTCGGTGTCGACCGGTCGCTGTCGGTGATTGGACCGCGCAGAACTCAGGTCGCCCGGCTCGGCGGTGAGCAGGGGAGGTCCGCCCTAGAGGCGTTGGCGAGCCTCCTGCATGGAGGAGTCAAGTTGGGGCCGAGAGAGGGGTGGCTTAAAGATGCACCGGAGGAAGTGGTTTGTTCCGGCCGACGATAGGTCGTTCGATCCCGTAGGCAGCAACGTGACGCGGCATAGGGCTATCGACGCACGGGTAAAGACGTGTGCGGAAGATCCGAAGCCCAGGCGGGTGGTGCTTAGCGTTGGCCGCGCACCCAGGACCAGCCGGCGCGATGGCTGACCTGGGGCTCTCGCTGGCGGTCGCCCTCGCCTCGCATGCCCGAGCCGCCGACCACTTCTGGTCGTTCATGGAGGACCGCAGTGTGCGGCTGCTTCCGCACCAGTTCGCGGCGGTGTTCTTCTCGACGCTTGGACAGTTGGTCGCGGGTCGGGGTGATTCGGCTGGTCGGCGTGCGGCGTTGGCGGTGTTGGGTCGGATGTACCGGCGTTTTGGTCTTCAGCCGTATCACGGGACGGCCGTCGCGGCGGCGTTGGTCGATACGGTGCGCCGGTTCGCGGGCGAGGGTTGGGAGCCCGAGCTGGCGGGTCAGTGGGAGGTGGGGTGTCGTCGGGCGCTTCGGCTCGCGGAGCGGGCGGCGGGGGCGTTGGGTGATGGTCCGCATGTGACGTTCGGCGAGGTGGAGGCGTGCGAGACGGCCTCTGATGGTGTCGCGGTGTTGACTGTTCGGCCGTTGCGGAGGCTTCGGTATTTGCCTGGTCAGGCGATGCCGGTGTGTACGCCTCGGTTGCCGGGGCTGTGGCGGTGGTATTCGCCGGCGAGCGTTCCGCGCCCGGATGGGCGGGTGGAGTTCCACGTTCGTGCCGTGCCGGAGGGTGTGGTTTCGCCTGTTCTGGTCGAGCGGGTGGCTCCGGGGGAGTTGCTGTGGCTGGGGCCGGCTTTTGATGTCGGGTTGTCGCTGGAGGCCGCTGGTGACGCCGATCTGCTGTTGGCGGGCGGGGGTACTGGTCTTGCGCCGCTGCGGGCGTTGGTCGAGCAAGTTGCCGCGTCGCCCAACGGGCGGCGGGTGACGTTGGTGGTGGGCGTGCGGACGCTTCTGGACCTTTACGATGCGGTCGCGTTGGACAAGCTTGAGCAGGCGCATGGTGACTGGCTCACGGTCGTGTTGGCGTTCTCGAACGACCGTGATGTGGAGCCCGCAGCGCAGGGCGATCTGCTCAGCTTGGCCCTGTATCACCATCGGCCGGGGCAGGGGTTCTATGTCTGCGGTTCACCGCGGTTGATCGAGGCGGCGCGGAACCGGTTGCCAGCTGCGGGGGTCGCTGCGGACAGCCTGCATCTCGCTGCGACGTTCCATAGCGCGCTCGATTCGGCGCTGTGGGTGTCTCGCCAACGCTCGGCGCACGCTGCCCACCTGGGGACCGTGCTGGAGGCGGCCGGCGACGGTAGCTCGCTCGGCCAATTCCGGAGGGGTGCGCCATGAGCTTGATGGAGACGGCGGTCCGTCGCGCGACCGGCGAGGACGTTGACGCCTTGTCCTCGGTCATGGCTGAGGCGCTGATGGCCCAGCCTGTGGGTGTTTGGCTGGTTCCTGATGTGGCCAATCAAGCAGTGGTTCTGCGTCGCTGGGCACGGCTTGTGCTGTTGCGAGGGCTGGAGCGCGGTCGGATCGATACGACCGACGATCTCGTGGCGGTGGCGGTCTGGTACGCGCGGTTAGAGCCGCCCCCGCCGGCTGCCGCATGGGTGTACGACCTGCATCGGCTCCTCGGCCCATACGCGGCGCGGTTCGCCCTGCTGCACGCCTGTGTCGATGGGCTGCGTCCCCACCGTCCTCATCACCAGCTCGCTCACGTCGCGGTCCGTCCTGGGCACGGGGATGCCGCGCAGGCGTTGCTGGCGGCCCATCACCAGACCCTGGACCTCGCGGGGTTGCCGTCGTGTGCGGAGTACTGCGGCGACCGGCCCGGAGATGGACTGCTCGCGCGAGTCGGTTATCAGCCGCGCTCGCCGGTTCTGCTCGCGCCAGGAGGTCCGGCTCTGTGGCGGATGTGGCGCCCTCAACCTTGCGACGAGCAGCCCTGCGGATCGGCTGGCGGTGGGCTGCCGCGACGAGTCCGCCTGGACCGCACCGTGACTCCTTTTCTTGGCCGCGTCATCCCGGCGGCACCGTCGCGTTCTCCCTGACCACCCAGTAAGGCACCGACTTTCTTTACCTGCTGGCGGCGACGTTTCGGCCAGCGGGCACTGCATCACACCCTCATACCGAAGGAAGGCACCCCTCATGCTGACCCGAGCCGCTCAGCCCACCACCGCACTGCGACCACGCAGTCCCGCCTTTGGGCGCTGGTTGAGGTTGCCAGCACGGATCGCGACTGCCGGCACCGGTACTGATCTCACGCTCGCAGGCGACGTGACGTCGTCGGAGTACGCCTGGGGGTATGCGATCCGGCGCGAGTGGCCCGACGGGGCTCACGACCTGTTCGGATTCACGCCCGATACCGACACCGCGATTCGCCGGCTTCACTGCGATCGGAGCTTCTGGCGCGGCGGTCCGGTACGGCCGACGGCGGTCTACCTCGTGCCCGCCAACGCCGCTGATGTGGACGCGCATCCGGTGGATGGCTGCCGTAGGTCGGGGTGCCCGGACTCGCCGCAGCGGGGGCAGCGGTGAATTCGGCGCAGGTGCAGGTGGGGCTCGCACGGCGGACGCTGACGCCGTTTGGGTTGTGGGTGTTTGGGGCGGCGGCGTCGGCGCCCATGGTGGTGCTCACCGGAGGCATCGTCGAGACGTACAAGACGACGCAGGTGACGGCTCTTCCTCTGACTTTCGTGGTCGTGGCGGGCACGGTCGCGCTGCTGGCGGTGGGGTACGCGGCGATGGCCCGCCAGCTCGGGCATCCGGCGGCCTACTACGCGATCCTCGCGCACGGGTTGGGCCGGAGTTGGGGTGTCGCTGCCGGCATGGTCGCGCTGGTGGCCTACAACGCCATCCAGATCAGCCTGTATGGGCCGTTCGGGGTGACGATGGCTGCGAACCTCGGCGGCGCGTGGTGGGTGTGGGCGGGCCTCGCACTGGTCGTCGTCGGAGTGCTCGGTGTGCGGGCGATCATGTTGTCGACCCGGGTCCTGGCCGTCGTGCTGGCCGTGTCGTTGCTGATCGTCGCGGCGTTCGTCCTCGCCGGGGTGGGACAGCCTGCGGACGGGGAGGTCTCGTGGGCAGGCTTTCACGCCTCGGGTCTGGCGGTCAGCGGCATCGGCGGCGCGGTCGCCTTCGGCGTAGCCGCGGTGATGGGCTTCGACGCGCCGGGGTCGCTCGTCGAGGAGGCCGTCGACCGCAGGTCGGTCGGACGGGCCACCATCGGCGGGGTACTCGTTCTCGGCGGGGTGTATGCCGTTGCCGCGTTCGCGATGGGCGTGGCGGTCGGCCCTGACGTCGTTGGGGAAGTGGCCGCTGATCCGGCGTCTGGGTTGCCGCTCTCGGTCCTGGCGCGCCTGGGCAACTGGTGGACGCCCCTCGGGAACGTGGTGCTGATCTTCGCGATCGTCACGTCGATGCTGGCGTTCCATGCGGTGCTCGCCCGGTACGTGTTCGCCATGGCCCGGGAGAAGGTGCTGCCGGCGGGTCTTGCCCGGACCAGTAGCGCGACCCGCGTCAGTGCGCCGCGTGGTGGGTCGTTGATGCAGACGGCCGTCGCGGCGGTGGTGGTGGGCGTGTTCGCGGTCAGCGGCGCTGACCCGGTGGCAGTTATGTTCACCTGGCTGTCGGCGTTGGGGGCAATGGGCCTGCTGTGTCTGCTGCTGGCCGCGTCGGTGGCCGCGATGACGGCACCGGCCAGCGTGCGCGGCCCGCAGGCCGGCGCGTGGGAGTGGCGGCTCGCGCCCGCCCTGGGCGTGCTCGGCGGGTCAGTGGTGCTCGCCCTGATGGTCGGCAACGCCGGGTCTCTCCTCGGTGCCGCGCCCGGATCGCTGAAACCGTTCCTGCTGCCCATGATCCTCCTTGCCGTCGCTGTCGGGGGCGGAGTGTGGGCCGGGCATCTACGGCAGGCCCGCCCGGAGGTCTACGCCGGCATCGGCCGTGGCACACCAAAGAAACATGCCGTTCCCGACGCCATGAACCTCTCGATCTGAGGAGGGCGATGATGAGGACTCACGCGGCTACGTCACCTGGTGGGAAGTACGGCGCCGATCCCCTGGACCCGCGCTGGCGAGCGGGCTACCCGCCGGCAGCACCACCTGCCAGTCACCCTGAGCCTGCGGTCGGGGTGCCGCCGCCCGGCTACGGCGCGGCACCTGTCCCCACCGGCCACCAGCGGCCACCCGACTCCGCCGTTCCCTCGAACCCACCCCCGGGCCCGTCCAGCTATGACCAACGCTCCGCCGACGGCGACGTGCCGGCTGACCTGCGCTGGGCGGACCTGCGCCGACAGGTCGTCTACCGGTCCAAGCGGCTGAACACCGGCCACCTCATTGAAGCCGATCAGGCATTCGGGGGGCGAGGCGCCGTCGGCCCTCACGCGCTGATGCTGTTCTTCGCCTCCGACGCCCCCAACGAGCCGCACGGCTACCGGCTGCACACCGCCCACCGCACCTGGCCACAGTCGCCAGACTCCGATGTCTTGCCGCAACTGCTCGCGGATATGACCGACGTCGCCGCGGACAATATCGCCTCCATCGGACGCGAGTGGAGTCCCCTCGGTCCAGAGGGTTCCATGGTCAACGGCGGAGACATGACCCTGCCTCCAGCTGCGTGGTACGTCGGCGTGGGTGTCAGCACCCTCGATTCGGACCAGGGCCGCTGGTACCAAGTCGCCCGGACACTACGCGAAGCCGCCGCCGCCGGCCGCTACATGTCGGCGTTCAACCTCAAAGGTCAGTGCTACGTCCTGTTGACCGACGGCACCGCCCTGCACATCGACCGCGACCCGCAGGTCCGCCTCGGCAACGACGGCGTGCGCTGCAACAAAACCCTCGACCCCAATCGAATCACGTTCCACAACCCGTACGAACATCTCACCAAGCAGGGCGACGACGAGACCCGCGACATCTGGCGGCAGCTCACCGCGCTGCACCACACCCTCACCGCGCACCTGCTCACGGGGCGGCGGGCGTGACCGGTCACCAGAGCCTCAGCCTCGCCGACGCCGCGAACCTCAGCCGCGCGCCGATTGACGTCACGGCCGTGCTCGACCACCTGATCCAGGAGGCCGACGCCGCCGCCGCGACGAGCATTGGGTTTCCCGGCGCCGTGGACCTCGACTACGCCGAGGTCATGACCCGCCTCGGCAACCGGCTGTGGAACAACATCGGTGACCCCGCGGACCTTGGCGGAGTCGCTCACACCCGTGTGCTGGAACGGGCCGTCATCGCCTGGGTCGCCGACACCCTCGCGATGCCGCGAGACGACCGGTGGGGCTACGTCACCACCGGCGGCACCGAAGGCAACCTGTCCGCCCTGTACACCGCCCACCACCGCCACCCCACCGCCCGCATCTACTACTCGACCGCCGCCCACTACTCGCTACCCAAGATCGTCCGGATGCTCGGGGCGCGGGGCGTCGTGGTCAACGCCGACGCGAGCGGGGAGATGGACTACGCACATCTCGCCGCCCAGGTCGGCCGCCGCCGACGCTGGCCCGCGATCGTGGTGGCCACCGCTGGCACGACCCTGACCGAAGCCGTCGACGACACCACCTCCATCCGCGCCGTCCTCGATGGGCACCAGGCCAATGGACACCTGCACGTCGACGCGGCCCTGTCCGGCATCCCCCTCGCACTCGACGGCCGGCTACGCCTCGATGACGACAGCGGCATCAGCAGTATCGCCATCAGCGGACACAAATTCCTGGGTGTGCCAACGCCCTGCGGAGTTGTCCTCATCCGCGACAGCGCCCGCCATACGGCCAGCCGCGTCACCTACACCGCCACCCTCGACACCACCATCACCGGCTCCCGCTGCGGCCTGGCCGCCGCCCTGCTCTGGCACACCATCGCCACCCACGGCCACGAAGGGCACCGCTGGCGAGCCACCCAAGCCCGCCGCCTCGCGGCTTACACCGTGGATCAACTGAACGCCGCCGGCTGGCCGGCCTGGCGGCACCCGCACGCCTTCACCGTCGTCCTGCCCACCCCGCCCGAGCAGGTGCGCAAGAAGTGGTTACTCGCCACCGACGGAGCCACCAGCCACCTCATCTGCATGCCCGGCGTCACTCATGGCCAGGTTGACGCCTTCGTCGCCGACCTCACTGCCATCGCGCCACCGAGGCCGATCCCGCGCCCCTGGCAGCGACCGCACCACCAGACCAAAACACACGAATCGTGTTAGGAGTACCGCAATGACGACCACCCACAGCGGCCAACTGCGCCCTGCCCCGCTGCGTGAGCTGCTCGACCCGATCATCCGGCAGCAGTTGAACCGGCTCGACATTCAACCCGGCCAGCGCGTCCTGGAGATCGGCGCGGGCGGCGGTGAGGTCACCGCCGACCTGGCTCGCCTCGTCGGCCCTCGCGGCAGGGTCACGGCGGTCGACAAGGACACCACCTACCTCAACCCAACAGGTGTCGTCGACGTTTATCAGCGGGACCTGAACGGTGACGACCTTCCGGGCGAGCCCGACAGCTTCGATGTCGTCGTGGCCCGGTGGCTGCACGGCGAGCTGCCACACCCCGCAGAGGCGCTGGAGCAGATGATCGCCCGGCTGCGTCCCGGTGGCTGGCTCGTCCTGGCCGACGTCACCGACACCCCGCCACGAGTCTTCTGGGCAACCGACGGCGACGTGTGGCTGATCCACACCGTCATGCGACGCGTCTACCGCACCATCGCCGGACTCGACGGTGCCGGCACCTGGACGGCGGACACCCTCGCCCTGCTCGTCGTCAAGGGCATGCCGCAGGTCTGTACCCACGCGTCCACCGAGACCTGGACCGGAGCTGGTCCCGGGTGCCAGCTACTCGCCAACGTGGTCGACGACCTCCGTCCCGTCCTGACCACACCCGAAGTCACCGATGCCGACCTCGACCGGTTCGTCACGCTCATGGCCGACCCAAACGTTCTCCTGGGCTCCTATGAGGGCAGGGCTATCCACGCCCGCAAGGCAACCGAATGACATGCGCCGCACGGGGCGCGGGCAGGGTGCGATCCGTCCGGCTGAGTCTGTGGCAGACACGACGGAAATCTACGCAGACTCCTACGTCAAGAACTTGGGCCACCGGCAGGCCGCCACCTACAACCAGCCATTTCCGACCCGGGTAGTCGCCGTGCGACGACTGCCCGACCGGACGCCGCTCATCGAGATGGGCGCGGTGGCCGGTCCCGGCCGGCGGCAGGGGTGCCCCCGTTCCCCTGCCGCCCCCGGCCTGACGCTCCGCAAAGTCCGTGCCGGTAGCTGCGGGGGCTACCTGCCCACCCATCATCCCAACTCCCTAGGAGGGTCCATGAACGACCTGCTCGCCGCCAACGACGACCCGTTCCAGCTGGACGTCCAGATCGTCACCGAGGGTCCCGTCGCCGCCGCACTGTTGGCCGACACGGACGACGGCTGCGACACCCAGAAGAACGGCGACTGCTAGTCGCTTCTCCTTGCCGGTTCCGGTGAGCGACCCGAACGTTCACCGGAACCGGCGACCCCCTGCAACCGAGCAAGTTCCCGTGTGAGGAGTGGATCGTGGCGGCGACAGGCAGTCTGTACCGGCATGTTGATGCCGCCACGATCCGCATCGCCGCGCACTCGTGGCGAAGCGGCGGCCTGCCGTGGCCGCATCGGGGCGATGCCGCAGGCATTGATGGTTGGCTGCGGGAGATGTGGAAGCGCCCTGGTGCGGCCGAAGCCGTGTGGACTGCCAGTCCTGAGTTCGCTTCCCGGGTCGAGGCGGTGTGCGCTGGCGGGACACTCGATGCCGGCCGCGGCTGGCGGATGGCTCTGGCTCTGGCGCGGTACCTGGTGCGTGCTCAGCGGCGGGCAACGCCCTTTGGGTTGTTCTCGGGGGTCGCCGCACTGCGCTTCGACCGGGCTGCCTCGGTCGTACCGTCAGGGCGCTGGACCATCCGGGTACGGCCGGACGCGGGCTGGCTCGCGTCTCTGATCGCGCGGCTCGAAGCCGACCCGCATATGCGCCGCAACCTGCGTGTGCAGGCAAACAACCTGGCAGTGGGACAGGGACTTCGGCTTGCGGCAGAGCGCCGGCCACATGCCTCCCTACCAGCAGAGGGCGTCTCCTCGGTGAGGAACACGGCAGCAGTGCGGCTGGCCGTGTCGCTAGCCACCGCGCCGGTGTCGTGGACGGAGTTGGTCGACAGGGTGACCGCCGCGTTCCCACGGACTCCGCGTGAGTCCGTGGACGCGCTGGTTGCCGATCTGGTCGACCACGGCGTGCTGATCTCCAACCTCCGACCGCCGTCAACCTGCGCCGACCCGCTGCGACACATCCTGGACCAGCTCGACACCGTGCAGGATGATCACCTCAAAGAACAACAGCCCGTCGCGGCTGCACTCGGGTCGTTGCACATCGACCTGGGTGGCATCGCAGCCGGTATGACACATCTCCTCGCTGACCTCACCAACGACGACCGCATTTGCGGCGTCACCGAGCCCATCTACCGGCCCGAGGCCTACGCGTTCGGCGGCGACCAGGCCATGACGGTCGCGCATACCCTGTTCCACGCCGACAGCCGCCACATCCTCGGCCATCTCGCTGCCGGCGGCGCCCACCGACGTGAACTCGGTGTCGTGCTCGCCACCCGCCTCATGCGTGCCGCCGGGCTGGAGTTCGCCGAGCAAGGCGACGTCTGGCGACACCTCGTGATCCGCCGTCACCAGTCCGACGCGCCAGGACCGAGCCTTCAGCTGATCGCTGCCGTGCAGCGGCTGCTCATCGCCGGCGACGACGCGCCGGGTAGCCCGCTGGCAGCCACCCCCCAATGGCCGCAAGCCCAGGAGCGGGCGGGCGCAGACCTCGGCTTCCTCGACCGGCACGGCGCACTCACCCGCGACCTGCGCGGGGTGCTAACCCACCACCTGCTGTTCCTCTTCAATCGGCTCGGCATCTCAGCCGCCGACGCCTGGCTCCTCGCGACGGCAGCCACACACGTCGCCTTCCAAAACTCGTCCACTGACGCCTACGACAAGCATCAACTCGCCCAAACAACAGAGAGAAGCACACACATGGTCCACTCGTCCGACGCCGAACCTGAAGCACCCAACGCAGCCATGCTTCGCGAACAGCTCGTCACCGCCCTGAAGCAGCGCGGCCACATCCGCTCGGCTTCCGTCGAGCAGGCGTTCCGTCGGGTGCTCCGAGAGCAGTTTCTCCCTGGTGTCGATGTGGAGACCGTCTACACCCGCCGCCAGATCGTCACGAAGCGCGACCCCAGCGGCGCCGCGCTGTCCTCGGCGTCAAGCCCAAGCCTCGTCGCGGACATGCTCGAACAACTCGATCCGCACCCCGGACATCGCGTCCTGGAGATCGGCGCGGCCACCGGCATCAACGCAGCCCTACTCGCCGAGCTGACCACCCCCAGCGGCACGGTCGTCACCATCGAACTCGACCAAGACCTCGCCGACGGCGCCCGCACCAGCCTCGCCCGCGCCGGCTACGACACCGTCGACGTGATCCACGCCGACGGCGCCCTCGGCCACCCCGACACCGCGCCCTACGACCGGATCATCGTCACCGCCGGAGCCTGGGACATCTCCACCGCCTGGTGGGACCAACTCGCCCACCAAGGCCGCATCGTCGTACCCCTACGCGTACACGAAAGCGGCCTGACCCGATGCTTCGCCTTCGACTGCACCGACACCCACCAACTCACCAGCACCACAACACCGCTGGTCTGCGGATTCGTCGCCTTATGCCGAAGTCGGCATAACGCGACTTATGCGGACCTCACGGTTATGCCGATGGGGCCTCCGGAGAAGTCTCGTCCCGCTCAGGAACGTGAGGCACCCGGGCCATCGGTATTGCGACGCCGGGTGAGCCGGGCAACCCGCCGTCGTTGCCAGCGGCGAGGGATCGTTGGCGTGAGATGACGCGCGGATCGCGCATGACAGTGAGTCGTCACGTTCTGTACCAGTACTCTTCCAACCTTTGCGGCGCCGTCACCGTCGCATTCGGCGCATCATCGACGCCTGCCGCAGGAAGGCGCTCGGCACTGCACCAAGAGGGCTGTCGCCCGATGGCATGATGCAGCGATGCTCCCTACCCGCCGTTCCCTTCATGACCGCGTCGCGGCGTCGTTGGCCGCCTGCGCCGACGGTGAACTGTCGGCGTTGTTGCAGGCCGCGTCACCCGTGGGTGTAGGCGTGGGAGGCGGCTCTTCGATCGCCGATGTCGATGGCACGCCCGTGTTCGTCAAGCGGGTTCCGATCACCGACCGGGAGCTGGATCATCCGCACAGCACGGCGAACCTGTTCGACCTGCCGGTCCGTTGCCAATACGGCATGTACCGCCTGGCCGGTCCGGGCTTCGGCGCGTGGCGCGAGCTGGCCGCAAACCAGAGCGTCACCGAGGGCGTCCTCGCCGGGGAGACGGAATCGTTCCCGCTGTTGCACCACTGGCGGGTGCTGCCCGGCCGCCCGCCGGTCGCGCCCGAGCACCTCGACATCGACGCCGTCGTCGCCCAGTTCGGTGGTAACCAGGCCGTGCGTGCCCGGTTCGAAGCGCTGGCGGGCGCGACCGCGAGCCTCGTGCTGTTTCTCGAATATCTCCCCGACGGATTGCCCCGCTGGCTTGACGACCCGGTCGGCAGAGCCGCGACGGTCGAGCGGCAGCTGTTCGAGATGGTGGCGTTCCTGTGTCACCGCGAGCTGCTGCACTTGGACGGACACTTCGGCAACATCAGGGCCGACGACGACCGGCTCTACCTGGTCGACTTCGGGCTCGCCACCTCACCGCGCTTCGACCTGTCGGACGCCGAGCGCGACTTCGCTGCCCGCAATGCCGGTCACGATGCCGACTACGCTTCCATGCGGCTGGTGAACTGGCTGGTCACCTCGGCGTGCGGGGTGCCCGTGCCGGCCGACAGCGGTCCCATCGCCCGCGACCAGTTTGTGCGCCGATGTGCGACCGGAGACATCCCACCGGACGTGCCGCCGCCCGTGAGGGAGATCATCGCCAGACACGCCCCCGCAGCCGCCCGGATGAACGACTTCTGCTGGCGCCTGTTCGACGGCGACCTTCACGCCGAGTATCCCGGCAGTGAAACCACGGTCCGGATCAATGCGGATCGGGCAAGTTGAGGAAGCGGACAACACCCTCCTCTCGGCTCCGGACGTCGTCGGGTCGACGAGCCCCTCGTTGAATCGAGGATTCCTGTGTGCAGCCGACCTGCTGGCTCGTCGGCGAGCCAGGGGTCTGTGGATCTAACGGCACCTCTCTTGTCAACCCGCGGGCAGCAGAGAGGTCTCCGTGTCTTTGATCATGGTGCGGTAGACGACGTCAGCGAGGCGTCGTTTCAGGCAGCGCATGGCTTCCTTGTGGGTTTTGCCTGCGGCTCGTTTGCGCTGGTAGTAGTCCCTGCCTGGGGTCGCTCGTTTGATCTGGGCCATGGCCATGACATGCAGCGCGTAGTTCAGTTGCCGGTCGCCGGCGCGTGAGAGGCGGTGCCGTTGGATGTCACCGGATGACACTTCTATCGGCGCGACACCGCAGTACGAGGCGAACGCGGACTCTGATCGGAACCTGTTGACGGCTCCGGAGCGGGCGAGGATCTTGGCGGCGGTGACGTCGCCGATGCCGTGTAGATCGGTCAGGGTGGTGCCGGACGCCGCGGCGGCGGCGGACAGCGTTGCTGTTGCCTCGGTGATGCGCCGGTCGAGGCGGCGCACCTCGCCGAGGAGGTCCACGGCGACCTGGCGCATGGTGCGGGCCAACACGGCCCGTGGGCGGATGCTGCGCAGCGCGGCGGCGGCGTTGTCGGCGGTCAGTCCGCGGGGCAGACCGGCGGGAATGAGCTGTGCCAGCAGCGCATGCAGCCGGTTGACGATCTGGGTGCGGCTGCGGACGAGGTCATCACGGTGTTCGGTGAGGCACCGCAGGGCCGCGATGGCTTCATCGACGACGGCGGTGTTGAGTCGAGCAGCGGTGTGCGCAGCGATTCCGACCGAAAGGGCGTCGGCCTGGTCGGTTTTGCGGCCGTGCCCGGTGGACAGCAGCCGCACGCGGCGGGCCAGCTTCGCGGGAACGTCGACCACGTCGACGCCATCGGCGCTCAGACGGGCGGTCAGCGCGGCGCCGAGGCCGGTGGCGCCTTCGACCGCCCAGGTCGCGTGCGGCCAGCGGCCGGCGAAGCGGCGCAGCCCTCGATAGCCGTCGCGGTTGACCTCGATGCGGATCGCGGCCAGTGGCTGGAGTCGGTTGTCGACTGCCACGGCGGTCCAGGACGCCTTGTGAGGATCGATCGCGATGACGACCGGGGCAGGTGCTGACGGTGCGGCGGAAGGCACGGGGTCTCCTTGCAGGGCCGGGGAAAGGGATCCGGCGAGGAGGGCAGACCAACTTCGGGCTAAACAGACCTCTCTCGAGCCACTCCCGCCGGCGGTTGTGGCCGGGGCGCAGGCCGTTAGAGGGCCAGCCCGAGGGCGGCAAGTGTTTCCCGAGCGACCCAGACCACAACCTCGAAGATCATGGCTGCAGACCCTGATCTCCGCCACCAATCCAACAAGTTGGAGGCCTCTCTGCTGCTGGCGGGTTGACAAGAGAGGTGCCGTTAGCGAGACAGCCCCCCGAACACAGCGGATCGCTGGGGATATTGGTAGAGGCGAGCGGGCTGGGCCAGGGGAGCTTGCCAGATGCGGCACGGGAATCGCTGTCGGTAGCCCTCGCTCTAGCCAGAACTGTAATAGCCGGCCGCGCGCAGCACTGGTGTTGATCCCGGACACCTCCTGACGACAGTCGGCTTCGAGCAACCCGAGGCCGCAAATCACCCAGGCCGCGGCAAGCGAGACGTCGGTGTCTCCTTCGGCAGAGCCGGGACCGGACTCAAGCGGATGGGCGCGTCAGGGCCTGCCATGCGCCCAGAGATCCGGCGGGGGCGAGCACCGCGAGTGCTTGGGCCGCACGAGAGCATGCGACATAGGCGATCCGCTTAGTTTCGCATTCGAGGATAGAGTGCTGGAGCACCGATTTCCACGTGCCGGCGCTTTGGGGACAGCGGCACGCGGCTACCCGGTGTTTGGTGTAGAAGACAACGGCGTCGTGGGTCTCTCCCTTGACGGCATGTGTGGTGGCGAACAGGATACGGACCCGCTGGTGTTTGGGGTGGGCGTTCCACGTGCGCTCGTCGCGTGCGGCGAACAGGGCGGCTAGCAGGCGGTCCTGGGGAGATTTGATTGGCTCGGTGAAGCTAAAGCAGTCACGGCGGATCGCGGCACGTTGGCTATGGTTGAGGTTGATCAGCGGCAGATCGGTGCAGGTTACGCAGTCCGAGATTCGCAGGAGCCGCCCCGTCACGTGGGAGGCGATGAGCTTCAGATCGGTGAAGAGGAGCACCCGGTATGCGAGGGTGTTCCCCGCTCGGTTCGATGTCCGCTGAAGGGTGGCGAGGCGCATGTCGGCGGCAGTGGAGTGGCCGCCGGCACGGACAAGTACCTGCTCGTAGGCGCGGACTGCCTGGTCCGTTTCACTTCGACTCAGATGGTGCACGGTCTTGAGGAAATCGCGGGTCAGTGGGCTGTCCCAGACGGTTCGGTGAGTGCCGACAGCGGCAGTACCGGTGTACTGGGCGTGCAGCCGGCGGGCGTCCTCGCCTGAACGCGCGATGACGGCAAGGTTCTTGATGCCGGCGCTGTTGCCGTCGTGGGGCGCGATGTCGGCAAGCAGCTCGGCGGTCGTGTCGATGACCTCCTGTAGCGTCGTCAGCTCGGTACCGTCGTCATAAAGTCGCACGTCGACCGCGGTTCGGTAGCTGGCGTTCTTCGCGCCCGATCCTGCCGTGAGAGTGATGCCATCGGCAGCCATCGTGGTGAGGGCCGCGCATATGGGTGGGCCACAGCGATAGCTCTCTTTGAGCCTGCTCACGCGCCACCCGGTCGCCATTGCTCGGCCAGTAAAGAGGTCAGGGCGGGCGGTATTCCACTCGTAGATGGCCTGGTTCTCGTCGCCGACGAGGACCACGTGTTGAAGACCAGCCCCTATCAGAGTGTCGACGATTGCATGCTGGACCTCTGTCATGTCCTGTGCTTCATCGATGACCAACACAGGGAAGCGACGAGCCAGCGCTTTGGCAATCGCAGGGGAGCCTTTGACTGCCTGGTAGGAAAGGTAATTGGCGTCCGCCTGCAGAGCCATGCCGGTGGACCAAACGTATTGTTTCATCAGTGAAATTTTAGGAGCGTTGCTGTCGGAGACCGATTTTGCGACGGCGGTGGTACGGGGCTGAATCATGCGTGGCGATTTGTCGATGAGCAAGGGCTGGGCATCCTTGCCCATTGTGTAGCAGTCGAAGTAGACCGGCTTGAAGGCGTCTGCTGGACTTGAGTTGTGAAGTGGCCAGGACGCTCGCCACTGCTGATAGGGTTCGCCGACCAGACTAGGTCGGCCGCCCTTATACCCCATCACTTTCCCGCCGTGCGGTAGGAACAGGTGCTGGTTGATAAAGGCATCGAGGGTGCCGAGGAAATGTGGACTACGCAGAAGGACGTGCGCGGCGCCGTTTTTGCGGATCCGTGTCTGGACTTCATCCTTCGCAACGTTGGTGTACGAAAGTACGGCGATTCCTTGCCATGGCTCGTGTCGCTCCTGCCATGAAGCCGCGAGGTCGAGGCAGTAGCGGGTCACCGTCGTGGTCTTGCCTGTTCCTGGCCGGGCTGAAAGGCGTTGCAATCCCTCGAGTGGGTGGCCGGCGTCGTCCCACAGCGACCTTTTCTGCTCCTCAGAAAGCGGCATCAGGTTCCAGCCTCGTCGCAGTGGGTAACGAAACGGATCGCGTCGCAGATGTAGCGTGGGACCGTGAACTGCTTAGCGGCTTGGTCATCAGGGAGCGCCGCGAGGGCCTCGTATAGGTGGAACGCGAACTCGGACTTCGCCTTTCTGAAATACCCATTTGTGCGCCAAGTCGAATACCAGTCATCCTCACGAAGGCAGGTGCCTTTCGTACTCTCCTTCATCTTTTGGTAGGCAAGCGCCGGGTGCTGGTGATCCAAGAAGTCGCGGACGAACAGCTCTTGTTTGCCGGCCTTGGAAACCTCGCTGGGCGCAGCCGCCGCAAATGCGTTTTGCAGCATCTGCAGCATCTGCTCGTGAACGCCTCCTATGATCGCACTACGCAGCAACCCGAACTCGAATGTCCCGTACCCGGTTGCGGTCGCGGTAGCGCCGTCGACAACAAGGCCAGGGTCCAACGCGGAGTCGAAGTCTGAAAAGAACTGGACGTCCGATTTGACCTCATGCGGACTTGCATCGCTGTCAGTGATGAACACGCCCCGACTGTAAGGGCCTTGGGTTGCGCCGAACAGAGGGCGGAAATGGTCGAATCCCTCGTCGGAGTCCACAACGACGATTTCGATGGCGTGGTCTCGTAGGCTCAATCCAATGATTTCGGAGAAACGCTGCATTAGCAGCGCCTCCGTAATGCCCTCGACGAAGATCGCGCCAGACGCGAATAATAGTTGAGAACGGGTCACGTCCAGGAACTTGTGTAGATATCGCTTGTGGTGATCATGGCCGGCAAAGGCCGACGCCAGATGCAGTGGTCGTGAAATCCCCTTGGTCTCGTCGCGCCGCATGACAACTATCTTGTCTATGTCGGTCTTGGCCGTGATCGTCGGCGAGTGAGACGTGACAAAGATTTGGTGGTCGGTAATCTGATTCAAGGCATGAAAGAATGAGTCTTGCAGCTGTGGATGCAGGTGCGCTTCCGGTTCCTCGATGAGGAAGAAGCGGTGAATGTCCTTCGCTGCACGGGCGTCGCCGCGGCGGGACAGCACGATGCTCGCATAGATGAGCTGGTTTATGCCCAGGCCGTTGCTGCTCAGGGGGAGCCCGTCTGAGCCATGTAGGGCGTGAGCGAAGACCGGTAGCATCGTGCGCAACAGATCGTCCGATACCCCTTGAGGAGCGAAGCTGACGGCATCGTCGGCGATTCTATAAGGCTTGGCGTATGCGGAGAGATTTCGCCCGGCCGCAGTGTGATGAGCGTTCCCCGTTACGTCCTGGAGCATCTCGTCGGCTCGCTTGCGCAGCTCACCCGGAATAGCCTTGAGTTCCTCCGCGCGGCCGTC
Organism: Micromonospora parva; assembly: GCF_000718515.1. Classification (GTDB taxonomy): domain Bacteria; phylum Actinomycetota; class Actinomycetes; order Mycobacteriales; family Micromonosporaceae; genus Micromonospora; species Micromonospora parva. Next base: position 125,661 of record NZ_JNZS01000015.1, on the reverse strand, counting down.
CGGCGTGTGGCTCACGATCAAACGTTCGATCTCTGCACCGACACGGGCGCGATCGTTGACCAGATCGCGGAGCGGCGCGAGGTAGATTGCGCGGATGCTGTCGAGGACTTCTCGGGATACGGGATTGCTCCAGTTCGGTCCACCACGAAGGTCACTGCGCACGTGCGTGAAGCGCCCGATGACGGGATCGTACTCAAAGTCAGCGTGGTAGAGCAGCTGGAACGTCATGAATTTGACGCCCGTAGCACCTACCGCATGCACCTCGTCGGGGCAGCACAGCTCGTAGAACTGAGCGGGCAGGTCTGAGTCAGCGCGGCCGCTGAAGGTTGCCTCGAAACTCACCGTAACCAAACCCGCAGCAGCACGGTCGCCGAGGAAGACATCGGTGTGGCGCAATCGGATCGGGTCTTCGCGCTTCTCATAGCTGCACTGACCCAGGACCAGCCTCAGGGCATCAATCGCCGTGGTCTTAGCGGCGTTGTTTGGGCCAATGATGACATTCAGGCCAGGTTGGTAGTTGAAGGTAGCGTCGTCAACCGAGCGAAAGTTGCGCACCCTCAGGGACCTGAGGAACAGCATCGGAAGGCCCGGTGCGGAGCCCTCGGCCTCGATGAGGGGATCGAACATCGGTCTGTCCGTCGGCAGATGGTCCGGCTTGGTCACAAGCCACTCCCCAGAGTAACCGCCGTTGGTGGCGTGAGACGAGGGGCACGGCACCGCGCGGCAGTCGAGCGGCAGTCCGTACCCAAGCTCCATGTTGGTATCAGCTACCGCCACACCTGACGAACTTGACGAGCAGCGTGTCGCGACATCCGAGTCAATGGGATGAGCGGTCAACGCTGCCCGCCACCTATCACAGATCGTTCGGGTGAGGCCGATCGGGACCGTTGACGCCAGCAGACCCCGGACCGGCTCACGGGCCAGATCGTTCGTCAGCAGCACCGCACCCTCCGTGCCGATAGAGGACCAAGGAACTTCTCAACAACCGAAGCCTCGCCCGGCCGACCCAGGACGTTGCGTGAGCACGGGCTTGCACTACAGGCCCGCCGACATCACCGGAAATCGAGTTCGCGACGGCGCCCGGACCCGTTGCGATGGCCGCGCTACCTACTGCGAGGACGCCAGCCGGCTACGGAACGGCGCACCCCGGGTCCTCGCCACCCTGCGCAACACCGCGGTCAGCCTGCTCCGCCTGGACGGCGTCACCTCGATCACATCAGCCTTGCGCCGAAACGGCCGAGACCCGTACCGATCCCTCCGACTCCTTAGACTCGTCCAAAACGGTCACATCTCGACCTTGCCAAGACCCCGATCCAAACCCCCAGGGGCGACGCCTGTTGAGGACCGGCACCAGAGCGCGCCGCCTCAGCGAGCGACCAACACGATTTTCAGCCCGGAACGGGCCACCTCGCCAGAGGCGACAAGGACCAACCCTCCGGTTTCAGAGAGCTGGACGATGTAACAAGCACCCGGGTTGATCACGCCTGTGTCTAGGTGGAGTCAACGCTGAGGGAAGGGCCCGCCGTGTCTGATCTTGCGGCAATCGCCCGTGAGCGGGCAGTGCTGACCGTGATAGCCGACGCGGTCGTGCATGCGTCAGTCGGCAAAGGCCTCTACGGGTCGCCGTGGCCTGCCCCAATTCCCACCTCGCCCTGGTGGACCACCTGGCACAAGCACTGCACGCCCGCGGCCGCGCCTGTCGCTGCCTGCCCATGACGCCGAATCCGAGAGACGCCGTGCCACCGCATCGGCAAGCGATCGGTTCAACGATAGTGGTGATAGCGAGCGGACTGAATGCGGAGGTCGACGGTGGCACCCGACGGGTGAACATCAGTGTGATTGCCGACGTGCAGCGGGACAGCGAGGTCAGCCACTCGGAATCCGACGAGGCGTGTACACATGGGCAACCGGTGACTCGGACATCATCATCGACTACCGGAACCCGGACGGGCCTGTAATCCGCTACACCGCGCCCTATCTCGCGGCACGCGACCAGCCGTAGAAGGGCTCGGCGCCCATGTGCTGGCGTCGTTCCGGCTTGGCGGAAGGCCGCTCGACTGAAGCGGCGTTCGCAGCGACGGATCCGGCGGCGACCCATGCCGACCCCCGCTGGGGTAGCCGGACACATCCTACCGACCGGTCGCCGGATCGCAAGAACCTCTGTGGCGCAGCGCGTGGTGGGCAAGTCAATCCAGCCGGCTGCGCCCGTGCCGGAGCGTAGAGCGCATTCGGCCCGACCAACCGGAGCCGCGGCCGTGACACGACGCGGAGTCGTCCGACGCCGGCGCTACAGTCCGTCCGTGGTTAAGCCATTCTTCTACGCGCGGCCCGCGGCCGGGCGCTGCGTGTTGAGCGTCGCGCCAGCGGTGGCGAGCTGGGACGCGGCCGGCTCGCGCGGTCAGGCGCGGTCGTCAGCATTCATCGACGACGCCTGCACCGCCGTCGCCGAGCAGGCTGTCAGCACGTCCGGCCCTCTCGCGTTGCGGCTGGACGTCGGGCTGGTGGACACCGCGCCGCTATACGCCTCCCACGACCTGGACAACTACCTGTTTCCGCTGGTCCCGAAGCTGACGAGCCGGACGGGGCGGGGCTTCGTCTCGGTATGGGCGACCAAGCGTCACGCGGCGACATCCTCAGTGGCGGTCTGCCCGGCCGTACCGGTCGATGATCCTGCCGGGACGTACGTGTTCGACGTGACGACGACGGCGTCGGCGAGCACGAGGGCCTACAAGGAGCAGATCCGTGATCAGATCACGACTGGCATCCCGCTGCCGGGCGATGGCGTTGCGCTCCAGATCGCGTTCGTTGTCGGACCCCACCGGGCCTGGCCGAATTTGTGGAAGCCGACGATCGACGCCTTGGGAGCGATCCTCGGCCACGACGACGGCGCGGGGGAGTGGAACGCCCGCGACGGGCGCATCACCGATCTCGGGCTGCACTGCGTCGTTGACCCCACTGTCGGCAGCGTGATCCGGGTCGCGATCCGGGCGTCGCCGGTCCGTCCCGCTTCCTTGCGGCTCGTTCATCCTCGTTGATTACTCCGGTCGTGCCGGTTACGTGAGGTCCCGTGAAGCCGATAAGGCGGACGAGCGTTTCGGATTCCACCGGGTGATGGACCATTGATGACGGCGGGATACCTGCCCGCTGCGGATGTTCGGGAGTCCTTCACTACCTCAAGCCGCCGCATTCAACTGCGGCCACGTCCTCGAGGTCCAAGCCGTTTCGAGGCGTCTCTTCGTGCGAAGCGCGGTACTCGGCAAGGTCGATAGCGTTCAGGATGAGCTGGCAGGCCCAACTCGTCCATACGGACCCGCGAGCAGTGGCGTGCTCACGACCTCAAACACGTTCCGCCCCTCGGCTTTGCCAGTAGGTCGCGCGAAGCATTCGGTCCTCGCCAGCGAAGCTCCGCTGGCCTGTGTCAGTCAGGGGTAGCTGGCTGGCCAGCAGATGGCGCAAGGTGTCGTGGAGGCCGACGATGCTTCGTTCAACGAGCTCGAAGTCAGTGAACGCGGCCTTGCCGCGGTGCGAGAGATTGCTGCGGACCTGGTACCAGGCGCCGATCGAACTCTGGCCGGGAGCACGTGCTCGCTTCCGAGGGTCTCGGCTGTCGCGGACCTCGATCGGCGGCGGGTCCGCCCTTGCCACAGCGGCCGTAGTGGCCGAATCGCCTTGAAGTCGGCTCAAGCGTTTGCCAGGTTCAAGTTTCGGGCCGAAGACGAGGGCAGTGTACCGCTCGAGCACCGTGCACAGCGTGAGGTACAGACCCTGGATCGGAAGAAAGGCGTCCCAGAATCCCTTCATGTCGGCGGGCATGGGCCTGACGGTCTCGAGATGGCGTTTGGCGATACCGAAGATGCCATCCATTCCACCGCTGAACAAAGGGTCATCAGCAGATGACCATTGCTGCTCGTGCAGTTGCGGGTTGCCGCTACTCGGACTCCGCCCGACGTAAACCCAGGCTTCAACCTCACGCCCGGTCTCGGCCTTCGCTCTTACCCTTCGCTCGATGTACAGATCCTTACCCTCGTACTCCTGAACCTGGCGTCGGAGGGCGTCGGCACGCTCAGCCATGGGCGTCAGGAGATTACCTCGGACGGAACCACCTGGAACGTCGGTGATGAATGGAAGCCCATCGCGCACGTAGAGGCTGTAGCCTGCGAGCTCCGCATGCTCAACCCGTGATATCCAGGGCTCCACCTGCCAGTGAGCCAGTTCACCGCAGCACAGGCTGCCGTAAACAAAGATCGCTTCGGGGTCGTCGGACACGGACCGAAGTTTGCCACGACCGAAGGACAAGCCGCGACGGCGCCACTGGGGGAGGGTGATTCGGGCTCGGGATGCGTTGACCGCCGGCAACGCCTACCACGTAGCCAAGGATCAGCAGTGCATAGCCGCTCAATCGGGTGCCGGCCCGCCCGACAGGAGGCCGGTTCGGCCGATGAGGTGCAGCCAGTCTCGGAGCCAGAGACTGGGGAGCAACCGGCTCAGCTGAACGGCGCCAAAGAGCGCTCAACGGCACCGAACGGTACTCAACCCCACCGACCACAAGCTGCGCGTTCTCGTTTTTGCGGGTCAGAGCCGGTGCAGCGTCCTGCGTCGGACGGAGTGCTCCGCGGTTTGCGCAGCAGTCGACCGCACACTATGTCGCCTGGCAGGGGAGTATGTGGAGGTCGCGGTAAGGAGTCGCTGGATGGCCTGCCCTGCAAGTGGCAGGCTGGCGAAGTGGCCACCGCGTCCGAAGTGCTCACGGGCGTCGGGCGGAGAAGGGCGTCGTGACCTGCGGCGATGTCGGCGAGCGAGCGGGTGCGACCTCCAGAGAACTCCGAAGAGGTCGGCCTCTGCTGTTCCCTGTCTAGTCAGAGCCGGCTTGTCGTCGGCGAGTCCATCGACGCCACTCAAGACGCTCTAACATCTTCTGGACTGGCCTCGGCGTCGCCATCGCCGTGGTGATCACGATCGGGATCCTGATCGCGGTGCTGTTCAAGTAGGCCGGTGGGGATGTGCCCCGGGCGCTCGACAGGTAGCCCGTCACGTCTTACGAGCCGCGCCGGTGGAGAGGCACGACCCAGTCGCCCACCGGTCGCGGTAGAAAGCATCGTGCAAATCCGCTGGCCAGCCGCGCCGGGTTGCCCAGAACCCGGCACCGTCGTCGAACTCGCGCGGCGGACTTCCCGCCATCGGCGCAGGATGCCGGCGACCATCCGAGCCGTGGTCACCGGATTTCAAACGGGCGTAACCGGCTTGGATCGGGCATAGAGGTTCGACAGGCGCAGGTCAACGGATAGTTGGTGACGGGCTTCGGGGCTAACCGATCCGGGATCGATGAGACCATGCCACGGCCCGGCGGCGAGCCCAGAGGCGTAGCATTTGGGGCATTCGCCCTCACTGGTGCAACCGAGGTTGCCGGTTATCAGGTTGCGCGCGTGACCGAGCGCGTCGTCGGGGTGGTCGGCGCGAACAAGGTGCCACAAGCCAGCTTGGTCCTCGGGTTCGAGGCCGGCCGCGATATCAGTGCGCATCGGCCGGTAGAGCTGCCCGTCGTCGTAGCGGATGGCGAAGACCCGGTCGAGATGGTCGACTTCGTCCGGCTGCGGTTGGTGTCTGGCGTACCAATCGCTGGCGTCGGCCAGGGTGCCGGGACCCCAGAGGTAGTCGGTGGGAAAGAGGGTGTTCTCGAAGCGGCTATCGAAATGGGCAAGGCCGGGGTCCATCTCGTGGATGCCCGGGTGGAAGCGGCCTCGCAGGATGACGCAGCACAGCTTGTCGTCGCCTTCTTGGGGACCGCCACGGAGATTTTCGGCGAGGAACGTCTGGGTGCCGCCCTGTTCGTCCCAGGCGACGACGACTATGTTGCGTTCGCTTGGTGCCGGGTACAGGCGGCTGCCAGGGGTCGGACGGCCCCACAGCTCATTGATGAATTCCGCCAGATCTCTCAACGTGCGAACGCAATCGACAGGCATGAGCAGATGAGCTGAGGTCGGGTGCGCTACGAAGTTTCGCAGCTGCATCGACACGCGCTCGTGGCCGCGATTGCGTTGCCCGCGTAGCAGTCCCGCTGCCCGCGCCCACCGGTGGAGTCCGTCGAGCATCCCGTTGAATCGCACGGTGGCTGGTCCTGCGCCCACCCGTAGCCGCGACTTCTTGCCAGCAGACGTTCTGAGGAAGTCCATGATCGGCTCGTAGGAGGTGGCGTCCACGCGGAACTCGCGCTGGTCACTGGTTCGGACAAATGTGACGGTGCCGGCGTGAAACTCGAGGAACCGGTCTCGCAGTGCGTGCTCGATGACCAACAGAGCATGGCCGTCAACAATGGTGAAGATGTCGTAGCAGAGCACTCCGTACGCGTAGATCGTGCGTAGCTGATCGAAGCTCTGCCGCGTTCCGGCCGCGACGGCAGGGACAAGGTCGAGGCCCGCGACGAGTTCCTGCTGGAACTGCGCAGCTGATTCCGGAGTAAGGACCTTGTCAAGGCTGAGCCCGCCCGGGGTGAACCGCTGCGTGCGCTCGTCGGCTTCTCGCAGTTGTTCCAGGGACTTGATCTCCACTGTGACCTCGCCGTCGATTCGAGACGGTGCACACACCGTGCCCGGTGTTCACCGAGCCGCCCAGAGTGACACACCACGAAGCCGCCTGTCCTCCCATATCCCGACGGCTCGTCCCGTGCTGAGGAAGGGCTGGAACTCGCGTGGCTGGGGCGAGCCGATCCGGGACGTCATCTGCAGGGTTGGACTGAGGTATCCGACAACCGAGAGCTGACCTTGATCCGATCGTCGGTGCTTCGATGCGGTGGCACGAAATTCCACCAGAGCCAGCACAAGCTGTTGCTCTACGATCGGCGAGCACAGACATCGGCGATGAGGGCGGCTATGACTCACGGTAACGGCGCTGCGCAGCTATCGCTGAGTGCACGGCAAGCCGACATCTATCGCCGCCTCCTGCGCCTGGTAGGGGCCGGGGCGGCGGAGTTCTGGAAGGAAGCCTGCGACCGGATGGCTGAGTCGCCCGTGCGCCCAGTGACCACCCACATGGTCGGCCACGCGCTTCGCGAGGTCGATAGTGCGCTGCGTGCCGTCTTAGAGGAGCGGGCGATGGCACAGGTCGGCCCGGCCCAGATCCGAGCGGCCCGCAAGGCTAAGGAGTCCGGAAGCCTGGAGATCTCTGCGATCTGCGCGGATCTTCAGATACCGGAGTCGCACCCGCTGAGGGAGTTCTGGCTCGGCCAAAGCCCCGAAGTGCCAATCGGGCTGCACAAGCGCGCGCATCGCAACGGGCTTGAGTATCCCAGGCCCATGGATGCTGGCTTCCGAGAGTTTTTCTCCCAAATGGAGGCACTGTTCGATCTCGTCCTCGAGCGCTTCGAGCTGCGTTACAGCACAGTATTCGATAGCCTCGACTTGCTCCTAGCGGAGCAGAACCCGGTAGCCGAGCACGCTAAGCGCCTAGCGCAGAAGTTTCCCGCGAACGAGACGGCTCGACGCTACTTCTTCAACCGAGCATCGACCGCGTGGCTAGGCGCTCTGCGCGAGCATGGGTTCTTCATCAATCCTCCGCCTGCGATCCTAGAGCCTGGCAACGAGTCAGCCGTCCTGCGCCGGTGGCCGGAGTCGGAATACCTCGTCCGGGTAGCCGCTGACGACCCGCAGGCGACGATCGAGGCGGCGCTTGATATCCCGGCGACGGACAACAGCTACGTGATCTGGGACGTGGTGAAGATCGCCCTGACCCTCCCGCCAGCTCACGGGGTGGGGCTGGTGCCGACAATCGTCGCCTCGATACCTGGCCCCTTCGGGGTGATCGCGGCCGACGAGATTGGAGAGCTCGCTGTTCGGCTGGCGGAGGCAGAATACGCCGAGGCCGCCGACGATCTCATCCGTGGTGTGCTGAAAGACGTGCCCAAACGCGGCCAGGAGGCGGTCCGGGTCTACGACTACGTCAGCGTCGTTCGGACCCCGCTGCCAGCCGTTGCGTCCGTCGTCGGCCTGCCGATGCTGACCTTCGCCGTGGGCCTGCTTGATGCCGCGGTCGAGACCTTCAAAGCGGACGGCGAGGACAACTCGCGGTTCTGGCGGCCTTCGCTGCTCGCCGACGAGGACGATACGTACGGCCCGGATGCGCGAGACGCTCTAGTGGACGCCGTGCGTTCCATTGCCGAGATCTTGCTGTCGTCCGGTCAAGCAACCTTGCAGCAGGCCCTCGATGTTCTGGAGCAGCACCACGCGTTGATCTTTCGTCGGATTGCGCTGCACCTGGTACGAGAAAACGGTCGGGACGATCCGGGCCTCGTCCGCCGCTACCTGTTCGATCGAGACCTGCTGGCTGACCGCGGCGCCGAGTACGAATTTCAGCTGTTCCTGCGCGATGTCCATGCCTTGCTGGAGCCGCACGAGGTGCAGCAGCTTGTCGATGCGATCCTGGCCGGCCCAGACACTGCCCCGTGGAAGAACCGCTTCTCGGAAGCCCACGACCATCCGGATCCGGACGCGACCGTGCGGCAACTCGCTGGCATGTGGATCCGCGACCGCCTCGCACCCCTCGAACCAGTCCTCGATTCGGCCGCTCGAGACCGATACCAACAGCTCGTGACCCAATGCGGGCCGGCTTCGGATCTGTCCGTCGTGCCCGTACGCTTCGCCAGCTCCTGGACCGAGGAATCACCGGTTGACGCCGGCGAGCTCCAGGCACTACCGGCAGCGGAACTCGTTGAGTTCTTGGCACGCTGGCAGCCCCCGCAGGATTGGCGCGGCCTCGACCGCTCGGCGATCTGCAATGCCCTGAGCGCGTCGATCGCTGCCGCCGCCGAGCAGCGTTCACACGATGCCGGCGCGTTCACCGGAGTCGATCCCGCGCACGCCAGCGCGATCCTCGAAGGCTTCACCGATGCCGCGCGTGATCGCCGCGAGCTCGATTGGGCCGCGCTGATCGAATTCTTCCGCTGGGTCGACGATCAAGCCGCGGCGGAGCTTGCGGCCATGGTGACGACGCGCGCCGTCCGGCAGTGGCGGCGGGCGCGCTACAACGTCCTGCACATCCTCGGGACCGCGCTGCGCCACACCGACAGCCCGATTCCGGCGGGATGCGAGCCCGGGATCTGGGCGATCGTCCGCTCCGCCATCGCTGATCCCGATCCCCAGGACGAGGCCGATCCCGCCTCATCCGCGCTCGACGCCGTCCGTCCGGCCGCGCTGCACACCGCTATCCAACTCGGCTTGTGGAAGCGCCGGGCAGACTCCCAGCCGCCGGCAGAGCTCCTAGCCCTCATCGAGCAGCACCTCAGCGGACCCGATGGGTCAGCAGCGGTACCTGAAACCCTTGGCCGTAACCTGCCGGTGCTGCACTTCATCGATCCGTCCTGGACACGCGAGCACCTCGATCAGATCCTGCCCGAAGACAGCAGCCTTAACGACACCTGGACGGCCGCCTGGGACGGCTTCCTTGACAACCCAGCCCCGTCAGATCAGCTCTGGGATCTTCTGCTGCCCCACTACGAGCGCGCCGTTCGCGAGCTGTCTCCGGACGGCGACGACGATTGGGCGGTGATGCGAGCCAGCCAGCTCGCCAGCCACCTCGGTCGGCGTTACTGGTTCGGCTACATCGGCCTGGACGACCCGGACCAACTGCTGCACAGGTTCTATCAACAAGCGCCGGCCCAAGCTGCGGCCGTCATCGTGGAGATGTCGGGAAATTCGCTCGCCGCCGCTGTCCCGCTCGACCCAGCCCACCGCGACCGCCTCATGAAGCTCTGGGAATACCGGCTCGCCACGGCCAACCCGAGTTCGCGGCACCGCGAGCTGCAGACGTTTGACGACTGGTACCTCAGCGGCGCCTTCGACGAGGATTGGTCCCTTGCCCAGCTGCGCAACATCATGGTCAGCGACCCGGAAATCCATCCGAGTTTCCGGGCTCTGCAACGAATGAGCAGCAACGCCACTCAGCACGCTCCGGCCTGCCTCCACATCTTCGAGACGTGGCTCGACAACGGCCCGAAGTACTGGGACTACGCCCGGAGAATCGACGATGTGAAGGCCATCCTGCGTGGTGCGGCCGCCGCGGGCGCCGCAGAGCGCGTCAGGGTTGAGCACATCGTCAGCCGTTTCTCAGCCCTTGGAACCGATCTACGCGACGTCCTGACGCAGGATTCTTTTCGCGAGAACGGCGCTGGCTGAAGCGCGCCCGGAACTAAATCAGCGTCTGCTTCTCAACCGTGCCCACTGGCTGCTATAGGATCACGGCATGAGCACCCATGCTGAGCATGGGTGTCGCGAGTGTGTGTACGAATCCCCCCTCGAACGCCTGCCGGGATAGTGGCGGCAGCAATCGGCTGACGCGGCTACCTGGGCGTGAGTTGTAGTTCGCTGCGAACGACGATCATGGACTCGTGGTCGATGTCGCCCACGGAGTTGAACTCCCACGCCTCCAGTGCCGCTGGTGCCCGAGGACTGTCCGTGTCACCGGCGGCGAAGCTGCAACATAGTGACCCTTATGGACGTTGCTGGTCGGGCTGGTTTGCCCGATCCGATTTACCGACGAGGCGATGTAGCGAAGCGGCCGACGGCGAAAGCTCCCGCCGGGCGGCGTTGACGAACTCAAGGCGCCGCAACTCAACCTCATCGCGCAACTGACACCAACCGACCTCGTCGACGTTCTCCCGGATGCCAGTGCCGATGCTCCAGAAGGCCGCGTCTAACTTGAGGGCCGCTTCTACGATGCTCGGAGGTCCCACCAACTGCACCCGAGCGAGAGCTGCGTTCCATCCCGCCCAGTCGACGCGCTCAAGCTCCTTGGACCGCCAACGCACGAGCCCCATGTAGGTCGTGGCCTGCTCCTGTAACAGGGCTGCAGAGGTATCGGTTAGTACCGAGCGGGACCAAGCTCGACTCTGGCTGCGATTGCTCATCCAGCCGCCGGCAGCCACACCCAGCAGCGTCACGAGAACGCCGGTAGCAGTGGATAACCCCATTTCCCAATTCACGGGACCTCCGTCTCATCGCAGTGGCCACCCCCGATGGTGTCAGCTACCTACAACGAGGCCGAGCGACGCTGAGGCCGTGACGACCGCGTGGTCGGCGCCGTCGGGTCTGCCGCTATGCCGCTACGCCCTGCCCGCCGCCGGAGCAGGTGGTCCAGGCGCGGTGAATCGGCACCATGGCAAGCGGCCCGTGAAGCTGTCGTAACGGCGGTTGCGGGGCGGCGTTCAGCTCGTGGGGGATAGCCGGGCTGTCTCGTCTCCGCGTGCGTTGAATAGCACGAGTGCCGTGCCGTCGAGACCGGCTCGTCTGGCCGTCGTGACCCATTGTTCGATCGGCACGCTGTCAGCGCAGAACGCCAATGTGATTGCTCTCGCGGTTGCGAGCAGGGTGCCGCCTGCGGCGGTGATCCACCGACCGCTCTGGTCGTTGCAGCCGTCGGATCCGTGCCACTCGCCGTCCGCCGTTAACTCCAGGTAGGCCGCGCTGTGTCCGCTCTTGGGCACCCAACGGCCTATCGGCTGGCGCTGATCGGCGGGAACGAGCATCGTCGGTAGTGCTACTGCTGGTGCCAGGGCACGTCGCGCTTCGTCGGTGACCACCGGGGGCTCCAGCACGGAGTCGGCCTTGTCGGGCTCGGGGGGCGGTGTCGCCCCGGGAATCAGGCGGGCGACCGCTTGCCCACGTCCGTCCAGGAGTACGGGCAACCCCGCCCCGTCGGACTGGTAGGCGGTCACGCTCCGCAGCCACCCGGGTGTCTCTTGACTAGCCTTCTCGCAGCCAGGGGTGCTTTCGACGACGACCGCGGAAGCCGACCAGACGTCGGCGAGGAACACACCTTCATCGTTGGCCCGCCAGGACCCGCCCAGCGTGCCGCAGTGGCTGCCGATCAGGTGCAGTTCACCGGCTGCGAGGCGCAGGATCGTGCCCGCGCCGGGGTCGGCAACGTCAACGAGCGTCCAGGAGCCGATCAGCAGTTCCGGCGCCATCGACATTGCGGCCCCGGTGGTGCCCGTGACCGACGGCTTTGGGTCTGCTGCCTCCGGATGGCCCTGCCTCGCGCATCCGGTGAGCAGAACGCCCATCACGACCAACGTCGCGAGGCGCTCCTGACGCGTCTTTTGGCTTCTCATCCTGCGGTCTCCTGGCTCCTCCAGGCACCGTCGGGCCGGAGCTGGGCGGCACTCGACGCACGACAGTTGCACTTCGGTCAACGGCTGTTAGGAGCGTTGGATGCGCCCGCGATCTCGTCGAGGCGCGACCCTCCACGCAGGATGCCCGTCGAATGACAGCCATGCCGCGCCGCCGCGCTTACCTAAAGGAATGCCGCCGCACAGAATGCTGTCTTTGCCGCGAGTGGTGGGAGACGAAGCCGGTCACCTACAAGTCGTCGGAGACGGCCAGAGGGACTTCGGTCGACGCATGAGTGGACCTTCACCTCTACTTGTCGGCATCAAGAACGCGGTCGGGTGCGGCCCCGACTTGCCCGCACCGAAGGATGCCGAAGCCAGCACGCCGCTGGCGGCTTCAAACGATCCTTGCGGTGACCTCGTCTAGCGCACGGCAGTGTCGAGCACGACACCTGGCATCCCACACAGGGGTACGTGTCGCTCGGAAAACGAGGTCGCCCGTGTATCGGGGATAGGCGTCCGAAGAATCGTTGGCTAGCAGCCCGCGAGTGTCGGCGGGCTGGTCTCGGCGGCCGTCTCTCAGGTCGCCGGGGCAGCCGCGCAATCGAGAAAGCCGTCCTTGTGTAGGCCGCCTTTCATCACACACTCTGTTCTTGATGATCAGGGCGGGTGGCCGCCCCTGACGCCGAGTAGACGGGTTCCACCGTTTCGGGCGAGATTTTGGCATCTATGCAAGCTTGCTCCAAGGAGGAACACCTTTTCGGTATCGGCATGCGTGAAGCGCCTGTACTAATGGGAAGAATGCGCGGGCGAGCTGTCAACCCGTCGATTGCGTGGAGGAGGCGCCTGAGTGGGCGAGGTGCTTCGGGCTCGCCGTGTCGCCTGTACCCACCGCTCGGGGTTTCGTAGAGTCCCACCAGCAGGCCGCGACAGGGTGCGCTGGTGTGCCTTGGCTTCCCGGGCCCACTACCGATACGCAGCAGGTGCAGGCTGGGAAGGCAGGTGCAGCACGGTGGTGCCACCCGAGCTCCAGCACGGCAGGTGTCGGCTTCCCGACAAATTGCCGAGGCTGAAAGGTATTCATGGCGTCGGTCGTGACGGATGTCGGCCTTAGTCGGTTACGTGTTCGGCAGTTGAAGCGTGTTGCTTCCTAGGGCGTGGAGGAATTTTCGCCAGGCATCGTTTGAGAACGAAAGGAGCGTGTGGGCGGCGGCCGAGTTGCACACCTCAACCGTCGTGGAGTAACGAGATACGTCGACGCAGTGATCGTTCTGGCATTTGGAGCTGCGACGGGTCCAGATGGGGTGGGAGTTACGATCTTCTTCCATTTTCCGATTCTCCTGGAGTCGACGTTTTGTTATCGGCGGTTTCGACGAATGGAAGCGCGGTACTGATGACGGTTCATGCAGAAATCGCCTTTGCTTGCGTGCCGAGCCGAGCCTCGGACGCGAGGAGAGCTTTACGGACCGTCTCCGGTTGTGTCGCGCTATGTAAGTACGGTAGCAGGGCCATGACCAGTTCGGCCATGAATGTCTGGCTCTTTCACCCGACTCGGTGTCCGAAGGGCTGGTCTGATAGCTTATTTCCCTCAGCGGCAAGCCGACAGCCAAAAGAGAATTGCTCTAGGCAAGTTTCCTCATTCATTTTGCCTTTTGCAGTTGCCGACTGGAGGGCGTAGACGTGACGACGGGCGGGCAAGGGCCTACCACGAATCGACGGCGCCTGCGCCTCGTGCTTCGCCAACTGCGCCTCGACCGCAGGCTTTCGCTTGAGGACGTGCGCCAAGAGATGGACTGGTCGCTGTCAAAGGTGACACGGATCGAGAACGGCTCGGTCAGCATCTCCGTCAACGACCTGCGGGCCCTGCTTGACTTCTACCAGGTGCGCAACGCTGATCAAGTGCGCGACCTGCTCGATTTAGCAAGGTTGGCACGCCGGCGTCACTGGGCCGCAGAGTATCGAGACTTCGTGTCCCCGTCCTATATGGACTTTTTGGGCTACGAGGACGACTCGTGGCGCATCAGCCAATACCACCCCTTCCTTGTGCCGGGCTTGCTTCAGACGGAGCGTTACGCCCGGCTGGTGGTGACCACAGGACCGCAATACCGCGTCGACAATCGGGCGGCAGACGCTCGGGCGCAGTTGCGCATGGCACGTCAGAGGCGTGTCTTCGCCCAGTCGAGGCGATGTGAGGTACGGATCGTCCTCGACGAACGAGCCCTCAAGTCCGTGGAGAACACCGACCTCATGCTCGAACAGATCGAACAGGTGCTGTCCCGACTGCCGGAGCTCGACCTCGTGGTTCTCCGCCGGGACACGGCCGCCAACTCCGTCCTTGTCGGCCCGTTCTCCCTGCATGAGTTCGAGTCAGAGGTAGATCCAGACGTGGTCTACCTCGACAACCTGCCGGACGACGTCGCACTCGTCGAGGACCACGCGGTGGTCGCCGGCTATAAGAGCTCCTTCGAGGATCTGTACCGCCAGGCGGCGGCGGGCGACGACGCTCGGCGCCTACTCGAGACCATCGGTGCCTCTCTGCGGGAGCAGGCACCCGCCTAGCTTTCCCGAGAGTGCCGCGGATTGGGTACGTCGACTCGCGAACCATCGATACCCGGGTCGCCCTGGTTGAGCCGCCTTGTGCCCAGCGCGGCGGATACGCGAATCTGCGTGACGAAGACGGGCTGGTGTGCCGCCAACCACTCGACCATGACGGCCAAGAGTCCTATCAGACCAGCCACTTTCAGATCGTCGACTTGCGTGCCGACAAACACCGCCACGGCCACGACGGTGCCCAGTGACCCACGCCGTCCGCGGGCGCCGACCGAGTAGGTGGGCCACCCGGCCGAACCGACTCCGTCCGACTCAGCGACGGTCACGACCTGTGGCGAAGGCGCGAGGTCCACAACCAGCTCGTGGCCCGCCGCCAGTTCCTGTGAACGCACCATGAGTGCGCTCCTCCTATGTCTATAAGGGGTAGCAAGACGCGGTATGCACTTGCCGTCCGCAACTCCCAACCTGCCCTGGGCGATCAGACGTATGCAATTTACGCCGCCGGGAACGTGGAGAAGCCGCGACACGCGGAGTGTTGCTCTCGTTGCCGCCGGTGATCTTGAGGGCCGCCCGAGTCCCCCTTGTCGGGCCGCCGGTTCCCATCGGCCTGCTGGTAGCCCTCGCTCACCCCCAAGCGAGCAGTTCGACCGATGCCGCTGTCGACCATGCGAGCACACGCTGCCGGGAGGCATCAGTTCTGCTGGTCGGGCCGGTGCCGGCAACGGCCCGCAGAAGGCCCCCAGCCAAGTAGGAGTGCACCCCTACCGCCGTTCGAAAGGTCCACCAACGCCGATCGCAGTCGCGCCGAGACCTTCAACAGCCAGCGAGCTCCGCCACGAGTCTGCCGGCAGAGAGTGTCGATGGGTGCCTTCAATGGGCGAGGTCTCAGCTCTGAGACCTTCGTGGCCGGTTCGCCACCCCTTCACAAGCGAGCCCATTGATGGACATGATGGTCAGGGACGGTTGCCATCCACCAACGTCGAGGAGGCCGCCATGCCGATATCCCAAGCCCCTGCTGATTTTCCGCGCGCCGTGCGCTACGTCGCCGCAGCCGTCCTTGCTGCCGCCGGTCTGGTCGGTGTTAACGCGCAGTCGGCGTCGGCCACACCTCCCGGAATCCCCTCTAAGGCGACGGCGCAGTCACAGCTCAACGCCCTGACCGTGGCAACCCAAGGCTCGACCAGCGGCTACTCGCGCGACCTGTTCCCGCACTGGATCACCATCAGCGGAAGCTGCAACACCCGCGAACAGGTCCTCAAACGCGACGGCACCTCCGTCGTCGTCGACAGCGCCTGCGCGGCCACATCAGGCCGCTGGTACAGCCCGTACGACGGCGCCACCTGGACGGCCGCCTCCGACGTCGACATCGACCACGTCGTCCCCCTCGCCGAGGCATGGCGCTCCGGCGCCAACTCGTGGACGACCAGCCGTCGGCAGAGCTTCGCCAACGACCTGAGCCGCCCGCAGCTGATCGCCGTGACGGACAACGTCAACCAGTCCAAGGGCGACCAGGACCCCTCGACCTGGCAGCCGCCCCTGTCGTCGTACCGGTGCACTTACAGCAAAATGTGGATCACCGTGAAGTACAACTGGAGCCTCACCCTGCAGACGTCAGAGAAGTCCGCCCTGCAGAGCATGCTCAACACCTGCGCCTCCTGACCACGATGCCCGGCTTGCGGTTCGCACCCCTTCGGGGTCGCAGACCGCAAGCCGGACGCTACGCCTGCTGAGGCGGCGGGCGGGCTGCTTGCGCCACTGGCCGCCCGCGCCGGCGGCGAGAAGGCGCTTGACCATGGCGAGGGCCTCGTCCTCGGTGTCGAACTCCCACCGCAGTGCCGGGCCGCTTTCGCTATCTCCGGCGCAGGCGGTGACCTTTCACCTGACCTGGCGGGTCAACCACACATCCCGGCGGCCCAGACGCCCCCAAATCCCGCTCCACCAGCGCCCCGCCACGTCCGCCACCAGCGCATCGTACGAACGTCCGAATCGCGGCCGGCGTGGGGTAACCGGTTGACCCGGATGGGGCTGTGCCGACCGTTCTGTGGTCCGAAATGGCCGCACCTCGGTGTGCTGGCTACCCGCGCTGACGTCACTCGTCGTGGGGGAGCGGCCCGTCGTACTGGAAGGTTGGCGGATCGTCCTCGCCGTCACAACGAACATAGCGGTACTGCGCGGGCGGGCTGGGGTGCTCGCGGATGCCGAGGTAGGCGCCGCTCTGCGGCAGGATGAGGAGCTGCGGAAGGAACCCGTTCTCGTCGACCTCGATCGAAGTGATGCGACCGTCGGCCGGTCCGCCGAGCAGCCAAGCCTCGACCGCGGGCATCAGCGATTTACCAGCAGCGTGGCTGCAGCCGTCAGTAGCCCCGCAACCGCCGCGACGAGCGCCGCCACTGCGCCGAGGAGACCAGTAACACCGGCGAGGCCGTCCGCTGCTGTCTGCCAGTCCGTGCGTCGTGATTGGCTGCGTCCACCCCAAGTCATGGCTGCTCTCCCTTACCAGTCGATGCGACGTCGCGTCGCCGCCTGCGGAGTACCTCAGCCGGCACGTTCAGCCGCTCAACCCGCAGCGGCACCATCTGTGGATAACTCGGCGCCTGTGGATTACGGCATGATCATCACGTTCTTCTGGGATCATCCGCCGCGCGGCGTCGACCGAAACGCTTGATTGACCGTGCTCAGCGACGAAATGGCAGAACGGGTCTGCGGTGCTGATCGCGTCCGGCGCGTTCGTCGAGGTGAAAGCGCTCGCTGCCCGTGGCTGGTCGCTCCTGACGAGGGAAGCCTGGGACGAGTACGGCGCGGAGTAGACGAACCGCCTCTTCGAACTGCCGCGCCGTTGCTGCCGGCGGGCCGGCCGGAGATGACGCATTGGCGGTTCCCGACGAGCGCGGATCCACCGGTTCCGGTCACCCTGCCGAACGTGGTGGTCAAACGCGACCCTCGGAAACTCAGCGGCCGGGTCCATTCAGTCGAACTCATCGAAGGCTTGGCCGGCGAGAATCTACGCGATCGTCCAGAGCGCCGCCGGGGTCCGCGGTGTGAGCTGTCTACCGCAACTCTTGGCGGAGCCCCGATGAGGCGGAAACGGGATCTTCACCTACATCGACGGCTGGTACAACACCCGCCGTATCCAGAAAGACCTCGGCTGGCGAACCCCAGACGAGTGCGAAACCGCCTGGCACACCCACCAGGCACAGCACGACGAGACCACTATCGTTCAGCCCGAGCCCACCGGCGCTAGATAACCAACCCTCCGGCAAGCCGGGCGAACCTCGCCACAGCACGTGCGGCGGGGCCATGTCAAAGCTGCGCCACATCGTTGACGACTTGCCGTAGCCGGATGTGTACTGCCAGAGCCAGCGCTGTGTGGACGTGTGGCTGGTGCCGGCGGCGAAGGTCATCCGGCGGCTTACGCACTAACGGGGAGTGGGCCCTTGCTGGTCATGCCGCTTACGACCTCCTTCCGGTTCGTTCACGAGCCACTTCAGGGCGATGATGACGCTCTGCCGATGCTGGGCAACGCGAGCCTGGTGGAGGGGTTACGGTCTCGTATCATCCATTCCCACGGCGGCGCTTTCCTCGTCACCGGCTTCCGCGGGGTTGGCAAGACGACACTGGTCCTGCGCGCGCTCAACGAGTTGTCGCAGGGCGACGAGGATGATCTCGTGGTGCCGGTGGTGCTGAGTGTGGCCCGGTCGACCGACATTGATCGGCTGCTGTTCGCGGTGACCCGGCGTGTGTTCGAAAGTCTCCACGACCGTGGCCTGCTGTCGCGATTGCCTGCCGACGTGCAGCAGTCCCTGCTGGTGGCCTACATGCGCACGTCGCTGGCGTTCAAGCAGACACGGTCGGAAGCAACCGAGCGGGGCGTCAATGTCGAGGCTTCAAACGGTCGGATCGTGAAGGTTCCCCTGCCCAAGGTCGTGACGACCACGAAGCGCACCCGGTCCCTGGCCACCGAAGCCCAGTTTCTCGCTTACTCGGAGACCGATGTCGAGCACGACATCATCAGGATTGTGTCGCTGCTGCGCCGTAGTGGCTCCGTGACCGTGCCGTTGCCAAGGTGGCGTCGGTGGCTGCAGCCGTGGTCCAAGCCCACCAAGGCCCGGATACGGCTGGTTGTCGTGCTCGACGAGGCGGACAAGTTGACCAGCGCCGATGCAGGGCTTGAGGTGATCGAGAAAATCCTTGGCGGCGTCAAGAACGTCCTGACCATGCCGGGTGTTCACTTTCTCGTTGTGGCCGGGCCGGACCTGCACGACCATGCCATCAGGGACGCCGCTCGAGGCAACAGCATCTACGAGAGTGTTTTTGGATGGCGGCTGTACGTGCCGTGCAGTTGGTCGGCAGTCGACCGTCTCCTCGACGTCGTGCGTGCCGACACTACCGAGTACCCGGCGGAACTCAAGCAGTTCCGCGACTACCTGCAGTTCAAGGCAAGGGGCATACCGCGGCGTCTATTGCAGGAGTTCAACGGGTTCGTCTCCTGGGCAGAGAGCGGCCCGACGCTGCACGTGCAGGAACACGACGCCAAGCGCGTCCAGTTCTACGCCAACCTTGAGGTGCTCCTTAGCGAGCACCTAGAACAAGAGCAGCAACGGCGGGACCAACTGTTCAGCGCCGACATCGACGAGGATCGCCGCAAGCTGAGCGCCTACTACGTTGTGGACTGGGTTCTGCGCAGCGAGGGCGAACCATTCTCCTCGAAGGACTTAGTCCCCGAGGGCGAGCCCCGGCATTTCGATCCCGCTCTCGGCATCTCGGAGCCGGGCGTCGCTCGAATGCTCGAGCACCTGCAACGTCACCAGATCATCGAATACGTCCGGCGGTCTAACGCGACCGCAACGATCATCGGCGACGCAAACGACGCCATCTTCAAGTTGTCCAGCGAAATTCGGCGCGCCCTGTTCGGCTTCGCCGCCGCGAACGAAGCCGAACGCGCGGCCCTGCAGATCTCCGCCTTGGCCGACGGCGGTACGTCTACCGGCGCCGGAGGTGCGGCACTGCCGCCAGTGCGGGTTCTCGCGAATCGATACGAGTTGCGCGAGGCCATCGGGCGCGGCGGCATGGGCACCGTCTACCGAGGTTTTGACCGGCAGTTGCAGCGGGCCATCGCGGTCAAAACCCTCGGCTACTTCGACAGGGACGACCCGGGCGCCCTCGTACGGTTCCGCCGCGAGGCTGACATTGCCGCGCAGCTGCGACACCCGCAGATCGTTCGCACCTACGACGCCGTCGACATCGACGAGGGCGGCGTGGCGATCATCATGGAGCTCATGCTCGGTTCTGATCTGGCATCCGTCGTCGCCGAGTCGGGCGCCTTGCCACCTGACGAGGTGGTGCAGATTGGGCGGCGTCTGGCTAGCGCCTTATCGTACCTGAACGAAAAGCGGATTGCGCGAATCGACCTAAAGCCATCAAACATTGTTATGGAACCCCGCCGGGGTCCGGTCATCGTGGACTTCGGCATCGCACGGCAAGAGGGTCGTGGCAATATCACTGCCGCAGGTCAACTCGTGGGCACACCGATGTACATGGCCCCCGAGACTATTTCTGGCGGGACCCCCGACCACCGCTCCGACATCTATTCTCTGGGCCTCGTTCTGTATTTCTGTGCGACAGGAAAGGTGCCTTGGGAATCAGCCAGCGTGGCGCTGCTGCTGAGCAAGCGCCTCCAGGAGGACATCGACACTTCGACGCTTCCGGTGCCGGCGCGCCTGCGTGACGTCATCGCCACCGCAACTCGGCGTGAACCCGACGATCGGTTCCAAAACGCTGCGGAGCTTGACGCAGCTTTGGCCGCGACGTCGGAATCGACCTAAGGGACGTCTCGTAACTGGGTGAAGGCGCTGCCTAGTGCGGGCCATTGGTGAGCCGGTGAGGATGATGTTGTCGAGGTTGGCGACGCCGGAAGCAGCGTCGGCCAATGTGTGGGCGGCGCGGCGGTAGTCGCGGAGGATCTTGAAACACTTCATCCTGGCCAAGGGCGTTCGACGCCTGCCCGGACGGTGCGGTGTTCGGTGCGGAGTGCTTCCTTCCAGTCCGCCCATCGGCCGCCGTCTGTGGGTTTGTGGTGCGCGGCAAGGTACTGGCGAAGCCCGCGTCCGCCTTGGACCTAGGATCCGATCGTCGTCATTGCGCTGGGCGATCCGCTGCCCCGCCGGGCCCAAGTATCGCTCTATGCGAATGCGTCGATCCTTTGGGATGCCTTCGAGCACCCGCTGCCGGTCCAGAACTTCTCGGCGGCTGGCGCTTCGCTCGTATCGGCAGGCCGCCGGCGTAGCCGGTCGAGTCCAGGCCAAGCTGGAAGAGGATTGGAGCCCGCAGCAGATTGCCGCCTGGCTTCGACAGGCCTATCCCGACCAACCCTCGTGGCACGTCTGCCACGAGACGATCTACCAGGCGCTCTACCGCGGCGGCAGAGGTGGACTTAGCCGCCAGCTCACTCGCCGACTTCGCACTGGCCGACCGCTGAGGAAGCGGCGCCGTCGAGCTGACCCGCGCCGCTGCCGCTTCGTGGCTCCCACGCTGTTGATCGAACATCGGCCGGCCGCCGCCCTGCACCGCACCCGCATCGGTGACTGGGAGGGAGACCTCATCGTCGGTCGGCAGAACCAATCCGCCATCGCCACCCTGGTCGACCGCACCAACCGCTACCTGCGGCTGGTGCACCTGCCCGTCGACCGCACCGGCTCTGTTATCTGCTGCAAGGTCCAACGAGGATGGGATGAGAACAGGGACGGTCCCTACTCACGCTCGCCTTACGCAAGGGGGCAAATGCGCCGCGACGTTGGTTGCCGGCCGCTGCAACAACTTCGAGGACCTCGGCATTGTGGTCGAGGTGAACAGCCGTTTTGCTGTCTCCTCCTTGCGCGGGCCAGGTGGTGGCTGCGCAAGGACAACCTCGGCTCTGCTCGATTCGAAGTCCTCGAAGGGGTTTCCGACGTCGATCCACTGGTAGCCGCCTCGCGATCGGTCGGCGGTCGGCGGCACGGTGTGGGCCTGGTTTGGGGGGAGCAGGTTGGGAGCAGCGGGGTGCCGTGAACGGGCTTGAACTGCGTCCAACGCCATGGAACGGCGCGCATCTGCACCCACCCGGTCCTGCGGCCTGATGTTTCCGCAGGTGAGGGTGGGTGTGGCGTCCTGTTTCCCGCGGAGCGCTCTCCGGTTCTACCCAGCAGCCGAGGGCCATCTATGTCGCCTGGCGGGGCAATGTGCGCAGGTCAAGGTGGTAAGGAGCCCTTGGTTGGCCAGGCCTTCAACTGGGAGCAGATTGGGTGCAGGTTGGCGAAGAGGTCACCGCGCCCGAAGTGCTCACCGACGTCGGACAGAGACGAGGCGCTGACCTGCGATGATGCGATCAATCGGTGCGGTGTGACCTCCCGGTGAAGGGCGAAGGGGTCGGGTGGCGCGCTGTTCCCACTGGAGGCCGGCGTCTCGGCTCGCCTAATGCGCGCCTCCAGGTGCTATAGATCGACATAGAGCGTTGCGGGTTAGCGGGCCGTAGTCCGCCGCAGTTCCGTCATCTGAGACACCGGTCCCACGGGAAACGTCCTGAGTAGGCCCTTCAGGCTGGAGAGCTCTTCGGAGGATCCGAAGGCGTCAGCGTCGGCGCTGCGGCGCAGGCGGTAAGGGACGTCAGCGCATGTCGATGCTTGTGTTCACGGTGAGGGCCGTCTCGTCCTGCGTTGTGGTTCGTCCGGGCATCGAAACGTGGTCGTGCCGTCCCACGGAGAGCGCCATCACGGTGACCTCTTCGGCCGAAGAGGTTACCACGACAGCTAGACTTGCGTGAGCTTTAGAGTTGCGGTGAGCGTCATCGGCGGTGGGGCAATGGGTCGGGTCGCCCCACCGACACGACCCCCCATGCCTGCGGCCAGCGTGTAGCGCATGGGTAGGGGGCGCACTGCTCCCTTGGTGACGGGCGTTCTGCTGATGGGGGAGCGGGACGCGGCGGACTGGCGACGCCCCTGTCGGCCCCCCGTTTACCCCCGAAAATCCCCGCGCACGGTTGACAACCAGTGACAAGTGGCGATCATTGCCTGATCACGTCTGCGCAGCTCAACGACTACTCTTGATAGTCAGTGACAAGGGCAGGATGGCTACGTTTGGTAACAAGGGGTTTTGACAAGCAATGACAAGCCTTGAACGAGGCTTGACATGAGGTTCTTCTGGGTTCAAGTCTCCTCGTTATTACTCGGGTAGCTACCCTGCGGTCAAGATGGCCGCCGCGTGCTTCCGGAGGCGCTGTTGTTCTTGCTCCGTGCGTACACCGTCAACCTTGACGCCCTCGCAACGCAGAGTGAGGTGTAGCCGCCGTACGACTTGGCCGGGCTGCTCTGGCCCCTCGATAGCGCTCGGCACGGTGCAAACCGTGCGGTCGGCGCCCCCCGTGACCAGCTGTCCACGATCGCTAAATGCCACGGAGGTGACCGTGCCGCCGTGCAGGCCTGTCTGCCATAAGGTGGTTGCAGGACCAGCGGAGGCAGTTCTGGGGAGCGATTCGACTCGCACCTGTCCGTCATGCTGCCCCAGCGCTAGGAGCACGTCGCCGTTACGGCTGAGACTAAGGCCCAGGCAGCTGATACGACCGATCCTGAGTGTCCGAATTTCGCATTTACCTCTGTCGTCGAGAAGACCGACCCTCACCTGTTCGTCCGTGGCGACAGCGTATGCCCGTCCGTCGAGTTGGTCGGAGCAGGTGACTGCTCCCTCGGCGTCCCAGTGGTCGTGTACCCCAGCATCGGTGGTGCTCAGCCAGAGCGCTCGCGTCCGGCCGCCGTTCGTCTCCTCGAGGAGCAGTGCGGTGTGCTCGCCTGGCAGGGTGAGCCGGAACCGGGACTTAGTCGCGAACCGCGAAGCGATCGTGAGTGAGTGACCTTGAAGCTCGTAGAGACTGAAGAGACCCGGGCCGATCGCGGCTAGACGTCCTTGCGGCGTCCGATACAACCGCTCCACCGGGTGCTCCGTCCTAGCGATGATCTGGCTCTCGTAATTGCCGCCAGGGTGCAATCGCCACTGCCGCAGTGAACCGTCCTGGTAGGCCACAACGATCCGCTCGCCATCGAACGCGGTGAGTGCGGTGACTCGGGCGGTCTCCTCCAGTCGGATCCCGTCGAGATCTGCGTTGGTGAAGTCGACTCGGGTCAGGTCTGCGTTGTCGAGGTTCGCGTTCCGTAAGGAGGTGTTGACGAATCGAGCTTCCGTGAGATTCGCTCCGCTGAGTTGAGCGTGGTCCAGCCGTAGGCCGGACCAGTCGCAGTTCGGCAGCTCGCCGCGGGCGGCATAGAGCAGGGTGATCGAGTTTCCGCCGAGGAAGGCCTCGGGGAGGCCCAATGTCGCGGAGCGCGTGAAGCTCTCCAGGTGACTCAGCGGTGCTGCGTCGCCCTGCCCTCTCAGCATCTCCGCGGCGAAATGGGCGATCTCGGAGGGGAGTGGGGTGGCGTGGAGGATCTCCCGAGCGCGTTGCGGATCGGTCCGCAGCCTGCGGACCAAGGCCCGGGCGAAGAAGTACTCGCGCATGGAGCGGTGAAAGAAGTCGACAGGCCACCTGTCGAGGTTGTCGTCGCGTACGGCTTTGAGCAGCGAACGTACTCCGATCCTGGCGGTAGCGTCACCGTCGGCCCGGACCATGTCCGACGCCGGAGCCGCAGCATCGTCGCTCATCTTCCACAACATCGCCGCGATGCCGTTAGGGGCGTTCGCGGAGTAGTCGCGAAGGTAGACGGAGGATTTGTTGGATCTTTGCAGTTCGACCGCGATGTCCTCAAGGATGGCCAAGAGGTTGCCGATCAGTTCGCTACCGGTAAGCGATAGGTTGGCGTCCTCTAGCAGCTCTAGCTTTCGCCGGAGGCTCTTCTCCACGTAGGTGGTGTAGAGGATCAGCTCGCTGAGGTTGCTGTCTGGAAGTTCAGTGAGGGTTTCTTTGATCATTTGCAGGAAAAGCGGCTTGGCGGCTAGACCGATGGGATCGTACAGATTGCGCAGGTTGTCCAGGATCCGGGCGGTCCGGTCATCATTGGCGAACTGCTCGAGGTAGCGGACCCTCTGGTCACGCGATCCGGAGGCGATTTCGCGGACCATCGGGTCGTGCAGCCTGTCGAGCACGCGGTCCCAATCGCGGACGCTGAGGGTCCGGCGTCGAGACGTGACCAGCACCTTTGATCCGGTGAGCTCGGTCAGGCAGGAGCCGATGCTTCGAAGGTTGTCGGTAATCGCCGCAGGGGATAGGTCGGCGGTCATTTCGTCGAAGCCGTCGAGGATCACGAGGGTCCGTCCGCGACGTGCGAGCTCGCGCCACTGGTCCAGTGTCGCCCCGAGTTCTTCGAGCCGCCGCTGCAGCAGGGCGCGGCCACTGCCGGCCTGCACGAACTCCCTCAGCGGGATACGCAGCGGGAACACGCCAGTGGCGGGTGACCAGCGGTACTGCTCGCAGAGCCGTCGCGCGAGGGTGTAGGTGAAGACGCTCTTGCCCTCACCGAAATCTGCGAGAAGCAGCATCGGCTCGGTTGACTCGCCGTGGACCCACGTGAGGGTCTCGTCGAGCAGGCTGCCTTCCAGTAGCGCGCCCTTGCCATCAGTGACCCTGAGTTGCACCTGATTGTCGTAAAGCTCATCGAACTCTCGGAATTCCTCCCACACGAAACAGAGTCGGTGTGGGTCGTCCAGATATGCATGCCAGATCCGGTCGATCGGCAGCCGCGGCGCCAGACTCTTTCGGAGGCTAGCGATGGCACTCTCCACCATCGCGAGTTCCCGGGCACCTGGGGGCCTGCCGTACACAGCCTGGTAGACCTCAGGGTCAAGGGCGAAGAGTCCTTCGACCCCCTCCTCTGGACTCCAAACCTGAACCGAGAACGGGTACTCCTGTCTCTGCTCCCAGACGTCGAGCATCTGCCGGAGTTCGTTGCTGGGACCCGCATGTGGCGAGATCAAGATCCAATGGTCCACGGTTGCCCCGCCCGGGTAGAACCTCTCCTGGATCAGCTTGTCGGCGACGTCTCCGAGCGTGATCGCGCGGTGCAGATTCTTGCATTCCACGTGGCACCGTACGGTCGGGCTTCCCGCAACGCTGCAATCCAGTGCGACGTCATGGCCGTACTGAGTTCCCGGCCGCTGGTTCCGCAGCCGGGTCACCAACAGCTGGCGGTTGTCCGGATCGATGTGGAACAGCCGGGCGAAGAGGTCGACGGTCGCCTGTTCCAGAACGGCGCCGGACTGCTGCGGGGAACGTCCGGTCCTGGTGTCGGACGCCCCGGATTCATCATCGGCCGGCCCCGCCTCCGAGAGGAGATCGGGGCTGCCCACGTCCTGGGTCCTCGCGGTCACCCTCGACAGAGTGGGGGCGAAGCCGTTCGCCTGGGCAATCGGTGTCCAGATGGTGCCGACAACCCGCCGGTCGCCATCTTGAAGGCGGAGGAAGCCAAACTCCATCCTAAGCCGGGCGAATCGCGCGGAGTCCGTCTCGCCGTCGGCCACGGTGTCCGGACCGACGTGCTCGCCGAGCAGGGCCGCCGCCTCGTCGTACCGGCCGTCGCGGACTAGGTTTCGAAGTCCCGACTCCCAGCTCTCGGCCAGGCCAGTCTCTTCCCGGCCCGACGAATCCTTGCGCACGTACAGCTCGACGCTAAGGTTGTCGCTGTTTTCCTTCACGTTCGACCGGTCGACTACCTTGGCGAAGTCTGGGACGTCCTCGAACGCGCGGTAGGCAGCGAGTAGTTCCTCGACCCGCCCTGGGACGAGGTGGCGAGCGCGGCCGGGCTTCTCGGCCGGAAGGTCGGCGAACAAGATCTGGCCCGCGCGGTCGGCGGGCTTGGCCCCGGGTGGGCGCAGCACCAACACGCACGTAGCCACGCCGGTGAGGTAGAAGAGCCCCGCGGGAAGCCCGATGACCGCCTCGATCACGTCGTCGTCGAGTAGAGCCGCGCGGATCCTTCGGTCAGCACCGGACCTGAACAGCACGCCTCTCGGCAGCACCACCGCTGCCAACCCGTCGGCGCTGAGCACCGACACCGCGTGCTGCACGAACAACAACTCGGACCGGTTCTGTGCGGGAAAGCCCCAACGGAAGCGCTCCGGATGACGCAGCTCGCCTGCGCCGACTCGACTTCCGAAGGGCGGATTTGAGATCACCCGATCAAACCGCTCAAGGACGCCGGCTCGCACATGCCTTGGCTCCGCCAGGGTGTCGCCGCGTTCGAGACCGGTGCTGGGAACGTTGTGCATGAACAGATTCAGCCTCGACAACGCCCAGGTGCTGCCGTTGATCTCCTGGCCGGCGATGACCCGAGGCAGGCTTCCACTCCGCGCCTTGACGTGTTCGACGGCCTCGATCAGCATGCCGCCGATCCCGGCGCAGGGATCGTAGATCGTCGTCTTCTCGGTGGGATCCACCAGCCGGATCATCAGCCGGGTCACATCGGCGGGCGCGTAGAAGTCGCCACTCTTCGACGAGACGGTCTCCGGGAACCTTCTGACGATGTATTCAAATCCCTGCTTCAGCAGGTCAGGCGGCATGCTCTCTGGAGCCAGCGAGAGTCCCGCGAAGTGGACAAGGAGATCCCTTAGCGTCCCGTCCGACAACCGGTCGCCGCCGATTTCTCGGGTGAAGTCGATGTGCGTCAGGACGTTTCCGAGCGCCGCCTGGTTGCCTTGTTCGAGGACCCGAAGTGCCTGATTTAGATAGGCCCCGACATCAATGGAGGCACGGTCCATGAGGTAGTCCCACCGTGCCTGCTCCGGCACGACGAGCTCATCGGGATACGACCTGGTCCTGCCGTCCTGTGCCGCAACCGGTCTTCTGTCCCGGCCTGAAGCGAACTCGTCGGTGAGGTGCCGCGCACGCCTGGAATCGGACGTATCGGACGCGTATTTGAGCAGCAGGACGCCGAGGAGATACCACTTAGTGTCTAGGTCGAGGTGCCTCCGGCTGCCGAGTATCTCCACCGCCGCGCCCAGGTGACGCTCGAACTCGGCCAGTGTCGTCAGGGTCTGCTCGGATGCGGCGCCGGTTGTCCCACGGCCAAGTTCGTCGCCGACGTCCAGCAGGCCGCTGAACGTGCCGAGGTCGGTCAGCCCGGCGAGTACAGCAGCGGATTTTTCCGGCGTCAGAGCACGGGCGGACTGGAAGACGTCCCGCTCGCTCGAAGCGACCCATTTCCGTAGCAGTGGATAGTCCGGTCCGGTGACCCGTCGGAAATTGACGACGGTGTAGACATTCACCCAGCCCGGAGCGCCCGGATCAGGGGGCCAGAGCAGGTCGGCCAACGCCGGGTTGCGCAGCTTGCAGGCCAGGGTGCCGATCGCCTGTACGCGGTTCTGACCTGTGAAAACGATGAGATCGCCCGGCCGCAGCCGGTCGATGATCCCGTTGTGACTCGGCAGCGCACCCCAAAACCGGGCGGTACCATCCGGATGTCGCGAGAGAAGGTCCCGGGCCTCGGCTGCGTTCAGCGCGGCGTGTAGCTCATCGCCGAGGAAGTTCACGGGATCTGCGAGGGTGTCGGCGAATCGCTGCCGGGTCGCGCGGTTGCCGTACGAGGGGGCGATCAGGACGAGCGGGGTACGGTCGATGGCGCGGGTCAGCGGCTGACCCGCCGACTCGATTTCGGTGCGCTCTATGTTTGCCTCCGCGATCGCGTCTTGGTCGGAGCCCACGATATCCATATAGTACAACCTATGGCGGCGGTACGACAGGCCGAGCGAGCCTCGTGTCGCTTGGTCGATCTGGAACTGACCGAGCGTCGGTCAGGATGTGAGTCCCGCGTTGCGGGAGTGGCGTGGCTGCCTGTTTGGCGGACGGCCGAGGCGAGAGCCGACATCGGCCTGAGGCTTCCAGCGCACGGGGCGATCTACCGCCGAGACGAATGGGCGGCCGCCCTCGGGAAGCGGCTTCTCGCAGTTCACGCCAGCGATCTCGAAGCCCTGATGCGACAGTCCACCACCGGTGCCCCCTCACGACGCAACCCACGCCACGGGCGGCGGGCCAGGCAGCGCGCCTCATCGGCGCAGCCCGCGTCTTCTACAGCCGCGCCACCGCCAACGGCCACCTGGCGCCACGGACAGCGTCAGTCATCGGATCTGCAAACCCCGCCGGCTGCCCAACACACTGGCCGCGCGATGCTACTGCTGGAGTGCCTCATACTTCTCGCCGGTGGCCTGAAGGTGCTCGATGATTGCCGACCACACCTGTTCGGCGGTCCCGTCGCCGAGAAGTCGCTGTGCTAGGTGCATCTCCGTAACGACGTGTCGCCATATCAGGCGGAGGTCCTGCGACCAGGCTGACCGGAAAATGCGTTCGGCGAGCTCGACCAGAATCCTGGTCCGGTCGGGATGGGGGGCGAGGATCTCGACTGCCAAGCGCGGCGCTCGAGCCTGTTCGTCGAGGTGCAGCTGGCCGAACTGGTCGAGGAAGAGTCCTTCGACGACTCCCTCGCGGTAGCCCAAGGGCCAAGCAGCCGCGTCTTGGCTCTGCGCGCACGCCTCGACACCATCGGCGCGCACGGTGAATGTGTTGCGGGACGCCCGCTGGCCCACGGCCACACCTAGCTGCCGCTGGTCGGCAGTTTGCAAGTGCGGCAGGTCAACAGCCGCAAGCCGTGTCGCAAGAGATCCCCTGCTGAACGAGGCGCTACGCAAATCGGCGATCAGCGGCTGCAGTGACCCGAGAAGCACTAACTGTAGCCGCCGCAGTGCCCAGCGGGTCCACAGCAGTGCGGCATCGACACAGGTCTCCAAAATTTCATCTTCAAGAAGCGGCAGGGCGGATCTGCCGTGACCAGTGCCGTACGTGTTGCGTAGCTCCCGCAACACCCCGGCTAGCTTGCGGGCTGAAGTGGCCGCTTGGCGGACCGCAGCGTCCGCCGCTACTCCGGGCCCGACTTGGTGCTCTATCGCGCGATGTGCATCGCCTAGCACCTTGTCGAACTCCTCGCCGCTACCGGCAGTGCGCCCGCGAGCGTCGAGCACGACGCGTGCTGTCGCCTCGACGAGGTCCTTGGCCGATCCGACCACCAGTGGACGGTCGTTTTGCGGCTACCGCTGACCGAAGTCGTTGAAACGGATCTTGGATTGCTGCCCATGCGGCATGGTCCAACGCCTCCGGTTGGGGTAGCTCGGCGGTCAGCACGTGCGTGGTCATCCATCGATCGTGTCAGCCCGATCCGGCACGGCAGGGACCGGCCTACTAGGCGCCGGTCGGCAACCTCACGCCGGGATAGTTCTCGATCTCACGCGATACCTCGAACACGAGCCGGGACAGCGGCGGCAGCATTCGGCTGATGTGGCTATCTGAGCGTGAATCGTAGTTCGCCATGAAGGGCGATCATGGATTCGTGGACGTCGCCCCACCGACACGTACCCCCATGCCTGCAGCAGGTGGGTCCCGACGGATGAGGGATCGTCGATCTCTTGGTGACGGGAGACCCTGATGGTAGGGCGCCGGCCGCGGTCGGACCGTGGCGACGTCCTGTCGTTCTGCCCCCCGTTTACCCCCCGAAAACCCCCACCTGCTGTTGACAAACAGTGACAAGAGGCGATCGGTCTCTGGCCGTGTCTGTGCAGCTCAGCGCTTATTTCTGACGGCCAATGACAAAGTCGGGGTAGCTACGGACGGTAACAAGGGGTTTTGACAAGCAATGACAAGCCTTGAACGAGGCTCGACATGAGGTTCTCCTGGGATCAAATTTGCGCGTCCCCCCACGAGCGCTCGGCGCTGAATGTAGCGGCCAACTCCCGCAACGTGGGAGCGATTCGCGAAGCCATCCGTGTACAACAGCACCCTCGGTTCAGGAATTTGCGAGGGATGCTCTCACCTTCGCTCGCGGTACTCCCAACGGCGCTGGTTGTGCGGATACCCTACCGGCCCTGCGCTTATCGCGAGGTTGCCCGGACGGATTGCGACATCGCCAGTGGGGCCCGACGTGATCGGGCCAAGTCCGGCTTGGAGATCCGCCTCGAAACCGGGCAGCTTGAGGCGGACGAGCGAGGGCAGCAAGACGGCGACGGCGACCAGTCCTACCAGGATCGGCGTTATGGTGGTGATCATGACGACCGTGACGCGGTTTGACAAGAAGAACGCGGTCCACATCACGGAGAGTAGACCGAGCGCGACAGCAGCGACGGTGGCCGTGCCGAGAGCGGCGCTGCGGGCGGTACGGCTTTCCCGTTCAAGCAACTGGACCACGCGCTGTGCGTCCACGTGACCTTCGTCAATCTTCAAGCAGCGGCGAAGATGTTGCAGTGCTTGACGTCGTGAATGTGCGTCGCCCACTGCGCCGACCGACGAGATTCCACCGAGCCGAGCCTTGCAGACGGCCGCGACGTAGTACGGGTCTGGTTCACCGGCGGGAACGCCCTTAATCGCCTCAATGGCCTCGGCGTACGCCTCGGCAAAGACGTCGTCATTCTGCGTCGCGTCGGCCTGGTGGAAGAGCAGGCGGGCTAAGGCCAGGTGCAGCCGCCACGGTACGGCCGCCTTGCTCAGGCCCTCCCGCAACACGTCTTCTGCTTCCCGCGACTGCCCCAGCGCCGTGAGCGCCTCGGCAAGACCAAGTGCGGCCTCCTGCACTGACGGATCCGTACGCAGCACTCCCCGGAAAAGGCGGGCCGCCTCCTGCGGCTCTTCCGTGAGCAGACGCAGATGCCCCAGTTCGACGTGCGCCGGGGCGTTGTGGGCATCCTGTGCAACGGCAATGCGCAGGTGCGTTTCTGCCTCGTCGTAACGACCCAACTGCGTATACAAGGCAGCGAGGTCTGTGTGGCTACCCCTGTATGGGTCGACCTCCAGCGCCCGTGTGAGGTGGTACTCGGCAGCAGGCAGCCGGCCGAACCGATAGTCGATCACGCCTAAGCACACCAACGCGGCGGCGTCGACTTGCTCGTCGACCAATGCGAAGCAGATCTGCTCCGCCTGTTCCCATTGGACACGCTCGTCCTGCCGTACCAGCGCCCATGCCCTGCCCAAACGGTACTCTCGGTCGTGTGGCATCAGTTCGACCGCTCGGCCAAACTGCTCCTCGGCGGCCACATAGTCGCCGGACGTGAACTCGACCCAACCCAGGCCGGCGATGGAAGCAGCGCGTTCCTCGTCCGATAGGGCAGTGCGTTCTAGCCGGCCGAATGTTGATCGTGATGCCGATAATCTGTCGGAGTCGTGTTGAATCCGCGCCAGTTCCACCTCCAGTTCACGTAGGTGAGGCTGCTCACGTACCAGCAGGGCGATCGACCGCTCTGCCTCGGCGTAACTACGTAAGGCGCGCAGCGCGGTTGATTGGCGCACCAACACCCGAGGGTCTGCCGCGCTGTACCGTCCTGCCTCCTCGTAGCAGGCGAGCGCCTGACGCGTCTGTAGTCGGTCTTCGAAGACCCGCCCGAGGCTTAGGTGCAGCGTCTGATCGCTCGGCCGCAGCCTCAACGCCATCTGCGCGGCCTGCTCGGCATCCGAGTGGCGTAGAAGCTGTTGAAGTACGTTCACCCGGCGCTCGACGACCTGCACATGCCCAGGATCCAGGGCCAGGGCCTGATCGAACACGGCAAGAGCTTTCTGATGTTCGTGCCGAGCAACGTGTACCTGACCCAACTCACTCAGCAGGTCGACACTGTCTGGGCGGGTGTCGACCGCCTTCGCGGCGGTGGCTAGCGCGCCGGCAAGGTCGTGCGACAGGCGCAGTAGCCGGATGCGTGCTGTGAGCGCCGTATCATTGCGTGCGTCGAGGGCAAGGGCGCCCTGTACACAGTCGAGGGCTTGTCGGTACTGTCCCCTGTCCTCCGCAACGCTTGCCAGCTCTAATCGAAGGGCTGGCGAATCGGAGCGGGCGTCGATCGCCTCGCGGGCGGCCCGCTCAGCCTCGTCGAGGCGCCGCAGCTGCCGAAGCTCTGTAATACGCCAAGCCTGTGCCCATTGGTGTCGGGGATCGATGGCGAGGGCCTGTTCGGCGGCCGTCAAGGCCCGCTCGTAATCGTACTGATCGTCGTACAAGTAGCTGAGCTGAAGGTATAGCGCGGGCGTTTGGGGCCGCCTCTCAATCGCTTCGCGGGCGGCCTGCTCGGCGTCGTTGTAGCGTCTCAGCCGCCGTAGTCCACTAACCCGCCACACCAGGGCCCATTCATGCCGTGGGTCAATGGTGAGCGCTTGCTCGACGGCTGCTAGAGCCCGCTCGTCGTCATGTCGGTCTCGGTGAACGGCACTGGCTTCCACATGTAGGGCTGGGGAGTCTGGGTGATCGTCGATCGCTTCGCGGGCGGCCTGCTCCGCTTCTTGGAAACGTCGCAGCTGCCGTAGTTCTGTGATCCGCCAAACCCGTGCCCACTCGTGCCGTGGGTCGATGGTGAGGGCTTGCTCGACGGCCGTTAAGGCGCGTTCGTAGTCGTACTGATCGTCGTAGATGTAGCTGAGCTGCAGGTACGGGTCTGGGGAGTTGGGCCGGGCGTCGGCTGCCGTGCGCGCGGCCTGTTCGGCTTCTTCGAAACGCCGTAGCCGCCGTAGGCCGAAAATCCGCCAGCCCAGGGCCGATTCGTGCCGTGGGTCGATGGCAAGGGCTTGCTCGGCGGACGCCAAGCCGCGCTCGTAGTCGTGCTGGTCCTCGTAGATGTAGCTGAGCTGGAGGTACGGGTTTGGGGAGTTGGGCCGGGCGTCGGCTGCCGTGCGCGCGGCCTGTTCGGCTTCTTCGAAACGTCGCAGCTAAAACGCCGAAGTTGCCGAAGCTGCGTGATGCGACCCGTAATGGCCCAAACGTAGCGTGGGTCAATGGCAAGGGCCTGCTCGGCGGCCGTCAAGGCACGTTCGCAGTCGCGCTGCTCGTCGTAGATGTAGCTGAGATGGAGGTACGGGGCCGGGGAGTCGGGCCGGGCGTCGGCTGCCGTGCGCGCGGCCTGTTCGGCTTCTTCGAAACGCCGTAGCCGCCGTAGGCCGAGAATTCGCCAGCCGAGGGCCGATTCGTGCCGTGGGTCGAAAAACGCCGAAGTTGCCGAAGCTGCGTGATGCGACCCGTAATGGCCCAAACGTAGCGTGGGTCAATGGCAAGGGCCTGCTCGGCGGCCGTCAAGGCACGCTCGCAGTCGCGCTGCTCGTCGTACACGTAGCCGAGAGCCAGTCGCAGCACCGTCGAGTCGGGTCGGACGTCGATTGCTTGGAGAGCCGCCTGCTCGGCGTGGTCGAGCCGCCGTAGCTGCCGCAGAACATCGATCCGCTGACTCAGGGCTGGAACGAGGCGTGGGTCAATGGCAAGGGCTTGCTCGACGGCCGCCATGGCACGCTCAAAGAGGTGCTGGTCCTCGTGCAAGTAGCTTAGTTCAACGTACAGCAGCGGCGCGTCCGGCCTGCGGGCAATTGCATCGTGAGCGCTCCGCTCGGCGTCGTCCCAGCGTCGCAAGCGCCTTAGCTCGGTCGTGCGCCACTCAAGCGCGTCGGCAGAGCTCGGGTCAATGGTATGAGCCCGTTCGAAAGCCACTAGAGCGTCTTCGTGGCGGTGACCTTCGTGAAAGACGTGTCCGAGTTCGAGCCAGGGCCGAGGGTCATCCTCCCTCTCACCGATCGCGTCGTGTGCCAACCGCTCAGCTTCGGCCAGGCGGCGCAGGCCGCGTAGCGCCTCCAGTCGTACCTGTAGGGCGGCCACCTCTGCAGGAGTGGCGGCGACCAGGTCGAGTTCGGCAAGTGCCCGCTTGAACTGGTAGCGGTCTAGCAGACTTCGGGCGTACTCGATGCGAGGCGGGTCAGCGGTCAGACCGATCGTGGTGGCGACCGTATCGACCTCGTCGAACCGGCGCGTCTGGCGTAGCCCATGCAGCAACCAACGGAGCGCTCGTGGATCATCTCGATCGAGCGTGTATGCCTCTTGGAAGTACGGCACAGACTCCTCGAACCGATACTGGTCGATCAAAAGGCGGCCGGTCGAGATGCGTACTAGTGCGCTCGTGGGATGAATCTGGGATGCCTCGGCAGCCAGATTCGTGGCCGCGACGTAGTGGTGCCCCCGGCTGAGGCTCGCAATCAGCCAGGCAGACACATCAGCCGTGCCTCCATTCAACTCGTATGCGCGACGAAGCACTCCAGCGGCGTCGTCCGGCCGGTGCCGAGCAAGCAGCACCCGAGCGTGTGCGACGGCTAGGGCGTCGGTCGGTTCCGGCTGCCCCATCAGGACGTCATTGAGTAGGTGCAGCGCGCTTGCCGTCTGAAACGTGCGCCGAAGTTCGTCAACGCGTCGGACCAGGTCATCGGTGTGTCGAGAGGGACCTTCTGGCCTAACCCCTTCCTGCTCAACTGGGGCTCTAGATGCCTGAGCGGGAACCACTTTAGTGGCGGGGATCTTGGGCATCGGGTACTCCTCCGGTTGCCTCGGACTGGAGGCAACAGCCAATGTTTCACGCTCTATCCCGCTGGCACTGTCGACTAGACGACCCAACCCGTTGGTAGCGCGCGGAAGCCTGCGAGAGCCGCACGATCGCCGAGACGGTGAGTCAGCGCTGCGTCAGCGTGAGACACAAGGATCTCCTGGTCTGTGGGGTGGTCGCCTTCAGCAGCTCGACTCCACGACAGGAGGCTTCCGGTACAACTGCAAGACGCAGGTCGACGAGGCTCCGTTCTTGTGTGCTTCTTCCCGCGACGTTTCGCGCCAGTACTACGGCAGCGTCGCTCTGGCTACGGTCGACGTGCCTGCGGGCACGGTGATGGTCGAGCAGGTGGCGCCGACGAGTAAGGCTTTCCGATCGACGGTCCTGCCCGCGCCCCACAGAAGATGAGTGGCGATCAACGACTCCGCTGGCTGGTACACCGTGAGCCTCGACGGTGCCTCAAGCCCATCCCGCCAGCCCTTCAGTGATCAGCAGAATCTCGGCGACATCCTCTTCTGGCCTGAAGCCACTCCTCGGAGATCTGACCCGGCTGGCCCGCGACGTGAGCCAGCCGGGGCCTGTTTTCTCGGCCTGTTCGATGGTGTCGCCTCCGATCGGCCGTGCAGTTTCGCGGGAAGGGTATCGGCAGTTTGGGGCGTGCCGCACGGTAGTGCCGGGCACCAGGTCAACGAACGCTGGAGCAGTCTGTCCGCTTGTCCCTTGTGTGAGGCCGGCCTCCTTGTGCACTTCAATCATGATTGTTCCCACCAGCCCGGGGAAGAACCTGGGACATGGACTGGTCGTGGCCGGTCGCCGTTGACGGGGTGCAACGGTTCAAGCCTGCTCTTGCCCGATGGCTGCTTGCGAGCTAGCCGGCAACAGGCCATACAAATGATCAGTGCATTGGGCGGGGCTCGCCGTGGTTGTCCTGTGTCCCCACGCTTGGAGGCTTTGGCCCATGATCCGCTTGCCATGTCCAAGATGGACCTACACTAGCGCCCGTCTCCTCGGCTTCCTCAGCGCGTTCGATCCAATCGGTCAGTACCTTTCACGAGCATTGGCTGGGGCTCTGCCGAGCCCGAACAGGCAAGGTCGCCGGTCGCGTTAGTCGTTGTCCGGCGCTGGAGTTCCGGCCGCTTGCCAGATTAGGTCCAGTAGAAGCTGCTGGTGCGCGGTCTACGCATCGTCTCGGCTTTCCGCATCGTGACCAGCGCGGCCGGAACCGTCGGTCTGCTCCCCGGGTCCCAGACGCCGCTGGTTCGCTAATCCAAGGAGGGGAGATCGCCGCCCCGATTGCGGGCCGCCTGAGCGACGCCGCCGCCATGATCGCCGGCATCGCACTGTCGATCAACGGCGGCTGAACAGCCGGTTAGTCATCCGCCTGGGTGCAGAGTTCTCTGGACCCAGAGGACCATTCCCTTGGTGAGTTCGGACAAGGGCTGAACCTGTCGGACCCTCTGCCTCCGCTGAGATTCGGTCAGTTTGCGGGCCAAGCCCTCATCCCAGTACTCCTTGATGACCTCGGCGATCAGGTCGTACAGCTCGGGTGAGGGCGGCGGTACAGGTGTCGGCAGCGGCAAACCGCTGACGTCGAAATCCTGGTGAGGTGGATCGCTGGGGTCGTCGTCGTAGACCACGGCAACTCCTCGAAGGCGTAGATGCACCCAGCGTAAGGACATCGGCGCATGCCGAATACCGACCGATATCTGCCGTGGTCGTGCCAGGAAGTGGCAGAAACCTGACCTGCTGGTGAGTCGACGGACCGGTGGGCGAGCACAAGTGCCTACGCTGTAGCCCGCGCGGCCGAGAAGGGATGTCCATCACCGGTGACCGTCCATGTCGCGGTCCTCGACCCCCTGCCGATGTATAAGCAGGGAGTGGCCGCGACCCTGTCCGCGATCGGTCACATCGTCGAGACGCCTGAAGACCCGCTGGCATGGGTCCGCCGGTCTCCGGGCGCGGTCGTGCTGTTGACGTTGATCGGGCACGGCGACTGGGATCTGCTGTTCAGGCTGGGGGAGGAAAAGTCACCCCATTCGGTGATCGCCGTGGTCGAGGACGACGTCGTGGTCCTGGGCGTTCGGGCGGTGCGTGCCGGTGCCCGGTCGGTGATACCGCGCTGTGTCACCAACGAGACGTTGCGACGCACGATCGAGGCCACGCTCGACGGTCAGGCGGTCCTGCCCGCCCGGGTGGCGGTGGCGCTGGCCTCCGGCGAGGAAAACTCGCTTCCCCCGGCGGAACGGTTGGAGTGGCTGCGTCAGCTTGCCGAGGGAGTCACCGTGGCGCAGCTCGCCCAGCGGGCCGGGTACTCCGAGCGCGCGATGTTTCGCCTGTTGCAGGCTCTGTACAAGGAGATCGGTGTACGCAGCCGCCTTGAGGCCATCATGCGGGCTCGTGATCGGGGTTGGTTGCCGAGAGCTCGTCCAGCACCGGCTGCAATGGACCCCGGGGGCGGCCGCGGAGGTCGATCCGGCTGACCAGGAACCGCAGGAGTCTGCGTAGGCCCTCGCTCTCCGGTGCCCCGGACCGTGACTCCCGGAAGGCCTGCACGGCGTCGGCGACCGGGACGTCGCGGTCGAGAACGTCATCGCACATCGCGAGCGCTCGGAAGTCACCCGCCGCGAAGTCGCGGGGATCGTGCCGGTAGCGGTCGCCGGACTCGGCGGCCAGCTGCCGAAACCGCATGCTGGCGATGGTGGGGCGGCGCTGGCGCCGGGCGGCCACTGCCTCGAGCGCGAGGACCACCAGCGAGTGGCCCGGGCGCCGGTAGCGTCTGACCGAGAGGATCTCCTGCGCAGCGACGCCCAATTCGCCGTTCTCCAGGTGCACGAGACAGAGGGTCGTTCGAGCTCGGGTCAGGATGGCCGGGTCGTGTAGCTGCTGGGCCAGCTCGACCGCCTCGGCAGCACGGGCGTGTGCAGCCGTCTTGTCGCCTTCCCAGAAAAACAGGTCAGCCTCGCCGTCCGCGAGCGCGGCACGATGCCAACGGCCGGCGCTGTCGTTAGCCCAGCGCTGCGCCTCCTCGATCCACCGGCGGGCCTCGGGCAGTTGGGCGAGCTCGGCATGCCAGCGGGAGAGCTTCAGGGCGAGGGTGACCCTGCGGGCCGCAGCCCGCCGGGCGGTCGGCGTGTCGGGGTAGCCGTCCTCCGAGGGCAGGCGGTATGCCGTCTCGACGTGATGGATGGCTTCCGGGAACCGTCCCCAGCGCCGGTAACAGTCGGCCAGGCCTTCGAGCCCTCCCATCCGGAGGACCGGATCGCCGAGCTGCTCGGCGCCGTCGAGCACCGTTCGATAGCGCGCGAAGGCCTCCTCGGCATCGTTGTCGAGCCAGGACATCGCGGCCAAGTTGGCCCCGATCCTGAGCTTCGCCACTTCGTGCCGATCCTGTTCGGCGTAGGCGAGTGCACGCTGATAGGCGGCCCGCGCCTCGGCGAAGCGTCCGCGCGAACGGTGGATGCCGCCGACTGCACTCTCGTTGGCCATCTCGAGGTACGGGTGGCCGAGGCGGCCGCGCAGCGTGTCGCGGGTGTCGAGCAGCAGGAAGGTGTTGTTTACCTCGCGAAGCCGGTCGTGGATGTTCTCCAGCAGCTCGTACGCCGACTCGAACTCGCCCGCCTCGATCAGCGCCCGCAGTTCGGCGAAGTGAACTGCAAGATCAGCCACGGTTCGAGGATTCCGGTTGCGCATTTCCTTGAGACGGGCCGCCACGTCAGACGACAGGTCCCGAGCACCTCCGTCCATACGCTGGAGAATCGCGTCCGCGTCGGCGTCCGTGAGCTCGTACCGGTCGCCGTCCCGCCGCACGAGCATGCTGTCGGTCAGTCTCTCCAGCGCGTGGAGAGTCTCCTCGTCGGCCGCACCGTCGAACAGAGCCAGAACGTGCTCCTCGGCGACCGGGATCCGAAAGGCCGCCAGCGCCTCCAGTACCCGGCGAGCCGGTGGCTCAAGGTCGTTGAGCAGCAGACCGAGCAGGGTTCCGGGCACCTCCCTCGGTGCGAGGCCGGACAACTCGTCGACCAGGGCGCGCAGCCGGACGCGGTGAAGGGACAGCGCGCAGACCGCGTGGAACAGGTTGGTGAGGCGTGGATTGCCCTGAAGTACCCGGTAGAGCTGGCTGAGCCCTTCGTCGTCCAAGCGCCGGACGCGCGAGGAGCCACCGGGGCGCTCCCGCAGCAAACCCACAAAGTGGTCGTAGTTCAGGCGCGCGATAGCGATCGGTGGTTCGCTCACGGCCCACGTGCCGTCCGACGGAGAGGTCGGCACGACGCTGGTGACCAGCACGACCGAGACACGGTGCTCTGGTCGCGCGCTCAGCGCCTCGAAGGCCTCGTCCAAGGCGCCGTCAGTGAGTACGGCGCCCGGCCCCAGCAGTTGCTGCGCATCCTCGACGACGATGACGATCGTCTTGTCTCCGATCGCGTCCAGCGCCGCCTCCAATCGGGCCAACGAAGACTCACCCGGCCGCAGTTCGGCCCCCGGGGCCGTACCACCCTCGATGCACTCGATGAGGGTCTTCGTGTCCAGTAGGGCCCCGCCGACGGCTGGCGTGCGGAACACCTGGACCTGGCTGCTGTCCAGACCGCTCAGTACCCTGCTGACCAGCGTCGACTTGCCGACCCCGCGCGGCCCGACCACGACGACCACGCCGTACGGCCCGTCGACCAGCCGCTTGCGCAACGCCACCCGTGCCGGTTCGTGGAAGGCCGGGACCGCACTGCCGCCCGTCGTTCGTCGGGGACGGGAGCGCGATGCGTTGGCGTCGGCTCCCGGCAGGATGAACTCTTGGGGAAGTTGTAGCTGGTCGGTGTCCTCGATCTCGTCACGGGGGAGGAGTTTGGTGGCGGCATGCGCGGCGAGCCAGAAGAACCACTGGCGGTCGGCCGGTGTGAGCAGTGACCGACCGGAGAGGATCAGCCCGATCGCGGTGAGACAGACGAGCCGTTGTTTCGGCCAGTCGCCCAGCAGACCGTTTGCGTTCGCGTATTCGTGTTCGGCGCCGTATATGCCGGAGATCAACTGGCGCATCTCCCGGTCGAGCTTCGAGGAGAGCTTTCCATCATCGGTCTGTGGATGCAGCAGCGCGTCTCTTAGCGCGGCCTTATCCAATGCCTTCTGCTCGCGCAGGCGCATCGCGATGGTGGTGCACATCAGATAGCACGGATCCCACGCCAGGAGCCCGCGCGGGCGGTATCGCGAGAGGTCGATCAGCCAGTAGTCAGGCGGATTGCTGGCCTCCGTGGCCACCAGCAGGTTTCCCGGATGCAAGTCACCGTGGGTGTGCCCGCGGAAGGGATACAGATTGACGAGGTCTCCGAGCGCGCTGTGGGTGGCCAATGCGAAGGGATTGACGAGGTCCCCGTCCAGGTGACGCAGCCAGGTCTTCGGAGCGGAGACGAGGCCGGCGTACCTGTCCGCCCAGGCGTGCAGGATCCCACCCGGCTCGATCCGGTCTCCCAGCAGCTCCTTCAGGACCTGCCCGGCGGTCATCGGACCACTCATCACCGTGTTGGCATTCCAGTCGAGGAGCAGCGACCGGATGATGGCCCTGCAGGTCGCCCCTGGATCAATGTGCTTCTCGAAGATCTTGTCGAATCCGATGGTGTGGTCGAAGCCGCCCCCCGCGACCTGCTGAAAGGTGATCCAGCCGCCGCCCACCAGAGGCTTGACGGGAAAGTTGTAGCGCACCAAATGGTCGAGCCTGAGCGGCTTAACGTGCCACTCCGCCAGCTGATTCGCTTCGAGCTCGGTGAGAGCCCGATCCGGCGCAGTGTCCACCTTGATGATGGTTCCTTTGCTGGATCCCGTCCTCCCCTGTGCGTATACGCCGAACACCCGGGCCGACGTGAAACCCGAGGCCGACCAGTTGACCGGGGTCAGACGAACGCCCGTGTCCTGCGCCCACGACCTGAGCGCGGCCTTCGCCGGTTCCGAATCGAGCTGGTCGAGGATCTCCTCGAGCCCATGGTCGCGCTCCATCGCATCCTCCTGATGTCCGAAGGGGCGGGGGATCAGGGTTGTGGGGCGGTGATCAAGCTTTGGACGGCGGCCATGGCGGCCTGGACCGGGCGGATGAAATCGGGACGGAACTCGGAGTGCTCGTACGGTCCGATGAAGTCGGCGAGCTTTGGCGGGGTGGGGATCTCGGTGGTGCCGGACGGGACGCGCGGCATGACGGTTTCGTACTCGGTGATCAGCTCGCGTAGATATTCCTCGGTGGACTTTAAGAAGAGGACGAGCTCAGGTACGCCGTGGAAGACTTCGCCCTCAGCGTTCACATTGCGGATCATGAGCTCGAGGCTCAGCTGCGCGTCGAGGAGGAGTTGGAGTTGCTCGTCGTACGTGGCGACCCGCAGTTTCCCGTCTCCCGCTGTGGTGTGGATCTGGGCTCTGGCGCGCAGCAAGCGGCGTGCGCGTTTGACCGCGTTGTACAGCACCACCAGCTCGGCCAGGTAGCGCTGGCGGATTTCGCGGATGGCGGTCGCGCGATCCTCGGCCAGCTTGAATCGCTCGGCCCGTTGTTCGGCCTGACGGTTGAAAGCCTGGTAAAGCAAGGAGACGCCGCCACCTAGCACGACCACCAAGAGGAACTGGAGCAATGTCTTGTAGCCATCGGCGCCGACCACTCTGGTGGCGGAATCGTGCCAGATGATCAATATCGCTGCGGCGGCCATGGCGAGCAACGCGCCTGACGCGAGCGCCAACGTGAGGCGGCGGGGCAAGGAGCCTTCGAAGCGATCGATAGTGCTGAGCTTAGCCGGAGTTTGTCGCTGCGCCGTGCACGTGACAGTTCGGCCGGGCACGGCAGGG
This sequence comes from Micromonospora parva, assembly GCF_000718515.1. Lineage (GTDB taxonomy): Bacteria > Actinomycetota > Actinomycetes > Mycobacteriales > Micromonosporaceae > Micromonospora > Micromonospora parva. The sequence continues at coordinate 83,879 of NZ_JNZS01000015.1, read as the reverse complement.
CCACCGTGGTGCCGGTGACGTCAGGATTTCAGGGCGGCGGCCATGGCGGCGAGGTCCACACTGAGCAGCTGGCTCAGCTCACTGACCTGCGGGGGTGGGGTGCGCAGCGGACGACGGGCGCGGGCGCCCGAGGGGAGCCCGCCCGCCGCACCGGCGACGAGGGAGAGCGGCGTACGCACGGAGGACAACTCGTACACCGACCACATCGCCGTGCGCGAGTCGGCCAGCAGCATGATCCGGTCGTCGCAGGCGACCAGCACCGCACGGCTTCCGGCGCAGGCCACCGCCACCGCCGCTCGACCGCTAACCCGCCGCACCGTGGTCACCACGTCGGCGGCGGCCCGCTGAGGGTTGCCGGTGACACCGTCGACTCGCCAGACACCCTCCTCGAGGCGTACGGCCAGCCCGGCATCGGCGAACGCCGACCGCGCCTCGGCGTATGAGTCATCCTTGGCGCCGCGCGCGAGCTCGACGGTCTCCCGTAGCGCGGACGCACTCGCCACCACGGCGAACAGGTGCCCGGCCGGCAGCAGCAGAGCCTCGGCCAGCGCGAGGTCGGTCTCGGCCACCCACTCGGCGGCGTCCCGCCAGGCGGCGGTCACCAGCGCGTCCGCGTCCTGGCTGCCGTGCAGTCGCGCGCCTTCCCGCAGGGTCGCCACTACCAGGGCGAGCCACGCGTACAGGTGCGCGAAGGCTTCGGCCGGCAGCTCGTCCAGGGCGTTGTCGTCGGGCACCAGCGCCCACGCAAGCCACCGCAGATCGGTACGCCAGCCGTCGTCGCGCCACATGCCTTCGGCGAGCAGCGTGAGGTACATCGACGCGGCGAGCATCCGCAGGTGCATCGGTGGCAGCGACCCATGGTCGCTGTCCACCGTTGGCGTGCTGACCGCCTCCGCCCACCGTGTGGCGAAATCCCGGTAGCGGGCCCGCTCGCTCGCGGTCAGCCGGTCGAGGAGGTTGCCGTCCGCCGAAGGGTCGTCGCCCGTCGGCGCGTCGGGCGCGATGCCGGCCTCCTCCTCGGTCGCCTCGTCCTCGCGTACGTCGTCGACGACGAAGCTCGACCGACGGTCGCCCACCGTCGGTGGGCGGCGGCGCGGGAAGACGAGGCGGGACAAGTCCGGTCCCAGCACGCGGTCGGAGTCCTCCAGGTAGTCCCGCCAGCAGTTGCTGTCGGTGCGGACGTCGACCCCCTGCCGGTCCGAGGAGGCTGACGGGGTGCGGGGCCGGGGTGTCACGAGCAACGTCAGCCGTTCCAGGTCGGCGGTAAACCGCGCGGCGAGCGCCGGATCGGTGAACACCTCGATCGCCTCGTAGGGCGTTCCCCGGCCGAGGCGCGGCGCGTCGTCCGCGTCCCGTACCGGTCGGCACCGGGAGGGATCGGTGACGAAGACGGCTGCCGACTCTACCCGTACGCCGCCGACGTCGACGACCGTGCGCACCGCGCCACCGGTCACCTCCGTCAGCACGAAGCGGGCCGTGGCCTGGCCCACCGGAATGACGCCTATAGCCTGCCAGGTGCCTGGCTCACCGGAGGGCGAGGTCTCCACCACCACCCGTCCGGTGACCGGGGCGGCCAGCTCCACCAGCAGCGTCGTCCCGTCGACGACGGCGCAGCCCAGCAGGACCGGTGCCGGGCTCCCCGTCACGCTCGTGCTCTGGCCCGCCCGCAGCTGGGCCATCGCGGCCTCACTCGGCTCCTCGCCCTCGGGAAGGAGTGAAACTGGGTGGGGTGCCAGCACGGCCAGCTCACAGTTGCCGCCGTGCTCGGTGCTGCGCAGCAGCGCCGCGGCGGTGATGTTGGCGCTCCCGGTCAGGCCGTGGGTCACCCCGGCGGGCGTCGTCCACTCGACCACCTTGCCGTGCAGCGGCGGTCCGGCCGCCAGCACCCGGAACTCGCGCTCCACCGCGGGCTCGGTCGCCCGCAGCAGTGCGCCGCCCTCGAACCGGCCGAAGGCGGGCTGCACCGCGACGCGTACCGCGTGGGGTTTCATCCGGTCGACGAGCGCGCGCACGGCCGCAGCCTGCGGGTCGTAGAACGGCGCGGCGAGGCGCAGCTCTGCCACCGCGTCGGTGGGCAGGTGACCGAGCAGCGAACCGTGCAGGTTGCCGACCACCCGGACCTGCGACCAGCCCTCATCGACCTCCACCGGGCGCATCCGCCCGGCGACTTCCCGGAGGGTCAGGGCGATCCAACTCGGTACGGCCACAACCGTAGGCAGGTCCACCAGCCAATCCGCCACGTCGTGCAGCAGCCGTGGGCCACAGCCGAGGCGGCTGCGGGCGGTGAGCCACACCTCGCGGTTATGGCCCCAACCCGAGGCCGTCGGGTTGCCAGAGCCGACTGCCACCCACACGTCGTCGTCGCCGAGCAGGACGGCCAGCTTCGGATGGAACGCGCCCCGGGAGACCGCGTGGCCGTGCTGGTACGCCAGACCCGCGCGCCGCACGTCTACCGCGTCGTGCACCGCCTGCCCAGCGTCAGCCAGCACGGTTATCCGCGCGCCGAGCGCCCGGGCGGTGGGCACCGCGAACCGCTCCAGGATCCCCAGGTCGAGGGTGTACCCGGTGACCAGGAACTCCCGCAGCCGGGCCCCGTCGAACCGGTCCCGCCACCGTTCGAGCAGGCTGAGCGGCGACCGGAACGACCACTGCAACTCATCGGTCACCGTGCCACGTCCAGCAGGGCCAATCCGAGCGGGGTAACGGGCTGGTGCACCTCCGGGGTGAGCAGCCCCAACTGGACGGCGAGCCCGGCGAGCTGATTGATCCGCAGCCCGATGTTGTCCCGGCTCTCCCGACTGGCCGCCACGTACGCTCCACCGCGTTCGTGCAACCGGCTCGGCATCGACATCGTGCCGCCACGATGGACCTTCGCCTTCCGCAGCGCCACCCGCCGGGACTGGGCGAGCATGTCGTCAACCAGCTGGCGACCTAGGTCGCGCAGCGGCCAGTCGACGTACTCGGTGCGGCGCTGCGCCACCCACGACGGGTCCAAGTAGGCCCGCCGACGACCGAGGAAGTAGCGCCGGGCGGTCCCGGTGAGCAGGTCCGCCCGCCGTGCGCCGAGCAGCAGCAGCGCCACCTTGGCGGTAAGGGTCTCGTCCTCCCGCAGGGCCAGTTCCGCGGGGAGCGGATCACCGCGGCCGTCCACGAGGTCGGGCAGCCCCGCCTCCAAGCCGGCGACCGTGCCGGCGGGGAGTTGGTCGGCGAACCAGTCGCGCAGGTGCTCCCGGGTAACCGGCCCGTTGCGGTGCACCTCGCCAACCAGGGCGGCCCAGAGGTGACGCCACGCACCCACGGAGTGGTGGCGCAGCAGGACGCCCCGCCACGCCTGGGTCCGGTCGTCACCGGCGAGCACCGAGTCCTCACGCGCCGCCGCCCCGTACGCGACGGCCTTCCGAAACGCCCCCACCCAGGTCGGCATGGCCGGGTGCAGCTGGCAGGCGCGGGCGAGGATCCGCAGGGTCGCCCGGCGGGTCTGGTCGTCGCCGGTCCAGTCGTCCGGGTCGTGCCGGCCGGCGACGGTCGCTGTCATCAGCGCGGCCAGCGCGCTGAGGTCCTCGGGCCGGCCGGCCAGCGCCGCCGGCTCCTGCACCCCGGCGTCGCGTTCGGCGATCTCGAACAGCGGGGCGAACATGTCGACGATCGACGGCGGGCAGGGGTGCCGGCCGCTGCGCAGCGCGCCTCGATCCACCGTCACGGTGCCTAACCTGATGCTCGACCCGCCGTACTGCGACCAGAAACCCCAGGCCCGGGGCGAGTAGGACCGCTGGCCCTCACGGTCGGCGACGCTGAACTCGCGGCCCGGCTCCGGGGCGAGCCGGACCAGGGCGTCCACGCCGTGCGCCGGCGCCGGATCCGGACCGTCCGAGCCGGCGGCCCGGGAGATCACCGCGAGCGCCACCTCGGTCCGCCGGATTAGCCACCGGCACCGCTGTTCGTCCAGGCCGGTGGCCTCGGCGTAGGCGGCCAGCGCCCAGTAGAGAGCGTAGTAGCGGGCGTAGTGGCTCAGCGTGGAGACGCCGGGGACCAGGATGTCGACGCCCGCCATGACCGGCGCCTCCACGGCCAACGGGTATCGGCCGGCACGCGCCGTCAACCCCGGCTCGCCCCAGGCCGGGCCCTCCACGGCGATCGACGGTGCGATCACGGTCGATGTCCCCTCGCTGGCATCTCGCCAGTGTCGTCCGTCCGAACCGCGTATCACATCCGCCGAGCGGGCAACCACTATGGATGGGGCACGGAGCGGCTGCTAGCGGCATCGTCGAACTGCATGTCCGCGAATGGAGAAACCCACCGCGAACACTCGCCGATCGTCCTGTCGAGGCCGACTGCGGGCAAGGCTTAACTTCGGAACCTAACCTTGAGATACCAGCGAAGAAGATCCAGATCAGACGCTTTCGGCCGAAGTCAACGGGTTCCTGCTGAACGACCTCGGTGAGCTCCTCGAGGAAGTCGTCGCACCAGCCGCGGGGCAGATACAACTCCCGGTCATGACCGGTTTCTGCCCTGGCCAGCCGTGCCGTCGCTCCAGTTGATGTCCACGGTGTCGCTAGATTTGCGTGAGCTCGAGAGTCGTGCCGAGGGTAATCGGCGGTGGGGCAAGGTCCGTCTCGCCCCACCGCCACGAACCCCTGCTCGCGGTACGCGAGTCGCGACGGGCGGGCGCACGCTGTTTCCTGGCGACAGCACGCCCCCGACGGTGGGGGAGCGGGGCGCGGTGGAACCAGTGCTGCCACGTCGGCGACCCCCCGTTTACCCCCCGAAAAACCTCGTCTACCGGTGACGATCAGTGACAAGAAGCGACCAGTGTTTGATCGCGTCAGTGCAGCTCAACGTCAATTCTCGACAATCAACGACAAGTTCGATTTGGTTACGGATGGTAACAAGGGGTCGTCGGTTCGAATCCGGCCGTCCCGACTGGTATTCACCAGCGGATATAGAAGATCATGTGTGATCTTGCGGTAACGCTGGCGGTAACGGAGATCGCTTAACGTGGGCTGCATCCCTCGATCCCGTTACCGCGGAGGTGCAGCCGTATGGCTGTCTACAACTACCGCCTCGCCAACGGCCAGACCCGCTGGTTCTTCATCATCGACCTCCCACCCGACGCCAACGGGCGGCGCCGCCAGCACAAGCGGCAGGGGTTCCCCAGCCAGGCCGCCGCACTGAAGGCGGAGCAGGACGCCCGCGCCGCCTACGGTGGAGCGGACCTCGGGGCCGACGGCACCGTCGCTGCCGAGTTGGAGAGCTGGCTCAACGAGCGCGAGCTGGATGTCCAAGAGACGACGCTCAGCAACTACCGGGACATCATGCGCTGCTACGTGGTGCCGCACATCGGCGCGCGGCAGCTCTACGCCCTCGACAAGCGAGTGATCCACGAGCTGTACAAGAAGCTGCTGAAGAGCGGTGGCAAGAACGGCGGCCCGCTGTCGTCGACCACCGTCCGGATCGTGCACCGGGTCCTGATGAAGGCGTTGAGCGACCTCGGGGTCAACGTCGACGGTGTGCGGCAACCTCGGCAGGTCGAGCGGGAAACGATGGGGCGCAAGGGCGTCTGGACGCCCGCGCAGTCAGCGAAGTTCCTCAAGCACCACGCCGACCACCGGCTACGTGCCGCCTGGGTCCTGGCGATCGTCGTCGGCACTCGACGTGGAGAGTTGGCCGGTCTCAAGTGGCCGCGCGTTGATCTCGATCGCGGCGTCTTGTTGCTGCACTGGCAGCGCACCACGACCAGCAACGGCGTGGTCGAGAAGTCTCCCAAGGGAAAGAGCAAGCGGGCGGTAGCGCTCGGGCCAGCCCTGGTAGCGGAGCTGGACGCTCACCGAACACGCCAGGATGCGGAGAAGGTCGATGCCGGAGTCCTGTACCACGATGGCGGCTACCTGTTCTGCCGGGAGGACGGTGAGCCGTACTACCCGAAGTACTTCACCGACCAGTGGGCGAAGGCCTGTGCCGATGCCGGCGTTCCCGTCATCTCCCTTCACGATGCGCGACACACCTCCGCTACCACCGGCGCTGACGCTGGCGTTCCCGAACACGTGATGCAGCGGCGGCTCGGTCACGCCGACAGCCGCACGACGCGAGAGGTCTACACCCACGTGTTGCCGGAGAGCGAACGGAAGGCCGCTGAGTTGATGGAAGCGGTGCTCGGCGACGCCGCAAGTTGGTCACCCAGGGCGTAGCCGTGCTGGAAACGCCTGCTCACACACGGCATTCGCCTCTAGCTGTACAGCCTGCTGTCTTCCGACTTCGAGTTGGCCGGTGTCCGGGTCGCCACCAGCGCTTGAACCCACGTGGTTGCGTCGTTGCCTGTAGGGCTGGCTGCGTTGGGAGCGCCCCAGATAACCGATCGCCCGCATCGTGAGGCTTGACGCCGACTTCGGCGTGTTCACGACCTTAGGGGGCCGGACGATGGCAACCACCACAAGCGACGGACGCAAGCCGAGTCGAGTGCAAGACCAGGTGTGGACAATCGATGCGGTACGTGACCTCGGCGTCACCACCGATATCGAGACAGCTGGAGCGATCTTGGGTATCGGACGCACGAAGGCTTATGACTTGGCCAAAACCAACGAGTTCCCGGTGCGCCTTCTGCGTGTGGGCCGGCGGTACGTGGTGCCCGTTCATGCGATCCTCAAGCTGCTTGGCGTTGAGTAGTCGGATGGGCAGGTCCCGATAGAGCGTTCTTACGGCTGGGCCGTCCCCCGGTTACCTACCGATCCCCCGACGGTCGACGTCACCCCCGCGTACGCGGGGAGCAAAACAACTCCCACCGCTCGGCGACGTCCGGCACGGGATCACCCCCGCGTGCGCGGGGAGCAGGGGGAGTGGATGACCACCGGGCCCGCCCCCATCGGATCACCCCCGCGTGCGCGGGGAGCAGGGGGAGTGGATGACCACCGGGCCCGCCCCCATCGGATCACCCCCGCGTGCGCGGGGAGCAGGGACTGGCGGGGTCAGCCGCCGGCGTGACATGGGGATCACCCCCGCGTGCGCGGGGAGCAGAGCGTCCGGACGAACAGGGCCAGCATGGTCCCGGGATCACCCCCACGTGCGCGGGGAGCAGGGACCGGCGGCGGGCCCGCTGTCGGGTGACCCGGGATCACCCCCGCGTGCGCGGGGAGCAGGCGTCGCCGTACTGGAGCGCGCCCCGGGCGAACGGATCACCCCCGCGTGCGCGGGGAGCAGGGTGGGCGGCGGGTCGACGGCGGTGTCACCGACGGATCACCCCCGCGTGCGCGGGGAGCAGGCCTCCGCCGGGACCCGGAACCAGTCGATCGCCGGATCACCCCCGCGTGCGCGGGGAGCAGTGACCGCAGCCCAGCAGGGCGCCGACATCATCCGGATCACCCCCGCGTGCGCGGGGAGCAGTGGGGGTGCAGCCCGCCGCCTCACCGGCGGACCGGATCACCCCCGCGTGCGCGGGGAGCAGGACATGTCGATCGCCGCGCCGTAGCGGACGTTCGGATCACCCCCGCGTGCGTGGGGAGCAGGACATGTCGATCGCCGCGCCGTAGCGGACGTTCGGATCACCCCCGCGTGCGCGGGGAGCAGTCGATCGTCACCGCGACGACGCGCGCCCGGCCGGGATCACCTCCGCGTGCGCGGGGAGCAGTACACGCCGGCGTTGCGCGACCTCGCCGGCGCGGGATCACCCCCGCGTGCGCGGGGAGCAGTCGACCCCTCTCGATTGGACTCCGGTGCCCTGGGGATCACCCCCGCGTGCGCGGGGAGCAGCCGTCCGGCCGCGTAGCCAAGCCGTTGTACCAGGGATCACCCCCGCGTGCGCGGGGAGCAGGACCGGGCCGTTGTCGGCCACCCGGTCCGGGCCGGATCACCCCCGCGTGCGCGGGGAGCAGCGTCAGAGGCTCGCTCGCAGGCGGCTCACGGCCGGATCACCCCCGCGTGCGCGGGGAGCAGGGCGTTGCCGGTGGCCGTCGAGGTCGATGCGGGGGATCACCCCCGCGTGCGCGGGGAGCAGAACGGAATTGGTCGGGTCGCCACCGTCGTACGAGGATCACCCCCGCGTGCGCGGGGAGCAGATCCGGGTACCGCCACGCAGGTTAACCGAATCGGGATCACCCCCGCGTGCGCGGGGAGCAGAACGGGTCGGGTTGGGCCACGGTCGCCGGGTACGGATCACCCCCGCGTGCGCGGGGAGCAGAAATGGCCGCTCACCTGGCCGGGCGGATCACCGGATCACCCCCGCGTGCGCGGGGAGCAGGACGATGAGCTATGCCGGTCGGGCTACCACGTAGGATCACCCCCGCGTGCGCGGGGAGCAGCACCGGTGTGCCGGCGCAGCTGCTCCCCCGGGAGGATCACCCCCGCGTGCGCGGGGAGCAGGCCACCGAAGTCCAGGCCCGCGAACGCCAGTCGGGATCACCCCCGCGTGCGCGGGGAGCAGTTGGGGGGGATTACTTGCTCTCCTGGTAAGAAGGGATCACCCCCGCGTGCGCGGGGAGCAGGCCGGCCCGTTGTCCGGGTGGCCCTCGGTGACCGGATCACCCCCGCGTGCGCGGGGAGCAGGGCATGGTGGTGGACAAGACGCTTTACGCCGAGGGATCACCCCCGCGTGCGCGGGGAGCAGCCCACCGACGAGGAACTCGCCGCCGCCCGGACGGGATCACCCCCGCGTGCGCGGGGAGCAGCCGGTCTTCAGGTCGAAGACCACGGGCTGCCCGGGATCACCCCCGCGTGCGCGGGGAGCAGATCGACCGGCCGGGTGTGGTCGCCGACTCCCAGGGATCACCCCCGCGTGCGCGGGGAGCAGCGCCGGTTCGGGCCGCACGTCCTGCGCGCCACCGGATCACCCCCGCGTGCGCGGGGAGCAGGAACTTGGAGATGGTGTCCTGGTCGTGGGCGTAGGATCACCCCCGCGTGCGCGGGGAGCAGCCGCTGAGGCCGGGCGAGGGACAGCACGGCTGCGGATCACCCCCGCGTGCGCGGGGAGCAGGCTTCTTGACCTGCGGCGTTATAGATCGACTTCGCAGTTTTCATTCACTAGGTCTCGCAAGGCCGTCTCACTTTGTTCGCGTTCGCGTCGTAGGTAGGTAGAGGGCAAGCGGACTCCGCTACAGGATAAATGATGAGGCTTAAGCGGAGCGCCCGGCGAACAGGCATCGCCGCACGGGGTGGGCCGAAGTCGAACACCCGCTGATGAAGAGTAAGCCGTGGGCGTGGTGCACGGCTATCGATGCCGCTTCGGGCATTGCCACCTTCAAACATCGCCCTCATCGGCGAACGGGATCACACCTCCGACGCCCGGATGCCGCCCTGCCGACGTCGGAAACCCTGGTCGCTCGGGTCCTGTATGTCCGGTCCACGTGAAGATGGCACTAATCGTCGCGCTTGAGCAGTAGCGGTGCCAACTAGGTGCGGACGGCGGAAGCGTTTCCGTCCAGGTTTAGTTGGCACCTTCTTGAGCGGGGTGGCCGAGCGTGGCGACGTCGTCCTCGTCGAGCTTGATCACCACCGATGCCTGGGTCAGTGGACTTGGCCGGGATGCTAGGGCCGGCGGTGTGCAAAGAGGACCGCTCCTGGAAGGCTCTCGTCGAGGCCGAGCAGCATCTGGGCCTTGACCGTGAATCCGGCATCGCGCAGCCAGGTCGCCATCCGGTCCGGCTGACGGCGGTGCACGTAGACCTTCATCGGATGACCGCCGTAGCCTTCCGTCTTCAGCTGTGACCCATCTCCGACGTGAAAGCCGAGCAACAGAGGTCCATCGGGACGCAGCACCCGCCGAAAGTGGCCAAGAACCGCCGGGATCTCGTCGTCGGGGATGTGGATCAACGACCAGAAGGCGAGCAGAGCAGTGATCGAGGCGTCAGCGAGTTGTAGGTCCGTCATCGAACCCACCTCGAACCGCAGGTCGGGGTGCTCCCGCCGAGCGATGTCGATCATCGCGGGTGCCAAATCGACGCCGAAGGCATCGACGCCCAGCTTATGCAGGTGGGCAGTGACATGGCCTGGTCCGCAGCCCACGTCCGCCACCGGGCCACCGCCGGCGGCATGGACCAGGTCGGCGAACAACGCCAACGCCGCGAGCAGATAGGGCTCCCCGGCCAAGGCCACCCGTGTGTAGTCGGAGTAGCTGTCGGCGACCGTGTCGTAGGAGATCCGGATGTCTGCCAACCAGCCGTCCGCTCGCCTGCTCCGTGACCCAGAAGTGCCGCCGCCTTCCAACCGCGTTCCGGTATCCGTCATCGTTCGGCTCCTCCTCATGTGGTGCGGACGCGTAGGTCTCGGAAGCCGCGCACGCTACCAGTCTCCAAGCCAACTTCGGTGAACTGAGCACCCATCTTCGAGGTTTGACACCGCCCTGGCCGTCACCAGCTACAACGAGACAGACGCCAGATGTCGGAGACCGGAGACCAGTGCCAACACAATCCGGACGGTGCCACCACTGGTGCCAACAACCGTGGACGGTGCCAGCTTCAAGTGGACCGGACACTGTAGGCCGAACCACCACTGGGGCGTGACCGGGATAAAAACCTTACTGGCAGGAGCGCGTATTCGTTCTGAGCGAGTTCTTCTTCGGCGGGGCCGCCCACTGCCGAAGCACATCACGGAACGTAGCCGAAACGGGTTAGCGCCAGCATCCGGGTCTGCCGATGTGAGTGCGTTAGGTGATACCGCACGCTGCGACGAGCGGGCGTCAGCCGTTGCCGTGCTGCCGTTCCTGCTCCGCCAGAGCAGCCGCTGCCCTGTCCAGGTCGTGGTGAGGAAACACAGGGATGCCCCGGCGGCGCAACGCCTCGGCCGCGACGCCACGCCCAGCGACGGTGACGCCGGTGAAGGTTCCGTCGTGAACGTAGGTGCTACCGCAGGTAGGGCTGCCCTCGACCAGGATGGCGAGCCCGACGCCGGCCTGCAGTGCCTTGTCGACCGCCCGCTGCGCCGCCGCCTGGAACAGTTCGGTGACGTCACGGCCCGATGCTTCGTGTACGTGGGCGTGGCCGTCGAGGACGTCGGCCGCGCTGCCGCCGACGATCTCGGCTGGCGGGCGCGGCACCGGGAATCCGACGGCCAGTTCTGGACACAGCGACACGAGGCGCCCTTCAGAAGCCCACCGCTGCCAGATCGGAGAGGCGACCGGCACGCCGGTCTCGTTGAACCGGATCGGTGCGCCGCCCAGGCAGCCGCTGACCAGGATTTTCACCATGGCAACACCTGGGGCAGCAGCGCCGTCAGCGTCGCCGCGGTGTAGGTTGCCGTAATCCCTGGCGGCAGGCCGTCTCCAGCACGGTCGAGGAATGCCGTGTCGATACCCATAGCGGCGGCTCCGGCGACATCGGACGATGCGGAGTTACCGATGTGGATCACGTCGCCGGGGCCTAGGCCGAGGCGGGCCAGCGCGAGCTGGAACGGTTCGGGGCGGGGCTTGTATGCGCGGGCTTCTTCGCTGGTCACCGTTGCGGCGACGGCGATGCCGTGCCACCGCAGCACCGCCGTCAGGTCGTCCTGGTCGACGTCGGAGACCAGGCACACCGGCACCTTCACAGCATCGAGGAACGGCCGGCTGTCGTCGTACAACGGTGGATGACGCCAGGAGTGCAGCTGCTTGCGGCAGATCGGCTCAAGTTCCACGGATGCCCCGAAGTTCGCCACAGCCTCGGTGAGGCTGCCGAGCGTCAGGTCGGCGAGCGTACGAAAACCGGCCCCATACGCCATTTCGGCGCTGGCCTCCAGCCGTCGGGACCACTCTGCCGCGATAGCAGGCGGATCGACTGCGATCAAATCCGCTACCTGCACGCAGACGTCATTGACCGCGCTCTCATCATCGTGTACGAGCGTGCCGTACAGGTCCAGCAAGATCGCCTGATACACGGTGAGACGCTACCCGACTGGATCTGACCCCGGTCGGTCGCCAGGCGCCCCTCGTATCGAAGCCGCCATCACAGACCGGCACAGCCGGCACCTTCATGCGTACGCTCCTCTGCCGCCGACCGCGCGGTTGTGTCGATGAGCGAGCGGGGATCGAATTTCTCCTGGCGGCCGTCGTAGTTGGGGCACCGCAACCAGTTGACCGGTGCAGTCCGCCCGCGATTGGGTGGCGCCGTGAGCAAACTGTGGACCGCCCCCGAGGACGACCCCAGGACCTTCGGTCAGCCCGCCGGCGAGAAGGCGACCTACCGGGAGTACCTCGACAACTACCTTCTGACCATAGAGATGAAGTGCGACGGACTGGACGCCGAGCAGCTCGGCCGACGCTCGGTACCTCCCAGCACCCTGAGCTTGCTCGGCCTGGTCCGCCACCTGGCTCAGATGGAGAACCACTGGTTCCAGCGTGTGCTGCAAGGGCGGACCGACGCACTGTGCCTTTACAAGCACGAGGACGACCCGGATTGGGACTTTGGGGGCGCGGTCCCCGACCCAGCGGTGGTGAAGGAGGCCTTTGCAACCTGGAAGGCCGAGATCGCCAAGACCGACGAATGGCTCTACGCCCTCGAGGAGGCCGACCTGGGCCGCGAGGTGCCGGTCGACGGTGGCAACCACGCCACGCGCGACGTGCTTGTCCACGTGATCGAGGAGTATGCGCGGCACGCCGGCCACGCCGACCTCCTGCGCGAGTGCATCGACGGGCGAACCGGCCTGTGACCCACCGGGCGGTGGGTCAGCATAGGGACCGCCGCCAGCGCGGTAGCTATGCCCCATGACCTCGATCTTCTCCGGCCGAGAGCACTCGCGACCATCCGGATCTGCCGCTGGCCGGGCGCGGTGGAGGCGTGTCCGTAGCGCTCGGTAACCGGGCCGGGCACCGGCGCGCGCTTACGGTGTCAGATATGGCCGCCCGAACCCTGAGCACGCTTCCTCGACTGCCTGTCTCGATTCGGCGTCAGTGAGGTCTGGTCGGTGGCGGCTGGCTGGATAGCGGTTCCAGGTGGCGCCGGCGTGGGCGCGCTGGCGGGTGGTGGTGGTCTGGTGGAAGCCGAGCGCGTCGGCGATGACGGGCGCGGGTGCTTGGAGCACAAGCTGGCGCAGCGCGGAGACGCGGGCCCCGACGAGTGGGAAATCGAGCTGGCGCAGCCAGCGGTGCAGGGTGTTGTAGGCGACGGGCTGGCCGGGTAGTCGGCCGGGGAACAGCCATTGGTCGTCGCCGCGCTTGCTGATCAGGCGGTCTAGTAGTTGCGCGACCGCGGGTGGGAGCGGGCTGGGTGGTTCGCCGAGACGTAGGTGCGGCTCGTCGTCGATGTCGAGCAGGTCGTCGTGGGTGAGGTGCTGGACGCGGCTCAAGGGTTGGGCGTAGGGCAGCATCAGCACGGCTGCTGCCCGGGCCGGTGCCGGGGCGGTGTCGTCGCTGAGGTAGCGGCGCAGCAGGGCCAGGCGGCGCTGTTGGGTGAGCGAGGAGCCGGGCTGGAACGAGACCCGGTGCGGGATGAGGTGCAGGGGCAGGTGGTGATGTTCGGTTGCCCAGAGCAGGAAGCCGCGGATCAGGTGGCGTTGGTGGACTCGGTGAGTGACGTACCAGTTGTCGATCGTGGACTGGGTGACGTGGCTGGGGTTGATGTCGCGTTCGTGCAGCCAGCTCAGGAACAGTTCGGCTTGGGTGAACTGACCGGTCGCGTACTGTTTGGCGGTGGCGCGCAGCGGCCGGGTCGCGGCGTCGGCGCGGAGCCGGGGGAGTTGGTGCCAGACGGCGAAGCGGCGCAGCAGTTGCTCGTGCGGGTGCTCGGCGATCGCGGCCAGGTGTCGGTGCAGCCACGCCTCGATGGCGAGTAGATGCGGGTCGGCTGGTGGTAGCAGGTTGCAGGCGATCAGGTGGCGGCGCAGGTGGTCGGCGGCGAGCGGCCGAGGCCAGGAGTGGAAGGCCTCGTGAGTGAGCTCGAGTTGCCCGGTGGCCAGCGCGCGCAGCAATTCGGCCGGTCCGGATCGCGCCAGCCAGTGCAGCGTCTTCTCCGGTGCTCCTGTCGCGTGCAGGTGGGTGGCAAGGGCGTTGAGGCGGGCGGCTGGTGCGCCGGTGCCGTCGTCGAGGAGCTTGGCTAGGCGCCGGGTCAGCTGGCATGACGGACAGACCGGTGGTTTCCCGCGGCGTCCAGGTGGGACGGTGCCGCAGTCGCAGCACAGAACCTCGGGAGCTGTCATCACGGGTCCGGGCGCAGGATGGCCCGCAGCGGACGGACCGTCCCGGAGTTGCCGGCGTTCGTGTCGTTGACCGACCCCGCCGCTGCTGCTCGGCGTGGGGCCAGGTTTTCCGCGGTGGTGACGATCAGCTCGGCAGCCGTGGTGTCGAAGATGTCGCACAGTGCAGCGAGGACCGCGAGCGACAGTCGTTCCGGTGTACCGGAGACGAGCCGGTGCACCTGCGAGGCGGACAAGATGATGCCGCGGTCGGCGAGCAGCGGCACCAGTTCGGTGGTGTTGAACATGTTGTGCTCGGCCATCACGTTGCGCAGCCGCCATCGGTAGCTGGCCTGGCGTTTCATCCGATCGCTCCGGCGGGTTCGAGGGCTTGGTGCAGTGTCTGGTCCAACGCCCGGCGCAGGGTCTGGGTGCGAAAGTCCGACGAGACGCAGGTGTAGATCGAAGTGGTGGAGGCGTGCTCGTGACCGACCTGCTGCTGCACGAACAACGGATCCCAGCCGCCCTCTATCACGTGCGTGACGTAGGAGCGGCGAAGCGAGTGGAAGTCCAGGCCGGGTCCGAGGCCGAGCGCATCGCGGTAGGCCGACAGCCGGCTGTTGATCTGCTGCAGACCGATGCGAGAGCTTCGCTCAGACGGCCAGAGGGCCGGGTTGCCGTCAAGGGCCAGCAGCGGCCGCACCTCGGTCGTCCACTGGCGCAGTATGTCGACGGCCCACGGCCACACGGTCAGCACGCTGCGGCGTTTCGGGGCGGAGCCCTTCATCGCCTTGCCGTGGCGGACGTAGCAGACGCCGAACCCGTCGAACTCGGCCGCGTAGGGATTGGTACCGAAGTCGGCGACGTCGAGCATTCGGGTCTCGTTGCGGCGCAGCCCGTAGGCGTACGCGGTCTTGAGCAGCACAGCGTCCCGGAACGCTGGCAGCCAGCCCTTGCGGCCGGCACCGCGGATGCGCGTGACCTGCTCATCCGCGTGGTCGAACAGAGCCTGCAGCTCGGCGGCGGTGAACGCCCGCTTGGCCGGGTCGGCCTCGTTGTCCTGTACGTGCACCGCGGTGTTCCACTCATGGCAGACCTGCACCGGGTGGGACCCGAAGCGTTGCTCGCACTCCTTGGCCCAACCGTAGGCCGGGTCGGTCAGGTAGTCGCAGAACAGCCGGACCGCTTCCTGGTAGCCGCGCAGAGTGGAGCGGCGCAGTCCACGGACAGAACGCAGATCCATGCTCCACTCGTCGACCATCTGCGGCAGCCATTGCCAGGGATAGCTGGTCACGTAATCGGAGAAAGCGCGGATCACTCGCAGCCGCGACGCGATCGTCGCCAGCGACAGGTTCCGGGCGGCCTGCTGATCGCGCCAGCCGTCGAGCATCGTCGCGAACACGTGCTCTTCCGGCCGTAGCAGCGCGACGCCCGCGACGAGCTTGAGTCCGGCGGAGCCGCTGACTTTCACGCTGAGTACAACGCCGGACGCTCGCATCGGATGCGGGATTCACGCGTTAGGTGCGATGGACTGGTGAAGGCGCAGGTCAGAGCCCTGCCTTTCGAAGATCGAAAGCTGGCTCTTCGATGTTGGTTTCCCGTTACTCGGTGCCTGGAGTGAGCGTTGCCAGCTTGACGACCTGGTGTTCGAGGTGCGTGCCTACCAGCGCGTAATCGCATCTGATCGAACACGCGCCGGTTGGAGCAAGATATGGCCATTGCTTATCAATCTGTGGCCGGGCGCGGCCGCAGATTGGCAATGGGAAGTAGGCGGCGCTCGTCGCGGCGGCCGGGCCGACTACGGTAACCGCTGGCGCAGACGTCGCCGGCAACGCTTCGGGCGCACAGTGGCGGCAATGGACAGTGAGCAGCCTGCCCCGCGCCGCAAGGCACGCCACCGTGCCCACAACCGGCCGGCCCGTTCGCGCGCGATGTTGCTTAGGCTGTCCGACGAGGAGAAGGCCGTCATTGACGCGGCTGCGGCGCTCGCTCAGCTGACCGCGACCGGCTACGCGGCGAAGGCCGCGGTCGCCGCCGCGTCCGCCGCTCAGGCACCCGGTGGTACGGCAGGCGACTTACGCGATCTGCAGCACGAGTTGTTCGCCGCTCGTCGTGCCGTGGTGATGTTCGGCAACAACGTCAATCAGGCCGCGGCGGCGTTCAACGCCACCGGTCAACTGCCCGACTGGTCGGCGAAAGCTGTCCGGCTCTGCGCGGCGGCGGTGGTCCGGCTTGACGAGGTGATTTCCCGGATTGATAGGAAGCTGCGTTGATCACGCGGGTGCATCGGCGTGGCTCACGAGTCGGTGGCCTGCTGCGCTATCTGTGGGGGCCAGGCAAGACGGAAGAACACGTCAACCCGCACCTGGTGGCCGCGTGGGACGGCGCGGGCAGCCTGACCGACCTCGAGCCCGTACTCACCGTCAGCGGCAGATGGAACGTCCGGGCGCTCACGGCGTTGCTGGAGCAGCCGGTCCGCGCCGGCTACCGTCCGCCGACGAAGTTCGTCTGGCATGCCAGCATGCGGCTCGCCCCCGAGGATCGGCATCGCACCGTCGGCGACACGACGTGGGCGAACATGGCGGTGCAGATGCTCACTGAGGTCGGCGTCGCGACTACCGCCACCGACCCGGGCTTGCGGTGGATCGCCATGCGTCATGCCGACGATCACGTACACATCGTCGCCACGCTGGTACGCGAGGACGGCCGCACCGACTGGATGCGCAACGACTACCCGCGTTGCGTCAAGGCCACCTACAACGTCGCCCGCCGCTACAACCTCCACCGCCGGGTCCCGCCGGCTGACCGCACCGCCCACCGCCGCCCCCATCCCGCTGAGGTCAGCAAAGCCCGTCGCGCCGGCCGTGCCCAGACGCCCCGGGACGAGCTGCGCCGGCGGGTACGCACGGCAGTGGCTGCGGCCGGGTCGCAGGAGGAGTTCTTCGCCCGGCTACGCGCGTCGGGGATCCTGGTCCGGCTGCGGCACAGCAGCACCGATCCCCGGCAGATCACCGGGTACGCGGTGGCGCTTCCCGGGGCCCGCACCGCCGGCGGGCACCCGTTGTACTTCAGTGGAGGCCGGTTGGCGCCCGACATGACACTGCCGAAGCTGAGGCTGCGGTGGGGCGTCCCTGCGCCGTTGCCGGCATCGCCCGGCCGGAGCGAACGGGTCGACGCGATGCGCCAGGCCGCCAAGGTGGTCACCGCGGCCGCCGACGACATCCGCCGCGACGCCCATGCCGCGCCCGGACGGGCGCAGGCCACCGCGGTTGCCGCAGCTGACCTTCTCACCAGCCTGGCCTCCTCGGCCGAGGGTGACCGGCGTGGGCCGCTGCACCGGGCAGCTGAGGTGTTCGATCGCGCGGCCCGGGACCTGTACGGCCGGGTCCAGAAAACCACCAGCCGCTCCCAGGAGATGCGCGCCATGTCGCGCCTGGTAGCGCTCATGGGCCGCGTCTCCGGTGACGACGACACAATCGCAGCCCTTGCGTTGGTGATGGACCTGGCGCGGCTCGCCGAAACCCTCGCACAGCTGCGGAACGCCCAGCAGCGCCTGCACCAGGCCGAGGCGGCGCGGACCGCAGCTGACGCGCTGCGGGTGGTAGCGGGCACCTGGCAACGGGCGGTAACGGTGCCGCTAACTCCGACGTCAACACCCGCACCGACAGTGAGAGGCGGCCGGCGTACCGCGCGCAGCCGCTGAGCAGGCAAGGGAGGTGCACGTGCCGCATCCGCAGCACCACGAAGACCCGATGGCCGAGACCCGCCAACAGTTTCTGCAAGGGCTCGCAACAATGGCGACCGTCGGCGAGGCCGGCGCCCGCTGGGCCGCCGTCGGCATCCAGAACAAGGCTGCTGAACGAGAACGCGAGGCCCACCGGGAACAGGCCGCCGCGAAAGCCCGCCGTGAAGCCGACCGTCTGGCAGCGAAGGTACGGGCGGACCGCGAGCGAATGGCGGCTTCGCTGGACGGTGATTGGCTGGTCAACAAGGCTACCTTCGCCGAAGCCGCCGCCGTGTGGCGTACTGCGACGATCCACGCGAGTAGCGATCCGGTAGCCCAGCGGGCGGCCGAGTTCGCAGAGCGACGGCTGCGGCAGATCCGCCCGGACCTGATGGGCGCTTATGAACGCCACCGCCAGGCCGGAAAACCAATCTCTGAGGCCATGCGTGCCGCTGCCCAGGAAGTCTGGGACCGCGACGCGCGCTCATACCATCGCCAGCATGCGGCTCGCGCGCACGGCGGCACACGCGACCGACAGGGGATCACACCCGACGGTCCGGCCGCGCTGCCACCGTCTGGCATCGGGTCGGTCGATGAATTCGACGCCGCGGTTCGGCAGGAGGCGATGGAGTTGGCGGAGTACGTCCGGCCGGAGGCACTCGACGAGTTGCAGCGCCAGTGGCGAACCGTCGGGAGGCTGCCCGCTGGCAACGCAGTGCAGCTACTCCGCGACCTCGCTGCCGGAATGAACGAGGCCATCAGAGCAGGCGAAGCTAACGGGCTGCCGGTCGAGGGAATCCGCCTGGCGCAGGGTCACGTGGAAGAGGCCCTGGCGCGCGACCTGCAGAGCCGAGCGGCTGTCGAGCGCGGTGTAGGAGTCCGCGACGGCGGGACGGCCGACAACCCCCGTACCCCTGCCGACAAACACGCAGCCGGGCAATCGGCGGGCACACGCCACGACGACAGTGCTGATCACATGGCCGCCACCGCCGCTGCCGTCCACCACGCTGACAGACTCACGGTGCCGGCCTGGGCGCAGGCCTTCCCAAAGCTTCGCGTTGCCCAGATCAATCCCATAGTCGCTGGGAAGCGGCCGGCGACAGTGCTCACTGCGGTGCCGATGCAGGGCCAGACACGATGACGGCCATCAGCTCGCAACAGGCCCAAGCGGGAGCGGTTACCCACATCGACGAGCTCGCCGCTGAGGTGGCGAGATTGGCGGCGCGGGTTGCTGAGCTGCAACAAGCCCAAGCTGAGCGCCCGCACGCCGGCGACGGGGACCAGCCGCCGCTGTATTCGACGGTCGAGGAGTGGGTGACCACCTACCTACTGCCAACCTTCCCGCGCCCGGTCAGCGAGGTCGGCATGACCCGCTGGCACTGGTGCGACCAATGGTGGCGCCATGACGAAGCGGTAACCCGGCTGACGGCCCTGTGGTACGGCTGGGAACAGGCCCGCCTACAGATGACCGGCATGCTGTCCTGGCTGCGAGAACTGGACCACCAACTGCCAATCCTGTACGGCGACGACGGCCCATTCCGCAACTGCGCTGCGGGCGGCGACCTCGGGGAGACGCGACACCACTCGCCGCCGGAGGTACCGGCCGAGTCCGCGCCAGAGAACTGGTGGAGGTGGTGGGACTGACACCGGGCCGACGGTGGCGGCGTTCATGCTCACATGCAAGTGGAATCGGGGGCCTCGACGCTGAGCGGCTGGCCCGACTGGATCCAGGACGCCGAGCACGCCGATTGTCCCGGCTGCGGCCAACCGATGGACTATGTGGGTTTGATCGGCGGCGCGGAACTGGACGACTACGGCGAGGGCGCCTACTACCTGCACCTGCGCCAGCCGTGCGGATTCGCTGCGGTGAACTACCAGCAGAGCTGACCGCCGCCAGTGGTACGTCGCGAGCCGTCGGGGAGCTCTCACGGGCGCCATGGCATTGCTGCGTTCGAGTCAGATCCACGTCCATGGGCGGATCGCGGTCCGCAGCCGTCGGCGCCACCGTGCGCGCCGCGGGCGGAGGAAAATCTGCATGTCCTCCAGCGCGTTGTCGGCGGTGCCGCTGGTGTGTGGCAGCGTCCGAGCTCGGCGCAGGGCGACGACTACCTTGCGTTCGTCCAGTTGACCGTAGACCCTCGCGAGATGCCCCAGGCACGTTGCAGCGAGAGCACTGACTTGGTGATCCTCGTGCTCAAGTAGCCGAAGGTGCAGGTCCTGCAGTTCTTTCCAGTCTCCGTCGCCGTGCAGTGCGGTGCCGACCATGGCATCCAGCGCGGCAGGCAACTCGCCCCGGTCGAGCGCGGCGTGTACCTCGGCCGGTGTCGACGACGGCGGGTTGTGGAAGACGTGATGCTCATGGCGCACCGTCACATTGTCCTGCGTCGTCCGGGGGCAGGTGGCCTCAGTCGCCGTCCGCCACGTGCGGCAGATCAGCGCATGCGGGACCGCTCGCAGTTCGGCCAGTGCTTGATGCGACACGCGCCATCGGTAGAGGTTTCGTCCTCCAGCGCGCAACTAGCGGCCGCCTCTCCAAGCCAACGGTGTCGAGGCGGAGATCACCGCTTCCGCCGGGGGATGAGGAATGCAGCCCCTCCCACTACCGCGCCCAGCCCGATCAGCGCCAGACCGAGCGCCTGCTGATCATCTCCGGTCACCAGGTTCACCCCGAAGCCGATCAGCACCGTGCCCACCCAGGCCACCGCCACCGCGACGGTCGACTGGCGACTCAGTTCGGCGAGGCTCTGTTTCGTCGCCTCAAGCTCACCGGTCAACCGCGCGATCTCGGTCTGCTGAGTGCCGTTGCGCTGCTCGTGGCTCAGTTTGGTTTCGTTGAGTTCGCGCTGGCTGCGCTCCAGGCTCCGGCGAATCGTCTCGTGCTGGGCGCGCAGCTGGATGATGGTCTCCTGGGCTTTCCCCTCGGACAGCGCCAGCACCCGGATCATCGGCTTGTTGTCGACGTAATCCTCGGGCTCGAACTCGCTGAAAAGGTTGTCGGAGTCGGCCATGGTCAGGACTCCTCGCCGACCATTGCCTCACGAACCAGGTCGACGTTGTGGCGCATCGTCTTTGTGTATGGGTGCTGCGGCCCACGTGCCTCCCTACTTCGCCGCAATCCAGATTCGAACACCTCCAAGGCGCGCGGCAGCTCGTCCATGCGCACTAGCGTCGTCCCGAGCGTGGCGAGCACGGCGAGGGTGTCCGGATGATGCGTACCCAGCACCCGCTCGGCGCGCTCCAAGACGTCGTTGAGCCGTTCCAGCGCCTCGGCCCGGCGGCCCGCCAGCACAAGGGACACCGCGAGATTCTGCTCGATTACCAGCGTGCTGGGGTGGTCACGGCCCAGTACCCGGGCGCTCTCCTCGTACGTCTCGGTGTACAGCTCGATCGCTCGGATCACGTCGCCGGCGTCCTGATAGGAGCCGGCTAGGTCGCTTTGCGAGATCAGCGTACTCGGGTGATTACGGCCAAGGACCCGCATCGAGGCGGCGAGGGTCTCCTCATACATAGGGATGGCGCGCGTAAGCTCGCCCTGCCGTCGATAGACCCCGGCGAGGTCGTTGCGCGTGCGCAGCGTGTCCGGGTGGTCAGGGCCGAGGACGCGGATGCTGTCGGCGAGGGTGCGCTCGAAGACTGCGGTGGCTTCGTCGAGCCGGCCGGTGGACTCCAGGACGCTGGCAAGGTTGTTTCGGGTGCGCAGCGTGTCCGGGTGGTCCGGCCCGAGGACGCGAACCCGGTCGTCGAGGACGTCGCGGTAGAGGGAGATTGCCTCCTCCAACCGGCCGAGGGAGACGTACGCGTGGGCGAGGTCGTTGCGGGTGCGAAGGGTGTCGGGATGTTCCCGACCCAGGATCCGCGTGCGATCTGCGAGCACGTCGCGATAAAGGGACGTCGCCTCCTCGTAGTCGCCGCGGGACTCCAGCACACCGGCCAAGTCGTTGCGGGTACGCAGCGTATCGGGGTGATCGGGTCCGAGGATGCGCTCACGATCTTGTAGGACCCGGACATACTCGTCCCGCGCACGAGGCACGTCACCGACGGCTCGGTAGGCGCCGGCGAGATTGCTGCGGGTGCGCAGCGTGTCCGGGTGGTCAGGGCCGAGAACCCGGATGCCGTCGGCGAGCGTCCGTTCGTATAGGGAGATCGCCCGCCGGAGCTGTCCTGCTGCACGATAGGCGCCGGCCAGTTCGTTCCGGACCACTTGCGTCTCCGGATGGTCCGGGCCGAGCCGCCGCTCCTGGTCGGCCAGCCGCTGGTCGAGGTCGCGCACCCGGCGTTCCGGGTCGTCGACCGCCGGAATCGCGGAGGACAGCTCCACCAGTGCCCGGTACAGCCGGTCACGCAGCTCGCCGGGACTGCTGACCTCGACGACGTGCGACACCCGGCGCAGATGGTCCCGGAACCCGAGCTGCCGATCGCCAGCCTCGTCGTCGACGTACAACCGGCGGGGGACCGGAATGATCAAATCCTCTCCCAGCAGCAGGACGACCAGGGGACGATTGGTGGCTCTCGCGGCCTCGAACGCCTCGGCAACGCGGGGATCCCAGTGGAAACCCACGATGCAGACCACCAAGTCCGCACCGGCCGGAGCGACGATCTCGTGCCCGGCCTGCCGGACCGCCGCTCGCGCTGCCTCGGCGAACGGGCCGTTAGCTGGGTACTCCGCGAGCTCCGGCGCATAGACCAGCTGCACCCGACGCCCGGCGGTTGGGGTTGCGCCGAAGGTCGACCGTTCGCCAAACACGTTGTGCTGGACGTTGCTGTCGCCGACTGTTACCCCGTGTGCTCCGGTCACTGACACCCGGAATTTTCCATCCGCCACAATGGATCAGATTATGAGGACTGTGGGTGGAGCCAGATCCGCTGTTCAGGTGATGCTGCCCAGAACAGACATGTGAGGCTTGGGTTCCGGGCAGGCGCGCAACCTTCTGGCTGTGCACTCTCATCGGCTAGAAGAGGGCGCTAGGCGCCGACGGCGGAACTCTGTCTGACGGTCGTCAGCTTGTTTACACGCCGCCGTCGCGATCGCAAGCGATCAAACCGACTTCGTGTGCCCATCCGTTTAGACAGAACCCGGTTTCAGCAGCCTCGATAGGCGGATTGAGGTCGTACGCGTCTTCTAGGCGCGCGATCGCGGCGATCGCGACGGTGTCGACCCCGGTCCCGGTGTGGGTGACGATGCGTCGGGCGACCCGGATCGCCTCATCCGGGCTTGTTGCCTCGAACAGCAGCGGCACCAGGACCCGTACCGCAGCGCATCTGCCGTCGATGTCCTCCAACAGCCGGGGATACCGCTCGACGAGCCGGGTGAGGCGGTGGTCGACCACCGTGTCGAGCATGGGCCGCGCTCGCCGTTGCAGGGCGGCACGCAGCTGAGCCCGGCCGTTTGGCCGGCGCAGCAGGTCGGCGGGGTCAGCGCTGGCACTGAACTCAGCTACCAGCAGCGGGCCGGGCAGGCGTTGCTGGCGGAACAGCTGCCAGGCCCGGTCCATTGCGTCACGGCCGGCCGGGTCCGCATCGAATGCCGTCACGATGCCCCCTGCGGCACCAGGCAACTTCCGCAGGATCGCGGCCTGGTAATCGGTCAGCATGGTGCCGCACGGCGCAAGAGCCACCGCTCCCGTCCGTCGGGACCGGGAGTAGGACAGCCAGACCGCGAGTACGTCAGCCGGCCCTTCGACCAGGACCGGTGTCCACCGGTCGCTGAGGCGATCCTGTTGCTCCGCAACACCGAACAACAACCGCCCCTTGTTGTAGATCGCTGTCTCGGGACTGTTGAGGTATTTCGGTACACCATCCCCGGCACCAGGGCTGGCGCGCCCGAGGAACGCCACAGCATGCCCGACCGGGTCGCGCACCGGGAATACGATCCGGTCCCGGAACACATCGATGAGTCGGTCCGGCTTCCCTCGGGTGCCGGTCGACAAGCCTGCACCGATCAACTCCTCCGCCGTGAAGCCAACCGCGCGCAGGTGACGCGTCAGCGAACTCCAGCCTGGTGGTGCGTACCCGATCCGCCACGGCCACTCGCGCTGAACAACGACACCGAGGCCGCGTTCGGCGAGATAGGCCCGGGGGCCGTCGGCTTGTTCGAGCTGAGCCCGGTAGTACGTCACCGCGGCCTCGACGGCCGCCAACAGCCGCCCGGGCTCAAGTCCGGTGCCGCGTATCGGGGATGTCGGCTGGTTGAGTCGAGGTGCGCCCATGGCCTACCTCCGCTTCCAAGCTAGCTTCAGCCGGCCCGTCCCCGCCAGGCGCGCAGCGCCATCCGGTCCCGACGGGCGGCGCGGGTGCGCTGCGCCTGGCGAGTCATCTCGACGGTGGAGGCGGCGACAGCAGCAGTCAATCGCGCAGCGTTCGGCTCGTCGTACCAGGGCAGCAGGTTGAGCATCGCCACCTTCACGCCGGTGGCGAACAGCAACGCCGAGCCCTTCGGCAGGGCCCGGATCCGAGCCGGGTCGAGGATCCGCTGTCGGCGCACCGAAGTTTGGTACGAGGCATGGCCCTTGCCGTCTCGAGTGCGGGAGGCCACGGCGACGTCGTGTTCGCCGACGAGCCGGGACAGGTCTTCGGCGAACCGGGCGTCGTCGATGCCGGCGCCGACTAGCTTGACCGTGGCCGCTGACCACAGCGCGTCCATGCCCTGTTCACCCCACACCCTGGTCCCTTGCCTGTAGGACTGCAGGATGGTCAGCGGGATGATGCCCCGGCTGCCGAAGTGGCTGTAAAGCTCGGGCAGGTCCGCGATTTTGCAGATGTTCGCTGCCTCGTCCAGGCAGGCGACCAGCGGTGGATCGAGTCGGCCTCCGTGCGCCTCGGCGAGTGTCACTGCGGCACGCAGCACTTGGTCGGTCAGACCGGCGACGAGCGGGGCAGCCGCTCCGGCACCGTCTTTGGACAGCAGGTACAGCGTGTCGGTGCTCTCGACGAACACCTCGACGTCCAATGCCGGCAGCGGTAGGTCCGGTGGGGTGACCCAGGCCATGATGGTCGGGTTGGCCAGGCATGCGGCTGCGGTGCGGGCGGTTTCGTAAAGCCCTTCGCGGGTCTCGGGTGCGCCGGCTTGCCGGCCGGCCATTGCCCGCGCAGAGGCACCGAACCCGTGGCTCTTGAGGATCGTCGCAGGCTCCCGCGACGTGGAGTCCGACAACCACGCTTGCACTGAGGTGAGCGTGCGGCCTTCCAGCGCGGCAGCCAGGATCAGCGACGTGAGCAGGTCCAAGGCACCCTGGATCCAGAAGTCGTCGCTGCCCTGCGAGTTGCGAACCTGTTGGACAAAGTGGTTCGCCAACCGCCGGGCGTCCTCGACGTCCTCCACAGCTGCCAGGGGGTTCCACCACCAGGCCTGCGAGACGTGAGCGATGGACTGCGGATCGAATACCCACACGCCGCCATGCTCGGCGCGAACGGCAGCCGTCGTCGCCCACAGATCGGGCTTGTTGCTGGTAGCGAGGGCCGCCCCCGGCGCGCCGAGGATCGATTGCACGGCCAGAGCGGTCGTCTTTCCGGCGCGTGGCGCCATTACCGCGAGGATGACGTCCTCCCAGGAGGAGTAGAGCCGAGGACCTGAACCGCGCCGCCGCCGATGCGCACCGAGCACGACTCCAGCTGATTCGGCCGAGATCTCCTTCACCGCCGCATCCGCCAGGCCGCGCCGTAGGCGCCGAGCCCTGGCGGCCACCGCGGGCAGCGTCATCACCCGTACCTCGGCGGGACCAGCCAGCGCCGGCAGAGGATCCTGGGCGTCGGGCCTGCGCCCCTGCCACCACACCGCCGCGAGGGTGACCAGGCCGACCAGAACTAGCAGCAGAACCGCGTAGACCAGACCGATAACGGTGGGGGACACGCCGGGCCACAACGCCGACCATTCGGTACGCAGCAAATGTCCCAGGTACGCCGACCCGAAGCCGGGGCCAGTGGCCGGCTGCCCGGTCACCGCGGCGGCGATCCGTCCGGCCAGCCACGACAGCCACATCAGGGCGAGTGCCGCCCACACCAGCCCGAGCACCAGGAACGGGGTGAGCGGGCCGCCGGCGCTACCGCCAGGCTCGACAGGCCGGGTGTTCATGGCTGCACCTGCCGGATCGCGGCGTCGGTGTCGTAGAGCTCCCACTCGTCACCGACCAGGGTCAGCGACACCGGCAGACCGTTGCGCTCACCGGTCTTGATCAGGTACTTGCCCCGGCCCGGATGCACCGAACCGGCGAACCACGCCTCCGGTGCCGCCCAGGACGCCACCAGCTCGCGCTCCGGCCCGGACAGCTTGATCACCTCATTGACCCGGTTCAGTTCGCGCGGCGGCAGCCCGGCCAGGATCTTGATGGCGGACCGTTCGATAAAGCCCTGAGCCTTGGCCCGGTCCTCCGGGGTGGGCAGAGCGTCGAGGTCGGCGAGGGAGTGGGTGACCATCACGCTGGCCATTCCTCGCTGGCGGTTGAGCCGGGTGAGCGCGTCGGCGTGCTCGACCAGGCCGGACGCGCCGCGCAGCGCCCGCCACAGTTCGTCCATCACGCCGAGGTACTGCCGGCGCGGCGCGAGGCCCTGGTCGGCCAGCACGGATGCCGCGTCGACCATCCCGAAGCCGTACGCCCAGGTGCACAGCATCGCGGCGGCCACCAGCTGGTCCCCGGCTGCGGCGACCTGGGAGATGTCGACGCTGACAGCTGGGGCGTCCAGGTCCAGGGCGTTGGTCGTCGGACCGTCGAACACCCCGCGCAGGCTGCCCTCGCACAACAGCGCCAAGGTGGGTACCAACTGGTCGACGCGGCGGCGGTACTCGCCGTCGGTACGTGCCCGGGCCGCGGTGAGGAGCTCGTCGGCGCCGGCTTCAACCAGGCTCAGCACGTCCGGCACCGTGGGGTCGCGGTCCAGGCGTTCGGCGAGTACGTCGATCGCGCGCCCGAGGATGATCTCCTCGGTGTTGTTGAGCGACTGTCCGCGTACCAGGGCGCACAGCGCCAGCAGTAGCGACATGCGACGGCCTCGGACCTCCAATCGCAGTTGCCTAGCCTCGGCGGTGCCCATGCGGGCGAGCGCGCTGCCGAGAGGGCCGGAGTCCAGTGGATTGAGTCGGTCCAGGCCACGGCCTACTCGGATGACCTGCCCGCCGAGGTGCTCAACGAGTCGGGTGTAGTCGGGCTTGGTGTCGCCGAGGATTAGGGCGCTGGTACCGAACCCGGTCATGCCGGTGATGAGTCGCTTGACCACCGTGGACTTACCGACGCCGGGTTGACCGAGGACGAACACACCGGGG
Source organism: Micromonospora parva (assembly GCF_000718515.1). Taxonomy (GTDB): domain Bacteria; phylum Actinomycetota; class Actinomycetes; order Mycobacteriales; family Micromonosporaceae; genus Micromonospora; species Micromonospora parva. The sequence goes on along the minus strand of NZ_JNZS01000015.1, from coordinate 56,838 downwards.
TTGGTGATGAGGCCTTCGCGGAGCCATTCAAGGGGGTCGAGGCAGACGACCTCGCCCCACAGCATGTGCCGCCCGATCGGCACGCCGATCGTGGTGCGCCGGATCCGGCGACGAAGGGGAACAGTCCGCAGAGCTGGACGGTGGTGCCCTGGTACTCCATGCCCGGGGAGATGTGACTGGCTCGTCCAGTGCCGGGTGCCCGTACACCCCATGCTGGCGCCGGTGTGACTGCGTCTGCAGCGATGCTCTTCATGGATTTCTCCTGAAATTTGGCTTCAGCGGGGCCAGTGGCGGGCCAGCTGCGGCGGGCATACGCCGCAGGGCAGGGTGGTGGCGAAGCCGGCGGCCTGGCTGGCGCGCAGCTGCCGGAGCCGGATCTTTGCGACGTCGGCGCGGGACTCGACGTCGGCGATGGCCCGGCCCAGTTCGTCGGCGCAGACGACGGTGGTGGTGACGAACAGCGACATCAGGCCCACCCCGGACCCTGTCGCTTCTTCCCGCGCGGTCTGTAGGGCCCGTTCCCGGTCGGCATGGTCGCGGGCGGACTCGTCGCGTTTCTGGGCCCGGTTGTATGCCGCCCGGAATGCTGCCGCGTTGACCTCGCTCTCCACGATCCGCGCGGCCTCCCCGGCGGGGAAGGGGCGGTAGAGCAGCGAAACCCGCTTTGGGTACGGGCCGGGTGCCAGCAGCCGGGCGAGGACGTCGGCGTGCACGTGCTGGCGCGGTGCCTCATGCCATGCCCAGGACACCGAGGTGCCGGAGTCGTGCACGTACCGGTCGAGGTGCTCCTCGGCCATCACCGGGCCGGCGCTGTCCCAGTCCAGCCACCGGGTCAGATCCAGGCCCGGAGTCGCTGCCAGCCGGGCCACGTCACCGCGGCTGGCCGGGTCGAACGCCGTCCGCACGATGGCCGAGATGGTCTGCGCGCTGGCCCGGCCGAGGACGGTCAGTCCGCAGCTGCCCAGAGAGTCCTGCAGACCGGGCAGGGTCCGGCTGATCTCCTCCAGGGCTTCGTCGTGGTTCTTGGTTTTGCTGGGGGATGCGTCTGGTTTGAAGGTCACCGACACCCGCGTCTCCACGTCGGCGGCGGCCGCCGGGGACACCTCCACCAGCCGTTGCAGAACCCGCCGAGCGGAAGCCGGTCCGTGCGGGACGATCCGTCGGCTGACGTGGTCGGCCAACCGGGATCCGGGGTCCGGTGCGGTGTCCACCGTGACGGTGACGTGGTCGATGATCGGCAGGTAGCCCAGGTTCGCCAACCAGCCACCCCAGTTGGCCACCCACGCCGCGCTCGCGTCGGGGTCGGCCAGCCAGGTTGACGTGGCCGCGCAGCGCAGCGTCACCGTCATAGTGCCCAACCGGCGGTTGTAGACCACCCCGTACCCGCCGGCACCCTCGTCCTCGATGGTCAGCAGGGTGGTGGGCGCGAGCACACCCGGCAGTTGCCAGGCGTGTTCGCCGGCCACCATCACTCCGGAGCGGTACGAGGTGTAGCCGCGGCTAGTGCCGATCAGCCATCGCACTCGCTGTGCGATTCCGGCTGACAGCGGCACCCCGTCCCAGCGGAGGACCAGCAGCGCGACGAGCAGCACACAGGGACCGGCGGCAACGGCCAGCGTCTGCAGCCCCATCGATCCGGAGACGATCAGCACGGTGATCGCCGCGAGGACGGCGAAGGTCTGCATCGGTCCAAGGCCGAACAGCCCCATGCCCCGCGCCCGCCGCCAACCCCCGTAGGTACGGATCTGCGCCTGGTCGGTGCTCATGACGCCGTACTCCCGCCCCGCATCGCGGAGTTGGCCGTGTTCGCGCCCGTCTTCGCTGCCGTAGTTCCGGCCTGTCCGGCCAGGACGGTGCCGATGACAACCGGTGCCATCGGACCGGTCGCAGCTCCCGCCGCCCCGGCTGCAGCCGTGCCACCCCCAGCCGCCGCGCCGCCCGAGGCCGCAGCGCTACCAGCGGCGGACGCGGTAGCGCCGGTGCGGGCGGGCACGGTGGTCGTGGGTGTTACCGGACCTGGCTTGCCGCCCACCGTGGCGCTACCGTCGATCACCGTCGGCGCGTTACCGGTCCCACCCCCACCGGACCCGCTCGTGGGCGAGGGCGCGGACGGACTCGGCATGGCCCCGGTGGGTCCGTTACCGCCGCCGCTACCAGGTCCGCGTGAATCCATGTAGCGCGCGTGGTCGCCAGCGCTGTGACCGCCGACAGCTCCACGTGTCGAGGACGCGGCGTGCAGGCCTGCAGCCGCGCCTGCGCCGACGATGCCGAGGCCTGCGCCCCCGGACGCGATGCCGCCGGTGAAGACGGTGAAGAACTTCAACAGCGCGGGCAGGGCGATCACCGACAGGGCCAACATTCCGAGGCCCATCAGCCAGTCCCGTCCGTTACCGCGCATCATGACGAACGAGGTGCCGTACACCGATACCGCAGCCGGCTTGTACAGCGCGAGCGCCAGCGCCCAGCCGAGGGTTTTGTGCAGCCACGGACTGGTGCCTCGGGTGATGGAGCCTGCAGCCGCCAGCTGCAGCAGTCCGGCCAGGATGACCGCGGCGCCTTCGCGGAAGACCATCAGAATCGTTTGCACCACGGCGGCGAGGATGACGATGACACCGACCAGGATCATTACGAACGGAGCCACCGACGTGCCGGGAAGCAGCAGCGCGCCGAGCGCGGCACTCATCGCCTCGTTGGGTGGCTGATTGGACTCCTTGAAGATCGCCTCGTTCAGCAGCCACATCGAGTAGCTGTCCCCGGTCTTGAGGACAAGGTGGGTGCCGGCGACGCCGACGCTGCCCCACAGGGCGGTGTTCCAGACTCCCCGGACCGCCTGCAGAAGCGGCGCCCCCTTACGGCTGATGACGATGGTGATGCCCTGCCACACCAATCCACCGACCAGGACCAGGATCGTGATCGGCAGCATGAACCCACGCAGCTGCTGCGCAGGCCCGGCCGCGCCGTTGCACTGGGCCACCCAGTCGGTAGCCCACTGACTCGGGTCCGAACCGCTGGTCGGGCACAGGCTGTTCGACGGAATGAGCGTCCAGCTGGTCAGCAGGCCGGCGACCCACTGAATGGCGTCCTTGGTCGCGTCGGCCAGCCCGTCGAGGAGCGTGTCGACCATAGAATCCCGGACGACACCCGGGGCTTGGGCGCCGCCAACGATGATGCCGGCGCAGGTCGTGGGCATGAAGGGGTTGCAGAACGGCATGAGATCACCTGCCTGCGCTGAAGGGTAGGAACATGGCGGTGTAGGGATCCAAGACGACGGTCACGGCTTGGTCGAACGTCCCGCCGGCGGGCGCCTGTAGCGCCCAGTCCGACCCCGTCCAGCGCACGCGTACCTCGGTGCTGACCATCAGCGAGCTACCCGAGCCGTCCGGTGCCTCCGTCAGCAGGCGTAAGGCCACCTGGTCGTCGGTGTAGCTGAGGATCCGGTAGCCGAGAAGAGTCGCGCTCAGGCGCCCGGCGGGTTGCCCATCCGCCACGCCCATGTGGCGGCGCAACTCGTCGTACGCCTGCGCGACCTGGACCCGCATGGAGGCGGCGTCGGCTCCGACGACCTGGGTACGCAGCGTGGGTTCGAACACGCTCGGGCCGACCTGCGGGTTGGCGCGCACCAGGATGTGTGCGGCGGCCAGCACGGCGCCGCCGCGGTCATGTGTGAACCCGCGAGCCCGCCCGTCACTAGTTATGCGAGGACCTGACTGTTTCGACACGGGGACCCAGACTCCCGCGACGTCAATCCAGTCCAAGTCATCAGGTAGGGCCGCCTGTCCAGTGGAGGTGGTCTCGGGGCGGACCAGTACTGGACCCATAGGTGAGCTCGCTGAACGATTCGGGCCTGCGCTGATGGTCACCGCTGCTGCTACGGCGCAGACCGCCGCCACAGTGGCGATCAAAATTGCGGTGACCCGGCGGCGCGTGGTGCGGCGGGCGCGAGTGATGACGTCATAGGTCATGGCTCAGCCCGGCAGAATTGCGCCGACGACTACTGCCGCAACCGCGCCGCACGTGAGCCCGGCCAGCACCCACGGGATGCCAGCCGCGCCGTCGGCCGCGAACGCCGACCGATTCCGGCGCCCGACGGCCATCATGATCCCGCAATAAAGCATGCCGCCAACGCCAGCGACGACGAGGCCCCATTTCATCCAACTGATGAACAGATTCCCCGTGGCCTCAAGGCCGGGTGGGGCGGCGGGCGGGGGAGTAGGGGCTGCCAGGGCGTCCAGCGCAGTCCCAGCGAGGTAGTAAGCAAACACAGCAGTCTCCCGAAGGTCTCGATGCCCTCGGTTGGGCATCTGCCCTGGACCTTCGCCGGGTAGGGCTGACGGCAGAGTTGACGCTGGCATTGCTGCCACAGTTACCGCCGCTACCAGGCGCGACTGGCAGCGGTAACGGCCTTGGCAGCTCGGCACCGTCGTGGTCATGAATGCGCGAACTCGAGCCGCAGTGGCGCTCACCCTGACGTTGGCCGTTACCGGCTGCACCGCCGGCGGACAGCCAGCGCCGGCCAAGCCGGGGGGCACTGTCCCAAATTCGTCGGCGGTCGTCGCCCCAGCGCCACCGCCTACACAGCCGGGCTTCGCGTACACCGACCCGGGCGAGGTGTGCAGCCGATTCACGGCCGCCCTCTACAGCGGCGACACCCTGCGCGACGTAGGACCGGGCGACGCCTACGAGCGCGCCGTCCGCTTCGCCAGCAGCACGTTGGCTGGGCAAAGCCCGGCCGCCAACCAGGATGGCCGCTGGGCTACCTGGGCTGAACACCGGGCATACGTCGACGCGGTCGTGGAGCCCTTCGTCGACGCACTGCAGCCGGCTGGCACGGTGATCACCGCACGCCGCAGGGTTCGGGTGACCTCGACGCCCCTCGGCGAAGACAGCTGGCGAGGCTGGACCGAACACAGCTTGCTCGACTGCATGCTGCGTCGCGGCGGCTCGGACGGACCCGGTTGGCGGGTCGCTGAGTACGAGATCCGCCAGGCAGCTCTGCGATGAGCGGGCGCTGGCCGATCCTCGCTGGAGGGCTCGCCGTCGTAGTCCTGGCACCGCTTGCGCTGGTTGTGTTCGTTGCCTTCGCGGTGATCGGAGCGAGCCCGGCGATGGGCTGCACCATGAGCCCGACGAGCATCTCGCCTGGCGCAACTCTTGCGCCGCCGGACTGGTCGGATCAGGGCTCCTGGACCTCCGAGCAGGTCGGCTACGCGGCCGTCATCGTCTCCGTCGGAGCCGAGCTGCGCGTGCAGCCCTACGGCTGGGAGATTGCCGTGGCCACAGCCATGCAGGAGTCCACCCTGCGCAACCTCGGGCATCTCGGCGCGGACAACGACCACGACTCGCTCGGGCTGTTCCAGCAGCGACCCAGTCAAGGCTGGGGTACCCCCGAGCAGATCCTCGACCCCCGCTACGCCGCCCGGCAGTTCTACGAGCGCCTGGTCAAGGTTGATGGCTGGCAGACCATGCCGCTCACTCGAGCAGCGCAGGCCGTGCAGCGGTCGGCGTTCCCTGACGCGTACGCGAAGTGGCAGCCCGAGGCGCAGCAGCTGGTCGCGCTGATCAGCGACGGCATGAACATCATCTGCACCAGCGACGGCGGAGACCGACTACCGCCCCTGGACGACGCCGGCCTTCCCGACGGCTTTCTCCTGCCGACTGATCCGCAGCTGAGGGCAGTCGTCTCCTTCGCCCTTGCCCAGCGGGGCAAACCCTACGTCTGGGGTGCTGAAGGGCCGGATAGCTACGACTGTTCCGGTCTGATGATGGCCGCGTGGGCTGAAGCCGGTGTGCGAATCCCCCGGGTAACCGCCGACCAGGTCCACACCGGCGTCGCTGTTCCGTCCCTCGCCGCGATGCGACCGGGCGACCTGATCTTCATCCCTGGTTCGGACGGCACGATGACCCGGCCTGGCCACGTCGGGATGTACATCGGTGTTGATCGGAGCGGGCGGCAGTACCTCGTTCAAGCACCCAGGACTGGTGACGTCGTAAAGGTCGTCGCGGTCAGCAACTGGAGCCGCCAAGTTGCTGCTATCCGTAGGCCGCTCCTGATGTGATGCACCGCAGGCGCTTCGCTGTCGGAAACTTGACGCAGGTGCATTTGCGCCTTGATGCGCGCATAGGACGGCAGCCGTTCGCTCGTCGAAGAGGTGATCGCACAGCATCCAGCGGGACGCTGCCGCGTGCGGACCCGTTCAAAGCCAAGTGCGGCGGTATCACGACCGCTGCAAACCCGCATTCAACCGGCTAGATGATTGTTGAGCGCGAGGCGTGGTACCTAGCCGCGGCTCGATCGCTCTACCCTATGCACTCACTCTACGGACCGGCATGATGACGGAATGAGACGGCGCTGGGTCCTTTACGGACTCGTATCGGCAACGCTGCTGTCAGCGCTCATCGGGCTCGGCTTTCGCCTCGAGTGGTGGAAGGTCCTTGCCGACCCCGAGGCGGGCGCATGGCCCTGGGTCGAGGCTACGAGCTGGATCATCAGCATCGTCACCGGGACTTGTTCAGTGCTCGGTGTGCGTGCCGGGCAGGCGGACACCGCGCCTGCGGTCGCCGACGGCACGCCGTTTCCGCCGCAGCCCTACGTGGCGGCGGCACCGAGACGAGACGGGTCCCTGCTGAACCGGAACACCGAGTATGAGCATCTACGTGGGCTGCTGAGCGAGGACCAGCCGCCGGGCGTGGTGCTTGTGACCGGCCCAGCGGGGTCCGGCAAGACAAAATTCGTGGATACCGTGCTGAAGGACATGCAGACACAAGGCGTTGACCTTACGGTACACCAACGCAGTGTGACGCCCAGCCTCCGCTTTGACGTGCGCACGATAATCGGCGACATCGAGGGCAGGAGCCAACCGGCTGAGCTTCACCCAGGGGAAACCCGGCTGAGCCGTCTACGGCTCGCGTTGCCGTCGACAGGACTGACCCGCATCGTCATCGTGATCGAGGGCGCGGAGCACCTGGCCAACGCTGGTGACGGGCGGCGTGTCGACCTGCAGATGGATGAAGCTTTGGAGACAATTCTCCGGCCCACCGCTCCACACCGGGTGACGATCGTCCTCGTGAGCAGAGACGTCTTGGAGTCTCCGGCCCGGAGGCTCTGGGCGCAGGAGTCGCCAATCTCAATCGGCAGGCTGCCGCCACCCTACTTCAAGGCCTTCCTGGAAAGATGCGACCCGCACCTCCTGAGCAACGTTTCCGAACTCAGCCGCAAGATGCTGTACGACCGGCTTGCCGGCAACCCCAGGAACGTGCAACTGATGCTCACGGCGGTTGAACTCTCCCAGCATGGGCTGAGCTTGGAGGACCTGTTGGATATGGTCAAAGGGCTCGACCCCCGGGATATACCCCGGCGGCTCGCCGAGGTGCTGGTGGAAAATCTCAACGACTTTCACCGCGCCGTGATCGAGGCGGTCGCCGCGTTCGGAACGCCGATCGACGCCCGTGCTCTCGCCGAAGTGATCGGCCAGTTGGCCACCCCGGCACGCATCATCGCCAGCCTGCAACTGTTCGAGCGGCGCGACTTGGTGCGTATGACCGATGGCAAGTGCGCTCTGACGCACGGCGATGCCGACTGGTTCTTGCCGAAAGATCGGTCAAATCTGCTGCGTCGCGTCGCTGGGGAGCTCAAGCAACGGCTTGTGGCTACCCCTCGCTCTCTCACCGACCTTCAAGGCCACTTCGCCTACGTTGCTGTTCTGCTTGCCGCTCGGCGTTACCCGGTCGCGTTCTCAGCTTTGGAACCGATGACCGCCGCCCTCAAGCGATGGAACTGTGGCCACCTGCTGCTCGCCCAACGCGAGAGCCTGCGCGGCAAGCTCGGCATTCCCGAGTTGGAGATGTTGAACGACAACGAGCTGGGTGATGCGTACGCGACCCGGGGGGACTTCGATAAAGCCAGCGACGCCTATGGGCGGGCGCTCACCGAGGCGAACAAGCTCAAAGATCCCAAGGTGCGCGCTACCCTCCGCTACAACTTTGGGACGTACTACTGGCAGGAGGGGCGCGGCGACGAAGCCTACAACTACTACGAGAAGGCTAGAGCGGAGGCGGAGCTGCATCACCTGCCAGAGGTCATGCTGGTCGCGCTGCAAGGGTTGGCCGAGTGCCACCGGCGTTGGGGCGAATATGACCTCGCTTTTGCTCGTGTAAGTCGGGCGCTCGTTGAGCAGGCTCCGGTGGATCTCCTGTTGCGCGTCGCCCGGTGGCGGGTGGAGACGGGCAGCACTGAGCTGGCGGAAGAGCTGATACGGCGTGCCAGAGCCGCCTCACGCGATAGCGAATGGCATCTGGTCGCCTGCCAGGATGCCTATGCGGATCTGCTGCTCGCTCAAGGCGATCTCGCTGGAGCCCGCCGGGAAGCAAGCCAGGCGCTAGAACAGGCGGTCCAGGCCCACAATCCCGTCGCGGTGCTTCAAGCACGCACCACTCTCTGCTGGACTGCCGTCTACACCGGAGATTTAGACGAGGCGAGACAGCACATTGAGGATGCCGAGCACTACCGGACACCGGGCAGTGCACTCATCGTGCTCGCCCTGAACGCGCTGGTGCATCAGTCATCAGATCCCGGAAAGGCATCGAAGCTGTTCGACAGGCTGGCAGAAGAGGCAAGCGAACGGATCAAAGACGAGAGAGACCGTGGCGCTCGCGACATGATGGGATTCGCGATCTGCGGGCAAACATTCGATCCGGAAGCCGCGATCGGGTTCTTCGATACCTCCGAAGGCGCCCCGGTTCTGCGGGCACGGCGAGACCTGTTGGTGAGACGGCTCGACGAGTACGCCCGTCCAGCCGGGCGCCTCAGGCCGGTGCTCGACGTCCTTGCCCAGGGCTCTTCACGAGCCGCGGATTGACGACGGAAGCCAACCTAGCTCTTGCGCTCGCAGTACGGCCTCCATCCGGTTGCTCACGTCCATGTCGCGGTAGAGCTGCTTAAGAATGCGGAACATCGCGCGCTCGGAGTAACCAGCCGCATCTGCCAATTCCGCCACGGTGGACCCGGCGGCGAGTCGGCGCAACCACGACAGCTGCACCTCTGAGAGCATCCCCGGTTGGCCCTGCGGCCCGCTGGTGAGCGCCGCGAGCACGTCGGCTGGCAGGACCGCCTGGCCGTCCGCAGTGGCCTCCACCGTCCTGCAAAGGCTCGCCGGACCCGAGGCGCGTGCCAGCACCGACCTCGCGCCCAGGTGGACTGCCCGGACTGCGGCGGGGTGCAAATCCTGCAGCACCGCGACCACGGCTGCGGCAGGCTCGTCGCGCAGCCTGACCAGCAGCTCCCAGTTTGGCTCATCCAACAGCGTCAGTAGGACGACGACCAGCCGGCGGGAGGCCGCCCACGCAAGCACATCCTCCGGTGCCTCCACCCGGTGTCCGGCCCTAGACAGCACCGTCGCCGCGCCCTCCCGGAACAGGGGAAGCGGGTCGAGGACGGCAACATGCAGCACCGGCAGAGGTTAGACACCTGCGGGCCTCGGTGGGCAGATCGGCACGCGCGAACGGCAGAGTAGTGCCGTCCCGACGTCGTAGTCACGCCATAAGTGGTCATGGACCCGAAATGGGAATCATCCGTAGCTTTGTAGTAGAGACAGCTCAGCTGGGAGGCGCCGATGGTTCCGGATGACATCGTTAAGCCGCCGCACAAGACCGTCGAGATGACTCAGCTGACGCCGCAAGTCAGGCCTGCAGAGCTCAGCACCGAGATTTACGAACTCATCCGGCTGTGTGCAACCGAGAATCCGAACAACGACGCAGCGGAGATCCATGAGTGCCTGACAGCAGGGCGTTGCAGCGGGAAAGTCGTGCAAGGGCACGAACGCATATCGCTTCTCCTGGTGCTCTACGTCATTGCTGACCAGCGGAAGACCGAGGCGTCCTACCGCCCCGTCCACGGCCGGTGATGTCAACCCGTTCGAACTGTCGACGGCTGCGCCGTGGCTTATGAACACAGGCTCTCGCGCGCTGCGTCCCCGCTTTACAGCATTCAGTAGGTAGGTGAGTCAACGTCTAGCCCCATCGCCGGTTCAGGCGAGACAACGCGGGACCATGGCTTGAGACCGACCGGGTACATCAGCAAACTCCGCCTCGAAATTTTCAACGTCGCCCCAGCGTCATCGGAACGGCCCGGAGCCGTGCTAGTAGTCGCGACCGCGTTGGCTGACTGGCCAATGGTGCTAAGCGTGGCGGGGTGCCGAGTGCCAATATTCGCTGAGAGCCAGGTCGGCTCACGCAAGGAGGATAAACGTTGGCACAGCGATGAGGATGCCAGCCAGAGCGCCTGCGACAACCTGGCCAATAGTGTGATCACCCAGCCGCACGCGGGACCAGCCCACCAAGACGACGATCGCCAGCGATGCGATCAGCGCCGGCCCGAAGACGATGATCAGTACGGACATCGAGCCGCTGGCGACCGCAGCGTGTGCACTGAGCTTCCACACCTGGTTGATGGCGGTGACGATGAGCAGCACGGCGAACATCACCACGACCATGGCGACGAGCGGTCGAGGCGCACCGGCGAGGACGAGCACGGCGAGACCGACAAGGACGGACAACAGTCCGTAGACCAGGGGCATGCGGCGCTGCTCGCGTACGCCGATGTGGTGGTCGGTGAGTCGTCCCCGTCGTACTCCGACCCAGATGACGGCGTACGGGACGGCGGAGCAGAACAGTATGGCGAGCAGTGCCCAGCCGAGGCCGGTCACCACGGCGGGGGCGGTGCTGTGCAGAGCAATGATCAGCGGCATCAGGGCTGCGAAGACGGCCGGTGCACATGCTTCGGTGACGACCCGTGCCACTCGGGAGGTGCTGATGGCGGGCAGGTCAACGAGTGCGGGCACGATGGAGTTCTACCTCTCGGACGACTGCGTGTGAAGAGACATCGCTTCGGATGTGGCACGCGTGATGATCTTTGTGGCCATCGGCGATGTGATTGCGCGGGCTACCTGAGCGAGCCACGTCACCTGGTCGGCGGCGCCGAGGTCACCAGCGGCCGAATCTCGCGACGGGCCCAGCGGTAGGGCAAGGGCTTCGGTGGCCTCACCCGACGGGGGCGCGCCATCGAGCCGGGAGGCCAGTGCCGCACCGATGACGACGGCTTCGACCATGGCCGTCTGCTGGTCACCGAGGAGGCCACCTTTCTGGGCTGCATCTTTTGCGTGGGCGGCGACTGATGCCGACATCCATGGCCGCAGGGTGGCGTAGCCGTCGAGAATCTCCACGGTGATCCTGACCCGTCGCAGAGAGGCGTCCCGGGCGATCGAGAGAGCGCCGCGGACGCCTGACGGCGGCGGAAGCAGCGCGATTTCGGGCAGCACGGCATGGATCCGCGCCCATAGCGGGTACAGCCGGTAGTAGTCACGAGCGGCTGCGGCCCCTGCCCATAGGCGGTCCAGGCCGACGCGAGGACCCCAGGAAGGAATTGTGGAGCCGATCAGGACCAGCAGGATCGACGTGCTGAACGCCAGCACCACTACCGCATCCGTAATCTGAGCCCAATCGGCGGACCTGTTTGCCAAGGCAATGGCCACGAGCTTGGCGGCCACGTATGCGAGCCCCCACAGCGAGCCGACCGTGATCATTCGAAGGCCAAAGCGCAACAGCGGCCGATGTGCGATGGCGGCGTAACGGTTCGCCAGGACCACTACCTGCGTCAGTGACCAGCCCAGGTAAGCCAGGTACACGAACAGGTAGGCCAGGTACGCGAACTGGAATGGCGGGTGGGAAGGCCCGCCGTCGTACTCGGTCGCGCGAACGCGCGGATCGGAGCGACTGCCGTCCAGAAGTGTTGCGACAAACATCATGATCATGACAGCGATGGTGAGCGCCAGAGCGATAGTCCGCCGCCGTACCCGCCGTCGGTTACTGACGTCGCGACTGGTCATGTAGAGAAGAAATGCTTGCGCCGCTGTGGCGCACACCAGCGAGAGGCAGTTGGACAGCAGGCGAGTGACGTCCGGGATCCCGGACAGCTCGTCGATCTTTGACATGAGTGGCTGAATGGTCATCGATATGGTGATCGCGATCAGGGCAAGGCACAGTGCCCGTAGAGGGCGGTTGTCTCGGTCCCGCGCCAGGTCACGCAACTTATAGAGGCTCATACCCCAGCAGACAAGCGTCACGGCGATCATGAGGCCGTGAGCGAGCTTCACCATCAGGCGGCCCGGCCTTCCAACGTCGCCACCAGCCTGGCGGAGACTCGAGGATCAGCTGGCTCGGAGGTCGGAATCGTGGACCATGATTCGGCGCGTTGCACGGCGACCGTCCCGAAGACCTCCGCCCGGCGCTCGATCGGCTCGTCATACGCGAGACGCGCCAGCGCAATCTCGGGTACCGACGGATCTACCGACGGCATGAGCATGGCCGCAAGACATTCGAGATCATTTGGGATGGCGACATCGTCGAACATCATGTGCCCGTATTCGTGGCCGATGATCAGGCTCTGCCGCACTTTGTTGGCATTGGCGTCGTAGAAGACGTAGTCGGCGAGTTCACCAGCTACCCAGAGGCCGTGGGGGGCAAGGGCTGGCAGATGCCGGGGGATGAGGTGAACCTGCCGTCCACGGCGATGCTCGACCCGGTCGTGCAGCTGAGTGAAGGTGAACGTCGAGGGCAGCTTGAGTGCGGCGAGGAGCTGCGCCGCCTGCTGGCGCAGGTGGCTCACGCTGCTATCGGGATGACGTTGCATCGCATTCCCTGTTCATCGGGCTCCGGCATGGTTTGGTCCCGTGGCGAGCACTCGGCGGCTTCACCGCACTGACCTGCCCGCGTGGTACTCGAGAACGGAGGAGAGCTGCTCCAGCATCTGTGTCTGGGATCCTGAAGATGGCTTTGGTGCTACCCAGCCGTTCGTCAGTTGCAGCACCCGGGTGGCGAACACCTCGGCCTGGTGTTCCTCGCGATGGGTGTAGACGACCCGCTTGAGATCCCGCCGCAGGCCGGCCAGGTCGGCTGTATGGAGAGCCTTCCTGATATCGCGGCCGACGGCGGGACTACCGACGTGATCGAAGACCATATGGCCGATGCCGTGCAGGACGAGATGGTCCCGGTGGAGGCGAGGTAGAGCCGAAACGATCAAGATGTGATCCGTCGTCGCGCCGCGGCACCACATGGCGCGAGCATCTGCTCGGCGCGTCCGGACACCCTTCACCACCAGCGGTCGGCCTCGGGCCTGCTCCAGTTCCGTGCAGAACTCGCCCACCGTGAAGGACGTTGGCAGGGTCAGGCTGTGTAGGACCTCGTCGCATCGGCGAATCTGCTGCTCGTTCCACGCTGTGGTCCGGTCGTCGTACCACCACCAGCTCTGTAACCGTACGCAGCCGGCGGTGACCGGCGGCCGGTGGCTTGATTGTTTGAGGACGTCGGTCATGAGTGGGGCTGCCGATCGGTGTTCCTCAGCCGGCTGCGGGCGGCAGCCTCGAGTCGCTGCACCTGCTCGATCATGGCGACGACTGCCGCGTGGCCCTCTGGTGATAGCCGGGCGTCTATCAGGCGCATGGCTACCTGCTTGATATGCGGATCGGTCAGGGCCTGGGCGAGCCTGTGTTCATGCTGATCCTCTGACGTCTCAGCGAAGAAGGTGGGGGGCTGCCCAAAGAAGGCTGCAATGGCGTCGACAACCGAACGCCGCGGGTCGGGCGATCGACCCTGTCGGAGGTTGCTCAGGTGAGTGTGGGAGATCTTGCAACCTCGCCGCGTCAACTCGTTCGCGACGTGACGGACGCTATAGGGCTTACCCGCGGGGTCTCTGACATGGAGAAATAGCCAGTCGAGCCGTTCGGCGAACGTCTCGCCAGCTGAATCGTCCGCATCAACCATCGGGACTCCTTGCGACTTGGAACACAAGGTTTACACGAAGGTCCTTGATGGAATCAAGCATTGACATGGCTACGCGGTGTGTGCGTAACATTACGAGCCTCTGGCAGCGGGCGTGGCCAACGGGGCTGAAGTGTCATTGGCCGCTGCCAGAGTGCTCCTCCGCGACGGCTGCAGCGCCATTACTACCTGCCGCCTCTGCCCAGGCCCTGGCCCAGTCATCTCAATGCCGGGGTTGCGGAAGAGCCCGCCTTGCAGCCTGCAGTACGGCCACGGGCTGGACGCCTAGTAAAAGGGGGAAGCGTCGTTGCGTCAGATTCAACTGATCACGAGCCGCGCCGCCATCGCAGCTGCCCTAGCCCTGAACCTGATGGCATGCACCTCGGACGATGGCGGTGCCACGCCGGATGCAGGACCGGTCAGTTCACAACCGCCTCCCAGCATCGACGCGGAGGACGCCAGTGTGAAGGCGTCCGCACTGGCCGCTTACCGGAACTACGTACGGGCTTATGTCACCGCGTCGAACAAGGGCGACTACAACGCCAAACTTGACCGATTCGTGGCTGAGCCTGCGCTGCTGACCGTGCGCCAGGACCTGCTGATCAAGTTTCAGCAAGGACTCGTCACGAAGGGGGAACCCACCTCCACGCCCAAGGTGAGCACGGTCGACACGAGCCGACGTCCCTTCGCCGCAGAGGTGGAGGACTGCTTCGACACCGGCGCGTGGGATGTGGTCTCCAAGAAGACCGGCAAGTCGGTGCGGACCACGGGCCAGGCAACGAGGTACGTGGTGATCGCGAAGGCGGAGCTGTTCGACGATGGCCAGTGGCGTATTCGAGAGGTCAGCGCCCAGCGGGAGAGGCCATGTTGATCCGCAGGGTGTTCACCGCCCTGATCCTCGCGATCGGCGGCGGCAGTCTCGTAGCACCGAACGCGGCGTACGCCGACTACGAGCACTGCGACGCACTGGGCAACTGCTACTGGGTTGTGGAGAAGCCCGGAACCGGGGGCGGCGGTAACGGCGGCGGAGGCAGCAACAACGGTGGCGGTGCCGGCCAGGGCTGCAGCTACGAGGGCCAGACCGTGCCGTGCGTGGTCGATGGCCTCGGCGTTTGGGACGGCTCCTGCTACGTCAGCCGAGTCCCCCCTCCGCCGGGCGGCCGGACCGATGGTTACTGGAGCATCCGCACGTGCGGCATCTATGGAGGTGTCGCCTCGCAGACGCCGGCGACCTGGTCGGCGGATCCGCCAGCGGGAATCCTGCCGTCGTACCAGGAGCTCGCTCAACGAGCCGTCGCCCAGATGAACCTGGACGGTCCGAACATCGGAATCGCTCCACAGACAGACGGCGCCGGCCTGGTCGGACTGCCCATTTGGCTCTGGAACACGGTGAGTCCCAGTACCTGGGGCCCGATCACGCGGACAGCGGCAGTGCCAGGACGGTCAGTGACCGCCACCGCCAAGGCGCAGAAGATCGTTTGGAGCATGGGCGACGGCAGTTCGGTCACCTGCACCACGCCGGGCACCCCTCATCAGCCCTCATACGGCAACAAGAAGTCGCCGGACTGCGGCTATGACGGCTACTCCCGGCCGAGCAGCACCGAGGCCGGAGGTCGATACACGGTCACAGCGACCACGTCGTGGCTGGTCACGTGGAGCGGTGGAGGCGGGACCACCGGATCCCAGACCGTCGACCTGTCCTCCACGACCACGATCGACATCGACGAACTGCAGGTGATCACGTCATGACGAGCGCACCGATCACGCCCTCCCGCACTGCCTCGCCGGTTGCTGCACCGTACGCCGTTCCCCGGGTTGCACCCCAACGCCGCTGGCGGCCAGCACTCGTCTGGTTGGCGGTAGCGCTCGTTGCGGCCGGTGGACTGATTGCTGCTGCAGTACTACGCAAGGTCGGCACCACTGCGGAGTACCTGGCAGTGAACAGCGCGGTCGAGGCCGGCTCCGCCATCGATCGGTCGGATCTCCGCACGGTACGCATCACCGTCGACCCGGCGCTCAAGCCGATCAGAGCCAGCGCTGCCAACGAAGTTGTCGGCAAGTTCGCCGCAGTCGGACTGGTATCCGGAACCTTGCTGACCAGGGCGCAGCTGACCGAGACGGCGGTACCGAAGCAGGGTGAGCAGCTGGTGGGGGTCAGCCTGCCGCAGGAGCGCATGCCCGCCGAGAGGGTGAAGGCTGGTGCTCGGGTACTGCTCGTCGTCACCGCGGACGACGGTCCGGTCTCGAGCCAGCAGCAGCCGACGGCTACGCCGATCAGCATCAAGGCCACAGTGGTGGACGTACGGGCCGGCGCCAAGGAAGGAACAACGCTCCTCAACGTCGCTGTCCCCGATCGGGAAGGACCGCTCATCGCGTCCCGTGCGGCTGCCGGTCAAATCGTCGTCGCACTGACCACGGGGAGCTGACGTGGCCATCATTGCGATGGTTTCGGCCAAGGGTTCGCCCGGCGTCACCACCACCGCGTTAGCGTGCACTCTGTCCTGGCAGGGACGCACCGTACTTGCCGAGTGCGACCCGGCTGGCGGCAGCATCCTGAGCGGGTATCTATCCAGACTTGAGATCCCACCGATCGGCCTCCTGCCGCTGGCCGCGGCGGCCCTCCGCGACCAGCTCGCCGACGCCTTTCCTCACCAGCTCGTCGACCTCGACGCCAAGGATCCTGGACAGCGTCTCGTCCTGCCGGGCATCAACGACACAGTCCAGGCGGGCACCATCCGACCGACCTGGGAGCCGCTGACCGCATTCCTCGGCCAGTTGGAGTATCGCGATCCCGGCTACGACGTCATCGCCGACTGCGGCCGACTCGCGACCAGCACACCGCCGTGGCCGCTGCTGCTCCGCGCCGATCTTCTGCTCCTCGTGGTACGCGTGGCGACCCTGCGGACCATCGCACCGGCAGCAGGAGCGGCGGAGATGCTCCGGCGAGAACTGACCCAGTACGGCCAGGGGACCGGGTCTCTTGCCCTGGCCCTGATTGGCGATGGTCTCTACAGCCGACGAGACATCGAGCAGCGACTGCAGCTACCCACCGCGATCGAGCTTCCCGACGACCGGCGTACCGCCGAGGTGTTGAGCGACGGCGGTGGTCGACTGCGAGGCAGCGAGCGGTTACTCCGAGCCGCAGCCAGCGCGGAGCCGGTGGTACGCGACGCCATCGCACGGCGGCGCGCACGTCTGGCACCTACGTCAACGAGGGGGAGTGGCCGTGCCTGATGAGCGCCCGTCCAGCGGCCCGACATGGCCGGCGCCGGTCGACCGCGTTGCCACGAACGGTCACCGCTGGCCGACGAATGGCAATCCTGCAGCCTTCAGGTCAAAGCCTGACTCGCCCGCCGCCGTACATCACTCTGCGCCGGTCAACATCGATTACGCAGCGGTGCGACTGCTGCGTGCCCGAGTCAGCGCGGAGCTCACCGTCGCACTCAGGGAGACGCCCAACGTCTCCAACGCCCACCGACACGCCGAAGCGGAGCGCATCGCCGCTCGGCTGGTACGCGAGCACGTCGACGCGCTGCATCAGGCCGGGCAGCCGATCTCGCAGGCGGAAGAAGACGCCCTGCTCGATGCGGTCGCGGCCGACATGTTCGGCCTCGGCCGTCTGCAGCAGCTGCTTGATCGTCCGGACATCGTCAACATCCACATCCTCGGCTGCGACAACGTGCGGATCGAGCACACCGACGGTCGGATCACGGTGGGTGAGCCGGTCGCCGAGACCGACAAGGAACTCATCGACATGTTCCAGGTCCTGGCGATGCGCGCAGGCGCGACCGAGCGCTCGCTGTCGTCGACCAAGCCGTGGCTGGACATGCAGCTGCCGGATGGTAGCCGTCTCACCGTGCTCATGCAGGTGGCGGTGCGCCCCTACGCGGCCATCCGCCGGCACACCCTGATGGATGTCAGCCTGGAGGACCTCCGCGACCGGTATGGCGCCATGGATGACCTGATCTGCCAGTTCCTCAAGGCGGCCATGGCAGCTGGCCTCAACATCATGGTCGCCGGACTGGCCGATGCCGGTAAGACCACCCTGCTACGTGGTCTGGCCCGGGAGATCCCCGACCGGGAGCAGTTCGTCACTCTTGAGGAGTCCCGCGAGCTCGGTCTGCACACCACCGGACGACACCGATGGGCGATGAGCCTCGAGTCGCGGGAAGGCCACGGATCCCGCGGTGCCGACGGTCGGCCCGCCGGCGAGGTCACGATCATGGACATGATCCCGCTTACCCTCCGGATGTCCGTGCAGCGGATCATCGTCGGTGAGGTCCGATCCCGGGAGATCGTGCCGATGCTGCAGGCCATGGCTACCAGCAAGGGCTCGCTCTGCACCATCCACGCCCGGCACCCCCGCGCAGTGATGGACCGCGTCATCGAGCTGGCGCTGCAGCACGGGCCCGAGATGACCGCCGAACTGGCACGGCGGATGGCCGGCGGCGCCATCGACCTCATCGTGTACGTCAACGTCGAGGACGAAACCAAGCTCGGTGGGCGCAAACACCGCTACGTCTCGGAAGTTCTTGAAGTGGGCGGGATGAGCGGAGACCAACTCGTCACGACCCAGATATTCGGGCCTGGCCCAGATGGCCGCGCCGTGCCCCGGCACCTACCGGAGCGGCTACTCGAACCGCTGCTGCGTATCGGCTACGACCCGCGCCAACTGACCGCCTACATCCAGCAGGGCGAGCACAACCACGGCGCTTGGACGGCCGGTCTCGACACTTTGAAGAGGCAGCGATGAGCCTGCTCGACCTCGCTGCGGTGCTGGCGGGCATGCTTGCTGTCTCCGGTGCGGTCCTAGGCGTTGTCGGCGTCGCGGGGACCACCCAGCCGCCCCGGCCTCCGTCTCGTCTACACCAGCGGGCCCGCCGTTGGTGGACTGGACCTGGACGTACGCGTCGGGAGCAACGCGCCCGCCAGACCAAGTTGTTGATGGCGATTGGCGTCGGGGCCCTGACCTGGTTGTTGAGCGGCTGGCCCGCCGCGGGGGTGATCATCGGCATTGCCCTCCCCGGCATACCGTGGCTGTTCGCCGCCGGTCGCGCGGAGAAGCAGGCGATTGCCCGGCTGGAGGCCGTGGAAGCCTGGACTCGCCGGCTGGCTGACATCGTCGCCCGGGGAATCGGTCTGCAGCAGGCCGTAGTCGCCACCGCCGCGACGGCACCGCAGCTCATCGAGCAGGAGGTCCGCGACCTGGCGGCGCGTCTGCAGGGCAGCGCCGACCCGATCTCTGCTCTCCAGCAGATGGCCGACGACCTCACCGACTACACCGCTGACCAGGTCATCGCCCCGCTCATGCTGCACGTCACTGACCGCGGTGAAGGTCTGCACGAAGTGCTGACCGGCATCAGCCGATCCATCGCGGCCGAGATCGAGATGCGCTCGACGGTGGACGCGAAACGCGAGGGCCCACGCTTCGCCGTTCGGTTCCTGACTGGCATGACCATCCTGCTGCTGGCTTACGGGGTGATCAACCCGCACTACCTGCAGCCGTACGGCAGCGTGCTCGGGCAGCTCGTGCTGCTCTTCCTCGCCGGCCTGTACGTCGTGCTCATGACTTCGGTCCGCAAGCTCAGCCTGCCGCCGAAGCGGGAACGGCTGCTACCACCGGTCGAGGTGCAGACCTTGGCGGCGAGAGCATGAGCAACAGCTACCTCACCGCCATGGTCCTCGCCGGCGCGATGGCCGGGCTCGGGGTGTTCCTGCTGGTCGTACAGCTGATTCCCGCTCCGCCGGCGCTGGGTCCCGCGCTTCGGCGGCTTCACCCGCTGAGCGCTGCCAGCAATACCCCGGCCGGCATCAGCTGGCTTCGGCGACGCTTCACGGTGCCGTACGCCGACCTGCGGCTGCTGGACCGCACCACCGACCAGTACTTCCTCACCTTGGGCCTGTCGGCGCTGTTCTGTTTCATCCTGCCCGCCCTGATCACCGTCGCCGTTGCGGTGCTGTCGCTGCCAATCCCGGTGTTCATCCCTGTGGGCGCGACGATCGCCGCGGCCCTGGCCGGTGCAGTACTGGCCCACCGTGAGGTCGTGTCGAAGGCCGCGGTCGCTCGGGCCGAGTTCACCAGGGCCATGTGCACCTACCTCGACCTTGCGGCGCATCAGGTTCTTGGCGGACATGGCCCGGTGGAGTCGCTGGACCGCGCGGCCAGCGTCTGCCACGGCTGGGTCTTCGCCCGCATCCGAGAAGCTCTGCTCAGCGCCCAGCTGCAACTGCGACCGCCATGGGACGAACTGAAGGTCCTCGCCCGCGACATCGAGGTCATCGAGCTGGGTGACCTGGCGGACATCATGCGTACCGCCGGCAGCGAAGGCGCCAACGTCCATCAGACACTCCGCGCTCGCGCCGACTCGATGCGAGACCGGATCCGCACTGAGGCCCTCGCCCTGGCCGAGCTGCGTACCAACAAGCTCGACATCCCCGCTGCGGCGCTGATCCTCGTACTCCTTGTCCTCATCGGCTACCCGTTCATGGCCCGACTGTTCGTCCGCTGATTTCGACATCCCTCCACGGAAGGAACCCGCATGTTCACCATCCACGGCATCACCACCCGTCTGGTGACTCGCTGGCAGTACCTGACCGATCCAGCTCAGGCTGACCGCGGCGACAGCCCAGTCGGTACCGCCGTCATCACCGCCATTCTCGTCGCCGGCGCTGTGGTCGTCGCCGGTGCGATCGTGGCCGTCGCCAACGGCTGGGTCGCCCTCATTCCCACCCAGCCGTGACCCGTTGGCAGCCCACCGTCTGCCTGAGCCTGACCAGACGCGGGCAGACGGGTCCCTGGCTCAACGACCGTGGCAGCTCACCTGTCGAGTTCGCCATCATCGCGTTGCCGATGATCCTGCTGACCTTCGCCGTCGTTCAGGCCGGGCTGGTCTTCTTCGCGCAGTCCATCGCGCTGGGTGCGGCCACACAAGGGGTCAACGCTGCACGGGGTTACCAATCGTCAGCCGCAGCTGGAGAGACACGAGCCATCAGCTTTCTGTCGACCGCTGGGGTGGGCTTGGAGGACCAGCAGGTCGACGTCACCCGCACTGGAACAGAGGTGCACGTTACCGTTACCGGCCACGCGATCACGGTGTTACCAGGGTTCAGCTGGACCATCAGCAAGTCCGCCCACGGACCCGTCGAGCGGCCAACCACGCCATGAACACCTGGTGGATCAGCGATCAGCGCGGCTCGGCGAGCATCGAGATGGCGGTGGTGGCGCCGGCTATCCTGGCGCTGCTCGCCGGTGTCCTCATCGGCGGCCGGGTCAACCTCGCCCGCCAGACGCTTGAAGCGGCGGCCTACGACGCCGCCCGTACGGCATCCCTGGAACGCACCGCGAGCGAGGCGAACGCGCAGGCGCTGGCCGCCGCCAACTCCACCCTCGACGCCCAGGGGCTCAGCTGCGCTGACCTGGACGTCACCGTTTCCACCACCGGCTTCGGTGTGCCTGTCGGCCAGCCCACCACCGTTACCGCCACAGTTAGCTGCACCGCTACCTTCTCTGATGTCGCATTGCCCGGGATGCCCGGCACTGTGCCGCTCACGGCTTCCTTCACTAGCCCGCTGGACACGTACCGAAGCAGAGCTCTCGGGTTCGGGATGACTGAGGCCCCTACCGCTGCGAACCCGAGGACGGGTGGTGCGTGATGAGCGCAGCGTTGAGCCCCGGTTCAGGAACTGGATTGGTAGCTTCGGAGCGCGGACAGTGCAGTAGGGGTGATCAGTCTGCCTCGTCGGCAATCTCCAGCACGGTGCAAGCGGTAAGGATCGCATCGACCAGCCCGCTCGGCGGAAGAACGACGTGGGCGCCAGGAAACAGCATCTCGATTAGTGCCTCCTTCGCCAGCTGTATCGCGAGGTCGCGGGCCAGGTCCTGGGTCAGGTTCTTCATCGCGGCCCAGAACTGCCGCTGTCTGTTGCCGTCTCCGGCAGATGCCTCGCGTGTGGGATCTGTCCAGTTCTGCAGAGCGTCCAAGAACTCACGGCGTTGGTTCAGCTCGGTGACGGCTTTGGCGACGAGGTTGGCGGCCTCAGTCCAGATATCACGGGCAGCCGCCTGCACGTCCTTGTCGAGACGATCCCAGCTTCTAGTATCGAGCTGCTCGGTGTGCTCGGGGTGGAGTGCAACGAAGCTTGTGATTTCCTCCTTGAGCGACTCCTGCTCATCGGCATATTTGGACCTCAGTGCGGCGTTGATGAGCTCTCCGTACTCCCGCCATTCCTCTGCTGGCTCCCCTACTGGTTCAAGGTGTTCCAGTCCGGGTGCCTCAAGGCTCTCCAGGAATTCATCACTGCGAGGCGAGTCACCAAAACCACGGGTCTCGTCGGGCGAGGCGGACGTGGACTCTGGCACGAACGTCATGGGCTCGATGACCTCGTATATGCCAAAGGTTGCCGGGGTCGGGGGGAGGATAGGGTCGCCGAAGCAAATATCAACATCCTCGCTGCCGCCTTCCGGAATGATCGCGGATATCCCGTCCGGTTCTTCAAATCCGTCGTCAGCGGAGGATTCGTGGTCGTACTCGAATCGCAAAGGAACGTCGCCAGTTAAGTCATGGCCCTCGAATGGCGTCACAATCTACCTCCGTCGCTGGCTCCGTGTCTCCACGGTAAGGGCGGCCGTCACGCCGCGGCGCGGCCGTTCGCCGATGGCTCGGCAGACGCGTTACGGGAGCGGCCAGCAACGCTGCGGGCGGGAGTGTGTTGAGTTCGTCCTGGTCGTGAGTTCTCTCCGTGCGCTGGTGGCCTGGCTGTGCTTCATTTCCGGGACGAGCTCGGGTGTGGTCGGGATGGTCGAGGGTGGCGGTGGAGTGGGTGCCCACATGGTTGCTCAGGCCGAACAGGTCGGCGAGGCGGCGGACGTCGTCGCCGGTGCCAGGGGCCTCGTCGAGGATGCGGTGTTCGCGAAGGGCGGCGATCGAGAGGTCGGGACCGATGGTCAGTCAGATCCGCCAGCCGATAAACAGCTGCGCGACCTCGTCGTCTGCCGGCGGCACCCCTGGCACGTCTTGGTAGGG
Organism: Micromonospora parva; assembly: GCF_000718515.1. Lineage (GTDB taxonomy): Bacteria > Actinomycetota > Actinomycetes > Mycobacteriales > Micromonosporaceae > Micromonospora > Micromonospora parva. Next base: position 34,006 of record NZ_JNZS01000015.1, on the reverse strand, counting down.
CTTGCTCGGCCGGTTGAACTCGTCGATCGGTTGTCGAGATGACGGATGAAGTCGAACAGCACGCTCGCATCTCAGTTCACCGGGTTGCCGAACGCCTTGAAATTGATGTCGATCATTCGGAATTCCGGCGAAACGTCAACGTTGCAGCATCGTGCGGCGGACCGAAAGCCACCAGGCCAGCAGCTCAGGGGCATCGGAAAATGGTCGGAAGGATCCGAAGGGTTGGCTGGCACACGGCAGCGACCACGTTCCGGCGCCGGTTGGGCGACGACGACGGGCGGATCACGATCTGGTTCGCCGTCCTCGCGCCGGCCTTCCTCGCCTTGATCGGCCTCGTCGTCGACGGTGGCGCCAAGGTGCGTGCATACCAACGGGCGGACAACATCGCGGCCGAGGCGGCCCGGGCAGGCGGGCAGGCAATCAAGGCAGGGCAGGCCATCGACGGCGGCTCCAAGGAGATCGACGCATCAATGGCCTCCACCGCCGTCCAGGCGTACCTCGGCGACCTCCACGGAGTCACGGGCACCGTCACGGTGGACGGCGCCCAGCAGCTCACCGTCACCGTCACTGTCACCTACAACCCGATCCTGCTCGACCTGTTCGGTGGGGGAGCGGGCACGACGGTGACCGGCCGGGCGACCGCAACCCTTATCGCTCAGTAACAGACAGGGAAGGAGTAACCGTGGCGCGGACCGTCCCGAAGATCGGTCGGGGTAGGCGAGCACTCGACGGCCTCGGCGCCCTCGCCGTGGTCGCGCTGATCGTCGCCCTGCCGGTACTTCTCGTCTGGGCCGCCGGCAACCCGCTGCCTGGTCTGGGAGCATGGTTCACCGACCTGGTCGAAGACCCGAGCGCAGCCGCCTCCCAGGTCTGGCACGCCCTCGGCAGCCAGGACGATGGAGACCTCTTTCTGCAGACGTTGGCGCTGATCGGTTGGGTCGCCGTCGTGCTGGCGGCGTGGGCCTGGGCCACCTTCCTGGTCGCCCTGGCCGTGGAGACCATCGCCCAACTGCGTGGGCATCGGCGAGGTCGTGTCCCGCGCAACACCACTCGAATCCCCGGCATGCGACTGCAGCAGCGCGCGGCGGCCGCGCTGGTTGCCGCGATCCTCGGTGCGCTCGCCGCTCCGGCACTTGCATCCGCATCAGTGCCCGCCGCCATCGCCAGTCCTCCCTCGGTCGCACCCGAGCAAGTGAACCCGGAGCAGGTCGCTTCACTCGCGGCCGCACCGGCGAGTGGTCCGAACGCCGTCGGCTACCTCGAACATTCGGTGGAGCGCGGGGAGAGCCTGCTCGACATCGCGGAGGAGTACAACGTCTCCTGGCAGCGCTTAGCCGAGGCCAACCATGGCATTGCGCAACCAGACGGGCGGAGCCTCCAACCAGGCAACACCAGGGTGTACGCGGGCTGGAGGCTGCGGATCCCGGTTGATGCCTCCCTGACAGCCAAAGCGGTAATGGTGGCTTCAGCCGCAACGGCCGGACCGCTGATCTATGAGGTGGCGCGCGGCGACTGGTTGGCTGGTGTCGCTCAACGCTTTCTCGGCGACGCCGACCGCTATGCCGAGATCGCCGCTGTCAATCCGGAACTCGAACGACGTGACCACCGATTCCCGAACCACATTGAGCGCGGCTGGCGCGTAACCCTGCCCAAGGACGCTCACGATCGGGGCCCTGCCGATCACGCCCAGGGTGAGCTCGTGGCCGACGACCCCGACCAACCGTCTTCGAGCGCGCCGGAAGTCGACGGCCCCAGCGTGCCCCGCCCACCGGACACTGGCGGGAATCAGCCAGGCGCACAAGCTTCGCCGCCTGCTCCTTCAGCACCTCCAACCGAAACGCCGACCGCCTCAGCCAGCCCGTCCACGGCGGCCAAACCGTCGACCACAGCAGGGGTGACAGCAGACCCTTCGACATGGAACGACCAGCCCACGGACTCGACGGACGACAGCGACCTCGACGAGGCGATCGTGCTGGGATCGCTGGCCGGCGCAGGGTTGCTCTCCGCGCTGCTGGTCGCCAGCGTGGTACGTCGCCGACGCCACCAACGTCAGCATCGTCGGCCGGGCCGCAGGCTGCCACATCCTCGAGGTGGTGCCACGGAGCGAGCTCTTCGGGTGGCCGAGCAACCCGCCGACGTCGACCGGCTCGACCTCGCCCTACGCAGCCTCGCCGCAGCGCTGGCGGAGCGGGAACAGGCATTGCCGGACATCGCCGCCGCCTGGATCGCCGACCGCGAGGTCACGGTGGCGCTCAGCGAGCCCAACCCAGAACCTCCCGCACCATGGAACGGAGACCGAAGGATCTGGACCCTGCCCGGTGACGCCATCATCCCGCCGGTCAATGAGCAGCTAGCACCGTTACCCACTCTCGTCGCCGTCGGATCGCAGCCCGGCCGACACCTGCTGATCGACCTCGAACGTCTTGGCAGCCTCACCATCGCCGGTGACAACGAACGTGCCATCGCCCTGCTGCGCTACCTCGCCTGTGAGTTGGCCTGCAACTCATGGTCCGACGACGTCGAGGTGCTGGTCACCGGTTTCCCGGTGTCGGAGACAGAGCTGCTGGTCGCCCTCAACCCGGACCGGATGCGGGCGGTCGCGTCAGTCGGTGAGGCTGTCACACGGCTTCGCCGCCGTGCCGCAGCCGTGGCGGCTGCCCTCAATGCGACCGGAGCGGCAGACACCTTTGCTGGCCGCATATTCGACGTCGGCGAAGCCTGGGTACCTCAAGTTTTGCTTGTCGCCGATCCCGATCCGAGCGACATCGGCCTACTTGCCGAGCTGGGGACAGACCTGCGGGATGTGGGGCGGTCGGCTGTCGCGGTGGCCAGCACCACCAGGGAGGCCTCTGTCGCTGGCCCGAACACCGCCGTCATCAGCGAGGACGGCCTGCTGCACCTAGCCCTGCCGTTCCTGACTGTCGAGGGTGCCGCAGCCGGACTACCCGTACGAGAGCTGGAACCGCTCGTTGAGATCATGACGCAGGCACGAGGAGCCGCGGATGAGCCGACCCCGCCGGCTAGGGAGCTGGAGCCGTGGGCGGAACACACCGACGCCGCCGGTTCAGTGCTCGACCTCCTCAGCACGAGCGAGCCCTCCGCACCGACGGCGCCAACATCCGACGAAGCAGCGATCGGCGTCGGCAACATGTCGACTCCGGCGGACCCCATCGTCGCCGTGCCCCGGATCGAAGACGCTCTTACCGTCGCCACGGTCCCGCCGCGCGAGGTTGCCGCCGCCATCCGTCAGCGTCGCCGCCAAGCCGATCCGCAGCTCGATGCGGATCTGCGGGCCTGGCGCGAGCAGGACAGGAACCGGCCCCGGATCAGCGTCCTCGGTGCGGTCGACGTCGAGGCGCCGGGCCCGGTGCCCGACCAGCGTCGCCGCTTCCATGCAGAACTCATCGTCTACCTTGCGCAACGTGGCACCCGCGGCGCATCCGCCGAGCAGCTCACCGATGCGTTGTGGCCCGATCAGCAGGTCAAGGACGCCAGCCGTCGGGTGGCCATCACCCGCGCCCGCCGGTGGCTGGGAGAGAATGCAGACGGCAACGCCTGGCTGCCCGAGATGGGATCCGACCGGCTGTATCGGTTGGCGCCCGGCTACCTGCTGGACTGGCACCTGTTCCGCCGGTTGCGCAGCCGCGGCGAGAGCCGTGGCCCTGCCGGCGTAAAGGACCTACGAGCCGCGTTGGAGCTTGTTCGGGGTGTCCCTCTCGACGGAGCCGACCGCGCCTACGCCACCGGCACTCGCAACCCCTTCACCTGGCTACCCGAGTCCGATATCTATCCGGGGCACATCACCTCCGCTGTCGTCGACACCGCCCACGAACTTGCCGAGCTCTACCTCGATGCGGGCGACACCACGGGTGCTCGCTGGGCCGTACAGCGGGCCTGGCTGGCCGATCCGGAGCGCGGCGACGACGGGCCCTGGCACGACGTCATGCGAGCTGCGCAAACCGAGGGACATACTGCGGAGCTGCGCAACCTTCTTGGTGAGCTGATGCGCACCCGGGAAGCCGAGGTGCCCGAAGACCTGACACCGGTCACCTATGCCCTACTGCGCGAACTCCTGCCAGATCTGCTGTCAGCGACGAGCGGGACCAGCTAGACCGACTAGTAAGCATCGGGCGGAATTCCGTCTGTGCGCGATACGTCAAATCACGGAGGGAAAAACCTGATGCTGACATCGAACCAAGCCCACGGCATGACCTATGCCGAGGCAGCCCGAGAGATCACAGCTCGACTTGCACAGGGTGTCGATGGCACCGTCGCGGCGGGAGCCATTCAGCTGGCGATCGAGGCATGGCAGTGCCTGGCCGGCACCGACCTTGCCTGGGACCGCTACGGCCTGGAGCTGCTTGACGTCCGGGCGAGGCTCTACTCGGACCTCGACGACGTGGTTGTTGACGCTGGGGCGCCGGTCCGAGATGACGTTGAAACCCGCCTTGCCGTGACGACGATGCTGGAGCAACTCGCGCGTTACCACGATCGTCGGGCCGGCGACGATCGCGAGGACTTGGCTCGACGGCTCAGCCATGACGCCGGCGCCCAACAGCTACGACGCGCGGTCGCGGCCCTGGTATGACCGTCGGTCAGTGGTACAACGAGGCGTACCAGGCCTTACGTACCGCGTCTGTTGCAATGGGTCAAAGCCGCGCCATGGCGGCGGCTGACATCAATGGCGCCGTGATTGCCAGGTCAGCCATCTACACACAGTTGGCACGAGCGGCGGCCCTGCTGGTTGGCGGCCGCCCGGCAGCGGAGGTGCCAGACCGGGCTCGTGCCACGGCCATTCTGGCTAGACGTGGGCAGAGTTTGACCCAGCTGTACGTCGGGCTTCAGGCTGCTGCGGTTGTCGATCGGAGTTACCCGCCGTCTCCTGCCGTCGTGGTCGCCGGGCCGGCGCGTTCGCTGCGTCGGGCTGCAGACGCGATCGGCGTGATCGGGGACATCCTCGCCAGTCACGTTCCGCCTGGACAGACACCTCGTACTCCGGAGGGTCTCGCGATTCGAGCTGGCGGTGGCGTCCAATCTGGCGTTGCCGACATCGCCAGGCTCACTTCGGCCGCAATTATGATCGACATCGCGCTGCCGGGATGGCTCGACCAGAGACGGGGCCATCTCACCGAGATCTACCGGCCGGCCGCGGAAGCCGCGAGGTGGACCGCCAGCAGCCGCTTGAGTGCCGTCACTCGGGAGTTGATCGCCCTGGGCCGTGGGCAACCGCAGCTACACGGACTCGACATTGCCCGGTCCCCGCTGAATCCCGCACCGGCCGTCAGGACCGTGGACGATGCGGTCGCAGCCGTCAGCGCAGCGCGAACCTGGATGTGGCAGAACGCAGGCGAATTGACAAGCACACACCTGCAGCTTGGTACTCAACTCGGCCTCGCGGTGCATATCCTCTCCAGCACCGGATACCCGGAGATGATCGGCGGCTGGCGGCAAGCAGCCATCGCGGCTGCCGACCTTCGTGCCACCCCTCTGGTCGGCCCAGCTCGCGACACTGCTGCCGAACTGACAGAGGTCCTACGCTGGTTGCGATCCCTCGGTACGAGCGACCGTGGCGAGCCGGCTGATCGGCACATCCCGCAGATCGCGCGCCTCAACGCGGAGCTTCCGTTCATGGCGGCGACCCTTCACAAAGGGCTCTCGGCCGCCCTGCAGCGCCGTGACCTGTTCGTGAAGGACGAGGGGGTGCTGCAGCGCCCTGCCGGCTCCCTCGTCTTCCGTGCCACGAAGCGCTGGCGTCCCGCCGTAAGAGGAGACGACGTTGTGCAGGATCTCTCCCGTGCGCTGCTACAGCGGCAGGACGCCGCTGATGATCATGGGAAGGCGAGTCTCTCGGCCAGGGCGTTTCCCAACCCGCCGCGAGCGAGGACCTCCAAATCGGAGCCGTTCTGGTTCCCGGTCGAGCCGTCCTCGCGGCGGGATGCCCATCGGTTTCGGTGAAGTCAGACTGACGGCGGATTACGGCCTTCGAGGCCGGCCGCCCGGCTGCCGACGAGTACCTCACCGCTCGGCCCACCATGTCCACGATGACGACGAGCGTCTCGAACCTCATGAGAGACCATGACGGCCGCCGCAGCCCTTGTAACGAAAGGCTCTCGCCCTCGTCGCGGCGTGGGCGCGTAACCGCACCTGTGCGGATGTCGGCAACGAGTTACGGCTCTCGCAGGGGCTCGGGCGGGCGGCTGCTGGCATTGTAGGAGTTCTTGGCGGCGACCACGGCGACCTGGACGTGCTCGGGGCCGACGCCGTGTACGTTGAGCGGCGGATGCAGACGCCGCACGAGTTCGGCCTCGATGGTCGTCGGTTCCGCGGCTTCGGCCCAGGTCAATCGCAGGTGCGTGTGCATCCACGTGGTCAGCCGCACCTCATCCTCGGCGATCAGGACGACACGGTCGGTCCAGGTCGTGCGGTAGCCCTCGGCCGTTAGAAGCCCGGCCAGGGTACGGCGCAGCGTCGAGCTGCCCGAATGCCTCAGATGGTTGCGAAGGACCCGTCCCCGCAGGCTGTTCGCCCGTCCGAGGTACAGCATCCGTAACGACGGGACGCTGTCATTCGACAGCCCGGAAAGGTCGGGAAAGACGGAGGGAGCAGCCCACCAGGCGTAGACACCGCTGCCGCGACTGAGCCGCTTAACGGCGGCATCGAGTTCGACCGGTACGCCGGAGAGTAGTCGCAGGGCCTCGTCGACCCGGGCCTCCTCGGTGGGTACGTCCTCAGGTGGCCGTTCGGGATTCGTCATCGAGAGCATCGTAGGTCCCGGGCGGATCGTGGCCCGACCCGGAAGGCTCCGCTGCCTCACGTAACGGCAGGTACACCAGCCCGGCAGCGACACTACCTAACTCGCACCTCGCGGCATGTGCGGACGTACCGTGTCCGGGCCCTGGTGCCGCAGGCTCAGTAGGGTTGCGGCAACCACTATGGCAGGCGGAACAGTTGATCAAAGCTGATGACCCTACTGGCGCGAGGCTGCTCAAGGCTTGGATAGAAGGGCTACGGACACAAAGTCGCAAGAAGAAGCCGAGATTTGAGGCGCAGCGTTTGATACATCCCGGCCTGACACCCGCCGAAGGTAAAGGTTTCTTAGCTGCGGAAGCACAATCGCGTCACGATCATCCCGGCTCTCCCAGCCCGCTCGGTGTGACGCTAGTCCGCGCGATACGTCCGACCGCAAAGGTGGCTGACTTCGATCAGCCCGAGTTCAACGCCTTGCTCGGAGCATTGCTGACCTTCGCGACCGATCGACGTTGCCAAGTCGTTCCGGAGGTCTTCCTTGGAGTCGAAAGTGGGATCATGGCTGTGCCTCTGGCCGGGCGCATCGACCCGATCCTCGATGCTCCGCTGCCACCTTGGAGGCAGGTGAACCGCAGATTCCTCGAAGCCGCCGCGCGTATCACCAGTCTAGGTCAGAAAGACATGGAGGCGATCTGTTCGGCGATTCATATGCATTATTGCGCTGTGTTGCTCCTGCCCAGCGACGTTTCCGGCGCATTTTCGCTCTTGGTCGGTGGAATCGAGGCGCTGGCGCAGCGGTTCGGTGAGAAGCTTAGTTCGTGGCCGGACTGGTCGGGTGCTGAGAGTTGGGACGAGTTCATGGCACAGCTCAACCTCGACCACTTTCAGGCCGCCGCGATACGCGAGCGCCTCCTCGATGACCGTCACCTCAAGCATCTTAAGCTTGCCGAGTCTTTCGCCAACTACGCGGCCGCCAATATACCGCTGGATTTCTGGCGCGAGCCTGTTCGTACATACGAGTGGCAATACGACTCAGTTTCGCGTAGCGCCGTTAGTGGTGTATGGTCGGAGGAAGTTCCGCAGCACTTCTTCGGCAGCGCGGCTGCGGTACGATTGGCTTTCAAGAATGCGTACAACGTGCGATCGTCTTTCATTCACGCTGGTGAACGTCGGGTCTCTTATTTGTCTGATGCGTTCCTTCCCTCCGTGTCGCCCAGCAAGCCCACGCTGACGATCGCCCAACTACGGCGGAGTCTATGCCATCTGATCCACACCGAACTGTCACGCGGGAACCCGTCGCTGAACGGGCTCGAGGAGACAGGTTTCGTTTAAGCTTCAGTTGGAAGAACATGGGCTGATACCAGAGCCGCCATGCGCCTTGCCGGTGATCGGCTGGATGGCTCAAACCGAACTGTCGGTCGTCATGGCGGCTGGAATCTGAGCGGAGTCTCTCTCATTAAATGCGGCGGGTTGGGGACCTTTCCGATGTTCCCGGCACTGACACATATATCTTGACGCTACACGATGATACGTGACTCTCCGTAACACGCGACCGGTGGCAAATGGGGACGCTTCTTCCTATCGTCTAAGGAATTGATCCTGTATATCGAAGAGATAGGAGTAGCTGTCCGCCTCTCTGGACTCGGGTGACTCAAGCATTGCAGCACCAAACGCGACAGAAGCTCCAACCGGATCGTTTTGTGAAAGGTTCCAAGCGGCACCGGCGATGCCCAGTGAAGCCTTGCCGAATGGTCGCAACCATCGTCGGCGCGAGCTACGGCGAAGGTCGCTCGCCCGGTCTGCCAGTTCTTCTGCTCTATCCTCCAGCAACTCCGCACGGTCTACCTCAGGAACCACCGCCAGCTCTCGCAGGAATCTCCTGAGATCTCGTCGGTAGAGCCTGAATTGCTGACCATGACCTTCTCGGAAGTCAAGAATTTCCTCCAAGGGCACCGAACTGAGGTCAAAGCTGACCACTTCCGTATCGAGTATCACGACATGGCCCGCGGATGGGACCTGCGGTGCGTTGAGAACGTCAAGCAGTGAGCGAGCAAGCCGTGGATCATAGGTCGTCGGAGAGAGCAGCGCCCCCTTCCTTCGCTGCAAGGCTGTGAGGATCTGGGAGAGGAGCACAAGAATCAGAACGCGCACTTCTCGATGCATCGGGATGGATACACCATCTTGCGAGTCCTGGGCGAGATTTCGAGCCTTTAGTTCCTCGAACACGAACTCGGCAATTTCGTGATAGCCATCGAACCCAAGCCGAGAACTCGATAGCGCAACGAACCCATCGCCCGAATCGCTAAGATCGTCAAGTAGGCCGCTGGCGATTAGTTCGACGAGAACGTTGGCGAGCGTTTCAGTTGCCTCCCGATCGACCACTTCCTCGGGCCGCAAGATCTGAAGCAAGCCGCGTTCCTTCATTGCGCCGCCAAGGTAATGATCATCGCCCTCACTCGGGTCATGCATATAACGCGGCATGAGCACACAGACGCCATCAAAGAAGAGTAAGAGCGTCTTAATCAATGACGAATCGTGGCGCGACCAATAGGGTTCAGGATAGAAATATGCGAATTCTTTCGGTCGCTCGATCATGCGATCCCTGTCACTGGCCAATAGGAGTAGGCGCCATGTTAGCGGGTTCGTCGCATCGATAAAACGTCGAGTTCTGTCCGATCAACGACAGGCTTGATCACGCTATCCGGGGGTAGGGCTGGTATGAACTCAATTCGGCGAATCCGGATATTGATCACGGCGGCGCGCCACAGGACTTGGCTGGGTGGCGTCGCGTTGGGTTCGGAGGTGATCCTCGTGTGGGAGCCAGGGCGGACTGTTCTCGACCTCAACTCTTCAATCGCCTTGGGGATCAATGCTGGTCGTCGAGAGACCTGCGATAAGCGTCGGAGACCAACCGCGCCACGCCCTCACCGGCCAGCGACGTGGACGCGCGGGAAGTGTAGCGGCGGACCTGTCGTGTGCGCTGCCTTCGATGGTCGGGTGGCGACTCGCGGCAGCGACCGATGCACAGAGAAGCACATTCGCACTATCGCGACGATCCCAGCCATCGATGGAACCCGCTCCGTTGCTCTTCGGGGTGAAGCGGCTACGGTAGGCTCGCGCCAACTCGGGGGAGGGCATTCAGTGGTGAAATTCCATGTCGACCTGCGGCTGGGCAATGCGGCGCTGGGCTTGAACGAGTCTCCCAATGAGCTGTTGGAGTCAGGCGCTTGGCGCGCGGCGACAGGCATGCCTACTTGCCCGGACATGTCCGGACAGGGGTGGTCATGACTGGGACGTGGGAGCGTTGCGTCCGCGAGGTGACGCTGGCAGCGGATCCGGAGACGGTTGGTGCGTTGAGCGGAGGGTGGAACAACCTCTCCACCTCCCTAGGTCATCTGCGGGACGCGTTGGTCGGACGGTCCTTCGTTGGCCCCATCGCGCCCGGTGCCGAGCGCCCGCATACCGATGGTCTCCCTGGCATGCTCGCCGGCTGGAAGGGCAGCGGCGGAGACGCCTACCGGGAGCACCTGAGCGGCATCGGCCGGAGCGTCGAGGACCTGATCACCACCGCGAGCAACGTCAGCGGTGCGTTGTCGCGGATCGAGGGTGACATCCGCAAGGCGGTCGCGAGCATTCCGATTCCGTTGGGAGACGACTTCGGCATCAACGAGTGGAGCTTGCCCAACGGCGGAGAACTCGATGGTGCTCAGGACGGCGAGAGCGCCTCAGCCTTCCTCGCCGCGTTGCGCAAGGACTACCAGAGCGACCCGACGTCGTACGCCGACGGCGCGTTTCGTGAGAAGGCCGACGACCTGGAAGCCACCATGAAAGTCGACGGCCAGGCCAACGACAACAAGCGGGGCGGCTTCTGGGACACCAGCTCACACCTGAACAACTGGTACCGCGACAACCAGCAGGCTGCCAACAGTGCTGCCGCTCCACTGAGCAAGGCGATAGAGGTCGAGCGACCGCGACTCGTCGTGCCGGGAGCGAACGATGTCACAGGTCACGACGAATACCGTCCACGAACTCCTCCGGCCGGTTACACCCCCAGCGGCCCGGAAGGCAGTTCTGTTACTGGTGGTTCCGGTCTCGGTGGCAGCTCTGGTCTCGGCAGCACGGGCATCAGTGGCAGCGCCGCTCACGGCGGTAGCCACTCGGCCGCGATAGTGCCGTCCACCGCTGGCGGCTTCGGTAACGACCTCACTGGCGGCGTGGCAGGCGGCTCGTACACCACACCCTCGCCGCGCGTCGACGGCCCCGGAGCTGAGCTCGGCCTTGGCACCACCAGCCTGGCCGGTGCCGGTGCTCCGACCACCGTCGGCGGCGGCTACAGCGGGTCGGCGGGCCCGGGCCTTGGTGGCCATAGCCCGCTCGGAAGCCCGCTCGGAGTTGGTGGCGGGGTCGGGCTCGGGCCTGGCTCGCCGAGCGGGGTTGTTGGAGGCGGCCTCGGCGCCGGGGGTGCGGGCAGCCCTGTCGTCGGCGGTGGCGGGATCAGTGCGGGCGGCATCCCCGGCATGGTCGGCGGTGGCAACGGCAGGGTGCCGCCGGTGACGAGTGCAGCCAGGGCGGTGCGTAACGCGACCGGTGCCGGTGCGGGTAGTTCGCGGGGTAGCGCCGGTGGTTTGCTCGGCGGCACTGGCGGCGGCAGTGCCGACGACAACGACGAATCCGGTCCCGGGTCGTCGTGGTTGACTGAGGACGACGATCCGTGGCGTGCCGACGACACCGGTTCTCCGGGCATCCTGCGATGAGGACGGGCAGATGAGTGTGAACGATGGTTTGCTCCGGCCTGTCGCGGCGAGCGTGCTGGCCGTACTCCTGACAGGCGTTGTCGCACAACCTGCCGTCGCCGCACCTCAACGCGCCGAGCAGTGGTACCTGGACGAACTCCGCATCGATCAGGCTCACAAGCTGTCGACTGGGCGTGGAGTCACGGTCGCCGTGGTGGACAGTGGCGTGGACGCCAGCCACCCGGATCTGCAGGGACAGGTGCTGCCGGGTGGTCGAAGCTACGGTGCTTCCGGCGACGGCCGCGTCGACGAGGACGGCCACGGCACCCACATGGCCGGCATCATCGCAGCGACGAACGCTGCCACCGACGGCGTGGACGGGATCGCCCCAGGCGCCAGGATCCTGCCCGTCAAAATCAAGAAGGGTAAGGGTCCGGCTAGCGACCAGGCGCAGGCCCGGGGAATCCGAATGGCCGTCGACGGTGGTGCCACGGTGGTCAACGTGTCCGTCGGAGGGCCGGGCGCCGCCTCGCCGGAGGAGGAGCAGGCCATCGCGTACGCCCTCGAACGTGACGTCGTCGTGGTGGCCTCTGCTGGCAACACCGCTAAGGGGGAGAGCGCGGTCATCTCGCCGGCCAACATTCCGGGCGTGATAGCGGTAACGGGTACGACCCGTGGTGGAGCGTTCTGGTCCGGTTCGGTGCAGGGGCCGGAGGCGGTGGTGGCGGCCCCCGGCGATGGCATCCTCAACATCGGCCCTGACCATGGGTACGGGTGGGGGGATGGCACATCAGACTCTGCGGCGATCGTCTCCGGCGTTGCGGCGCTGGTCCGGTCGAAGTATCCAGACCTGAGCGCAGCGAACGTGATCAACAGGATCATTCAGACGGCGCGCGACGCCGGCCCGGCGGGCCGCGACCCGCAGTACGGGTTTGGCCGAATCGACCCAGTGGCCGCGTTGACGGCGGATGTGCCAGCTGTCTCCCAGAACCCGTTGCTCGGTCCTGCGGCCTTGGCCGACGCCACCGCCCAGGCAACCGATGACAACACTTTCGACGTGACCGACTACGGCGATCAGGGCGGCCCCACTGATCAGCAGGTTGCCGTGATCGCTGTCGGAATCGGTGTGGTGTTGCTGATCCTGCTGGCCCTGGCGATCTTTCTGATCCGAAGCCGTCGCCGTCGCCGCCGCGAGGTTGATGTTCGAGCAGAAGCGCGGGACGAACGCTTCAATCACGTCTCCTCTGGTGGCTACCCGCGGCAGCCGCGGTGAGGCATGGGCTGGTAGAAGCCACTCAAAGCTGACGTTGCCTGGTGCGGCGACGGCATATTGGTCTGCGGCGATCACTGAGGGCGGCGGACCGGTAACGCCTGTTGGTAGGGTCGTCGCCATGATGGCGCTGCGACGGGGGCGCGCCGGTCGGGTGCCCGCGGGAACCCCGATGGCGACACTCCGCAATGTTGTCCGGAAGGGATCGGTCCGATGATCCCCGGATCGCGTAAGGCCCCGGACTCCGGCGCTGGCCCTGACGTGGACGTCTACTCGCCGGACCGCTCGGTTCGCATTGCCGCGACGAGTCGGGGTGACATCGCGGTCGAGGTCGATGGACTGCACCGGCATACGGAGGATTCGCTGGCCCGGCAGGTGCGGGCCGCGGCCAGGGTCGCGTTGGCGTCACTGCAACCGCCGGTACGCGACGTGGACCCTTCCGTGAACGAGCAGCGGTCCGGTTGGTGAGCCGTCGAATGAGCAGAAAGATGTTGGCCGCCGTGGCTGGCGTTGTCGTCGTAGCTCTCGGGTTGCTCGGTGCTTGGCGGTGGGGGCCGTTCGGCGAGGATGAGGCCGTTCCCTCGTGCAGTGAGTTGGCTGAGGCCCTGCCGAGTGTCGTCGAGGGAGCGTGGACCCTGACCCATGCTGAGCCAGACCGTGAGTCCAGCAAGTCTGTGGCCAGCTGCGAGTTCGACTTCTCGTCGGCTGACCGGTCGTACACGGGCAAGATCGCTGTGAGCCTCACCCAGAGCGACGACGAGGCGTATCTGCGCCAGACGGCCGCCGAGGGACCCTGCAACGGCGAGGCGGTTCCGTATCCGAGTGCCGCCACGTACCGGGTCGCGCGTTCCTGCGTAGAGAAGATCAACGAAAAGATCTTCGCGGGCGTGTTCGTGGCCTCCGACGTCAGGTACGCGCACGTCTACGCGGACTTCAGCAACCCGGGCGCTGCGGTCGAGCAGGTCGTCGCGTACGCGAACACCAGCGCGCAGCGCATCACCGACCGGGCGATGACGCTCACGTCGACCGACTAGGAGCACGCCGTGGGCAAGTTGGAGCGCTACTTCGCGGACGTGGCCCGGATCAGGGCCGAAGGTGTCTCCGCCAACGGTTGGGTGACGGTCCTTCGGGACCACGACGCCGATCTGAAGGTCGAGATTCGGCCCGGGATGCTGCGCCGATGCAGTCCAGACCAGGTGGCGTCCGAGATTCGGACGGCCCTGCTCGCTGCAGTGGCGGATCACCGGCAGCAGTACCGCCAGCTGCGCATTGACTACTTCGGCTCGCCCCTCGGCGCGGAGCTGTTCACGCCGGTCGAGCCGACACAGGGGGAGAGGCACGGGGGATGACCACGGACACGTCGGCCCTGCGGGTCGAATCACGGGCACTGGTGGCCTTCGGCGTAGAGCGCTACGAGGACGCCGTGACCTACAGTGCTGTTCGCCGCTACCTCGGCGACGTCGGTGCGGTCCCGGTTGCTGCCTGGGGCACGCTCGAGGGGATATCCGACAAGCTCAACCGAGACTGGGCGACGGCCCTTGGTAGCAGGCTGTCGGAGGCGAACATTGCCCGTAACGAGATGGAGCGCATCGCCGACGGGCTGATGCAGATCGCCGCCGACTACGAGGGCACCGAGTTGGACGTCGCCACCAACTTCGACGTGTTCAACCGGGACCTGGGCCCCTACCTGCCGCTCGGCGACGGTTACGGCAGCAGCATCCGGGTGCGTCCAGGTGGGGCCGGCATTCTCTCCCAGCCGCACGAGCGCCACCTTCCCGGCGATGAGCCGGTGTTGGTCATCCCGGAGGGCAACGACCGATTAGGCGCGACCCGCAACGAGAGATTGCCGCGTACACGCGTGGTCGAGGAGCCGATCACCATCGGCAGCACCGACGGGAACAACCTCGGCTTCTCCGGCGGCCGAACCACTCATTATGAGAACGGCGAGGGCGACCAACTCGACACGTTCATCCACGAGCACCGGGACACGCTGCTACAGCTGGAGGCGATCCTGATCGAGCTGGGCACCGGCCAGCGTCTCCCGCTGAGCGACCTGATGGTCCATGCCTGGCGGTCCGCGCCCAAGCTGATCTGGAACCGCGCCGACCTGGTGCACTCCGCCGCCGGCACCTACGCCGAACTGCGCGCCGAGATGGACGGTGAGCTGAAGAACCTCAAGCTGTACTGGGAGGGCAGCGCCTCACAGGCGTTCAGCCAGTACGCCGAACGCGCCTCGGCCTACCTGCTCCAGCTCGAAACCCAGACGCGGTGGCTGGCAGAGGAGGGCAAGAAGGCCGCGAGCATGTTGGAAGGCCTCCGCAACGCGTATGCCGGCCTCGGCTACCAGCACATTGGCAAGCTCATCGAAGCCCTCAACGGCTACATCGAAGCCGTCAACGGCCTCTTCTCGTCCTGCTCGAACCCGGAAGCGGCTCTCCTGGCCGTGGTGAAGGACTTCGTGACGTTCCTGTTGGACGCGGAGCGCCGGCACGTCGAAGCCATGTCAGACCTGATCAAGATCGACGAGCAGGAACGCAAAGAACGCCCCGACCTCGGCACCCGCGGCCACACCACGACGCCGTTCCCCCAGGCCGAGGTGGGAGCCAACGCGTGGCTGGACGGCGGCAAGTGGGCACCCAGGCCCGACCGCCCAGCCGCGTGACCGAGTGGGCGGGAGGTGCTCAGCCTCAGCCTTCCGGCTATCCCACCATCCCTGGATCTGTGGCAAGCCTCTCCGGAGGCCTACATGGTTAACGTTAGGCCTCCGGCGGAAACGAAATCCATTAGTCGAACGCGTGCTGAACATCAAGGACGGTCACCGGCTCCGCATGCTGGAAAACCTCCTGCATAACATGCGCATTGACCGAAGGTGACGGTCCGCCGGCTTCTCTCGCGTCTTGAAGACTCGAAGTGCTTTACCGTGGAGCGATCATGCTGCGGGGCGGGGCAATGGGATAGATCTATAACGTTTTTATCCCAGTTGTTGGCGTACTAATCCAACCCACATTCCTACGATTTCCTCATCATTTCCTTTCAAGTCGCGCATGTGAGAAACTCGATTTCTGATCGGCATGACCTGCTCCGTGAACCTTCTCCAGATGACGGCGTCAACACCAAGTCCGTTGAACTTGTTCGACCGCGCGATATCTAGCAATTCGCCGAGCGTCAGCCACTCAAGAGGATCTCGCAATTCTTTGACGCTCGCAGCACTGATACTTGAGTCTAATCGTGCGCGGCTGAGAACTTCTGTCGACAGGCCTCCCACAATAGAGCTTCGCCATTTCGGCCCATCGATCGACACGGCAGCCGATCGCAGCGTGGAACGGATGGTTCGCTCGATGTACCAAAGGCCATTTACGACGGCCGCCAGGTCTCTTGCTGGCACAGTTGTGGAGCTGATCACATCGGCGAGCGCACTCTTCAACTCCAGTAGTCGATTAGGAATTGTCAGAGAGCATGTTCCCGAAGTGTCCACGTCAACAAGTCCCGCGCACCGAAGGGCTTCTTTATCTCGATGCGAGAGGTATGCCAACCCTGCGGCTCCCCTCGGGTCGATCTCGAATACGCAATGATCAAGCGAGCTCAGAACGCCAGGGCCCAATTCTTTGAGTACTGAAACGAAGAGGTCTTCCAGCTTGACATCACTAGTCATGCCGATGGTAGGTAGTTTCCATCCGATTCTTGATCGACCTTCATCAGGACATTCTTCCACCGATAGAAGGGGAAGGTGAAGTAGTGCGGCATCTTCGAGAATGGAGCTCCCCGGGATGCTAGCGAACGCTACTCGTGGCGCACGAGAAACCAGGCAAATATTCTTGCCTTCGTCCATTAGCTTAATGACTGTTTCGCGGAGGGCGCCCATGGTGACTTCTGGCTTGCCGGGTGTGGGCGTAGCCAGCGTTTCGATGTCAGTTATCGCGAACGACGCCGACTTGGAAAAGTCGTGGGACTTAGATAAGACATCCGAAACAGTCACGAGATCTGCACCCAGACGCTCTAGTGTCGCCTGCCGTATGGCTTCAAAGGCCGCGCCCATCTGTATTAGCACCAGGCGGTGCCGTGCCAAGCTTGCCCGGATCGCGTCGGACCGTGCAACGACCGCTTTCATCATAGGAGACTCAGAATGGTTGTTGCTTCATAGTCATGTCCATCTGCTCGCACGAGCCCGAGGCTGAGAAGATGCTGCAAAGCCGCCGGATACTCGTTTGCTAACTCGGTGAATGATGCCGGTTCTTGCGTCAGGACCTCAAGAAGGACGCTCTCATTCGGGTAGTAGCGCCGTACATGATTCAGCATCTCTTCGATGTTCCCGGACACGGAGCGTTTCCACTGTGTAACAGTCCGAAGTACGTCGGCGCGGGTTACATGTCTCTGAAATACGTCAACGGGAAGGCTTTGGACGACAGCAGAGGCTAGACTTCGGTAGAGGAATGCGTGCCCGCCTGTAGCTTCATATAACGCCTCCAGGGCCCCTTCCTCGACATCAATGCCCATTCTGCTACTAATTGATGTTGCCAGTTCGTCAGCCTCGCTCCTGTCGAACGGTGTAAGGAAATGGGATTTCGACCAAGAGAACAAGGGGTTTGGGCGACCATACAGTCGGCCGCCCTCAGTAATTGCACTCGTCAATCCAGACAGCAGGAACGTGAAGTTAGGATTCTCCTGAACTAGACTCCGAAGCGCTCCGAGGAACTGGGCCACGGAGGTCATGTCGCCTTCGTGAATGTCGATGCGGTCGGAAGGTGTTAGATACTCGATCTCGTCAAGCATCAGCACGATGCTCACCTCACGGGCAGCCAGAGCGCGTAACACTGATTGCATCGCTCGTCTAAAATCAGAAATATCTGTGGAGTTTGCGAGCTGCTGAAGCTCCGATTCAAGGTGCGGCTCTGCGATGAATCTGTCTTTGATGTCTGCGACAAGATCTTTCAGAAGGCTTGGAATCGGGTCTATCGGCGGTGACGGCAAGCTTTCCAAGTCACGCAAGATGACCACACGTGTAGGTGATGAGATGACCTCGGAGAGTTGAGAAAGAACGCTTGTCTTCCCCGCCTTTCGGAGGCCAAATAGGCCGGCTACACGCTGGCTCTGCACGTCGTCGCGTAGGCTTTGAAGAATCTGTCGACGTCCAAAGAACCGATCGCCTCGAACCGGAGTTGACTCGTAGAATAAATCCCGGGCGTAAATATAGTCGCGGAGAAGAGAAATTAGCGCCACTGGGTCATTGCTCTGGATCGAGGCGAGTGGAATTGCCAGCAGGCCGCCGCCTTGTGACCAATCGTCCAGCTTCTGGCGTGATCGCGGATCAGGCGACCAGACGAAAATTACATCCGGCGTGACAGCTCGACGGAGGATCTTAATCGCATTCTTGGCCGCTTCAAACTCTCTGATTTGCAGGTCGGGATATGGGCTGTAGAAGAACATCACCTCGCGCGTCAGGCCGAATGCGGCCTCTACGGCCCCACTGAAACGTACCAAGGCGAGACGACAGCGATGCAAGCCTTTCTGCTCGCATCGCTGCGCGTGAACCATCTGGGAGCCCAGCTCAGATAGGGCAGCCCGATGATCCTCAACAACGGGGAAATCGGCTTCGAGTGCCGTAATGTGCCTTTGTAGAGTGTCGCTCGAGGGTGGCTTAACGGCGCCGGCATTCCAGCTACTTCCCACTCTTGGCAACGCTCTTACCCCTCGTCTTGGACGTTTGGTGGCATCGCTCGTACGGTGCCGCCTCGTCCATTGTATGACTGCTGCCGCCTTGAGCGGTACCGCCCGCTACGTTTGCAAGAGATTGGCTATGCAGGTCGAGCGGGTGGATGTGGCTATCGAGTCAAGGACAAAATGGCATGATTAGCGTAGAAGAGTCGTTAATTACCCACCTGCTCCAGCTGCAGGTTGGATCCTTCATTAGCCCGCCACCGCTGCGCTCGAAGTCCAACCGTCATGCGGTGAGAGCAGCCTGACTACAGCCGGTTTCGATGTCGCGATCGTTCTCTTGCCTGGTGTGGTTGCCCAGTGCACTCAGGTCGCCAAGCGGGGTTACCAAGGGCCTGGTTGGGCCGCGTTCGCGCGATGAGTGGGGAGCGGCACGGGGACGAACTCTCTGCGTCTGGCTCATTGCCAGGTGACGGCGATGGGGTGGTGCCGGCGCGCGAGGACGAAGCGTCCGACCGAGGGATCCGCTTCAACGGGAGCATCAGGAATCTCGAAGCGGACCGTGCGTGAGCGGTAGGTGGCACTCCAGGTGCGGATCTCCTCATTGACGTGGTGTGCGAGGTCCCATCCGGAGGGCCCGTGGCCGATGACGCCCACCTCGTACAGTCTGCTGCCGTCGGGTCTGGCCGGCGTCGGCCTGGTCGTGAGGTAGGCGAGGTCCGCGCCGCGAGTGGTCGCCATCGCGCCCCACCCGAACATCGGCGTGACGACACCGCGTTCCACGGCCGTGGGCTGCACGTTCATCCGCATGATGGCGTTGTCGAGGCGGCAGGCCAGCCAAAGGTCCATCCACTCGTACGGCACCATCGGCGGGAAGAACACGTCGGTCCAGATCTTGCGACGCTCGGTTTCGAGTACGCCGGCGAGTGCCGCGGCATCAACGTCCTGATCGTTGTGCATCTGCAGGATCACGTCCTGCTCTGGGGTAAGGGAGACGAGTCGGCGGGCGTCGTCGCCGATGCCGCGCAGCGGCGTGAACACGGCCAGCTCACTGCCCTGGTCACGCCAGCCGCCGTCGGACCTCTCAAAGATGATCGAACGCGATGCCGCGCCGCGTAGGCGTAGCGGCACGACGAGCCGTCCGCCCGGGGTTAGCTGCTCCAGCCAAGCCGTCGGCGTCTCGTAAGCACCGACGCTCGCGATGATTCGGTCGTAGGGGGCGCCCTTGGCGTAGCCGAGTGCCCCGTCGCCGTGCACCACGTCGACGTTGGTGACGTCCGCTGCTGCGAGGTGTTTGCGCGCCTTCTCGACGAGGTCCTCGTCGACGTCGATCGTGACCACACGTCCGGCGTCACCGACGATGGCTGCGAGGAGGGCAGCGTTGTAGCCGGTGCCGGCCCCGACTTCCATGACTCGCTGGCCGGGGCGTACGGCGAGCTGTTCGAGCATCATGGCCACGATCCGCGGCTGTGAGGCCGCGCTGATCGAGGTTCCGTGGGCGTCGGTCTTGGTAAAGACGGCCTCATCGGCGCAAGCGTGCCCCACGCCAGGGAGGAACAGGTGGCGCGGGGTTCGGCGCATCGCAACCTCGACGGTGGATGTGCGGATGATGTCTCCGGCCACGCAGATCACGCCTTCTTAATCCGGCTGGCGTGGTCGGACCGCGCGCTGTTCAGACCGGACCGGTGCAGTGGCCAGAGTCGTGGCCCGCTGGGTAGGTACAGCGGCAGCCCGGCGACGTAGCCGTGGGCGGTCAGGAAATCCCGGGCGCGCTCGTTCGTCACCACTACGTCCACTGGCAACCCGCGTTGGTCGACAACCTGGTGATGCCGGGCGAGCAGTCCGGTGCCAACGCCCTGCCCGCGGCGGTCGTGCGGCACGTAGAGCCATGCCAACCAGTGATGGGGCGCGTCGGACCGATAGCTGTTCAACAGGGCGCTGAGCTGCCGGAACCGAGGCATGCCTCCCCTCGTGAAGGTACCTAGGTGATGATCCGACAAGGCGGGCGCGTCGTCGGTCGGGTGCCGGCGCCACACCGCGACGCCGCTCATGTCTGGTAACACGTCAACATCGCCCCACTCGACAGCGTGGTCGACCTCCATCGCCAGGAGTCCCTGGAAGACGGCTTGCCGCTCGGTTGGGTCGGGCACAAGCCACTCAGCCACCGGGTCCTGGGCGAGACCTCGGGTCAGCAGAGCGGCTATCGCCGCCACATCGCTGGGCTGAGCGGGTCGTGCGAGCAGGGTCGACACCGTAGGGGTCACCTGGCACTCCGGCGTGGGAGCAATCCGCTCTCGGGGAAGCCCGCAGGCCGGGCGGCATTGGGTTGCCCGCGCCACATCCGCCAGATCGTCGGCCCGGTGGTAGGAAGGATCATCGGCGGCCCCGCCCGGTACCCAAGTCTTACGTACAGCTCGCGGTTGCGGAGGTTGCTGGCCTCCAGGTAGGCGGGCATGCCGAGCGCGTCGAGTTGGCGGTGGTGGTGGCTCAGCAACGCGGCGCCGATTCCGCGGTTCTGCTGCTCGGGGTTGACGGCGACGTAGGCGAGGTAGTGGTGTGGCTCGCTTGGGTGGAACGCCTCGAACATGGCGTCGAGAAGGGTAAATTTCGGCGCGTACACCCCGGTGGCCGCTTCCATCGCCGCTGAATACTCCAGTGCGCTCTTCGGCTCGGGATCGGTGCGCGGGTACCAGATCGCGACGGCGGACAGGTCTGCCGTGGTGTCGACGTGGCCTTTGTCGAGGCCGTGGTTCAGGGCCAGCTCGAAGTACCGCTGGTAGACGGTCCGGCGGTCGGTGGGGTCGGGGACCAGCCAGTCGGCGACGGGCCCGTCGAAGAACGCCTTGGCGAGAACTGAGATCAAGCCTTCCGTGTCGCCTCGGGTTGCCTGGCGCACCGTCACGCCGGTGCTGATGTCGGTCATTGAAGCTCCTGGCAGGGGTCAGGCCGGTTGGCGGACGATGGTGGGATTGCGAAGGGACGCGGTAGCGCTCTCCGGGCCGAGGCCGATGGCGCTGTAGACGTCTGGTTTGGCCGCGCGGAGGATCAGCGCCCAGGTCGCGCCGATGAGGGCGACGATGGCGTACGCGGCCGGCAAGAGCCAGCGCAGCGGCGAGTGTGGGTGAACACCCAGGAGGGTGTCGAACTCCTGCAGGGTGACGACGAGGATCGCGGTCAGCGCGATCGTGGCGATCAGCGGTGCGCCGACGGCCCGCCAAGGCCCCTCGCCATGCCTGATGCGGGCGAAGAAGCTGACCACCGCGGCAGAGGTCACGGTCATCAGGGCCAGGACGCCGAGACCACCGGTCACGGTGACCCAGAAGAACAGGTGGACGATCGGGTCAGCGTTCGCCGCCGCGTAGCCGACGAGTACGACCACCGCGATGAGGCTCTGGATGATGGAGCCGATCTTCGGCGCGCCGGTGCGGCGGCTGGTCCGACCCAGTGCGGCAGGGAGAACCCGCTCACGCCCGAGGGCGAACAGGTACCTGGCCACGGTGTGATGAAACGACAGGAGCGCGGCGAACAGACTGGTGATGAAGAGGATCCGGCCGATCGTGACGACGCTCGTGCCGAGGTGCGGTGAGACGAGGTTGAAGATCAGGTCGGTCCCGTCGGCCCGGGCAGCGTCCACGATCTTGTCGGGGCCGGTGGCTACGGACATGGCCCACGCCGACAGGCCGTAGAGCAGGCCGGTGAGCACCACGGCGATGTAGGTGGCACGCGGTACGGTCCGTCGAGGGTCCTTGGTCTCCTCGCTGAAGACGACGGTGCCCTCGAAGCCGACGAAACCCGTGATCGCGGTGACCAGTGCCGCACCAATTCCGGCGGCGAAGATGTGCGCCGGGGCGAGGGTGTCGAAAGCGACCGTCCCGCTGGCAGGATGGCCGAGCATTACCGCATCGAAGACGAGGGCGACGGCGCACTCGGCGACGAGCATTACCGCCAGGACCTTGCCGTTCAGGTCGATGCGTAGGAGACCGAGCACCGCGACGACGGCCCAGGCGATCAACGCACACAGCCACCAGGTGATGTCCCAGCCGTACCGGCTCTGTAGGAACTGGGCGAGGACCGCGCCGAACCCGCCGTACAGACCGATCTGCATGGCGTTGTAGGCCAGTAGCGCGACCATGGCTGCGGCGACACCGGCTGGGCGGCCGAGTCCGTGGGTGACGTAGGTGTAGAAGGCACCGGCGTTGACGATCCGCCGGGACATGGCCACGTAGCCGACTGCGAACATGGCGAGTACGGCGGCGACGACCAGGTACGACACGGGTATGCCTGTCACACCGGTAACGGCGTACCCGGTGGTTGCTCCGCCGGCGATGACGGTGAGTGGCGCGGCTGCAGCGATTACGAAGAAGACCACGGAGGGGATCCCGAGTCGGCCGCGGGCCAGGACGGCTGTGACCGTGTCAGGTTTCGAGCGGGGCATGGCTTCTCTTTCGTCTGGGTGGTGTGTGAACGCACGTCAGGAGGTGCGGTGGCTGAGAACGCCGGCGCCGATGACGCTGCTGAGGTCGGCGAGGAGGTCGCGAAGCGGCAGCCAGGACTGGTTGACCAGTTGGCGTAGGTGCGCCTGAGCGCTGTATGGCGCGCCGTCGAGCAGGGCTGTGTCCAGCTGGGTGTGCAGCGTCAGGCCGGCCAGTGCGATGTCGAAGTGGTCGAGCTGGCGGTAGTTGCGTACCTGCTGAGACAGTCGGGCCCACGACCAGGCGGCAGTGTTGATGTCTGTCGGGACCCAGACGGTGCGCTGCCGCCAGAGCAGGCCGATCTGCTGCTGCTGAAGGAGCCCGACCTGCCACATGCGTGTGGCGACCTGCTCGTACGCGGTGGTGGCCAGGAACGCCAGCCAGGTTCGGGTGTCGGTGTGCTGTGGCTGTGCGATCAACTGGTCGAGGACGAGGTGTTGCAGCCAGTCCTTCGGCGGGAGCCGCTGGAGGACTTCGACCTTCCCGTGCTCGAACGTGATGCGGCGTTCGTAGTACAGCTCGACCAGCAGCGCGGCAGCGAGGCCCGAGGCCAGTGCCGTATCGAAGAGGCGGGGCCGGCCAGTCTGGTCGTCGTGCGCCATGTAGAAGAATTCGTCGGCGATGCGAGGGCTGACTGCGGCAGCGGTACCGATGGCTCTTACCGGCCGACGCGGCGGTGCCGGCTCATTGTGGGCGGGCATGGCCTGCTCATCGGCTGCGTCAGGTGGTCTGTTCACCGCGGCTCGCCTCTCAGAGCTGAGCTATCGGCGGCGGGCAGGACCCCGAGTTGGCAGAGGAGGCGCCGGCCGCCGTCGTGGTGAGTGAGCTCCTCCATCGCCCAGGCGTGCTGCGGGCATTCGCTGTCGCTGCAGTGGAAGCAGGTGCCGTCATCCACGTGCTGGAGCACCGTCAGACGGGCCGACTCGAAACGGTCGACGGGGCGGGCGCTTTCGTCGGTGCCGGTCACGGCGTCTGCGCAATCCGCCGTAGCGCGGCGACGCTGACACGTAGCTCCATACAGGCCGGGTGCAGATCAACCTGCGGGTAGTCGCACTGGGGTCGATGGCCACGCACCCACATCCACTCGTCGCTGAGGTGCGCGAGGTCGGTGCGAAGCCAGGCGACGACAACGTCGACGTGCGTGCCAGGCGTCAGGTCCCGCCCGAGAGACCAATCGTCGGGGCCGAGCCTCAAGAGCGTCCCGGGCTCGATGGCGGGCACAGCATGGGGGACGCTCACGATGCCAACTCCTCGTCGACGTGTGAGCCGAGAGCAATCTGCTGATCGATGGCCGGCACTCCAGAATTGGCCCAGAAGGCGCGGTTTTCAGCGGCGAGCTCACGAGCTGATGGCTGATTCGGGCCGCCCACGCCGGTTCGGTTCCATCCGCCGCGGTGACCGAACAGCGTCGCCGCGCCTTCGCAGTCGATGCCGAACGGCCGGTACTGCCGACCGTCCTGGGCCGGGACGAACCATTTGAATCGTTTCGCCACCGTCATCTCCCCTCACTTGGTGGTGCGCGGCCGGACCCTCCCCGGCCCAGCCGCGTACCTGTCCGGCGGGTGCAGGGACCGTCTCGTACGGGGGGACGTGACGGGCCCTGCACCCTGCTCGACCGAGTGGTGCCGTCGCAGGCACCTGCCCCGGTGGATCTCGGGCGATCGAGCAACCGCCAAGTGGACTGTGGCCGACCGGCGGATAACTGATTGCGAATCAACGATCACGGAATGCTGCACACCTGGGAATGCCGACCTCTGGTCCGACCTCGTGTACCGACCTCGGGGCCGACCGTGCTCTGAGCTGGCCATTCGTGCCTGCACAGGGCCACAGCCAAGATCCTTCTGCCGTTTATCGGGGTTACATTGAGCTCACCGAGCCAGTCGCATGGTCGACGGGCTTGAGACGACGCCGTGGAGGCTGCCGGTGACCAGACCCAGTCCGCTTGTCCGACGGCGATGGCTTGGACGCGAGATCAGGCGCCTACGCAACGAGCACGGCATGACGGCCGAACCACTCGCACGCGCCGTCGGCTTTCCGCGACAACAGCTCAGCGCCTTGGAAAATGGGCACCTCGGTCCCGACATCGACCTGGTCAGCGCGATCTGTGACTACCTGTCCGTCGGCGCCAAGCGGCGCAGCGCCATCATGGAGGCCGCGACCGACGGCTGGGCACACGGTTGGTGGATGGCTGACGCGGAGCGGATGGGCACCCGGCAAGCCACCTACGCCGATCTCGAGAGCGGTACCAAAACCATTACCGAGTACGCCCTGGCGCTGGTGCCTGGCCTCCTCCAGACGACAGCGTTTGCGAACGCCCGGTTGCGGAGCGACCCGGCCCGTCACGCGCCGACCCGCACATCGTCGCCGACCAGATCCGGCACATCGTCGCCGTCTGCGCAGAACACCCAACCGTCACCGTCCGCGTGCTGCCGATCGGCGCCTCCATCAAGGGCCACAGCGCGCCCAGGTCCGCGTACTCGATCTACCGCTACCGCGACACGCCGGACTCCGTTGCTGTCGCCGCCGACACGCTCACGAGTGATCTGATTTACACAGAGCCGGACGAGGTCCAGCCTTATCTGAGCCTGCACAGTCGGCTGAAGGCCGCAGCGCTTGCGCCCGACATCAGCGTCCACCTGCTCCGTGTCGCGGCGCAGGGCCTGTCACCCATCAAAGGAGTCTCGGCATGACCCCGCGATACACGAAGTGGCGTAAGTCCACCCGCAGCGACGACGGCAACTGCGTCGAGGTCGCCAACGCCCTCGACGGCACTATCGGCGTACGCGACTCGAAGGACGTCACCGGTCCGATACTGGAATTCCACCTCGCTCCGTGGAGCGCCTTCGCCGGCGCGCTCCGCGCCGGCGCGTTCAGCCGCTGATCCTGGCTCTGAGGCTGCCACGGGCCGCTGGATCAGCCTGCGACACGCGAGCGCCGCGCTTCTACGGCGCAGCGTCGCTGACCCAACGAGGACCTGGCTGGCGCGCGATTTGGTGGTGGGGTCGCGCGGCGAATGCTGCT
This sequence comes from Micromonospora parva, assembly GCF_000718515.1. GTDB lineage: Bacteria > Actinomycetota > Actinomycetes > Mycobacteriales > Micromonosporaceae > Micromonospora > Micromonospora parva. Next base: position 8,111 of record NZ_JNZS01000015.1, on the reverse strand, counting down.
GCTGGGATGCTGAACGTGAATGCCCGAGCGTCATCGCGCCATCACAGGTTGATAGAGGCTCATGTGTCGTGGAGGTAGCTTGTGCCGCGCCACCCTGAAGCGATCATCGAACCGAATACGCTTCTCAGCGACGCTAGAAGGTCTTGGCCGTCGCCGAATCGGCGTGGCCAGCACATGTCGCGCGCTGAGCTTGCCGATGCCGTAAACAGCAGCCTTGACCGGCTCTATCCGGGCCGGGACATGACCGCTCAGTACGTCGACTTTCGCTGGGTCGGCAAGCTCGAACGCGGCGAGCACCGGTGGCCCAGTGTCGAGCGCCGCGCTGCCCTCCGCGATGTGTTGACCGCCGCCAACGATGCCCGACTCGGCCTGTACAGCCCACGCCGTTCGGCTGAAGCGATGTCCCAGCCCGGCCCTCTACTGCCGGAGGCAGCTACATCGCTGGCCCAGTCCCGAGTCGATGACTCGTTCATCGCCGGCCCGCCCGACGCAGTCGAGGTATGGCTAAGAGAACTCCACCACCTCACACAGCAGGCCCAACCCTACGTAACCCCCCAGCTCGGTATCAAGGTCCGCCGACATCTCGAGACCCTCGACCAGATGCAGAGCAAGGACGGCCGGTCGCAACTAGCGAGCGTAGATGCCAGGTTGTCGGAGTTCATGAGCTGGATTGCTGACAACATCGGAACTTCCGACGGCGGGTCGTGGTTGGACCGATCACAGCGCCGTGCGGGGGAAGCTGGAGACCAGCTACTCGGCGCATACATCCTCATGCGCCAAAGTCAGCGCGCGCTCGACGACGGCGCGGTCCGCGCCGCAATCGAACTGTCCCGCCGATCACTCGCCCATCGTTCGGTGCCGCCTCGCACACGCTCGCTGTGCTTGACGCGACTGGCTGAAGCGTTGGCAACAGGCGGTGATGACGACACCAAGACGGTGATCGCTGCCGCCCGCCGTGGCCTTCAGCTAGCCACCGACGACGGCGAAGATGAGTTCGCCAGCCACTGCGACCTGCGCTACGTCGCTGCAGCCGAGGCGCGTTGCCGACAATTGCTGGGTGACCCGCTCTCGGCCGTAGCAATTCTCAACGAACTCCTAGCCGGTGATGACGCGGTGCCCCTCCTTGACGCTGGCATTTGGTATGCCTACCTGGGCGAGTGCTACCTGCGCGACGATCCCGAACGGGCGGCGAGTTACGGCATGAGCGCACTTGAGTTGGCTGGCAGGACTGGCTCATACCGTGCGATCCGGGCGACCCAGCCGCTCGCGACCGCGCTGCGCCGGCAGCGGACCCTCGCTCCCGTGAGGGCCTTCGTCGACGCTCATCGTGTCGCGGTGATCGGTCGGTGACAAGATAGGTGCGTGGACCTGATCCCGATGACCACCAGCACGGAGGTCGCTGCCCGCACACCCAGCGTAGCGGTGCTTCCGGTCGGCAGCTTTGAACAGCATGGGTCGCACCTGCCCCTGACGACGGACACGGTCGTCGCCTCAGCCATCGCGGCCTCCATCGCAGCGCGGCATGACGTACTGGTACTGCCGCCTGTCACTATCTCCTGCTCGCACGAGCACGCCGCCTGGCCCGGCACCGTAAGCATCAGCCATCAGACGCTGTCGGCCGTAGTGGAAGACATCCAGGCTTCGTTGGCCGGCAGCGGGATCACACGGCTGGCAATCGTCAACGGGCACGGCGGCAACTACGTACTTAGCAACATCGTGCAGACTGCGAACGCGCGCAACCCGGGGACGATGACGCTGTTTCCGAGCCGGACCGACTGGGACCGTGCACGAGGCGCCGCCGGACTCCAGACTGACGGGCATCGCGACATGCATGCGGGCGAGCTGGAGGTTTCGGTTCTACTGCACTGCTGGCCGGAGGCTGTCCGCGCCGGCTTTGAACAAGGCGACCACTTCGCAGATGAGCGTGACATGCTCCTTGTCCACGGCATGAGCGCCTACACCAAAACCGGTGTCATCGGCCAGCCATCGGCCGGTACCGCGGAGAAGGGACGCGCGCTGCTCGATAGCCTGGCCGAAGCTTTCGGCAGTCACCTAACAGCGGTCAGGATCGATCGTCAGCCCTAATACTCCAGCCGTAGATCGTGATCTTCATGCCTGAGCAGCTTCTCGGTGGTAATGGCGTGCCTGGGAGCGGGCCTGGCGGCGGCGTCGCCAGTCGGACCACCCGAGCCGGTGGGCGGCGGCGTGGCCGGGCCGCACGATCAGCGAGATGAACAGGTGCCTGATCTCGTTGCGGGTCATCGGGACCAGCCCGTCCGGTGCGGCCGGTGAGTGCGTTCACCTGCGGTGGCAATGGCGAGGAAGGCATGCGCGAGCATCGCGAGGGTGACCCATCGGTACCAGGACGTCCACCTGCGGACCTGGTGCTCGTCCAGTCCGGCCAGCCCTTTTCCCGACTGGAATGTCTCTTCGACAGTCCACCTGCGGCCGGCTACACGTACGAGCGTGGACAGTGCCACCGCCGTGGGCGAATAGCAGCGGTAGAAGGCGAGTTCGCCTGTGCGGCGGCGGACCAGGAGCTGGCGGTGTCCGGAGCGATCGTCGGCAATGTGGGCGATGGCCAGTCATAGAAGCGGTGGCCCTTCGCTTCGGTCCCGGCAGAGAGCTTCTGCCAGGCTCGCTTGGGCGCTTCCCTGGCCAGGGCATCCGCCCGTAGTTTCCCGCCATCGTGGCGATCTGGTGGCCGCAGGCGACTGCGAGGACACAGCGGACGTCGCGATGCTCGAGCACGGTGCGAAGAGCGGGATTGCCAACGTAGACCTCGTCGCCGGCCACCCATCACGCCAGGACGCCGGAGTCCAGGGCGCGGTGATCATCCGTGCCGCCAGGGTGGGCTTGGTGGCGAAGCCGATCTGTTCGGGGATGCCAGCCGGCGTGCACCGCTGGCGGTCCTCGCTCCAGGAGTGCGGGACGTACAACTCCCGGTCGATGGCGGCGTGCCCGGCTTTCCCGGAGTAGACCAGGTAGACCGCGACCTGGGCGTTCTCGGTCCTGCCCGCCGTGCCGGTGTACTGTCGCTGGACTCCCACCGTCGCGGTGCCCTTCTTCAGGTCGCCGGTTTCGTCCACGACCAGGACTGCCTTCTCGTCCCCGAGGTGGTCGACCACGTAGGTGCGGATGTCGTCGCGGACCGCGTCGGCGTCCCACTTGGCACGGCCCAGCAGGTGCTGCATTCCGTCCGGTTTGGCATCTCTGGCGTGCTCGGCGATGGTCCAGCAGTTCTTGCGGGGCAGGTCCGACAGCAGCCCCAGCACCAGCGAGCGTGCCCGGCGGCGTGGCTCAACCCGGGCCCAACTCGGCAAGATTACGATCACAGCCGGAGTGTGCGGGCTCCGCCCGAAGATGAGGGTTCCGATGAGCCGCTATTCGATGGACGAGCGTGAGGCCTTCGTGGCCATGTCACGGTTCGTGTGGCAGTTCGCGAACCGCGCCGGGGACGACCTGCTCACGCTTCTGGGAGACATCGGCATGGAGGCAGACGGCGGGACAACGGACCCCGCCGCGTGGAACGACTGGCTGGCCTGCGTTCGCTCCGTAGTGGACGGCGCACAAGACCCGGCCGGCGGTTCGGCCGAATAGAGACCAGCCCAGCGAGCATCAACTCCATCAGGAGAAGAGCTTCCGACTGGCTCCGACAACATGATCACGATCTACGGCTGGAGCACTAGTCCCGGGAACCGAGTTCGTGGATCGTAATCTCGCCATGCTGGACCTTAGATTTGCGCTGTTCGGCCAGCAGGTGTTCCGCGGTTGGCCCGCGCCGAATCCTTCACCACTCGACCGGCTTGGGTCCGCTGTTCATGAACACCCGTCACTTGGCCGACGTCAGTGCGTTCCTCGACGACCTTGTAGAGCCTCCGTTATGGCGTTAGGCCCCGAGTGGTCGGCGATGCGGCCTCCCACAGCACTCTCCGGTCGTGGGCTGGGTACCACGAGCGCGAACCATCCGTTGGATGCGTGATCCTGGAGCAGCATGGAGAAATAGTTGTTGCAGTAGCTCTGACCGTTCTTGAGCCGTGGCTGACCGCAATCGCGCACCGTCGTACCGGACGTGGGCGTTTGCAGCGGTGGCAAGCAGCAATAGTCGGTCTAAGGACATCTCCGGGCTCGGCGCTTCGCGTGAACGCCGGGCCTGGCCGGGCCTCGTCATCGCGGGCAAGATCCCCAACGAGGGCATCTCACGAGGGTGCGATAGTGCACACTTTGCGCTATCCGGCGTCGCGGGCATTGGCATCGATTTCTCTTGCGTCGCCTGGTGAGCGTCGAACGTATTTTAGCGGCATTCCCAGCTCCTTCCAGACCTGGGTAAGGTCAACTTCATTCAGTAGGGGAAGAAGCAGTTCCGATGCCAGGAGCACGAGTCGCCTCTCGTCCATCCAGTTGCGAAGGGGTGCAAGATCTGTAACGCATTTATCGACCTTGAGGCGGAGGTCTCTGGGAAGTCGGTCGAAGATTTTACGGACTGGAGCGCGGTCGACATTCCAGATCAATATGCCGGCCAAGAGTGGGGCAATGTACGTGCTATCAGCGCAGCTGTCCGCAAGGTGTTTGCTGAGCTCTGTGTCGCTTGCCAGTTGGGGATACTGTCCGAGTAGTAGGGAATACGGCCATGTATCGTCGTGGTGGTGTTCCCTGATCGGTGAGGTATTCAGTAGAAGCCGAACATCGGTTGCGGAAAAGCACTCTGGGTTTCGAGCAGCGAATTCCATTAGGAAGTAGGGCGCGACGAGGCCTTTTCCGGATGTCGAGAGTCCGCGAATTAATTGAGTCGCATTGGTGGTATTGGTCGAGGTGCTGGTCGGATTCGTAAACGCGCGCGCCGCGTATCCCGCGAATGCCACCTCGGGGTCATTGCTGTCGATGACGAAACGGTTCCCAACAACCCCGAATCCGGCGTTTAGGATTATTGCCGAGGAGGGTCTGAACATCAACCAGTATGTGTGCACTAGTGGCTGATGATCACTTCCCTCGGATCGCGTTACAGCAATCTCTGGGAAGAGGGGCTCGATTTTGGTGAGGTTGAAATCTGGAACGCACCCTTGCCACACGTGGACCATCTTGGCCCACCATTCGGTCGGGTCTTGATCAGTCGGTGCGATGGAATCGAGTTTCACGGGGCCCGCATCGACTCGGAGCAGCAGCATGACGAGATTCGCCGTGTAAGTGGCAAACCGCTTAAGCGGAGACTCGTCCGAAGGGGAATATGAAGCGAATCGACCACTTTCCCATCTGCCTTCCGACTGTGCTAACAGGGTTCGAAGAATCCGTTTTACGCCACGACGCTCCAGTTCAGGCAGGGACTCGTTTAGCTGCGCGACGAACGGCAGGATGGCCGCACCGCCAATACTGATAAGCTGGTGCGACAGTAGCGCATAGAGGCGGTCGTCGTCCCAATTCTGCGACGACGGCCGGTCCCTTGAGCCCCAGAGGTCGACCAGTTCATCCAGAGTCAGCCTGGCGATTAGGTATTCACTAAAGGTGGCGTGCAGAAACTCGTAACTTCGGCCTTCAAGGCCCTCATCCGCCTCTGCGGCATGTATGAAAAAGAACTTGCCGAGCAATAGTCGCGCCGCCGTGAGGGGGGTTCCTCGCCGTTGCACCTGTCGATGGCGCATCTGCTGGTCAAGCGCCTCTAGGTCGCCCAGCAGCAAGTGTTCCTCTATATAGTGTCGCCCGCGGTTGAACATGCCGAAGGCGGCTATGCCTAGGCGCCAAAGTTCGGCCCGCGTCTGCCCTTCGCGCGTATCTGAAGCGTCGGAATTCGGCGACTTCAACAATTCGCGCTGGATAAATCGACGAAGGACGTCCCCGTATATTTGCGCCGGTGTCGATTCCTCCACGCGAGGGAGGGGATTGGTGGCACCATATAGAATCAGCAGTAGAAGCAATAACGGCTGTTGGGCGATCTCGCCATAAGACAGAAGTGCATCCAGGGACGGGATGACCGACCGGCGTCCCGGATTGGTCTCCATCCAGATCTCATGGCATTTCTGCACCTGCTCTGGACTGAAGTTATCCAGTTTGATGACTAAGGAGCCGCTAGGGATCCGGGCGAGGTCAGCCACTAGCGTCCGCGAGGTGACGACGACCGATACGGGATGCCCGGAGATCCGTTCGATTCGCTGGAAATCGGCGACGTTGTGCAAATAATTCGACTCGGCGTGCCCGGAGGCCTGCATGAACTCGTCCAAGCCGTCGATCAGCAGTACTCGGGTTGCATCCAAAGCGCTCTCGCTTAGATCTGCCCATGAGACACGCCCGTTGGTCGCCCTGTCGAGGACGCCAGAGACCTGCTGATGGATGGGAGCGGTTGGGTCCGACACCTGGCGCAGGGGCACTCTCGCGACGGCGTACGCGTCACTTCCGGACAAACGCGCTGCACATACCTTTGTGAACAGGCTTTTACCGGCCCCGGGAAGGCCCAAGACCACGAGTGGCCGGTCGTGGCTGCGTGGGGAGGAGAAATACGCTGCCAGAAAGGTGTCGAGGTCACTCCCTTGTTCCTTGAGCGCCCACCAGTTGTCGTCCGCGGGTCGGGACTTCTCGTCCATTACTGCCCATCGGAACGTCGGCGTCAGGTAACCGTCCTGCACAGCGGGGACCCGAAGCTGTGCTAGATCCTCGGAGGAATCGGTCGCTACTAATGGCTCGGCGAGGACAGCTCGGTTAACGGCAGCGTTGACTTCGCGGACCCGGGTCCCGGCCCGATCGGCCTTCACGGAAATCGACATCAATAGTCTTTCAAGGCGGCTCAATGACTCGCCGGCCCGCTGGACCGCGCCCAGGGTGGCGTCACTCTGGCCCAGTGTCGCCCAAATTCCGAACTCGGGTACCTTGGCGGCGAGTGATTTGTACTCGGATTCGTAGCGGAGCATCGCCCGCCTGACGATGTCGTGTACCAGTGGGTCAGTGGCTCGCACCGAATCAATCCGACGCCAGACCTCGAAATTCTGCAGAAAGCTAATGCAGCGCAAGGTCAGGTTCCTGTAGAATGGCTTCACTACTTCATCACAGTTGGCTCGGAACCCACAGCCGGCCCATGGTAGATCAATTGGGGTGCTAACAAGGCTGTGCCGCAGACTGTCTTGTGCGAGCTCCGGCTGGGCATCCCGGGTCAGACGGCGTTTGTCGTCTTCGGTTAGTCCGATCTCATCGCAAACCGGACCTACCACCTCACGGAACACGGCGAAGAACGCTCCGTACGTCAGGGCGGTATGGGTCGCCGCGAGTACGTCGTAGCGTTCGGGAGTACGTCTGCCGCTTAGGCGCGCGCGTCCGGCTGCGGTGGCTTCGCCTAAAAGCTTAATCAGCTCGTTCTTTTGATCGACCCAGCCCCAGGCTGCCAGCCCGAAGGGACCGGTGGCTAGGATGCCAACACCGAGCAGCGCGTCCAGCGCCGTTAACCACCCGCTGTCCGGTCCGGACAAGATCTTTCGTGCGCCGTCTAATGTGTATGGGGAGGAGGCCACTTGACTGATGATCGGATGACTTGAGGCGATCGTCAAGAGAGGGACGGCCCCTGATGGTTAAACTGTTCTGTCGAACTTGTGGCCGTCCTCGTCCCACCAACCGTCATCTGGCCGCTGGTCCTGCTCGCCTGATAAGCCACCCGGAAGGTCGTTAGGTGATTCCAGATAGCGCCTGGGCGGGTGTTTTCGCGGGTGTGATGCCGGTTGGCAGCAGCGATGCTGGCAACTCCGGCCGAGCGTAGGGTGCCGATCGCGGCGTTGCGCATAGCGGCAATGGCCGCGGGTCCGGTGCGATCTTGGCTGCGGTCCTCGTCGTAGGTGACATCGCGAACTCAGTGGACATTGTTCTCCATCGACCAGTGGTGCGATCCAGCCGTCCAGATGTGCCGGCTTAGCCTGATGGCCGTGGAAGTCGGCGACAGCGTGGACGGTTCCGGCGGTGAAGCCTTTCGGCTGGTCCAGGTGCCTAGTGCGGCGGCGGATCTGCAGGCACAGGCAGCGTCTCCCTCTTCGTGCCTGCGGTGTGCGCCCGGCGCGAAGCGAAATCCAACTCCTGGACAAAGATCAGTAGACGGGTACCCGGCGGCGTGGCGCGGCTATCACGCCGAACAGCTGTCCCCC
>NZ_JNZS01000014.1 GCF_000718515.1 Micromonospora parva | reverse complement strand
GGGGCAGGTGGGGGTGGGGCAGGGGCAGGTGGGGGTGGGGCAGGGGGTTAGTCGGTGCGGCGGGTTGCGGCTATGGCCAGGTCGACCAGGGCCTGGCGGGCCTCGGTGTCGAGGTCGACGGCGGTCAGCGCGGTCAGGGCGGCGTCGGTGAGTGTGGTGATCCGCTGTTCGGTGCGGGCCAGCGCCCCGCTCCCCGAGATCACCTCGCGGAGCAGGGTCACCCCCTGCTCGTCCAGCTCCTGGTCGCCGAGCCGGCCGAGCAGCAACTCGCGGCCCGCGTCGTCGGTGGCCTCCACCGCCGCCGCCACCAGATAGGTGCGCTTGCCCTCGCGCAGATCGTCGCCGGCCGGCTTGCCGGTCAGCGCCGGGTCACCGAAAACCCCCAGCACGTCGTCGCGGAGCTGAAACGCCTCACCCAACGGCAGCCCGTACGCCGAGTAGGCCGCCCGCACGTCCTGCGGCGCGTCGGCCAGTGCGGCCCCGAGCAGCATCGGACGTTCGACGGTGTACTTCGCGGACTTGAACCGGGCGACCTTGCTGGCCCGTTGCACCGAGGTGTCCCCGGTGACCTGCGTCAGCACGTCGAGATACTGCCCGACGGTGACCTCGGTGCGCATCTCGTCGAAGACCGGCCGGGCCCGGGCCAACGCCCACAGGTCCAGACCCGCGGAGTGCAGCAGCTCATCGGACCAGACCAGGCAGAGGTCACCGAGCAGGATGGCCGCGGCGTCGCCGAAACCGTCCGGGTCGCCGCCCCAGCCGGCCTCCCGGTGCCGGGTGGCGAACCTCCGGTGGACCGCGGGCTCGCCGCGACGGGTGTCGGAACGGTCCATCAGGTCGTCGTGAATCAGGGCGCTGGCCTGGACGAACTCCAGTGCGGCCAGGGCGGTGATCACCTGGTCGCTGTCCACCCCGCCGGCACCCCGGAACCCCCAGTACGCGAATGCCGGACGCAGCCGCTTGCCGCCACCGAGCACGAACGCCTCGATCGCCTCGGCCACCGGAATCAGCGCGTCGTCCACGGCGGCGAGCCGGACACGTTGGCCGGCCAGGAACTCGGTGAGAGCCTTGTCGACCCGCTCCCGCAGGCCGTTGCGGTCGACGGGGGAGACGGGAGCAGCGTGGGTCACGCCCCGACGCTAGCCGGTCGTCATCGTTCGTGCTCCACCGCCACGCGTGGTGCGGCCGGGACCCGTTCGCCCAGCCGGTCGTACGCCGCGCGGCGTGGCGCGTCCCGGCCCGGTGGCGCGTCCCGGCCCGGTGGCCCGCGTCGAGCCGGCCCGGCGGGTGGCAGCGGCGGCCTCGGCGAGCGTCACCAGCGGCACGTCCAGGACGACGGCGAGCCAGCCCAGCCAGAACCCGCCCGGCACGCGACGCTGGCGCTCCCACCGGGAGATCTCGTGCCGACTCAGCGTCGGCACCCCGGCGGCGGCGCACAACTCGGCGGCGGCTCGCTGCTGGCTCCAGCCCCGGGCCAGTCGGCACCGGGCCAGCAGCGGCCCGAGCTGCGTGCAGCGCGGCGAGGCGGGCGGGATCATGGGTCCTCCTGGCGGGAGTCGGTGCGGTGGCGCCCGACCCGCCCGACCGGACGGGACCGGCGTCATCGCTCGGTTGCTGACCCCCGCACGGGACCCCGGGGCCACCCCCGCCGCCCCTCCCGCACCGCCAATTTCTACCCCGGAGGTACGACGCCTTTCCGCCCGCCGGCTCGGCGCGGATCAGGCGACCTCGCCAACCAGGTGAGCGCCCGACCGACACCGGCCACCGGGTCGGGCGGACCGGGCGGCGTCGGCCGCTGGATGGGAAGGGCCTGGGTCCTGTTGGCGCCGACCGCTAGAGTCGGAGCGTGGCGCTCGGTCTTCCCTCGACACTCCCCAATCCGCAGCCGGCGATCGGGGAGCTCATCCGTGAGCACCAGCCGACCTTCTCGTTCGAGTTCTTCCCGCCCAAGACCGAGGCGGGGGAGCTGCTGCTCTGGCAGGCCATCCGCGAGCTGGAGTCGCTGCGCCCGTCGTTCGTGTCGATCACGTATGGCGCGGGCGGCTCGACCCGGGACACCACCGTGGCGGTGACCGAGCGGATCGCCACCGAGACCACCCTGCTGCCGATGGCCCACCTGACCGCGGTCAACCACTCGGTCGCCGAGCTGCGGCACGTGGTCGGCCGGCTCGCCGGGGTGGGGGTGCGCAACGTGCTGGCCGTTCGGGGCGACCCTCCGGGTAACCCGAGCGGCGAGTGGATCCGCCACCCCGAGGGGGTGGACTACGCCGAGGACCTGGTCCGGTTGGTGCGTGACGCCGGTGACTTCAGCGTCGGCGTGGCGGCCTTCCCGTACAAGCACCCGCGCTCGCCCGACGTGGCCAGCGACACCGCCCAGTTCGTCCGCAAGTGTCGGGCCGGCGCGGAGTTCGCGATCACCCAGATGTTCTTCGACGCCGACGACTACCTGCGGTTACGCGACCGGGTGGCCGCCGCCGGCTGTGACACCCCGATCCTGGCCGGGGTGATGCCGGTGACCCAGATCGGCACCATCGAACGGTCCGTGCAGCTGTCCGGTGCGCCGTTCCCGCCGGCGTTGGCGGCCCGCTTCGAGCGCGTCGCCGACGACCCGGACGCCGTCCGCCGGCTCGGCATCGAGCAGGCCAGCGAGATGTGCCGCCGACTGCTGGACGAGGGCGTGCCGGGAATCCACTTCATCACCCTCAACCGGTCCACGGCGACCCGTGAGGTCTGGCAGAACCTGAAAGCCGGCGCGCGCGTGTGAACACTGCGCCTGCGACACCTGTTGCCCGGCGCGACGGTTGATCCGTGGTGGGCACACAGCTGAACTGGGATCAGTACGCCACGGCGTGGGCGCGGCTGCACGGCGGGTTCGACCCTCGGGTCGCGGCGCCGGTGGTGCGTGCCTGGCTGCGATTCGCGTACCACGTCGGATATGTGCTGGGCCGACTGCGGGTCAGCCCCACCGCGGTCACCGTGGCCGGGGTGCTGCTCTGCTTCTGCGTACCGTTGCTGGTGAGCCGGCCGGGGGACGGGCCGTTCCTCGGTGCGCTGTTCGTGCTGCTCGCCGCCGTGGCGGACAGCGTGGACGGTGCGGTGGCGGTCGCCACCGGCCGCACCACCCGGCTGGGCTACGTCTACGACTCGGTCGCCGACCGGCTCGGTGAGGTGGCGTGGCTGCTGGCGTTCTGGCTGGTGGGCGCACCAGGTGGGCTGGTCGTCGCGGGCGGCGCGCTGTCCTGGCTGCACGAGTACGTCCGGGCGCGGGCGGTCGCCGCCGGTATGCGGGAGATCGGTGCGGTGACAGTGGGCGAACGCCCCACCCGGGTCTCGGTGGCGCTGGCCGGCTTGCTGGTCGCCGGGTTGGCCGGGCTGATCGAGCCGGACCTGGCCGCCGGCACCATCACCATGGCGACAGCGGTCTGGGTGCTGCTGGCCGGGTTCGGCCTGGGGCAACTGCTCTCCAGCATCCGGCGCGCCCTGCTCGACGCCGATTGACTACCAGGCGGGGCCGATCTCGTCGGCGACGATCTGCGCGGAGAGGGTCACCATCGGCAACCCGCCGCCCGGGTGGGTGGAGCCACCCACCAGCCACAGCCCGTTCGCCGGGCCCCGGTTGGCCGGGCGGAGCAGCCCGCCGGCGGTGCCGTAGATCGAGCCACCTGGCGCGCCGGTCGCCACGTCCAGGTCGGCGGGGGTACGGATCTCACGGAACAGCAACCGGTCGCGGACGTCCACACCGCGCCGCGCCAGCACGTCCAGGATCCGGTCGGCGTACGCGTCGGCCAGCCCCGGACGTCGCCAGTCGACAGCTCCCGCCGCGGTGCCCTGCCGAGCGGCGTTGACCAGCACGAACCACGCCTCGTGTCCGGCGGGGCGGACCATCGGGTCGTCGGCCACCGTGACGAACACCGTCGGGTCGGCCGCCGGCCGGGCCCGCACCCCGCGCCCGGGGTCACCGAAGACCGCGTCGAACTCGGCGTCGTAGTCGTCGGGGAAGAAGACGTTGTGGTGGGCCAGCCCGGTGCTGCCGGAGACGCCGAGCAGCAGCACGAAACCGGCGAGGCTGCGGTCGGTCAGCGCGGCCAGCCGACCCGGGTGCGGCAGCAGGTCACGGTAGACGGTGATCGCGTCCACGTTGGCCACCACCACGTCGGCGGGCACCGGGGCGGCGACTCCGGCGAGGCGTACCCCGTGCACCCGGCCGCCGGTGGCGTCGATCCGGGTGACAGTGGCGTCGGTCTGCACGACCACGCCGAGGTCCAGGCAACGGGTCAGCAGCGCGTCGGCGAGCGTGCCCAGCCCGCCGCGCAGGTACCAGCCACCGAAGGCCAACTCGGCGTAGGGGACCGCGACCAGCGCCGCGGGTGCCCGACGTGGGTCGGCGCCGGTGTAGGTGGCGTACCGGTCCAGCATCATCCGCAGCCGCGGGTCGGACAGGTGCCGGCGGCCCAGGCCGCGCAGGGTGCGGCCCGGGGCGATGGCGGCCAGGTCGCCGACGCGCCAGGCCAGCGACGCGAGGTCGCGGGGGGAGTCGACGGTACGGCGCAGGATGTCCCGCGAGGAGGCGTTCCACACCCGAGCGGCCCGACGCCACAACCGCTGCCAGTCGGCCGCCGCCCGGTCGCCGAAGGCGGCGCCGATCCGGCTGGCGAACTCCACCGGGTCGGCGCACGAGTCCAGTGCCGGGCCGCCGCCGGGGAAGACGTGCCGGACGATCGGGTCCAGGCCGACCAGGTCCAGGTACTCGTCGAGCTTCGCCCCGGTCGCCTCGAACAGGTCGTGGAAGACCTCGGGCAGGGTGAGCAGGCTCGGCCCGGTGTCGAAGTGGAACGACCCGGCCGGTGTGTCGTGCGCGTACCGGCCGAGCTTGCCGCCGACCGTGTCGGCCCGCTCGAAGACGGTCACCTGGTGCCCGGTGGCGGCCAGCCGGGCGGCGGTGGCGAGGCCACCCACCCCGGCGCCGACGACCACGATCCGCGCCATACCGCGTCCTCCTAGCTGACCGGGCGACCCCGCCAGGTCAGGCGGCGTCGCTTTCGCAGATGGTACGACCGCACTGTCAGCCAACCGAGGACCACGACCGACACGGGGTGTGCGAGCGCGTCGGGCCACCATCGGCCACCTGTCGCGCGGGCGGTGAGCACCCGCCCGGCCACCCCGAGCAGGTAGCCGGCCAGGCCCACGGCGGCCACCCCGGGCGCGCCGGCCACCACGCCAGCCAGCGCCACCAGTGGCGGGGCGGTGTAGAGCAGCAGCAGCGCCGCCACCACGGCCGCCGCCGCGCCCGGGTGCCCGAACGACGCCCAGAGCGACTTCGAGTACCCGTCGCGCAGTTGCGGCCAGTCGTCGTACATCCGGCAGGTGGCCAGCCGGGAGCCGTCGGCCAGGGCGATCCGCCCGCCGGCCCGCTTGACCGCCCGGGCCAGCTCGACGTCCTCCAGGATCCGGTCGGCGACCGCGGCGTGCCCGCCGGCGGCGGTGTAGCCGGCCCGGTCCACCACCAGGAACTGCCCGCCCGCCGCGGCCAGCGACGGCCGCGGTGAGCGTTCCATCGCGCGCAGCGGCAGGAAGGTGAGCCAGAGCCACTGCAACAGCGGCTGCACCAACCGGTCGGCCGCCGTCGCCACCACGATCCGGGGGTACGGCGACAGCAACGTCACCCGGGCGGCGCGCAACTCGGTGACGGCCGCGGCCACGGCGTGCGGGGCGAGCACCACGTCGGCGTCGACGAAGACCAGCGCGGTGGCGTCCGGGTCGGCCCGGGTGGCCAGCTGCCAGCAGGCGTGCGGCTTGCCCAGCCAGCCCGGCGGCGGGGCGACGCCGCTGAGCAGCGTGACCCGGGGGTCGTCGCCGACCACCGCGCGGACCACGTCGGCGGTGCCATCGGTGGACCCGTCGTCGAGGACCACGATGCGCAGCCCGGGTACGCCGCGTTGGGCGAGCAGGGCGCGCAGGCAGGGTGTGACCCGGGTGGCCTCGTCGCGCAGCGGCAGCAGCACGGCCACCGGCTCGTCGACGGCGTCCGGCCGGTCGGTGGGCCGGCGCAGCCAGCGGGCGGCGTTGAGCCAGGTGTGTCCGGTCAACGCGGCGACGGCGATCAGCAGGGCGAGCAGGACGGTCATCGGTTGGCGTCGACGCCGGCGCGGCGCGGCTCGTGGTCCTCCCGGTCCGCGGCGCGGCTCCGGCGGTCGCGCAGCAGGGTCACCGCCAGCGGCACGGCGGTCACCGCCATGCCGGCGGCGCCCCACAGCGCCGAGGCGGGCAGGTCGAGGAAGACCGCGTGGGCCAGGATGCTGGAGAAGTACGTCCACAGGTACAGCGCGACCATCGGGTGGTCCCGCCGGTCGGTGTGTTCGACGGCCCGGCCGGCCAGCGGGCGCAGCGCGCTCATCATCAGCACCGCGAAGAGCAGCCAGCCCAGGTAGTTGCTGACCGGGATGCCGGCCAGGCCGGGCAACGCCGGGGTGGCGTCGCGCCAGACCCAGTAGCCCTCGGCCACCATCTGCGGGTCCAGGAAGAGGTCCCAGGCGGCCAGCCCCACAGTGGCCAGCGCGATCCGCCCCACCCACCGCCCCACCGTCGACCCGCTGCCGCCGGCGGTCAGTGCGCCGCCGTCGGCCGTCGCGGCGTTGCCGCCGGTCAGTCGGACCGCTGCCAGCCACGCCGGCCAGGCCATCCAGGTCCAGGCCAGCGGAATGATCAGTGGCACCCCGGCCAGCTTGGGGCCCAGCTCCCCGGAGTAGTCGTAGCTGCCGAACGGCACGCCGGTGGCCACCCCGATCGCCTCGATCGCGAACCCGCCGCCGGTGGCCACCGCGACCAGCGCCGCCGCCACCCGTGGGCCCCGGCTGAGCAGCGCGTGGCCGACCGAGAGCAGCCAGCCGAGGACGACGGTGGCCACGGTGAGCCCGGCCCGGGTGTCGCCGGTGGTGAGCGGGTAGCAGATCTGGGCGAGCACCAGGACGGCGAGCAGTGTCCAGGAGATCCGTCGGGTCATGACGCCGGCGGGTCGAGCGGCAGATCCCGACCGAGCACACCGAACGGCCGCTCGTCGCCGGGGAAGTGGAAGTCGCGCAGCACGTCGACGAAGCCGAACCGTCGGTACAGCCGCCAGGCCCGCGAGGTCTGCTCGTCAGCCTCCGGGGTGGACAGCAGCGTGGTGTCGCCCTCCGCCATGCCGAGCAGGGCGCGCAGCTGACCGGTGCCCAGGCCGTGCCCCTGCGCCGGTGGCCGGACGTGCAGCTCGACCACCTCGAAGCAGTGGGTGAGCCAGCGCGTACGGGTCGGGGCGTCCAGCGCGCGGTGCACCTGGTCGTGCCACCACTGACCGGAGGCGCCCAGATAGCCGTAGCCGAAGCCGGCGAGGTGCCCCTCGCTGGTCAGGCTGGCGACCGCCCGGAAACCCGGCCGGCGAACGTGGGTGGCGATGTAACCGCGCCGGGCCTCCAGCAGGTCGGTGCGGTATCCCATCGCCTCGCCGTAGACGGCCACCACGTCGTCCAGCCGCCGGACGAGATCGTCCGGCGTCCAGCGCACCAACCTCATGCCCGTCCACCCTTCACCGTTTCCGGGCCACCATCGGCGGCCCACCCGAGCACCGACCGGTCGCCGACCACGTCGCGCACCTCGAACCGGGCGAACAGCTCCTCGGCGTACCAGCCCGCGGTGGGGGTTCGCATGATCGCCGCCCGATGCTCCGGGTGACGGTACGCGAACGCCACCAGGTCCGTCGGGTCGCGCCACACGCTCACCGTGCCCTGCCAGCCCAACGGTGCCTCGCCGACCCCGAACCGGGCCAGCAGCCCGGGCGCGTCGCGCAGGGCGGCGGCCACCGGTGGGATCGCCCGCCAGAAGGTGGCGGCCCGGCGGGCCCGCAGCCGGGCCCGGGTCAGTGCCAGCACCGGGCCGGTGACCCGGCCGCCCGACGGGTCACCGAAGGGCCGCTGGCCGGACCACTCGCCCCGGCTGGTCAGTGGGCGCAGGTCGATCCGGGCCTGGGCGTGGGCGATGCGTGCCCAGGCCCGTCCGACCGACGAGTCGTCGAAGTCGGCCGCCGCGGCGGGGGAGTCCCAGACGGTCAGCGCCGCCCACCGGGTCAGGTCGGCGTCCCTCGGCCCGAAGTCGGTGCCGGTCCCGGTGCCCAGCAGCTTGCCGAACCGGGCGCCCGGGAGGGCGCGCAGCCGGCGTGGGTCCAGCGCCATCCGGGTCAGCGCCCGGGGCAGCGCGCCGCGGGAGGTCCGCCACACGTGCAGCGTGACCAGCTCCGGGACCGCGCTGCCGGACTGGTTGGTCAGCACGCTCCGCTCGCTCACGCCACCTCGGCCGGGGTGCCGGCGGTGACCCGCAGCAGTTCGGTGTAGGTGGTCGGAAAGACCGCCTGGGGTACGCCACCCGCGGCCCAGATCTCCGGGTACGCCGCCAGCGCCGTGTCCACCAGGGTGCGCAGCGGGTGCGGGTGCCCGAGGGGGGCGACCCCGCCGATCGGCTGTCCGGTGTGGGTCCGGACGAACTCCGGGGTGGCCCGGCGCAGCCGGGTGACGCCGATCGATGCCGCCAGGCCGGCGGTGTCGACCCGGTGCGCGCCGGAGGTGAGCACGAGCAGCGGCGTGTCGTCCGCGTCGAAGATCAGGGAGTTGGCGATCTGACCGACCTCGACGTCGAGCGCCTCGGCGGCCGCCGCGGCGGTGTGCACCGCGTCGGGCAGCAGACGGACCAGGCTGGGCTCGCCGGTGCCGTCGCGCGTGCCGGCGGCGGTGAGCGCGTCCTGCACCGCTCGTACGTTCGGGTGTGGCTGCATGTCGTCATTCTTCCCGGTTCGCCGGGGTGGGTTCATCCGGCCGGCACGCTCAGCGCGTCACACGTTGCATTTTCGTCGGAGGGGAGGTGTACTGTCAGCAGTAGTTAGAACGAGTGTTCGATTGCCTCGAACGCCCGTTCCAACCAGCCGGAGCGCGGCGTTTCGCGGCGCCACCTCCGGGCGGTGCGGCTCCGCGGGCCGCACCTGGGTTTCCGGGCAGTCGCGAGCCTGGTCCCAACAGGCAGGAGCGTCGTCCGCCGCCCACGACCCCCGGGCGGCGGGCGACGCACCCGCCGGTCCGCCGGCCGGGTGTGGTGTGGGGAAGCATCCACACCCGGCCGGCCACACCCGGTGCGTCTTCCTCCGCACCACCCCGACCTCGGCGTCTCGTCGGTGGCAGCAGCCGCCGCAGTGACGTCTCGGCCACGTGGAGGAGAGACACCCATGCCGACCAACCCGGCTCAGGCACCGACGGTGCCGGCACACGTGCTGCCGCATCGCACCCCCGCCCAGCTCCTCATGTTGGCCCGCCGTGGGCTGGTCGAGGCCGGCCAGACCCGACCTGACGGCCTGCGCTACGCGGCTGCCCACCTGGCCGCCCTGCGCGCGGCGGCGGCCCTGCTCGCCGCCCGGGCCCGGCCCGCGCCGAGTCGGCGCAACCGGATCACCAGCGTCTGGGTCCTCCTCTGCGCGGTCGCTCCAGAGCTCGACGAGTGGTCCCGGTTCTTCGCAGCGGGGGCCAGCAAGCGTGCCGCCGCCGAGGCCGGCATCCCCCGGGTGGTCAGCGCCCGGGAGGCCGACGATCTGCTCCGCGCTGCCGAACAGTTCGTCACGGTGGTGGAAGCCGCGCTCGGCGTGGCCCACCAACCGGCTCTGGACGGCCTCGCCGCCTGATCCCGTCGTGCCACCGGCCGCCCTGCGGGGGGAGCCGGGCGGCCGGTGGCACGGCGTGCCGGTCCTGATCTGATCCACAGCAACGACGGGGGAGTTGGTCCAATGGCGGGCCGCATGGTGGTCGGTTCCGCCGCGCTGGCCGATCTGGTGCGCCCGGCGAGCGCACCCGACCCGGTCGGTGGCCACCGGGTGCTGCCGGTGGTGCCCGAGTTGACCGGTCTGCTGCCCAACCGGGGCCTGCGCCGGGGCAGCACCATCGCGGTCGCCGCCGGCCAGCCCAGCCGCAGCGGCGGCACCTCACTGATGTTGGCCCTGCTCGCCGCGGCGTCCCGGGCCGGCTCGTGGTGTGCCGTGGTCGGGGTGCCGACGTTCGGCGCGGGCGCGGCCGCTGAGCTGGGCATCGCCCTGGACCGGTTGGCCCTGGTGCCGAACCCCGGCCCGGAGTGGGCCACCGTCGTGGCCGCGCTGATCGACGGGGTGGACGTCGTGGTCACCACAGTGCCGGCGACGGTCTCCGCCTCGGTCGCCACCCGGTTGGCCGCCCGGGCCCGGCAGCGCGGCAGTGTGCTCGTCCCGTACGGCCGGTGGGACGGCGCGGACGTGACGTTGCAGGTGGTCCGTGGTGTCTGGGAGGGGCTCGGGCTGGGCCGGGGGCGGTTGCGCCGCCGGGAGATCACCGTCTCGGCGCGCGGGCGCGGGGCGGCCGCCCGACCCAAGGAGATCAAGGTCTGGCTGCCGGGCGACGAGTTGACCCGGGTGATCCCTCGTACGCCGCCGTCGCCCGTGGGCCGGTCGGCCGCGCCGCTCGCCCTGGTCGGTCGGGGATGACCGGCGCGCCGGCACGGACCCTGCTGCTGTGGTGCCCGGACTGGCCGGTGCTCGCCGCCGAGATCGTCGACGGGGTGCCGGCGACCGGCCCGGTCGCCGTGCTGCACGCCAACCGGGTGGTCGCCTGCTCCGAGCGGGCCCGCGCCGAGGGGGTGCGTCGGGGCCTGCGCAAACGGGAGGCGCAGGGCCGCTGCCCCCAACTCACCGTCGTGGAGTACGACCCGGGTCGGGACGCCCGGGCGTTCGAGCCGGTGGTCGCCGCGGTGGAGGAACTGGTGGCCGGCGTCGAGGTGGTCCGTCCGGGCGCCTGCGCGGTGGCCGCCCGGGGGCCGAGCCGTTACCTCGGCGGCGAGGAGGCCGCCGCCGAGCGGATCATCGAACACGTGGCCCAGTCCTGCCTGGTGGAGAGCCAGGTCGGCATCGCCGACGGGGTGTTCGCGGCCGGGTTGGCCGCTCGCGCCGGCCGGGTGGTGACCCCGGGCGGGACACCGGAGTTCCTGGCCGGGTTGCCGGTCGAGGCGCTCGGCCGGTCGGCGCTGGCCGACCTGCTGCGCCGGCTGGGGGTGCGTACCCTCGGCGACTTCGCCGCGCTGCCGGCCGGCGACGTGCTGGCCCGGTTCGGGTTCGACGGTGCGCTGGCCCATCGGCTGGCCGCCGGGCGGGACCACCGCCCACTCGCCGTCCGACAGCCGCCGGCCGACCTGACGGTGACCTCGGAGCACGACGAGCCGATCGACCGGGTCGACGCGGCGGCGTTCGTGGCCCGGGCGTTGGCCGAGCAGCTGCACGAGCGGCTGGCCGGGCACGGGCTGGCCTGCACCCGGCTCGGCATCGAGGCGGTCACCGAGCACGGGCAGGAGCTGCACCGGGTGTGGCGGCACGATGGCCTGCTCACCGCCGCGGCCATCGCCGACCGGGTGCGCTGGCAGCTCGACGGGTGGCTCTCCGGCAGCAACGGTCGTGCCGGTGCCCGCGCGGCCCGACCGACCGCCGGCATCATCCGGCTGCGACTGGTCCCGGACGGGGTGATCGCCCAGGCCGGTCTGCAGGCCGGCCTCTGGGGGGAGACCGGCGAGGAGCGGGAACGCGCGCACCGGGCGCTGAGCCGGGTGCAGGGCATCCTCGGCCCGGAAGCGGTGGTCACCGCGGTGCTCGGTGGTGGGCGTTCCCCGGCCGACCAGGTGCGACTGGTGCCGTGGGGCGACGAACGACTCCCGGCCCGGCCCGGCCCGCCGGCCGGCGCGAGGGCTGGTGAGGGCACCCCGCCGTGGCCGGGCCGGCTGCCGCCGCCCGCGCCCGCCGTGGTGCTGCCCAGTCCGCTCGCCGCGACCGTGCACGACGCCGCTGGCGAGCCGGTGGTGATCAGCGCGCGGTTGGCGGTGAGCGCCGCGCCCGCCCGACTGGTGGTCGGCACCGGTCAGCCAGCGGAGATCGTGGGTTGGGCCGGGCCGTGGCCGGTGGACGAGCGCTGGTGGGCGCCGGCCGAGGCCCGCCGCCGGGCCCGGTTCCAGGTCAGCCTGGCCGACGGTGCTGCCCTGCTGCTGGCCGTGGAGTCGGGGCAGTGGTTGGTGGAGGCGATCTATGACTGAGTCAGGTCGATCCCTGCCCGGCGTCGGCTGGCTCCGCGCTGGCCGGGGAACAGACGTCCTGATGAGCATGATGACTCACCGGCATCAAGATGCCGGTGAGTCATCACGCTCATCGCACCTCTCGCCGCCGGCGGGGCGACCGCCGTCGTGTCCGTCGTCGACCCGGTCGCCCAGCGTCCCTCGGCCGAGCAGTACCGGGCCGAGCAGCGCGGCCGGAGCGGCCGGATGAGCTTTCACAACCCGAAGATGCCCTGGTCGGAGCTGGAGCGCGTGCTCTCCGGCCGGGCCGGTGACACCCGAGCGGGTGGCAACCGCGGGAGCAGAGGTGAGCGGCACCTGCACGTGGTGGACCCGCTCGCCGTGGACGCCGATGGTGGTGACTCCCCGGCCTGGAGCCGCCGCCGTGAGCAGTACCAGCCGCCGGAGCTGACCCGCCCCGACGGCGTGGTGCCCTACGCGGAGCTGCACGCGCACACCAACTTCAGCTTCCTCGACGGCGCCAGTCACCCGGAGGAGTTGGCCGAGGAGGCGGCCCGGCTGGGGCTCACCGCGCTCGCCGTCACCGACCACGACGGCTTCTACGGGGTGGTCCGCTTCGCCGAGGCGGCCCGCACGCTGGGCCTGCCGACCATCTTCGGCGCGGAGTTGTCCCTCGACCTGCCCGGTCCGCAGAACGGCGAGCCCGACCCGCAGGGCGCGCACCTGCTGGTGCTCGCGCACGGCCACGAGGGGTACGCCCGGCTGGCGACCACCATCGCCCGCGCCCAGCTACGCGGCGGGGAGAAGGGCCGCCCGGTCTACGGGGAGCTGGAAGAGGTCGCCGCCGAGCTGAAGGACCACGTGCTGGTGCTGACCGGCTGCCGCAAGGGGCACGTGCCGGGGGCGCTGCTCACCGAGGGGGTGGACGCGGCGGCCCGCGAGTTGGACCGGCTGACCGCGCTCTTCGGCGCGGAGACGGTGGCGGTGGAGCTGACCGACCACGGCCACCCCGTCGACGCCGACCGCAACGACGCGCTCGCCGAGCTGGCCGCGGCGGCCGGGTTGCCGACGGTGGCCAGCAACAACGTGCACTACGCCAGCCCTGGCCGGCGGCGGCTGGCCACCACCGTCGCCGCGGTGCGGGCCCGACGCAGTCTGGACGAGATCGACGGGTGGCTGCCCGCGGCGGCGACCGCCCACCTGCGCAGCGGCGCGGAGATGGCGGCCCGGTTCGCCGCGTACCCGGGTGCGGTGGCGCGGGCCGCCGAGTTCGGCGCCGAGTTGGCCTTCGACCTGCAACTGGTCGCGCCGCAGCTGCCGGCGTACCCGGTGCCACCGGGGCACACCGAGATGAGCTGGCTGCGCAAGCTCACCGCTGACGGGGCGCACGAACGCTACGGGCCGCCGCAGGCGCACCCGGCGGCGTACGCGCAGCTCGACCACGAACTGAACATGATCGAGGAGCTGGGGTTCCCCGGCTACTTCCTGGTGGTCTACGACATCGTCAGGTTCTGCCGTGACCAGGACATCTACTGCCAGGGCCGGGGCTCGGCGGCCAACTCGGCGGTCTGCTACGCCTTGCGGATCACCAATGTGGACGCGGTGCGGCACCGGCTGCTCTTCGAGCGGTTCCTCGCCCCGGAACGCGACGGCCCACCGGACATCGACGTGGACATCGAGTCCGACCGTCGGGAGGAGGTGATCCAGCACGTCTACACCCGCTACGGCCGGGAGCACGCCGCCCAGGTCGCCAACGTCATCTCCTACCGGCCCCGCTCGGCGGTGCGGGACGTGGCCAAGGCCTTCGGCTACTCGCCGGGGCAGCAGGACGCCTGGAGCAAGCAGATCGACAGGTGGGGCTCGGTCGCCACCGTCGATGTGGAGAACATCCCCGAGCAGGTGGTGGAGTACGCCAACGAGTTGCAGACGTTCCCGCGGCACCTGGGCATCCACTCCGGTGGCATGGTGATCTGCGACCGGCCGGTGATCGAGGTCTGCCCGGTGGAGTGGGGGCGGATGCCCGGGCGCAGCGTCCTGCAGTGGGACAAGGACGACTGCGCGGCGGTGGGCCTGGTCAAGTTCGACCTGCTCGGCCTGGGCATGCTCTCCGCCCTGCACTACGGCTACGACATGATCGGCGAGAGTCTCGACCTGGGTGACATGACCCTGGACGACCCGGAGGTCTACGACATGCTCTGCCGGGCCGACTCGGTCGGGGTGTTCCAGGTGGAGAGCCGCGCCCAGATGGCCACCCTGCCCCGGCTCAAGCCCCGCGAGTTCTACGACCTGGTGGTCGAGGTGGCGCTGATCCGGCCCGGCCCGATCCAGGGTGGTTCGGTGCACCCGTTCATCCGGCGCAAGAACGGTCAGGAGCCGGTGACCTTCGCGCACCCGCTGATGCGTAACGCCCTGGAGAAGACCCTGGGTGTGCCGTTGTTCCAGGAGCAGCTGATGCAGCTCGCCATCGACCTGGCCGGCTTCGACGCGGCCGAGGCCGACCAGTTGCGCCGGGCGATGGGCGCCAAACGGTCGGTCGAGCGGATGACCCGGATCGCCGAGCGGCTCTACGCCGGGATGGCCGAGCGGGGCATCACCGGTGAGCTGGCCGACGACGTCTACCGCAAGCTCACCGCGTTCGCCAGTTACGGCTTCCCGGAGAGCCACGCGATGAGCTTCGCCTACCTGGTGTACGCCAGTTCCTGGCTCAAGCGCTACCACCCGGCGCCGTTCCTGGCCGCGCTGCTCAACGCCCAGCCGATGGGCTTCTACTCGCCGCAGACCCTGGTCGACGACGCCCGCCGGCACGGGGTGGAGGTGCGCCGTCCGGACATCAACGCCAGCGGGGCCAAGGCGGTGTTGGAGTCCACCCCGGACACCCGGTGGGGCAGCGGGCCGGGGGAGCCGCCGCACGCCTGGGGGCTGGGCGGCCCCGCCGTCCGGCTCGGCCTGTCCAGCGTGCGGACCCTCGGCGCCGACGTGGCCGAACGGATCGAGGCCGAACGGGTCGCCGGTGGGCCGTACCGTGACATGCCGGATCTGGCCCGGCGGCTCGGTCTCACCGCCGCGCAGCTGGAGGCGCTGGCCACCGCGGACGCCTTCGCCTGTTTCGGGCTGACCCGGCGGGAGGCGCTGTGGGCGGCCGGCGCGGCGGCCCAGGACCGGCCGGGTCGGTTGCCCGGCACGGTGACCGGCGCGGCGGCGCCCACGCTGCCCGGAATGGAGGCGGTGGACCGGCTGGTCGCCGACGTGTGGGCCACCGGGCTGTCGCCGGAGAGCCATCCGGCCCGGTTCATCCGGGGGCAACTCGACGTGCTCGGCGCGGTGCCGATCGCCCGGCTCGGCCGGGTGGAGCCGGGGCAACGGATCCGGGTCGGTGGCATCGTCACCCACCGGCAGCGCCCGGCGACCGCGGGCGGGGTCACCTTCCTCAACCTGGAGGACGAGACCGGGATGCTCAACGTCACCTGTTCGCCGGGGCTGTGGCAGCGCTACCGGCGGGTGGCCCGCACCAGCGCCGCGCTGGTGGTCCGGGGGCGGTTGCAGCGGCACGAGGGGGTGACCAACCTGGTCGCCGACCGGCTGGACGCCATCGAGCCGCCGGTGAGCCCCGCGTCCCGTGACTTCCGCTGATCCAGTGATCCACATTACGGTTTCCCGAGCCGCCGAGCGGGAGACTCGTTGCGAGCGGGCAGAGCGGCCCGTGATCCGTGAGGGGGAACGACAGTGACGGGAAATCACGCGTACACCGGTGGAATCGCCAACGCCCGGCGGACCCGACTGGGCAACGGCTGGGTGCCGTCGCACCTCGCCGACCCCCGCGAGTACGAGGTGACCAACGGTCCGGTGGCCAACGAGCGCCGGTCCCGGGCGGAGGACGAGACTGAGGGTGCCGAGGCCTGACCTCCCGCCGCACCACGCACCGATCGGGCGTGTGGTGGGCGCACCCACCACACGCCCGCGCCACCACCGGGCCGGGTGACTAGGCTCGGCCGGGTGGAGCAGACCCGAGGCCGGTTCGCCGAGCCGCCGCTGACACCCCGCACCGCCGTGATCTGGTCGGTGCTCCGCGCCGAGCTGGACCGGCGCGGCGACGCCGAGCTCACCGTGCTGGACGTGGGCGGCGGCACCGGCGGTTTCGCCGTTCCGCTGGCCCGCGCCGGGCATCGGGTCACCGTCGTCGACGCCAGCCCCGACGCGCTCGCCGCGCTCACCCGCCGCGCCGCCGAGGCCGGGGTGGCCGACCGGATCGTCGCCGTGCAGGGCGACGGCGACGCCCTCGCCGGGCTGGTCGAGCCGGCCGGCGTCGATCTGGTGCTCTGCCACGCCGTACTGGAGGTGGTCGACGACCCGACGCCGGTGGTGGCCGCGCTGGCCAGCGCGCTGCGCCCGGGTGGCGCGGCCAGTGTGCTGGTGGCCGGCCGGGCCGCCGCCGTGCTGGGCCGGGCGATGAACGGGCACCTGGACGTCGCCACCGCGGTGGCCGCCGATCCGGCCGGCACCGCGGGGCCGCGCGACACGCTGCGCCGACGCTACGACGCCCCGGGCGCCGCCGCGCTGCTCGGCGCCGCCGGGCTGGTGGTCGAGGAGATCCATGGGGTACGCGTGCTGGCCGACCTGCTGCCGGCCGCTGTCGCCGACGGGCAGCCCGCAGCCCTGGTCGAGCTGGAACGTGCGCTGGCCGCCCAGTCGCCGTACCGGGATCTGGCC
The DNA here is from genome assembly GCF_000718515.1 of Micromonospora parva. Lineage (GTDB taxonomy): Bacteria > Actinomycetota > Actinomycetes > Mycobacteriales > Micromonosporaceae > Micromonospora > Micromonospora parva. Next base: position 135,923 of record NZ_JNZS01000014.1, on the reverse strand, counting down.
GCCCAACTGCACCTGTTCGCCCGCCGCCCGGCATGACCGCCGAGGCCGGTGACGTGCCGGCGCCGCTGGCGATCCTCGGGCCGCAGCACGGCGGCGGCCGGCTCGCCGACGTGCTGCCCAGCGCGCTGGCAGTGCTGGGGGTGCCCGGCTCGACCGACCCGCTCGGGCTGGTGCCCTCGTTGGCCGGGGTACGCCGGATCGCCGTACTGCTGGTCGACGGGCTCGGCTGGTACCAGCTGCCGACCGCGGCGCCGTACGCGCCGACGCTCGCCGGGCTCGCCGCGACGGTGGCCCGCCCGCTGATCGCCGGTTTCCCGTCCACCACCCCGACCAGCCTGGTGTCGCTGGGCACCGGTGTCGCGCCGGGCGCGCACGGGGTGCTCGGCTTCACCGTCCGGGTGCCCGGCACCGATCGGGTGCTCACCCACACGGACTGGGCCGCCGATCCGTCGCCGCTGCGCTGGCAGCCGGTGCCCACCCAGTTGGAGCGGGCCCGCGCCGCCGGGGTGACGACGACAGTGGTGAGTCGGCCGGAGTTCGGCGGCAGCGGGTTGACAGTCGCCGCCAACCGGGGTGGCGACTTCCGGGGCGCCGCCGGCGGAGACGCGGTGGCCGCCGCCATGCTGGCCGCGCTGGCCGCCGGCTCCGGGCCGGCCCTGGTCTCCGGTTACCACGCCGACCTGGACCGGTACGGCCACGTCTACGGCGTCGACTCGGAGCCCTGGCGGGTCGCCGCCGCCGAGGTGGACGCCCTGCTCGCCCGGCTGGTCGACGGGCTGCCCCCGGACGCGGCGCTGCTGGTCACCGCCGACCACGGTCAGCTCGACATTCCCGCCGCGCACCGCTTCGACCTGGACACCGATCCGCGGCTGCGGGCCGGTGTGCGGCTGGTGGCCGGCGAGGCCCGGGTCCGCTACCTGCACACCGAGCCGGGCGCGACCGAGGACGTGCTGGCCGCCTGGTCGGCGGTGCTGGGCGCCACGGCCCGGGTACGCACCCGCGACGAGGTGGTGGCCACCGGCTGGTTCGGGCCGGTGCCCGAGGAACACCTGGGCCGCGTCGGCGACGTGGTGGTGACCTGCAACGACACGTACGCGGTCATGGCCAGCCGTACCGAGCGGCCGATGGCGTCGAAGTTGGTGGCCTACCACGGGTCGGACACCGCCGCCGAGCTGACAGTGCCGTTGCTGGTCGTCCGGGGCTGACCCGGGGGCGGTTCGGCCCACTGGCCGATGGTGGTGTCGTACCCCCGGGTTAACCTGCCGGGATGGGCCGCAGTCAGTCGTTGCCCCGGGGCGACGATCCGCGCTTCGGGCCGGACGCCGACGACTCCGCCAGCCCGATCCTGCACGTCGACATGGACGCCTTCTTCGCCGCGGTCGAGGTGCGCCGCCGCCCCGAGCTGCGTGGCCGGCCGGTGATCGTCGGCGGCGTCGGCCCGCGCGGCGTGGTCAGCTCGGCCAGTTACGAGGCCCGCCGGTACGGCGTACGCAGCGCGATGCCGACCAGCCAGGCCCGGGCCCGCTGCCCGCACGCGGTGTACCTGCCACCGGACTTCTCCGCGTACTCGGCCGCCTCCCGGGCCGTCATGCAGATCTTCCGGGACGTCACGCCGCTGGTCGAGCCGCTCTCCCTCGACGAGGCGTTCCTCGACGTGACCGGCGCCCGGCGGCTATTCGGTTCGCCGGCCACCATCGCCCGGCTGATCCGTCGCCGGGTCGCCGACGAGCAGGCGCTGACCTGCTCGGTCGGGGTGGCGCCGACCAAGTTCGTGGCCAAGCTGGGTTCCACCCGGGCCAAGCCGGACGGCCTGCTGGTCGTGCCTCCGGGGCAGGTGCTCGACTTCCTGCACCCGTTGCCGGTGGACGCCCTGTGGGGGGTGGGGGAGCGGGCCGCCGAGGCGCTGCGCAAGCTCGGCCTGGCCACCGTCGGCGACCTCGCCGAGGCGCCGGTGGGCATGCTCCGTCGAGCCGTCGGTGCCGCCTCGGCGTCGCACCTGCATGAGCTGGCCTGGGGTCGCGACCCGCGCGGGGTCAGCCCCGAGCACGTCGACAAGTCGATCGGCGCCGAGGTGACCTTCGACGTCGACGTGGCCGACCCGTTGGAGATCCGCCGCGCGTTGCTCGCGCTCAGCGCTAAGGTCGGCGTCCGGTTACGCGGCTCCGGCCAGGTGGGGCGCACCGTCTCGCTCAAGGTCCGGCTGGCCGACTTCCGCACCGTCAGCCGATCTCGCACCCTCGACGTGCCCACCGACACCGCCCGTGAGATGTTCGACACGGTCTGGGCGCTCTACACCGCCCTGGACCCGGGCGAGCGGATCCGACTCGTCGGTGTCCGGGTGGAAGGACTCGCCCCGGCGAAGGGCGCTCCCCGGCAACTCACCCTCGGCGCCCCCGAGCGCGGCTGGCGCGAGGCGGAAGCTGCCGCGGACGCCGCCGCTGCCCGTTTCGGGCGGTCCGTCATAGGTCCGGCCAGTCTGATGGGCGACCGTGATCCCCGTCGAAACGAAAATCCACCCCGCCCATAGGTCGTCCCGCTTTCCGACGCGCGACCCCCCTCGTAGACTTGCGGGTAAGCAGCCGGATGGCTGCCACGGTCTGTCGGCCCGAGTGGGCCCGACCAACGTGACCGGGGAGGAGTGCCGTGCCGCTCTCGGAGCACGAGCAGCGGCTGTTCGAGCAGATCGAGCGGTCGCTTGCCGAGGACCCCAAATTCGCCTCGGCCGTGCGCGCCAGCGATCCGCGCTTCCATGCGCGGCGTCGCCTGCTCGTCGCCGCCGGCGTCATCATCGCTGGCTTGGCTCTACTGGTCTATGGCGCGGTGATCAAGACTCCACCACTGGCGGTGGCGGGCTTTGTCGTCATGCTGGCGTCGGCCGCGTTCGCGGTGCAGTCGCACCGGCGGGCGCAGTCACCCGACCTGCACGTGGTGGGCGGCACGACGAGTCGCCGTCGTCCGCGCGGTGGCCGATCCGGTCGCCGGTCGTCGATCCTGGACCGCATGGAGGACAGGTGGCGGCAGCGCCCGGAGGGGCACCGCTGAGCCGGTCCCGCCGCTGAGGCGGGCCGTACGCCGCGACGAGCGGTCGCCGGGCAGGCCCCCGGCGACCTCCGTCGTATCCGCGCGCCCTTCTTCCCCGCTGATCACTCTCCGCAGGACCACCTTTCCGCATGATCGTGCTCGATCCCGGATGGAGTGGCATCGTGCGCCAGGGAGGGGCCTCTTTCCTGGATCGGGCACGATCTTGGGTGGCGGCACCTTAGGCGGGCAGACAGGGGGGCGGCGGTGGTGGCCGCCGCCCCGGATCTGGAACTGCCCTGTCAGCGAGTCGGGGAACTGCCCGGTCAGCGAGCTGCCCGGTCGGCCAGCATCCGTCGAGGGTTCCACCGCAGCAGGCGGTACCGGGCCCGCCCGGTGAACGCCACCATCCGGCCGGACCTGTCCGCCAGGGTGGTACGCCAGCGCAGCAACACCGAGGGCGGCAGCACCGTGGCGAGCAGGCGGGTCCGTCGGTCCGCCCGGGTGGCGAGCGCCGCACGGACCGCGCGGAGCGCCGGCAACAACCGCTCACCGGTCAGCGGATCCCGCGCGTAGCGGGCCCGCTCCTCCGCCCGGCCGAGCAGCCGCGCCGACCCGATCGCCTCGTCGTCGTCGTCGTCCAGAGCGTCCCGGACAAGTCGGTCCGCGGTCGCCCGGGGCGTCTCGGTCGGATCAACCGGGACCCGGAAGTCCACCAGCGTGTCGAGCAGCTCCGCCCAGGCGGCGTGCGCGTCCGCGCGGGCCCGGCTGGCGTCCACACTGACCACCACCGGTCGCGCCCCCGGCTTGCTGTCGCCGTCGACACTGGCGGAGGCCACCGCCGCGCGCACCTCGCGGCCACCCCGTCGGCGGCGTAGCGCCAACCGGCGCAGTGCCGGCACCGCGAGCAGCGCCAGCAGTGCCACCAGGCCCGCCGCCCACCAGGGCCAGACCGGTGGCTGCTCGTCCGGCGTCGTCCCACCGGCTGCGAACCCCTCGTCGGTTTCCCGGTCGGCGTTGTCCGGGCTGGAGGGCCCGGCCGAGGCTCCCGGGTCCGTCGGTGTGGTCGGGACCTCAGTGTCCGGGCTGGGCGTCTCCGGTGCGTCGTTGTCCGGCGCCCAGGGCGACCGGGTCGCGCCGGGCACCCCGTACGCCGGGGTGGCGTCGAACGGCACCCAACCGGCCCCGTCGAAGTAGACCTCGGTCCAGGCGTGCAGATTGAGGTTGGTCAGCGTGTAGGTGTCACCGTCGCGCTTGCTGCCGTTGGTGAACCCGAACGCGACCCGGGCCGGGATGCCGGCCGAGCGGACCAGCCAGGCCATCGCGGCGGCGTACTGCTGGCAGTAGCCGACCTTGTTGGTCAGGAAGTTGACGATGTCCTGACCGCTGCTGCCGCTCTCGGTGCTCAACCGGTAGCTGAACCCGTTGTCCGCCGAGAAGTGCTGGTAGATCGCCAACACCCGGTCGTAGTCCGTGCGCTTGCCCTGGATCAACCCCTTGACCAGCTCCTCCACCTCGGGCACCGGCGCGGGGGTGGCGGTCATCTGACGGCGTACGGGATGGTCGGCCGGCAGTGGCTGCGCGGCCCGCAACGCCGCCTGCGTGAAGGTCGAGCGGACGTAGTCGAAGGAGTACTTCCGGCCCCGGGAGTTCTCCCGGTTGGAGAAGACCACCTGCTGGTTGGTGTCGTAGAGCCAGTTGTCGCTGAGGTCGTCGGTGCGGGTCGGCTCGGCGTACACCGGCATCAGCGACATGCTGAGGCTCTTGGTGACCTCGACCGTCGCCTGGTAGGTGGCCTGCTGCACGCCTGGGCCGGCCCTCTCGGCCGGGTTCGGCAGGTCCCGGTTCACCGACCGGCCGCTGGGGTTGCGCGCCTGGAAACCGCTGGGGCGCAGCTCGTCGGCGACCGCGTAGCGCAGGTAGAACGGGTTCTGCTCGGACGTCTTCACCTTCACCAGGTCGGCTACCTGGGACTGGTTGAGCTGGCCGGCGAGCGAGGCGAACAGGTCGATCCGACCCGACGTGCCACCCGAGCCGCCCCCGTTCCCGGTGCCGTTGCCCGACCCTCGGCTGAGCGAGTCGAGCAGCCCGCCGGTCATGCCGGGCACCGCCAACGGCAGCAGCACCGCCAGGGCCACCCCGACCGCCGCGAGCCGGCGGCCGGCGGACGCCAGCGGGGAGGCCTCCCACACGTCGACGTCGCGGCCGTCACCGGTGAACCGCCGCCCGAAGCGGCGTACGCGGTCGACGTTGTCGGTGACCAGCAGCCAGAGGTAACCGGCGGCGCCCACCACGAACGGCACCGCGGGGACGCTGTCGACGTAGACGGCGACCGGCACCGAGTAGATGGCGAGCATCGGCAGCCCGGCCAGGGCGGGCCGACGCAACCCCACGGCCAGCACGTCCACCAGCACGGCGACCGCACCGACGCCGAGGACGGCGATGAACAGCAGCGGGTCAGTGTCCGGGACCTCGACCCCGTACGAACGCATGTCCTGCATGGAGCCGGCGAGCAGGTCACCGAAGTACGCGAATGTGCCCGGGGTCGGCAGGATCGCGAGCAGCTCCTCGCCGCTGGGGAACAACCAGGTCAGGGCAAGCATCAGGCCGGCCAGCATGCCCAGCACCTGACCCCACAGCGGTGCCCGGACGAGTCGGGTCAGCGCGGCCACCCCGGCCACCACGGCGACCGCGATGATGGACTCGATCAACCACGTCCAGCCCTGGAAGATGGCCGACAGCGGTGCGGCGGCCAGCAGCGTGGCCACCGCCGCCACCACGCCGATGTTCCGACTGCTGATCATGAGGGGAGCCTTCCGTTCATCGCACACCGCCGGCGACCGTCTCGGCCAGCGCGGCCCGCATGGCGAACCCCTGCGCACCCCGGCCGGCCTGCGGCCACAGCGCCGGTAGCCGGCCGCCGTGGTCGACGCCGACCACCCGCCAGCCACTCTGCAACATGGCGAGGACGGCGGCGGCGTGCGCGTGTTCCGCCTCGGCGCGGGCCTTCTCGGGCAGGCTGAGCCAGGTGGAGCTGTTCAACAGGAAGCCGACGCAGGTGGCGTTGTTGCCCCGCAGCCCGGCCAGCAGCTCCGCCTCGGCGACGCTGACAGTGCCGAACAGGCCGATGATCAGACCACCGTCGGAGCGCTGGCGGACCCGCTGCACGAGGCCGGTGACCTCGGCACGCTGATCCAGTCGTACCTCGGCGAGGTGGTCGAGCAGCGCCCCGTCCCCGCCGGCCTCCGAGGCGTCCACGTCCGCCCCCGCGCCGGTGACCAGCCGCAACTTGTAACCGGCCTGCCGCAGGTGGACGGCGATGCTCGCGGCGGCCGAGACCGCCCACTCGAAACTGGCCGTCGGCCCCTCGCCGCGGTGGCCGTACGCCCGGGTGTCCAGCACGACGGTGGCGCGGCTCTCCCAGGGCTGCTCCTCGCGGCGCACCATCAGCTCACCGGTGCGGGCGGTGGACTTCCAGTGCACCCGGCGCAGGTCGTCGCCGCGCCGGTACTCCCGGGTCGCCGCGTCGTCCTCGCCGTGCACCGCCACCGAGCGGGCCCGGCTGTCGCCGCTGCCCGCGTACTCCCCGGGGAGCCGGACCGACGGCAGCGGGGTGACCTGCGGGATGACCGTCAGGTGGTCGGTGCTGGGGAACGAGCGGGTGAGCTCGCAGAGGCCGAACGGATCGGTCATCCGGACGACCAGCGGGCCCACGTCGTAGCGGCCCCGCACGTCGGCCCGCACCGTGTACGCCACGGAGCTGGCCTGGTGCGCGCCGAGCCGCTCCAACACGACCCGGGGCCGGCTGCCCAGCGCGTAGGGCAGCCGGTCCTCCAGGAGCAGGGTGCCGGTCGGCAGCCGGGACAGGTTCTGCAGGCGCAGCACCACCCGGGAGTTGGCCCCGACCGGAACCCGGTGCGGGTCCAGCGAACGGTTGCAGGCCAGCTTGTAGCGGCTGCGCCCGACGTAGGCGGCGGCCAGCAACGGCAGGATGGCCAACAGCACGGCCACCCGCAGCAGGTCCTTCTCGCCGAGGATGCCGGCCGAGATCGCCGCCGCGACCGCGGCGGCGAGGAAGGACCGCCCGCGGGTGGTCAGCCCGCGTAGCCCGGCACGCACGTCATGGCCTCCGCGGCTCGTAGGGCGCGCGGCCGTTTCCGGTGGCGGGCCGGGTGTCGTACGGGTTGCGCTGCCGGTCGTGGGGGAGCGGCAGGCGGTGCACCAGCTCGGAGACGATGGCGTCGGTGGTGCGTCGGGCGAGCTGCGCGTCGGCGGTCGGGATGATCCGGTGGGCGAGCACCGGCACCGCCAGGGCCTGCAGGTCGTCGGGGAGGACGTAGTCGCGGCCCTCCAGGGCGGCGACCGCGCGGGCGGTGCGCAGCAACTGCAGGGTCGCCCGGGGGGACGCGCCGAGCCGCAGGTCGGGGGCCTCGCGGGTGGCGGTGACCAGGTCGATCGCGTACTGCTTGACCGCGTCCGCGACGTGCACCTGCCGGACGGTGGCGATGAGCTGCCGGACGATGGCCGCGTCGGAGACCGCGCGCAGCTCGTGCAGCGGGTCGGTGGCGCCGTGACCGTCGAGCATGGCCAGCTCGGCGTTGGAGTCCGGGTAACCCATCGCGATGCGGGCGGTGAACCGGTCGCGCTGCGCCTCCGGCAGCGGATAGGTCCCCTCCATCTCGATCGGGTTCTGGGTGGCGATCACCATGAACGGGGTCTGGAGCTGGTACGTCACCCCGTCGACGGTGACCTGCCGCTCCTCCATGCACTCCAGCAACGCCGACTGGGTCTTCGGCGAGGCCCGGTTGATCTCGTCACCGACCACCAGGTTGGCGAACACGGCGCCCGGACGGAACTCGAAGTCGTGCGTCTCCTGGTTGTAGACGCTGACCCCGGTGACGTCGCTGGGCAGCAGGTCGGGGGTGAACTGGATGCGCCGCACCGTGCAGTCGATGGACCGCGCGAGGGCCTTGGCCAGCTTGGTCTTGCCGACACCTGGGACGTCTTCGATCAGGAGGTGACCCTCGGCGAGCAGGACGGCCAGGGCGAGCCGCACGGTGGCGGTCTTACCCTCGATGACCTGCTCGATGTTGGCCACGATGGCCTCGCTGGCGGCGCGGAACTCGTCGTGCGGCAATAGGCCGCCCACCTCGTCCCAGGTCTGTTGTGTCACGGGCCTCCTCCTCGTCGCCGTCACGGCAGCTCTGCACAGAGAGCACCTGGACCCGCCGTTGGGTTCGCGACGCCGAGCCTCGTTTGCCGCAGGAATCTCACTGGTCTCTCAGGCTAACCATGTTTGTCGTTATCGCCGACCCCCGCAGGTAGTCCGTCGGTTACGCACCGATTTTCGCCAGCTCGGGGGAACGGCTTCGAGCCGCCCGGGGGCCGGCAGGACGAACCGTGGGCGAGGTACACTGCGGGGCATGGCCGGAGTCTTCCTGCTTCTTACCGGGCCGTGCTGATGCGCTGAACGCAGCGACAGCACGGCGGCCCCTCCTGCGCGAGGGGCTTTTTTGTGCCCGCCGCCGGCCCGGCCCGGTGGTGCCGAGACGAAGCGAAGCGAAGCGAGGAGAGACGATGAGTGAGGCAGCCGCACCGGCGGGCGACATTCCCCCGTTCCGGTACACCGCGGCCCTGGCCGACGAGATCGAGATCCGTTGGCAGGACACCTGGGCGCGCGAGGGCACCTTCCACGCACCGAACCCGACCGGGCCGCTGGCCGACCCGACCCATCCGCGCGCCGGCGCGGAGAAGCTGTACGTGCTGGACATGTTCCCGTACCCCTCCGGTGCGGGCCTGCACGTCGGCCACCCACTGGGCTACATCGGTACCGACTGCTACGCCCGTTACCAGCGGATGGCCGGGCGCAACGTGCTGCACGCGATGGGCTTCGACGCGTTCGGTCTGCCCGCCGAGCAGTACGCGGTGCAGACCGGCACCCACCCGCGTACCACCACGGTGGCGAACATCGAGCGGTACAAGGCGCAGCTGCGCCGACTGGGTCTGGCGCACGACGAGCGGCGTTCGGTGGCGACGATCGACACCGACTTCTACCGCTGGACGCAGTGGATCTTCCTGCAGATCTTCAACTCCTGGTACGACCGCGACGCCGCGAAGGCCCGGCCCATCGCCGAGCTGATCGCCGAGTTCGAGGGCGGCAACCGGTCCACCCCGGACGGCCGCCCCTGGGCGGAGCTGAGCGTCGCCGAGCGCCGACAGGTCGTCGACGACCACCGGCTGGCGTACGTCTCGGAGGCGCCGGTGAACTGGTGCCCAGGGCTGGGCACCGTGCTGGCCAACGAGGAGGTCACCGCCGACGGTCGCTCCGACCGGGGCAACTTCCCGGTCTTCAAGCGCAACCTGAAGCAGTGGAAGATGCGGATCACCGCGTACGGTGACCGGCTGCTGGACGACCTGGACAGCCTGGACTGGCCCGAGCCGATCAAGCTGATGCAGCGCAACTGGATCGGCCGCTCGCAGGGCGCGCACATCGACTTCGCCACGGCCGGGGCGCCGATCCGGGTGTTCACCACCCGGCCGGACACCATCTTCGGCGCCACCTACATGGTGCTGGCGCCCGAGCACGAGCTGGTCGACACGCTGGCGCCGACCAGCTGGCCGGCGGGCACGCGAGACGCCTGGACCGGCGGGCACGCCGGCCCCCGGGAGGCCGTCGAGGCGTACCGGAAGGCGGCAGCCGCCAAGACCGACGTCGAGCGGCAGTCCGACAGCAAGGAGAAGACCGGCGTCTTCATCGGCGCGTACGCCACCAACCCGGTCACCGGCGGGCAGATCCCGATCTTCATCGCCGACTACGTGCTGGCCGGCTACGGCACCGGCGCGATCATGGCGGTGCCGGCGCAGGACGAGCGGGACTGGGCGTTCGCCGAGGTCTTCGAGCTGCCCATCGTGCGGACCGTGCAGCCGTCGGAGGGCTTCGACGGCAAGGCGTACACCGGTGACGGCCCGGCGATCAACAGCGCCGCGCCCGAGCGCGGCCTGGACCTGGACGGCCTGGGGGTCGCCGACGCCAAGGCGGCGATCATCGCCTGGCTGGAGGCGAACGGACACGGCACCGGCGCGGTGACCTACCGGCTGCGCGACTGGCTGTTCTCCCGGCAGCGCTACTGGGGTGAGCCGTTCCCGATCGTCTACGACGAGACCGGCGCCGCGATCGCCCTGCCGGAGGAGATGCTGCCTGTCGAGCTGCCGGAGGTGGAGGACTTCTCCCCGAAGACGTTCGACCCGGACGACGCGGCCTCCAACCCGGAGACCCCGCTGTCGCGTCGCCGCGACTGGGTCGAGGTGGAGCTGGACCTGGGCGACGGGCCGAAGCGCTACACCCGCGAGACCAACGTGATGCCGCAGTGGGCCGGCTCCTGCTGGTACGAGCTGCGCTACCTGGACCCGAGCAACTCCGACCGGTTCGTGGACGCGGAGAACGAGCGCTACTGGATGGGTCCGCGCGGCGAGGGCGACTGCGGGGGCACCGACCTGTACGTCGGCGGCGCCGAGCACGCCGTGCTGCACCTGCTGTACGCGCGCTTCTGGCACAAGGTCCTGTTCGACCTGGGGCACGTGTCGTCGTTCGAGCCGTTCCGCAAGCTGTTCAACCAGGGCATGATCCAGGCGTACGCGTACACCGACTCGCGCGGCAGCTACGTGCAGGCCGAGGAGGTCTTCGAGCGCGACGGCGCCTACTACCTGGGCGACCTGGCGGTGAACCGCGAGTACGGCAAGATGGGCAAGTCGCTGAAGAACGTGGTGACCCCCGACGAGATGTGCGCGGCCTACGGCGCTGACACCTTCCGGGTGTACGAGATGTCGATGGGCCCGCTGGAGGTGTCCCGCCCCTGGGAGACCCGGGCGGTGGTCGGCTCGTACCGGTTCCTGCAGCGGGTCTGGCGGGCCGTTGTCGACGAGCAGACCGGTGCCCTGCGGATCACCGAGGACCCGGCCGACGAGGCGACCCGCCGGCTGCTGCACAAGGTCATCGACGGGGTCCGTGGCGACATGGACGGCATCCGGTTCAACACCGCCATCGCCAAGCTGATCCAGCTGACCAACGGGCTGACCGGGCTGTCGGCGACGCCCCGCGAGGTCGCCGAGCCGCTGGTGCTGATGGTGGCGCCGTTCGCCCCGCACCTGGCCGAGGAGTTGTGGCGCAAGCTGGGCCATGACACCTCGCTGACGTACGCGGACTTCCCGAGCGCCGACCCGGCGTTGCTGGTGGCCGACACGGTGACCTACCCGGTGCAGGTCAACGGCAAGGTTCGTGGCCGCATCGAGGTCGCCGCCGACGCCGCCGAGGAGACCGTCCGCGCGGCGGCCCTGGACGCGGTGGCCGCGACCCTGGGCGGCAAGGAACCCCGCAAGGTCATCGTGGTCAAGGGCCGCATGGTCTCCGTGGTCGCCTGACCCGCACCCGTCCCCGCCCCGCGTCGCCCTGCCCGCGTCGCCCCGGCATCGTCGCCCCGGCCTCGTCGATCTTGCACTTTCGGATGTCGTTTCGCCCGTCGCAGCACGGTTTGTCGGGACAGAAACTGCAAGATCGGCGGGGCTGGGGGTGGGGCGGGGTCAGGGTTGGGTGGCGCGGCGGCGGCGTTCGGCGCGCCACCACTGGTGGATGAGCACCAGGCTGGCGATCAGGCCCAGGCTGGCCGGGGCGGCGGCGTACCAGTTGACCTCGCCCGGGGAGCTGACCGCCGCACCGATCGCCGCGTAGCCGAAGGCTGTCGGCGCGGACGCGATCACGCTGCCGGCCAGGAACGGCAGCACCCGGGCGCCGGTCGTGCCGTAGCCGTAGCTGACCAGCCCGAAGCCGGCGATCGGCAGCAGCCGGACGGTGACCACCCCGAGCACGCTCTGCCGGGCGAACCAGCGGTCGAGGCGGGCCAGTCGACCGCGGACCCGTTCGGCGACGAACTCCCGACCGAGCAACCGGCCGACGGTGAACCCGATCGCCGCGGCCAGCAGCGCGGCGCCCAGTGCGTACCCGGCACCCTCCAGGGGGCCGAAGATCGCGCCCGCGGCGAGCGTGATGAAGGTCCGGGGCACCAGCGCCACCAGCAGCAGCGCGCCCCCGAGGATCGCCGCCACCGGGGCCAGGTCGCCCAGCCGGTCGGCGACCAGCGGCAGCTGCTCCGGATCCGGGTGGGGCACCAGCAGCAGCAGTAACCCGCAGGCGCCGATCAGCAGCACGAGCAGGGCGAACCGGACGGCCGACGGCTGCCGGAGCAGCCGCCGGACGGCGCGGATCATGCCCGGGCGGCGGCCACCGCGGAGCGGCGCTCGTTGCGGAGCCGGTCCGACCAGGTGTCGTCCAACGGCGGGAGCTGGTGCGCCCCGGTGGCCCAGCGCAGCAACAGGTCGGCCAGGGCCGGGTTGCGAGCCAGCGCCGGGCCGTGCGAGTAGGTGCCCAGGAGCTTGCCGCGCCACGCGCCCTCGGTGGCGCCGTCGTTGCCCACCCCGGCGGTGACCCGGGCCAACGGCGAGACCTCCGGACCGAGGTGGGTGCGACCGCCGTGGTTCTCGAAGCCGGTGAGCGGGGGCAGGCCCAGCCGGGGGTCGATCTCGCCGGCCAGCTCGCCCACGGCCCGGGTCTCACCCCGGTCGGACTGCAGGTCGAGCAGCTCCAGCCCGCGGCACTGCACGCCCTTGGCGAAAAACGACGTGCCGAGCAGTTGGTAGCCGGCGCAGACGCCGAACACGACCGAGCCCTGGGCGACAGCGCGGTGCAGGCCGCCGTCGGCGAGCAGCCGCTGGGCGCCCAGCGCCTGCGGGCCGTCCTCGCCGCCGCCGACCAGGTAGATGTCGGCGGTCGCGGGCAGCCGCTCATCCGAGCGGACCTCCAGCACCTCGACCGGCATCCCGCGCTGACGGGCCCGACGGGCGAGGATCAGGGCGTTGCCCCGGTCTCCGTAGGTGGAGAGCAGGTCGGGGTAGATCCAGACGATGCGCAGACTCTCAGATGACACGGTCCAACTCCGCTCGGATGTCCTGGAACGCGGTGTAGTTCGCGATGACCTCCAGCCGCCCGGGCGGGACCGCCCGGAGCGCGTCGTCGAACGTCCGGACGTGCTGGAACGGGACGTCGTTGACGTCCAGCCGCACCGCCAGGTCGTACGCCCGGTCGCCGGTGATCAGCACCTGCCGGCCCCGGAGCGGGGCGAAGTCGACGTCGTAGAGCCAGGAGGTGTCCATGCCGTCGGGGTCGCGCGCGTTGATGGAGAGCAGGGTCGGCGCTTCGTCGGCCATGTCGAACGCCTCCAGCCAGCTGGCCGGGTTCTTGGCCAGCAGCAGCCGGATGTTGCGCCCGTCCTTGTCGACCTGCGCGTAGCGGCCGGCGACCGAGGTGACGATGCCGAGGCGGGACACCGCGTCGACCGGGCGGACGCCGAACTCGGCCGCCACCGCCAGCGCCGTCGCCGCGTTGCCGAGGTTGACCTTGCCGGGCAGCTGGAGGGAGACCTTGTGCCAGGCGCCGCTGGGGTCGAGCACGCCCTCGTCCTCGACGACCCAGTGCGGCTCCGGTCGCCGTAGCGGGCAGCCGGTGCACCACCACTGCTCGCCGGAGCGCTGGATCGTCGAGCCGCACTCCGGGCAGACCCAGGAGTCGTCGTGCCAGCGCTGGCCGGCGCTGAACCACGTCACGTGCGGCGGCTTGATGCCCCGGGCGGGGTCGCCGGGCGGGGTGGCGGCCCACACCACCAGCGGGTCGTCGGCGTTGGCCACCACCCGTACGTCGGTGTGCCGGACCAGCGCCGCGCGCCAGAGCTGCGCCATCATGGCGACCTCCTTGGCGCGGTCGAGCTGGTCGCGGGAGAGGTTCAGCAGCGCGACCACGTGTGGCTCGGTCGCCTCCAGCACCTGGGCCAGATAGTGCTCGTCGACCTCCAGCACCGCGTACGGGGTGCTGCCGGCCTTGGCCAGCGCCGAGGTGTGCCCGCTAGGCATGTTGGCGCCGAACGAGTTGGTGGCGACCCGGCCGAGCACGCCGACCGCGGCGGAGGTCAACCGGGTGGTGGTGGTCTTGCCGTTGGTGCCGGAGACGAGCGCGATCGCGCGCCCGGCCGACAGGTGGGCCAGCAGGTCCGGGTCGATCTTCAGGCCGATCCACCCGCCGATCACCGAACCGTCGCCACGGCCAGCCGCCCGGGAGAGCGCCGCGGCGGTCCGTGACACGGAGCTGGCCACCTTGGCCCGTAGGGGCATTTTCGCGTCCGTCACGCGAGCGAGGTTACCGGACCGCTGGCCCCACCAGATCGCCGCCGACGGTGAACCGTTCGGCCGTGGTGGCTGCGCGGGCGGCCGGGTCGGCGTCCCCCGGACGGAGTCGATCTATGTCGGAAAGCGGACCACGCCGAGGGGCGGCCGGCGCCCTCCACTCCGCTCCACCCCTCGTGACGTGCGGTTTTGCCCCCGAGTAAGGCGCGCCGCGCGGGTGAATTTGGTTGCGGGTGGAGGGAAGTGGAGTAGAGTGGGGACCAATGGTGAGGCCGGGAGGGCTCACCGGCCCGGGGGGTCAGCGGCGCCGCGAACGCCGCTCAAGGGCGAGGGGGTTGGGCCGATGTTTCTCGGCACCCACACTCCGCGCCTGGACGAAAAGGGCCGGTTGATCCTTCCGGCGAAGTTCCGGGATGAGCTGGCGGGGGGTGTCGTGGTCACCAAAGGGCAGGAGCGCTGCCTCTACGTCTTCCCGACTCCTGAGTTCCAGCGGATCGCGGAGCAGTTGCGCGCACAGCCGATGACACACAAGGCGGCCCGGGCCTACAGCCGGGTCTTCTTCGCCAGTGCGCACGACGAGGTTCCGGACAAGCAGGGTCGGGTGACCATTCCGGCCCACCTGCGCGCCTACGCCGCACTCAACCGCGAGCTGGTGGTGATCGGCGCGAGCACGCGGGTGGAGATCTGGGACAAGGTCGCCTGGGAGACCTACCTCGCCGAGAGCGAAGACGACTTCGCCGACATCGAGGAGGGGGTGCTGCCCGGCGGTCTGTAGGGCGGTAACGGCGCCCGACGTACTGCGAGATCTCCAGCCGCTTTCGAGTTCCTGGCATCACTTCCCCGGTGCCAGGCGCACGATCCAGTCACTGGGCGACGGTCCGGTGTCAGGCGGGAGCGGATGGGGATCTGGCGGTACGACGGCAGCGCCGTCCGACGACAGGCGCACGACAAGAACGGACGTTTCAACCAGTGGGGGTCAACATGGGGGAGTTGCGCGGCACGCACGTGCCGGTGCTGCTCGAGCGGTGCCTCGAGCTGCTGGCCCCCGCGCTGGGTCGAGGCGGCCGGACGGTCTACGTCGACGCGACGCTCGGCCTGGCCGGGCACGCGGAGGCGGTGCTCGAGGCGCATCCGGAGACGGTCCTGATCGGGCTCGACCGGGACACCGAGGCGCTCGCTCACGCGCGGGTCCGGTTGGCCCGGTTCGCCGATCGGGTGCACCTGGAGCACGCCGTCTACGACGAGTTGCCGGACGTGCTGGAGCGGCTGGGCTATCCGGCCATCGACGGCATCCTGTTCGACCTGGGTGTCTCGTCGTTGCAGTTGGACGCGCCCGACCGCGGGTTCGCGTACGCCCAGGACGCGCCGCTGGACATGCGGATGGACCAGACCCGGGGGGTGACCGCCGAGGAGGTGGTCAACACGTACGCGCATCCGGATCTGGCCCGGGTGCTGCGGGTCTACGGCGAGGAGAAGTTCGCCGGTCGGATCGCCTCGGCGATCATCCGGCAGCGGGAGCGGGCCCGGATCACCTCGTCCGCGCTGCTGGCGGAGCTGGTTCGGGACTCCATTCCGGCGCCAGCCCGACGAACGGGCGGTCACCCGGCAAAGAGAACGTTTCAGGCTTTACGGATCGAGGTAAACAGAGAGCTGGCAGCGCTGGAGACAGCGTTGCCATCCGCACTCGACGCACTGACCGTGGGCGGTCGCATGGTGGTCCTGTCCTACCACTCGCTGGAGGACAGGCTCACCAAGGCGGCCCTCACGGACCGGGTCCGCAGTAAGGGCCCGATTGACCTCCCGGTCGAGCTTCCCGGGTCCGGTCCGACGTTCCGGCTGCTCAGCCGGGGCGCCGAACTGCCCGGGGAGGCGGAGGTCGCCGCGAACCCGCGGGCCGCCTCGGTGCGGCTGCGGGCCGCGGAGCGACTCGACCCGAACGCGACAGAGCTTGGGCGGACCGACCGCGAACGGTCCCGCCGACGGGTGAAGGGAATGCACCAACCGGGCACGGGGTCCGCCTGATCCGTGGGGGGTCAGGGGCACCGGGACGGCTAGAGGGACGGATGTTGAGGGGGAGGGACATGAGCATTGACAAGCGCGACCGCCGGGACGTCACCGGCGGCGGGCAGCGCGCACCGCGGTCGGGGGGCCGGATCGCGGCGGAGCGGGCTCCACGCCTCGGAAACGGTACGCCACGCATCGATCGAGTGAACCGGCAGGGGGAGACTCGCGCCCGGGGGGCGCGCGAGTTCCCGACTCAGGGCACCGCCGCGCTGCGTCCGGTCGAGAAGGCCGGCAGTGCGACCGTCGCCCGCCCGCCCCGGTTGCGGGTGGCGCCGCCGCCGCCGATCTCGGTGCCGCGTGCGCCGTTCGCGGCGCTGATCGTGGTGCTGGTGGTCGGCGGGGTGCTGGGCATCCTGGCGGTCAACACCAAGATCAATGAGAACGCGTTCCGGTTGGAGCGGTTGCAGCAGCAGCAGGCTCGACTGGACCTGGAGAAGCAGCAGCTGGACAAGCAGATCGCCGAGGCCGAGGCGCCGGGCAACCTGACCGCCGAGGCGCGGCGGCTGGGTCTGGTCGACGCCGGCGAGCCCGGCTACATCCGGCTGCCGGACGGCAAGACCCTCGAGGTGCCGCAGCCGGCCAACGGCCAGCCGTCGGTGACCAGCCAGGGTGCGGGAGGCTGACCGGTGCCACCAAGGTCGGACGAGCCGCGCCGGGACCCTACGGGGTCCCGGCGCGGTTCTGCACGTGATGCCAAGCCCGTCGACGGCGAGCCGCGCACCGGCGAGCCGGGCATCGGGGGCATCTCCGGCGCGCGCGCGTACACCCCGAGGGGTCGCACGGTCCGCGAGGAGCGCGGCACGCCGACCCGTGGCCAGGGTGCCGAGCAGCGGCGTACGCCGCGCAGCACCCGCTCCGGTGACCCGTTCCGGCCGGCGTTGCAGGTGCTCGACGGCGGCCGGGCCGCCGCCCGTTCCGGCCGGCGCGACGCTCCGGCCGCCGGACGCGGTGGGGTGGTGCGGACCGTCGTGCCGCGTACCCCACGGGGTCCCGGTGGGGACGAGCCGCCGCCGCGTCGCCGCACCACGCCACGCGCGCCGCGTCGCACCGACCGACCGGCGGCCCGGCGGCCGTCCCGCAAGCCGCGACGCCCACCGAAGCTCGCCGACTCGCGGCTGCGGCTGCGGCTGGGCACCGTGCTCGCGCTGACCCTGTTCGCCGTCATCGGGATCCGGTTGATCTTCCTCCAGGCGGTCGACGCCCCGGCCTACGCCGGGGGCGGCGTCACCGACCGGACCCGCACCGTCGAGCTGCCGGCGCCGCGCGGCGCGATCTACGACAGCACCGGCGCGCCGCTGGCCCGCAGCGTCGAGGCGCGGTACGTGTACGCCGACCCGACCAAGGTCGAAGACTCCGCCGGCACCGCGAAGGCGCTCTCGCCGCTGCTCGGCATCCCGGTGTCGAAGCTGATGGAGCTGATGAGGCCGCGCAAGCTGGAGAACGGCATCGCGTCCACGTTCGCCTACCTGGCGCGGGGTGTGGAGATCCCGACCGCCAAGCGGGTGCAGGCGCTGGAGCTGCCCGGTATCGGGGTGCACCGCGACGAACGTCGCGACGTGCCCGGCGGTGACCTGGCGGCCAACCTGATCGGCTTCACCAGCCAGGACATGGACGGCCTGGAAGGGCTGGAGGCCCGCTACGACGACGTGCTCGCCGGGCAGGACGGCAAGCGGGTGTACGAGGCCGGCCTCGGCGACCTCGGAGCGCCGATCCCGGGCGGCTACAGCCGGACCACTCCCGCCAAGCCGGGCAGCTCCCTGAGCCTCACCATCGTCCGTGACCTGCAGTTCCGCACCCAGCAGATCCTCAGCGCGGGCATGGCCAAGGTGCCGGGCGGCACCGGCGCCGCCGTGATCATGGAGATTCCCTCCGGCGCGGTGCTGGCCCAGGCCAGCAACCCCACCTACGACGCGGCGAAGCCGCTCCCCAGCGACCCGGTCGCCCGGGAGGACGCCGCGACCAGCTTCGTGGTCGACCCGGGCTCGGTGCACAAGGCGATCACCTACGGCGCGGCGCTGCAGGAGGGGGTGATCACCCCGGACACCACGTTCCCCGTCGCCAACGCCATCAAGATGGGCGACACCTGGTTCCCCGACACGCACCCGGCCGACGGCAAGCGGATGAGCATCCCGGGCATGCTCGCCTAC
The DNA here is from genome assembly GCF_000718515.1 of Micromonospora parva. Taxonomy (GTDB): domain Bacteria; phylum Actinomycetota; class Actinomycetes; order Mycobacteriales; family Micromonosporaceae; genus Micromonospora; species Micromonospora parva. The sequence continues at coordinate 117,468 of NZ_JNZS01000014.1, read as the reverse complement.
TCGTCCAACGTCGGCGCCATCACTGTCGCCGACCGGCTCGGCCGGGACCGGCTGATCGACTACCAGAAGCGGTTCGGGCTGGGTAAGCCCACCGGTGAGGGGATGCCCGGGGAGGCCAGCGGGCGCCTGTTGCCGGCCGATGAGTGGAGCGGGTCGTCGTACGGGTCGGTGCCGATCGGGCACAGCGTCGACGCCACGCCGCTGCAGATGACCGCCGCGTACGCCGCCATCGCCAACAACGGCACGTACGTGCAGCCGCACCTGGTCAAGGAGGTGATCGGCCCGGACGGCAAGCGCACCCCCGCGCCGGCCCCGGTGACCCGCTCGGTGCTCAGCCCACAGAACGCGGCGGCCCTGCGCACCATGCTGGAGGCGGTCACCACCGTCGACCGCGCCACCGGTCTGACCGCCGCCGTCCCCGGTTACCGGGTCGCCGGCAAGACCGGAACCGGGTGGCGGCTGGTGAACGGCAAGAAGCAGCCCGGTGAGGTGTCCTCCTTCATCGGGATGGCTCCCGCCGAGAACCCCCGGTACGTGATCTCGGTCTTCGTGTACGCACCCAACAACGGGGGCGCGGCGGTCGCCGGGCCGGCGTTCCGGGACATGATGCAGTTCACTCTGCGTCACTACCGGGTGCCACCTTCCGCCGCCGGATCCGCGCCCAAGTTTGTGGTCTATCCGCGCTGAGCAGCAATGGCGGGACATCATCGGTGAGTGCCGACGAACCACCGGGGCGGCTGTGCGGCCGGAACCGGACGACCGGGTAGGGTCTGACGCCGTGCCCGGCAATCCACGTCCACGTACCGTGACCGGAGTTCGGCTCGGTGATCTCGCCATCCGGCTCGCCGTCGACCTCCCGGCGGACGCCGCCGCGGTGGTCGTCACCGGGGTCACCCACGCCAGCCAGGAGGTCCGCTCCGGCGACCTGTACGCGGCGCTGCCCGGTGCCCGCCGGCACGGTGCGGAGTTCGCCACCGGTGCCGCCGAGGCGGGTGCCGTGGCGGTGCTGACCGACCCGGCGGGCGCGGAGCTGGCGGCGCAGAGTGGTCTGCCCGCCCTGGTGGTGCCCGACCCGCGCGCCGTGCTCGGCGAACTGGCCTCGGCCGTGTACGGCGATCCGACCGCCGGTCTCACCGTGATCGGGGTGACCGGCACCGCCGGCAAGACGTCCACCGCGTACCTGATCGAGTCGGGGCTGCGGGCCGCCGGGCACACCACCGGGCTGGTCGGCACGGTGGAGACCCGGCTCGGTGACCTGGTGATCGACAGTGTGCGCACCACCCCCGAGGCGACCGACCTGCACGCCATGCTGGCCACCGCGCGCGAGCGTGGGGTCACCGCCGTGGTCATGGAGGTCTCCAGCCACGCCCTGGCCATGGGCCGGGTGGGCGGGGTGCGGTTCGCTGTCGGGGGCTACACCAACTTCGGCTCGGACCACCTGGACTTCCACGCCGACAGCGACGACTACTTCGCCGCGAAGGCCCAGCTCTTCGACGGGCGCTGCGCCGTCGAGGTGCTCAACCACGACGACCCGGCGTTGAAGCCGCTGCTCAAGCCGGGCACCGTCACCTATTCGGCGGCCGGTGACCAGGGTGCGACCTGGTGGGCCGACGGGGTGGGCGGCGAGGGGTACGCACAGCGGTTCACCGCGCACGGCCCGGACGGGGTGGCCCTCTCCGCCGGTGTCGCGCTGCCCGGTCGACACAACGTGGCCAACGCGCTGCTGGCCATCGCCGCGCTGGTCGGCGCCGGGGTCGACCCGGTGACCGCCGCGGCCGGTGTGGCCGCCTGCGGTGGCGTCCCGGGCCGGCTGGAGCTTGTCGACGTGGCCGCGCCGGTGCGCGGGGTGGTCGACTACGCCCACAAGTCGGACGCGATAGTGGCCGCACTGGCCGCGTTGCGCGAGTTGAGCGCCGGCCGGCTGATCTGTGTGATCGGCGCCGGCGGGGACCGGGACCGGGGCAAGCGGCCGGTGATGGGTGCCGCCGCGGCGGAGGGAGCCGACGTGGTGCTGGTGACCGACGACAATCCGCGTACCGAGGACCCGGGGGAGATCCGCGCCGAGGTGCTCGCCGGGGCGTACCGGGCCGGCACGTCCGCCCGGATCATCGAGGTGGCGGGCCGCCGTGCCGCGATCGACGAGGCGGTCCGGCTGGCCGAGCCGGGCGACGTGATCGCGCTGCTCGGCAAGGGACACGAGCGTGGCCAGGAGGTGGCGGGCGAGGTGTTTCCGTTCGACGACAGCACCGAGTTGGCCGAGGCCCTGCGGGCCCGCTTCGGGGACCTGGCGGGCCAGCGGTGATCGCGCTGAGCCTGGCCGAGGTGGCCGCCGCTGTCGACGGTCGGCTGGTGTCCGCCGACCCGGACGTCACCGTCACCGGTTCGGTGGAGTTCGACTCGCGCAAGGTGGGCCCCGGTTCGCTCTTCGTGGCCTTCCCGGGGGAGAAGGTCGACGGGCACGACTACGCTCAGACGGCGATCCAGGCCGGCGCGGTGGCGGTGCTCGGCAGCCGCGAGGTGCCCGGGGTGCCGATGGTGCTCGTCGACGACGCCCTGACCGCGATGGGTCGACTGGCCCGCGCCGCGGTGGACCGGCTGCCCGGGCTGACCGTGATCGGCGTGACCGGTTCGTCCGGCAAGACCACCACGAAGGACCTGATCGGTCAGCTGACCGCCCGGCTCGGGGCCACCGTGGCACCGCCCGGCTCGTTCAACAACGAGCTGGGCCACCCGTACACCGCGCTGCAGGCCGACCGGGACACCCGCTACCTGGTGATGGAGAAGGGCGCGCGCGGGGTCGGGCACGTGCGGTACCTGTGCGAGCTGGTGCCGCCCCAGATCTCCGTGGTGCTCAACGTCGGCACCTCGCACATCGGTGAGTTCGGCTCGCAGGACGCCATCGCGCAGGCCAAGGGCGAGCTGGTCGAGGCGCTGCCGCCGGACGGGCTGGCCGTGCTCAACGCCGACGACCCCAGGGTCGACGCGATGGCGGGCCGTACGCGGGCCCGGGTGGTCCGCTACGGCGAGGCGCCCGACGCCGACGTGCGCGCCGAGGACGTCACGCTCGACGAGCGGGGGCACCCGTCGTACACCCTGGTCACGCCGGAGGGACGCGCGCCGGTGCGGCTTCGGTTGGCCGGCCGTCACCAGGTCGGGAACACGCTCGCGGCGGCGGCGGTCGCCCGGGAGCTGGGTATGCCGCTGGCCGAGCTGGCCACGGCCCTGGGCGAGCTGGGGTTGGTCTCGACCCGCCGGATGGACGTCTTCGACCGTCCCGACGGGGTGACCGTGATCGACGACTCGTACAACGCCAACCCGGCCTCGATGGCGGTGGCGGTGCGGGCTCTGGCCAGCATGGGTCAGGGGCGGCGTACCGTCGCGGTGCTTGGTTACATGGCCGAGCTGGGCCCGTTCGAGTACGACGGCCACGCCGAGGTCGGCCGACTCGCGGCCGAGCTGGGTGTCGACCGGCTGCTCGTGGTGGGTGAGCCGGCTGCGCCGATCCACGAAGGCGCGACAGCGGTAGCGAACTGGGGAGGAGAGTCGGTGCTGCTCACCGATCAGGCGGCGGCCGTCGAGGTGCTGCGGAACGAGCTACGACCGGGTGACGTCGTCCTGGTCAAGGGTTCCCGGTACCGGACCTGGGAGGTGGCCGACGCCCTGCGCGCCGACGCCGACGGGGAGTCGATTCGATGAGGGCGGTCATCGTCGCCATCGGGGTGGCCTTCCTCGTCTCGCTCTTCTGCACCCCGATCGCGATCAAGGTGTTCACCCGGCTCAAGGCCGGTCAGCCGATCCGGTCCGACGGCCCCGCCATGCACCAGGGCAAGAAGGGCACGCCCACGATGGGCGGCGTGGTCTTCATCCTGGCCACGGTGATCGCGTACGTGGCCGGGCACCTCGCCCTGACCACCCTGCCGGACCAGCAGATCGCCCAGGTGGAGCCGACCATCACCGCCCTGGTGCTGCTGGGTCTGATGGTCTTCTCCGGCGCTGTGGGTTTCCTCGACGACTTCCTCAAGGTGCGCAAGCGCAACAGTGCCGGGCTGAACAAGCGCGGCAAGTTGCTCGGGCAGATCCTGGTCGGTGCGGTCTTCGGGGTGATCGCGCTGTGGTTCCCGAGCACGATGACCAACGGTTCGGGTCTGGCGACCAACACCGAGACGGTGGGCAGCACCACGCTGAGCTTCATCCGGGACATCGACTTCCTGGAGGTCAGCAAGGTCGGCGCGGTGATCATCTTCATCTTCGTGGTGATGGCGGCGACGAACGGCGTCAACCTCACCGACGGTCTGGACGGTCTGGCCACCGGCGCGTCGGTGATGGTGCTCGCCGCGTACGCGCTGATCGCGTTCTGGCAGTACCGGCACTGGTGCGCCGACCCGAACTACACCCAGCCGTACTGCTACGAGGTCCGCGACCCGTTGGAGATCGCGCTGATCGCCGGGGCGGCGGCCGGGGCCTGTGTGGGCTTCCTGTGGTGGAACACCTCTCCGGCCCGGATCTTCATGGGTGACACGGGGGCGCTCGGGCTGGGCGGTCTGATCGCCGGCATGGCGATGTCCACCCGCACCATCCTGCTGCTGCCGATCATCGGCGGACTCTTCGTGATCATCACGATGTCCGTGGTGATCCAGATCATCTCCTTCAAGACCACCGGTAAACGGGTGTTCCGGATGTCTCCTCTGCAGCACCACTTCGAGTTGGCCGGCTGGAGTGAGGTCAACATCGTGGTGCGCTTCTGGATCATCGCCGGCATCGGCGTGGCCATCGCCCTGGGCCTGTTCTACAGCGAGTTCCTCGCCAACATGACCTGACCCGCCCCCGCCCCCGCCCACCCTCTCACCCGTCGATCTTGCAGTTTCGGTTGACGAAACGTCCTTTCACGGGTGTTTTGTCGGCACAGAAAGTGCAAGATCGACGTGGGTGGGCGGTGTCGTGGGAGTGCGGTGGGGCGGGTTCGACACGCCCGGTGGGGCGTTGTGGGGCGGTGGGGCGTGTTCAGCGGTGATGATGTCGGGGTGGGGGAGGAAATCGGCACCGGGGATGGGACTGTCGGACGGCCGCGACGGTCGCCGAGCGCGGCGCGTACACCGGTGACCGCCGGGGCGCGCGGCCCGGAGCCCGGCGCGGCGGCCCGGGAGTCCGGGCCGGCGGGACGCGAGCCGGAGGCCGTGGCGGCCACCCCGCTGCGCGGCATCGACGCGGCCGGTGGCCTCGCCGCGCTGCGCGGCCTGCTGGACCGACCGCTGACCTCCTACTACCTGCTGCTGTCCTGCGCCGGCTTGCTGCTGCTGATCGGGCTGACCATGGTCTTCTCGGCGACCAGCGTCAAGGACTACGCCGAGGACGGCAACGCCTCGGCCTCGGTGACCAAGCAGGCCATCTTCGCGGTGATCGGCATCGGCGCCTTCTGGATCTGCCAGCGCCTGCCGGCCAGCACCTACCGGTCGCTGGGCCGGCCGCTGCTGTTCACCTCGATCGGGTTGTTGCTGCTGCTGAACCTGCTGCTCGCCTACGCCCGGCTGACCCGGCAGGAGTCAGGGCAGATCGGCCCGGTCGAGGCACGGCTGAACTGGCTGTTCATCGGCGGGATCCAGCTGCAGCCGTCCGAGCTGGCCAAGTTCGCGATGGTGCTCTGGGGCGCGCACCTGGTCGCCCGCAAGGGCGCCGCGCTGGGCTGGTGGCGCGAACTGGCGACCCCGCTGTTCCCGATCGTGGGCCTGCTCTTCGTCCTGGTCGGTTACAACGACACGGGCACGATGCTCTGCCTGCTGGCCCTGGTCGTCGGCCTGCTCTGGGCCGCGGGGGTGCGGATGCGGGTGTTCGGCGCCCTGGCGGCGGCCGGTCTGGTCGGGATCGGCCTGCTCGTCGCGGTGGCCTCGCTGGGCGCCGGCTCCGGCGAGCGCGGCGCGGACAACTACCGGCTCGCGCGGCTGGACATGTTCTTCAACCCACCGGACCCGGAGACCTGCAAACTCAACGACTGCCTGCAGTTCTACCAGGGGCGGCTGGCCATCGAGCACGGCGGCTGGTTCGGTGTCGGGCTGGGCAAGGGCAGCCTGAAGTGGGACTGGCTGCCCGAGGCGCACAACGACTTCATCTTCGCGATCATCGCCGAGGAGCTGGGCGTGATCGGCTGCACCGTGGTGCTCAGCCTGTTCGCGGTCCTCGCGTACACCGGGTTCCGGATCGCCCGACGGGTCGACGACCCGTTCCGCCGGCTCGCCGCCACGGCCGTGACCACCTGGCTGGTCAGCCAGGCCGTGATCAATATCGGTGGGGTGGTCGGGCTGCTGCCGATCACCGGCCTGCCGCTGCCGTTCATCTCCGACGGCGGAAGTGCCCTGGTGGTGACGTTGGCCGGCATCGGCATGCTGGCGTCCTTCGCCCGCGCCGAACCCGATGCGGCCAGAGCACTGCATGCCCGTCCGCCGGCCCGGTGGGTCCGACTACTCTGGGCCCCGTTGCCGCCGCTTCCCGGCCGGCGTCGCCGGCCGGCGTCGCCGCCCGCTGGCCGAGGGTCAGTGCCCCGGTCCCGCGAGCGGCGCCACGACGACCAGGCCGTGCCGCGCGGGGTCCGCCAGGACCGCAACCGCAGGGGTACGGCGAGCGAGAGGAGACGCTGATGGGTCCGCTGCGTTCGGTGGTGCTCGCGGGAGGTGGCACCGGGGGGCACGTCTACCCGCTGCTCGCCTTCGCCGACTGCCTGCGCCGACACGACCCGGGCGTCCGGATCACCTGCCTCGGCACACCCCGGGGCATGGAGAACGACCTGATCCCGCCGCAGGGCTACGACCTGCGGCAGATCCCGGCGTACCAGCTGCCCCGGTCGGTCAACATGAACCTGGTCCGTACCCCGGGCCGGATGTGGACGGCGGCCCGCGCGGCGGGCAAGGTGATCGACGAGGTGCGCGCCGAGGTGGTCGTCGGCTTCGGCGGGTACGTCTCGGTGCCCGCCTACCTGGCCGCGTGGCGTCGTGAGCTGCCCATGGTGATCCACGAGGTGAACGTGCCACCGGGCGTGGCCAACCGGCTGGGCATGAAGTTCACCAAGAACGTCGCCGTCGGCTTCCCGAACCAGCCGAGCCAGGCCGAGTCGTTGCGGGACGCCACAGTGGTCGGGGTGCCGCTGCGCCGCGCCATCACCGGTCTGGACCGGTACGCGCTGCGCAACGCCGCCCGCGCCCACTTCGGGCTCCGCCCGGACCTGCCGGTGCTCTTCGTCTCCGGCGGCTCGTCCGGCGCCCGCTCGATCAACCTGGCGGTCTCCGGCGCGGCCAAGGAACTGGCCCGCAACGGCGTGCAGGTGCTGCACGTGATGGGTGCCCGCAACGAGCCGGTGCCGATCCCCACCGACCTGCCGGTGCCGTACGTGACGCTGCCGTACCTGTCGGAGATGGAGCTGGGCTACGCCGCCGCCGACCTGATGCTGGCCCGGGGCGGGGCGATGACCGTCGCCGAGGTGGCCGCGATCGGGCTGCCCACGATCTACGTGCCGTACCCGCACAGCAACCAGGAGCAGCGGCGCAACGCGCTGCCGGTGGTGGAGGCCGGCGGAGGGCTGCTGGTCGACGACGCGGAGCTCACCCCGGACTGGCTGGAGCGCACCGTCATCCCGCTCATCCGTGACCCGCAGCGGCTGTACACGATGGGTGCCGCCGCAGCGTCGTACGGCCGGCGCGACGGCGACGAGGCCCTGCGTTCCTTCGTGCTGGCGGCGGTGGCCCGGTGACCGCGCAGTTCACCCCGGCCGGCACGCTCACCGCCGAGGACCTGGGCGCCGTCCACCTGATCGGGGTGGGTGGGGTGGGCATGCTCGGCGTGGCCCGGCTGCTGCTCACCCGGGGCATCCGGGTCTCCGGCAGCGACCTGCGGGAGTGGCCGTCGCTGGCGGGCCTGCGGGCGCTCGGCGGCACCATCCACCTCAGCCACGAGGCCAGCAACCTCGACGGGGTCGACACCGTCGTCTACTCGTCGGCGATTCCCCAGGACCACCTGGAGCTGGTCGAGGCGCGTCGGCGCGGCCTGCGGGTGCTGCACCGCTCGGAGGCGCTCGCGGCGGCGATGACCGGCCGTCGCGCCGTGGCCGTCGCCGGCACGCACGGCAAGACCACCACCACCTCGATGGTGACGATGGTGCTCCAGCAGGCCGGGGTGGACCCGTCCTTCGTGATCGGCGGGGAGATCTCCGAGGTCGGCTCGGGCGCGCACCACGGCACCGGCGAGCATTTCGTGGTCGAGGCGGACGAGAGCGACCGCTCGTTCCTCATCTACCGCCCGTACGTCTCGATCATCACGAACATCGAGGCGGACCACCTGAACACCTACGGTGACTACGCGACGCTGGAGGCGGCGTTCGTGGAGTTCGCCCGTCTCACCGACCCGAACGGTTTCATCATCACCTGCGCCGACGATCCGGGCGGTCGACGGCTGGCCGAGAGCCTGCGGTCCGAGGGGCGGCGGGTGTTCACCTACGGCGAGGCGGACGACGCCGACCTGCGGTTGACCGAGATGGTCTCCTCCGCCCGGGGGGTGCGCTACCTGGCCGCCATCGACGGACGGTCGCTGGGCGAGTTCCGGCTGCCGGTGCCGGGACGGCACATGGGGCTGAACAGCGCCGCCGCGGTGCTGACCGCGTACCTGCTGGAGTTGCCGCTGGAGGCGGCGGAGGCCGCGCTGGCGGTCTTCCCCGGCGTGCGTCGGCGCTTCGAGCGCAAGGGTGTCGCGGACGGCGTGCTGGTCTACGACGAGTACGCGTACCACCCGACGTCGATGACGTTGGCGATGCAGACGCTGCGCGAGGTCGCCGGGGACGGCCGGCTGATCGTGGTCTTCCAGCCGTACCGGCTGTACCGCACCCGCGACAACCAGGCGGAGATCGCCGCGGCGTTGGCCATCGCCGACGAGGTGGTGCTGTTGGAGGTCTTCGGGCCGGGTGAGTTGCGTCAGCCCGGCGAGGGCTCGGCGGCGCTGATCGCGGCGGTGGAGCTGCCCGCCGACCGCAAGGTCTTCGTGGAGTCGTGGGAGCAGGCCCCGGTCGAGGTGGCCCGTCGGGCCCGTTCGGGGGACGTGGTGGTCACCATGGGCGCCCCGCCGATCTCGCTGATGGGCGACGAGCTGCTGGCCGCACTGGGTGAGCGTACGGCCGGCTCGGCATCCACCGCGACCGTCGACCCGGTGGCCACCTCCCCGGCGATCGGTGATCCGGTACCGGGTGGGGCCACGTCCGGTGGCGACGGTGCGGCTCTCGGTGGCACCGCCGTGCCCGGCGGCTCGGCGCCGACGGCCGGATGAGTCCCGGCCCGGCCCGGGGGCGGACCAGCGCCGCCGACGGCGGCGCCCCGCGCCGAGGTCCGGCCCGGCGGTGGCAGCTGGTCCGGGCGGGCCGCGACGCGGTGCCGCCGTCGACCCGCCGGTTCATGGCGCGTGCCCGGCAGCGTCGCATGCGTGCGGCGCTGCCGTGGGCGGTGGCCGCCGGGGTGCTCGCCCTGGCCGGGCTGGTCGCCTGGACGGTGCTCGGCACCGGGCTGTTCGGCGTGCGTGAGGTGCGGGTGGAGGGTGCGAAGCTGGCCACTCCGGTGCAGGTGCACGACGCGGTCGGCGTTCCGGACGGGGTGCCGTTGGCCCGGGTGGACCTGGCCGCCGCGGCCCGACGGGTCGGCGCGCTGCCGGTGGTGGAGCGGGCCACGGTGTCCCGGGACTGGCCCGACGCGCTGGTGGTGCGGGTGACCGAGCGGACCGCGGTGGCGGTGGTGCCGCAGGGGGAGGCGTTCGCCATGATCGACGGGAGTGGGGTGGCGTTCCGGACTGTGGAGCGACGCCCGGCCGGCCTGCCGCAGGTGACGGTGGCCCGGCCGGCCGCCGACGACCCGGGCACCCGGGCCGGGCTGGAGGTGCTCGTCGCGCTGACGCCGCAGCTGCGCACGGAGCTGGTGGACGTGAACGTGGAGGGGCTGGCCCGGATCAGCCTGCGGTTGCGGGGGGACCGGACGGTGATCTGGGGGGACGCGACGCGGGGCACTGACAAGGCCCGGGTGGCCACCGCGCTGCTCGACGAGGACACCGACCGGATCGACGTGAGTGCGCCGGATGTGGTGACCTTCCGTTGACCGGTGAGCGTGCGGGGAGGTGACCCGTCGCGCTCCGCTCGGCGACACGCCGCCCGGGTCCTTGGCTCATCGGGCGGTGGCGCTTACGTTGCCCCGAAGAGGATCAGTGGTTGACATAACTGTAAGCCTCTAGTAGAGGGTTAGGGTTCACCCCTGATCCTCGCTGGTGACAGCTGTTGTCGGCCGCTGGGCTGGCCACGCCGTACCCGGTCGGCCGAAGCCAATCTCGAAGGAAAGGACCGGAGATGACACCTCCGCACAACTACCTGGCGGTCATCAAGGTCGTCGGCATCGGGGGTGGCGGCGTCAACGCCGTCAACCGGATGATCGAGGTTGGGCTCAAGGGCGTCGAGTTCATCGCGATCAACACCGACGCGCAGGCGCTGCTGATGAGCGACGCCGACGTCAAGCTCGACGTCGGGCGCGAGCTGACCCGTGGCCTGGGGGCCGGGGCCAACCCGGACGTCGGCAAGAACGCCGCCGAGGACCACCGCGACGAGATCGAGGAAGTGCTCAAGGGCGCCGACATGGTCTTCGTGACCTGCGGCGAGGGCGGCGGCACCGGCACCGGCGGCGCGCCGGTGGTGGCCAACATCGCCCGCAAGCTCGGCGCGCTGACCATCGGCGTGGTGACCCGGCCGTTCTCCTTCGAGGGCAAGCGCCGCCAGGTGCAGGCCGAGTCGGGAATAGACGAACTCCGCAACCAGTGCGACACGCTGATCGTCATCCCGAACGACCGGCTGCTGGCCCTGGGTGACCGCAACATCAGCATGATGGACGCGTTCCGCACGGCCGACCAGGTGCTGCTCTCGGGTGTGCAGGGCATCACCGACCTGATCACCACCCCGGGTCTGATCAACCTGGACTTCGCCGACGTCAAGAGCGTGATGAGCGGCGCCGGCAGCGCGTTGATGGGCATCGGCAGCGCCCGTGGCGAGAACCGCGCGGTCGAGGCGGCCGAGGCGGCCATCTCCAGCCCGCTGCTGGAGCAGAGCATGGACGGCGCGCGGGGCGTGCTGCTCTCCATCGCCGGCGGGTCCGACCTGGGCCTGTTCGAGATCAACGATGCCGCCCAGTTGGTCACCGACGCGGCCCACCCGGACGCCAACATCATCTTCGGCGCGGTCATCGACGACGCGCTCGGTGACGAGGTGCGGGTGACGGTCATCGCGGCGGGCTTCGACGGCGGCACGCCCGCGTACAAGGCGGCCGAGCCGACCCGCAAGAGCAACACCAACCAGCCGGCACCGCAGAGCACCCCGGTGCCAGCGCCGGCCACCAACCCGGCTCCGGCCCAGTCGCCGCGTCGCGTGCTCTTCGACGACGTGGACGTTCCCGACTTCCTCAAGAACGGGTCCTGAGCACCGCCGATGACCGACAGCTCAGCCACGGTACGACCGGATCGGCGCGCCGAACTCGCGGCCGGTCTCGCACAGGTTCGGTCCCGGATCGATGACGCCTGCGCGCAGGCCGGCCGGGACCGCGCCGAGGTCACGATGATCGCGGTGACGAAGACCTACCCGGCCAGCGACGTGGTGGCGCTGGCCGGGCTCGGGGTGACCGACATGGGGGAGAACCGCGACCAGGAGGCGGCCGGTAAGGCCGCCGAGGTGGCTGCCGCCGGGGTGCGTCCCCGCTGGCACTTCATCGGCCAGTTGCAGCGCAACAAGGCCCGCTCGGTGGTCCGTTACGCCGACGTGGTGCACTCCGTCGACAGTGTCCGGCTGGCCCGGGCGTTGGCCACCGCGACCGTCGAACGGCAGGCGCCGCTCGACGCCCTGGTTCAGGTGAGCATCGACGGCGACGCGGCCCGGGGCGGGGCACTGCCCGGCTCGGCGGATCCGGGCGCCGGGTTGGAGCCGGTGGCCGAGGCGGTGGCCGAGGCGCCCGGGCTGCGTCTGGTCGGTCTCATGGCGGTCGCCCCGCTGGGGTGGGAGCCGGAGCGGGCATTCGCCCGGCTCGCCGAGGTCGCCGACGCCTTTCGGGTCGTCCATCCGGGAGCGACCGCGTTGTCCGCCGGAATGAGCGGAGATTTCGACATCGCGATCCGTTACGGCGCGACACATGTCCGCGTCGGTAGCGCGTTGCTCGGAATGCGTCCCACGCTGCGGTAGCCTGACCGCGAGACAAGCAAATTACATCAGTGTTGTTTCAGGGGCGGGCGTCTCCTAGTCGGGGGTCGTGGCGCGCGACGCGAATCGCGCGCCGGGGGATTGCCGTTCCGGTCCGATGGGCATGGTTGTCCACTCGCGACGGGCGACATGGCACGGGGGCGCGTGCCGCACGGCGGACGGAAGGGCGCGGGATGGGTGCACTGCGCAAGGCGGGGGTCTGGCTCGGTCTGGTCGAAGAAGACGACGAGCGGGCCTACGACGACGGTGGCTACGACAAGGGTGGCTACCGCGACTCGCGTTACCGGCAGAGCCGGTACGCCGAGGAGTTCGCCGACGACGACGAGGACGACGCCGAGGAGCCGCCGGCTCCGCGGCCGCGCGACAGCGGGCGGGGCCGACTCTCCGAGCGGTCGAGCGGGCGGTTGAGCGAGTCCGAGCGCGGTGACGGTGAGCGTCCGGAGCGGATCGAGCGGTCCAGCGTACGGTCGATTACCCGGTCGTCGGCGGGTGAGACCTCCGGCGCGCTGACCTATCACACCCGGGACAACCTGGCTCTCGCGCCGCAGGTCACGGCGCGCGAGCGGGCCCTGCCCGAGGAAGAGCAGCGGTACCAGATCACGACGCTGCACCCCACCACGTACCGCGAGGCGCGCACCATCGGCGAGCACTTCCGCGACGGCGTCCCGGTGATCATCAATCTCACCGAGATGGATGAGGCCGATGCCCGCCGTCTGGTGGACTTCGCCGCCGGGCTGGCGTTCGGCCTGCGCGGTACGATCGAGCGCGTGACCAATCGGGTGTTCCTGCTCTCACCGGCTAACGTCCAGGTCACCGCTGAGGACAAAGCCAAGATCGCTGAGGGCGGCTTTTTCAGTCTGAGTTGACCCCGCCCGACCCGAGGGACGTCGCTGACCGTGTTGTCGATCTTACTGCAAGTGCTGTACCTGATCCTTTATGTCTTCCTGCTCCTTCTTCTGTCCCGGTTCGTGTTGAGCGCCGTCCTGCAGTACGGCCGTCGCTGGCAACCGGGGCGTGGAGCATCGGCAGGATTGGAATCCGTGTGGAGCGTCACTGATCCCCCTCTCAACGCGTTGAGGCGTGTGATCCCTCCGCTGCGAATTGGTACCGTGAGCATCGACCTGGCCTCCCTTGTGCTCCTGGTTATCCTGTTCGTGCTGATGGAGTTCGTGTTAGGGCCGTCGATCAGGGCATCTGCCTGATGACCGACGCGCTTTCGCGGCCGCAACTGACCCGAGGAGTTTCGATGCCGCTGACCCCGGCCGACGTCCACAACGTCGCCTTCAAAAAGCCGCCGATCGGCAAACGGGGGTATGACGAGGAGGAGGTCGACGCCTTCCTGGATGAGGTCGAGCGCGAGCTCGCCCGTCTCATCGAGGAGAACAACGAGCTGCGCGCCCAGGTGGAGCGCGGCGGCCGTGGCGGTGCCCCCGCCGGCCCCGGCGGCGACGCCCGACTGGCGGCGGAGCTCAACGACGTCAAGGCCCAGCTGGACCGGGTGCAGCGCGACAAGTCGGCGGCCGAGCAGGCTGCCCGCGCGATGCAGGCCGAGCTGGAGCAGGTCCGCGCGACCGGCGGCCCGGCCGGCGGCGTCACCGGTGACGGTGAGCAGCAGGCCCTGCGCGTGCTGATGATGGCCCAGCGCACCGCTGACGACCACGTGTCCGACGCGCGCCGCGAGGCCGACCAGCTGCTGTCCGAGGCTCGCAGCAAGGCCGAGGAGGTGACCCGGGAGGCGCGCGCGAAGGCTGACGCCCTTGAGCGGGACGCCCGCCAGCGGCACCAGGAGGCCATGGGCGGCCTGGACGCCAAGCGCACGGCCCTGCAGAAGCACATCGAGGAGCTCAAGCAGTTCGAGCGCGAGTACCGCACCCGGCTCAAGGCGTACCTGGAGAGCCAGCTGCGTGACCTCGACGGTCGTGGCCAGGGCCTCGAGGCCGAGATGACCCGCTCCGAAGCCGGCCGAGTCGCCGGCGGCAACGGGCTGGCCGCAGCGGGCCTCGCTGGTTCGTACGGCGGCGGCGGGCGCTCCGGCGCCCTCGAAGCCGGACGCTGAGCACCGGCCGGCGATCGCTGTCCGCCAATGGTGACGGTCGCCGGCCCGGCCTGGACGGTTCGACGCGGCGGGGGTGAGCCGTGATAGTCGCAAGTCTGCTGCTCATCCTCGTCGCGGTGGTGCTACTGGTGCTCGGCCTGGCCGGTGGCTCCAGCTTCTTGTTGGTCATCTCCATCGCGGCCAGTCTGCTGGCCGCCGTGGCGTTGGTGGTGGGCGCTCGCCAGGCAGCCGCCAACCGCGCCATGGTGGATCCCGGCCGGACCGACCGGCGGCACCCCGACGCACCCCGCACGGCCAGCCAGGCCACGCCGGATGTCGCGTACGGGCCGCCGCTGGTCGAGCCGGAGGTGCCGGTCCAGCACGTGCCCACGACGTTTGGTACCGGCGGCACCGGGTGGCGGCAACCACCCGGGCCGCCGGTCGACCACGTCCCACCGATCGACGAGGCGTCGCCGTACGACCCGCCGCGCGTCGACGAGGCGTCGCCGGTCGTGGCCGACGAGGTGTCCTCGCGGGCCCGGCCCGTCAGTCCGGCGTCGCCGACGGTGGCCTCGACCGACGACGGGTTCGACGGCGCGGTCACGGCGGTCGACGAGCCGGCCGCCCAGCAGATCACTACCGCCGAGGCGGCCCGGGTGGCCCGACTGCACGACGCCGTCGAGGTCGTCGACGGCCGCCCCCGCTACCACCTCGCCACCTGCCCCCACCTGGTTGGCTGGCAGCCCGAGACGTTGCCGGTCGCCGAGGCCGTGGAGCTCGGCTTCACGCCGTGCGCGCACTGCGCGCCGGCGACCGCTCTCCTCGCCGACGTCCGGCCGATCTGAAGCGGCGCCCGGTGCCCGCGCAGGACACGCTCACCGTGGCGGTGCGGGTGAAGCCCGGCGCCTCCCGGGACCGGGTGGGTGGCCGCTTCGACGGCCCGCACGGCCCCGCCCTCGTGATCGCGGTCCACGATCCGGCCGTGGAGGGTAGGGCCACCGAGGCGGCCCGGCGGGCGTTGGCCGGCGCGCTGGGCGTCCGGCGGGCCGCGGTGTCACTGCGCTCCGGCGCGGCCAGCCGGGACAAACTCTTCATCGTCGATCGGCCCGGCCCGGAGCTGCCCGAGGTGCTGCGCCGCCTGCGCGACGGATCCGCCGAGTGAGGACAGCCCGGGCAAGGCAGCCGTGACCCCCGGGTTGGACATCGCGCTGCTGCTCGGTGCGGCGGTGCTGCTGGTAGCGGTCGGCGCGGTGCGACTCTCCACCCGCCTCGGCGTGCCCAGCCTCCTGGTCTATCTGGCGCTGGGTGTGGCGATCGGCGAGGGCGGGCTGGGCATCCGTTTCGACGACGTCGAGCTGACCCGGACCCTCGGCTTCTGCGCGCTGATCGTGATCATCGCGGAGGGCGGCCTCACCGCCCGGTGGACCACGCTGCGTCCGGTGCTCGGGCTGGCCTCCGTGCTCTCCACTGTGGGCGTGATCGTCAGCATCGTGGTGGTCGGCGTCGCCGTGCACCTGCTGCTGGGGCTGGACTGGCGGTTGGCGCTGCTCTACGGCGCGGTGCTCTCGTCCACCGACGCGGCTGCCGTCTTCGCCACCCTGCGCCGGCTGCGGTTGCCGCCCCGGCTGGTGGCGACGCTGGAGGCCGAGTCCGGGATGAACGACGCCCCGGTGGTGCTGCTGGTGGTGCTGCTGTCCCACCGGGGTTTCTCGCACCCGTGGTGGTACGAGGTCGCGCTGGTCTGCTACGAGCTGGGCGTCGGCGCGGCGGTGGGGGTGGGCGCGGGTGTCGCCGGCACCTGGGCGCTGCGCCGGGCGGCCCTGCCCTCGGCCGGGCTCTACCCGATCGCCGCGGTGGGCATCACGGTGCTGGCGTACGCCGCGGGGGCGGTTCTGCACGCCTCGGGCTTCCTCGCCGTCTACGTGGCCGGGGTGTTGCTGGGCAACGCCCGCCTGTCGCACCGGCAGGCGATTCTCGGTTTCGCGGACGGGCTGGCCTGGCTCGCCCAGATCGGGTTGTTCGTGCTGCTCGGGTTGCTGGCCTCGCCGGGCCGGCTGGACGCGGCGGTGCTGCCCGCGGTGGTCGCCGGGCTGGCGCTGGTGCTGCTGGCCCGGCCGCTGTCGGTGGCCGTCTCGGCGTTGCCGTTCCGGGTCGGCCTTCGAGAACAGGCGTTCCTGTCCTGGGCCGGGCTGCGCGGGGCGGTGCCGATCGTGCTGGCCACCATTCCGCTCTCCGAGCGGGTGCCCGGCGCGGAGCGGCTCTTCGACGTGGTCTTCGTGCTGGTGGTGATCTTCACGCTGGTGCAGACCGGGACGTTGGGGTCGTTCGCCCGCTGGTTGCGGGTGACCGCGCCGGCCGAGGCCGCCGAGATTCATGTGGAGACCGCGCCGCTGGAGCGGATGCGGGCGGATCTGCTCCAGGTGGAGGTGCCACCGGGCTCGCGACTGGCGGGTGTGCACGTCGACGAGTTGCGGCTCCCGTTGGGCGCGTCGGTGACCCTGGTGCTGCGCGACGGGGTGGGTTTCGTGCCCGCACCGGACACCCGGTTGAAGACCGGCGACAGTCTGCTGATCGTGGCGACCGCCGGGGTGCGGGACGCCGCGGAACGGCGGTTGCGGGCGGTCAGTCGGCGGGGTCACCTGGCCCGATGGTTTGGTGAGTACGGGGATGAGGTGGTCAATTGATCTGCTAGCGTTCCCTTTGCCCCAGTTTGGCAGGGCTCGGGGCTGTTAGACGGTGCGACGGTGCGGCACGTTGTCGGACGCCTGTACGTTCCGTATTCTTGCCAACCTCCGGAGTGCGCGGCCATCGTCGCCGCGCGCCCCTTTTCGTACATTGGGGACGCCCTGGGCGGCGCCCCCTGACCCAGGCGCCGCGGACCGCGCGGTTCCCCGGCCGAGGGAGCGACCCCATGGCGAAGCCAGCCGACACCAGGACCGCCGGGCGCAAGCCGGTGGCCAAGGCCACCCGCAGCACGGCCGAGACCGAGAAGATCCGGGCGGCGCTGGCGGCGCGGCGGGACGAGCTTCGTGCCGAGTACGATCAGACGCTGAGTGAGATCACCGAGCTGCAGCGCGATCGGCTGACCGACTCGGCCGGGGACGACCAGGCCGACACGGGCACCAAGACGCTCGAGCGGGAGCAGGAGATCTCTCTCGCCAACAGCATTCTGGAACGGATCACGCAGGTGGAGCGCGCTCTGGAGCGTCTCGACGAGGGTGGTTACGGCTGGTGCGAGCGGTGCGGCAACCCGATCCCGGTCGAGCGCCTCGCCGCCTTCCCGTCGGCCACCCTGTGTGTGACGTGCAAGCAGCTGGAGGAGCGGCGCTGAGGTCCGCTCCCCGGCGGCGATGAGACGGTGAGCGATCACCGCCAAGACTGTCGATGGGGAGCGCATGACCGCAGCACCGTCCGCCGAACCCGGCCGCACCGACCCGGGCGGCGGCACACGCCGGCCCCGGGCCGTCGTGATTCTGGCCGGAGTCGCCCTGGTGGCCCTGCTGGCCGACCTGGTCACCAAGCACCTCGCGCTGGCCGCGCTGACCGACCGGGAACCGGTCCGGCTGCTCGGCGGGTTCGTCTACCTGAGCCTGACCCGCAACAGCGGCGCGGCCTGGAGCATCGGCGCCGACCACACCTGGGTCTTCCCGCTGATCACCATCGGTGTGGTCGGCTGGATCGTCTGGATGGCACTGCGCCTGCGCTCGCTGCCCTGGGCGATCTCCCTCGGCCTGGTGCTGGGTGGCGCGTTGGGCAACCTCGTCGACCGGATCTTCCGGGCGCCGTCCCCCTTCCACGGGCACGTGGTCGACATGATCAGCCTCTTCGACCCGTACGGTCAGGTCTGGCCGGTGTTCAACCTGGCCGACAGCTCGCTGGTCTGCGGTGTGCTGCTGGCCGTCCTGTTGGAGCTGACCGGCCGGCAGCGTGACGGCCGGCGGGCGGGGCGCGACGACGACCCGGCCACCACGGACGCCGCGTCGGGCGCCGAGCAGCGGGAGCGGGCATGACCTCCGCGTTCGCCGCTGGCGGCGACCACCGTTCCCTTCCGGTTCCGGACGGCCTCGACGGCATGCGCCTGGACCAGGCCGTGTCCCGCCTGTTCGGGCTCTCCCGCACCGCCGCCGCAGCCCTGGTCGACGCCGGAGACGCGCTGGTCGACGGCGCCGCCCGGCCCAACTCGCACAAGGTCAAGGCCGGCTCCTGGCTGGACGTCACGCTGCCCGCCCCGGTCGCACCGCCGACAGTGGTGCCGCAGGCGGTGCCCGGCCTGCGCGTGGTCTACGCCGACGACGACATCGTGGTGGTCGACAAGCCGGTGGGGGTGGCCGCGCACCCCAGCCCCGGCTGGACCGGGCCGACGGTGATCGGCGCGCTCGCCGCGATCGGGCACCGCATCTCCACCAGCGGCGCCGCCGAGCGGCAGGGCGTGGTGCACCGGCTCGACGTGGGCACCACCGGGATCATGGTGGTGGCCAAGAGCGAGCAGGCGTACACGGCCTTGAAGCGGGCCTTCAAGTACCGCGAGGTCGACAAGGGCTACCACGCGGTGGTGCAGGGTCACCTGGACCCGCTGCGGGGCACCGTCGACGCGCCGATCGACAGGCACCCCACCCACGACTACCGGTGGGCGGTGGTCTCCGGCGGCAAGCCGAGCATCACCCACTACGACACCCTGGAGGCGTTCCCGGCGGCGAGCCTGGTCGACGTCCGGCTGGAGACCGGCCGGACGCACCAGATCCGGGTCCACTTCTCCACCCTGCGGCACCCCTGTGTGGGTGACCTCACCTACGGTGCCGATCCCACCCTCTCGGCCCGTCTCGGCCTGTCCCGACAGTGGCTGCACGCCCGCGAACTGAGCTTCCTGCACCCCCGAACGGGGGACGAGGTCCGGTTCGTCAGCGACTACCCTGACGACCTGGACCGTGCGCTCCAGATCCTGCGTGACTGAGCGGCGACCGCCCGACACCGATCCACAGAGGGGATCCCGCCCGTGCGCGCCGGCAACCTGCTGCGGCAGTTGGACCAGCGGCTGCTGCCGCCGCTGACCCGGGCCGTGGCCCGGCTGGGCGACCGGTCGGCGCGGTTCGGCGTGCTCAGCTGGGCCGCCGTGCTCTCCGCGGCGGCGGTGCTGGGCACCGCCGTCTGGGCCGTCGATGACGCCCCGGTCGGCGACCGGACGGTCGGTGAGGTGACCCGGGTCGGCGTCGTCGACGGCGACTCGGTCCCCGCCTACCTGCGGTCGGCCGCGGCCGACCTGGCGGCGCTGCCGGCGTCCACCCCGGCCGCCGAGGGCACGACGTACGCGCTGGTCACGCTCGACGCGTACCTGCCTCCGCAGCGGCTGGCGACGGTGCTCGGCGACGTCGGGGTGTCGACCGTCTTCGGGCGGGTTCCGCTGCCTGGCCGGCAGACCGAGATCGTCAAGATCCCCGCGATGCGGGTGCCCGACGACGTGGTCGCCGGAATGCGACAGGTGGCGGCCCGCAAGGAGACCGAGGCCGCCGACTACCGGGCCAGGGCCGCCGCGGTCGACGGCGACGGGGAGGGCGAGCGGGAGCTGCGGGAGCAGTACACCAGCGGCGCGGAGGTGGCCGCCGCCGAGGCGGCCGGTTACCGGGCCGGCTGCGCCTGCGTCTACGCGGCGGTGGTCCGCGCGACGCCGGTGGCGCTGCGCGGCGTCGCGACCCGGCCGGACGTACGGGCCGTCGACCCCGCCCCCGAGGTGTACCGGTTGGACCGCACGGTCTTCACGCCGCCCCTGCCCGAGCAGCGCGACGTGGTACGCCCACCGGCCGACACCGGGCCGAGCCCCACACCGACCCGGTCCGAGCCGCCCGCGCCACTGATCAGCGCACCGGCGCCCTCGCCGACCGTGGGCGAATCGTCGGAACCCGCACCAGCCGTGACGACCCCGTCACCCGAACCGTCGGAGCCGGAGCCCACCGAGTCGACGCCGCCGAGCGTCACCACCTCGCCGGACGCCACCGTCGCCGAGCCGCCGTCGCCGTCGCCGTCGTCGTGATCTGCGCCGGCTGGTGTGCGCTCTGAGGTGTGGTCCGAATAGGGTTGGGTTCGTAGCCTGTCAGACAGAGATCGATGGCGCTGGGAGGGCGGGCCGTGGAGGGCAGTGAGACCGGCTGGGGCCGGCCGGCCGAACCAGCGCCGCGGTGGCGCGCGTTGTTGGACCGAGCCCGGCTGGGCGGTCGCGGCGCCGAGCAGACCGAGCCCGAGCGGCGCGGCGAGGAGCCGCCGCCAGACCCGCTGCCCCGGCGGGCGGCCCCGAACGGCTACGCCGGGCGGGCACCGGCCATCGGGCATCCCGCCGACCTGTCGTACGGCGCGGAGCCCGGTTACCGGGCCGAGGCGAGCTACCGGGTCGACCCGGCCTACCGGGCCGAGCCCGCGTACCGCGCGGAGCCGGACTACCGGGCCGAGCCGGACTATCGGGCGGAGCCCGCGTACCGGGCCGAGCCGAGTTACCGGGCCGAGCCGAGTTACCGGGCCGAGCCGGACTACCGCGCGGAGCCGGCGTACCGGACCGAGCAGCCCGACTACCGCGCCGAGCCCGACTACCGCGCCGAGCCCGGCTACCGGGCCGAGCCGGGCTACCGCGCCGATCCCGGCTACCGCGCCGAGCCGGACTACCGCGTCACGCCGGAGTACCGGGCTGAGCCGGGCTACCGGGCCGAGCCGACGTACCGGGCCGAGCCCGAGCCGCCGGCCCGTGGACCCGAGCCGGTCCCGTCGCGCTACGCCCTGCTGGACAACGGCTACCGATCGGGTCAACCGTCGGTCGAGTCGCGGTACGCCCTGCTGGAGACCGGCTACCAGCCGGAAACCGGCTACCCGGCGGCCGCGCCACCGCCGGTCGCCCCGCCGCCGGTCGTCGCTGCGCCGCCGGTCGTCGCCCCGCCACCGCCGGTCGTCCCGCCGGTCACTCCGCCACCCGCCCCGGCGATCGGTTCGGCGGTCGCCGAACGTGCCTACCCGGCCCGGATCGAGTGGCGGCCGCAGGCCGTCGACCAGGAGCAGGAACGCGCCAACGGGGTGCTCAAGCGGGACCTGGGCACGCCCCGGGTGTTCGCCTTCGCCAACCCCAAGGGCGGCGTGCACAAGACGACCGCCACAGTGCTCGCCGCGGCGACGGTCGGCAGCGTCCGCGGCCAGGGCGTGCTGGCCTGGGACGACAACGAACTGCGCGGCACCCTCGGCCTGCGCGCCGGCAGCGCCCGGCACGCCCGGACGATCCGGCACCTGATCAGCGACCTGGCCCAGATCGAGATCCTGGAGGGCGCGACCCTGCTGGACCGGCTGGACGACTACCTGCGGCACGCCTCCGACGGCTCGTACGACGTGCTGGCCGGCGAGGAGAGCCCGCGCTTCGCCCAACGACTGGACCAGTTCACCGTCCGGCGGGTGCTGGAGTTGCTGCGGCGTACCCACGACGTGGTCTGCGTGGACACCGGCAACAACGTGGAGAGCCCCAACTGGCGCACGGTGATGCAGGCCGCCGACCAGCTGGTGGTGACCACGGTGCCCCGGGAGGACGCGGCGTTCAGCGCGGACTGGATGCTCGACCTGCTGCACGAGGAAGGCATGGGTGAGTTGGCGGACAACGCGATCACCCTCATCTCCTGCCCCACCCCGGGTCGCTCGACGCTCCAGGACGACCTGGAGCGGCACTTCGCCACCCGCACCCGTGGCGTCGCCGTCGTGCCGTACGACCCGGCTCTGGAGACCGGGTCGTCGATCGAGTACCACCAACTCCAGCCGGAGACCCGGCAGGCGTGGCTGCGGGCCGCGGCGATGATGGTGGAGCCGTTCGCCCGGTGAGCTGGTCTGCCGCCACCGGAGCCCCGGTCCCGCACCGGGCCTGAGAGGATCATCGGGTGAGCCCGGACAACCCCGACAGTGAGCGGCCCGTCGACGAGCCCGACCGACCCGCGCCACCCCGCACGCCGGAGGCGGATCCGCCGCAGGCCGACCCGTCGCCCGGGGCGTCGCCGGATGGGTTCGACCCAGGTCAGCCGCCCACCTCGGCGGCGTACCAGAGCTCCTTGGAACTTCGGTTCGACGAGCCGCGTCGTCCGCTGCGGGCCGTGGCGACGGTGGTGGGCGCCGTGCTCGCGCTGGCCGCGCTGGGTGTCCCGCTCGGGTTGCTCTGGGCCGCGCTCGCGCCGGACACCCCGGTGCTGAAGACCGCCGAGGGGGCGATCTACGCCGAGCCGCAACCGGAGCAGCCGATCGCCGCCGACGGCTGGTTCAGCCTGCTCGGGCTCGCCTTCGGGCTGCTCGTGGCGCTCGCCGTGTGGGTCGTGCTGCGTCGGCGGCGGGGCCCGGTCGGGTTGGTCGCCGCGGTGCTCGGCACTCTGGTTGCCGCGCCGGTGGCCTGGCAGGTGGGACGGCGGATCGGCCTGGCCACCTTCGACCGGTTGCTGGTGACCGCCCCGGCCGGGCAGGCCTTCAACAAGCCCGCCGACCTGCGCGCCGGCGGGGTGGACTGGCTGCTCGGGGTGCTGCCGGTGCCGCACGGCAACCTGCTGCTGCCGGCGTTCGGGGCCGCGGTCATGTACACCCTGCTGGCCGGCTGGTCACGGTGGCCGGGGCTGCGCCCGGAGCCCGAGCCGGGAGAGTTCAGTTGGGTGTCGGCGGGGACGCCAGCTCCGCCAGCGGCACCGGAACCGCCCGCACCTGACGCAGCAGAGCCGCCTCGCGGTTGAGCAGCCGCAGCTCGGCACGGAGCCGGGAGGCGGTGTCGTCGATCGCCAGCAGCCGTTGCCGGTCGTCGACGGTGAGCGCCGCCGTCGCCGCCACCAGGTGCGAGAGCACCGTCGGGTCCTCCGGCAACTGCTCGGAGATCTCCTCCGGGTCGGAGCGGATCAGGCCGAGGTACTGCCGGAACACCGCGATCACCCGGGCGGCCAGCAGGTCGGCCAACTCGTCCGGGCCACCCGGGTCGGGCAGCCACTCCACGTCTGCGGTGAGGTAGGGCTCGGTGCTGTCGTCGACCTCGGCGATCCGGAACCGGCGGCGGCCGACAGTGACGATGTCGTAACCACCGTCGGCCAGCTCGGTCACCTGCCGCAGCTCGGCGGTGCAGCCCACCTCGTACAGGGTGACCTCGCCGACGCCCGGCGTCGCCCGGGCGCCGGGACCGGCCGGCGCGACCTCCCAGCCGGCCTGGATGGCCACCACGCCGAACTCACGGGGGGCGCCCTCGGGCAGGCCGACCAGGTGTCGGACCAGCGCCCGGTAGCGCTCCTCGAAGATGTGCAGCGGCAGCACCAACCCGGGAAAGAGCACCGTTGCGAGCGGGAACACCGGCAGCCGTGCGGTCACAGGGTCGAGCCTAACCAATCTCGCCCACCGGGGCGTGGCCCGGCTCACCGTCCCGGCGGACGGGCGGCTCGGGTGGACCTCCGGTCGGCCGCCTAGACTCGCAAGGGTGCTGAATCGGATCGACCTGCGCGACGGTCTCGGAGACCCGCGCCGTCTGCTGCCCCGCGCCCAGCTCGACGTGTCCGTCGCCGTCGAGCGCATCCGGCCCCTGGTGGAGGCCGTCCGTGAGCATGGGTACCCAGCGATCCGGGAGGCCAGTGTTCGGTTCGACGGCATCTCCCCGGAGGTGCTGCGGGTGCCGGTCGAGGCGATCACCGAGGCGGAGGGGGTGCTCGACCCGGCGGTGCGGGCCGCGCTGCTGGAGTCCATCGCCCGGGCCCGTCGGGTGCACGCCGACCAGCGGCGCACCGACCACACCACCCAGGTGGTGCCCGGCGGTACGGTCACCGAGCGGTGGCTGCCGGTCGACCGGGTCGGCCTCTATGTGCCCGGCGGCCTGGCGATGTACCCGTCGACGGTGGTGATGAACGTGGTGCCCGCCCAGGCGGCCGGGGTGCGCTCGCTGGTGGTGGTCAGCCCGCCGCAGAAGGACAACGGCGGCCTGCCCGACCCCCGGGTGCTCGCCGCGTGCGCGCTGCTCGGCGTCGACGAGGTGTACGCCGTGGGCGGGGCCCAGGCGGTGGCGATGCTGGCGTACGGCGCGGCGGTGGACCCGGCGGGTGAGCTGCGCTGCGACCCCGTCGACCTGATCACCGGGCCCGGCAACATCTGGGTGACGGCCGCCAAGCGGCTGCTGCGCGGCGTGGTCGGCATCGACGCCGAGGCCGGTCCGACCGAGATCGCCATCCTGGCCGACGACACGGCCG
Source organism: Micromonospora parva (assembly GCF_000718515.1). Taxonomy (GTDB): domain Bacteria; phylum Actinomycetota; class Actinomycetes; order Mycobacteriales; family Micromonosporaceae; genus Micromonospora; species Micromonospora parva. The sequence goes on along the minus strand of NZ_JNZS01000014.1, from coordinate 92,981 downwards.
ACCCGGCGCACGTGGCCGCCGACCTGATCAGTCAGGCCGAGCACGACCCGCTCGCCGCGAGCGTGCTGGTCACCCCGTCGGTGGCGTTGGTCGAGGCGGTCGAGGCGGAGCTGGCCCGGCAGGTGCCGGCGACCAAGCACACCGAGCGGGTCACCACGGCGCTGACCGGTGAGCAGAGCGGCGTGGTCCTGGTGGACGACCTGGAGGCCGGGCTGCGGGTGGTCGACGCGTACGCGGCCGAGCACCTGGAGATCCAGACGGTCGACGCCCGGGAGTGGGCGCTGCGGGTCCGCAACGCCGGGGCGATCTTCGTGGGCGCCTGGTCGCCGGTGTCACTCGGCGACTACTGCGCCGGCTCCAACCACGTGCTGCCCACCGGCGGTTGTGCCCGGCACTCCTCCGGTCTGTCCGTGCAGTCCTTCCTGCGCGGCGTGCACCTGATCGAATACACCGAGGCCGCGCTGCGCGACGTGGCTCCGCACGTGGTCACCCTGGCCAACGTGGAGGACCTGCCCGCGCACGGCCAGGCGGTCCAGGCCCGCTTCCCGGGAGGGCCGGCGTGAGCGGCCTGGACGACCTGCCGATCCGCGCCGACCTGCGGGGACTGTCGCCGTACGGGGCGCCGCAACTGGACGTGCCGGTGCGGCTCAACACCAACGAGAACTCCCACCCGGTGCCGGAGCCGGTGGTCGAGGCGATCAGCAAGGCCGTCGCGGCCGAGCTGCGCGAGCTGAACCGCTACCCGGACCGGGACGCGGTGGCGCTCCGCGCCGACCTGGCCGAATATCTCGGGCACGGGCTCACCGTCGAGCAGGTGTGGGCGGCCAACGGCTCCAACGAGATCCAGCAGCAGTTGTTGCAGGCGTTCGGCGGTCCGGGGCGCAGCGCGCTCGGTTTCGTTCCGGCGTACTCGATGCACCCGCTGCTGGCCCTCGGCACCAGCACCCGCTGGGTGCCCGTCGAGCGCGGCGTCGACTTCGGGTTGACCGCCGAGGAGGCGGTCGCCCAGGTCCGCGAGCACCAGCCGGACGTGGTCTTCCTCTGCTCGCCGAACAACCCCACCGGCACGGCACTGGACCCGGCGGTGATCGCCGCGGTGCTCGACGTCGCGCCCGGCATGGTGGTCGTCGACGAGGCGTACGCCGAGTTCGCCCGGCCCGGGACGGTCAGCGCCCTCGCGGTGCTGCCCGGGCACCCGCGGCTGGTGGTCACCCGGACGATGAGCAAGGCGTTCGGCTTCGCCGGCGGCCGGCTGGGTTACCTGGCCGCCGACCCGGCGGTGGTGCAGGCGGTGCAGCTCGTCCGTTTGCCGTACCATCTCTCCGCGCTCACCCAGGCCGCCGCCCGCGCGGCGGTGGCCCACCGCGACGCCCTTCTCGGTACGGTGAGCGCGATCATGGCGCAGCGGGACCGGATCGTGGCGACGCTGCGCGGGCGGGGGTTGCGGGTCGCCGACAGTGACGCCAACTTCGTGCTCTTCGAGGTGGGCGGCGACCAGACCGTAGTCTGGAACGCCCTGCTGGCGCAGGGGGTGCTGGTCCGTGACGTCGGCCTTCCCGGCTGGCTGCGGGTGACCGCCGGCACCGCCGCCGAGACCGACGCCTTCCTTTCTGCGATGGAGACTGTTCAATGAGCCGGACCGCCCGGGTGGAGCGGATCACCAAGGAGACCAAGGTCCTCGTCGAGATCGACCTCGACGGCACCGGTGCCGCCGAGATCAGCACCGGCGTCGGTTTCTACGACCACATGCTGCACCAGATCGCCCGGCACGGTGGTTTCGACCTGACCGTGCGGACCGTGGGCGACCTGGAGATCGACGCGCACCACACGATCGAGGACACCGCGCTCGCCCTGGGTGCCGCGTTCGACCAGGCGCTGGGCGACAAGGCCGGCATCCGGCGCTACGGTTCGGCGACGGTGCCGATGGACGAGGTGCTGGTCCGGGCCGCTGTGGACCTTTCCGGTCGGCCGTACGTGGTGCACGACGAGCCGGTGCTCGCCCCGTACATCGGTCCGGTGTACGCGACCAGCATGACCCGGCACATCTGGGAGTCCTTCGGCCAGGCGGCCCGGGTCACGTTGCACGTGGACGTGCTGCGGGCGGCCCGGCCGGGCGGTCACCCGGACGCGCACCACGTGGTGGAGGCACAGTTCAAGGCGGTCTCCCGCGCCCTGCGCGAGGCGACCTCGATCGACCCGCGTTCGGCAGGTGCGATCCCGAGCACGAAGGGTGCCCTCTGATGGGTGCGGCGTTGCCGACGTTGTTGTTGATCCTGGCCGGGGTCTTGGTGGGTGGCACCTGGTCGCTCTACCGGCAGGGCGCGCCGAAGGTCGCCGTGTTCGTCACCGCGGCGCTCGCGGTGCTCGCCACTGTCGCCGGGGTTCTGCGGCTGCTGCCGGAGAACGGGTGATCGGGGTGACGGCATGAGTGACGTGGCGGTGCTCGACTACGGCTCGGGCAACCTGCGCTCGGCGGAGCGGGCGCTGGCCGCCGCCGGAGCGGATGTCCGGGTGACCGACGACCTGGCCGCCGCGGCTGCCGCCGATGGTCTGGTGGTGCCGGGTGTGGGCGCGTACGCGGCGTGCATGGCGGGGATCGAGGCGTTGGGCGCCGGTCCGGTGATCGCCGAGCGGGTGGCCGCCGGCCGGCCGGTGCTGGGCATCTGCGTGGGCATGCAGGTGCTCTTCGAGCACGGTGACGAGCACGGCGTGGTGACCAAGGGGCTGGGGTTGCTGCCCGGCGGGGTGACCCGGCTGGCTGCCGCCCGGTTGCCGCACATGGGCTGGAACACGGTCCGGGCCCCCCGGGAGTCGGTGCTGTTCGCCGGGTTGCCGGAGCAGAGCCGTTTCTACTTCGTCCACTCGTACGCGATGGGCGACCCGGCGGCGCTGGCCGCCGCGGGGGCCACGGTGACCACCGCCCACCACGACACGGATTTCGTCGCGGCGGTGGAGCGTGGCTCGTTGTCGGCGGCCCAGTTCCACCCGGAGAAGTCCGCCGAGACCGGTGCCGCGTTGCTGCGCAACTGGCTTGCCACGTTGCCCAACGGTGGGTGAGCGTCGTCGCGCGGTGCCCGGTCGGCGGGTGTCGCGGTGAGCCGGGAGCGGGCCCGCCGGCGGGCGCAGCGGGAGGCGGAGCAGGCCCGGGAGCGGGCGGTCCGGCAGCGCCAGGTCGCTCGCCGGCAGCGCCGTCGGGCGGTGGTCCGTCGGTTGACGCCGCGGCTGCGGCGGGGTCGTTCCGGGCGGCTGGCCCGGCACAGTCGGGGTGAGCGGGCCGCGATCGTGCTGCTCACCGGCGCGGCGTTGATCCTGATCTGGACGTTCGTTGACAACCTGGCGTTGCGTATCGCGCTGATCGTGCTCTTGCTGCTCGTACTGCCGGCGATCGTCGTGATCGCCCTGGACCGTCGTACCTGATCGAGGAGAAGACCGTGAGCCTCACCCTGTTACCCGCCGTCGATGTCGCTGACGGCCGGGCCGTCCGGCTCGTGCAGGGCGCCCTCGGAAGCGAGAGCGTCTACGGTGACCCGTTGGAGTCCGCGCTGGCCTGGCAGCGGGACGGCGCGGAGTGGATCCACCTGGTCGACCTGGACGCGGCGTTCGGTCGGGGCACCAACGCGCACCTGCTGGCGGAGGTGGTGCGCCAGTTGGACGTGAAGGTGGAGCTCTCCGGTGGCATCCGGGACGACGAGTCGCTGCGCGCGGCGCTGGGCACCGGGGCGGCCCGGGTGAACATCGGGACCGCCGCGTTGGAGGATCCGGTCTGGTGTGACCGGGTGGTGGCGGAGTACGGCGACCGGGTGGCCATCGGGCTGGACGTGCGGGGCCACACCCTGTCGGCGCGGGGTTGGACCCGCGACGGCGGTGACCTGTACGAGGTGCTGGAGCGGTTGGACAAGGCGGGCGCGAGCCGGTACGTGGTCACCGACATCACCAAGGACGGCACCATGCGCGGGCCGAACCTGGATCTGCTGCGCGAGGTGTGTGCCCGTACCGACCGGCCGGTGATCGCCTCCGGTGGGGTGTCCACTCTGGACGACCTGCGGGCGTTGGCGACCCTGGAGTCGGTCGGGGTGGAGGGTGTCATCGCCGGCAAGGCGCTCTACGCGGGTGCCTTCACGGTGGCCGAGGCGCTGCGGACGTTGGCGCAGGCGTGACGACGACCCGGCTCGGGTCGGGTGGCCCGTGGGAGCAGCGTTACGGCTACTCCCGGGTGGTCCGTGCCGGTGAGCGGGCCTGGACGGCCGGGTGCACGGCGACGGTGGACGGCCGGGTGGTGCACGTGGGTGATCCGGCCGCGCAGACCGCGCAGGCGCTGCGGATCGGGCTGGCCGCGCTCGCCGAGGTGGGTGCGGAGCCGGGCGATGTGGTGCGCACGAGGATGTACGTGACGGACCGGTCGCACGCCGACGAGGTGGGTCGGGCCCACAACGCGGTCTTCGGTGCGGTCCGGCCGGCGGCGACCCTGGTGGTGGTGGCCGGTCTGCTGGACCCGGAGCATCTGGTCGAGGTGGAGTTGGAGGCGTACCTCGGCGATCGCTGAGGTACGCGTCCGGTCGGCCTGCCGGCCGGCTCACGGACAGATAAGTTGTGCACAACTTAATTGTGGGCTACTTTTCAACGGTGACCGATGACCTGGTGCTGCGCCGGCAGGTGTGCTTCGCGCTCTACGCCGCGTCGCGCGCACTGACCGACGTCTACCGGCCGATCCTCGACGAGGTCGGGTTGACCTACCCGCAGTACCTGGTGCTGCTGGTGCTCTGGGAGCGTCCCGACGACGCCCCCACGGTGTCCGAGCTGGGCGCCGAGCTGCGGCTGGACTCCGGCACGCTCTCCCCGCTGCTCAAGCGGCTGGAGGGGGCGGGCCTGGTGGTGCGGCGGCGGTCGGCCCGCGACGAGCGGCGGGTCGAGGTGGGCCTCACCGAGCAGGGCCGGGCGCTGCGCGAGCAGCTCTGCGACGTCCCGCTGCGGATCGCTCAGGCCACCGGGCTGGGCCTCGGCGAGTTGGTGGCGCTGCGCGACACCCTCACCCGGGTCACCGACACCATCCACCGACAGAAGGAGCAGTGAGCACCATGCAGGTTCTCTACACCGCGTCCGCTACCGCCACCGGCGACGGCCGGGACGGCCACGTCGAGACCTCCGACGGCACTGTCGCGCTCGACCTGGCCGTGCCGAAGGAGATGGGCGGCGCCGGCGGTGCGGCCAATCCCGAGCAGCTCTTCGCCGCCGGCTACGCGGCCTGCTTCCACAGCGCGCTGCGGGTGGTGGCCCGCCGGGCCAAGGCCGACGTGACCGGTTCCGTGGTCGCCGCCGAGGTGGGCATCGGCCCGAACGGCAGCGGCGGCTTCGGGCTCACCGTGCAGCTCGTCGTCGACCTTCCCGCCGCGTCCCGCGAGGTGGCCGAGCAGCTCGTCGAGCAGGCGCACCAGGTCTGCCCGTACTCCAATGCCACCCGTGGCAACGTCGACGTCACGCTGACCGTCCGCGAGACCCTGCCCGCGTGACACCGCGGCACCCGGCCCCCACCCGCGGACGAGAGGACAACCATCCAGTGACCGGCAACCGCGAGATCCACCTGGCCAGCCGCCCCCAGGGCTGGCCCACCGAAGACACCTTCCGGCTCGTCGAGACCGACGTCCCGACGCCCGGACCGGGCCAGATCGTGGTCCGCAACCAGTTCATGTCGGTCGACCCGTACATGCGCGGACGGATGAACGACGTCAAGTCGTACGTGCCGCCGTACGCGCTCGACGCGCCGCTCGACGGGGCCGCGATCGGCGAGGTGGTGGCCAGCGAGGCGGCGGACATCGCCGTCGGGACCACCGTCCAGCACGGGCTCGGCTGGCGGGAGTACGCGCTGCTCGACGCGACCGCCGCCCGTCAGGTCGACCCGGGCGTCGCCCCGGTCAGCGCGTACCTGAGCGTGCTCGGCATGACCGGGCTGACCGCGTACGCCGGGCTGCTGGAGGTGGCCGCGATGAAGCCCGGCGAGACGGTCTTCGTCTCCGCCGCGGCCGGTGCGGTCGGCAGCCTGGTCGGCCAGATCGCCAAGCTCAAGGGCGCCGGCCGGGTGATCGGCAGCGCCGGCTCGCCGGCCAAGGTCGAGCGGCTGCGGGCGCTGGGCTTCGACGCCGCCTTCGACTACCACGACGGGCCGGTCCGTGAGTCGTTGCGGGCGGCCGCCCCGGACGGCGTCGACGTCTACTTCGACAACGTCGGCGGCGACCACCTGGAAGCCGCGATCTCGGCCATGAACCTGCACGGCCGAGCCGCGATCTGCGGCATGATCTCCCAGTACAACGCCACCGAGCCGTCGCCCGCGCCGCGCAACCTGGCGCTGGTCATCGGCAAGCGGCTCACCCTGCGCGGCTTCCTGGTCAACGACCACCACGACGTCCGGCCGGCGTTCGTGCGCGACGTCGCGGGCTGGCTGCGCGACGGCACGCTGTCCTACGACGAGACGATCGTGGACGGCATCGAGAACGCCCCGGCGGCGTTCCTCGGCCTGCTGCGCGGCGACAACCTCGGCAAGATGCTCGTCAAGGTGTGACCGAGGCCTCGTTCACGGCGGTCGACCCGATCGGGTCGACCGCCGTGCCGCGGGCGGAGGATAGGCTCGCGGTATGACGGTGGCGGTACGGGTGATCCCCTGTCTGGACGTGGACGCCGGGCGGGTGGTCAAGGGGGTCAACTTCCTCGACCTGCGGGACGCCGGCGACCCGGTGGAGCTGGCCGCCGCGTACGACCGGGCCGGCGCTGACGAGTTGACGTTCCTCGACGTCACCGCGTCCTCCAGCGACCGCGGCACCATGCTCGACGTGGTGCGCCGCACCGCCGAGTCGGTGTTCATCCCGCTGACCGTCGGCGGTGGGGTCCGGCAGGTCGCCGACGTGGACACGTTGCTGCGCGCCGGGGCGGACAAGGTCGGCGTCAACACCGCCGCCATCGCCCGACCGGAGCTGATCGCCGAGATCGCCGACCGGTTCGGCCGGCAGGTGCTCGTGCTCTCCCTCGACGTGCGTCGGTCGTCGACCGGTGCCACGCCCAGCGGCTTCGAGGTCACCACGCACGGGGGTCGACGCGGCACCGGCATCGACGCCGTGTGGTGGGCACACCGGAGCGCCGAGTTGGGCGCGGGGGAGATCCTGCTCAACTCGATGGATGCCGACGGCACCAAGGCGGGCTTCGACCTGGAGCTGATCGCCGCGGTGCGGGCGGTGGTGGACGTGCCGGTGGTGGCCAGTGGGGGTGCCGGTGAGGTGGCCCACTTTCCGCCCGCTATCGGCGCCGGCGCGGACGCGGTGCTCGCCGCCAGCGTCTTCCACTTCGGCGAGCTGACCGTCGCCGAGGTCAAGGACGCGCTGCGCCTCGACGGCCACCCGGTGCGCTGAGCCGCTCAGCGCTCGCCGGAGTGCCCCTCCGGTGACCGACGCGGGGTGGGGATCGAACGGACCGCGTACTCCTGGACAGCCGCCGCGTGGTCGGCCTCGTCCAGGATCCAGTCGGCGCTGCCGGGCGCGTGCCGGCGGGTCAACACACCCTGCACGGTGTCCACCATGGTCGCCACACCCGCGCGCGGGCGGGTACGCCAGAGCGTCTCACCCTCGGCGGTGATCCGGAACCAGCCGTCGGCGACGCTGACCAGCCCGGCGCCGACCAGCCGCTGGACCGCGGCCTCCACCTCGTGCCGCTGCGGGATCGCGTGGTTGAGGTGGTCGGCGGTGGAGAGCACGTCGGCCAGGCGAACGCCCTCCGGTCGTCGGCTTGTCGCCGACCGACGGTGCCGTCCGGCGCCGCTCGCGATGACGAGCGACACGAAGATCCAGGCGTCCGTCCAGCGCCAACCGTTCTCCCCCATGCAGAGATGATGACGGCGCGCGTCGCGGAAGGGAACACCCACCCGCCAACCGGTGTGCAGCACCACCACCACGTACCGGTTCGCGGACGGTCGGTGAGGTTTCAGCCGGCGGGGGTGACCGGCGCGGGACTGCCCGGTGGCGGTGCGGGGCTGTCGGGTGTGCCGCCCTCCGGCACGGCGCTCTCGGGTGCCGGAGCTTCCGGCACGGCGAACAGCGGGATGAAGAACTGGGCCAACGGACCGATGGCCAACGCGTACGCGACGGTGCCCACCCCGACCGTGCCGCCGAGCAGCCAGCCCAGCGCCAGCACGGTGACCTCGATGACGGTGCGCACCAGCCGGACCGACCGGCCGGGCCGGCGGGCCACGTACCCGGTCATCAGGCCGTCGCGCGGGCCGGGGCCCAACTGGGCGCCGAGGTACAGAGCGGTGGCGGCGCCGTTGGCGACGATCCCGCTGACCAGCATCGCGATCCGGACACTGCGCGGGCCACCCTCCGGCAGCAGGGCCACCGTGGCGTCCACCACCAGGCCGATCACCACGACGTTGCTGACCGTGCCGAGGCCGGGCCGCTGCCGCAGCGGGATCCAGAGCAGCAGGACAAGCGCGCCGACGCCGATGGTGACCGTCCCGAAGGAGAGCCGGGTCAGCTCGGAGAGCCCCTGGTGGAACACGTCCCACGGGTCGAGGCCCAGGTCGGAGCGGATCATCAGGGCCATGCTGACGCCGTAGAGCGTGAGCCCGAGGTAGAGCTGGACCAGCCGTCGAACCGGCCGGTGCCGCAGATTGCCAAGCAGTGCCATGCATGCCACCCTAGGTGCCAATCCTCATTGAGGAAGAAGCCAATATCCGAGGAGTGGCCATGACCGGGCAGGTACGCGGTGTCCAATTGGCCCGTCTGCTCGGGCAGTGGCATGCGCTCCCGGGTCGGCGACGCAGCCCCGACTACGCCGCGCTGGCCGGCTCCGTGCGCGGGCTGCTCGCCGACGGCCGTCTGCCGCTGGGCGTCCGCCTCCCGGCCGAACGGGAACTGGCCGAGGCGCTGCGGATCAGCCGGACCACCGTCACCGCTGCCTACCGGCAGCTACGCGAGAGCGGGCACCTGGCCAGCCGCCGAGGCGCTGGCAGCTGGACGATGCTGCCCGGCAACCACCGGGTGGCCAGCACCGGGCTGTGGACCCCGCTGGACGACCGGGAGATGCTCGACCTCGGCGTCGCGGCGCTGGCCGCCCCGCCGCAGCTGCTGTCGGCCGCCCGGGCCGCCGCCGAGGACCTGCCCCGCTACCTGAGCGGGGCCGGCTACCACCCGACCGGCATCATCGAGCTGCGTGAGGCCGTGGCCGACGCGTACAGCGCCCGGGGTCTGCCCACCTCGGCCGACCAGATCATGGTCACCAGCGGCACCCAGCACGCACTGGACCTGGTGCTGCGGCTCGCCCTCGCCCCGGGCGGCACCGTGCTGGTCGAGTCCCCGACCTACCCCAACGCCCTCGCCGCGCTGGCCGGCCGGCGGGCCCGGATCACCACCCACGGTCTGGCCGCCGACGCCGGCTGGGAGCCCGACCTGCTGCTGGGCAGTCTGCGGCAGACCCGGCCGAAGCTGGCGTACCTGATTCCGGAGTTCCAGAACCCGACCGGGCACCTGATGCCCGCCGCGCTGCGCGAGCGCGTGGTCGCCGCCGCGCACGCGGTCGGCACCGACCTGGTCATCGACGAGTCGTTCGTGGACCTGTCGATGGACGGCACCGAGCCGCCACCCCCGGTCGCCACCTACGACCGGCACAGTCGGGTGATCAGCATCGGGGGGATGAGCAAGCCCTACTGGGGTGGCCTGCGGATCGGCTGGGTGCGGGCGTCCGCGCCGCAGGTGCAGCGACTGGCCGCCGTGCGGGTCGGAGTCGACATGGCCAGCCCGGTGCTGGACCAACTGGTCGCGGTGCACCTGCTCGCCGACGCCGAGGCCATCGTCGCCGACCGCCGCGTCCAGTTGGCCGTGCAGCGTGATGCCCTGCTCGGCGCGCTGGCGCACCAACTGCCCGAGTGGCGGGTCACCGTGCCACGCGGTGGCGTGACGCTGTGGGCCGAGTTGGACGGCCCGGTCTCCAGCGCGCTGGCCCGGGCCGCGGAGGAGGTCGGCGTACGACTCGCGCCCGGCCCCCGGTTCGGCCTGGACGGCACCCTGGAGCGCTTCCTGCGGCTGCCGTTCACCCTGCCCGCAGCGGACCTCGTGGAGGCCGTCGGGCGGATCGCGGCGATCCGCTACGACCTGGACCGTGCCGCCCGTCAGCGGTGGCGCGAGCCGGCCGTCATCGCCTGAGCCGGCACCGAACACACCAGGGGCATCCGCCGGCACCGTTATGCCGGGAATATGTCATCCGACCTGGTCCGGCTGCCACACTCTCCTGGTGGTCGAGGGCGCGGGAGTGCGTGGGGTCCAGCGGAGCGCGCCTGGCTCCCGGGCGACCCGCCTCGAACTCTTCTACGACCTGATCTTCGTCTTCGCCTTTCTGAACGTCACCACCGTCACCGCCGGCAATCCGACGGTTGCCGGGCTGATCCGGTGCCTGGTGGTGCTGGCGCTGCTCTGGTGGTGCTGGACGGGATTCGCCGTGTTGGGCAACCTGGTCCGTACCGACCAGGGCATCGTCCCGCTGGTCGGCTTCGCCACCATGGCCGCCGCCTTCGTGCTGGCGCTGAGCCTGCCGAAGGCGTTCACCGACCGCCCCGGTGGGCTGCCCGGCCCGCTGGTCTTCGCGGCCGGCTATTTCCTGGTCCGGGTCGGCGAGACGTCCATCTTCCTGTGGCTGGGCCGTCGGGACCGGGGCGTGCGTCGACGCTGGCGGATGCTCGCCCTGCCGGTGGTGCTCGCCACGTCGCTCATCGTCGTGGCCGCCCTGGTGCCGCAGCGGCTCTTCGACGGCACCGCCGAGGGGGTGTTCCGGCTGGCGCTGTGGCTCGCCGCCCTGGCCGTCGAGTACGGGGCCGGGCTGGCGCTGCGCGGCACCGGGTGGACGGTGCTCTCCGCCGGGCACTGGGCGGAGCGGCACAGCCAGATCGTCCTGATCGCCCTCGGCGAGGCCATCATCGCGCTCGGGTTCGCTCCCGGCGGCAGCGCCGGCCTGCCGCTGACCTGGCCGGCGCTGATCGCCGCAGTGCTCGGCATCGCGGTGGCCGCAGCGCTGTGGTGGGCCTACTTCGACACCCTGGCGCTCGGCATGGAACAGACCCTGCACCGGACCCGCGACCCCGTCGCCCGCGCCGCTCTGGCCCGCGACGCCTACACCTACCTGCACCTGCCGGTCATCGCCGGCGTCATCCTGTTCGCGCTCGGACTCAAGGGGCTGATCAACGACGAAGCCGACGTCAGCACGCCGAACTGGGGGGTTCCGCTGCCGGGCTTCGACCTGCTCGCGCTCTACGGCGGGGTCGCGCTCTATCTGCTCGCGCTCATCGTGCTCGGCCGGAAAATGCTCGCCGCCCCCCGCTGGCCCACGATCGGCGGAATCCTGCTGCTGCTCGTGCTGGTGCCGGTGGCCGGGTCGTTGCCCGAGCTGTCCGCGTTGACCATGCTGGCCGTGGCCGCCTGGCTGGCAGTGGGGGCGCAGACGATCGTCGACGCCCAGCGCCGACGCGGGGTCCGCGAGGTGGCGCTGGCGGAGCAGCTCGCCGTGGAGGAGGACCAGACGAGGTGGCGGGGCCACCACCTGTGAGGGCCCCGTGCCGGCCGGGAGCCGGGCACGGGGCCCTCGACGGCGTCAGAGTTCGGCGAGGGTGCCGGCGTACATCTTGTCGATCTCGGCGGCGAAGTTGCTCTCCACACCACGCCGCTTGATCTTCAAGGACGGGGTGATCTCGCCGTCCTCGATCGTCAAATCGCGCGGCAGGATTGCCACCTTCTTGATCGTCTCCCAGCGGTTGAGCTTGGCGTTGAGCTGGGCGACGTACTCCTCGACCATCGTCTGGGCCTCCGCCGAGGCGACGATCTCGGAGTAGCTGCGCCCTTCGAGGGGGCCGCCGGCGGCCCAGCCGCGGATCGCGTCCGGGTCCAGGGTGACCAGCATCGTGCAGAAGTTGCGGGCCTGACCGACGACGACCGCCTGCGAGGTGTACGGGCAGATGGCCTTGAACATCCCCTCGATGTGCGACGGCGCGATGTACTTGCCGCCCGAGGTCTTGACCAGGTCCTTCTTACGGTCGGTGATGCGCAGGTAACCCTGTTCGTCGAGGGTGCCGATGTCACCGGTGCGGAAGAAGCCGTCCTCGGTGAACGCGGCGGCGGTCTCCTCCGGCAGGTTGTGGTAGCCGCGCATCACCGGCCGACCACGGACCAGGATCTCCCCGTCGGTGTCGATCTTGCATTCGAGGTCGCCCATCGCCCGGCCCACGGTGCCGATCCGCAGCCCGGCCGGGGGGTTGACGAAGTTGCCCGCGCTGGTCTCGGTCAGGCCGTAGCCCTCGGAGATCGGCAGGTTCGCGGCGGCGAAGAAGGTGGCGATCTCCGGGCTGAGGGGCGCGGCGCCGGACACCAGCACCCGCATCCGGCCGCCCAGGCGGGCCTGGAGCTTGCTGAACACCAGCTTCTCGGCCAACCCGTAGCGCAGCTTCAGCCCGGCCGGCACCGGCTTGCCGGCCTGCTCAAGGGTGACCTTCTCCTTGCCGATGCCGACCGCCCAGCCGAAGATCTTCGCCTTCGCGCCGCCGGCACCCTGCGCGGTGGTCACCGCCTTGTTGTAGACCTTCTCGAACACCCGGGGAGCGCCGCACATCAGCGTCGGACGGATGACCGAGAGCAGGTCGACCAGCTTGTCCACCCGGCCGTCGACGTAGGTGGGCAGGCCGACGTGGATGGCGCCGCAGAGCAGGGTCTTGCCGAACGAGTGAGCCAGCGGCAGCCACAGGTACTGCAGGTCGTCGTCGCGTAACAACCCCACGTCCGCCTGCGCCACCGCCTCCCAGCACCAGCCGCCGTGCAGCAGCTCGACGCCCTTGGGCTGCCCGGTGGTGCCGGAGGTGTAGATCAGGGTGGCCAGGTGGTCCGGGCCGATGCCGGCCACCAGCATGTCGATCAGATCCGGTTCGGCGGCCAGCGCCTGGGCGCCGCGCTCCTCCAGTTCGGCGAGCGTCAGCTGCGCGATCGCCGCGGTCGGGTCGGCGGCACCGTCGAGGAGCACCACGTGGGTGAGCGCGGGCAGGGTCGCCCCGGCGATCTTCGCCGCCTGGGCCGGGTTCTCCGCGAACAGCACCTTGGAACCGGAGTCGGCGATGATGTACGTCGCGTCGGTCGGCTCGGTGGTCGGGTAGACGGTGGTGGTCGCGCCGCCGGCGCACATGATGCCGAGGTCGGCGATCACCCACTCCAGCCGGGTGTTGGCGAGGATCGCGACCGGGTCCTCCTGGCCGACGCCCAGGCCGTGCAGGCCGGCGGCGACCGCCTTGGCGCGCTGACCGACCTGCGCCCAGGTCAGCCAGACGGGCCCCGAGTCGTCGGGGTTCGGGGATGCGAACGCGTTTCGGTCGGGGGTGGCCGCCACGCGCTTGAGAAACATGTCCGGGATGGAGCGGTACGGTACATCGAGAGCCATCGCTGTAGCCGCCTTCGGGGGTGGTGGCGTGACGGTCGTCACGTCATGATGGTTACCGAAGAGTATTGCCTGTCGCCATGCATCGGCTAGCCCTGGTGATCGTCCGGCCGTCCCATCCCACCAACCGGTACGGTCGATCAGGCGTACCGGGCAGCCACCACTGACCAGTCGTAGGTGGCCCGGACCCAGTTGCGCCGGACCACCAACGCGTCGCGCAGCCGGTCGTCGCCGGTGGCGCGGAGCGCCTCCTCCGCGTCCAGGTACGTCGCCAAACCCTGGTTGAACCGGTGCGCCGCGCTCCGCAGCGCGGTCGCCTCGTCCGCCTCGCTGTCCTGGGCGATCACCGTGACAAGGTTGTGCGCGTCCGGGTCGGCCTGACTCTCCTTGCCGTACGAGAAGAGGTCGTTGCACCAGCAGACCAGGTCCACCGCCAGTAGGTCGAGGGTGGCCAGGCCCGGGTCGGCGCGTTGGGTCGGCCCGGAGGGTCGCCTCGACGCCAGGTCGGTCAGGGTGAGGCAGGGGTGCACACCGCCGATGTGCCGGCGCAGTTGGACGTACTCCGCCATCTCGGGCACGCGCCGACGTTCCCGGTTGCCCGCCTCCCAGAGCAGCGCCAACAGATACTCCCGCATCTGGCTGACGAACCGCAGGAGCAGCCCGGCGTGATCGTGCAGCCGGGTCCGGCGGCAGAGGTCGTGCAGCGCGTCACCCAGGGGCCCGACGGCGGGCGGTGCCACGTCCGGGTCACCGCACCGGTCGAGCACGTCGAGCAGGGTGCTGATCGCCGGTCCCAACCGCGCCGGGTCGGCGCCGAGGCCGTCCTCGTCGCAGGCGTCATCCATCACGAAGAGCCAGCTGATCAGGTCGGTGAGCAGCCGAAGCCCCTCCACCGAGCCGTCCGGGCAGGCGCGGCCGGCCAGGCCGGCGGCGTCGGCCCGTTCCAGCCGGTACACACGTTGGCCGGAATCGACCAGCCCGAACGTGCGTGCCCACTCGATGCTCTCACTCGCCACTTGGTCCGTGGCACCATGGCGCCCCGTGGGGAACGGCGGTTCCCGCAGCGCCGAAATCGCGAAGTCCCGCACAGTGTGCCCCCACTCCGTGCCGCCCGGCGCGGCGCGGCGCGGTGAAGCGTACGGGAGGGCGTATCAGCGTGCTTCGCTGGGTGTGGGGAATCCGACAGCTATTCAGTGACCGTTTCCGTACAGACGGTCACATTCCCAGGCTGGCGTCGCGCAGTCGTCCCGCCACCTCCGTCGAGCCGTTCAGTTGGACCCGGGCCACCCGTTGCCGGCCGGACAGGAACAGCACCAACTCCCCCGGGGAGCCCACCAGGCGCAGCGGCTCACCGCCGCGACCGACGGAGATCTCACCGTGGCCGGGCGCCTGCACGAGGAGGTCCGCCGGAAAACGGCGCAGGGCCAGCCGGGCCATCGGGGCCACGCGTTTCCAGAGCGCGCTCTGCAAACCGGTGGGCAGATCGCGCGGCTGCCACCCGGAGCCGGCCCGTCGGACGTCCTCGTGGTGGATGAAGAACTCCATCGTGTTGGCCAGTTCGTCGGTCAGCGGATTGCTGACCGGGCTCCACAGCGGCGGGCGCCGTACCTGCGCCACCAGTTCGGGGTACCCCTGTGCGGCGAGGCGCTGCCGGACCCGCTCGGCGTATCCGCGCAGCGGCGGCAGCAGGATCCCACCCGCCGCGTCCGGACGGCGCTCCCGCAGCACCAGATGAGCGGCGAGGTCACGGGTCGCCCAGCCCTCGTTGATCGTCGGGGCGTCCGGCCCGAGGGCCAGCAGAAGATCGGCCAGCGCCTCGCGCTCGGCTCGGGCGTACCGCGGCATGGCCCGATCGTAGGCCCGGTGGCCCGTCGGCGCGCGCCGACGGACGCCGGTCGCCGCCCTCGGACGCCGCCGTCCGGTACGTGACGGTCGACATATCCAGTCAGGGTCGGCGGTGCTGGCCCTGACCGGTAAGGATGAGGGAGATAATTACGGCTTACGGCGGGGGAGAGCGTGGCGAGCAAGACAAGTCGGGACGTTCTCAGTCGAGGGCTGGGGGTTCTGCGACAGGCGATCCGTGAGCAGCCGCGGATCTTCTCGGTGGCGGTCGTCGGCAGCGTGCTCTTCGGCGGGATGATCATCGTCAGCGCCCGGGTCGTCGGGTCGGTCGTCGGTGAGGTGGCGCTTCCGGCCATCGAACGCGGCGAGGTGGGCGCCGGCACCCTGGCGCTGGCCGCGACCGCGTTGTTCGGGATCAGCGTGCTGCGGGTCGCGGGCATCTTCGGCCGCCGGCTCGGCGCCGGCTACATGCAGTACCGCCTCCAGGCCTCCTACCGCCGCCGGGTCACCCGTCGGTACCTGGAGCTGCCGCTGTCCTGGCACCACCGCAACTCCACCGGCACCCTGCTGTCCAACGCCAACTCCGACGTGGAGGCGGCCTGGTACCCGATCGCGCCACTGCCGTTCGCCGTCGGCACGTTGGTGATGCTGGTCGGCGCGATCGTGTCGCTCTTCGCCACCGACTGGGCGCTCGCCCTGGTCGGCCTCGCGGTCTTCCCCGCGCTGTTCGCGCTCAACGTCATCTACTCCCGCCGGATGGCACCCCGGCAGGCCCGGGCGCAGCGGCTGCGCGCCGAGGTCAGCGGCATCGCCCACGAGAGCTTCGACGGGGCCCTGGTGGTCAAGACGATGGGTCGCGAGGCCCAGGAGACCGCCCGGTTCGCGGGCCGAGCCGGTGAGCTGCGCGATTCGTTGATCGCGGTCGGTCGGCTGCGCGGCATCTTCGACCCGCTGTTGGAGACCCTGCCCAGCCTCGGCACCCTCGCCGTGCTGGTGGTCGGGGCGTTCCGGCTGCGCCAGGGCGCGATCAGCGTGACCGAGCTGGTCAGCGTGGCCTTCCTCTTCACCGTGCTGGCGTTTCCGGTGCGGGCCATCGGTTGGGTGCTGGCCGAGCTGCCGCGCAGCGTCGCCGGCTGGGACCGGGTCCGCCGGGTGCTCGACGCCACCGGCGAGATGCCGTACGGGCAGCGGGTGCTCGACCCGAACGAGACCGCGCCGGCCACCCTCACCTTCCACGACGTGCACTACTCCTACCCGCCCGCCGAAGCACACCCGCCCGGCGCGCAGGTCCTCGGCGAGGTCGGCTTCACGGTGCCGTCCGGTCGGACGGTGGCCCTGGTCGGGCCCACCGGCGCCGGCAAGTCCACCATCGCCTCGCTGGCGGTGCGGCTCGTCGACCCGGACTCCGGCACGGTGAGCCTGGACGGCGTGGACGTGCGCGAGCTGACCTCCGCCTCGCTGGCCGGCACGGTGGCCCTGGTCGCCCAGGTGCCGTTCATCTTCGACGACACGGTCCGCGCCAACATCGCCCTCGACCGGCCCGGCGTCGACGACGAGGTGGTGTGGGCGGCGCTGCGGCTGGCCGAGGCGGACGGGTTCGTCGCCGCGCTGCCCGACGGTCTGGACACCATGGTCGGCGAGCGGGGCACCTCGCTCTCCGGCGGTCAGCGCCAACGGCTCACCCTGGCCCGCGCGCTGGCCGGCCGACCGCGCCTGTTGGTGCTCGACGACGCGACGAGCGCTGTCGATCCTCGAGTGGAGGCGGCCATCCTGGCGGGGCTGCGGTCGTCGACCGCGGCGGCGGGCGTTCCGGCCGCGTCGATCCTGGTGGTGGCGTACCGGCGGGCCACCATCGCGCTCGCCGACGAGGTCATCTACGTGGAGCAGGGACGGGTGGTCGCCCGGGGCACCCACAGCGAGTTGTTGGCCACCGTGCCCGGGTACGTCGACCTGGTCACCGCCTACGAGCAGGCCGAGGTCGAGCGCGCGCAGGAGAGTTCGTACGGCGACGACGTGGCGCCGCTGCCGTCGGGCCTGGAAATCGAGGTGGACCGGTGAGCGCGAGGAGTGCAGCGAAGCGGAGCCCCGCAGTCGCGAACGGAAGGCGGGCCCGGTGAGCGCGAGGAGTGCAGCGAAGCGGAGCCCCGCAGTCGCGAACGAAAGGCGTGACCCGGTGAGTGTCGAGGAGCGCGGGCAGCGGGAGGAGACGACCTGGCAGACCCTGCGTCGGGGCCTGGCGCTCTCGCCGGAGCTACGGATCGGGCTGGCCGGCACGTTGGGCCTGGCGTTGGTCTACATGGTCGGTCGGGTCGCCGTGCCGGTGGCGGTGCAGCAGGGCATCGACCGGGGCCTCGTCGGCGGTCTGAATCTGACCGTGGTCTGGACGGTGGTGGCGATCACCGCGGCGATCCTGACGATCACCACGATCTGCGGCTACCTGATGATGCGCCGGCTGTTCACGGTCAGCGAGACGGCGCTGGCCAATGTCCGGACGCGGGCGTTCCGGCACGTGCACGACCTGTCGATGTTGCACCAGCAGTCGGAGCGGCGGGGTTCGCTGGTCTCGCGGGTGACCAGCGACGTCGACCAGATCACCCAGTTCCTCCAGTGGGGCGGGGTGATCCTGCTGGTCAACCTGGGTCAGCTGGTGGTCACCACCGCCGTCATGCTGGCGTACTCCTGGCAGTTGACACTGGTGGTGCTGGCCGCGTTCCTGCCGGCGGTGTTCGTCATCCGGCAGTTGCAACGTCGCCTCGGCTCGGCGTACGCGACGGTGCGCCAGCGCACCGGGACGCTGCTCGGCGCGATCGGCGAGAGCGTGGTGGGCGCGCCGGTGATCCGGGCGTACGGGATCGCCGGGCGTACGGAGCGGCGGCTGGACGAGGCGATCGACAAGCAGCGGCTGGCGCAGCAGCGGGCGATCCGGATCAGCATCGTGGGCAGCTCGGTCGGGGAGTTGGCGGCGGGGCTGGCGCTGGCCGGCGTGGTGGTGCTGGGTGTGGTGTTGGGGGTGGACGGCACGCTGTCGATCGGCCAGCTGACCGCGTTCCTCTTCCTGGTGACGCTCTTCATCCAGCCGGTGCAGATCGCCACCGAGGTGCTCAACGAGGCGCAGAACGCGATTGCCGGCTGGCGTCGGGTGTTGGACGTGCTGGACGTCGCCCCGGACGTGGCCGACCCGGGGGAGCAGGGGCGGGAGTTGCCGGGCGGGCCGCTGGACATCCGGTTCACCGGGGTGCGGTTCGCCTATCCGGGTGGGCCGCCGGTGTTGCACGACATCGAGCTGGAGATCGCGGCGAAGAGTCGGGTGGCGGTGGTCGGTGAGACCGGCAGCGGCAAGACCACGTTCGCCAAGCTGCTGACCCGGCTGATGGACCCGTCGGCCGGGGCGGTGCTGCTGTCCGGGGTGCCGTTGACGGATGTCCGGTTCGATTCGCTGCGCTCGCGCGTGGTGATGGTGCCGCAGGACGGGTTCCTGTTCGACGCGACAGTGGGGGACAACGTCCGTTTCGCTCGGCCGGAGTTGACCGACGAGCAGCTGAGCACCGCTTTCACCGAGCTGGGTCTGTCGGACTGGCTGGAGGGTCTGCCGGCGGGCCTGGACACTCCCGTCGGGGAGCGCGGCGAGGCGCTCAGCGTCGGCGAGCGTCAGCTTGTCGCGTTGGCCCGCGCGTACGTGGCTGACCCGGATCTGCTCGTGCTCGACGAGGCGACCAGCGCGGTGGACCCGGCGACGGAGGTGCGGTTGCAGCGCACGCTGGACGCGGTCACCCGGGGCCGGACCACCCTCGCGATCGCGCACCGGCTCTCCACGGCGCAGGCCGCCGACGAGGTGATCGTGGTGGACCGGGGTCGGGTGGTGCAGCGCGGCCCGCACGACGAGCTGGTCCGCGACGCCGACTCGGTGTACGGGCTGCTCTACGCCTCCTGGTTGGAGCAGACCCGGTGAGGTGCTGCGGTGTGGTGGACGCCGACGGTCGGGTGCTCTAGGCTCCGGGTTAGGTAAGCCTAACCTTCTAAGGAGGTCGCGCCCATGCGGCCCAACTCCGCCGAGATCGTCCGTACCCTCGTCGCCGGCCGCCTGCCCGGTCTGGTGCACCTGGCCCACCGGCCGGGCCCGCACCACGCCCGGCACGTCACCGACTCGGACGGGCGGGTGCTGTTGCTGGTGCCGGTGGCCAGTCACCTGGCCGCCGCCCTGCAACCGGCGCCCGGCAGCGGTGACGTCGCGGTGGTGCTCGACGTGCTCGACCTGCCGCCCGCCGCCGGTGCGCCCGGCCTGGGGCGGGCCTGGGTGTCCGGCTGGGCGGCCGAGCTGCGCGGCGACGAGGCCCGCCAGGGCGCTGTCGACTTCGCCGCGGTCGAGCCGACCGGGGACCTGCTCGACCTGGGCACCCGGTTCCGGTTGTTCCGCTTCGAGGTGGTCGAGGTCCGTTGGGAGCGGGCCGGCGTCGTGCACCGGATCGACCCGGTGGCGTACGCCGAGGCCGAGCCGGACCCGGTGCACCCGGTCGAGGCCCGTCTGCTCGCCGACCTCGCCGAGTGCCACGGCGCCCAGGTGACCGAGTACCTGTGCCAGCAGCTCGGGTTGACCGGGCAGACCCCGGACGGACCTCCCCGGGTGGTGCGCATCGACCGCTACGGGCTGCTGGTCGCCCTCGGTCGACCCGGTGCCCGACGTCGGGTCCGGCTGACCTTCCCGAACCCGCTGGCCGACCCGGCCGACCTCCCCCGTCTGCTCCCCCCACTGCGACTCACTGCCGCCACCCACCCACCCCACTAACCCCCCAGGCCCCGGCCCTCTGCCGCGCCGATCTTGCACTTTCGGTTGCCGATATGCGATTTGCATCCCTTATGTCGGCGCAGAAAGTGCAAGATCGCGGGAGGGGGTTGGGGTCGAGGGGGCTAGGTGGGCAGGGGGCCGGTGAGGTAACGCTGGATCGTGGGGCCGACCATGACCGCCAGGGTTTCCGGGTCGGCCGAGGCGACCGGCTCAAGGCGTACCACGTGCCGCATCATGGCCAGGCCGATCATCTGGCTGGCCACCAGGGAGCCCCGCAGCGGCAGCTCGGCCGGATCGACGTCGAGGTTTTCGAGTACCCGGCGCAGCACCTGGGTGGTGACGAACTCCCGCAGCAGTCGAGCCGTCCACTCGTTGCTCACCGCGGAGCGCAGCAGTGCCTGCGCGGCGCTGCCGGCCGGGGAGTCCCAGACGCCGAGGAACGTACGCACCATCCGCTCGCCGACGGCGTCCCGGTCACCGGCGAGCACTTTCGGCACCAGCTGACCGGGGTCGACCGGAAAGTTCATCGCGGCCAGGAAGAGCTGGTCCTTGCTGCCGAAGTAGTGGTGCACCAGGGCGGGATCGACCTCAGCCGTGCCGGCGATGGCCCGGATCGAGGCGGCGTCGAAGCCCCGTTCGGCGAACGCCGCCCGCGCCGCGTCGAGGATCGCCTCCCGGGTGCCCGGTTTGCCGGGTCGCCGGCCGGTTCGCCGCGTCATCGCCGCCCTTCGTTCGTCCGCCTGGGCCCGTGGTGGGCCGGCCCGGTCAACGCCGGGGTCAGCAGCCGTGCCGGCCGCCGCCCCCGGCGTCGGCGGTCAGCCGCTGCGTCGGCGCAGGGTCGCCGCCGCGAGCACCAGCGCCAGCACCACCGCGCCGAGCACCACCGCGACATCCCGCCACATCCGGCCGGTCGGTTCGGCGTGGGCACCGACCTCCTGCAAAGCCTCGATGGCGTACGACAGGGGGAAGGCGTCACTGAGCGCCTGGAGCCAGCCGGCCATCTGGTCGCGGGCCACGAACAGCCCGCAGAGCAGCAGTTGGGGGATCACCACGACCGGCAGGAACTGTACTGCCTGGAACTCGGTGCGGGCGAAGGCACTGCACAGCAGCCCGAGGGCGACGCCGAGCACCGCGTCGAGCACGGCGATCCCGATCACCAGCCCGATGCTGCCGGCGGTCTCCAGACCGAAGATCCAGTACGCCACGGCGGCGGCGACGGCGGCCTGCACGGCGGCGGCCAGCCCGAACGCGATGCCGTACCCGAAGAGCAGGTCGAGCTTGCCCAGCGGGGTGGTGAGCAGCCGCTCCAACGTGCCCGAGGTGCGTTCGCGCAGCATGGCGATGCTGGTCACCAGAAACATGATCACGAAGGGGAAGATGCCGAGCATCACCAGCGCGATCCGGTCGAAGGTGCTCGGCTGACCGGGCGGGGTCGGCTGGTCGGCGTACATGAAGTAGACCAGGGTGAGCAGGACGGCCGGCACCACCACGAGCAGCGCGATGGTCCGCCGGTCGTGCCGGAGCTGACGAAGGATGCGGCCGGTGGTGGCGGCGAGGATTCGCGGGCTCATGCTGTCTCCCGTGCGGCGGTCGCGTCGGTGCTGGTGGAGGCGGCCTCGCCGGCCCGGATGAGCCGCAGGAACGCCTCGTCGAGGTCGTCCACACCGGCGGCGGCGCGGATCGCGGCCGGGCTGTCGTCGGCGATCAACCGCCCCTGACGGATCAGCAGCAGGCGGTCGCACCGGGCCGCCTCGTCCATCACGTGGCTGGACACCAGCAGGGTGGTGCCGGCGGCGGCCATCGCGTGGAACCGGGCCCACAGGTCGGCGCGCAGCACCGGGTCCTGACCGACGGTCGGCTCGTCGAGGATGACCAGCTCCGGCTCCCCGACCAGGGCGCACGCCAACGAGGCTCGGCTGCGTTGACCGCCGGAGAGGGTGCCGACCAGCTGACCGGCCGCCTCGGCCAGCCCGACATCGCTGATCGCCCGATCGGCCTCGGCGCGCCCACGCCCGTACAGGGTCGCGAAGTAGCGGGCGTTCTCCCGGACGGTCAGGTCGGCGTAGACGCTCGGCGCCTGGGTCAGGTAGCCCACCCGGTGTCGCAGCGCGGGAGTGCCCGCCGGTTGGCCGAGCACGGTGACCGTCCCGCTGGCGACCACCTGCACCCCGACCACCGCGCGCATGAAGGTGGTCTTGCCGCTGCCACTGGGGCCGAGCAGCCCGGTGACCGCGCCGCGCGGCACCCGGCAGCTGATGCCGTCCAGCACCCGCCGCCCACCCCGGTCGACGACCAGGTCCCGGACGGCTATCGCATCGTCCATCGCACACCTCCACAGAAACTCATCACCTGTTGAACTCAACGCTAGATGAAATACCGCGCCGCACGCAACGGCCCGGAATCGACAACTGGGCGCCGACCGTTGCGCCCAGTGCGAGAACGGGCAGTAAGCTCCGGACCGGACACGAAGTCCGCCAACGGGCATTGCGCACCGATCGGACGTGCGGCACGATGGCGCCGTGGGTCACGCTCCGTTACCGGATAGCGGTTTTCTCGAGGATTGGGCCGCGCGGTTGCGGCAGGCCGCCGAGCGGCCGGTCGTCGGCATCCTGTTGCGCGGCAGCCACGCCCGCCGCGCCGCCACCGCGCACAGCGACGTCGACCTGGACGTGCTGGTCGGCGGCGCCCCGTACGCGGCCCGCCGGGCCTACCTGGCCGAGTCCGCAGGCCAGCTCACCCACGTCTCGGTGGCCGCCCGTGACGTCCGGTCCTGGGTGCACCGCCTCGGCGAACCGGCCGACTGGGCGTTCGGGCTACCGGTCACCGCGCCGGCGCGGCTGCTCTGGGCCGACCCGCACTGGCGGCCCCGGATCGACCTGCCAGTGCTGTGCCAGCCCGCCGAGCCACCCCGGCTGGAAGAGATGATCGCCACGCTGGGTAAGGCCGCCGCCGCCCGCGCGGCCAACGACCGCCTCGGGGTCCGGCTCGCCGTCGCCGACCTGGCGCGGCTCTGTCCCTCGGTGCTCCGCCCGGCCAACCCGTCCGTGCGGGTCCACTCCCGCCGGGCGGCCTTCGCGGCGGCCCTGGAACTGCCGGTGACCCCACCGGGCTACCGGTCGGACATGCTGCTCTGCCTCGGGCTGCGCCCGGGCGCTACCGGGCAGCTCTGGGCCGCCGCCGTCCGGTTGGTCGCCGGCACCCTGCCGTTGATCCGGCCGTACGCCGAGGAGATCGCCGACACGGCTGGCGCGGACCTGGCCGCCGCCCTGGTCGACGGCCGGTTGGATCGCTACGTCGCCCAGTTGGCCCGGCCGGCGGGGCCCGCGCCGCAGCCCTCGTCCCCGCCGCAGACCCGGCCCTCGGGGCCCTCGCCGCAGCCCTGGCGGGAGCGGTCGGCGGTGCCCGCGCCGCGTGCGGGAGAATTGCTCACTGTGCCCGTACCTGACCCGCCGGTGACCGGCGTACCCAGCGACCCGAACGAGCTGGCCGCGCCCGCGCCGGCGCGCCCCTCCCGGCTCGACCCGGCCATCGCGGCCCAGCTGCGCCGCACCGCCGACGGTCTGGTCGCCGCCGTGGTGCGCGCGCACGACTCCGGTGAGGTGCTGATGGTCGCCTGGATGGACGACGAGGCCTTGCACCGCACCCTGACCACCGGCCGGGCCACCTACTGGTCGCGCAGCCGACGCGAATACTGGGTCAAGGGCGCCACCTCAGGGCACCACCAGTACGTGCGGTCGGTCGCCCTGGACTGCGACGGGGACGCGCTGCTGGTGAGCGTGGACCAGGTCGGCGCGGCCTGCCACACCGGCCACCGGACCTGCTTCTTCACCGAGCTGCCCGTCACCGGGACGGAGGCGCACTCATGACCGACGGCTCGCTCAGCCCTGACCTGGCCACTTTCACCGCGTTGGCCGCCGAGTGGCGGGTGGTGCCGGTGACCCGGCGGCTGCTGGCCGACGCGGAGACCCCGGTCGGCGTCTACCGCAAGCTGGCCGGTGGGCCGGGCACGTTCCTGTTGGAATCGGCTGAGCAGGGCGTCGGTTCGGCCGGGATGGCCTGGTCGCGGTACTCGTTCATCGGGGTACGCAGCAGCGCCACCCTGATCGAACGCGACGGCGTGGCGACCTGGCTCGGCCAGCCGCCGAGCGGGCTGCCCACCGAGGGTGACCCGGTGCGGATGTTGCGGGAGACGGTCGCGGCGCTGGCCGGGCCGGTCGGGGACCCGTCCGACGGTCTGCCGCCGTTGACCGGGGGCATGGTCGGCTACCTCGGCTACGACCTGATCCGGCGGTTCGAGCGGTTGCCCGAGCTGACCGAGGACGACCTGGGCGTTCCGATGGTGGGCATGATGCTCGCCACCGACCTGGTGGTGCTCGACCACTACGACGGCTCGGCGATCCTGGTCGCCAACGCGGTGCTGCCGCCGTTGGACGCCCCGGACCGCGCCCCGCAGGTCGCCGCCGCCTACCACCACGCGGTGGGCCGGTTGGACGCCATGACCACGGCGTTGTCCCGGCCCATCCCGCCGATGATCTCCACCGTCGAGCGTCCGCCGGCCGGAGAGGTGCTCTGCCGTACGCCGGAGGGCGGCTACCCGAAGGCGGTGGAGGCGGCCAAGGAGGCGATCCGGGCCGGTGAGTGCTTCCAGATCGTGCTCTCCCAGCGTTTCGAGCGGACGACCCACGCCGACCCGCTGGACGTCTACCGGGTGCTGCGCACCAGCAACCCCAGCCCGTACATGTACCTGTTGCGCTTCGACGGGTTCGACATCGTCGGCTCGTCTCCGGAGGCGCACCTGAAGGTCACCGGCGGCGCGGACGGGCGGCGCCGGGCGTTGCTGCACCCGATCGCCGGCACCCGGCCACGAGGTGGCACCCCCGCCGCCGACGCGGCGCTCGCCGCCGAGCTGCTCGCGGACCCGAAGGAACGGGCCGAGCACGTGATGCTGGTCGACCTCGGCCGCAACGATCTGGGGCGGGTCTGCCAGCCCGGCAGCGTGGAGGTGCCCGAGTTCGCGACCATCGAGCGGTACAGCCACGTCATGCACATCGTCTCCACCGTCACCGGCACGTTGCGTGACGACCAGAGCGCCTTCGACGCGTTGGCGGCGACCTTCCCGGCCGGCACGCTCTCCGGGGCACCCAAGGTGCGCGCCATGGAGATCATCGAGGAGTTGGAGCCGGTTCGTCGTGGTCTCTACGGCGGCACCGTCGGCTATTTCGGCTTCGGCGGCGACCTGGACATGGCGATCGCCATCCGGACCGCGCTGATCCGCGACGGCCGCGCCTACGTGCAGGCCGGGGCGGGTGTGGTCGCCGACTCGGACCCGGCCGCCGAGGATCAGGAGACGCGGAACAAGGCAGCGGCCGTGCTGGCCGCGATCGCGGCCGCCGAGACCCTCCGGCCCGCTCGGTGAGCGCGAGGAGTGCAGCGCAGCGGAGCCCCGCAGTCGCGAACGAAAGGCAGACTCAGTGAGTGGGGAGCGGGCCGTCGTGGGCCGGCGGGCGTTGACGTACGCCGTGCTGCTCTGCCTGGCCGGCGCGGGCCTGGCGCTGTGGGCGGCCACGCGGAGTTGGTCGGTCGAGTTGTCGGTACGTCCGGCGCCGCTGCCGCCGGTGCGCGACACGCGCAGCGGTGCGAGTCTGCTGCCCTGGCTGCCGGCGTTGGCGCTGGTGACCCTGGCCGGGGGTGGTGCGGTGCTGGCCACCCGGGGCCGCCTGCGGCGGGCACTGGGTGTGCTGCTCGGCGTGCTCGGCCTGGCCGTGGTGGCCGGCGGCGGGTACGGGCTGGTGGCCGACGTGGGCGGCGCGGTGAGCCGGCAGTGGCCGGCGCTCTGCCTGCTGGGCGGTCTGCTGGCCGCGGTGGGCGGCTGGTGGACGGCGTTGCGGGGCGGTGAGTGGCCGGCGATGGGCGCCCGGTACGAACGTCCGGCGCGGACCACTGCGCAGGCGGCGTCGGCGCAGGGTGACCCGGCCGGGTCGTCGACCCCGTTGGCGGGGCGGCGGACCACCGAGGCGTGGGACGCGCTGGACCGGGGCGAGGATCCGACGGCCGACTGACGCGGTGGGCGCGGCGGTCGGCGGCTGTCAGCCGACCGGCTGGCGCTCCCACTCGGCGCGGCGACTCGCGGCGCGGGCGGCGGTCAGTTCGGCGACCAGGCGGTTGAGTTCCGCGCGCTGGTCGGCGCGGGCCCGGTCGGCGCAGACCGCCTCCCAGGCGTTGCCCCGTGCCGTCCGCATCCGTGCCTCGCCCACCACGGCCCGTTCCACGGTGTGCACGACCCCGACGGCGAGTGACGCGACCGTCCGCGAGATGGTGGTCAGTCCGATGGTCGGGTGCGGTTCGGAAATGCTCATGGTCACCTCGCACGAGGAGTTGTGGCGTGGGGCAGGCGCGCCATCGAGTCTGCCCGAGGACGATGCTGGCCCGTCGACGTTTCGCCGGGGTGACCGCCCGGTCAACTGTCCCGCCTCGGTCGTGACCTGGGACCGGCCGTTCGGCCTTGAGCTTGCTCACAGCATCGATCGATATCGTTGCCGTCGGGCGGCGGGCGGCAACTGGTGGCATGATCGATGGATCGGCCCGGTCCGACTGCGGCCGTCAGGCTCCCTACCGCGTGACGGTGGTCGATACCGGAGGTGGCGCTGCGTGACAACCCATTCACGGCAGGTCGGCCATTATGCCGCAGCCCTTTTCGTGAGCAGCGCCATACCCCCGGCGTCCGGCGTCGGTCGGCTGCCCCTAGCATCGGCCCATGACGCCCGGAGAGGGGAGTCCGTTCGTGACTGCTGAGCATGCGCACGCGGAGGGGGACGAGGCCGGCCAGGCAGCGTCCGTAAGCGTGCTCGACGAGATTCTGGCCGGCGTGCGTGAAGACGTCGCCCGACGCCAGGAGCAGGTTCCGCTGGAGCGGATCCGTGAACTGGCAGCGGCGGCGCCGCCGCCCATGGACGCGTACGCGGCGCTGCGTAAGCCCGGCGTGGCCGTGATCGCCGAGGTGAAGCGTTCGTCGCCGTCCAAGGGCCGGCTGGCCGAGATCGCCGATCCGGCCGATCTCGCCGTCGACTACGCGGCCGGTGGGGCGCGGGCGATCAGCGTGCTGACCGAGGGGCGCTGGTTCGGCGGTTCGTTGGACGACCTGGCGGCGGTCCGTGCCGCGGTCACCGTGCCGGTGCTGCGCAAGGACTTCGTGGTCTCCAGCTATCAGATCCACGAGGCCCGCGCGCACGGCGCCGACCTGGTCCTGCTGATCGTCGCCGCACTCGAGCAGAACGTCCTGATGGGTCTGCTGGAGCGGATCGAGTCGCTGGGCATGACCGCTCTGGTCGAGGTGCACGACGAGGAGGAGGCCGACCGCGCGCTGGAGGCCGGCGCGCAGGTGATCGGGGTCAACGCCCGTGACCTGCGTACCCTGGAGGTTGACCGGTCGGTGTTCGAGCGGATCGCGCCCGGTCTGCCCAGCAGCGTCGTCAAGATCGCCGAATCCGGCGTTCGTGGCCCGCACGACCTGATCCGGTACGCCTCCGCGGGCGCCGACGCGGTCCTCGTGGGCGAGGGCCTGGTCACTCAGAAGAGCCCCCGCGAGGCGGTCGCCGAGTTGGTCAACGCCGGCAACCACCCGGCAACGCCCCGGCCGGTGCGCTGACCCCGCGCCGACCTGACGTACCACCGAGAGGATTCCCGATGAGCGCCGACGCGCTGGCCCCGGTGGCCGGCCCGCAGCCCGACTCCGCCGGTCACTTCGGCCGCTTCGGCGGCCGGTTCGTTCCCGAGGCCCTGGTGGCCGCGTTGGACGAGCTCGACGGGGCGTGGCGTACGGCGATGGCGGACGAGTCCTTCCGGGCCGAGTTCGGCGCGCTGCTGCGCGACTACGCCGGCACACCGTCGCTGCTCTACGAGGCCCGGCGGTTCTCGGCGAAGGTCGGCGCGCGGGTGCTGCTCAAGCGCGAGGACCTCAACCACACGGGCGCGCACAAGGTGCGCAACGTGCTCGGCCAGGCGCTGCTCACCAAGCGGATGGGCAAGACCCGGGTGATCGCGGAGACCGGTGCCGGTCAGCACGGTGTCGCCACCGCGACCGCCGCCGCCCTGTTCGACCTCGAGTGCGTGGTCTACATGGGCGAGGTCGACACCGAGCGGCAGGCGCTCAACGTGGCCCGGATGCGGATGCTCGGCGCGACGGTCGTTCCGGTCACCAATGGTTCGCGCACCCTCAAGGACGCGATGAACGAGGCGATGCGCGACTGGGTGGCCAACGTCGACGAGACGCACTACCTGATCGGCACCGCCGCGGGCCCGCACCCGTTCCCGGCGATGGTGCGCGACTTCGTCCGGGGTATCGGTGACGAGGCCCGCCAGCAGTGCCTGGACCTCACCGGTGGGCTGCCGGACGCCGTCACCGCCTGCGTCGGCGGCGGCTCCAACGCGCTCGGCATCTTCCACGCGTTCGTGGGTGATCAGGCGGTGCGGCTGTACGGCTTCGAAGCCGGCGGCGACGGGGTGGCCACCGGCCGGCACGCGGCGAGCATCACCGGCGGGTCCGCCGGGGTGCTGCACGGCACCCGCACCTTCGTGCTGCAGGACGCCGACGGGCAGACCCTGGAGTCGCATTCGATCTCCGCCGGCCTGGACTACCCCGGTGTCGGGCCGGAGCACGCGTGGCTGCACGACACCGGCCGGGCGAGCTACCTGCCGGTCACCGACGACGAGGCGATGGCCGCCTTCGAGCTCCTCTGCCGCACCGAGGGCATCATCCCGGCGATCGAGAGCGCCCACGCGCTCGCCGGCACCGTCGCGCTGGCCCCGAAGCTCGCCGCCGAGCTGGGCCGGGAGCCCACCATCGTGGTCAACCTGTCCGGGCGGGGCGACAAGGACGTGCACACCGCCGGCGACTACTTCGGCATCCTCGACAAGGAGCGGTGAGATGAGCCGGATCGGGGTGGCCTTCGACAAGGCCCGCG
This sequence comes from Micromonospora parva, assembly GCF_000718515.1. Lineage (GTDB taxonomy): Bacteria > Actinomycetota > Actinomycetes > Mycobacteriales > Micromonosporaceae > Micromonospora > Micromonospora parva. The sequence goes on along the minus strand of NZ_JNZS01000014.1, from coordinate 63,956 downwards.
CCGACGGACGGGCACTGCTGGTCGGCTGCATGCCGGCCGGGTTCCCGACCGTCGAGGGCAGCATCGCCGCGATGACCGCCATGGTCGAGGCCGGCGTCGACGTCATCGAGGTGGAGATCCCCTACTCCGACCCGGTGATGGACGGTCCGGTGATCCAGCGGGCCAGTGACATCGCGCTGGCCGGGGGCGTACGCACCGCGGACACGATGCGCATCATCGAGGCGGTGGCGGCGACCGGTGCCCCGGTGGTCACCATGACCTACTGGAACCCGGTCGAGCGGTACGGCGTGGACGTCTTCGCCCGTGACCTCGCCTCGGCCGGCGGCACCGGCCTGGTCACCCCGGACCTCATCCCCGACGAGGCCGACGAGTGGCTGGCCGCCTCGGACGCGCACGGTTTGGACCGCACGTTCCTGATCTCGCCGTCGTCCACTGACGCCCGGCTGGCGATGACGGTGCGGCACTGCCGCGGCTTCGTCTACGCGACCGCCGTGATGGGGGTGACCGGTGCGCGGGCGCGTACCTCCGACGCCGCCCCGACGCTGGTGTCGCGGGCCCGCGCGGTGACCGACCTGCCGGTCGGTGTCGGCCTTGGTGTGGGCACCGGCGCGCAGGCCGGCACCGTCGCCGGTTACGCCGACGGGGTGATCGTGGGCAGCGCGTTGATCCGGTGCCTGCTCGACGCGCCCACCGAGGCGGAGGGGCTGGCCGCCCTGCGTACCCTCAGCGCCGAGCTGGCCGAGGGCGTCCGTAACCCCACCCGCTGAGCCCGCCCTCGACGACCCCTCGCCGCTCGCGGCGGCCGTCCGCGCCGCGTGGGGGCATTTTGCCTGTCGCTCATTCGCATGAGGCGGCGGCGAAGGTGTCTGCGGGCACGCGACGAAGCTCGGAACGGTTGCTGCTTGTCAGGGGTGCAGGGACGGGTTCGCGGCCTCGCCGCGTTGCTCCGGCGGCTGCCCCGCCCCCGGCTGCCCGTCCTGGCCGGTGCCGGGCCGCTGCCCGTCCTGGCCGGTGCCGGGCCGCTGCCCGTCCTGGCTGGTCCCGGGCGACTGCCTGTCCTGGCTGGTCCGCGGCGGCTGCGTGCCCTGGTCGGCTGGCGGCCGGCCCTCCTCGGCGGGCCGAGCCGCCGGGAGTGACGCGGGGTCGGCGGTGTCGGGTGCCCAGGGGACGTCGCGGAGCACCCCGGAGCGGCCGGCGGTCGCGTCGGTGACGGCGGCCCGGGTGAGTGGGGTGACCACCGCGGGCAGCGCGTCGGGGGAGTGCCAGGACAACCGGCAGCCCGGCGGTGGGTCGCAGGCGGGTCGGACCCCGGCCGCGCGGGCCCGGAACACGTGCGCGAGGACGTCCGGCAGCGGCCCGGCGCGTCCGGCGGCGGCCACCCCGGCCGGGCCGGCAAGGTGGTAGACGCCGACCAGGTCGACCAGTTCGATGTCCCAGCCGGTCTCCGCGCGGATGTCCCGGAGGGCGGCCCGCACCGGGCCCTCGGCCGGACGCAGCCGCCCGCCGGGCAACGCGTAGCGGCGGGTGCCCCGGCCCTGCTGACAGAGCAGCACCCGACCGGTGTCGTCGGTGACGACCGCGGCGACCGCCCAGGTGAGCGCGCTCATGGACAAAGAGCCTACGACGGTGCAAACCAGAAGTCATCGGGATGCGCGCTCCCGCCGCCCGGGGTGCCGCTGCGGGGGTGTGCAGCGGTAGCGTGTGCACCCGTGACCCTCGCCTCGCTCTCTCCCCAGGCGGCCCTGCCCAGTCCCAGCACCGCGGTCTGGCAGCTCGGGCCGGTGCCGATCCGGGCCTACGCGCTCTGCATCATCGCCGGCATCGTGCTGGCCTGCTGGGTGACGGAGCGTCGGCTGCGGCAACGCGGCGTCGCGCCCGGCGCGGTGCTCGACATCGCCGTCTGGGCGGTGCCCGCGGGCATCATCGGCGCCCGGATCTACCACGTGATCACCTCACCCGAGAAGTACTTCGGCGCCGGTGGGGACCCGATGAAGGCGTTCGCCATCTGGGAGGGCGGTCTCGGCATCTGGGGTGCTGTCGCCGGTGGGGCGGTCGGCGCGTGGATCGCCGCCCGGCAACTCGGCATTCCGTTCAGCGTGGTGGCCGACGCGCTGGCCCCCGGGCTGCCGCTGGCCCAGGCGGTCGGCCGGGTCGGCAACTGGTTCAACAACGAACTCTTCGGTGCCCGGACCACACTGCCGTGGGGTCTGGAGATCCATCGGATGGACCCGGACAACCCCGGCCACGCGCTGCGTGACGACGCCGGGCAGCCCATCCTCGAACCGGGCCTCTACCAGCCCACCTTCCTCTACGAGGCGCTGTGGAACCTCGGCGTGGTGGCCCTGGTGCTCATCCTCGACCGCCGGCTCAAGCTGGGCCGGGGCCGGGCGTTCGCGCTCTACGTGATGGGTTACACCGCCGGCCGGTTCTGGATCGAGCTGATGCGCACCGACGAGGCCAACCAGATCCTCGGCGTGCGCCTCAACGTCTGGACCGCCGCCCTGGTCTTCCTCGGTGCCCTGATCTACTTCGTCCGGGTGCGCGGCCCTCGGGACTACCTGATCCCGCTGGGCGCGGCGACGACGACCCCGCCCCCCACCTCCGACCTCTCCCAGGTCGACCTCTCCGAGCGGGAGACCCCCGCGCGGGCCGCCGCGCCGGAGGGGTACCGGGTGGTGAGCGAGGAGCAGTACGCCGCCTGGCGGGACACCGGCGTCGTACCGCCGACGAGCGCCGACGACGCCCGGCCGGACGACGGCGAGCCGTCCGGCGACACGGTTCCCGCCGACGTCGCGTCGCGCGACGACGAGCCGACGGACGAGCCGTCCGCAGAGCGCACCGAGCGGGCCGACGCCACTGGCGCGCGTCCCGCCGACCGGGACAGCTGAGCGGAGGCGGCACCGATGCGAAGCGCGGTGGTGGTCGGCGCAGGGGTCGGTGGCCTCGCGGTGGCCGGCGCGCTGGCCCGTTCCGGCTGGCAGGTCACAGTGTTGGAACGCGCCGAACGGGTTCGCCCCGAGCCGACCGCCGTGGTGCTCTGGCCCAACGGTGTCCGCGCGCTGCAGGCCCTCGGTCTCGGCGCCGGGCTGGCCGCCATCGCCACCCCGTTGCCCGACGGTGGCGTCCGTCGCCCGGACGGGCACTGGCTGGTGCAGCCCCGGCCGATCCCGGCCGACCGGATGCCGGTGGTGGTGCACCGGGAGGACCTGCACGACGCGTTGATCGCCGGCCTCGGTGACCGGGTCGAGCTGCGGACCGGGGTGACGGTGCGCCACGTCCGTGTCGAGCCGGGCGAGCGACCGGGCGTCAGCGACGGGCGGCACACCATCGAGGCCGATCTGGTGGTCGCCGCCGACGGCACGGACAGCGGCATCCGCCGCCAACTCGCACCCGAGTCCCGGGTGGTCAGCTCCGGGTGCGCCGCCTGGCGGGCCGTCATCCCCTGGTACCAGGCCCCTCGACTCCCCGACGACCAGCCGTTGGCCGGTGAGATTCTCGGCGCGGGTTACCGGTTCGTGGCCGCGTCGCTGGGTGAGCGCGGTTCCTCGGGCGGGTCCAGCCGTGGCGGCATCTACTGGGTGGCCACCGCCGCCGGCGCGCCACGCCCGGAACCACCGGAGACCCAGCTCGCCCTGCTGCGCCGCTGGTACGCGGACTGGCCGGCGCCGGTCGGCGCGCTGCTCGAGGCCACCAACCCGGCCGACCTGGTCCAGCAGGAGGTTCGCGAGCTGCGCCCGCTGCCCCGGGCGTACGGCTTTCCGGTCGGTCCCGGTGGGGTGGTGCTGCTCGGCGACGCGGCGCACGCCATGCCGCCGCACCTCGGACAGGGCGCCTGCCTCGCGTTCGAGGACGCCGCCACCCTCTCCTCGCTGCTGCGGGAGGCGCGGCTGCCCGACGCCGTCGTGGCGTACGACCGGGTGCGCCGTCCCCGGGCCGCGACGGTGGTCCGGCAGACCCGGCGGATGTCGGCGGTGCTGCAGACCCGGGGCCGGCTGGCGCTGCGCGCCCGGGACGCCGCCCTCGGCACGATCAACTCGCGGCTGCTCTCCAGCGCCGCCGCCTCCGCCGCGCAGTGGCGCCCACCGACCTGACCTCGGTCGCCGGGCAGGGCAGGCGGGCGCGGCGGGTCAGGAGATGAGGGCGGCGGGTTCGGCGATGCAGGCGGTGCCGATGCGGCGGAAGCCGACCCGCAGGTAGACCCGCGCGATCTCCTCGCTGCCGGCGGAGAGGAAGACCAGGTCGGTGCCGGCGGTCAGCAGTTCCCGGGCCAGGGTGGCGGTGAGCGCGGCGCCCAGCCCGCGTCGCCGGGCGGACGGCAGGGTGGCCACCCCGGCGATCTCCGCGACGTCGTCCACCCGCATCGCCATGCCGCTGGCCAGCGCGCCCTCGGTCGGCGTGCCGGCCAGCGCGGAGATCCGCCGGCCGTCGGCGATCCGGGCGCGCTCCTCGTCGAGCGCGGCCAGTTCGAGTTCGGTGACGGCGGCGTCGCGCTCGGCCGGGCCGGCCTCACCGCGCGCGGTGCCGGCGGCGGCGAACGACACCGCTGCCACCGCACGCCGGGCGGCGACATCGGCGGCGAAGCCGGGGGAGTCCGCCGCCAGCACCCGCACCGCCGTGTCGGACAGCGTCGCCGGGTCGGGCAGCGCGCTGGGGTCGAGCACCATCAGCGGCGCCTCCAGCACGTTCAGCCCCGCCGAGCGGGCCACCGCCAGCAGCTCGGGCGTCGTCTCGTGCACCCACTCGAAGGCTTCCGGCAGACCCAGCTTCCGCTGGCGCTCGCGGACCGACGTCACGTCGGCGAGCGACGGCGGCTCGGTGGCGTCGATGCGCGGGCGGGCGTAGAACGGCCACCCGGCGCCATCGCGGACGAACAGCACCAGCCCACCATGCTCCTCCGCACCGGCGGCGTCGCGGGGCACCGCGTCGTAGAAGCGTTCCAACCGGTCGAAGACGTGCTTGTGTAGCGGATCCACCGCGCGAGACTACACGTCCCAGCCAGTGGACGGTGTGATCAATCTCGGGTGGCCGTGCGACCCCGGCCCTAACGTAGACTCAATAGACCCACGGGCCGACGTCGTCCCCATCATGATCCAACCTGAGTGACGACAGGAGGCCCGGTGGCTCAGCCGTACGCGGACACAGCACAGCCGCACCCGCACAGCCCGCAGGCGTCCCCGACGCCCCACCCCCGTCCGGCCGCCCAGGGCCTCTACGACCCAGCGCAGGAGCACGATGCCTGCGGCGTGGCCTTCGTGGCGGACCTGCACGGCCGGCGTTCCCACTCGGTCGTCGCCAACGGGCTCGGCGCGCTCTGTCGGCTGGACCACCGGGGCGCCCGCGGCGCGGAACCGAACACCGGCGACGGCGCCGGCATCATGATCCAGGTGCCCGACGCGTTCCTGCGCGCGGTGGCCGACGTCGCGCTTCCCCCGGCGGGCGAGTACGCCACCGGGCTGGTGTTCCTTCCCGACGACGATGCCGCCGAGGCGCGTGCCCGGCGGGTGGTCGAGAAGTACGCGCTGGTCGAGGGCGCCGATCTGCTCGGCTGGCGGGACGTGCCGACCGACGCGGGTGACCTGGGCGAGACCGCCCTGGCGGCGATGCCCCGGGTCCGGCAGATCTTCCTGGCCGCGCACCGGCTGACCGACGCGCCCGGCGGGCCGGCCGGCTCCCCGCTGCGCGGCATCGAGCTGGACCGGGTGGCGTTCTGTCTGCGCAAGCAGGCCGAACGGGAGACCGCCGAGCGGGGCGTTCCGGCGTACTTCCCGTCGCTGTCCAGCCGCACCATGGTCTACAAGGGCATGCTCACGCCGGACCAGTTGCCGGCGTTCTATCCCGACCTGCGCGACGAGCGGGTGGAGAGCGCCATCGCGCTGGTGCACTCCCGCTTCTCCACCAACACCTTCCCGTCCTGGCCGCTGGCGCACCCGTACCGGTTCATCGCCCACAACGGCGAGATCAACACGATCCGGGGCAACCGCAACTGGATGCAGGCCCGTGAGGCGCTGCTGCGCTCGCCGAACGTGCCGGGCAACATCCGGCGGATCTTCCCGGTCTGCACGCCCGCCGCCTCCGACTCGGCGAACTTCGACGAGGTCCTGGAGCTGCTGCACCTGGCCGGGCGGAGCCTGCCGCACGCGGTGCTCATGATGATTCCGGAGGCCTGGGAGAACGACCCCGGGATGGACCCGGCCAAGCGTGCCTTCTACCGCTTCCACGCCAGCCTGATGGAGCCGTGGGACGGTCCGGCCTCGGTGGCGTTCACCGACGGCGAGATCGTCGGCGCGGTGCTGGACCGCAACGGGCTGCGCCCGGGGCGCTGGTGGCAGACCGACGACGGGCTCGTGGTGCTCGGCTCAGAGGCGGGCGTCCTCGACCTCGACCCGGCCCACGTGGTCGCGAAGGGGCGGCTCCAGCCGGGCCGGATGTTCCTGGTCGACACCGTGGCCGGGCGGATCGTGCACGACGAGGAGATCAAATCCGAGTTGGCCGCCGCCGAGCCGTACGGCGAGTGGCTGCACGCCGGGCTGATCGAGCTGAACGACCTGCCGGCCCGCGAGCACACCGTCTACACGCACGACTCGGTGCGCCGCCGGCAGCAGACCTTCGGCTACACCGAGGAGGAGCTGAAGATCCTGCTCGCGCCGATGGCCCGCACCGGCGCCGAGCCGCTCGGCTCGATGGGTACGGACACCCCGATCGCGCCGCTGTCGACCCGGCCGCGGCTGCTCTACGACTACTTCCACCAGCTCTTCGCCCAGGTCACCAACCCGCCGCTGGACGCCATCCGCGAGGAGCTGGTGACCAGCCTGGCGTCGACCATCGGGCCGGAGGGCAACCTGCTCGACCCGGGCGCGGCGAGCTGTCGGCAGATCGTGCTCCCGCATCCGATCATCGACAACGACGAGCTGGCGAAGATCCTCTCCATCGACGAGGACGGCGACCTGCCCGGCTTCAAGGCGGTGCGGGTCTCCGGGCTGTACCGGATCAGGGAGGGGGCCGCCGGGATCAAGGCACGGCTGACCGAGATCTGCCGGCACGTCTCCGAGGCGATCGAGGACGGCGTGCGCATCCTGGTGCTCTCCGACCGGGACTCCAACGCCGACCTGGCACCGATCCCGTCGCTGCTGCTCACCGCCGCCGTGCACCAGCACCTGGTGCGGGAGCAGACACGTACGCAGGCGGCGCTGATCGTCGAGTCCGGCGACTGCCGGGAGGTGCACCACGCGGCGGTGCTGATCGGCTACGGCGCGGCGGCGGTCAACCCGTACCTGGCGTTCGAGTCGGTGGAGGATCTGATCTCCACCGGCGCGCTGGCCGGCATCGAGCCCGCCGCCGCGGTGCGCAACTACGCCAAGGCGCTCGGCAAGGGCGTCCTGAAGATCATGTCCAAGATGGGCATCTCGACGGTCTCCTCGTACTGCGGGGCGCAGGTCTTCGAGGCGGTCGGCCTGGACACCCGGCTGGTCGAGCGTTACTTCCGGGGCACCCCCAGCCGCATCGGCGGGGTGGGTCTCGCGGGCGTGCACACCGAGGTGGCCGCCCGGCACGCGCTGGCCTGGCCGCCGGCCGGCGCGGCGGCTTCCGACCGGCTGGAGGTCGGCGGCGAGTACCAGTGGCGCCGCGAGGGTGAGCTGCACCTGTTCAACCCGGAGACGGTCTTCCTGCTCCAGCACGCCACCCGCAGCCGGCAGTACGACGTGTTCCGCCAGTACACGGCGAAAGTCGACGCGCTCGCCGCGCAGGCCGGTTCGCTGCGCGGGCTGTTCACCCTGCGTACCGGGGTCCGCCCGGCGGTGCCCCTGGACGAGGTCGAGCCGGCCTCCGAGATCGTCAAGCGGTTCGCCACGGGCGCCATGTCGTACGGGTCGATCTCGGCGGAGGCGCACGAGACGCTGGCCATCGCCATGAACCGGCTCGGCGGCAAGTCCAACACCGGCGAGGGCGGCGAGGACGTCGATCGGCTGCACGATCCGGCCCGCCGTTCGGCGGTCAAGCAGATCGCCAGCGGCCGGTTCGGCGTGACCAGCGAATACCTGGTCAACGCCGACGACCTCCAGATCAAGATGGCCCAGGGCGCCAAGCCGGGCGAGGGTGGTCAGCTGCCCGGCAACAAGGTCTGGCCGTGGATCGCCCGGACCCGGCACGCCACCCCCGGCGTGGGTCTGATCTCTCCGCCGCCGCACCACGACATCTACTCCATCGAGGACCTGGCGCAGCTCGTCCACGACCTGAAGTGCGTCAACCCGGCCGCCCGGGTGCACGTCAAGCTGGTCAGCGAGGTGGGTGTCGGCACGGTCGCTGCCGGCGTGGCCAAGTTGAAGGCCGACGTCATCCTCATCTCCGGGCACGACGGCGGCACGGGCGCGTCTCCGCTGAACTCGCTCAAGCACGCCGGCACCCCGTGGGAGCTGGGGCTGGCCGAGGCCCAGCAGACGCTGCTGCTCAACAAGCTGCGTGACCGGGTCACCGTGCAGGTCGACGGTCAGCTCAAGACCGGCCGGGACGTGCTGATCGCGGCGCTGCTCGGCGCGGAGGAGTTCGGCTTCGCGACCGCGCCGCTGATCGTCGAGGGCTGCGTCATGATGCGGGTGTGTCACCTGGACACCTGCCCGGTCGGCATCGCCACGCAGAACCCGGTGCTGCGGGAGCGGTTCACCGGTAAGCCGGAGTTCGTGGAGAACTTCTTCCTGTTCCTCGCCGAGGAGGTCCGGGGGTACCTGGCCGAGCTGGGCTTCCGGTCCATCGAGGAGGCGATCGGGCAGTCCGAGCTGCTCGACGTCGCCCCGGCGGTGACGCACTGGAAGGCGCACGGACTGGACCTGGCACCCGTCCTGCACCTGCCCGAACTGCCGGCCGGCGCGGCCCGGCGCGGGGTCCGGGCGCAGGACCACGGCCTGGAGCACGCGCTGGACAACGAGCTGATCGCGCTGGCCCGTCCGGCGCTGGCCGAGGGCGCGCCGGTGCGGGTCGAGGTGGCGGTGCGCAACGAGCACCGCAGCGTCGGCGCGATGCTCGGCGGGGAGGTGACCCGCCGTTTCGGGGGTGCCGGCCTGCCCGAGGACACCATCGAGTTCGTGCTGCACGGCACGGCCGGGCAGTCGTTCGGCGCGTTCCTGCCGCGCGGGGTGACCCTGCGGCTGCACGGCGACGCCAACGACTACGTGGGCAAGGGCCTCTCCGGCGGTCGCCTCATCGTCCGTCCGGACGCCGCCGCGCCGTTCCTCGACGCGGACGCCGCGCCCGGCCAGCGCGCGGAGGACCAGATCATCGCCGGCAACACCATCCTGTACGGGGCCACCGCGGGCGAGGTCTTCCTCCGCGGCCGGGTCGGGGAGCGGTTCGCGGTGCGCAACTCCGGCGCGGTCGCCGTCGTCGAGGGCGTCGGTGACCACGGGTGCGAGTACATGACCGGTGGCACGGTGGTGGTGCTCGGCGCGACCGGCCGGAACTTCGCGGCCGGCATGTCCGGTGGCACGGCGTTCGTGCACCACCTGGACCGGGCCCGCGTCAACGCGGAGCTCGTCGACCTGATGCCGCTGGGCGAGCAGGAGCAGTCGCTGCTGCACGAGCTGGTCCAACGGCACGTGGCCGAGACCGGGTCGGCGGTCGCCGAGGAACTGCTCAAGCGGTGGCCGGAGGCGGTCGCGGAGTTCACCGCCGTGGTGCCCCGCGACTACCGCCGGGTGCTGGAGATCATGCGGGCCGCCGAAGCCGCCGGCCGCGACGTCGACGACGCGGTCATGACAGAACTGACCGCACCCGCTGTGCCGGCGATGCCGGTGCCGCCCGCCCCGCGGGTGGCTGCCCAGGAGGTGGCACGTGCCTGACCCGAACGGTTTCCTGCGCTACGACCGGCGACTGCCGGCCCGCCGCCCGGTGCCGGTGCGGATCAGCGACTGGCGGGAGGTCTACCCGCCGGCCGGCGAGGACCTCATCCGCGAGCAGGCCACCCGGTGCATGGATTGCGGCATCCCGTTCTGTCACGACGGCTGCCCGCTGGGCAACCGCATCCCGGACTGGAACGACCTGGTGCGCACCGGCAACTGGGACGCCGCTGTGGAGTCGCTGCACGCCACCAACAACTTCCCGGAGTTCACCGGCCGGCTCTGCCCGGCGCCCTGCGAGGCGGCCTGCGTGCTCGGCATCTCCGGCGGTCAACCGGTGACCATCAAGCAGGTCGAGGTGGAGATCGCCGACGCCGCCGCCGCGCGTGGGTTCACCCCCCGCGCCGTGCCGGCGCCGTCGGGCCGGTCGGTCGCCGTCGTCGGCTCCGGGCCCGCCGGCCTCGCCGCCGCCCAGCAGTTGGCCCGCGCCGGTCACGCGGTGACGGTGTACGAGCGCGACGACGCGATCGGTGGTCTGCTCCGGTACGGCATCCCCGACTTCAAGTTGGAGAAGCGGCACATCGACGCCCGGTTGGCGCAGCTCACCGCCGAGGGGGTGCGCTTCCGTACGGGCGTGAACGTCGGGGTGGACGTCACCGCCGAGCAGTTGCGTGCCGAGCACGACGCGGTGCTGCTGGCGTGTGGGGCGTTGCAGGGCCGGGATACCCCGGAGACCCGCGGGCGGGCGCTTCGGGGCGTACACCAGGCGATGGCGCACCTGGTCGCGGCGAATCGCGCGGTCGCCACCGCGACCACCGACCAGCCGGGCGTCGCCGTGACCGGCGAGGGGCGGCCGGGGCGGGCGGTGCTGCCCGACGGCACCCCGATCGACGCGGCCGGCAAGCACGTGGTGATCATCGGTGGTGGTGACACGGCGGCCGACTGCCTCGGGGTGGCGCACCGCCAGGGCGCCGCGGGCGTGCACCAGCTCGACCTGTACCCGCAGCCGCCGCAGGAGCGCGACGAGGCACGGGACCCGTGGCCGACCTGGCCGTGGGTGCTGCGCAGCTACCCGGCGCACGAGGAGGGCGGCGAGCGGGTCTTCGCCGTGGCGGTGCAGGAGTTCGTGGACGACGGCACCGGTCAGGTGCGGGCGGTGCGGATCGCCGAGGTGACGGTGGAGAAGCGCGACGGCCGGCGGATCGTCACGGTGGTGCCGGGCTCCGAGCGGGAGTTGCCGGCCGATCTGGTGCTGTTGGCGATCGGCTTCGAGGGCACCGAGCAGCAGCCGCTGCTGGCCCAGTTCGGCGTGGCCCGCAACCCGCGGGGCGCCGTCGACGCCCGCGACGACTGGCAGACCGCCGCCGACGGGGTGTTCGTGGCCGGTGACATGCACCGGGGCGCTTCGCTGATCGTCTGGGCGATCGCCGAGGGGCGGGCGGCGGCCGCCGCCATCCACGGCTATCTGGGTGGTGTCGGTGCCTTGCCGGCCCCGGTGGGCCCGGACGCGCAGGCTCTCGCCGCTCGCTGAGCTGCGGGCGCCCGGCCGGTGCGGCAGGTCCGCTGCCGCACCGGCCGGGTATTCCCGCTGGTGAAGCCGCTCACAAAAGTGGGCAAAAGGGTTTAAGCCGACAAGACTTGTCGGCTGCCGAACCGCGCCGCGATCGGTGTGAATGCTCGTGCTGCCGATCGCTGGAGGATCGCCGTGGCCAGAGGTGCCACCTTCGCCGCGCTGCGCCACCGCAACTACCGGATCTGGGCGCTCGCCGGCTTCGTCTCCGTCGTCGGCACCTGGATGCAGGTCCTCGGGGTCAACTGGTACGTGCTGAAGGAGACCGGCTCGGCGACGTCAATGGGCTTCGCCGTGCTGCTCCAGGCGGCGCCCACGTTGCTGCTCAGCGTGTGGGGTGGCGTGCTGGCCGACCGGCTGCCCGCCCGCCCGTTGCTGATCGCCGCCCAGGGCGCCCACGCGGCGCTCGCCGCCGGACTGGCGGCGGTCGCCCTGACCGGGGTCGGCGGCCTGCCACTGATCTTCGCGATCTCGCTGGCCACCGGTGCCGTCTCGGCCGTCGAAGGCCCGGTGATGGGGCGCTGGGCGGCAAGCCTCGTCGACCGGGAGACGCTGGGCAACGCCCTGGCGCTCGGTTCGCTCACCAACTCCGCCGGCCGCATCCTCGGCATGAGCCTCGGTGCCGTGGTGGTGGCCGCCGTCGGCCCCGCCCTGCTGTTCGGCATCAACGCGGCCAGCTTCATCGCCGTGGTGGTGGCGCTGTTCGCCGTACGCCAGGGAGCCGTGCCCGGACTCGCGGTGCCCGACGCCGGGCCGAACCGGGGCGGTGTCCGCGCCGGGTTCACCTACCTGCGGGGGCAGCCGGTGCTGCTCCTCGCGCTCGCCCTGTCGTTCGTGCTCGGCAGCCTGGGCCGCAACTACCAGGTGACGATGGCCGCGATGAGCGACGGCCCGCTGCACGCCGGCGCCTCCGGGTACGGCCTGCTGTCGACGGTGTTCGCTGTCGGCACGGTGGTGGGCGCGCTCGTCGCGGCCCGACGGCGATCGCTGGGCTACCGGACGCTTGTCGTCGCCGGCCTGCTCGCCAGCGGGTTGCAGATCGTCGCCGGTCTCGCACCGGGCACCTGGAGCTTCGCCGCGGTGATCCTGCCGATCGCCGCCGCCGCGGTGGTCATCGACACCACCGTCGGCACCCGCGCCCAACTCGACACCGACAGCGCGATGCGGGGGCGGGTGCTCGCCGCCCTGGCGGTCACCGGCTCGGTCTCCGCCGCGGTCGGCGCCCCGCTGCTGGGCTGGCTCGCCGAACACGCCGGGCCCCGTCAGACGCTTGTCCTCGCCGGATCGGCCGCCGCGATCGCCACGGTGGCGGCGAGCGTCGCGCTGGACCGGCAGCGCGCCCGCACGGCCACCCTCGCACTGGTCGTGCCGCGGCCCCGCCATCCGGTACGCCGGGCGGCGTTCCGGGCCGCCCGCATCGTGCGGCCCACCGGGGCGGTCTGTGTGATCGCGCCCGCCGACGCCGGTGCTGTCGCGTCGAACAGGACCCAGCTCAGGGAGCTGGCCACCGCCGGGCCGGCACCGACATCGCGGTGAGCGCGGCGTCCACCCCACGCCGAGATCCGCGCAACAACAGGAACGTGGTGCCTCCCTGAAGTTGCGCGGATCTTCAGCAGTGGTCGAACCTTCAGTGCGACATCAGGTCGTGGGCCTCGCGGATCTTGGCCCAGGACTTCGGCTCGGTCGGCGCGGCGGCCTTGCGGGCGACGCTGGCCACGTCGGGGCGGCCGGCGGTGAACAGCCAGGTGGTGAACAGGTCGTCCAGGTCCAGACCGGAGATCCGTTCGGCCAGCGCCTGGAACTGCTCGATGGTGGCGTTGCCGTACCGGTGCTCGGCGGTCCACGCTGGCAGGATCTCGAAGAACGCGTCGTCGCCGACGGCCAACCGCAGCTGGTGCAGGGTCATCGCGCCCCGGTCGTAGACGGCGTTGTCGAAGACCCGGGCGGCACCCGGGTCACCGGGCAGCACCTGCCAGAACTCGTCGTCGGCCGGGTAGCTGGCGTAGGTGAAGTCGAAGACCTCCTGGGCGGTGCCCTCGCCCTGCTCCTCCGACCACAGCCACTCGGCGTACGAGGCGAAGCCCTCGTTGAGCCAGATGTTGCGCCACTCGGCCACCGAGACCGAGTCACCGAACCACTGGTGGGCGTTCTCGTGGGCCACCACGTAGGTGTTGGCGCCGCGTCGCCAGAAACCCGGCCCGTACACCGGTCGGGTCTGCGTCTCCAACGCGAAGCTGATGCCGTCCACCGGCCCGGCCACGCCGCCCTGCGCCTCGAACGGGTACGGGCCGAAGATCCCGCTCTCCCAGTCGACGATCTCGGCGGTCCGCTCGATGCTGGCCCGCGCGGCCGGCCCGAGCGCGCCCAACGAGGTGCTGTACGCGTTGATCACCGGCTGGCCGCCCGGTGTGGTGTCGGTGACGATGTCGTACTGGCCGATGGCCATGAAGGCCAGGTAGGTGGCGGTGGGGGTGGTGGTCCGCCAGATCCACCGGGTGCGGTTGCCGGCCTCGGCCGCCGGGGGCCTCGGCTGCACGCCGTTGCTGATCACCTCGACGCCGGTGGGCACCGACACCGAGATGTCGTAGGTGGCCTTGTCCAGTGGGTGGTCGTTGCTCGGGAACCACCACCACGCCGACTCGGGCTCGTTGACGGCGAGCGCGCCGTCGTCGGTGCGCGTCCACCCGGTGTAGCCGCCGACCAGCGTCTCCGACGGCACGCCGGAGTAGCGCACCACGATGGTGAGCTGCTGACCCCGGGTCACCGTGCGGGCCGGGGTGACCACCAGCTCGTGCGCCCCCGCGGTGCTGGTGGTCGCCGCCCAGCCGTTGACCCGGACCGACTCGACGTCGAGCAGGAAGTCCAGATTGAACGTCGAGAGGTCCTCAGTGGCGGTGGCGAGGATGGTGGTGGTGCCGGTGAGCAGGTCGGTGGCCGGGTCGTAGCGCAGCCGGACGTCGTAGTGCTCGACGTCGTAGCCGCCGTTGCCGTAGTCGGGGAAGTAGGTGTCGCCCAGGCCGGGCGCGCCGGGTTGCGGCGCGGCGGTGACGACCGGCCGGCCCCAGCCCGTCGGGGCCGCCTGGCCGGGGGTGCCGGCGAGCATGGTGCCGGCGGTGGTGAGGGTCAGGGCGGCGGTGGCCGCCGTGAGTGCTCGTCGCACGGGGTGGACTCCCTCCATCGGGGTGTTCGCCTCGTCAACCTAATCGACAACTGTGAACGTCGCCGACCCGCCGCGCGGCGTGGTCGCGCTATTCCGTTGATGTCGATGTTTCGATAGCATTACCGCCTGGTAACAACCGTTCCGCCCCTGGCCACGCGCGCGGTCGCAGGATCCCACCACCCCCGTTCTGTGGAGGTCCGTCATGCCCCACCGTCCGCTGGCCCGCGCGCTGGCCGCGTTGGTCGCCGTCCTCACCGCCGCTCTGGGCGCCGTGCTCGTGCCCGGCACCGCGCAGGCCGCCGCCGTCAACTACGTCGCGCTCGGCGACTCGTACTCCTCCGGCGTCGGCGCCGGTCCGTACGATCTGTCCGGCTGCCTGCGCAGTCAGAAGTCGTACGCCCCGCTCTGGGCGGCCGCCCACGGCGTGACCACCTTCAGCTTCCCGGCCTGCGGCGGCGCTGTCACCGCCGACGTGCTCAACAACCAGGTGGGCGCCCTCAGCGCCAGCACCACCCTGGTCACCATCACCATCGGCGGCAACGACGCGGGCTTCGTCAACGTCATCACCAGCTGCCGATTCGGCAGCACCTCGTCCTGCACCAACGCCGTCAACACGGCCAAGACCTTCGCCACGACGACGCTGCCCGCCCGACTGGACGCGACCTACGCCGCCATCCGCAACCGGGCTCCCAACGCACGCCTGATCGTCCTCGGCTACCCGCGCCTGTTCGAGACGAACTCCTGCGGTTGGCTCGCGATGAGCACCTACAAGCGCACCATCCTCAACGAGGCCGCCGACGTGCTCGCCTCGGTCACGTCTGCCCGGGCCACAGCGGCCGGAGCCACCTTCGCCGACACCCGGTCCTCCTTCTCCGGGCACGGCGTCTGCGCCGGCGACCCGTGGATCAACGACGTCTCCGGGATCATCGAGGCCTACCACCCGGACGCCGACGGCTACCGCTACGGGTACCTGCCGGCGCTGAACGCGGTCACCGGCTGACGATTCCGCGCCACCGGATCCAACGCGGATCCGTCCTCGTGCCCCCGCACCGGCCGGCGGCCGAGTGTCCCCTGTGGGCGCTCGGCCGCCGGCCGGCGTCGCGTCTGTACCTGATGCGTCACACTGAGTGGGATCGGAGGTGACGCGTGCGGCGCTCGGAGTTGCCCAAGCGGGAGTTGATCAGCCAACGGCAGTCGACAGCGGCGCGGGAGCGACTGCCGCCCGGCGGGTTGGAGCTCTTCGCGCTGCTCGCCCGGCTGCTGCGGCGGCCCCGTCGCGGTGACCGCCGGCTGCCGTTGCTGTGGCTGGTCCGCTCCGACACCGCGGATCTGATGGTGCCGCTGCGCCGGTTTTTCGGCCAGGGCCCCCGACGGCGGGTCCCGCACGCCGTGCTGGACGCTGACGTGCCGCCCGGTGCCGGGGACGTGCCGGCGCTGCTGCGCGAGCTGCACCGGCAGCTCTCCCTGGAGGCCTTCGGCGCCGCCCGACTGCGCTTCCGGCACTATCCACTCGCCGACTGGCTCATGCAGCAGAGCTTCACCCTCGGCGTCGACGCCGAAGACAGCCGCGCGGCTCTGGTCCGCCGGCTGCGCGACCGCAGGGGCCCGCGTACGCCGGAGGCGTTGCCCTCCGGCGGTGACGCGGTCAGCATCGTCTCGCAGGTGCTGCTCTGGCTGGTCCGTCGCGCCGTGCCGGGGGTGGTCTTCCGGGCTGCCGTCTCCGGTCGGGTGCCGGTGCTCGGCCGGCACTACAACTGGTTCATGCGCCAGCAGTACCTGGCGCCCCGGCAGTCGGTCACCTTCCTCGGCTTCGCCGAGCGCCTCACCGCCGGCTGGCGCGACGGGGAGCAACCCGACCAGGTCAACAAGCTGCTGCTGCACGCCTTCCTGGAGGACCTGCGGCAGGCGTACCGGCGTCGGCCGTGGCGCCCGTCGGACTGGCGGCGCACCGCGTACCCGGCGCTGCTGATCGATCACGTCGCCCCCGGCAACGTCGGCGGGGAACTGGTCCGCCTGATCGGCGACGTCCGCACCGAGACCGGGCGCAACGACCCGCTGCTGATCGTCGCGTCCGGTGGGCAACCCCCACCGGACCTGCCCGAACCGCACCCGCTGACCGAGGCCGAGGAGGCGTACGACGAGTGGGCCGAGGCGCTGCCGGAGATGCGACGGCTGCGCCGCCCGGCCACCTGGCTGGTGGCGCTGCGCCCCGACGAGACCGACACCGGCCCACCGGCGCGGGGCGGAGTGCGGCCGTTCTCCGCGCCCGACCCGCCGTGGTGGTCGCGGCGCTTTCTGCCGGCGGCGCTCTGTCTGGTGCTGGTGGCGGCGCTCGGCCTGTGGGTGGCCAGCCGGTGGGGGCCGGGCTGTCACCCCTCGCTCACCGGTCAGGTCTCCGTCGAGGTGGCCCCCAGCGGTGAGTGTGTCGGCTACAGCGACAGCGCCGCGCAGGTGTTCAACAACGACCCCGGCCAGGACCGGCTGCGCACCGTCCAACGGCGCATCTTCGCGCAGAACCGGGCCGCCGAGGAGGTCTGGCAGCGCAGCGACCGACGTCGGCCCTTCCTCACCCTGGTCTACCTCGGCACCCTGACCGGAAACCTGACCCGCGCGGACGAGGAGTCGTACGTCTCCGAGCGTGAGGGACTCGAAGGGATGGCCACCGCCCAGTACGCGTTGCTGAAGGAGTCGGCCGGCGCCGACGGCGCGGCGCTGCTGCGGATCGTGGTGGCCAACGCCGGCCGACAGATGATCTACGCCGACCGGGCCGTGGCGATGCTGGCCGGGCTGGCCCGCGACGACCCCACGGTGCTCGGGGTGGTCGGGCTGGTGGAGAGCCGCACCAGCACCGCCCGCGCGCTGCGCGAGCTGAACCAGGCCGGGCTGCCGGCGCTGGCGCCCACTCTCTCCGCCGACAGGATGGACGCCAACTCCCGCCTCTACCTGCAGATCTCCGCGCCGAACACCGATCAGGTGAAGCTGGTCGACGCGTACGCCACCCAGGTGCTCAAGGTCAACGACGCGCACGTCTTCTACACCACCCTGGAGGGCAGTTCGCTCACCGAGGACCTCTACGTGGGCACCCTCGTCGACGGGCTCCGACAACGGTTCGGCCCCCGGATCACCCGCCTCGACGAGTGGCACACCGGGCAGCGGCTGATTGACGAGTGCGGCTACACCGGGCTGCTCTTCTACGCCGGCCGATGGTCGGAGTTCGACGGTTTCCTGCGGGCGCTGCGCGAATGCGGCGGCAACCCGCCCCGACATCTCGTCGCCGACGACTCGGCCAACCGGTACATGGCCAACCCCGGGCTGCGCGCCGCCGCACCCGGCAACCTGCCCGTCACGTACGTCTCGAAGGCGGCCCTGGCCACCTGCGCCGCGCTGCGGGCCGCCCAGGACCGGCGCGACGACGCGCGGGCCAGTTTCCTGTCCCGGATCCAGGCCGACGACCTGCTCGACCCGCCGCGCTGCCGGCCGGGCGCCGAGGTGCAGGTCGGCGAGCGGGTCAGCCTCGCCTACGACGCGGCGATGATGCTGATCCGGGCGGTGGAGAGCCTCGCCGCCCGGCTGCACCACGCCGACCCCCGGCAACGCTGGGAGCCGAGCGCCGTCAACCCGGTGGCGGTGCACGCCGAGGTGCTGCGGCAGAACGCCGGTCAGGGCTATCCGGGGGTGGCCGGGCTGATCCGGTTCACGGCCGACTCGGGGGAGCCGGTCGACAAGCGACTGGCCCTGATGCGGGTGGAGCAGGTGCCCGATGTGGCGAGGGCGCCGGTGGAGGTGTTCCGCTGCGGGGTGGCCGACGTGCCCGGCCCGGCGGTGTGCGGCCCGGCCTGACCGACACGTCCTCGCAGGACTGTCCGGGCGCCGCCGGTGTCCGTTAGGGTTCCTGGGACCAGGCGGCCGTGGCGTTGGGGGCAGAGGGTGGGCAGGCTCGCGTCGGCGTACGGGCAGGCGGTCAACTCCCACCGGGCGGCCCGGGCGCACCTGGACACCGTCCGCGGTGTCCTCGGGGCGGCACCGACCGTCGCACCGGTCGACGACGACGTGGTGGCCCGCCTCGCCCGCCTCGGCGGTGCGCTGGCCAACCCCGCCCCGGGTGCCACCCCGCTGACGGACCAGCCGGCAGCGGTGCGGATCGGTGCGGCGTCCACAGCGGACGGCGGCTTCCCGGTGCTGGTCCCGCTCGGCGGCGGCCACCACCTGGCGCTGGACGCCGACGCCCGGGAGTCGCAGGTCGCCGGGCTGCTGCGGGCGCTGGTGCTGCGGCTGGTCGCCACCGCGCCACCCGGTCAGGTTCGCGTCGTCGGCATCGACACCGCCACGCTCGGCGCCACCTTCGGCCCGCTACGACCGCTGCTCGACGCCGGGGTGCTCGACCCGCCGGCCACCAGCGAGGCCGAGGTGGCCGCGTTGCTGGACGCCGCCGAGAAACACGCCCGTGCCGCGCAGCACGGTGCGGCGACCGCCCGCCGCCTGCTGCTGGTCGTCGCCACCGCCGCGCCGCCGCCGCGCGAGCTGGCCCGGCTCGCCGCGCTCACCCACGCCGGCCCGGCCGCCGCCGTGTGCGTGCTGCTCGCCGGCCACCCGTCCCGGCAGCCCGGCGAGACCCCGCCGCCGCTGGGTGGCACCACGGCGGTGCGGCTCAACCAGGGGTACGCACACGTCGGCGACCCGCCCGGCGCGCCGTTCAGCGCCGACGGCAGCGGCCTCGCCGCCCGCGTCCTGCTCGACGGCGACCCGCCGCCCGCCTCGGTCCGCGCGCTCGCCGAGCACCTCGGCACCGCCACCCGTCGCGCCGACGCGTTGCCCTTCACCGACCTGCTGCCCGAACGGCGCTGGGCCGAGTCCGCCAGCACCGGTCTGCGTACGGTGATCGGCCGGGCCAGCGGCGGGTCGACGGCGGCCTTCGCCACCGCGCTGACGCTCGCCTTCGACGACGCCACCCCGCACTGGCTGGTCGGTGGGCGCACCGGTGCCGGCAAGACCGTCTTCCTCCTCGACGTCCTCTACGGGTTGGCCGCCCGCTACTCGCCGGCCGAGTTGCAGCTCTACCTGCTCGACTTCAAGGAGGGCGTGAGCTTCACCGAGTTCGTGCCCACCGGTCGGGACCCGTCCTGGCTGCCGCACGCCCGTGCCGTCGGCATCGAGTCCGACCGCGAGTACGGTCTCGCGGTGCTGCGCGAGCTGCGCCGGGAAGCCCAGCGCCGGGCCACCGCGCTCAAACGGCACGGCGTCACCAAGCTCGCCGACCTGCCCCGGGACAATCCGCTGCCGCGCATCGTGACCGTCATCGACGAGTTCCACGTGCTGCTCGCCGGCAACGACGCGCTGGCCCGCGAGGCGGTCGACCTGCTGGAGGAGTTGGCCCGCAAGGGCCGCTCGTACGGCATCCACCTGGTGCTGGCCAGCCAGAGCATGACCGGCATCGAAGCTCTCTACGGCCGGGCCGAGGCGATCTTCGGGCAGTTCGCGTTGCGGGTGGCGCTGCCCGGCGGTGGCGGGGTGCTCGACCAGCTCAACGACGCCGCCGCGGCCCTGCCGGTCGGCTCCGCCGTGGTCAACACCGCCGCCGGCGCGGTCGGCGCCGACACCGTGCTGCGCTTTCCCGACGCGCACGCCGCCGCGGCCGACCTCGCCGCGTTGCGCCACGAGCTGTGGCAGGCCCGCCCGCCGGGCTCGCGGGCACCGGCGGTCTTCAAGGGGTACGAAGCCGCGCGGATCGAGGACGACAGCACCTTCGCGGGGCTGCGCCCCGGTGGTCGACGCCCGATGGCCCTGGTCGGCCGAACCGTCGACGTGCACGGCACCACCGCACTGTTCCTCATGGACACCACCCCCGGCCGGCACCTCGCCGTGGTGGGCACCGCACCGACCGGCGCGGACGTGCTGCGCGCCGCGACGCTCAGCCTGGCCCGCCAGCACACCCCCGGCGACGCCCGGTTCCAGCTGGCCTGCCTGGTCACCGCCGCCGACCCGGTCGCCGACGACACCGAGGCCGCGCTGCGGGCCGCCGGCCACCCGGTGCAGCGCCTGGACGCGACCGGGCTGCGCGACCGGATCGCCGCGCTGGCCGCCGAGCCCACCGGCCGCGAATACCTGGTGGTGTTCGGGATGGACGCCGCCGCGCCCGTCCTCGGCGCCACCGACCCCGACACGTTCCGCTCCGGGCTGGACGACCTGCGTACCGTGCTGCGTCAGGGCCCCGGGCAGGGGGTGCACCTGCTCGGCTGGTGGCGGGGGCTGCGCCGGCTCGCCGACGACCTCGGCGGCACCCAGAACCGCGACGACGTCGCCTGCCTGGTCGCGCTCAACGTGCCCGGCGCCGAGCTGGCAGTGCACCTCGGCGCACACGACCTGACCTACACGCCCCGCGCCGACCGGGCGCTGCTGATCGACCGGCACGACCAGCGCATCCGGCTGATTGTCCCGTTCGTCGGCGACGGGCACGAGCCGGACGGGGAGCGGTGACAGTGTCCTTCGAGGAGTACGCGGCGCTGGCCCGGCAGCTCTCCGAGCAGCGCCGCGCCGGTGAACAACACGCCGCCACCGAATCCGCGCGCCGTCGTGACCTGCACGCCGCCGTCGACTCCCTCCAGCAGCGGCTGACCGCCCAGGGGCAGCGCCTCGACCAGCTCGGCCGGGCGATCGGCGTCGACCAGCCATCCCCGACCGCTGGCCCGGGGGCCGGGGCGTCGGGCGACGCCGCCACCTGGCCCGGCCCGCCGTCCGGCCCCGGATCGGCGTCCGCTGCCGGCTCGGTGCCAGCGTCCGGCTCCGGTTCGGCGTCCGCCACGGGGTTCGGCCCCGCCACCGCACCCGGAACCGGGGGCGGGGAATCCGCCGGCGCAGCCGGCGCCCCGGGGCGGGCGGGGGTCGAGGCGTACCCCGAGCTGCCGGCGGGGGAGGCGCGGCTGGCGCTGCCGACGGCGGTGACCCCGGCGGGCGGTGGGGTGCCGGCGCAACGCGCGGCCGCTGCCGACCCGGCGGTGGAGTTGGAACTGGCCCGGCGGATGGCCGACGAGGCCGACCGGCACGGGCACCAGGCGGAGCTGCTGGCCCAGCGGCCGGTGCTGCTGCCGACGTGGTCGCCGCTGGCCCGGGCGGTCGCCGTCTACGCCGGCTGCGGCGCGGCGGCCGGGGTGCTCATGCTGATGCTGGTGCTCGCCTCCGGCGTCGGTCTGGTCGACGGGTTCACCCTCGGCGCGTGGATCTGCGCGGGGCTGCCGGCGGTGGCGTTCTTCGGCGGGTACCTGGTGCTGGGCCGGTGGGGACGACCCGCGATGGTCGCCGGCACCCCGCCGCGCTATCTGCCGCTGGGGTTCCTGATCTGTTTCCTGCTGGTGCCGGTGGCCTACTGCGCCTATCTGCTGCTGGTGCGCGGCCTGCGCTGATCGGTGTGCGCGCCCCGAGCGCTATCGGTGTGCATTCCGCTTGCCGAGGATCTGGGTCGTTCCACCTCGGGGGGTCGTGAGCGGTAGGCCGAGGGGTTGGTCGCGGTGCCGAGTCAGCTAGATGACTGAAGCGCATCCATTCGTTGGGCATGACCGATGGTGGAGACGGTGTCCGCGTCTGCCGGTAGCCGCCCCCGAGCCGAGAAATGAAGTGCAAATGTCTCGGATCTGGCGCGCCGGCAGAAATTGCGTCCCAGGGCTCTGGTCAAATGGAGGTAGTTCGGTGTTCGGTTCGACGGGTACGAATGCGTTACGGATTGGGATGGCCGGGGTCATCGCTCTTGCGCTGCTCGCGCTCGTCGGTGTGCTGGCCTTCTGCGACAGCGAGCCCGACCAGAAGCGGACGAGCGCCCCGACGCCCTCCGCGGCCGGTTGCGCCGGCGTGCTGGACGACAGCACCCAGGAATGCCTCGGCCCGGTCACCGACAGTGCCACGCTCGACCCCGCGATCCGGGACGTCGCCGAGAAGATCCTCGTCAGCAATCGAGAGGTCGGTGCCCAGGCCCGACGGTACGTCCGGGTGGTGCTGCTGACGCCGTTGAGCATCGCCCCGAAACCCGCAGCCTCGGCCATGTCCCTCGAACCGATCACATTCAGTTTGCAGGGCGCCTACGTGGCCTTGCGCCGGGCAAACACCTCGTCGGCCTTCGGCGACCAGAACGCACCCGCCGTGCAGTTGCTCCTGGTCAACCAGGGCAGCAGGCAACCGGCCCTCGACGCGCTCGTTCCGGCGATTGTGGCGCTGGGCGACGCTGAGCATCCGGTGGTGGCCGTCGTGGGCCTCGGCTCCAGCTTCACGGGTACCGAAGGGGTCGCGTCGGCGTTGTCCCAGCGGGGCATCCCCATGGTCGGGGCGGTCACCTCCGCGACCAGCCTGAACGCAGAGCGATACTCGACGTTCCACAGTGTGTCGCCGAGCAACGACGACTACGCGATGTCGCTGAAGGACCTGCTGGACAAAAACCCGGACACGCTGCCCCGCAACGGAATCGTCGTCTACGACCAGAACAAGGACCCCTATCCGTTGACGCTGACCGAGGCCTTCACCAGTGTGCTGAAGGGCTACCTCAAAGCGCCGCCGCAGGCCTTCGCCGGCGGCACGGTCGGCAATCCAGCTATGCCGAACGTCTTCAGCCCGGTGGTGACGAACCTGTGCAACGCGGTGGCCGACGACGCCATCAAACTGCAAATGGTGTTCTACGCCGGCCGGGTCGCCGACTTTCCGAGCCTGGCCGCCGCACTGCGGGAGCGGACCTGCCGCAGTCACCCACTGACCATCATGGTCGGTGCCACCGGATTTCAGCTCTCACCGCAGCAGGTGAATCTCCTCGACGAGGCCAACGTCTCGGTGATCTGGGCCTCCTCGGCGGACGCGCCGGCCTGGATCGGCAGGCGACCCGGTACGCCGGCGGGCTTCGCGGACTTCCTCAAGGCATACCACGTCGACGAGAAGTTCCCGTCCGACAATCTGAACGACGGCTACGCGGTGATGTACCACGACGCCGTCGCGAGCGCTGTGAAAGCGATCCGGATGGCCACCGGGAGAGACAACCTGCCCGGAGCCGCCGACGTGCAAACCCAGTTCAGCAACCTCACGCTGGCCCACAAGGTCGCCGGGGCGTCCGGCACCCTGTCGTTCGGTGGCCGGGCGAACGGCGACGGGCGGGCCACCGGCAAGGTCGTGATGTACCGGCAACTCGGCAAGACCGGCCCCCGACTGCCGGCCAACGTCCCGCCGTACCTCACGCCGTGACGCCGCCCACCGGCCGGCCGTCGCCGCCGTCCGGCACCAACCAGTGTCGGCTGCGGGGATCCTCGTAGGTGTCGATCCACTCGTTGGGTCGCCACATCCGTACGGCACGCATCCGGATCCAGGGCTGCAGCCCCAGCATGGTCAGCGCCAGCCCCAGCTCCACCGTCGCCAACAGGACCGCCGCGGTGCCGCCGACCGGGCCCAGCAAGCCGCTGGGTCGGGCCAGATCCCAGCCGACCGCGACGAGCGCCGCCACCGAGAGCAGGGTCAGCGTCGCGCCCGTCGCCCGCTCGGCCCGGTGGCGGTCGACCCGGTGCGCCCGGAAGACCGGAACGACGACCGAGGCGGTCCGGTGCCGCCAGTCCGCCTCAAGGCTGGCCCAGCGGCCCGGGTCGGTGGCCTTGGCTTCCAGGAAACGGTTGACGTCCGGTGCCTCCGCGGTGACCTCCCTGGCCCAGCACAGCAGGGTCACCAGGTTCGATTGTCGGTCCAGTCCGCGCCGGAACGGATACACCTGCTGACGCAGCAGCGCGGTCGCGAACCTCGGCTGCGCGGCCGGTTGACGCTGCAACGTGTGGAAGCAGGCCGGGTCGGTGGCGAGCCGGAGCAGTCGGTCGACCAGCGGTACGAGGGAGGGGTCGTCGGTGCCCGCGCCCTCGGCGGTGCGTAGGCACCGCCACAACGGCTCGACGAATCGTGGATCATCAGGCACGACGCCCACCAACCGGGCGACCATCAAGCGGCTGATGGAACTCTCCCCCAACCGTTCCACCAGCATCGTCACCACCTCGAGCAGCGTCTCGTGGGTGCCGCCGAGCGCGTCCGCCGCGTCCGCCTCGCCGGCGACGTTCGTCAGCCAGGTGAAGGCCAGGTCGCGCGCGGTGTCGCGGATCGCCGCGCGGGGCGAGGCCGTGGCGCTCAGCACCGCTGCCAGCGCCGGGAGCATCACCGCGGGCCTCGGGTCGCGCAGCGGTTTGGCCATCCGCTCCAGGACGGCGAATCCGACCGGGTTGAGGCAGTCCGCCCCGGCCAGGCAGGCGCAGGCGAGGGCCGGGTCAAGGTCGGCCAGGTCCTCGATGAAGCCGGTGACGACGGCCTGGTCCGCCGTGGCGGTGTAGAAGAGCACCACTCGACGCCACTCGCGCTCCGTCGCCCGCTCACGTAGCAGTCGTAGGCCGTCGTCGCGTTGGCGTAGCAGTTCGGCGGCGACCAGGTGCTCCTGCAACGAACGGTGCACGAACTCGTACTGCTCGTCGGCGACACGGCTGAGCAGCCCAGACCGATGGATGATCTCGCCGACGAACTCCTCGGCGCGGCCGTTGAGGTTCTGCCGTAGTCGATCTCCCGTCGCCGACACGAAGTCGACGAGCGTCAACCGGTCGAACGGTCCGAACCCGGGCGGGCCGAGCGCCGCCCGCAGCGCGAACTCCCGCAGAACTCGCAGCTTGTCGGCCTGATCGAACTCGTTCGCACCGCTGGTGAGGTCATCGGCCCGGAAACTGTGCCGGCCGAGCATCTCGTCGATCATCTCGTCGTACAGCCGCGCCGTCGAGTGCGCGATGGCGGGGAACTTCCGCCCCGCGTAGAGGCCGACCGACATCGAGAGGACCAGCGGGTTGCGGTGCATGCCCAGCGTGCCCGATGCGTGTAGCTGCCGCATGAAGCGCTGCGGTCCGTCCACCTCCGGGAACCGGTCCGGGAAGGCCCGCAGGTAGGCGAGTATCTCGGTGTCCCGCAGTGGTGCCAGCACATAGCTGCGGTGCGCACCGAACGGCTGGGGCTGCCAGTCGTCGGCGATCCGCAGGAACGTGAGTCGCCGGCAGGTGATCACGATGCGGGCGTTGGCGGTCGGCAGCTCCGGGGTGTGGTCGGTGAGGAAGCGGTACACCTCGTCCCGGACGGCCGCGTAGACGGTCGGCGTCACCTCGTCCAACCCGTCGAGCAGCACCACGCAGCGCCGCTGCTGCAACACCTGGGCGAAGAGCTGGTGGGCCTCCTCCCTGGTCAGCGCCAACCCCTTCTGCGACCGCAACATCGCAAGGATGTAGTCGGTCAGGGTGACCGGTTGTCCGACGCCGCGGAGCAGCCGTACCGGCACCAGGAACGGCACCTCACGGTTCCGCCCGTCCCCACTGTGACCGTCGACGCCGCCGAGGGCCGCGATCCCGAACGCTTTCAGTGTGGTCGTCTTGCCGGACCCGGCGTCACCCAGAAGGACGACGTGGCTGTCCCGGTCGGCGATCCGTTCGCCGGCGTCGGCTGCCCGGTCCGGCTGCCCATCCTCGGTGACGAACAGCGGCACCAGGGTCCGTTCGAGTCGTAGCGTCTCCGGCGCAGCCAGGTACGGGTTGTACACCCGGTGCTCGGTGATGAACCATCGGCGGTACCGCTCCTCGGGCGCCCCGCGCCGCAGTTGGCGCATCCGGAGCTTCGCCCAGCTTGAGACCACCACGATGGCCAGCAGGGTGCTCAGCAGCAGTTCACCCCGGTCCAGCCAGTCCCACATCCGCAACCACTCCAGCGCCATGTCCACACCGTCGATCGTGCGCCACCGCTGCTACCTGGCGTCGCGGCCGAGGCTCGACTCGCCGAACGACCCGCGTGGTCCGGTCGACGGTGCGGGCGTGCCCGGCCACGCCTCCCGGCCGTCGCCTCCACTGTGCCTACACCGGTGCCGTAGTCTCGCGCCCCGAGCGCTGTCGGTTCCGCTGGGGAGACCGGGGCTGGAATGTCCAGCCTCGGCATCTCATGAGCGGCTGTCGAAAGGTTGGTCGGGCAATTGCAGGGTCT
This sequence comes from Micromonospora parva, assembly GCF_000718515.1. GTDB lineage: Bacteria > Actinomycetota > Actinomycetes > Mycobacteriales > Micromonosporaceae > Micromonospora > Micromonospora parva. Next base: position 37,399 of record NZ_JNZS01000014.1, on the reverse strand, counting down.
GGTGTCCACTCACGGGGATCCGGTGTCGGTGCGGGAGAGCACGACCGTTTCGCCACCTGAAGCCGATGCTGCCGCACCGAGGACGACGCCCGGCTCAGACCAGGAGCGGGCGCTGTCGGTCGTCGCCGCATCGCAGCAGGCCGGCGTGGGCGCGGTGGTTGCGGGCTTCGGGTTGATCGGCGTCGGCGCTGTTGCCGGCTGGCTGATCTGGCGTAGCGGCGCCTCCGCGGCGAAGATCCAGCCCGAGGACACCACCGGCGTGTTCCTCACCCTGTTGGTCTTCGCCGCGGCTGTCGAACGGATCCTCGAACCGTTCTCGCGGTGGCTGCCGGGACGCGCCGCCGAGGCCGCGTTGTCCCAGACGATGACCGAGGCGAACAGCCGGATCGACGGCCCCACCGAGGCCGACCGTGCGGCGATCGCCGTGGCCACGGCCAAGGTCGCCCGGGCGAAGGCGAACCGCACCATCGTCGCGTGGGGTCTCGCGAGCGGGTTGGCCACCGTGGCGTCCAGCGCCGGCGGGTTCTATGTGCTGCACGCGGTCGCCGGTGCCGACTGGAACGGGGTGGCGGTCTGGGTCGATGCCGTGGTGACCGGTGTGATGGTCGGCAGCGGCACCAAGCCGCTGCACGATCTGATCACCCGGGCACAGAACGGCCCGCCGTCGCCATAGCCCGCCTCGGCCTGGCCTGCCGGCTGGTGTTGCTGGAGATCTTGGACAGTTTCCGTCAGGACGTGACGGAAACTGTCCAAGATCTCGTGTTCGCACCTGGCGAGGCGGGAGCGAGCGCCCGATCGCGTGGGGTGCGCGGATCTCGTAGGCTCCCAGGTGGTCTCCGCGGTGGAGCTGGTGGTCGATCACGGGGAGGTGCGCGTGAGCGCGGCACAGATCATCGCGAGGTTGGCGGCGGCGGCGCAGAAGCTGGACGAGGCGAAGGCCAAGACCGCAGCGGCGGCACAGGACGCGGCCGAGGCGCGGGCGCTGGTCGCCGGTGCCCTTGAGGGCGTTGCCGCTGGTCCGCTGGTTGGCATGATCGACTCGTACCGTCAGGCGCTGGCACAGGCCGCCCAGGGTGGCGACCCGGCCAAGCAGCACGTCCAGGAGACGATCGCCAAGGTCCGGGCGCTCGGCAACTGACCACCTGCGAGGGCAGCGCAACCGTGCTCAGCGGGTGATGCGGAACGTCTGCTCGAAGGTCGGGTAGTCGCAGACGTCCTGGTTGCAGAGTTCGAAACCACCGCTGATCAGCGCGACGCCCTTGTGCAGGACCAGCCCGTCGGGCTGCGCCCACGCCCTCCCGGTCACTGCTTGCGGCTCGCCCGTGCAGCTGTTGAGGGGTGCCCAGCCACCCGCGTAGGCGACTCTGTCGCCCGACCGCTGCCGGACGATCAGCTCGGTGGCGCCGGACAGGCCGGCTGGGCAGGTCACCGTGAGGGTGATGTCCACGGCGACGCCGCGTGCGACAAGGGTCGCGGAGGTGACTTCGACGCTGCTGGCCGCGCTCGCCGGGGTTGGCGCGAGCGCGAGGGAGAGGGTCAGCCCGAGTAGTGCGATGGCGGTGATGATGCGGCGCACGATGGTCCTCCTTGCCGGAGTGGGTGCCTACCTGCGGTCACCCTAGCCTGCCCCGGCAGTTACGGATATCAATCGATGCGGTCGATGACGATGACCGGGATCTCCCGGTCGGTCTCCTTCGCGTAGCGGGCGTACGTCGGGAAGACCTTCGTCATCACCGGCCACAGCCGGACGCGCTCCTCGCCGGTCGCGGTCCGGGCCCGCCCGGCGATCCGCTCCGCCCCGACCTGGATCTCCACTGTCGGGTCGGCGGTCAGGTTCAGGTACCAGGCGGGGTGTCTGGCCGCGCCGCCGTTGGACGCCACCAGCACATAGTTGTCACCGTCGCGCCCGTACATCAGGGCGGTGCGGCGCAGTGTGCCCGATCGGCGTCCGCGGGTGGTGAGCAGCAGCGAGGGTACGCCGTGGAAGGTGCCCCCGTCCGCGCCGTCGGTCTGCACGTAGCGCCGGATGTGGCTGGCGACCCAGCCGACCGGGCTGTCCTCGACCGTTTCGTGCTGCTCGTGGGTGGTCACGGCATCGCCTCCATCGTCGAGCCCGGACGGTCGAGTGGGGTGTCGATCATACGCGGCGGGGGAGGGGTCAGCCGCGTGAGCGCGGCAGGCAGCACTTCTTGTACTTGCTGCCGGACCCGCACCAGCAGGTGTCGTTGCGGCCGGGCGGCCAGGCTGTCACGCCGGCCTCGTCGAGGCTGTCGGCGTACTCGTCGAGGGTTTCCTCGCTGGTGGGGTCGCTGCCGGCGGTCTGGGCGAACGCCGCCAGTCCGTCGACGGTGCCGACGACCACGCCCAGGTCGGCGCCGCCCAGCCCGGAGGCGTCCACGAGGGCGCGTTCGATCTGGGCGCGGTGCTCGTCCCAGGTGGCGGGGTAGCTGTCGACGAGGGTGGGCCAGCGCAGCAGCAGTGCGGTGAACTCCGCCTGCGGCCAGAACAGCAGTGTCGCCGGGCCGTCGTCGAGGGCGTCGAGCGCGTGGGTGCTCGCGGCGCGCAGCCGGTCGGCGAGGGTGTCGTACTCGTCGTGCGGTAGGCCCGCCTCTTCGCGCAGGTCGTGCCGTTGCTGGGCCAGGCCGTAGATCATGGCGGCGGCCTCGTCCTGGGCGTCCTCGGACGCGTGCTGCTGGGTGCGGGTCCGCTCCAGGATGGCGTCCAGCGCCCCGGTGAGCCACTCCAGTGCCAGTTCGGCGTGGCCGGACTCGGCCAGCTCGTCGATCAGGTACATGGACTTGGGGTCGGTCTCCAGCAGCGGGCGCAGGGCGGTCAGCTCGGTCAGGCCCTCGTCCGAGCGGCCGAGGCGCAGCAGCAGGCCGCCGCGCACGGCTCGGGCGTACGCGTTGTCGTCCGGCTGTTCGGCAACCGCACGGGTGGCCAGGGCGAGCGCGTCGGCCAGGTCACCGGCCTGCTCCAGGATGTCAGCGGCGACCAGCAGTGCGTACCCGGTCTCGTCGGGGTCCGCCACCCGACCCTCGTCGACGGCGCCCACCAGTTCGGCGACGAGCGCGGCCGGGTCCGGGCTCTCGGAGCCCAGGGCGGCGATCTCTTCGATGCGGTCGGCGGTCAGCAACTCGGACATGGGCGCATCCTGAAAGACGACGGTCGGTGGGTGGGGGAGCGGCCAGCGTACTCCGGGACATGGCGCAGCCCGGGCGGCGAACCGCCCGGGCTGCGCCACGGTCCGTCAGCGGGTCGCCGGCATGGTGGCGAACTCGCCGGCTAGCTCCGACTCGACGATCGTCGTGGCGGACGGCCGGCGACCGGCCGACGCCCGCCGGGCGGACGGGACGGCGAGGGCCGCGAGCGCGGCGGCCAGGGCGATCGCGGTGAGGACCAGAAACCCCATCGTGAAGCCGGCCTCCCGGGGAAGGCCGTTGGCCTGCGGGTGGGCGGTGATCACGCCGCTGACCACGGCGGCGCCGATCGCGCCGCCGATGGTGCGGATGTTGGCGTTCATGCCGGTGGCCACGCCGGTCTGGCTGGCCGGCACGCTGGCGACGATCAGGTTGGCCATCGACGCGAAGGCCAGGCCGATGCCGAGGCCGACCAGGCCACCGGCGATGGCGACCTCCCAGCGGGTGTCGTGTGCGGCGGCGAGCATCGCGGCGGCGACCACGTTGAACGCGGCGCCGGTGGCGAGCTGCGCCTTGGCGCTGAACACGGCCTGGAGCCGGCCGGCGACGAGGCCGGCGACGAACATCGCGACGAGCATCGGCAGCATGAGCAGGCCGGCCTGGCTGATGCTGGCGCCGAAGCCGTAGCCGGCGGCGGTCGGGGTCTGCACGAACTGGGGCAGGAACGCGTACACGGAGAACATCGACGCGCCGTAGAGCAGAGCGACCAGGTTGGTGGTCCAGACGCCGGGCAGGCGCATCATCCGCATGTCGATGAGCGGGTTGGCCGAGCGCACCTCGGCGACCAGCCACCCGGCCAGCAACACCACGGCGAGGGCCAGCAGGCCGAGCACCCGGGCGGAGGTCCAGCCCCAGGCCGCGCCCTGGCTGATCGGCAGCAGCAGCGCGACCAGCCAGCCGGAGAGCAGCACTGTGGCGCGCCAGTCGATGCGTCCGGGGGTGCGGACCGGCGACTCGGGCACGAACAGGTGCGCGGCCACGGCGGTCAGCCCGACCACGACCATCGGGATCCAGAACAGCCAGCGGTAGTCCAGCGTGCTGACGATCGGGCCGGCGAGCACGATGCCCAGGCCACCGCCGACGGCGACGATCGCCGAGATGGCGGCCACGGCGGTGGAGACCCGGGCGGCCGGGAACTCGTCGCGGATGATGCCGAACGACAGCGGGAAGACAGCTCCGCCGATGCCCTGGACGACCCGGGCGATGATGAGCACGCCGATGTTCGGCGCGATGGCGGCCAGTAGGCAGCCGAGGGCGAGGGCGGCGAGCGAGACGACCAGCATCCGCTCCTTGCCGACCATGTCGCCGACGCGTCCGAGGATCGGCGTGAAGATCGACGCGCTGAGCAGGTAGGCGGTCAGGACCCAGGTCACTGTGTTCTGAGAGGTGTGCAGGTCCTGCTGGATGGTCGGCAGCACGGGGGTGATCAGCGATTGGAGCATCGCGAAGAACCCGGCGCCGGCCGCGAGCACGGTGAAGGTGAGCCGACGCGAGCCGCGTCGGGAGGTCACTGCCACGAGAGATAACTCCCTGATTACGTACGGGATGGAGGCGTGTGGCCCGTCGTCTGTGACGGGTCGTTTGTCGGGGTCCGGGCGATCGGGGTGGCCAGGCGGCGATCGGGCGGGTCCCGAGGTAAGCTAACCGGAGGCAGGCCTCCGGGATTCCGGAGGGGTGCCTCCACTAAGTTAGTGGAGGGTTGCCTCCGGATGCAACCAGGGTGAGGTGACGCACGTCATGACCAGCGCGGGGCAGGTGCCCGAGGTCTTCGCCCAGCGGCCCAAGCGGGCCGACGCGCGGCGCAACTACGACGCCCTGATCACGGCGGCGCGCGAGGCGTTCGCCGAGAACGGGGCCGCCGCCTCGCTGGAGGACGTGGCCCGCCGGGCCGGGGTGGGCATCGGCACGCTCTACCGCAACTTCCCGACCCGCCGGCACCTGTTCGAGGCCGTCTACGTCGAGGAGGTCCGGGAGCTGTGCCACTCCGCCGAGGGCCTGGCCGAGCTGCCGCCCTGGGACGCGCTCGTCGCCTGGCTGCACCGGTTCGTCGCGTACGTCGCCACCAAGCGGGCGCTCGCCGAGCAGTTGTTGCACGACTCGGAGATCTTCGCCAGCTGCCGCACCGAGATCTTCTCCGCCGGTGAGCCGCTGATGCGTCGCGCGCAGGCCGCCGGCGTGGTTCGTGACGACATCGGCTTCGACGACGTGGTGCGGCTGATCAGTGGCCTCACCATGGCCCAGTTCCCGTCGCCCGAGCAGCGCGACCGGGTGCTCGGCGTGGCCCTGGACGGCCTGCGCCCGCCGGCCGCCCCGCGCTGAGAGCCAGCCGCGCCCCGGTCGCCCGGGTCGCGTCGACGGCTCAGGCGGCCGGTCAGCGGTCGACCAGCAGCAGCCACTCGTCGTCGAGGCGTTCCACTGTGGTGTCGGCCGGCCAGCGGTGACCGGGGTCGGCCACCGCCCGGGCCTGCTCGACCTGGGGCGGCCGGCTGAACCGTGTGTCGCGGAAGCTGGCCATCCGGTGGAACCGGGCCCGGCCGAAGTTCGCGGCGTCGAGGAAGTGCGCCCGGTCGAACAGCGCCTCCGCGCCGAACACCGTCCAGCGGAACAGCGCCATGTTCGTGAAGCGGACCGAGTGGAAGCCGGCCGCCCCGCCGAACTCGGTGTGCTCCATCGACACCGCGCCGTCGAAGACGGCCTCCCGGAACGAGGTGGCGTCCTCGAAGCGGGTCGCGTCGAAGCTGGTCGGTTGGCCGAAGGTCACCCGACGACATGAGGTCGGGCCGGCGAAGCGGGACCGTCGGCAGGACAGACCGTCGGTGAACGCGGCCCCGTCGAAGGTGGCCAGACCGCTGACGCGAACGCCGTCCAGCATCACCTCGCCGTCGGCCGCGAGGTTGTCGAAGAGCACGTCGTCGAAGGTCGCCGCCCCGAGCAGCAGCCGGCCCCGCGTCGTCGCGCCGGCGAAGGTGGTCGTGCCGGTGAACACCGCCTCGGTGAAGTTCGCGTCGACGAGCGTGCAGCCGGCGGCGTCGAAGTCGACCAGCTCGGCACCGGCCAGGTCGAGCGTCACCTCCGGCCAGAAGGCGTCGTCGTCGGCGGCGCGCAGGTGCCGGGTGAGCACGCGCTGCGCGCTGCGCCGGACCTCCGTCTCGCGCGGCTCGCCGATTGGCGCCGGCATCCGCAGGTACGCGCAGAGCACCGCCGCGATCGTCGGGCGCTGCCCCGGGTTGTCCTGACCGAGGCGCTCCAGCGCGTGCAGGCCACCGAGGCGTACCGCCGCGCTGTCGTTGCCGAGCAGCTCCACCGCCCGGGTGTAGAGCTCGGTCAGCCGACGCTCCGCCGCGTCGTGCTCGGCCGCCCCGGACTGCCGATCCTGGTGGCGCTGCGCGGCCTCGGCCACCGCCTCGGCGTGCGCCTGCACCCGGTCCCGGTGCACCTGGTCGCGGGCGGCGACGCTCTCCTGGTGTCGCTGCGCGCGTTCGGTGATCCACTGGCGGCGGGCGGCGAGCAGCAGCGCGAGCCCTCCGCCGGTGCCGGCGACGACGGTCAGGCCGGTCCGGATCGCGTCGATGCGCAGCGTGGCACGGGTGTCGGGTTGGCTGGCCCGGTCGGCCTCGGTGAGCAGCAGGTCCAGCACCAGCCAGCCCAGGACGACGGCGGCCAGCAGGCCGACCAGGACCAGCCACCACGGCATCACCCGCAGCTCGCGCTCGGTGGGTTCGTCGACAGCCACGGCCACAGCATGCCAGTGAGCGTCCGGGGTCCGATATGGAGCGTGGCGGTATGACCGTTTACACCCCCGGCGGAACAACGGGTTACCGGCGCGTAACAAGTCATTGACGTTTCCAAATTGTTGCGGGCATCATCGTCGCACGGTCGACCGGACACCCCCACCCACCTGCCCGGTTCGCCGGGCGCCTCCCCCCGGAGGTGCAGCGATGCTGCTCCGAAAGACCGCCCTCGTGCTGGCCCTCGCCACCGCCGCGCTGCTCGCGTCCACCGCCACGGCGACCGCGGCGCCCGCCGACCCGGCCCCCACCCCCTTCGCCGCCGCCGCGGCGGCCAACCCCGTCATCGTGGTCGGCGGGCTCAGCGGCGTCGCCGTCGCGTACGAGCCGATCGCCGCCCGGCTGCGCGCCGACGGCTACCGCACCTTCATCTACCAACTTCCCGGACTGGGCCTCGGTGACATCCCCACCTCGGCCCGCGCGTTCGCCACCTACGTCAACCAGGTACGCGCCAGCACCGGCGCGGCGACCGTCGACCTCGTCGCCCACTCCGAAGGGGGCCTGGTCAGCCGGTACTACCTCAAGCGGCTCGGTGGCACCGCCGCCGTCGGCCGGTACGTCAGCCTGGGCACACCCCAGTACGGCACGTACGTCGCCAACATCGTGGCGTTCCTGGGGCTGGGCACCTGCGCCGGAGTGGTGGCCTGTCAGCAGATGACCATCGGCTCGGCGTTCCTCGCCGACCTCAACGCCGGCGACGACACCCCGGGCGCGGTGCGCTACACCACCATCCGCACCCTGCAGGACGAGCTGGTCCGGCCGACCGGCAACGCCGCCGTCAACGACGGTGCGACGAACGTGCTGATCCAGGCGTACTGCCCGCTGCGGGTGGTGGGGCACCTCGGCCTGGTGCTCGACGGCACGGCGTACACCATCGTGCGCGGCGCCCTGGTCGACGGCCCGGTGCGCCCCAACTGCCTGGCGCTCTGACCCGCCCGTGCGGGTGGTCCCGCCGGGACCACCCGCACCGACGCGGACTGGCAAGTGTCGGTTGCCCGACGTTCCCGGAAAAGGGTGTGGCAGACATCAGACGTGCCCGATAGCCTGCTGCGACTGTCCACTGGCGACGGAGGACGGGTGACCCTCCCGAAGGAGCAGCGCGCATGACCGAGCCGCACACCGTGCCGCCGGAGAACACCCCGCCGACAGTGCCGCAGCTCGACGTCCGGGCCGCCGAGCCGCCAGCGGCCGACCCGCCGTCGTCGGTCGGCGGGTTCGCCGACCGACCACCGGGTTATCCCAGCGCGCTGGTCTGGTTGCGGGCCGGGATCCTGCGGGACTGGCGCGGTGTGCTGGGCGCCTTCGCCGCCACCTGGTTCTACCTGCCGATCGGGCTGCTGCTGGCGTTCTGGGGCGGCCTCAGCCTCGGCGTCGTCGGCCTCTTCGCCGGCGGCATCGGGGCTGACGACCAGGTGCCGCAGGTGCTGCGCGACGCGCCGCTGATCGGCTCCCTGCTGGAAACGTTCATGAGCCGCTCCGCCGGAGTGCTCGGCGGCGTCGTCGGCTTCGCCGTCGGTTTCGTGGGCGGCTTCATCTCCGTGCTGGTGCTGCCCTGGGTCGGTGCCGAAGGACCGCTCCCCGTGATCGCCGGCCTGCTCGGCACCGTCGCCGCGGCGGCGCTGATCGGGGTCCTCTACACGCTCTACCGCGTGCTGCTGGAACCGCGACTACTGGTCGTCTCCGGTGCCCGCCAGCCCAGCCGCCGCGAGGCGGCGCGGCTGCGGCCCGTGCTGGACGACTGTGCCCGACGACTCGGCCTGCCCAGCGTGCCACGGTTGCTGATGGAGGACGACCCGGTCCTGAGCAACGCCCGCACCTACGCCCGGCACGTGGTGGTCACCACCGCCGTGCTGACCGAACCGGACGACGAGATCGCCGCGCTGTTCAGTCACGAGTTGGTGCACTGGCGTACCGGGGACGAGATCACCAGCGCCTTCGTCCGTGGTGTCGGTCTGCCGCTCACCCTCGCGCACGCCCTGCCGACCTGGCTGATGCGGACGTTCCCGCACCCGGCCACCAACTTCGTGGTCTTCCTGTTCTTCTGGCCGGTGCTGCTCATCATGCGGTACGTGGTGCTGCCGCTGCACGCCCGCGACGTCCGGGCCGCGGAGTACCGGGCCGACCTCGGCGCCGTGCTCACCGGGCACGTCGACGGGATGCGGCGCATCCTGGAGCGCCGGCTGTCCTTCGAGTCCGGCCGCAGCGGCTGGGACGAGGCGGTCTGCGCCACCCACCCGCCGCACGAACTCCGGCTCGACGCGCTGGAACGGGCCTCGGTGGCCGGCGCGTCCGCCGGTGCGGACGCCGCCGCGGACGTCACCGTCGAGCGGCTGTTCGGGCACACCGGCGCGGTCGGCACCCGCCGCACCTGGCTGCTGGTCGGCGTCCTCGTGCTGGTGGCCTGCGTCGGCACCGGCGGGCTCGGGGTGGTGCAGTGGGCGTTCTTCCGCCCCCAGGCGACTGTCGACGGCTACTTCGCCGCGCTCGCCGACCGGGACAGCGACGCCGCACTCGACCTCCTGGCCGACGGGAGCAGCGCCCCCGACCGCGAGCTGCTCGCCCAGCTGCTGCGCGGCGAGGGCTACCAACCACCGACCGACGTCGAGATCAGTTCGCTGGAGCGTGACGACGACAGCGCCACGGCCACCGTGACGTACCGGCTGGGCGGTGAGCGGCAGACCGCGACACTCGGCCTGCGTCGCGACGAGCAAACCACTGCCGGGATGTTCCACGGCTGGCGGGTGAGCGGAGGCCTGACCTCGCTCGGTGTCGCGATCGGCGGCCCCGGGGTACGACTCAACGGCGTCGAACTGCCCGGCGGCACCGACGGCCCGGCGCTGGCGCTGCTGCCCGGCGGCTACACCGCGACCGGGCCGTCCAGCGCGCTCAGCGAGACGCCCACCGAGACCTTGGCGGTCGGTCCGGGGCAGGACACGGCCACTCTGCAACTGGCCCCGGTGCTCAAGCCGGCGGCGGTCGAGGCCGTCGACGCCCGGGTGCGCGCCTGGTTGGACGAGTGCGCCAAGCAGACGGTCCCCGCGCCACCGGGCTGCCCGTTCCGCTACTACGGCGGGTCCGCGCAGAAGGTCACCTGGAAGATCCTGGAGTACCCGAAGCTCGCCATCGAGTTGACCGGCCCGGCCAGCGCCGAGGTCACCACCCCGAGCGAGACCCGGGGTCAGGTGCAGGTCAGCGGGACCAACACCTACTTCGGGGGCGACTCACCGTTCACCGACGACGACCCGTTCTCCGTCTCCGGTGTCGTCACCGCCGACGGGGAGGGTGTCACCTTCCGCCCCGCCGCCAACTGACCGGGAGAGCCCGTGACCGACAGCAACACCGCCGCCCGGCTGCCCGTACGGCTGACCATCAACCCCCGGCAGCGACAGCAGCCGTCGGTCGACCTGCTGACCTGGATCCACCGCCGGCCGGAGTACCGGCCGGTGGTCCGCCAGGCCGGCGGCGGCGGGGGCCGGCCGGGCTTCAGCGACGCGGTGATCATCGCGGTGCTGGCCCAGGGCCTGCTGCCGGGTCTGTTCAACCTGCTGCAGTCCTGGGTGGACCAGCAGCGCACCGAGGCCAGCATCCGGATCCAGTCCGGCGACACCGAGGTGGAGTTGCAGGTGAGCGGGCGCACCGACTCGGCGCGCCTGCTGGCCCAGGCGACCGAGGCGCTGCGGGCGGCCCGGGAGCCCGGTACGGACGCCGCCGACTGAGTCGACGGCGTCCGGGGGAGCGGTCAGCTCGCCTTGGCGAGCGCCTCGAACTCGTCGTCGGTGAGCCGCACGTCGGCGGCGCCCACGTTCTCCTCCAGATGCGCCACCGAGGACGTACCGGGGATCGGCAGCATCACCGGTGAGCGGCGCAGCAGCCAGGCCAGCGCGAGCTGCGCGGGCGACGCGCCGTGCGCGGTGGAGATGGCGTCCAGTGGGCCGCCCGGGCGGGCCAGCTCACCGGTGGCGATCGGGAACCACGGGATGAACGCGAGGTCGTTGCGCTCGCAGTACTCCAGCACGTCCTCGGCGCTGCGGTTGGCCAGGTTGTACAGGTTCTGCACCGACACGATGTCGGTGATCGCCCGGGACTCCTCGATCTGCGCGACGCTCACCTCGGACAGCCCGATGTGCTGGATCTTGCCTTCCTCCCGCAGCAGGGCCAGCTCACCGAGCTGATCGGCGAGCGGCACCTTCGGGTCGATCCGGTGCAGCTGGTACAGCGGGATGCTGTCCAGGCCGAGGTGGCGCAGGCTCAGCTCGCACTGCTGGCGCAGGTACTCGGGGCGGCCCAGCGCCCGCCAGTCGCCGGGGCCGGAGCGGCTCAACCCGGCCTTCGTCGCGATGACCAGGTCATCGGCGTACGGGTGCAGGGCCTCCCGGATCAGCAGCTCCGAGACGAACGGCCCGTACGAGTCGGCGGTGTCGATGAACGTCACGCCCAGCTCGATCGCCCGGCGCAGCACCCGGACCGCCTCGGCCGGGTCCTTCGGGTCACCCCAGACACCCGGACCGGTGATCTGCATGGCCCCGTAGCCGAGCCGGTTGACGGTGACGTCGCCGCCGATCCGGTACGTGCCGGACGCCTTCGCGGGTTGCTCACTGATATTTGTTGCCATTGCCCGATCCCCAATCGTCTCGTCGTGGCGGGCGTGGACAGCGCGGGCGTGAAGAGCCCACCCGCCACTGATGGATCATCCCCCGGAACTCCGCTGCCATGCCGCCGGTCGGTCGAGTGTGGGCGCGGACACGCCGTGGGCGCGCCGAGCCGAGTTGCCGGGAAGCACCCGGTACGACCGGGGTGTCCGTGCGACGCTGGCCGGAGCCGGTGCGTTTCCGGCGCGACGGTGGAGGGAGCACCCATGGGAGTGCCGCAGGTCAACTTCGCGCTCGACACGTACGAGTGCATCGTGATCTATCCCGGCGCGGCCGGGCGGGCTCTGCCCGCCGAGACGGTGCAGCGGTTGCAGGCCGAGCACACCGAGCACATGCAGGCGTTGCAGCGACGCGGCATCATCCTGGTCGCCGGCTCAGTGGACGGGCCGGCCCGCGAGCCGGATCCGCCGATCGGGTTCGGGCTGGCCCGCACCGGCAGCGTCGACGACGTCCGCAGCGTGCTGGAGGCCGACCCCGCGGTGCAGGCCGGGCTCTACCGGGTGGAAGTGCTGACCTTCCTCTGCCCGGCGGGTTCCCTGGAGTTTCCGCTGGTCAAAGCGGGGAGCTGAGCAGCCGTCCATCGGTGGCTGTCGTGATGGCGACGGCGCTCGCCCGCCTGCCGGTGCTACGGTCGCGCCCTGCGCGGGCCGCCGCCGGGGCGTACCCGGTGTCGTGGGTCGGCCCCGGTCGAGGAGTCGCCATGACCTCCGCCGCCACCGGTGATGTCGCATCCGCCGCCGCCCGACTACGTGCCCTGCTCGGCGACCGGCTGCACGAGCCGGGCGATCCCGGTTACGCCGCCACCACCCAACTCTGGAACGGTGCGGTGGCGCGGACGCCCGCGCTGGTCGCCCACTGCCAGGAGGCCGACGAGGTGGCCGAGGCGATCCGCGTCGCCGCCCGCTGCCACCTGCCCGTCTCGGTCCGCTCCGGCGGGCACGACTGGGCCGGCCGGGCCCTGCGCGACGGTGCCCTGGTGCTCGACCTGACCGGGCTGCGCGCCGTCCGGGTCGACCCGGACGCGCCCACGGTGACCATCGGCGGCGGCGCCACGGCGGCCGAGCTGCTCGCCGCCGCCCGCCCGTACGACCTGGTGGTGCCGACCGGCGTGGTCGACGCCGTGGGGATGGCCGGGCTCACCCTCGCCGGCGGGTACGGCCCGCTGTGTGGTCGGTTCGGTCTGTCCCTGGACAGTCTGCTCGGCGCGCAGGTGGTTCTCGCCGACGGCCGCCGGGTCACCGCCGACCCGCGCCACGACGCCGAGCTGTACTGGGCGCTGCGCGGCGGCGGCGGGAACCTCGGCATCGTCACCGAGCTGCGGTTCCGCGCGCACCGGCTGCGCGGGGTGCTGGCCGGCATGATCATGTTCGCGCTGTCCGAGGCCCCGGCCGTCCTGCGCGGCTATGGCGCGCTGGTCGCCGAGGCGCCGGACGAACTGACAGTGATGGCCGGCTTCCTGCCCGGCCCGGCCGGCGAGCCGGTGATCTTCGTCTGCCCGTTCTACAGCGGCCCGGACCTGGACGCCGGGCTGCCGTGGATGGACCGGCTGCGCGCGCTGGGCACCCCGCTGGTCGACCAGATCGGCCCGATGCCGTACGCGGACGCGCTGCGGATGTTCGGCGGCGGAATGGTCGACGGCAACCACTACCTGCTGCGGACCCGATGGCTGCCCGCGCTCACCGACAGCACCGTGGACACGCTCGTCGACGCGGCCCGGCAGGTCACCTCGCCATTCTCCGCGCTGGCAGTGCACCACTTCCACGGCGCGGCCACCCGGGTCCGACCCGCCGACACAGCGTTCGGACTGCGTGCCGACCACCTGATGGCCGAGATCATCGCGGTGTGGGCGCCCGGCGAGCCGGCCGGCCCGCACCAGGAGTGGGCCGAGCGGACCTCGGCGGCGCTCGCCCCGCAGGCCTTGCCCGGTGGTTACCCCAACCTGCTCGCCCCGCAGGAGACCGACCGGGTCCGGCTCGCCTACGGCGCGAACTGGGCGCGGCTGCGCCACGCCAAGCGCCGCTACGACCCCCGTGACCTGCTGCACGCGGTGCCGACCCTGCCGCCCTCGGTGCACCCGGAGTGAGCCGCCGCCTGCCGCCGTCAGGGCGTCCGGAGTGAGCCGCCGCCGGGAGCACCCCGACAGCGCACGCCACTGGAGGCGTACGATTCCCGGCGCGCGGTCGCTGATGCCCGTCGCCACAACGTTCCCGGTGCGGTTCCGCCCGCCGGCCCGACGCGCGCCGCGCGTCGTTGGACACATGTTCCGCTGCCTGCAAGGGGTCGGACCCGAGTCCGACCTGAAGGAGAGACTAGCCTGATGGGCGTGACACGCCGCGCGAAGATCGTCTGCACTCTTGGTCCCGCCACCTCGTCCCCGGAGCGCATCCGGGGTCTCGTCGAGGCCGGCATGAACGTGGCGAGGCTGAACTTCAGTCACGGCAGCCACGCCGACCACGAGGCGGTCTATCGACTGGTCCGGGAGGCGTCGGAGGCAGCGGGTAAGCCGGTCGCCGTCCTCGCCGACCTGCAGGGCCCCAAGATCCGGCTCGGTCGGTTCGCCGACGGCCCGCACGAGTGGCGCACCGGTGACTCGGTCGTCATCACCGGCGACGACATCATCGGCACCAAGGAGCGGGTCTCCTGCACCTACCGCAAGCTGCCGCAGGAGGTGAAGCCCGGTGACCGGCTGCTGATCGACGACGGTCGGGTCGCCGTCGAGGTCACCGACGTCACCGGCAACGACATCCGCTGCCTCGTCACCGAGGGCGGCCCGGTTTCCAACAACAAGGGCGTGTCGCTGCCCAACGTGGCGGTCAGCGTGCCCGCCATGTCGGAGAAGGACGCCGAGGACCTGCGCTTCTCCCTGGGTCTCGGTGTCGACCTGGTGGCGCTCTCCTTCGTCCGCTCCGCCGAGGACATCAAGCTCGTGCACGGCATCATGGCCGAGGAGGGCGTGTTCCGGCCGGTGCTGGCCAAGGTCGAGAAGCCGGAGGCGGTGGAGCACTTGGAGGCCATCGTGCTGGCCTTCGACGGCGTCATGGTCGCCCGTGGTGACCTCGGTGTCGAGATGCCGCTGGACGAGGTCCCGCTGGTGCAGAAGCGCGCCGTGCAGCTGTGCCGGGAGAACGCCAAGCCCGTCATCGTGGCCACCCAGATGCTCGACTCGATGATCGAGAACTCCCGCCCCACCCGGGCGGAGGCGTCCGACGTCGCCAACGCGGTGCTCGACGGCGCGGACGCGGTGATGCTCTCCGGCGAGACCAGCGTCGGCAAGTACCCGGTGCTCACCGTCAGCACCATGGCCAAGATCGTGACGACCACCGAGGCCGGTTCGATCGGGGTGCCGCGGTTGCAGCACGACCCGCGTACCCACGGTGGCGCCCTCACCGTCGCCGCCTCGTCGATCGCCCGGGCCATCAACGCCAAGGCGCTCGTCGCCTTCTCGCAGACCGGTGACACCGTGCGCCGGCTGTCCCGGCTGCACTGCGACCTGCCGCTGCTGGCCTTCACGCCGGTCCCCGAGGTGCGCGACCAGCTCGCCCTCACCTGGGGCGTGGAGACCTTCCTGATGCCGTTCGTGCAGCACACCGACGACATGTTCCGCCAGGTCGACCAGGCGCTGCTCGGCCTCGACCGGGCCAACCCCGGCGACTACGTGGTGATCGTGGCGGGTAGCCCTCCCGGCACCCCCGGCTCGACCAACACGCTGCGCGTACACCAGCTCGGCTCGCTGGTCGACGCCGCGTCGGCGCGGGCGCTGCAGTGAGCGACGGTCGGGTCGCGGTCGGCCAGGCGGCGGTGGACCAGCTGCTGGAGGTGCTGGACCTCGATCCGACCGGGGAGATGACCTTCCGGGGGATGAGCCCCCCGGTCGGCCCACAACGGGTGTACGGCGGCCAGGTTGCCGGCCAGGCCCTGGTCGCCGCCGGCCGCACCGTCGACCCGGAGCGGTTCGTGCACTCGCTGCACGGCTACTTCGTCCGCCCCGGCGACCCGGTCGAGCCGATCGAGTACCAGGTGGAGAACATCCGCGACGGGCGGTCCTTCTCGGTCCGCCGGGCCGTCGCCCTGCAGCACGACAAGCCGATCTTCTTCATGTCGGCGTCGTTCCAGCGGGCCGAGGAGGGCCTGGACCACCAGGTCACGGCCCCGCTGGACGTCCCGATGCCGCAGGACGTGCCGACGATGAGCGACCGGCTCTCCCGCTACCCGGAGCGGCTGGGCATCTGGGGTCAGATCCCGCGTCCGATCGACGTGCGTTACGTGGGTGAGCCCGGCTGGGTCCGCCCCGGCGACCGGCCCGCCGACCCGCACCAGCGCGTCTGGATGCGCATCGACGGCAAACTGCCCGACGACCCACTGCTGCACGCCTGCGCGCTCACCTACGCCTCGGACCTCACCCTGCTGGACTCGGTGCTCTCCGCGCACGGCGAGGTGTGGGGGCCGGGCGGGTTGGTCGGCGCGAGCCTGGACCACGCGCTGTGGTTTCACCGGCCGTTCCGGGCCGACGAGTGGTTCCTCTACGACTGTTTGAGCCCGTCCGCGTCCGGCGCGCGCGGGCTGGCCACCGGCCGGATGTTCACCACTGACGGCCGGCAGATCGCCAGCGCCGTCCAGGAGGGTCTGCTGCGCCGCGTCGGCGCCTGACGCGTCCACCCATCCCCGCCAGGCTCCTGGCGGGGATGCGGCGGGTCAGGCCTGGTAGATGGCCTCTCCGGCGATCTCGATCTGCACCGTCTTGCCGACCAGCACCCCGCCGCTCTCCAGGACGACGTTCCAG
This sequence comes from Micromonospora parva, assembly GCF_000718515.1. Lineage (GTDB taxonomy): Bacteria > Actinomycetota > Actinomycetes > Mycobacteriales > Micromonosporaceae > Micromonospora > Micromonospora parva. The sequence continues at coordinate 20,982 of NZ_JNZS01000014.1, read as the reverse complement.
AGCAGGCCGTAGTCCTCGCGGTTGATGCTCGCCGTCGCGCTGAATCCGAAGATGTTCTGCCCGTACGGATCACGACGAGCGCCGCCGAAATTCACCTCCAGGTCGACGGCCCGGGTGATTCCCTTCACGGTCAGCTCACCGGTGAGGACGAATCGTCCGGGAATACCGTCGGACTGCGGCGGAACAATGTGACTCCGGCCTCGTCCGCCCAGCCGGTGGTTGCGCAGGCGCGCCCACTGGAATATGGGGTCCTCGTTGCCCTGCCATGTGATACCGGTGCTTCGATATTCGAGGGTGGGAAAGCGCTCCACGTCGAGGAAATCGGCACTCTTCAGATGCGTGTCCCGATCGACGCTCCCGGTGGTGATGCTCGCCGACATGATGGTGGCCGTCACCGAGGAGAGCAGCGGGTCATCGGCGACGGTGATCTGCGCCGTGGCCTCGGCGAACTCGCCGCGTACCGGGCTGACCATCATGTGCCGGGACAGGAAACCGATCCGCTTGTGCGCCTGATCGAGAAGATAGGTGCCGGCGACCGGGATGGTCATGCCATCCCAGGTGCGGGTCGCGATATCGGTCATCGTGTTGCCTTCCCCCCGAGCGGACCCGGGTGTTTATCAATATGTTGCTGGCGGCCGGGTAAAGGGCCGGACATTCGTCTTCACGCCCAGCATAGGGACGCTCCGGGCCGGCATTTCGGCCGCCACCGCGCGGTGGATCATGACGGGCCGCACCGGTCAGTTCCGGCGGCGCGCGTCGGGTGCCGGCGGCGGCACTTTTCATCGATGCGTGGCCGATCGGCCGAGGGTCGCCCGCCTGCCCGGTTGACCAGGGACTAACCTTGCCGGCATGCGCCTCTCCGCCCGGGTCGACTATGCCCTCCGCGCGGCCGCCGAGCTTGCCGCGACGGCCAGCGGTCCCGGGCGCGGCCGACCGGTCACGGCCGACCAGATCGCCCGTGCCCAGGAGATTCCGCCGAAGTTCCTGGAGAGCATCCTGCTGCAGCTGCGCCGGGGCGGCATCGTGCACGCCCAGCGCGGCCCGGAGGGCGGCTACTGGCTGGCCCGCCCCGCCGAGGAGATCTCCCTCGCCGAGGTGATCCGGGTGATCGACGGCCCCCTCGCCCACGTCCGCGGGCAGCGCCCCGAGCAGCTCGGCTACCACGGCCCGGCCCGCGCCCTCCAGGAGGTCTGGATCGCGCTGCGGGCGAGCGAGCGGGAGATCCTGGAACTGGTGAGCGTCGCCGACGTGGCAGCGGGCGCGCTACCCGCGCGGGTCACCGAGCTGGCCGCCGACCCGCGCGCCTGGATCTGATCGCCGGCCCACCACCCGGATCGGCGTCACCCGGGCGCTGACCCGGCGCGTCCCATCCACCGATCGGGGGCTTGACCCTGGCTGCCCCATCCCGCATTGTCGACCAAGTCGATAGGAGATGCCGAAAAGTCAGGGGGTGCTCGTGCGCAAGCTGTTGGTCCTTGCTCTGGTCGGGCTCGTCGCGCAACTGATCGATGGTTCGCTCGGCATGGCGTACGGCTTGACCTCCTCCACGCTGCTGCTGGTCGCCGGGGTCGCCCCGGCCGCCGCCTCGGCCTCGGTGCACCTGGCCGAGATCGGCACCACGCTCGCCGCCGGCGTCGCGCACTGGCGGTTCGGCAACGTCGACTGGCGGGTCGTGACCCGCATCGCGCTGCCCGGCGCGATCGGCGCCTTCGCCGGCGCCACAGTGCTCAGCTCGATCTCCACCGAGGCCGCCGCGCCGTGGATGGCCGGCATCCTCTTCACGCTCGGCGCGTACCTTCTGGTCCGCTTCGCCCGCCCGCTGCGCACCGACCGGGTCGGCGGACGGCTCCGCGGTCGTTTCCTCGGCCCCCTGGGCCTGGTCGCCGGTTTCGTCGACGCGACCGGCGGCGGCGGGTGGGGCCCGGTGGCCACCCCGGCGCTGCTGGTCTCCGGCCGGATGGAACCCCGCAAGGTGATCGGCTCGGTGGACACCGCCGAGTTCGTCGTGGCCGGCGCGGCCAGCATCGGCTTCCTGATCGGGTTGGGCTCGGAGGGGTTCCTGCTGCCCACCGTCGCCGCGCTGCTCATCGGCGGGCTCATCGCCGCCCCGCTGGCCGCCTGGCTGGTGCGTATCGTGCCCGCCCAACTGCTCGGCGCTGCGGTCGGCGGGGTGATCGTGCTGACCAACGCCCGCACCCTGCTCCGCTCCGCCGAACTGGGCGGCCCCGCCCGCCCCGCCGTGTACGCGCTCCTGGCCGCCGGCTGGCTGGCCGCCCTGGTGCTGGCCGTGCGCGCCCTGCGCCGCACCCGCCACGCCCACGCCGAAGCCGCGCCCGCTCCCGCCGGGGAGTCTGCCGCTGGTGCCGCGACGTCCCGCGCCGCCGCTGCCGACGAGGTCCCGGCCGATCTCGCCGCGACGGGTACCCCCACCGCACGCTGACCCCCCGCCGTCCGCGTCCCACCCCCGCGCCGCCGCACGATCGCGCAAGATCCTGGATGTAGTGGCATCCGGGGGTTTCGTGGCCACTACATCCAGGATCGAGCGTGACCTTGCGGGGGTGGGCGCCCCGAACCCCGCCCCGGTCGGTCGCTGCTCGTCGTCGAGAACCGCGCAAGGTCGGGGGAGGGGCGTGGATCGGCGGTGCGGCGTGGGGTTAGGGGGTGGGCAGTGTGTCGGCGGTCCTGGAGAGCAGGGTCCAGGCCGCGTCGATGTGCGCCTCCGTGGTCTGCGGTGCGCCGACCGCCAGCCGCAGCGTGTACCGGCCGGCGACCCGGGTGTGCGTCAGGTGCACCTGTCCGGTGGCGTTCGCCGAGGCCAGCAACGCCGCGTTGGTGTCGTCGTCGGCGCGCAGCCGGAAGCAGACCAGTGAGAACGGGTGCGCGGCGGCCACCTCGAACCGGTCGTCGGCGCGGACCCGCTCGGCGAACCGCTCGGCCAGCGTCACCCCGGAGCGGATGTGCGCCCGCAGCCCCTCGACGCCGTACCAGCGCAGCACGAACCACAGCTTGAGGGCTCGGAACCGTCGGCCCAGCGGCACCTGCCAGTCCCGGTAGTCGATCACCGCACCGGACTCGGAGGCCGCGTTACGCAGGAATTCCGGCAGTACGGTCAGCGCCTCGATCAGCGCCGCCCGGTCGGCCACCCAGAACGCGTCGCAGTCGAAGCCGGTGAGCAGCCACTTGTGCGGGTCGAAGCAGTAGGAGTCGGCGTACTCCAGGCCGGCGTGCGACCACCGCAGCTCGGGGCAGACGGCGGCGGCGCCCGCGTACGCGGCGTCCACGTGCAGCCAGATGCCGTACTCGGCGCAGATGGTTCCGATCTCGGGCAGCGGGTCGATGGCGGTGGTGGAGGTGGTGCCGATGGTCGCCACCACGATGGCCGGTACGTCACCGGCGGCAAGGTCGGCCTCGATCGCGGTCCGGAGCGCGCCCGGCAGCATCGCCTGGGTGTCCGGGTCCACGGCGATCGACCGGACGCCGTCGTCGCCCAGCCCGGCGAGCCGTGCGGCCTTCTCGATGGACGAGTGCCCGTGCACGGAGGTGTAGGCGCGGTAGCGCCGGTCGATGCCGGCGTGACGCCACCGGCCGTCGCTGGCCCGGTGCAGCGCGGCCAGGGTGGCCACCAGCGTCGCCGACGAGGCCGAGTCCTGGATGACCCCACCGCCGGTGCCGGTCGAGTGGAACCGTTGTGGCAGGTCCATCAGGTGGGCCAGCCAGTCCATCATCACCGTCTCCAGTTCGGTGCAGGCCGGGCTGGTGGCCCAGAGCATGCCCTGGACGCCGAGCCCGGCGCTGACCAGGTCGCCGAGCACACTCGGGCCGGAGGTGTTGGCCGGGAAGTAGCCGAAGAAGCTCGGGTGCTGCCAGTGGGTCAGCCCCGGTACGACGATCGAGTCCAGGTCGGCGAGGACCGCCTCGACCGGTTCGCCGCCGGTGGTGGGCGGGGCGCCGGGCAGGGCGGCGGCCACGGTGCCCGGGGGAGCGGTCGGTGTGACCGGTCGTTGCTCCACTGTCGCCCAGTAGTCGGCGATCCAGTCGACGACGGCGTGCCCGGCGCGACGGAATTCGGCGGGGTCCATGTGGTGAGGGTTCACCGGCACGAGTTGACCAGGCATCGATCGTCCGGGCAAGACCGGAAGCTCAATCCAGAGCGAGCGACAGGCGTCGATGTTGCGTGTCGGAAAGCGCTTGCCCTACGATCGCGGTGAGTCGGATCCGTGAGTTCCAGGGCGTTTCACCCCCGATCAGATCGCCGTCCGCCGCCGTCGCGGTGGGGTTGGTCCACCGTGCTTCCCCGGGCAGGGCCGGTGTGCCGCAGCGATCACCACCGGATCCCCGGAGGCAGTGCATGCACCCGTCCAGACATCGGCTGATCCTGCTCGCCGCCACCACGGCGGCCACCGTCGTGGCCGGCACCCTCGGCACGGTCGTCGCCTCGGCCGCCGCCGTCGGCTGCCGGGTCGACTATCAAATCACCAACCAGTGGCAGGGCGGCTTCGGCGCCAACGTCACCGTCACCAACCTCGGTGACCCGGTCAGCGGGTGGGCCGTCACCTGGTCGTACCCGGCGGGCCAGCAGGTCACCCAGGCGTGGAACGCCACGGTCACCCAGTCCGGTGCCCAGGTCACCGCGCGCAACGTCGACCACAACGCCGCCATCGCCACCAACGGCAGCACCTCGTTCGGTTTCAACGGTTCCTGGACCGGCAGCAACCCGGTGCCGGGCAGCTTCGCGCTCAACGGCACCACCTGCACCGGCGCCCCACCCACCGGCGAGCCGACAACCCCGCCCCCGACCACCCCGCCACCCACCACGCCACCCCCGACCACGCCCCCGCCGGCGGCCGGGGTGGTGCAGATGGAGAACCTGGACCGAGGCTTGATAAGCGTCCGCTCCGGCGGCGGCAACCTGGTCTCCTGGCGGCTTCTCGGCACCGAGACCTCCGGGGTGGCGTTCAACCTCTACCGGGGATCCACCAGGGTCAACGCCAGCCCGATCACCGGCGCCACCAACTACCTCGACAGCGGCGCGGCGGCCGGGTCGACGTACACGGTGCGGGCCGTGGTGGGCGGCGCCGAGCAGGCGGCGTCGGCACCGGCGTTGCAGTTCGGCGCGGGCTACCTGGACGTGCCGTTGCAGGTCCCGGCCGGGGGCAGCACCCCGAGCGGGGAGAGCTACACCTACAGCGCCAGCGACGCCTCCGTCGGTGACCTCAACGGCGACGGCAGCTACGAGATCGTGCTCAAGTGGGAGCCGTCGAACGCCAAGGACAACTCCCAGTCCGGCTACACCGGCAACGTCTACGTCGACGCGTACACACTCACCGGCACCCGGTTGTGGCGCATCGACCTGGGCCGCAACATCCGGGCCGGCGCCCACTACACCCAGTTCCAGGTGTACGACTACGACGGGGACGGCCGCGCCGAGGTGGCCATGAAGACCGCCGACGGCACCCGCTCCGGCACCGGTCAGCTCATCGGCTCGTCATCGGCGGACTACCGCAACTCCAGCGGCTACGTGCTGTCCGGCCCGGAGTACCTGACCATGTTCCACGGGCAGACCGGCGCGATCGCCTCCACCGTGAACTACGACCCGCCGCGCGGCACCGTGTCGTCCTGGGGTGACTCGTACGGCAACCGGGTGGACCGGTTCCTGGCCGGCACCGCGTACCTGGACGGGCAGCGCCCCTCGCTGATCATGGCCCGGGGTTACTACACCCGCGCGGTGATCGCGGCCTGGGACTTTCGCAACGGCACGCTGACCAAGCGCTGGACGTTCGACTCGAACTCCTCCGGCAACGGCGCCGCCGCCGGTCAGGGCAACCACCAACTCTCCGTCGCCGACGTCGACGCCGACGGCCGCCAGGAGATCGTGTACGGGGCCGCCACCATCGACGACAACGGCCGGCTGCTGCACTCCACCGGCAACGGTCACGGCGACGCGCTGCACGTCGGGGACCTCGACCCGGGCCGCGCCGGACTGGAGGTGTTCAAGGTCGACGAGGACGGCAGCAAGCCCAGTTCCTACTTCGCCGACGCCCGTACCGGTCAGGTCCTCTGGTCCACGCCGGCGTCCGGCGACAACGGCCGGGGTGTCTCCGCGGACATCTGGGCGGGCAGTCCTGGCGCGGAGTCGTGGTCGTCAGCGGTCGCCGGACTGGCCAACACCAGGGGGCAGAACGTCGGCCGCAAGCCGTCCTCGGCGAACTTCCTCGCCTGGTGGGACGGTGACCCGGTGCGGGAACTGCTGGACGGCACGAGGATCGACAAGTACGGCACCGGCGGCGAGACCCGGCTGCTCGACGGCAGCGGGGTGGCGTCCAACAACGGCACCAAGGCCACCCCGGCGCTCTCCGGCGACATCCTGGGCGACTGGCGCGAGGAGGTGATCTGGCGGACCACCGACAGCCGGGCGTTGCGCATCTACAGCACACCCACCCCGACCAGCACCCGGATCTACACCCTGATGCACGACCCGCAGTACCGGGTGGCCATCGCGTGGCAGAACACCGCCTACAACCAACCGCCGCACCCGCGGTTCTTCATCGGCAACGGAATGGGCACCCCACCGACGCCGGACATCCACCTACGGTGATGCGAGCTCTGGCGGTCCCGACCGGGGTCGCCTAGGGTGGCAGGCACCGGGCCGCAGCCGCGGAATCCGCTCAGCTCCGGCCCGGTGCGCCACACCGCGGCATTCCCAACCCGTCCCGACCGGGAATGCCGTACCACCACCGGCACCAACATTAGGCACCGTCCGGGTCGGCGGGGTGACGCTGACGTGAAGATCGTGTTTCACGCCCGCTGGCGCAGACCACCCGCCACCTGCTCGGCGATCAGCTCGTACGACCGCACCCGGTCCTGCACGTCGTAAACCAGCGTGGTCAGCATCAGCTCGTCCGCGCCGGTGCGCTCCTGCAACTCGGTCAGCTGCCGACGTACCGTCTCCGGCGAGCCCATCGCCTGACCGTCGCGGCGTTGCAGCACGAACTCCCGCTCGATCTCCGTGTACGGGTAGGCCGCCGCCTCGTCGGGCGTCGACAGCGGCTCCGGCCGCCCGGAGCGCAACTTCAGGAACGACAGGGCGCTCGGCCCGGCCAGCCATTCGGCCCGCTCGTCGGTGTCCGCGCACACCGCGTTGACCGCCACCATCGCGTACGGCTTGTCCAGCCACTGCGACGGCCGGAAGTGCTGCCGGTACAGGGCCAACGCCGGCAGGGTGTTCGCCGAGCTGAAGTGGTGCGCGAAGGAGAACGGCAGGCCGAGCAGGCCGGCGAGCTGGGCGCTGAAACCGCTGGAACCCAGCAGCCACACGGCCGGCTGCTCACCGCGACCCGGGGTGGCGACGATCTGCCCCGGCTTCTCCCCGCTGAAATAGTTCATCAGGTCCGCAAGCTCCCGGGGGAAGTGCTCCGCCGACAGGCCCTCCATGGTGCGCCGCAACGCCAACGCGGTCATCTGGTCGGTGCCCGGCGCCCGGCCGATGCCCAGGTCGATCCGACCGGGGTGCAGCGCCTCCAGGGTGCCGAACTGCTCGGCCACCACCAGCGGCGCGTGGTTGGGCAACATCACCCCACCCGAGCCCAGCCGGATGGTCGAGGTGTTCGCCGCCAGGTGCGCCAGCAGCACCGCGGGCGCGGAGCTGGCGATCGCCGGCATGTTGTGGTGCTCGGCCACCCAGAACCGGTGGTAGCCCAACTCCTCGGTGCGGCGGGCCAACTCGGTGGTGGCCTGCAGGGCCGCGCCAGCGGTGGCGCCCTTGGCGACCGGGGCAAGATCAAGAACAGACAACGGTACGGTGATCACAAGGTCAGCCAACCCGGCACCGACCGGCTTTGTTCCGACATCCGGGTTTTCGTCGGCCAGCGCACCCGCCGCTCAACCCATCCCGCGGGCCTGCTCGAAGATGAGACTGGTCTGGGTGTGCTGCACCACCGGGTCGACCGCCAGGTGGTCCAGGACGAAGTCGCGCAACGCGTCGCCGGACGCCGCCCGCACGTGCAGCACGTAGTCCTCCGCACCGGCGACGTGGAACACCGACACCACCCCGGGCAGCCGCACCGACCGGGCCCGGAACGCGTCCACCGCCGCCCGCTCGTGCGCTGTCAACCGCACCGACACCAACGCCTGCAACGGCAGGCCGAGCGCCGCCGGATCCACCTCGGCGTGGAAACCACGGATCGCACCGCGCTCGCGCAACGCCCGGGTGCGCGTCAGGCACGTCGACGGCGCCACCCCCACCCGCTCGGCGAGCGCGTTGTTCGGCAGCCGGCCGTCCGCCGCCAGCTCGGTCAGGATCGCGCGATCCACCTCGTCCAGGGCCGGGTACGGCCGCACATCATTCGGCTCGGGGGGCATCCCCGCATCCTTTGCCGAATTCTCTGCCGAAACAAGAGCTTTTCACAGAATAGTTTTCCGAACTATTGCCGTCATAGCATCAGATGTTCGACGCTACCGCCATGACACCGATGGACACCCGGGCCGTGCACGCCGGCCGCGACGACCTCCGCACCCTCGGCGTGCACGTACCGCCCATCGACCTGTCCACCACCAACCCACTGCCCTCGGTCGACGACGGCGGCAACGCCTACGAGCAGCTCGCCACCGGTGGCACCCTCCCCGCCGAAGGTGGCGCCGTCTACCAACGGCTCTGGAACCCCACCGTCGCCCGCTTCGAGAGCGCCCTCGCCGAACTGGAGGGCACCGCCCAGGCCGTCGCCTTCGCCAGCGGAATGGCCGCCCTCACCGCCACCCTGCTCGCCGCCGCCCGCGACGACCGCCGGCACGTCGTCGCCGTCCGACCCCTCTACGGCGGCACCGACCACATCCTCGCCACCGGCCTGCTCGGCACCACAGTCACCTGGGCCCACCCCGACGAGGTCGCCGCCGCCATCCGCCCCGACACCGCACTGATCATCGTCGAGACACCCGCCAACCCCACCCTCGACCTGGTCGACATCGCCGCCCTCGCCGCCGCGGCCGGCGACATCCCACTGCTGGTGGACAACACCGTCGCCACCCCCGTGCTGCAACAGCCCGCCCGCCACGGCGCCACCCTCGTCCTGCACAGCGCCACCAAGAGCATCGGCGGGCACGGCGACGTCCTCGCCGGCGTCGTCGCCTGCGACGACACCTGGGCCGTGCGCCTACGCCAGGTCCGCGCGGTCACCGGCGCGATCCTGCACCCCCTCGGCGGCTACCTGCTGCACCGTGGCCTGCAGACCCTGCCGTTGCGGGTCCGCGCCCAACAGGCCACCGCCGAGAAACTCGCCGGCTGGCTCGCCGACCACCCCGCCGTACACCGGGTGCACCACCCCTCGGTGCACGACCCGGCGGCGCTGGTCGGCCGGCAGATGGCCGGACCCGGCAGCCTGCTCGCCTTCGAGATACGCGGCGGGGCGCCCGCCGCCGCGACCGTCGCCGGTGCCTGCCGGCTCATCACCCACGCGGTCTCGCTCGGCGGCGTGGACACCCTCATCCAGCACCCGGCCTCGCTCACCCACCGGCCGGTCGAGGGCGACGCCAAACCCGCCGCCGCCCTGCTGCGCCTCTCGGTCGGTCTGGAAGACCCCGAGGACCTGCGCGCCGACCTCGCCCACGCCCTGGACACGATCGCCTGACCGGTCAAGACTTCGGACCGACGTGGCGGTCCAGGGTGACGACCGCGTCGCGCCGGGCCACCGACAGCGAGTTGCGCCGGTTCATCCGCCAGGCGATGCCCAGCAGGTCGAGGCCCCACTGGCAGAGCCCCATGATGTCGGCCGACTCGTTGACGAACATGTAGCGCGGGTAGACGTACGCCTTGCCGCGCACGGTCACCCGGTTGGCGACCCGGCAGCCGTCGGAGTGGAACAGCCCTCTCAGAAAGTCGCCGGGGTGCTGTTCGATGATCGGCCGTTGCCAGTCGGCGAGGACGATCGGTCGCTCGTGCTTCTTGCCGGGACCGTGCTGCGGGAGCAGGCAGGGCCAGTGGAGGCCGTAACTCTGCACGCCCACGCAACCCTGCTTCTGGATCCGTTGCACCCTGGAGGCCAACACGGCTCGCATGGCCACGTCGCACGCCTCGATCAGCCCGGGCCAGGCATCGGAACAGTAGATGCGTAACACCGGAACACGCGCCGTCGTGACCAGGTGGCCGTCGCCCAGGTAGAGACCGAGCAGGTAGGCGTAGGCCCCGGGGTCGGTCGGATTGTCGACATCCGGCCGACATCGGAAGCAGCGCAGTTCCGTGCCGCGCCGCACCGGTTCGGGCCGATCGACGCACCAGTGCCAGACGGTTGCGTACGGCAACGACAGCTTCCGAGCTACGGAATGAATGCTGTGTCCGCGAACGCGGAGCGCGCGGGCCTGTGCCCGCATCTGCGGTGGATGCACGTCCACATCGTCGAACAGGCGTATGACAAGAGTGCCGGGAGCGGGATTCGAACCCGCAAGCCCTTTCGGGCAGAAGTGTTTGAGACTTCCGTGTATGCCGTTCCACCATCCCGGCGGGTGGCGCCTACTGTACCCGACTACTCTCATGCGGGAGCATGGGTGGTAGCCGTGCAGTGATCGATGGTGGGGGTAGGGCTGGTGGCTGAGACGCCGACGGATGCCGAGCGCAGGCGCGTACTGATCGCCGAGGACGAGGCGCTGATCCGGCTGGACCTCGCCGAGATGCTGGTCGAAGAGGGTTACGAGGTGGTGGGGGAGGCCGGCGACGGTGAGACAGCCGTTCGCCTCGCCGAGGAGCTGAAGCCCGATCTCGTCATCCTGGACATCAAGATGCCGATCATGGACGGGCTTGCCGCCGCCGAGCGCATCGCCGGCGCCCGGATCGCTCCGGTGATCATTCTGACCGCGTTCAGCCAGCGTGATCTGGTGGAGCGGGCGCGGGCGGCGGGCGCGATGGCGTACCTGGTGAAGCCCTTCCAGAAGAGCGACCTGGTCCCGGCGGTGGAGATCGCGCTGTCGCGTTACTCGGAGGTCGCGGCCCTGGAGGCGGAGGTCGCGAACCTGACCGACCGCCTGGAGATCCGTAAGTCGGTGGAGCGGGCCAAGGGCGCGCTGATGACCACCTACGGGATGACCGAGCCGCAGGCGTTCAAGTGGATCCAGCGCACGGCCATGGACCACCGGATGACCATGAAAGAGGTCGCCGAGCGAATCCTCGCGGAGACCGCCGGTGGCGAGGTGTCGCAGCAGCCGACCGTCTGAGCGGTCCGGGCGACGCCGGGCCGTGCCGGGCCACCATGTGCGGGCTCTGCTGGTTAGCATCGACGGGTGTCCGTCCGACGGGTGATCGCGGTGTTCGGCCTCTTCGCGCTGCTGCTCGCCGGGTGCGACGGGCCGGCCGCGCCGAGCGGCGCGGGGTCGACGACGGCCCCGGCGCCGCCGCTGCGGCCGGGTTGGCAGCCGCTGACGTTGCCGACGCCGCCGGGTGGCGAGGGTCGTCCGCTGGTGCGGGACGCGGCGTCGTGCGCGGGCCGGTGGTTCGTGGTCGGTGGTGTCGTGGACGCCGACGGTGGCACCCGCCCGGCGGCCTGGACCAGCGTGGACGGTACGACGTGGAGCGTGCTGCCGGTGCGTCCGGATTCCTTCTACGGCCGGCAGAACGTGTTCCTGTCGGCGGCCTGCCGGGACGGGCAGGTGGCGTTGATCGGCGCGAAGGTCGGCGGTGCGCACGGTTACCCGCGGGTGAGCACGTGGCGGCAGGTGGCCGACGGCGCTCTGGTCGAGGTGCAGGCGCCGTTCGAGACGTACGGCGGGCCGACGGCGGTGAACGTGTCCCGGCTGACGGCCGGCCCGCCGGGTTGGTTGATCGTCGGTAACCGGTCGGCGGGTGCGGCGTCCTGGGTGGCGTCGCCTGCCGCGGCGGAGTTCGCGCTGGTCGAGGGCGCACCGGAGCTGGCCAGTGACGCGGTGGGGGTGACCTGGGCGTTCGACGCGGTGGCGACGTCGTCGGGGTGGCTGGCGGTGGGTGGCCTGTTGCCGGCTGGCCGGATCGATCGTGACCCGGCGGTGTGGTCGTCGCCGGACGGGCGGTCGTGGCGGCGCACGGTGCTGCCGGGTGGGCCGGAGTACGAGGAGTTGCAGCGGGTGGTGCTGGTCGACGGCGTGCCGGTGGCGGTCGGGCTGCGCGGGGGGACGTTCGGCGCGTGGCGGCAGGAGGCGTCGGGCTGGGTGGCTGGCGGCGCGTTCGGGCGGCGGGGTGGGGCCGGGGTGCCGGGGGTGGGCTCGCTGGTGTCGTCCGGCGGCAGTCTGTTCGCCGCGGTGACGGATGGGGCACGGCACTCGGTGTGGGTGTCGACCGACCGGGGTGGTTCGTGGCGGGAGGCGACGATGCCCCTCGATGTGCCGGCGGGCGTTGACCGGGACGTGACGCTGATGGCGGTGGGTGACCGGTGGTGGTTGGCGGCGGACGACGGCACCCGGGCCGGGCTGTGGTCGGCGACCGGCCTGGGCGCCTGATCGCCGCCGGTGCGGTGAGGGTTCACCCCGGCAGCTGACCCGAGCGGGCGTTTGCGCAGGTCAGTCGGCTTTTCGTCGGGTTCGCGCGGGCGGGGTGGGCGCTGCTGGACGTCGACCGGGCGTGGTTTTAAGGACCGTCCGGCGGATTCACCTGTTACGGACATCGACATGATTGCCCACGTCTTCGTAACGGTTTCGCAGACCCCGCCTTCAGGCCTTCCGGGACGGTATGTCGTGTCGGTACGCTCCGCCATCACGAGCCGTAACGCAGGGGGCGTCCCTGCGGGGTGGGTGGAATTGCGGGTCTGCTGCTGTCGCCGTCGCTTCGGGTCAGCCGCGTCCGCATCTCGAGGAGGTCAGGAAGCCGTGAGGCGAAGCTATGTACGGGCGCTGGGCACCGTAGCGCTCGCCGCGACCCTGGTGGTCGCGGCTGGTTGCCAGGATTCCGGTGGCGGCGACGGTGGGACCGCGTCGGGCGACTGCGGTGGCAAGATCGCGATCTTCGGCGCGTTCACGGGTGACAACGCGGGTCTGGTGATCCCGTCGCTGAACGGCGCGAAGCTCGCCGTGGAGCAGTTCAACACGGCGAACCCGGACTGCAAGGTCACCATGCAGGAGTTCGACACCCAGGGTGACCCCGCGGTGGCGACCCCGTTCGCGAACCAGATCGCTGGGGACAACTCGTTCCTCGGTGTCATCGGTGGTCACTTCTCCGGTGAGTCGGACGCGACGATGCCGATCTACCAGGCCGCGGGCCTGGCGATGGTCAGCCCGTCCGCGACCCGGACCGACCTGACCCAGAAGGGCAACACGTCCTTCTACCGCGTGGTCGGCAACGACGGCACGCAGGCCGGCGCGGTGGCGAGCTACCTGAAGACCCAGAACGCGCAGAAGGTCTTCATGGTCGACGACGCCAGCGCCTACGGCGCCGGCATCACCGACGAGCTGGGCAAGCAGCTCGGCCCGCTGGTCGTCAACAAGGACAAGATCCAGGAGCGGCAGACGCAGTTCGACGCCACCGTTTCCAAGATCAAGGCCGCTCAGGCGGACTTCGTCTTCTACGGCGGCTACACCCGTGAGGCCGCTCCGCTGGTGAAGCAGATGCGTGCCGCCGGTGTCCAGGCCAAGTTCGTCGGCCCGGACGGTCTCTACGACACCGCGTTCCCGAAGGGTGCCTCCGGTGGCGCCGAGGGCGCGATCATCACCTGCCCGTGCCTCCCGGCCGACAAGGCCGGCGGCACCTTCTCCGCTGACTACCAGAAGAAGTTCGGCATCCCGCCGGGCTCCTACGGTGCTGAGGGCTTCGACGGCGCCACCATCTACCTGGACGCCTTCAAGGCTGGCAAGAAGACCCGGGCGGACATCCTGGCGTTCGTGAAGTCGTACGACAAGCAGGGTGTGTCGAAGTACATCAAGTTCGACGCCAAGGGTGACGTTGACCCGACCAAGGTCGTCATCTGGGCCTACCAGATCAAGGGCGAGGCCATCGAGGCGCTGCAGGAGCTCAAGCTCAGCTGACGCCCCACGCAATGGAGTGCGGCCGGGGTGTCTCACCCCGGCCGCACTCGATTCAAGGAGACCCCCGGTGCATTTCGATGAACTGATCGGCCATCTCGGCCAGCACACGGTCGATGGCCTGTCCAAGGGCGCCATCTATGCCCTGATCGCCCTTGGCTACACCCTCGTCTACGGCGTCCTTCGCCTGATCAACTTCGCGCACTCCGAAGTGTTCATGGTCGGTACCTTCGCGGTGCTGATCCTGTGGAACCAACTCGGCGTGCAAAATAACCCGCCCATCGGCCAGGCGATCCTCTTCCTGGTGCTCGGTCTGATCGTCGCGGCGGTCGCCTCCGGCGGCACAGCCCTGGCGCTCGAGCGGGTCGCGTACCGCCCCCTGCGGCGCAAGAACGCGCCGCCGCTGATCTTCCTGATCACCGCGATCGGTCTGTCACTGGTCTTCGTGGAGCTCTTCGGGCAGGTGCTGCCGAAGCTGCTCGGTGGCGCGTTGCCGGATGTGTTCGGCCGGCCCCGGCAGATCATCGGTATGCCGACGATCATCCAGCAGGAGACCCTGTTCACCATCGGCAACACCGCGATCACGAACATCCAGCTGATCGTCTTCGTCGCGGCCGTGGCGATGATGGCGCTGCTGGACTGGTTCATCAACCGCACCCGGTACGGCCGGGGTGTGCGTGCGGTGGCCCAGAACCCGGAGACCGCCGCGCTGATGGGCGTCAACCAGGAGCGCGTGATCATGCTGATCTTCGTGCTCGGTGGCATCATGGCCGGCGCCGCCGCGCTGCTGTGGAGCATGCGGTTCGGCTTCACCCAGAACAGCATCGGCTTCGTGCTCGGTCTGAAGGCGTTCACCGCCGCGGTGCTCGGCGGCATCGGCAACCTGCGCGGTGCGCTGCTCGGTGGCCTCTTCCTCGGCATCGTCGAGGTCTACGGCGCGACGCTCTTCGCGTCCAACTGGGAGGACGTCATCGCCTTCGTGGTGCTGATCGTGGTGCTGATGTTCCGGCCCACCGGCCTGTTGGGTGAGTCGCTCGGGAGGGCCCGCGCATGATCGACAAGATTCGCTCCGCAGATCGCCGCCGGGTCGGTTTCCTGACCTCGATCGGCGACCGTTGGGGGGCCCTGCCGAAGTGGCAAAAGGCCATCGGCGTGGCCGCCCTGCTCGTCTTCGTCTACACCCTGCCGTACCTGGGCAAGCTGCCCGGTGGTCTGATGATCCCCGGTCTGAACAACCTCCGCACCGACTCGATCGCCGGCGGCAACAACTGGGCGGGCGTGCTCTTCGTCTGCGCCATCTACGTCCTGGTCGCGATCGGCCTGAACGTGGTGGTCGGCCTCGCCGGCCTGCTCGACCTCGGCTACATCGGATTCTTCGCGATCGGCGCCTACAGCGTGGCGCTGTTCGGTTCGGTGAACTCGCCGGTCGTCAAGTGGATCCAGCAGGAGTTCGACCTGCCGCCGACCTGGGCGGTGACCTGGGGGATCTGCCTCCTGCTCGCGATCGTGCTGACGATGATCTCCGGTGTGCTGCTGGGTTGGCCGACGCTTCGGTTGCGCGGTGACTACCTGGCCATCGTCACGCTCGGCTTCGGTGAGATCATCCGCATCGTGGCCCGCAACGCCACCGGGGTCACCAACGGTCCGGTCGGTATCTCGGCAATTCCGGGTCCGGAGGGTCCGCCGTCGGCGGACAACAAGGTCTTCGGTCTGATCGACGCGAAGCCCTGGTACTGGCTGGCGATCACCTTCGTCCTGCTGATGGTGATCCTGGTTCGTCGGCTGGAGCACAGCCGGGTCGGTCGCGCCTGGCTCGCGGTCCGCGAGGACGAGGACGCCGCCGCCGTGATGGGCGTGTACCCGTTCAAGTTCAAGCTGTGGGCGTTCGCGATGGGCGCGGCGCTCGGTGGCCTGTCCGGTTTCCTCTTCGGCAGCCGTAACGCGTTCATCGACCCGACCCAGTTCAACGCGAACCTCTCGATCCTCTTCGTCGCGATGGTCGTGGTCGGCGGTTCCGGCAACATGCTCGGTGTCTCGCTCGGCGCGGTGCTGCTGGCGTACCTGCCGGAACGGTTCCGGGACTTCGCCGACTACCGGTGGCTGGTCTTCGGTCTGGCCATGGTGCTGGTGATGATCCTGCGTCCGCAGGGTCTGATCCCGAGCCGGCGGCGAGCCCGCGAGTTGAAGGATCGCGCGGCGGAGGCAGAGGAGGCGCCCGCTCATGTCTGACCAGACCACCAGCACGTCCGCGCCGAAGATCCCGGCCCAGCCGGGGCCCCGGTCGGTACTGCTCGAAGTCGACGACGTCACGCTGCGCTTCGGTGGTGTGGTCGCCCTTGACAAGATCAATTTCCAGATCTACGAGGGCGAGATCCTCGGCCTCATCGGGCCGAACGGCGCCGGCAAGACCACCAGCTTCAACGTGATGACCGGGGTCTACAAGCCGACCTCCGGTGCGGTCCGGTTCCGCGGCCAGAAGGTGACCGGCCGCAAGCCGCATCAGATCAGCCAGTTGGGCATCTCCCGTACGTTCCAGAACATCCGTCTCTTCCCGGAGATGACGGCACTGGAGAACGTCATGGTCGGCACCGACTCCCGGCACAAGACCAGCGTGCCCGGAGCGCTCTTCCGGGTGCCCCGGAAGAAGCCGAAGCCGCACGAGTTGCCGCAGGTGACCGCCGAGGCGGGCATCCAGCGGACGTGGCAGGAGACGCGTCGCACGTTCGCCAAGACGTTCGGGTTGTCCCGGCACATCCTGGAGGAGCGGGCGGCCGAGGCCAAGGCGCTGGAGTTGCTGCGGTTCGTCGGCATCGCCGACCGGGCCAACGACGAGGCGCGCAACCTGCCGTACGGCTACCAGCGTCGGTTGGAGATCGCCCGCGCGCTCGCCACCGAGCCGAAGCTGATCTGCCTGGACGAGCCGGCCGCCGGCTTCAACCCGGCGGAGAAGGAGGAACTCCTCACCCTGATCCGCAAGATCCGGGACATGGGCCTGACCGTGCTGCTCATCGAGCACGACATGCGGCTGGTCATGGGTGTCACCGACCGGATCGTGGTGCTGGAGTTCGGCCGCAAGATCGCCGAGGGTGCGCCCGCGGAGGTCAGCCGCGATCCGAAGGTGATCGCCGCGTACCTGGGGGAGCCCGCCGATGACGCTGCTTGAGCTGGAGAACGTCGCCGTCGCGTACGGTCGGATCGAGGCGCTGCACGGGATCAGCCTCACCGTGAACGAGGGTGAGGTGGTGGCCCTGATCGGCGCGAACGGCGCCGGCAAGACCACCACCATGCGGGCCATCTCAGGAACCCGGTCGCTGGCCGCCGGGAAGATCACGTTCAACGGCGAGGACATCAGCAAGCTCCGGGCCGACCTGCGGGTGGTCCGGGGGCTGTGCCAGTCGCCGGAGGGACGGCAGATCTTCCCGGGTATGACGGTCATGGAGAACCTGGACATGGGGGCGTACACCCGGCGGGACTCCGCCGGCATCGCCGCCGACCTGGACCGGGTGCTGACCCTCTTCCCGCGGCTGGCCGAGCGCCGCAAGCAGGCCGGTGGCACCCTCTCCGGCGGTGAGCAGCAGATGCTCGCTGTCGGCCGGGCGCTGATGAGCCGACCGAAGCTGCTGCTGCTCGACGAGCCGTCGATGGGGCTGGCCCCGCTGGTGATCCGGCAGATCTTCGACATCATCACCGAGATCAACCAGCAGGGCACCACGATCCTGCTGGTGGAGCAGAACGCCCAGCAGGCGCTGTCGCGGGCACACCGCGGTTACGTGCTGGAGACCGGTCGGATCGTGAAGGAGGGGTCCGGTCAGGACCTGCTGCACGACCCGTCGGTCAAGGAGGCGTACCTCGGCGTGGCCTGAGCCACCCGAGCCGCCGGCCGGTCATCCCCTCGCGGGGTGGCCGGCCGTCGGCGTTCGGGTCGGCAGTCGTTGCGGCACCCCGTGCCGAAGGTCGGGGATGTCGGTGCGACGGACTAGAGTCGCTGCCGTGACAGCTACGACACCGCGCCTGCTTCTCGTCGACGGACATTCCATGGCATACCGGGCCTTCTTCGCCCTGCCCGTGGAAAACTTCTCCACCACGACGGGTCAGCCGACCAACGCGGTGTACGGCTTCACCTCGATGCTGATCAACGTGTTGCGCGACGAGCAGCCCACCCACATCGTGGTGGCCTTCGACGTCTCCCGCCGGTCCTTCCGCACCGACAAGTACGCGGAGTACAAGGCCGGCCGCAGCGAGACCCCGACCGACTTCAAGGGCCAGGTCAGCCTGGTCAAGGAGGTCCTGGCCGCGCTGCAGATCCCGGTGGTCGAGAAGGAGGGCTTCGAGGCCGACGACGTGATCGCCACGCTCGCCTGCCAGGCCCGCGACCAGGGCATGTCGGTGCTCATCAGCAGCGGTGACCGCGACGCGTTCCAACTGGTCGACGACCAGATCACCGTCCTCTACCCGCGCAAGGGCGTCTCCGACCTGGCCCGGATGGACCCGGCCGCGATCGAGGCGAAGTACGGCGTTCCGCCTCAGCAGTACCGGGATCTCGCCGCGCTGGTCGGCGAGACCAGCGACAACCTGCCCGGCATCCCGGGCGTCGGCCCGAAGACCGCCGCCAAGTGGATCACCACGTACGGCGGGGTGGAGGGCGTGATCGCCCGGGCCGACGAGATCAAGGGCAAGGCCGGCGACAGCCTGCGGGAGCGGCTCGCCGACGTGATCCGCAACTACGAGATCAACCGACTCGTCTCCGACCTGGAGCTGCCGCTGCTCCCCGAGGACACCCGCTGGACGGGTTGGGACCGCGAGGCGGTGCACCAGGTCTTCGACACCCTGGAGTTCCGCATCCTGCGCGACCGCCTCTACCAGTACCTGGAGGCGGTCGAGCCGGAGGCCGAGTCCGGCTTCGACCTGGCCGGTGAGGTGCTCACCGAGCCCGGCGCGCTGGCCGGGTGGCTGAGCACGCACGTCCCGACCGGCACCCCCGTCGGGTTGGCGGTCAAACTCGACACCGGCCCCAACCGCCGGCACACCGCCTCGATCACCGGTCTCGCGCTGGCCACCGCCGGCGGCGCGGCGGCCTGGATCGACCCGGCGCAGCTCGACCCGACCGACGAGGCCGCCCTGGCCGGCTGGTTGGCCGACGCGCAGCGCCCCAAGGTCCTGCACGACAGCAAGCCGGCAGTGCTGGCCTGCGCCGCGCACGGCTGGCAGCTCACCGGCATCGTCCGGGACACCCAGATCGCCGCGTACCTGGCCCGGCCCGACCAGCGGTCCTACGACCTGACCGACCTGGCGCTGCGCTACCTGCACCGGGAGCTGCGGGTGGACGTCCCGGAGTCCGGCCAGCTCACCCTCGACGGGCTCGGTGACGAAGGGGTCGTCGAGCAGAACCTGATGCTCCAGGCCCGTGCCACTCTCGACCTGGCCGACGCGATCGACGCCGAGCTGTCCCGCGACGGCGAGCAGTCCGCCCGGCTCATGGCGGGCGTGGAGCTGCCGTTGATGCGGGTGCTGGCCACCATGGAGAGCACCGGCATCGCCGCCGACACCGACTACCTCTCCGAGCTGGAGGCCCACTTCGCCGCCGAGGTGAAGGCCGCCGCGCAGGGCGCGTACGAGGCGGTGGGCCGGGAGTTCAACCTCGGCTCGCCCAAGCAGTTGCAGGAGATCCTCTTCACCGAGCTGGGCCTGCCCAAGACCAAGAAGATCAAGACGGGTTACACCACCGACGCCGACGCCCTGCAGTGGCTCTACGCGCAGCAGCCGCACCCGGTGCTGGCCCACCTGCTGCGCCACCGGGACGTGGCCAAGCTCAAGTCGACAGTCGACGGTCTGCTCAAGTCGGTCTCCGACGACGGCCGGATCCACACCACCTTCAACCAGACAGTGGCGGCCACCGGCCGGCTCTCCTCCACCGAGCCCAACCTGCAGAACATCCCGATCCGCACCGAGGAGGGCCGCCGCATCCGCCGGGCCTTCGTGGTGGGGGAGGGCTACGAGAGTCTGCTCACCGCCGACTACAGCCAGATCGAGATGCGCATCATGGCGCACCTCAGCTCGGACGACGCGCTGATCGACGCGTTCAACTCCGGCGCCGACTTCCACGCCGCCACCGCCTCGTCGGTCTTCGGGGTTCCGCTCGACGCTGTCACCCCCGACCAGCGCCGCAAGATCAAGGCCATGAACTACGGCCTGGCGTACGGGCTCAGCGCCTTCGGCCTGTCCCAACAGCTCAGCATCAGCACCGAAGAGGCGCGCGGGTTGATGGAGAACTACTTCGCCGGCTTCGGCGGGGTGCGCGACTACCTCCAGCAGGTGGTCGCCAGGGCCCGCCAGGACGGCTACACCTCCACCATCCTGGGCCGGCGCCGCTACCTGCCCGACCTGGTCAGCGACAACCGGCAGCGGCGTGACATCGCCGAGCGGATGGCGCTCAACGCCCCCATCCAGGGCTCCGCCGCCGACATCATCAAGGTGGCGATGCTGCACGTCGACACCGCGATCCGCGAGGCCGGGCTGCGCTCACGGATGCTCCTGCAGGTGCACGACGAGCTGGTCTTCGAGGTCGCGCCGGGTGAGCGGGAGGCCTTGGAGGCACTGGTCCGGCGGGAGATGGGCGAGGCGTACCCGCTGTCGGTGCCGCTGGAGGTGTCGGTCGGCCTGGGCCGGGACTGGAACAGCGCTGATCACTGATCGTCTGGTTGGTTCTTGCGGGTGGTTGCGGTGTGGGGGTTCCGGGGCAGCCCGACCCACTCCGGGCGGTCAGGCTTGATCCCTGCGTGGGTCGGGCTGCCCCGGAACCCCTGACCGGGTTGCCCTGGTCGCGGCACTGGGCGTGGGTGGGCACCGGATAGATCACGCGGAGCGCCCCCGGGCGCCTGCCCCCGCCCGCACCGCTCGTCCGCCTCGCATGGTCCGTTCTCGCGCGCCCCGCGCCCGCGCCCGCGCCCCGCGCCCGCGCCCCGCGCCCGCGCCCGCGCCCCGCGCCCGCGCCCCGCGCCCGCGCCCGCGCCCCGCGCC
>NZ_JNZS01000013.1 GCF_000718515.1 Micromonospora parva | reverse complement strand
GAGCCGATCGGTGACGCAAACCTCTTGATCACCGCGGTCGGTCGGGTTCACCGCGGTCGGTCGGGGTCTGGGCCGGGGGGGTCAGGGCGTGGGGGGTGGGCAGCGGTCGGGGAGGGTCACCTGGCCGGGGCGGTGGTCGAAGGTGTCCATGGTGAACCACTCGTCCAGTTCCGGGTCGAAGAGGTTCTGCAGGCCGAACTGCAACACCTGCCACCAGCGGCTCGGGTCGCGCTGGTCGACGTAGATGTCGCCGAGCGCGAGCGGGAACCGGAAGAACTCCCCCGGCACTGTGGACCCGCCGACGACGCCGACCCGCCAGTGGTCGACGTGCCGGTCCTTGGCACCCTGCAAAATCTCCGGCCCCACGTAGCGGGCGCTCTTCAGCTTGTCGTTGAAGATCTGCCGGTTGAAGAACCCCGGGACCTTGCTGCATTCGCGCGGCGGGAACAGTGGGATGTTCGGCCACTTGTAGGTGAGCGTGTAGAGGGTGTTCTCGTAGATCAGGTTCGTGAACCAGATCGGGTGGTCCGGGCCGCCGGCGATCATCTGGCTGTTGCCGTCGCGGCCCTGCCACGAGAACGGCACGTCGATGCCGAGGTCCCGCACGATGTACCGGCCGGTGCCCTGGAAGTCCGCGGGAAGCAGCGGTGGGCGCGGCTCGCGCGGGTCGGGGACGGAAGGGCCGTCAGCCTGGGCCGCGCGGGGCAGTGGCGCCGCCGCCGGGCCGGGTGCCGCAGCCGGGCCGGGCGCGACGACGCCCAGCGCGAACAGCCCACCGGCGACCGCCGACAGCACTGTCCGATGTGTACGCCTCGACGCCACCATTGCCCTCCGCCGGCTGTGAGCGTGCCAACTGCCTTCGGCGCAGCGTACGAGCAGGCAAAACGTGAGAAATGGCGGAACGGCTCGGCTCCACCGGACGGGTGAGGCGACGCGTAATCGGAGCAGACCATGCTGGCACCCCTCGCCTACGGGCTCGCGGTCGTACTCAGCCTCCCTGGGCAGTACACCTAGCCGGCGGGCGCAGGACCGTGTCACGGCCGTCGGCTCAGATCGTCAACGGACCTCCGTTGCGGGTCTCGTCCTTCACCGCGATCAGGTTCGCGACGACGTACGGGATGTTGTGCGCCTGGTGGAAATCGCTCGGGAAGTACGTGCCCAGGCGAGACACCTGGAATCGGCAGCGGATCTCCGGCACGAAACGTGCGTACTGGTCGTTGGTGAAATACCAGAACGAGTTCTCGTTGTAGAACGCGACGTGCGTCGGATCCTGGTACGCGCCCCGTCCGTCCGAACTGGGCGTCAGGGACAGCAGCAACCCGTTCGGGGCGAGGACCCGGTACAACTCGTTGAACATCCCGATCTTGTCCGGGATGTGCTCCAGGAAGTCGACCGCCCGGATCACCCCGACGCTGCTGTCCGGCAGGTCGATCCCCTTCGTGACGTCGCAGACGATGTCCACGCCGTCCCCGGCACGGCGATCCAGCCCGAGGAACCCCTCCGGCTTGTTGTGTGCCGCTCCCATGTCCAGGGCCAGCAGGTCCCGCCGTTTCGCCCAGGCCAACGCGTTGAACTGGATGTTACGGTCGTGAATCTCCACGGACCGCCGCTGGATGCGCGCGTTGACCTCAGGGTCGCGCTGGGTGTTCCTGGCGTGCATCCGTTGCAGGTAAAGGCACTTGGGGATCTGGTGAAACTCGGCCGCCTGGTACAGCCGGCACATCAGGTCGAGGTCATCTGCCACGTCGAGTTCCTCGTTGTAGCCGCCCACCTTCTCGTACAGATCCCGTCGGAACGCCCGGACGTGGTTCGGGGCGTACCAGATGTAGCTGACGTTGTGCGGCGTCGGCTCCAGCGAGTGGCAGGCCAACACCGCACGCCCGTCGACCCGCTCGTCGCGGTAGCGCCACCCGTGCGCGGCGGCGAACCGCGAGTCGTCCCGGCCGCCGTCCTCGCTGATCTGAGCCGTGTCGCTGTAGACGAAGCCCGCCCCGGGGTTCGCGTCGAAGGCGGCCACGATCTCCCCCAGGCAGTCGCTGCTGAGCAGGTCGTCGTCGTCGAGTTCGACGAGGATGTCCCCGTACGCCTCGGCGCAGGCCTGTCGCTTCACCGCACCGACACCGGACAGCCCGTCCCGCACCAGGAGGCGGATCCGTGGATCGTTCGCCTCGGGGCGCCACCGGGTGCCCTGGTTGAGAATGACCACCCACTCCCAGTCCGCGTACGTCTGCGCCAGCAGGGACTGCAGACAATCGTCCAGGAAGCGGGTTCGGTTGCTACCTGTGAAAACCGTGACGTGTGGTGCCTTCACCACACGATCACCTCCTTGTCTTCTGCGGGCGGAAGTCCTCGGGGACGGCCGACGCAAGCTTCGGATCCGCACCGATCGCCGACGCGAACGCCTCCTGGGCGCCCGTCCGGTCGTGCTGCTTGACGAGCATCAACCCCAATCGCAGGTACGCCGTGGAAGCGCCCTCATCGGCACCGACGATCTTGCGATACAGCGCGACCGCCTCGTCCGGCTTCGCCTCCTCCAACAGCATTGCCTTGTTGTAAAGGGCCGGCCGGTAGGAGTCGTCGATCTGCAGTGCCTTGTCGTAGTCCGCCATCGCTTCGCCGGTCGCGTTACGCGACTGGGCGAGGTAGCCGAGGTTGAACCAGGCGAACTTGTTGTCTCCCTGAAGCGCGACCACCTTCTCGAAGGTTGCCTTCGCCTCGTCGGACTTGCCGGCCTGACCCTGCTCGATACCCTGCTGGAGCAGGACCCCCGGGTCCTCCTGCCCGGCCCCTGGTGCGACGGTCCCGCCGGATTCCTTCGCCACGGGTGTCTTGTCGTCACTGCACGCACCCGCCCCGCCCAGCAGCACAGAGCCGCAGGCAAGTGTGCCGAACACCTGTCGCATTCTCACTGTCTTCCTCGTTCCTGCCGATCATTGTGGGTGCTTCGCTGATCACGATGTGGCGGGCGCGCAGATGACATAGACGAGGCCGGGTTCCGTTCCGAGGAAGTTGGCCTGCCATCCGACCGGCGTACCTCCTACTACGAGCGGGCTGTCCACGTTCACGGTCCCGTTGGTGGTGTAGCCGCCGCCCGTCGCCACTTCACCGGTGGGGCAGCTGACGGTTTGAAAGCCGGTCCCAGGCACATCAGAAGATTCGACATGAACGCCTGCCAGGACACCCTGAGCGCCCTGAGCGCCCTGAGCGCCCTGCGGCCCGGTCTCGCCCTGCGCACCCTGGAAACCCTGCGGGCCCTGCGCACCTTGCGGACCGACCTCGCCCTGGAAACCCTGCGCACCCTGCGCACCGACCTCGCCCTGCGAACCCTGCGCACCCTGCGGCCCGACCTCGCCCTGCGGGCCCTGGAAACCCTGCGCACCCTGCGGGCCAGCCTCGCCCTGCGAACCCTGCGGACCAGCCTCGCCCTGCGAACCCTGCGGCCCGGCGTCGCCCTGCGAACCCTGGAAACCCTGCGCACCCTGCGCACCCTGCGCGCCCTGCGGGCCAACCTCGCCCTGCGCACCCTGCGCACCCTGCGCGCCCTGCGGGCCAACCTCGCCCTGCGCGCCCTGCGGGCCGGCGTCGCCCTGCGCACCCTGCGGCCCGGCCTCGCCCTGGAAACCCTGCGGGCCCTGCGCGCCCTGCGGGCCAGCCTCACCCTGCGAACCCTGCGGCCCGGCCTCGCCCTGCGGACCGGCCTCGCCCTGCGCACCCTGGGAACCTTGCGAGCCCTGCGGACCCGGCGAACCGGTCACACCCTGCGGACCCTGGGGGCCCTGGAAACCCTGCGGCCCTTGGGGACCCGGCGAACCCTGCGGACCCCGCTCACCCCGCTCACCCCGCTCACCCTGCTCACCTTGGAAACCCTGCGCGCCGGTAGCACCCTGGAAGCCACGTGGGCCTCGTGGACCACGTCCCCCGCGTTCGCCCTGCGGACCTTGCGGCCCCTGCGGACCCACCTTGCCGCCGTCATGGTGGCGTCGACCCGGCTCCTGGTCCTGCCACTGCCAACCCTGCGGACCGGACCATCCGTCGGGACCGCCGTCCCGCACGAGGGTTGCGCCGGGCTGCCGCGCCTGCGCCTGTCCGAGCGGCCTGGGCGTGCCCTGGTAGCTGCGCTCGGCGCGGGCCTTGTGGACCACCTCGGCCGCCTGAGCGGGGGTGACGCCTGTGGTCATGCCGGCCACGATCAGCACGGAGCTCAAACCCGATGCGGCCTTGATGTGCCGGGGACTCACCAGCGGCTTACGTTCCGTGTTTTCCCTCATGTCCCCTCCACCGGAACGGGTCGGCACATCTCGAGCCCTTCCCAGGACGCGCCGGAGTCACAATATCGGCGGGACTACCCGATGTAGGGCAAATGTAGTTTTAGCCTCAAATACCTCGTAACCACCCGAAATAGGTCGACCGCTGGGCATCGCCTTCCGTGGTGGTGTGCCAGACCCCCTGGTCGGCTGGCGTGCCGGTGCAGATCCACGGCATGAACCCGGACCCGTTCCTCGCCGGTGGGGGCCATCTGGACGTGCACGTCCCCGGCCGGGCACTCAAGGATGTCTTCCACCGGTACGAGGGGAGCTGCGCGGCTACCACCAGCGCTAGCAGAACACTTACGGCGGCCAGAGGTTCTGGATCGAGGTCGGCGTCGAGAAGGAGCTCGGGCTCAATTGCAAGCCCGGGATCGAGGCGTACGGGCCAGGACGCAGAGGCGCTGTTCGCCAACTGACCCGCGCCCGGATCGTCGGGCCGACCCGTCCGGGCTGACCGGTCACGACGTCGGGGGTCGGCAACGTGCGGATCGAGGGATTGGCAGGGCTCCGCCGGACGGGTGAAGCAGACGGGCCGGCGGGTCGCCGCAGAGCGACCCACCGGCCCGGACCTCCAGTGGGCTATCCGGCGCCGCCGGCCCGGAACGCCACCCAGGCGTCGCTCATCCGGTCGGCCTGACCCGGCGTGAACATGTTCATGCAGGAGTCCTCGGTGTAGTCCATGAAGTTGTGGATCGGGTCAAGCCCGGGGGCGGTGCAGGAGTCCGCACCCACCGGGCAGTCGAACTGCGGCGCCGCCTCGCGTGGGGTGTCCGCGACGAAGTCGCCGGACGCGGAGCAGCCGTGCGCGAAGGTGTGCTCCAGCATCAGCCAGTGCCCGACCTCGTGCGTCAGCGTGTCACCCAGGGCGTACTTGCCGGCCGTGCCACCCGGCATCGACTCGTCGAGCATCACCACGCCGTCGATGTAGTCGCGCCCGTTGTTGTAGCCCTTCGGGAAGTACGCCCAGCCGAGCAGCCCGCCGCCGATGTTGGCCGCGTACACGTTCAGGGTCTCGGAGTCGCCGGTGTACAGCGCCTTCTTCATGTCCCGCTCGTTCTTGCCGGGCACCACCGTGTACCAGGCGCTGTTCACCGTCCACGTGGTGTCGACGAGCGAGAACCGGAACGGGGTGTTGGCGGCGTCGCCGGCCGTGCGGCCCGCGAACGAGTCGTTGAGGACCGTCATCTGCGCGGCGATCAGGGTGTTCCACCTGGTCGTCTCGGTTGCGGTGAGCGGATGGTCGGAGATCATGTGGAAGACCGTCGGGATGGTCACGCTGCCGTTGGGCAGGCGCGGCGCGTCCTTGATCACGCCGTAGGCGTTGGCCTCGTTCTTGGCGTACAGCGCCGGCTCCTGGACGGTGGCGCCCTTGGCGACCCGGGCCGCGCCGTGCGCGTCGGCACCCGGCTCGCAGGCGGCGACGCCCGGGGAGGCGGTCGCGGGCGCGGCCGTGGCGAGCGCCCCGGAGGCGCCGCCGGAAGCCAGGACCGTCGCGGCGGTGGCGGTGAGGACCGCGAGTCGGAAGGTCGATCTTCTGCGCATCGGTGCACCTTTCGTGAGGGAGGCGGTGCCGGGTCGATGGCGTCGCTGTTCGGTATGAGAACACGCCGACGGCATCGACAAAAGCCCCTCTGAGCAGGGCAGATGACGATGTAACGGAACCGGACCGGTCAGCGCTGTTTGGGGCGCTCCGGCGGGGTTCAGAGGACCCGGGTCACCTGCTCGGCGGCGACGACCGCGTCCCGCCGCGCCGGGTCGAGATTGGCGCTGATCACCACGGACGCGCCGGCCGACAGCGGCGCGAGCAACCACTTCAGCGGCTGCTCGGTCTCGGCCGCGTCGACCAGCAGCCGGTCGCCGGCCCGCAGGTCCATCATCGCGGCGACCTCCCGGGCGAGCGCCCCCCACTGGCCGTAGGTGGTGCCGTCCGCGCTGGCCGGGTCGGACGGGCGGATGGCGGTGTGGTCGGGTGTGACGTCCGAGTGGCGGAGCACCTCGGCGGACCAGTCCAGCCAGCCCAACGGCACGTCGATCAGCCGACCCGCCTCGGTGCCGACGAGGTAGCGGTGCGGGGCGTCCGGCACGTCCTCCAGCCAGTCGTCCTGCCGCTGCGGGGTCACGAAGACCGCGTCGAACGGCCGGTCACCGCCCGGTTCGAGCACCGGCAGGCCCGCCGTGGCGCGCGGCCGGAACGACACCGCCAGGCCCGAGGCCCACGCGCCCAACAACACCGCGGCGGTACGCCAGTGCGGCGGCAGCAGGACCGCTACGCGGCTGCCGGGGCCAAGTCCACAGCCGTCCCGCAGCAGGCTGGCGCTGCGCGCCGCCCACGAGCCGACCTGCTGTGCGGTCAGGTCGACCCGCTCGCCGGTCGCCTCGTCGCGGTAGCTGAGCAGGGGACGTTCGACATCGGCGGGCCGCACCGACAGATCGGCCGTGACGGTTGGCTGCATGTCCACGCTCCCCGGTGACGACGACGAAGTCACCCTACTCAACGACTTTGGTCGCGGCTGTCGTCGGCCGATGGCCGTAGCGGCCGGCCGGTAGGCCCGGGCACGGTACGAGGTGAACCCGAAAGCGCTGCCCGAGGAGCGCCGATGCCACCCGAACCCCAGCCCGCCGATCGCCCAGCCACCGCCAACCTCCCAGCCACCGCAGACCGCCCCGCCACCGGCCGTGCCGTCGCCGCCGCACGTCTTCCGCTGCGCCGACGGATCCTGCCGGTGCTCGCGCTGCTGCTACTCGCGCCCTGGGCGGCGGAGTGTTCGTGGGGTGGCTTCGCCATCGACGACTTCCTGCCGGTGCTGATCTTCCTCGGCCCGATGTACGGCGGGGCGGCGATCCTGATCCGGGAGACCGCCCGGCACCTCGGCGCGGGTTGGCCGACGATCGTGCTGCTCGCCGCCGCGTTCGGCGTTCTCCAGGCCGGCCTGGTCGACCAGTCACTGTTCAACCCGCACTACCTCGACGACACCCAGTACGCCGGCACCCGTGCCGCGGCCGAGGCGTCGCTGGTGCCGGGACTCGAATTCAGCCTCCGGCAGGCCTTCGACTACGTGGGCAACCACATCGTGCTGACCATCTGCGCGCCGATCGTGCTCGTCGAGTCGTTCCTCGGACCGGGCCGCCGGCTCCGGCCGTGGCTCGGCCGACCCGGGCTGGCCGTGGTCGCCGTGCTGTACCTGCTCGGCAGTCTGCTGATCTTCGCGTCCGACGGGGGCCGGAAGAACTTCCTGGCCAGCCCCCTCCAACTGACCCTCGCCGCAGTGGTCGTGCTCGCCCTGGTCGCGACGGCAGTGCTGCCCCGCTGGCGTCGCCCCGCTCCGCGCCGGACCCGCCGGCTGCCGCACCCGCTGTGGCTGGGCCTGCTGGTCGTCCTCGTCCGGCTCGGCGCCGACCTCGCGCCGGGCTGGGCGGGGGTGACCATCGCGCTGGGGCTCGCCGCCATCATGGGGGCCGCCATCGCCTACTGGTCGTCGGGCGTGCACTGGGGGCAGCGGCACGTGCTCGCGGCCGGCACGGCCAGCGTGGTCAGCGCCGCCGCGTTCGCCTACCTGGTGCCGCCGTACTCCCCGGGGAACCCGACGGCGGCCCTGGCCGGCGACATCGCGGTCTCCGTCATCACCGTGGCCCTAATCGGCGGCGCCTGGTGGCGACTGCGCCGTGCTTCGCCGACTGTTCACGTCGGCGCAAGCTGATGCTCCCCAACAGCTGTCAGCCTCCGTGCGGGTACGACCTAACGGAGGAAGTCCTTGACACTCAGAAGAGCATTCACCGCGCTCACCGCAGCCGGTGTCGCCGCCGCCAGCCTGACCGGGGCCACCCCCGCGTCGGCCGGCGGGCACCACCACCCAGCCAGGTCGCTCGCCTTCGACCGGGTCGCCACGTACCCGGTCTTCCAGAACCGCCTGGCCGGCGAGGATCCGACGACAGCGACGGTCGCCGAGATCTCGGCGGTCAGCGAGGACGGTCGCACTCTCATCCACACCGACGCGTTGGCCCGGCGCATCGGCTTCCTGGACATCTCCCGTGCCGACCGGCCGCGCGGCCTCGGCACGCTCTCCCTGGCCCAGCTCGGCGACGCCGAGGACGAGCCGACCTCGGTCGCCGTGGTCGGCAGGTACGTGCTGGTGGTGGTGAACACCAGCGCCAGCTACACCGCCCCGTCCGGCCGGCTCGACGTGATCGAGCTGGCCAATCGGCAGCGGGTGGCCAGCTTCGACCTCGGCGGTCAGCCCGACTCGATCGCGATCAGCGCTGACAAGCGGTACGCCGCGATCGCCATCGAGAACGAGCGCGACGAGGAGGCCACCCCGCCCGGCGGCGAGGAGGGCGACCTGCCCCAGGCGCCCGCCGGTTTCGTGCAGATCGTCGACCTGACCGGGAAGTCCCCGGCCGGTTGGCGGCTGCGGCCGGTAGCGCTGACCGGGGCCGACGGCAGTGCGCTGCCCGCGCTGGTGCGGGCCGGTCTCGCCGCGCCGACCGACCCCGAGCCGGAGTACGTCTCGATCAACAGCCGTAACCAGTTGGCAGTGACGCTGCAGGAGAACAACGGCGTCGCGGTGGTCGATCTGCCCACCGGGCGGATCACCAGAGTGTTCAGCGCCGGCACCGCCACGATCAGCGGCATCGACACCAGGAAGGACGGTGTCATCGACCTGACCGGCAGCATCACCGACGTGCCGCGCGAGCCGGACGCGGTGGCCTGGATCGACGACCGCTATCTCGCCACGGCCAACGAGGGTGACTGGCGCGGCGGCACCCGGGGCTGGTCGGTCTTCGACAGCCGCAGCGGACGGGTCGCCTGGGACGCCGGAAACTCCTTCGAGCGGCTCGCCGTCACCTACGGCCTGCACAACGAGGACCGGGCCGGCAAGAAGGGCACCGAGCCGGAGGGCGTGGCGGTCGCCGAGTACGACGGCGTGCGGTACGCGTTCGTCGGCTCGGAGCGGAGCAACTTCGTCGCCGTCTACGACCTGAGCGACCCCACCCGGCCGGTGTTCCGGCAGGTGCTGCCGACCACCAACGGGCCGGAGGGGCTGCTGCCCATCCCGTCGCGCGGGCTGCTCGCGGTCTCCAGCGAGGAGGACGACGCCTCGGTCAACGTCCGGGCCTCGGTGTCGCTGTTCCGGCTCGGCACTGGCACCCCGGCCTTCCCGAGCATCGTCTCCGGCACCGACCGGGCGGGCGCCCCGATCGGTTGGGGCGCGCTCGGTGCGCTGAGCGCGGTCCCGGGCAAGCGGGACCAGCTCTACAGCGTCACCGACGCCGCGTACAGCCAGACCCGCATCCTCACCATCGACGCGAAGCGGACGCCGGCCGTGATCACCGGTGCGCTGCCGGTGCGGGACGCTGCCGGCGCGCCGGTCGGCTACGACGCGGAGGGCGTCTTCGCCCGCCCGCAGGGTGGCTTCTGGCTCGCCGTGGAGGGTGCCACCGGCGCGGAGAACAAGCTGGTCCGGCTCAACGCCGCCGGGGTCACCCGGCAGACCGTCGCGCTGCCCGCCGAGGTCGCCACCGGCCTCGGCAAGCAGGGCCTGGAGGGGGTCACCGCGACCACCGACCGGCAGGGTCGGGAGATCGTCTGGGTGGCCGTGCAGCGGGAGCTGAGCACCGATCCGGCCGGCGTCGTCCGACTTGGGCGGTACGACGTCGCGGCGGGCACCTGGAGTTGGTTCGGCTACCAGGTGGGGGCCACCAGCGTGCCCGGCGACTGGATGGGCCTCTCCGAGATCACCGTGGTCGGTGACCGGCTCGCGGTCATCGAGCGGGACAAGCTGAACGGCCCGGCCGCGACCGTCAAGCGGGTCTACACGGTGCCGCTGCCCGGTGCGGCTGCCACCGGCCCGCTGACAGTGCTGCCGAAGACCCTCGCCGTCGACGTGCTGCCCGCGCTGCGCGCCACCAACGGCTGGACCCAGGAGAAGCTGGAGGGTCTGACGGTCGCCGGCAACGGCGAGGTGTACGCGATCACCGACAACGACGCCGTCCAGGACGCCACCGGCGAGACCGTGCTGCTGCGCCTCGGCTCCAGCCGCAAGGTCTTCGGACACCGCTGATCCGGCACGGGCCCTGCGCGACCCGGCCCGCCAGGTCGATGTGCTGTTGAGCGGTATGCCTCAGAGTCATATTGATGTCTCCGAGGCATACCGCTCACTGCCACATCCGCCCCGACGGAGGTGACCGGCGGTGACCGCCGACCGGCCCAGCCAGGTTCAGCCCTTTACCGGGAGTTCCGGGCCGCCGTCGAGCAGTGGAGCGAGCAGGTCGTCGTACTCCTCGACCCGGTCCAGGACCTCGGCGGCGGTGAACTGGCGGACGGCCGGCTTCCGACCGCGGGCGCCGGCCTCCACCTCGTCCCAGGTCAGCGGCGTCGACACCGACGGCACCGACTGGGCCCGCAGCGAGTACGGCGCCACAGTGGTCTTCGCCGCGTTGTTCTGGCTCCAGTCGATGAAGACCTTGCCCGGCCGGAGGTTCTTCGCCATCTTCGACACGATCAGCTTCGGGTGGGCCTTCTCCAACTCCTGGGCGATCCGGCGGGCGTAGTCGGAGACGAGGTCCGACGACTGCGTGCCGGCGATCGGGCAGCAGAGCTGCATGCCCTTCTTGCCGGAGGTCTTCGGGTACGACTCGATCCCGTCGTCGGCGAGCCGGTCGCGCATCAGGACCGCCACCGGGCAACACTCGGCGAGCCCGGCCGGCGGCCCCGGGTCCAGGTCCACGACCATCATGTCCGGGTGCTCGCCGACCTTCCACTGCGGCGTGTGCAGCTCCAACGCGGCCAGGTTCGCCAGCCAGACCAGGGTGGGCAGGTCGTCGGCGACCACGTAGTCGATGGTTTCCCGGCCCTTCGTCGACCCGGGGGCGGGCAGGTTTTCCACCCGCACCCAGTCCGGGGTCGCGGCCGGTGTGTTCTTCTCGAAGAACGACTTGTCGTCCACCCCGTTGGGGAAGCGGATCCGGGTGACCGGTCGGTCCCGCAGGTGCGGCAGCAGCACCGGGGAGATCCGGGTGTAGTAATCGATCACCTCACCCTTGGTGAACCCGGCCGCCGGGTAGAGCACCTTGTCCAGATTGGACAGCTCCAGCGAGCGGCCCTCGACGTCCACCCGTAGCCGCTCAGCCGGCATCGTCGACCTCCTCCGGAGGCTTGTCCGGGCGCAACCGCAGCACCCGGGGGAAGCGCAGCCGGCCGTCGGGGGTGCGCTGGCCGTACTTCACCTCCACCACCACCCGGGGTTCTACCCAGATGGCGCCCCGGGCATCCTCGCGCGGCACACCCGCGGCGAACGGTGACACGCCGGAGCGCAGCGGCTCCAGCTCGGCGAGGAGCTGCCGCTCGATGGCGGCGCCGATCCCACCACCGACACGGCCCCGGTAGATCAGCCGGCCGTCCGGGCCGGGCACCCCCACCAGCAGCCCACCGATCCGACGGGCGCCCGGTCGCCAACCGCCGATGACGAAGTCGCCGGTCACCTCCAGCTTGACCTTCACCCAGTCCGGCGAGCGCACCCCCGGGCGGTAGACGGCACCGACGCGCTTGGCCATCACCCCCTCCAGGCCGTGCTCACCGGCCGCCTCGTAGGTGGCCGGCCCGTCGGCGAACATCGGCGGCACCGCCCACCGGGGGCCGCCGAGGGCGAGCGCGTCCAGCGCCTCCCGGCGGCGCTCGTACGGCCAACCGGTCAGGTCGTCGCCGTTCAGCCGCAGCAGGTCGAAGATCATGTAGGTCACCGGCATGACCGTTGCCAACCGGGCCGCCTTGTTCCGGTCCCGGACGTGCATCCGCTCGGCCAGCGCGGTGAACGACGGCTGCCCACCCTGCCCGAGCAGCACCACCTCGCCGTCGAGCAGGGCGTCGTCGACCTGCTCGGGCAGGGTGGCCAGCTCCGGGTACGCGGCGGTGATCTCCACGCCGGAGCGGGCATACAGGTGCTGGTCGCCGCCGGAGATGTCGGCGAGCGCGCGGACGCCGTCCCACTTGAACTCGTACGCCCAGCCGTCACCCGCCGGGAGCGGCCCGGTCATCGCGAGCATCGGCTTGAGCGGCGCGCCGGGCACGACCCGACTGTAGTAGCAGGCCGAACACCTCGCGTCCGGTTCTTTCGGATGCGAGCATGGTCGATACCGGGGAAGGGAGCGCAGGATGCGTGCCATCTGGAAGGGAGCCGTGTCGTTCGGGCTCGTCTCGATCGGGGTGAAGCTCTACTCCGCCACCGAGGAGAAGGACATTCGGTTCCACCAGGTGCACCGCGAGGACGGCGGTCGCATCCGCTACAAGCGCACCTGCTCGGTCTGCGGCGAGGAGGTCACCTACGACGACATCGCCAAGGGCTACGACATCGGCGGCGGCGAGATGGTGATCCTCACCGACGAGGACTTCGCCGACCTGCCGCTGACCAGCTCCCGCGCCATCGACGTGCTGGAGTTCGTCCCGGCCGAACAGGTCGACCCGATCCTCTACAACAAGGCGTACTTCCTGGAGCCGGAGGGCGCGGCCACCAAGCCGTACGTGCTGCTGCGCGACGCGCTGATCGACTCGGAGCGGGTGGCCATCGTCAAGGTGGCGCTGCGCCAGCGGGAACAGCTGGCCACGCTGCGGGTCCGCGAGGGTGTGCTGCTGCTCAACACCATGCTCTGGCCCGACGAGATCCGTACCCCGGACTTCGGTTTCCTCGACGAGGACCTGAAGGTGCGCCCGCCGGAGCTGGCCATGGCCAGCTCCCTGATCGACTCGATGACCGGCGAGTTCGAGCCGGACGTCTTCACCGACGACTACCGGGCCGCGTTGCAGGAGGTCATCGACGCCAAGGTGGAGGGTCGCGAGGTCGTCCAGCCGGAGGAGGTCGAGGAGGCCCCGGCCGCGGCGGTGGACCTGATGGCCGCGTTGAAGGCGTCGGTGGAGCGCGCCAAGGCGGCTCGCGGCGAGCAGCCCGCCCGCGCGGGTGGCGGTGCTGGCGAGCCGACGCCCATCTCGTCGGCCCGGTCCGCGCAGAAGGCAGCGGAGAAGAAGGCGGCCAAGGCGCCCGCGAAGAAGACGGCGGCGAAGAAGACGGCCGAGAAGAAGGCGGCCGAGCCGGCGAAGAAGACCGCCGCGAAGAAGACCGCCGCGAAGAAGGCGGAGCCGGCGAAGAAGACCGCCGCGCGCAAGACCGCACCCCGCAAGAGCGCCTGACCGTACGGCCCCGACGGCGGTGTCCGTCGGGCCGGGTACGCTCCGCCGGCCGCTGGCGACCGGAGGAGCCCCCATGCCGTACACCCCTGATCTGGACCGGCTGTTGACGCCCGGCGCCCGCTTCACCGACGAGCACGGCGGATACCTGATCGAGGTTCAGCCGGTGGGCGACATCGTGTTGCCGACCGGCCGCGTGGTCGGGTGTGACCCGCTGGTCTGCCCGGAGGCGGAGCCGTTCACGGTGACCGTGCCCCCGGGGCGGTATCCCGCCCGCGCCTGGGTGGCGGTGGTGCTCCGGGAGGACGCCGAGGTGGACCGACGGGTTGCCGCGCTGGAGCTGGTCGTCTCCGCCGAGCCGACGGTCCGCTGGGAGCCGGCCGTCGCGGGTGACCAGGACGTCGCCACGCTCGGTGCCGACGACTACTTCGGGTACGGGGTGGACGCCGGCGTCGGCACCTTCGCCGACCCGAGCGCGCTCGCCGTCCTGGAGGGTTGGGACTCCGATCGGGTCGAGGAGGTCTTCATCCCCGCCGAGCTGCCCTCGTCCCCGGTCCCGGGGCTGATCAGTGCCGTGGTGGACGAGGTCAGCGGTGCGAACGTGGTCACCGTGGCGAGCGGTTGGGGTGACGGCTGCTACGGCACCTGGATCGGTCGGGCCGCCGATGGCCGGGTCACCTCGTTCGTGACCGACTTCATGGTCGTCCCGGAATAGTCGCCCGAGAACGCCCCGGAACTGTCGCGCTGGGCGATCCGGGGCGTCCGCGGCGGGCACGGTAGGCCGCGGTGCGGGTACCGTGTGCGTCGGCTTTCCCCCCGGCACCGGGTGTGCCGGCCACACTTCGCAGCAGGGAGTCGACGACGTGAGCGAGCGGACGCAGCAGAACCGGTCGGCGGGCCAGGACCAGAGCCCGGCCACCAAGTCGGGGCGCCGCCTGGCCGCCCAGTTGGCGGCGAAGAAGGCCGCCGACGCGAGGCGGAAGCGCAACGCGTGGGCCAGCGGCCTCGCCGCCGTCGCCGTGGTCGGGGTGCTGATCGGCGTCTTCGTGACGATCGGCGGTGGCGACGACAAGCCCAAGAACTCGGCCGACTCCACCCCGTCCGCCTCCGCCCCGGCCGCCGACGAGGCCGGCGCACCTCCCGCGCCGCAGCTGCCCGAGGGCGCCGATCCCGCGCTGGGCAGCAAGCCGACGGTGACGCCGGGCACCGGTGAGCTCAAGAAGCTCGTCGTCACGCCGCTGATCAAGGGCACCGGGCCGGCAGTGCAGAAGGGCCAGAACATCACCACCAACTACGTGGGGGTGTTCTACAAGGACGGCAAGGAGTTCGACTCCTCCTGGAAGGCCGGCCAGCCGGCCACCTTCCCGATCGGCGTCGGCCAGGTGATCCCGGGCTGGGACCAGGGCCTGGTCGGGGTGACGGTGGGCAGCCGGGTGCAGCTCGACATTCCGGGCGAGCTGGCGTACGGCAACGACGAGGCCGCCGCCGGTGGACGTCCGACCGGTCCGCTGCGCTTCGTGGTGGATGTGCTCGCCGCCCAGTGACCTGCCCGGATCGTCCCGGTTGTCGCCGGGACGCGATGGGGTTGTTCACATGGGGCTTCCGGCCCGTCACCCAGCGGCAGTAGGTTCGGCGTCACCCCGGGCGGTTCGCCGTCCGGGGTGCCCCAGCTGGAACCGGACGCGGAGGTGCATGTGACGGCGCTGGACGAGCCTGGGCGGACCGCCCGGTCGATGTGGGCGTACTTCGAGCCGGTGCACGCTGTCACCTACCTCCACCCCCGGGCCCGTGCCGCGTACGAGGCGGTGGGGCTGCGCGGTTACTGGCGCGGTTACTTCGCCGGCCGGGCCGCGCCACTGGGCGCCACCGAGGCGGCCCCGGTGACTGCCGCCTTCTTCACCTTCGCACCGCCGATGGTGGCCCGCGCGCTGCCCGCGGTGTGGCGGTTGGCCACCCCGCAGGAGGCGTTGCGGGCCCGCCTGACCGGCGCGGTGCAGGCGCTCGCCGAGCTGACCTACGAGCTGCCGGAGTCGCATCTGGTGGAGGCGGCCGACCTGTTGGAGCGGGCGGCGTCGGCGGCGCAGACCGCAGGCCGGGTGCTCGGCGCGGCCAACGCGGCGCTCCCGGCCGGCGAGTACCCGCTGGCCCGGCTGTGGCAGGCCGCCACGACCCTGCGCGAGCACCGTGGTGACGGGCACGTGGCGGCGCTGGTCGCCGCCGGGCTGGACCCGGTGGAGACCCTGACCGCGCGGGTGGCGCTGGACGGCTCACCGCCGCAGTACCTGCTGGGCCGGGGCTGGTCCGAGGAGCAGTGGCAGGCCGCCCGTGAGCGGCTCACCGAGCAGGGCTGGCTGACCGGTGACGGCGCTGCCACCGACGATGCCCGGGCCGGGCTCCAGGCCGTCGAGGACGCCACCGACCGGGCCGCCGCGCACCCGTGGCGGGCGTTCGCCCCGGACGACACGAACCGGCTCCGGGAGTTGCTGGAGCCGATCGCCCGCTCCTGCCACACCCTGGTCCCGGAGGGCAGCCCGGTCGGGCTGCCGGCGCTGCCCGGCTGACGGGCACCCGCCGGTCGGGCAGGATGGGCCCGTGACGGATGCGGTGGTCTTCGACCTGGACGGCGTGATCGTGGATTCCGAGCCGGTGTGGGAGGAGGTCCGCCGGGCGTACGTGGCGGCGCACGGCGGAACGTGGCAGCCGGACACCCAACGCCGACTGATGGGGATGAGCACCGGCGAGTGGGCCCACTACCTCAGCGGGGAGCTGGGCGTCGGGCGTACCGCCGAGCAGGTCGCCGTCGAGGTGGTCGAGGAGATGACCCGCCGCTACCGCGAGCACGTACCCCTCATCGACGGTGCCGACCAGGTCGTCCGCCGGCTGGCCGCGCGGTGGCCGCTCGGGCTGGCGAGTTCGTCGCCGACCCGGTTGATCGAGGCGGCGCTGGCGGCGACCGGCCTGACCGACGCGTTCGGCGCGACCCTCTCCACCGAGCAGACCGAGCGGGGCAAGCCCGCGCCGGACGTGTACCTGAGCGTGGCGCAGCGCCTGGGCGTCGACCCGACCCGCTGCGTGGCGGTGGAGGACTCGTCCAACGGGGTGCGTTCGGCAGCGGCGGCGGGGATGCGGGTGGTGGCGGTGCCGCACGGCTCGTACCCGCTCGATCCGGACGCCGCGGGGCTGGCGGTGGTGACGCTCGACGCGATCGGTGCGCTGACCCCGGAGCTGGTGGACGAGCTGGGTTGACCGGGGCCGAGCGGGGTAGAGACCACGGATGAAGGCCATCGTGTACGAGCGCACCGGCGACCCGTCGGTGCTTTCTCTGGTCGACCGGCCGGTGCCGGAACCGGGTGCGGGCGAGGTCCTGGTGCGGGT
The DNA here is from genome assembly GCF_000718515.1 of Micromonospora parva. Lineage (GTDB taxonomy): Bacteria > Actinomycetota > Actinomycetes > Mycobacteriales > Micromonosporaceae > Micromonospora > Micromonospora parva. Next base: position 177,243 of record NZ_JNZS01000013.1, on the reverse strand, counting down.
GGCGGTCTCCGGGGTGAACCCGACCGACTGGAAGTCCCGCCGCAGTTCACCGCCGGACGGGTGGCAGATTCCCGGGCAGGACGGCGCCGGGGTGGTCGAGGCGGTCGGCGCGGGGGTCGATCCCGACCTGATCGGTGAGCGGGTGTGGATCTGGGAAGCGGCCTGGCAGCGACAGTGGGGTACGGCGGCGGAGTACACGCTGGTGCCGGTCCGGCAGGCGGTACGCCTCGGCGACGCCCCGTTCGAGCTGGGCGCCGCCCTGGGCATTCCGTTCCTCACCGCGCACCGCTGTCTGACCGCTGGGGAGTTCATGCCGGACACGTTGCGGGCCGGCGCGTTGGCGGATCACACGGTGCTGGTGCAGGGCGGCGCGGGAGCGGTCGGCAACGCCGCGATCCAGCTCGCCCGGTGGTCCGACGCCACGGTGATCGCCACTGTGAGCAGCGCGGAGAAGGCGCAGCTCGCCGCGTCGGCCGGTGCCTCCTTTGTGATCAATTATCGGGAGCAGGACGTGGTCGAGGAGGTCCACAAGATCGCCCCCGACGGGGTCCACACGATCGTGGAGGTCTCTCCCGCCCGTAACGCCCCGATCGACGCGCAGGTGCTGCGGCACGGCGGCGCGGTCTGCATGTACGCCGACGACGGTGGGGGCGAGGTCAGCATCCCGATCCGGGCGATGATGGCGCCGAACGCCCGTTGGCAGTTCGTGCTTGTCTACACGGAGCCGAAGGCGGCCAAGGCGCTGGGCGTGAAGGACGTGGCGGCGGCGGCCAGCCAGGGCGGCATCCGGGTGGGTGCGGACGCCGGGCTGCCGTTGCACTACTACCCCCTGGCCGAGGCGGCAGCGGCGCACCAGGCGGTGGAGGACTCGACGGTGGGCAAGGTGCTCATCACCACCAGCGACGCCTGATCGGGTCGCCGATCGCCCGATTTCCCCGTCAGCAGGACAGAAGCGAATAACTTTCGCAACAATGATGGTGCGGGTCACCCCGCGTGGAGCGGGCGGCCCCGGCGCGGTGCGAACGCCGGGGCCGCCCCTGGGGAGGGTTGTTGCAGGAGTACTCCCGCCCCAACAGGCGACAGTGCCTGGCAAAACGTTACGGGGCTGTCAGCTCCCGGACAGTCAGCTCACCCCCGGCGTACCGCGAACGGACGACCTTCTTGTCGAACTTGCCCACGCTCGTCTTCGGCACGGTGTCGATGAACGCCCAGCGCTCGGGCAACTGCCAGCGCGCCACCGACGTGGCCAGGAAGTCCCGCAGCTCCTCCGCGGTCACCGACGCGCCCTCCCGGACCACCACGGTGGCCAGTGGCCGCTCGTCCCATCGCTCGTCCGGGACACCCACGACGCACGCCTCCAACACCGCCGGGTGGGCCATCAGCGCGTTCTCCAGCTCCACCGACGAAATCCACTCACCACCGGACTTGATCACGTCCTTGGCGCGGTCGGTCAGCGTGATGTACCCGTCCGGCGAGAGGGTGCCGACGTCGCCGGTTCGCAGCCAACCGTCGCGGAACTTCTCCTCCTCCGGGGCGTCGTCACCGACGTACCGGGCGGTCACCCACGGCCCACGGACCTCCAACTCGCCCACCGCCGTGCCGTCGGCGGGCATCGGCTCACCCGACGGGCCGACGATCCGCGCCTGCACGCCCGCCGGCACCCGCCCCTGGGTGTAGCGGTAACGCCACGCCTGCTCACCTGTCACACCGGCGGGCGGACGCGAGACCGACCCCAGCGGAGACATCTCGGTCATCCCCCAGGCGTGGATGACCTCGATCCCGTGCCGCTCGCCGAACGCGTGCATCAACGCCGGCGGGCACGCCGACCCGCCGACGATCACCTCACCGAGCGACGAGGTGTCCACGTCGTGGGTGTCCAGGTAGGCCAGCAGGTCGGTCCAGATGGTCGGCACCGCGCCGGCCAGGGTGGGCCGCTCGGCGGCGATCATCTCGGCGATCGGCGCGGCCTGGAGGAACCGGTCCGGCATGATCAGCGACGCGCCGGAGAGGAAGGCCGCGTACGGCAGACCCCAGGACATGGCGTGGAACATCGGCACGATGGCCAACTCGCGGTCGGTCGGCCCGAGACCGAAACCCTCCGGCATGCACACCTGCAACGAGTGCAGGTAGATCGACCGGTGCGAGTAGGCCACACCCTTCGGGTTCCCGGTGGTACCCGAGGTGTAGCAGAGCGCGGCGGCGTCGCGCTCGTCCACCTCGGGCCAGTCGTACACCTCTGGCCGGTCGGCGAGCAGCGCGTCCCAGTGGTGCACGGTGATCCGGCCACCGGCAGCCGCCACCAGCGGCGCGGGGTCACCGCCGCCGACCACCACGACGTGCCGCACCGTGGTCAGCTCGCCGATCACCCGGGCCAGCAGCGGGAGCAGCGTGCTGTCGACGAGCACCACCCGGTCCTCGGCGTGATTGGCGATGTAGACGACCTGGTCGGGGAAGAGCCTGATGTTGAGCGTGTGCAGCACCGCGCCCATGCTCGGCACCGCGAAGTAGGCGACCAGGTGCTCGTTGTTGTTCCACATGAAGGTGGCGACCCGCTCGTCACCGGTCACCCCACACTCGTCGCGCAGCGCGTGCGCCAACCGGGCGGCGGTGCGCCCCACCTCGGCGTACGTCATCCGGCGGGGCTCGGCGCCGGTCCAGGTCACCACCTCGGCCGTGCCGTGCACTCCTGCGCCGTGCTCGAGGATCCGGGAGACCTGCAGAGGGGCGTCCATCATCGTGCTACGCATGGGTAACAAGCTAGTGTCGCGGGTCACACGTTGGGAACCCCCGTAAGTTGTCGCAGGTGAGCATCTCCTGGGCCGACTCATACGTGGGGCAGTTGCGCGCACTCGCCGGGGACCGGACGCTGATGTTCGTCGGCGCCCGTGCCGTGGTGAACGACGACGCCGGACGCATTCTGCTGATCAAACGCTCGGACAACGGCCAGTGGGCCATGCCGGCCGGCGCGATGGAGCTGGGCGAGTCGATAGCCGACTGCGCGGTCCGCGAGGTCCGTGAGGAGACCGGACTGCGGGCCCTGCGGGTCTGCGCGTTCGCCCTCTACACCGGCCCCGACCGGACGAGCACCAACATGTACGGCCACACGTACCAGGTGTTCACGACGGCGTTCAAGGTGGAGGAGTGGGACGGGCAACTGGCCCGGGTCACCGACGAGACCACCGACGCGGGCTTCTTCGCCCGGGACCGGTTCCCCGCCCCGCTCTCCACATCGGTCATCGAGACCCTGGCCGACCTGGACGTCTTCGAGCAGACGAACCGACTGATCCTCAAGTAGGTCGGCCCCGGAGTCTGCCGACTCCGGGGCCGTGCCTCACTGGGGCAGCCGAACCCCGGCGAAGTACCCCTCCTGGATCCAGTTCGGGTACGCGACCGGCAGCTTGGTGGCCTCGTCCAGCTCGGTGAGGTCCTGCTCGGTCAGGGTGAGGTCCGAGGCGGCGATGTTGTCCACCAACTGATCGTGCTTGCGGGCTCCGACGATCACGCTCGTCACCGCGGGCCGGGACAGCAGCCAGGCGACCGCCACCCGGGCCGGGCTGACCTCGTGCCGCTCGGCGACGCCCTTGAGCACGTCGACCACCCCGAAGGCGTGCTCCGGGTCGAACGGCGTGAAGCTGGCGTAACCGGGCTGGGCGCTGCGCGCGCCGCTGTCGGCGACGGCCCCGTCCCGGCTGACCTTGCCGGAGAGGAAACCACCGGCGAGCGGGCTCCAGACGGTCAGCCCGACTCCCTCGTTGAGCGCCATCGGCACCACGTCGCGCTCCACGTCCCGGCCCAGCAGCGAGTAGTACTCCTGCACCGAGACGAACCCGGCCAGCTTCTCCCGGGCGGAGATGCCCAGCGCCTTGGAGATCTGCCAGGCGGCGAAGTTGGCGGCCCCGATGTAGCGGACCTTGCCCTGCCGGACCGCGTCGTCGAGCGCGCGCAGCATCTCCTCCATCGGAGTGATGTGGTCGAAGTTGTGGATCTGGTACAGGTCGATGTGATCGGTGCCCAGCCGGCGCAGGCTGTCCTCCAGGTTCTGCATGATGTGCAGCCGGGAGGTGCCGACGTCGTTCGGGCCGGGCCCGGTGCGGGAGTGCACCTTCGTCGCCAGCACGACGTCGCGACGCCGCTTGCCGAGCGCCTTGCCGAGCAGTTCCTCGCTCTCGCCGTCGCTGTAGCCGTCGGCGGTGTCGACGAAGTTGACGCCGGCGTCCAGCGCGGTGTCCACCAGCCGCTGCACCTCGGGCAGCGCCAGCCCACCGAGGGTGCCCCAGAGCGGGTGCCCGCTGCCGCCGAAGGTCATCGCGCCGAGCGAGATCTCCGAGACGTACACCCCGGTGGCGCCCAGCAGTCGGTACTTCACGTGTGTTGCTCCTCGTGGTGGGTGGGAGGCCGAGGTCAGGCCCTCCCTGGTCACTATGTCGGACACTGTGTCCGGCAACGAGCGTACGTCGCCGATCCGGCCCCCGGCCACCTAGGATTCCGGCTATGCCCTCGATCACCCGCCGCCGCCCGCGCAACCCCGACGGACGAGCCGCCGTCGAGGCGCGGGTGCTGGCGGCCACCGAGCGCCTGCTGCGGGAGGGCATCCGCTTCACCGATCTCGGGGTACAGCGGATCGCCGCCGAGGCGGGGGTGGCGCGGTCGACCTTCTACACCCACTTCCGCGACAAGACCGAACTGCTCATGCGTCTCGCCGGCACCATGCGGGAAACCTCCTTCGGCCGCACCGGCGAGTGGAGTCCGGCCGGGCCGGGCGACCCGCTCACGACCCTGACCGACGTCTTCGCCGACGTGATCCGGATCTACCGGACGTACGCCCCGGTCCTGGCAGCGGTCAGCGAGGTGGCCGCGTACGACGAGGTGGTCCGCGAGTACTGGGCGGCGGGACTGGAGCGGTTCGTGGCCCGTACCGTGCAGGCGCTCCGCGTCGAGCAGGAGGCCGGACGTACCCCCGCCGGCGTCGACGCGGAGACCGCGGGCCGACTGATCGTGATCGGCGGTGACCGCTTCCTCGCCGATCACGTCAGCGCCACCCCGGCCGACCCCGAGACCGACGCGGCGGCCGCCCGGGAGTTGGCGGCGACCTGGTGGTACGGCGTCTACCGCCGCCCCGCCTGACCAACCGGCCGCGCTCAGATCATCGTCTGGGACTTGGCCTCCATGTCGGCGGCCGCCTCCTCCTTTGACTCGCGGGTCAGCGGCTTGCCACCCGGGGCCGGGGCCTCGCCGCCGAGCGGGTCGGCACCACCGGTGGCGCCCTTCGGACCGGCACCCCGCAGCTGGGTGTTGGGCAGCGTCAGGGTGACCACCACCGCCACGATCGCGATCAGGCCGGCGGTCAGGAAGACCATGTCCAGTGCGTCGACGAAGGCGCCCTGGATGGCCGCGCGGACCGGCCCCGGCAGGGCCAGGATGGTGGCCGGATCGTTGATCGAGATGTTGGTGCCACCACTCGCCGCCACGGCGGCCTGCTCCTGCGGCGGGAGCTGCGCGATCGCGCCGGGCAACCGGTCGGCGAGCCCGCCGGTCAGCCGGGACGAGAGCACCGTTCCGAGGATCGCCACCCCGAACGAACCGCCCAGCGACCGGAAGAACGTCGCCGAGGAGGTGCCCGCCCCCAGGTCGCGTACGGAGACCGCGTTCTGCACCGCCAGGATCAGCGACTGCATGCACAGACCCAACCCGATGCCGATCACCACCATGTACCCGAACGCGACCCAGAGCGAGGTGTTCACCGCCAGCTGGGTGAAGAGGAACATGCCGGCCAGGAGGGTCACCGAACCGGCCACCGGGAACCACTTGTACCGGCCGATCCGGGTCATCGCGCGACCGGTCAGGATCGAGGTGATGATGATGCCGGCCATCATCGGCAGCATCAGCAGACCGCTCTGGGTCGGCGACGCGCCCTTGACGATCTGCAGGTACAGCGGGATGAAGATGATCGAGCCGAACATCACCAGACCGATGATGAGCAGGGCCGAGTTGGCCAGCGCGAAGGTGGCGCTGCGGAACAGCCGCAGCGGCAGGATCGGCTCGGCCACCCGGGCCTCCTGGAGGACGAAGAGCACCCCCAGCACCGCACCGACAACGAAGAGACTGATGATCACGCCAGAGCCCCAGGGGTACTCGTTGCCACCCCAGCTCAGCGCCAGCAGCAGGGAACTCACCCCGGCCACCAGCAGACCGGCGCCGAGCCAGTCGATCGAGTGGTCCCGACGTTCGAACGGGATCAACCGCATCACGTGGTAGCAGACGACGATGGCCAGGATCGCCAACGGCACGTTGATGTAGAAGATCCATCGCCAGTCGGTCTCCGCGAAGTAACCACCCACCAGCGGCCCGGCGACCGACGAGATCCCGAAGACCGCGCCGAACAGACCCTGGTAGCGGCCACGCTCACGGGGTGACACCACATCCGAGATGATGGTGAAGGCCAGCGTCAGCAGACCACCCGCGCCGAGACCCTGGATCCCTCGGGTGACGATCAGCTGGGTCATGTTCTGCGACAGCCCGGCCAGCAACGACCCGACCAGGAACGTGCCGATCGAGAAGAGGAAGACCGGTCGACGCCCGTACAGGTCGGCCATCTTGCCGTACAGGGGCGTCGACGCGGTCGAGGCGAGCAGGTACGCGGTGACCACCCAGGAGTAGTGGTTGATCCCGCCCAACTCGCCCACGATGGTCGGCAGTGCCGTGCCGACGATGGTCTGGTCGAGTGCGGCCAGCAGCATGCCGGTCATCAGGCCGAGCATGAGCAGCCGGATCTGCTGACGGTTCAGCACCGGCGCGTCGGAGGCTTCCGTGGTCATGTGCCCTTCTATCCCGTCACCCGCAGAACATGCGCCGAACCCCCACCCCAGCAGGGTTGATCATGAAGTTATTGCCACGAGACCCGCGCAAGGCGGCAATAACTTCATGATCAACCGGGGAGGTCGGGGTCAGGGGCTGGTGAAGGATTTGGTGATCTCCGCGCAGAAGGCGGGGAGGTCGTCGGGTTTGCGGCTGCTGGTGAGGTTGCCGTCGGTGACGCACTCCTCGTCCACCCAGGTGGCTCCGGCGTTGGTCAGGTCGGTACGCAGGGTGGGCCAGGACGTGATCCGCCGACCGCGCACCACGTCCGCCTCGATCAGCGTCCACGGGCCGTGACAGATCACCCCGACCGGCTTGCCCGCGTCGAAGAACGCCTTCACGAACCGCACCGCGTCCGGGTCGCCGCGCAGGAAGTCCGGGTTCGCCACCCCGCCGGGCAGCACCAGCGCGTCGTACCCGGCGGCGTCGGCCTTGTCGACTGTCACGTCCACGTCGTAGGTCTTGGACTGGTCCAGGTGGTTGAAGGACTGGATGGAACCGGGCTTGAGCGAGACCAGCTCCGCCGTCGCGCCGGCGTTCTCCACCGCCTCGCGTGGCTGGACGTACTCGACCTCCTCGACGCCGTCGGCGGCCAGGAAGGCGATCCGCTTGCCCTGCAATGTCGCTGCCATCTCGTACATCTCCTCTCTGGGGGTACCCCAGTTCCCTTCCCGCCGCCGAACACCCGAAACAGGTCGGACAGGTAGGGACCGGTGCGGACCGGCCAGGCGCCACCGAAGGTGGCATGACCAGCGGCGGGACCGGCCGTCAGCCAGGTTTGTCGGCCAGGCCGCTGGGGACCCGGACGGGCATGGCAGGAGCAGCAGCGGAACAGCGCCGGCTCGCCACCGTCGTGGAGAGCTGGCTCGAACGCCCAGTCCTGATCGTCGGTGACGCCATGTTGGACGAATGGCGGTTCGCCGACTCCGACCGGCTCTGCCGGGAGGCGCCCGCCCCCGTCCTCACCCTGCGGCGGCGGATCTCCGCCGCCGGTGGGGCCGCGAACACCGCCGTCAACGTCGCCGCCCTCGGTGGCCGGGCGGTGCTGGTGGCACCGGTCGGTGCCGACGTCGCCGGGGACGAACTGCACGACTGCCTGGACCGGGCCGGCGTCTGGGACCGCACTGTCAACCAGCCCGGGCGGCCCACCCCGGTGAAGCGGCGGATGCTGGCCGGCAACCAGATCCTCCTGCGCGAGGACTCCGGCGACCCGGAGGACGCTCTGGACCACGACGGGGTGGCCCGACTGCTCACCGCCCTGAGTTGTGCCACCGAGGAGTTGCGCGCCGCCGCCGGTGGGGAAGCCCCGACCCTGGTGGTCTGCGACTACGGCCTGGGCGCGCTGCCCGCGCCGGTCCGCGCGTGGCTGGTCGACAACCGCGAGCGGTACGCCACCGTCGCGCTGGACGCCCACGACCTGGCCGACTGGCGGGGCCTCGCGCCGACAGTGGTCACCCCCAGCTTCGCCGAGGCGACCCGACTGTTGGCCCGTGCGGGCGGTACCACCCGACCGGCCGGCGGGACCGAACTGCACCTGGAGCACCCGGACAACGGCCTGGCCGACGGGCCGTCCGAGATGACAGCGGGCGCTGCCCCGGGCGCGGTACGCGCCGACGACGCCACGGCCGAGCCGGCGCGGGCCGGGCACCCGGGGCCGATCGGTGAACCCACCCCGGGCGAGGGACGGGTGGCCCTCACCGGCGACGGGCTCAGCGTCACCGGCACCGGCGTCACAGTGAACACCCGGGCCGGTGAGGGCGTCGACCGGGCTGTCCTGGCCGAATCGCGGCTGGCCGAACTGCGGGCGCACACCGGCGCCGACGTGGTCGCGGTGACCCTGGACACCGAGGGCGCGGTGGTCGGCGGCGCCGACGGGGAGCCACGACGCAGCCACAGCACCCCGGTGCCGGCCAGTCACGCCGTGGGTGCCGGCGACGCGTACCTGGCGGCGATGACGTTGGCCCTGGCCGCCGACGCGCCGCTGCCCACCGCCGCCCAACTCGCCCAGCTGGCGGCCACCATCACCGTCTCGGACACGGGCACCTGCGTGTGCCGACGCGACGACCTGCTCGCCGCGCTCGACCAGCCGACCGACACCACGGGCCACCCCGCGTTGGTCGGTGGGGACGAGTTGGACACGATCGTCGCCGAACACCGCGAGGCGGGACGGTCGATCGTCTTCACCAACGGCTGCTTCGACGTGCTGCACCGCGGGCACGTGCGCTACCTGGAGCAGGCCCGCGCGTTGGGTGACCTGCTCATCGTGGCGGTCAACTCCGACGGCAGCGTACGACGGCTGAAGGGCCCGGACCGGCCGGTCAACCCGGTCGAGGACCGGGGTGCCCTCCTCGCCGCGCTCGCCTGCGTGGACCACGTGGTGGTCTTCGAGGAGGACTCACCAGCCGCACTGATCGAGGCGGTCCGACCGGACGTGTACGTCAAGGGCGGCGACTATCCGCCGGAGCTGGTGCCGGAGGCACCGTTGGTGCGCCGGCTGGGCGGCCAGGTGCGCACCCTCGGGTACGTGCCGGACCGGTCCACCTCCGCGATCATCGAGCGGATCCGGTCGCACAGCCAGGACCTGTCGCCGCACGTCGACGACCGGGAGCCGGACCCATCGCTGCGCACCCACACCCAGGCGTCGTGAACCGCCCTCTCGACCTCGGCACCCCGGCGGCCTTCCGGGCGGACCGGCTGCTCGACGTGCTGATTCCGACCCGGAACCGGCCCACCGAGCTGGCCGTCACGCTGAGCGGGCTCGCCGCCCAGGACGGGCTGCCCGGCTTCGGCGTGGTCGTCAGCGATCAGTCCGACGGGGACCCGGCGTACGCGCACCCCGCCGCGGCCACCATGGTCCGGGCGCTGCGCCACCGGGGTCACCCGGTGCTGCTGACCCGCCGGCTGCCACGGCGGGGGTTGGCCGAACACCGGGCGTACCTGCTCGCCGCCTCGGCCGCCCGGTACGTCCTCAACCTCGACGACGACATCTGGTTGGCACCGGGTGCGCTGCACCGACTGGTCACCGCGATCGGCGAGCTGGGCTGCGGGTTCGTCGGCAACGGTGTGCACGGCCTGTCGTACACCGATGACGTGCGGCCGGAGACGCACGGCCTCTACGAGGAGTGGGCCGGCCCGCCCACACCGGAGCGGATCCGACCCGACACCCCGCAGTGGAACCGGGCCCGGATCCACTCCGCCGCGAACCTGCTGCACATCACCGAGCAGTTGGCGCTGCCGCCGGGGGCGTGGCGGGCCTACAAGGTCTCCTGGATCGGCGGGTGCGTGCTCTACGACCGGGCCAAGCTCGTCGACGCCGGCGGCTTCGACTTCTGGCGTCGGGTGCAGGAGAAGCACCAGGGCGAGGACGTGGCCGCGCAGCTCGCCGTGATGTCCCGCTACGGCGGCGCGGGCATCCTGCCCAGCGGCGCGTACCACCTGGAGTCCCCCACCACCGTCACCGACCGGGACGTGGAGGCGTGGGAGGTCGTCCTCGCCGACGAGGACACCCCGCAGTTGGCGTGACCTACCGGCCGAGCACCTCCCGGGCGGCCTCCAGCACCTCGATCACCGGGACGTCGGTCACGAACGAGTCCCGGTGCGGGCACTCACCGTCGCCCGGCCGGTGCGGGTAGATGCCCGGTGTGCAGTCGACCCCGCAGACCGGGCAGTGCACAGTCCACGAGCTGATCGGCCGGTGCCGGCCCCGCAGCGGGCTCGCCCCGTTGATCAGGTTGCCGACCCAGAAGATCCCCACCGTGGGAGCGCCCACCGCGGCGGCCAGGTGCAGCGGGCCGGTGTCGTTCGAGACGACCACCGCGCAGTCGGCGTAACAACCCACCAGCCCACCGAGGCTGAGCGTGCCCACCTGCGGGCGCACCGGCACCTGCGCCGCGGCGACGACCCGGTCCACCACCTCCTGCTCGGACGGGGTGCCGGTGACCAGCACCTCGTAGCCGTCCGCGTGCAGCGCACGGGCCACCTCGGCGAAGCGCTCGGCGGGCCAGCGGCGGCGGGTGTCGGTGGCACCCGGATGCAGCGCCACCCGCTGACGATCGGCCGGGCCCAGCACCCGGGCGGCCTCGGCCCGGTCGGCGTCGGTCACCACGAGCCTCGGCGTGACAGTCGTGGCCGGCGCTCCCGCCAGCGCCACCACCTCCAGGTAGCGGATCACCTCGTGCTGGTAGTAGACGTAGCGGAGCCACCGGTCCAGCGACGGCGCGTCCTCGGTGCGCAGGCCGACGGTCAACCGGGCACCGAGCCGACTGATCAGCGGGTTGGAGTTGGCGCCCCCGCCGTGGATCTGCACCGCCAGATCGAACTCCGCACCGGCGGCAGCGGCCAGGAAGTCGTCCATCGACGACTCCGGCTCGCCCGGCTCCGCCGTACGGATGCCGGGCGCCGCCGGCACCACCAGCACCCGGTCCACCGGGCCGGGCCGGTCGCGCCAGAGCTTCGCGTGCCACGGCGCGCCGAGCAACACGATCTCCGCCGAGGGGTACGCGGCGCGCAACGCGTCCAGCGCCGGCAGGGCAAAGATGAAGTCGCCGAGCGCGTTGGCGCGCAGCACGGCGATCCGCCGCACGTCGGGAAGGCGCTCGGCGGTCGGGCCGAGCACGGGAGGGCTGACCACGAGGCCCGCTACGGCCGGTCGATCTCGTCAGCGGTGTCCGGGCGGTGCAGCTCCCGGTCCGCGGCGGGGTCGGCCGGCATCGGCGTACCCGGCAGGAGGTCGCCGGATCGCGGCCCGGTGCGACCGACGGTGATGGTGCGCGGCGCGGGCCGGGTCGCCCGAGGCAGCCGGACCCGCAGCAGACCGTGGTCCATCACCGCGTCGATGGCATCCGGGTCGACCCGCGCCGGCAGGTTGACCCGGTACTCGAAGCCGCGCGTCTCAAAGCCGCCCGGGATGCCCTGGTCGGCGTTGACCTCCGCCTCCGAGCGGGCCCGTACGCACAACTCGCGGTCGTCCAACTCGACCGCCACCTCCTCCGGCGCCACCCCGGGCAGCCGGACGACGACCTCCCAGCCGTCCGAGGTCTCGGTCAACTCGACGTCGGACGCCCCGGCGCGACCACCGACCAGGCGGCTCAACTCGGCGCGCAGCGACTGCAGCTCCCCCATCGGGTCCCAGCCCTGCTGCCGTCCGCCCCGCCATCCCCGACCGAAGCCGCCGAACTGCTGTTCACTCATCACACCTCTCCGATCCGCTGGGTGGCCGCCGGCGGCCGCAGCGAGCTGGACGCGTCCAGGCCGGCGTCGCTGTCGACGCCAACACCGAGCCGGTCGACCAGCTCACCACCGAGCCACGCACTGATGCCGAGGATCGCCAGCGCGACCACCTCGACGACGAGCAACGCGCCGCCAGCGGCGCGGGAATCGGCGTTGAGCCGGACCACCCAGATCGCCGCGAAGAGCAGGATCACCGCGACGTTGGCGCCAGCGTGCAGCAGACCCACCCGCTTGGCGCGGGTGCCGGTCGGGATCGCCAGCAGGTCGAACGAGCCGGCCGCCGCGGCGAGCAGGCCGCCGATCAGACCGACGGTGATGTTCCAGTACGCGACCTCGCCGAGGAAGTCGGGACCACCGACGGTGTCCACCACATCGAAGAGCACCGCCGTGGCCAGCAGCGCGACCGGAAACATGACCAGCATCGGGTGGACCGGGTGGCCCAGCACCTTGAGTCGGCTCTCCATCTCCCGGCCTCCACTGATCGGCTGCACTGCGCGACGCTCTCGTACGGCGGGCCGTACCCAACGCTGTCCGGCGCAAACCTCGCGCTGGTCACGGCGGCCTAGGCTGACGAATGGTGGTACCCGCCACCGGCTCAACGGTCGAGGGAGGATCGACGTGACGGTGGAGATCACCACTCATGAGGAGTTGCGCGAGCTGCTCGGCGTGCCGCACCCACGGGCCGCCAGCAAGGACCGCCCCCGCCTGCACCAACGGGACCGCGAGTGGCTGGGCGCCTCGCCGTTCTGTCTGATGGCCACTGCCGGCGCGGACGGCACCTGCGACGTCTCACCCAAGGGCGACCCGGCCGGGTTCGCCCTGGTGCTGGACGACACGACCATCGCGCTGCCGGAGCGGCCCGGCAACCGGCGGGCCGACGGCTACCGCAACATCCTTGACAACCCGCACGTCGGGTTGCTCTTCCTGATCCCCGGCCGGACCGACACGCTGCGGATCAACGGGCGGGCCCGCCTGGTCAGCGACGCGCCCTGGTTCGACGACATGGTGGTCAAGGGGCACCGGCCGGTGCTCGCCGTGGTGGTGGAGATCGAGCAGATCTTCTACCACTGCGCGAAGGCGTTCCTGCGGTCCGAGCTGTGGCGGCCGGAGACCTGGCAGCCCGAGGTGTTGCCGTCCCGCGCCCGCCTGATCAAGGAGGTCGAGGCACCGGCGGAGACCCTGGAGGACCTGGAGCGGCACTACGGCCCGGAGTACGCCACGAAAATCTACGTCTGATCCCGCCGCCGACCTAGAGCTGCTGGGGAACACGCCCGCCGTCAGGCCGGGTGGACCCGGCCGGATACGGCGGATCCTGCACCCCGCCACGCCATCGGAAGAAGGCGTTGGCGGGTGGGAGTGCCAGCAGGACGAGGGCGATCAGGAGTGCGGGCGACGCCACGAACCCCGCCGCGGTGCTGAGCGGCTCGGCCCACCCGGGCATCAGTTGAGCGGCGACCTCCTCGACCCGACTCGCGTCAGGACTCTGCGGGATATCGTCGCCGCCCGGAACGGTGAAGATGAACAGCCAACCGGCCGACACCGCCACCGTCACGCCGCCGACAACCCAGGTGACGATCCGGGTCCAGTTCCGACCGGCCAGATTGGCCAGCGCCAGCGCCAGCACGACAAGGGCGGTCAACGCCACGACCAGGCCGACACCAATGAGGAACACCATCGGCGGGGCAGCGAAGCCACTCGGCGTGCCCACCTGCTCGTGTGCCCTCAGGTAGGTGTTCTCCCGAACGGCCTCGGCCGCCACCTGCGCGAGCCGGGCGAGACCACTCAGCCCCAGCAGCACGCTGGACGCGACGACGACGCGCCGCCCTGGTCGGACCGTCGTTGCTGAAACCCCCGTAGTCATGGACGGATGCTAACCGCGCCTCAGGGCCACCTGCCGTCTCGTGCCGGCGGATCTCCCACCGGTGTGGCCGGACCGGGGCCTATTCCGACGATGACGCTCAGGCCGACCAGCCGGCCCGGTTGCCGAACGACTCCCGGGAGATCCCGGAGCCGGTCTCCGGCCACGAACCGAACCGATCGTTGTGCAGGTGCGCGAACAGGTAGCACATCCCTTCGCAGTCGGCGTCCGGCAGCGCCATCGCGGGGTTGGCGCGGACCGCCTCGTAGTACGCCCGCCCCAGGGCGACGATGAACCCTCGCGCGTAGAGGAAACCGTCGTCGGAGCCGTCGGTCACCTCGTGGATGTCCTCCCGGTCGATGTCGTGCAGCTTGCGCTCCACCACCCGGTCGAGATCGGTCAGCTCCTGCCCGGTCAGCTCGGCGGTCAGGTGCCCGAGACGGTCCAGGAACGCGTCCAGCCAGGCGTCGATGGCGTAGGCCGGCCCGTCGCCGTCGCCGTCGTCGTCATCGGCGGGGTCGCGGTGGATGAGGGCCTGCCGCAGCGCCAGGGGCTCGGCGCCCAACTCGGCCCAGGCCGCCTCGATGAGTGCCCACAGTCGGGCCTCGTCGGCAGGGGTGGGCAGCGTCCCGGGGGCATCGGTGGTCACGGTCACCGTCGGACCGTAACCACCACCACCGACGGTTTCAGGACTCCGAGTCGGCGGTCACCATCCACAAGTGACCATCCGGGTCCGCGAAGACGCCCGCGTACGCCCAGGGATGCGCTGCCGTCTCGGTGATGATCTCGGCACCGGCGGTGCGCGCCCGCCCGACGAGCGCGTCCACGTCGGCCGGCGAGGCGACACCGAGGTTGAGCAGGCATTCGCTCTGACCCCTCGGGGCGACCTCGTGCCGGCCGATCACCCAGCCGAAGCCGCCGGTCGGGATGAGCATCAGCCGCAGCCCGTCGTTGACCACGAACTGCAACGGTTCGGGAATGCCGTCGTCGGCCAACTCGCCCACGGCGTCGAGGCCGAGTCCGTCGCGATAGAAGCGGTAGGAGGTAGCGCGGTCCGAGATGGGAAGACTCAGGATCACCGGTGCGGAAGTCATGGACGCCTCCAAACTGTCGGTCGGGCACGGCCAGCCATCAGTGTGTAGCTCAACTAGCGTTGGCGTGGTGACCGCAGACGACTGGCTGTCGGAGACCCGCACCTCCTACGACACGGTCGCGGTCAGCTACGCGCGTCTGGTACGCGACCTGCTGGCCCAGGCACCGCACGAACGAGCCGCGCTGACGTCGTTCGCCGATCTCGTGCGGGCTGCCGGCGGCGGGCCGGTCGCTGATGTGGGCTGCGGGACGGGTCGCATCACCGCCCACCTGCACACGCTCGGCGTCGACGCCTTCGGGATCGATCTCTCGCCCGGGATGATCGAGGTGGCCCGCCGTGATCACCCTGAGCTGAGGTTCGAGGTCGGCTCGATGACCGACCTCGACCTGGCCGATGACTCGGTCGTTGGCGTGGTCGCCTGGTACTCCCTCATCCACATCCCCGACGACCAGATCGACTCCGTGTTCGCGCATTTCCGGCGGGTGATCCGCCCCGGTGGCCCCCTGCTGCTCGGGTTCCACGTGGGCGACGAGACGACCCTCAAGACGGAGGGCTACGGCGGCCACCCGATGAACGTGCACGTCCATCGTCGGCAGCCAGCCCAGGTAGCGGCCTGGCTACGTCAGCACGGGTTCACCGTCGACTCGCAGACCACCGTCACCTCGGCGGAGAGCCGACTCGGCGGAACCATCGTCGGCCGACGGGAACCCTGAGCACCGCACCCGTTGTCGATCCACAGTCACCACTGTTAGCCTCAACTGCGTACAGCGTTAGCAGTATTCCACCGAATGAGGCGACTGATGACGGACGACGCGCGGCCTGTCTGGGTGCTCGGTGGCGGTGGAGTAGCTGGCATCGCCTGGGAGGTCGGCATCCTCGCCGGGCTTGCCGACGAGGGGGTGACCGTGACCCCGGAGGCAGTCCTCATCGGCACCAGCTCCGGTGCCGTCGTGGGTGCCCAGATCGCCAGCGGCACCCCCCTGGCGGAACTCTTCGAGCGACAGCGCGGCGGCGTCGCCCACGAGACCTCACCCGCCCTGCGCCTGCTCGACCTGCTTCGGCTCGCCCGGGCACAACTGTTCGCGCGCAGCCCCGAGCAGGCCGCTCGCCGCCTCGGCCGGCTCGCCCTCGCCGCACGCATCGACGACCCGTCCCGGCAGCGCCGGATAGCCGAGGCTCGACTGCCCGACCACGCCTGGCGGGACGACGCCGACCTTCGCATCGTGGCCGTCGACACCGGGACGGGCGCCAGCCGCACATTCACCAGGCACGACGGCGTACCCCTGGTGGACGCTGTCGCCGCGAGCTGCGCCATGCCGATCTCGGCCGCCCCGGTTGCCATCGGCGCCCACCGCTACATGGATGGCGGCATGCGGTCGACCCTCAACCTCGACCTCGCCCCCGGAAACGGCCCGGTCATCGCCCTCGCGCCGAGCACCGCCGCGATCGGGCCGTGGGCGCGCATCGAGAAGCAGCGAGCCGCGCTGGGCACGGGCCGCCGGGTGGAGTTGCTGCTTCGCGACCAAGCCTCCAGACGAGCGCAGGGGACCGGCGTGATGGACCGATCCGTCGTGCCCGCGCTCGTAGCCGCAGCCCGCGACCAGGGCCGACGCGAGGCGCTCCGGGTGGCCGCCGCACTCGCGGGGTCAACGCCGGGGCGAGAGACGCGAGGCTGACGCCGAGGCCTCCTCGCGACGTCGTTCGCACGGTGGCGCTTCCCCAGCAGGAGCGTGACGCCTACCGCGACCTGCGGGTGCGGCGGTGAGCCGCCCCCGACGTGACGAGTCCTTGGAATGGGCGGCCCGCAACGCGGTGGCCAGGGCCTATGCCCTGATCGTAAGTAAGTTCCGCATTCTTCTAAATGTATCTAGGTGCCACCAAAACCCCCCTCGACCGACCAATGGGTCGAATACGCTACAACTCGCCCGCCAATAGCGGCGAGTGACTAGTAGGTAGCTCTGGGTGTATCCGGGGTGGCTCTGGAGGGGTCATGAGCAACAACCGACGGCTGCGGCGGCGGCGGCTGAACCATGCCCGGGCGGCTTCAGGGCTGAGTTCCGCCCTACTGGTAGTCGGAATGACGGGTGGGCCCGCAGCCGCAGCGCAACCGGTGGAAGCGAAGCCGTCCGCACAGGACGTACACATCGGTACGCCCGGCCCGCATGGCCAACTCGGCGCGTGGCCCTCATCCTGGTCAACGGTCCGCCAAGACAGCGACGGGCCCGACGATTCGTGGGACCAGTACCCCGACGGGCAACCGGACTACGGTCCGCAGGGCTGGCAGAGCCCCTGGGGCGGTCACGACAAGGACAAGGACGACTACCCGCACGGCAAGCAAGGCCCCCAAGGCCCTCAGGGCGCTCAAGGCGACGCGGGCGCTCACGGTGCTCAGGGTGCCCAGGGCGACGCAGGCGCTCAAGGCGCACAGGGATTCCAAGGCGAAGCGGGCAGCCAGGGCGCTCAAGGCAACACAGGCGCCCAAGGCGCCCAGGGCAACACAGGCGCCCAAGGCGCTCAAGGCTTCCAAGGCGCTCAGGGCGCCACCGGCGTGCCGGGCGCTCAAGGCGCTCAGGGTGACGCAGGCGCTCAAGGCGCCACCGGGGCTCAAGGCCCGCAGGGTGACGCAGGCGCACAGGGCGCACAGGGCGACTCGGGCGCCCAAGGTACTCAGGGTTTCCAAGGCGCCACCGGTGCCCAAGGCGACGCAGGCGTTCAAGGCGCTCAGGGTGATGCGGGCGCCCAAGGTGCCACCGGCGCCCAAGGCTTCCAAGGCGCACAAGGCGACGCAGGCGCACAAGGCGCCACCGGCCCCCAAGGCGATGCAGGGGCTCAGGGCGCCACCGGCGCTCAGGGTTCACAGGGCGCCACCGGCGCTCAAGGTGACGCGGGCGCTCAAGGCGCCACCGGTCCCCAAGGCCCACAAGGCGACGCAGGTGCCCAAGGCGCCCAAGGCGATGCAGGCGCACAGGGGGCCACCGGCCCCCAAGGCCCACAGGGAGCTGCAGGCGCACAAGGCTTCCAAGGCGCGCAAGGCGATGCAGGCGCTCAAGGCGCGCAAGGCGATGCAGGCGCTCAAGGCGCCACCGGCGCTCAAGGCCCACAGGGCGATGCAGGCGCCCAAGGCGCCACCGGCCCCCAAGGCCCACAGGGAGCCGCAGGCGCACAAGGCTTCCAAGGCGCGCAAGGCGATGCAGGCGCTCAAGGCGCCACCGGCGCTCAAGGCCCACAGGGCGATGCAGGCGCTCAAGGCGCCACCGGCGCTCAAGGCGCGCAAGGCGATGCAGGCGCCCAAGGCGCCACCGGCCCCCAAGGCCCACAGGGCGATGCAGGCGCACAAGGCGCACAAGGCGGCCCACAAGGTGACACAGGCGCCCAAGGCGCCACCGGCCCCCAAGGCCCACAGGGCGACGCAGGGGCCCAAGGGGTCCAGGGCTTCCAAGGCGCCACCGGTGCCCAAGGCCCACAAGGTGACACAGGCGCCCAAGGCGCCACCGGCGCTCAAGGTTTCCAAGGCGCCCAAGGTGCGCAGGGCGCGCAGGGCGCCCAAGGCGCGCAGGGCGTGGCGGGCAACGGAATCCAGGCCGCCTACATCCAGGGTCCGCTGACCGTGATCGCAGACACCCCCGTCGATTTCGGCTGTGAGCCGGGAGATATCGCTGTCGGAACCGGATATCAGCTATCGGGTGCAGGAGTGAACCCCGTGCTCATCCAGCCACTCACGACCAGCGGCTACCAGTTCACCTTTACCGGCGGGGGCGCCGACATCTGGGTCTCCTGCATTTCACTCGCCACACCGCTGATGTTGGGGGCTCCGTCCGAGACGTCGGACCGCGCGACGTCCAACAGTAGCGAGGCCAACCGGACGAACAGCAGGCCGAACCGCCCCGTTGTCGTCGAGGAGGAGAAATGAACATGCGTCAGATACTCGGGTCGCTCGCCTGCGGTGCGGTCCTGCTGACCGGTGTCACGGCATGCAGCGACAAGCCTGCCGAGAAGCCACAGACGAACAACGCCGGCAACACCGACAAGACGAACGGTGGCACCGAAACGCCGGCTGATCTGCTGAAGCTCGGTCTCGAGCAGGGCCAGGCCGGCGACTTCGACGCGGCGAAGGCCACCTTCGAGAAGCTGCTGGACGCCGAGGCCGACAACAAGTTTGCCTGGTTCAACCTGGGCTACATCGCCCAGTCGCGCAATCAGGCCGACGAGGCGATCAGCAACTACGACAAGGCACTGGCGGCCGACGCCAACTACAAGCCGGCCCTCTACAACAAGGCCATCGCCCTGGAAGGTAAGGCACCGACGACGGCGATGGACATCTACCGCAAGATCGTGTCGATCGACAACAAGTCGTCGACCGCCTACCTACGACTGGGCATGCTGCTGTCCCAGTCCGGTGAGGACGCGGCGGCGCGGGACGCCTTCAAGACGGCGATCCGCCTGGACAAGGGGCTCAGCTCAGCCGTGCCTGCGAAGTACCGCACGCCCCCTACCACGCGGTCCTCGACGCCGGCAGGTAGGTGATTGGCTCCATGCGCACACCTCGCGTAACGGTCTTCACGGGGAGCAACCGCACTCGCTTCATCGACGAGTGTTTCGAATCGCTCGTCGCCCAGACTTTCACCGACTGGGAATGGGTGGTCATCCTCAATCAGGGGTCGCGTTGGCGGCCCGAGAGGCATGACGATCGCATTCGGCTCATCGTCCAGGACAACCTGAACGGCGTCGGCGCTGTGAAGGGGTACGCCTGCGCCGAGGCTGCCGGCGACATCCTGGTCGAGCTGGACGACGACGATCTGCTCAGTAGCGACTGTCTGCAAGAGATCGTCGATGCCTTCGACGCGAACCCGGAGGTGGGGTTCGTCTACAGCGACACCGCGCAGATCCAGGAGGACGGCGGCCGCTCCGAGGACCGTTTCGCGAGTTCGTTCGGCTGGCGGCACTACGACGAGAAGGTGGACGGCCGCGAGGTGCTGGTCTGCCGGGCGATGCCGCCGACCCCGCACAACGTGAGCTACATCTGGTACGCGCCCAACCACGTACGGGCGTTCCGCCGGGACATCTACGAGAAGGTCGGCGGGTACGACGAGTCGCTCGACGTCGCGGACGACGCCGACCTCATGGCTCGGATGTACCAGGTGAGCGAGTTCCATCACATTCAGAAATGCCTGTACCTCCAGCGCATGCACGCCAAGAACACGCAGCGCATTCCGGATGTCAACGCCCGCATCCAGCAGCGCACCGTGGAGATCTACGACCGGAACATTCAACACAATGTGCTGGCCTGGTCGCGGCGGCAGGGACTCCTGGCACTCGACCTGGGCGCCGCCCACAACAAGCCGGAAGGGTATCTCGGTCTGGATTACCACGCCGCTTCGGGTGTCGACATCGTCTGCGACATAACGAAGGGTGTCGACCTGCCGGACAACAGCGTCGGGGTCATTCGGGCGGTGGACTTCCTGGAACACATCCCGGACAAGGTCGCGCTGTTCAACGAGTTGTACCGATTGCTCGCACCGAACGGGATGCTGTTGTCGCTGACCCCTAGCACCGACGGTCGAGGTGCCTACCAGGATCCAACGCATGTGGCCTTCTACAACGAAAACTCCTTCTGGTACTTCACGGATGTCAAATATTCTCGGTTCGTACCTGAAATCACATGCCGATTTCAGGCGTCCCGGTTGGTCACGTACTTCCCGAGCGAATGGCACAAGACACACAACATCCCGTACGTCTCCGCGAATCTCATCGCTATCAAGGATGACGCCCAGCGCAACGGCGGCCTGCTGAACATATGACCATGCGGCAGTCCGTGGATGGCCGGGTCGAGCAGGTGGCGACTGTGACCGGCGTGCGGCGTTGCCATGTCGTGAGTTTTGGATGGCCGTTGCGTGTGGCTGTCGATCAGGAGACGGGCGACGCGGACATGCTGCGGTAAGAGCGACCGCTGCTATGCACGGAGGAAGTGTGTGAGGTCGCCGGCGAAGCGGGTCAGCTCCTCTCCCGCTTCGAGGACGAAGACCGCTCTGGCGGACCAGGCCGTGTCGTCCCAGTCGGGGCCGGGAGCCCGAAGAGTCACACCCAGCGACACGTGGCCTCGACCGTCGTGCCGAGCATCGATCACCAGCTCGCGTTCCATCGATGTCCAGGTACGGGTGCCGCTCCAACCCTCCCAATCGGCCGCGAGCCTCTCCACGAACCCGGGCAGCGTCGTGTCCGGGGAGGCGTAAAGTCCATCGATCTTGGCGACTGTCGACGCTGTCATGTTGAGTTCGTGCAACTCCGTCGCGATCGTGTAGACGTAGCCGTCGCCGTACGGATCGTGCGGCGGATGAACAAGCCACCGCTGGTCGCCAGACCTCTCAAGGACGAACGGTTCGCTCATAGACGGTCTCTGAGGAACCACGACACCCGGTGCGCCGAGGGCATCGGCAGTGGCTCGTCGTACGAGTGCACCTCAAGGTCCGCCAATTGGCCCTCCTGAACGAACAGCAAGATGCCGCCAACCGTCTTGCCTTGATCGTCGACCACGATGCCTTCGGCTGGTACCGGACGCGTCGCACCGGAGGCCGGTGGGTGTCGACCTTGCGGCCAAAGCCAGATAGTGCCGCAGCCACAGCCACAACCCGGCTGAGCCAGGACGTTCCGCGACTGCATCCGGAGTTCGCTCGCGCCGGGGAAGTCCTGCGACAGCAACGCATGCAGGACCGCGGCCTCCTCTGGTGACAGCGGACGGGGATCTGGTCGATCTGGACCCACGGGCGTAAGACTACGGCGGTATCGCTCACAAGCTCTGTGCCGAAAGCCGGTGTGCAACGATGATCGGCATGTCGACTCCACGAAAGGGCAATGCCGCGTAGGCGCCCCGCGCAACTGCGTGCCGACTTCATCTACCGGCGACCTCTTGACGGGTCAACCTCGGTGATCCCTGGACTCTCGGCCCAGGGCTTGAAGGTCATCGCCTCCCTCGAACGCACGCGACTCTGGAACCAGGCCGTGTCTGATGCACTACGCACCTGGTCATGGTTTGTGCGCCACCCATGGCATCGCTTGTGGGACGAGAGCGCCGGCTGCGGGGTGATGGAGTGCTGTCCGAACCCGCCCGAACTGCGCTGGGTCCTGGACGTCGCCGTTGCGGTCCTGCCGCCGACCGATGCCCGAAACCTCCGTAGGCAGATCGCAGCCCTCGATGAGCAGTGGTGACAGCCGTAAGGCATCGCCGCCAGGCCGGGTGCCTCCGACCCGTCGTTCATGGCCCCGACTGCGTCCGCGTCGTCACAGAGATCCTCGATCACTCTCAGATCAACGTCACTCTCGGTGGCCCCGAGGTTGATCGGGAAGCTGATGCCCGGCTGGAGGGAGGGGCGCTGTGGTCCGGTGAGCAGGTTGAGTGGTCGACCTTAGAAACGGCAGAAGCCCAGGCCGATGACCTGGGCTTCCGTACCGAGCCGCCTGACGGAATCGAACCGTCGACCTACGCATTACGAGTGCGTCGCTCTAGCCGACTGAGCTAAGGCGGCAACGATCAACAAGTGTACGGCACCGCTGCGGTACCGACCGAACGGGATACCCCCGTCGCGCCTGCCCGCACCAACCGGACATCGGCCGTCATCTGGACGCTTACCGGACAGCGGATGATCGGGCCCGGGACTACGCTGCGGCGGGTGAGCGACGAACGCGACGATTCCCCCCGCCCGGAGCGTCCCGACCGCCCGCCGGCCGGTGAACGCGCCGCCCACCGGCCGCGCAGCACCGACCCGCTGGAGTTGGGCTTCACACCCCGCAAGCCGGTGCCGTGGCTGGCACCGTTCCTGCTGATCAGCACCGGCATCCGGACGCTGCTGGCGGTGCTCTTCGGGGCGTACCTCGACAAGCGCGAGTTGCAGAACGCGTTCGGCGACGGCATCTTCCGCCAGGTCGGGCCGGACGGCGGGCTGTGGCTCGACTACGTGGCCGACCTGGGTGACGGCTTCAACGCCACCTACTCGGTGGCGTACCTGCTGGCGCAGCCCGAGCTGACCGTCGACGGGCACCGCCTGCCCCGGGCGCAGACCCTGGTGATGGGCGGTGACCAGGTGTACCCGTCGGCGGCCTACGCCGCGTACGAGGACCGGTGCAAGGGGCCGTACCAGGCCGCGCTGCCGGTGGCGCCGGCCGAGAAGCCCACCCTCTTCGCGGTTCCGGGCAACCACGACTGGTACGACGGTCTCACCGCTTTCCTGCGGCTGTTCGTCCGTTCCCGGGACCGCAACTTCGCGGGCTGGGGCACCGGGCAGTCCCGGTCGTACTTCGCCGTGGAGTTGCCGGCCGACTGGTGGTTGCTCGGCGTGGACGACCAGTCCGGCTCGTACCTCGACGACCCGCAGCTGGCCTACTTCGACGAGGTGGCCCGGCGGCTCGGCCCCGAGTCCAAGGTGATCATCGCGGCGCCGGCGCCGACCTGGGTCAAGGCCGTCGACAACCCCACGGCGTACGACTCGATCGACTACTTCATCCGTACGATCATCGACCCGACCGGGGCGCGGGTGCGGCTGCTGCTCTCCGGCGACCTGCACCACTACGCCCGCTACTCCGGGGCGGACCGACAGCTGATCACCTGCGGTGGGGGCGGCGCGTACCTCTATCCCACCCACAAGCTGCCCGAGCGCATCGAGGTGCCACCGCGGGACACGCCGACCCGCAAGGCCAGCTCCGCCCAGCCGTACGACCTGGTGGCCCGCTACCCGGACGCCGCGCGGTCCCGTCGCTACGGGTGGGGCATCTTCCCCCGGTTGCCGCTGCGCAATCCCGGCTTCACCACCCTGCTCGGCACCCTGCACACCCTGCTGATGCTGGCCATGGCGGGTGCGACGGCGAACTGGGCCGACAGCACCGACCAGCGGCTGTTCACCGTCCCGCTGGTGGCGATGGTGCTGGTGACGGTGGTGGCGGCGGCCCTGTTCGCCAAGCCGCCGAGCGCGAGCGGCAAGCGCCACGCGCGGCACTGGATCCTCGGCGTCGGCCACGGCGTCGCGCAGGTGGCCCTGGGGGCGGCCGGCACCTGGGTCTGGTTGGCGCTGCCGTTCTACGACTGGCCGTGGCCGCTTCCGGCAGTCGCCGCGGCGGTGCTCTACGGCCCGGTGATCGGTCTGGTCGCCAGCCAGCTGGTGGCCGCGTACCTGCTGGTGGCGAGCTCGTTCGGGGTGAACGTCAACGAACTCTTCGCCGGCCAGGGCATTGAGGACTCCAAGTCGTTCCTGCGGCTGCGCATCGACCCGGACGGCACGCTGACCATCTACCCGATCGGGGTGGATCGCGTCTCCCGCGACTGGCAGGTGAACCCCGACCAGTCCCCCACCAGAAGCTGGCTGACCCCGAAGTCCCCCCTAACCCCCCACCTAACCGAACCCCCCACCGTCCTCCCCTAACCCCACCCCCCTGCCCACCACCCACCCCCACACACAGCCGTGTTGATCAAGAGGTTTGCGTCAGAAACCGCGCCCGACATGACGCAAACTTCTTGATCAACGAGGACCGGCGGGAGTGGGGCCGGGGGTGGGTGGGCCGGGGGTGGGGTTAGGGGGTGTAGCGCTGGTCGTGGGCTTGACGGGAGCCGCAGACGTCGGCACGGGAGCACATGGAGCGCGAGCCGTCCGCGTCCAGGCGTACTGTCACCGCGTCTCTCGGGACGCTGTGGCCGACCACCCGGCCGTCACCCTCCGGCGTGGAGACCCGACTGCCGACCGCCGGGGCGGTCTCCTGGAAGCGCTGGTACAGCGGGTGCTCGTATTTGAGGCAGCACATCAGCCGGCCGCACGCGCCGGAGATGCGCAGCGGGTTGAGCGGCAGGTCCTGGTCCTTCGCCATCCGGATGGTCACCGGCTCGAAGTCGGTGAGGAAGGTGGCGCAGCACAGGTCCCGACCGCAGGAGCCGATGCCGCCCTGCACCCGCGCCGAGTCGCGGGCGGAGAGCTGACGCAGCTCCACCCGACAGTGCAGGGTCGCGCCCAGATCGCGGACCAGGGATCGGAAGTCCACCCGGTGCGGGGCGGTGAAGTAGACGGTGCTGCGCTCGCCGCCGCTCTCGGCGGAGCCGAGCACGTGGTCGACCGCCACCACCTTCATCGGCAGGCCGTGCGAGCGGATCAGCCGTTTCGCTGCCACCTTCGCCTCAGCCTTGCGCCGACGCAACACCTCGTCCCGGCGGAGGTCATCGTCGCCAGCGAGCCCCACCAGGCGGGGGAAGCCATCGGTGTCCTCGGTCACCCACTGCGCGGCCCACACGCACTCCGCCACCTCGGGCCCGTCATCGGTGGGCACCAGCACCCGGTCGCCCACCTGCGGACGCAGGTCACCCGGGTCGAGGTAGTAGAGCCGCCCGTACCGGTTGAAGCTGACCGCGCAGAGCATGCCCATCCCCCCACCCTACGACGGGTCGCGGCGCAGGGCGCACCGGCCGGCTACGCCCCGCTGCCATTCATCGCCGTCGACTCGACCCATTGCCGGGCGTCCCGTCGTGCCGTTGCTCCTCGCCCGGACGGTTGAATCCGGGGCCGGGCAGGAGACAAAACGTGCCGCGACGGCGTTGAGTGGAGACAGACCTGCGGGGGGTGCAGGGGGAAGACCACGGCGTCGCCGTGGGCACCGGCTCAGGTCAGGTGCCCGCGAGCGACGCCGTGGCCTGTCCGGGGCGGCGCGGGCCCGAGGTTCGGGTTACCAGCCGACCCGGGTGGGCTGGTCGTAGCGGGGTCGCCCGTCCGTCGGCGGACGCCACGCGGTCTCGGCCAGGCTCGGCGCCCACTGTCGCAGCAGCGTCTCCGCACCGTCGTACGCGACGCACAGCACCGCCAGCACCCGGGCGGCGATCTCGGCCGCGTCGGCGACGCCGGGCCCGACCGGCCCGGGGCGCATTGGCGCGCGGGTGGCGGTGGCGGCGACCACGGCGACCGCCTCGGCCGAGCGGAGCACGTCGGCCAGCGTGCGGGCCAGCGCGAGACGGCTGCCCTCCACCCAGTCGGCGAGGGCGTCGGCGTATCCGGCGGTGGAGTCGAGTCGCCCGACCAGGCTGTCCGGCCCCTCGTCGAGGTGACGCAGCAGCGCGGCCCGCTGCTGCCCGTACGCGGTGGCAGCCGGGCCGGACCAGAGCACCGAGTCGGTGAGCGCGGCGCAGACGTCGTCGTACCCCCGGACGAGCCGGCGCACCGCGTGCCCGGCGCTGGCGAGCGGCACCGGGTGCAGGTCGAGGAAGCTGCGGACGGCGTCGCCCGGCAGCACCTGCATGCGGCGCAGCAGCGGCCAGACCCGGTGCCCCTCGGGCACGCCGGCGGCGATCAGCGTGTCCACCCGGCGGAGCAGGTCGAGGCCGGGCTCGGCGAGCCGGTCCAGTGCGTCCATCACGGTTCCCCGGTGAGTCGGCGGCGGGCCGCCCGGTCGACCTCGGCGTAGCGGTCGGCGGCCTCCCGCACCGCCGCGGCGGCGGCGGCCAGTCGACCGGCGGCGGCGCGGGCCTCCCGGGCCCGGTCGTCGGTGGCGGTGGTCCACTGCCGGTGCAGCGCCCGACCGATCTCACCCGGCCGGCCCGGCGCGTCGGCGCCGAACGCGGCCTGGGCCGGATCGCTGGCGGTGACGGTGTGCGAGACCAGGGTGAGGGTGGCGCTCGCCTCGTCCAGTCGGGCGGAGAGCGCGCGCAGTGTGTCCATCTCAGGCCCCCGCGAGCGGTCGGTAGGCGGCGAACGTCTCGTTGTGCAGCTTTTCCCGGGCCCATTCGGCGGCGTCGGCCGCCGCGGTGACCGCGGCCTGCACGGAACCGGCCACGTCGCGCGGACTGCGGGTGTGCAGCGGCCCGAGGAACCGGACGTCGGTGATCCGCCCACCGGCGGTGACCACCACCTCGACCAGACCGTCCGGCGACCGGACGGTCACCTCGACGGTCGACACCGCCTGGTCGAACTCGGCCTGGAGGGACTCGATCCGGCGGTAGCGTCGCACCGCCTCCTCGATCCAGGCTTCGTCGATCTCCCCCCGCGGCATCGGCCGACTCCTCCCGGGCGATCCATCACTCAGTGTGCTGCCACCGTCACCACGGCACACGGACCGTACCGCACAACAATCGAACCTGTCGATGCCTGTGGACAACGCCGGGACGTGCGGGTCAGCCCTTCCAGAGGGCGAGCATCATCGCCTCGACAGCGATCCGCGGCTTGACGTTCGCCTCGATCGCCGCGCGGCAGGCGAGCACTGCCTCCAGCCGGCGCAGCGCCCCCTCGGCGTCCCACTTCTGGGCGCCGGCACCGGCCAGCGCCGCCGTGTCGGTGTGCACCGGGGCGACGGGTGCGCGCAGCGCCATGGTGAGCGCGTCCCGGTAGAAGCCCGCCAGGTCGACGAGCGCCCGATCCAGGGCGTCGCGCTGGGCCCGGGTGGCCCGGGACTTCTGCCGCTTCTCCAGCTCCTTGAGTTGCCCAGCGGCGCCCCGCATCGCGCCGGCCGCGCCCCGGCCGGTGCCGCCCGCGCCGAGCGCGGTCTCCAGAGCCGCCCGTTCGGCCGTGTCGGCCTCGGTGACCGACGCCGCGGCCTCCGCCTCGGCCGCCTCGATCAGCGCGGACGCCGCGTCGAACGCCGCGCCGACACCTGTCAACCGGCGGGGTACCGCGAGCACCGCCTCACGCCGTTTGCGGGCCTCCGGGTCGCGCGCCAACCGGCGGGCCCGACCCACGTGGCCCTGCGCGGCCGCCGCCGCCCACTGGGCCACGTCGGGTGCGATGCCGTCCCGACGAACCAGCACCTCGGCCACCGCGGCGGCCGGCGGCTGCCGCAGGGGTACGACCCGGCAGCGCGACCGGATGGTCACCGAGATGTCGTCCGGGTGGGTGGACGGCGCGCAGAGGAGGAAGACAGTCCGCGGTGGGGGCTCCTCGATCGCCTTGAGCAGCGCGTTGCCGGCGGCCTCGGTGAGCCGGTCGGCGTCCTCGATGATCACCACCTGCCAGCGCCCGCCGGATGGGGTACTGGCCGCGCGGAGCACCAGCGCGCGCATCTCGCCGACGCCGATGGAGAGCCCTTCCGGCACTACCATCCGCACGTCGGCGTGGGTGCCGCCCATCGTGGTGTGGCAGCCGGGGCACTCACCGCAGCCGGTGCCGTGCCGGCACTGCAGTGCGGCGGCGAACGCCCGTGCGGCAACCGAGCGACCGGAGCCGGGCGGCCCGGTGAAGATCCACGCGTGGGTCATCCCGGTCGACGGGTCCACGGCACCGGGCGCGGCGTCGCCGGCCGCGAGCGCGGACTCGTCGCCGCTGGCCGGGTCGGCGGCGACCAACGCGGGTGCCCGGTCGGCCACGCCAGCCCGCAGCACGGCTGCCGCCGCGGCGGCGGCCCGGCGCAGCTCCGCCACCGCCTCGTCCTGACCGACCAGGTCGGCGAAGACGTCCGGCATCAGGTCTTGTGCTCCATCGTCACCAGCTCCGCATCGGATAACTCCGGCTGCACCGAGGTGTCCGGGCCCTGCGCCGGGCGCGGGTGCACGATGCCGCCCGGCTTACCGAGCATCTCCTCGACCCGCCGGACCACCAGCTTGCTGATCTCGTCGACCGGCCGGGACGCGTCGAGCACCAGGTAGCGCTTCGGGTCGGCGGCGGCGAGGTCGAGGAACGCGTACCTGACGCGCTCGTGGAAGGCGATCGACTCGGCCTCCAGCCGGTCGGTGCCGGTGTTGCGCGAGGCCACCCGGGACAGGCCGGTGTGCGGCTCGACGTCGAGCAGCACCACGAGGTCGGGCTTGAGCCCACCGGTGGCCCAGGAGGAGAGCCAGGAAACCTCGTCGACGGGCAGCGTACGGCCGGCGCCCTGGTACGCCAGGGACGAGTCGACGTACCGGTCACTGATCACCACACCGCCCCGGACCAGCGCGGGCCGGACGACGGTGGCCACGTGGTGCGCCCGGTCGGCGGCGTAGAGCAGCGCCTCGGCCCGGGGGGAGGGCGCGTCGTCGCCGGAGGTGTCCAGCACCAGCGACCGGATCCGCCGGCCGACGCCGGTGGCCCCCGGCTCGCGGGTGACCACGACGTCGCAGCCCTGACCGCGCAGCCGCTCGGCGAGTGCGGTGAGCTGGGTCGACTTCCCCGCGCCCTCGCCGCCCTCGAAGACCACGAAGAGCCCGGCGGAGACGAACGGCTCGGCCGGCATCAGCGGACGACCCCGGATGGAGCCCCACAGGTCGGCGAGGACGGGGACGCCCTTCTTGTCGTCCATCTGGCCGAACGCGCTGATCCCGGCGAAGATGCCGGCGGCACCGGCGGCGAGCAGCAGCAGCCGAGTCGACGAGATGGACAGGCCCAGGTCAGCGATCTCCAGCTTGCGCGAACCGCCGACGCCGACCAACACGCTGCTCAGCCCGATGGCCAGGATCAGCACCAGCCGGGTGCCGATCTGCACCACGGCGAAGACTCGGCCGCGCACCTCGTCGGCAACCTCGCCGCCGAGCAGGGTGGTGCCGGCCAGGAAGGCCATCCCGGCGCCCGCGCCGACCAGCACCGCGCCGACGATCGCCATCGACAGGTGGATGGCGAAGGCGAGGGTCATCACGGCGGCGCTGGCCAGCACGATGCTCATGCCGAACCAGCGACGCCTGGACATCTCCTTGACGACCATCGGGCCGAGCCCGATGCCGAGCGCCAGACCGACGAAGATCGCGCCGAAGAGCAGTGAGAACGCGGCGTCACCGGCGCCCAGCGAGTTGGCGAAGAACTTGGCCGTGCCGACCACGATGCCGCCGCCGGCGAACGCGCCGAAAATGCCCAGCACCAGGCCCCGGACGAGCGGGGTCTGGCCGATGTACTTCCAACCCTCGGAGAACTGCCGGAACATGCTCTGCTCGGCGCGTTCCGCCTCGCCGCGCTGCGCCTCGCTGATCTCCTTGATCCCGAACGCCACCACCAACGCGGTGGCGAGCCGGGAGAAGGAGTTGAACCAGAGGGCGAGCTGGGCCGGCTCGGCCCAGGAGGGCAGGTCGCCGCCCACGGCGCCACGGACGCCACGGTCGAGCACCGCAAGGCCGATGGCCGCGGCGACCGGGGTGAGGCCGTAGGTGGTGATCAGGGTGAGCTGGTTGGCCGCCTCCAGCCGGGCCCGGGGGATCAGGTTCGGGACCGCGGCCTCCTTGGCCGGAATCCACAGCAGGGTGAGCGACTCGATCAGGAAGGTGGCGATCAGCGCCCAGCCGACCACCAGGCCGCCGGCGGCGCCGCTGAGGGCGTAGAGCGGAATGGAGGCGAAGAGCACGAAGCGCAGCAGGTCACAGATGACCATCGTCCAGCGCCTGTCGAACCGGTCGGCGAAGACGCCGGCCACCGGGCCGAGCACCAGCGCGGGCAGCAGCCGGATCGCGGTGACCCCGCCGAACGCGGCGCCCTGGGCGGTACTGCCCTGCACCTGCGAGGCGGCGAAGAGGGCGGTGGCCAGCAGGCCGAGCCAGTCGCCGAAGGAGGCCGCGCCGAGCACGATCCAGAGCCGCCGGAACGGCTGGATGCGCAGCACGGACCGGATGGCGGCATAACCGGACGGATCTACCTGACCACCGCTGGACGGGTTGGCGGCGTTGCCCGACTGGTCGCTCGATCGCGACACGCCGGGCGACTCGCCGCTGTTCTGGCTTTCGATGGCCGTACCTCCACGTGCCGGCCCATCGCTGGGCACCTCCGGTGCAACACTCTAGACCCGGGTGGGGGCCACCCTCCGGGCGACATTCTCCTGCTCGCTGAGCCTAGGCCGCCGGAGGTACCGGCCGCAGCCCGGACGTACGCGAGGGTATTTCGCATTCTCCGTCAGACAGTTAGCGTGCACACGTGGCCATCGAAAGCGACAAACTTCGCGAGCGCCTGGACCGGGCGACTGCCCATCTCGACCCCCCGTACGCGGTGGTCGACCTCAGCGCCTTCGACGCCAATTCGGCCGCCCTGGCCGATCGCGCCGCCGGAAAGCCGGTCCGCCTCGCCAGCAAGTCGGTCCGCAGCCGGGAGTTGATCAGCCGAGCTCTCGGGCGGCCCGGCTGGCAGGGCATCATGGCGTTCACAGTGCCCGAGGCGATCTGGCTGGTCCGCGCCGGCGTCAGCGACGACGTGCTGGTCGCGTACCCGAGCGGGGACCGGGCCGCCCTCGCCGAGCTGGGCGCCGACCCGACGCTCGCCGCCGCGATCACCCTGATGATCGACGGCACCGGCCAACTCGACCTCATCGACGCCGTCGCGGCACCGGGGCAGCGCGCCGAGCTACGGCTGTGCCTGGATCTGGACGCCTCCTGGCGACCGCTGCGCGGCCGGGTGCACGTCGGCGTCCGCCGCTCACCGGTGCACAGCGCGCGGGCCGCCGGAGCGCTCGCCGCGGCCGTCGCCGGTCGGCCCGGCTTCCGGCTGGTCGGGCTCATGTCGTACGAGGCGCAGATCGCCGGCCTGGGCGACGCGCCGCCGGGGCAGACGCTGCTGGCCGGCGCGATCAGGCTGGCCCAGCGCGGGTCGTACCGCGAGCTGCTGGCCCGTCGTGGTGCGGCGGTCGCCGCGGTACGCGAGCACGCCGACCTGGAGTTCGTCAACGGCGGCGGCACCGGCAGCGTGGCCGCGACCAGCGCCGATCCCGCGGTCACCGAGGTCACCGCGGGATCGGGCCTGTACGGGCCGACGCTGTTCGACGCGTACCGCGCCTGGCGGCCCACCCCGGCGGCCTTCTTCGCCTGCACCGTGGTCCGCCGGCCGACGCCGGAGTTGGCCACGGTGCTCGGCGGCGGCTGGATCGCCTCCGGACCGGCCGCCGACAGCCGGCTGCCCCGGCCCTGGTTACCGGCGGGGCTGAAGCTGGTCGGCACCGAGGGTGCCGGCGAGGTGCAGACGCCGCTGTCCGGAGCGGCGGCGGCTGACCTACGCGTCGGCGACCGGGTGTGGTTCCGCCACGCCAAGGCAGGTGAGCTGTGTGAACGGGTCAACGAGCTGCACCTGATCGAGGGGGACGCGGTGGTGGCGACGGTCCCCACCTACCGGGGTGAGGGGCGGGCCTTCCTCTGACGCCGGAGGGCCGACCCACCGCCGGCCGGAGGGCCGCGCCCCGCGCCGACTCAGACGGGCTGGGCCGCCTCGGCCTGTTTCCCGGCGGCGGACCGGCCATTGTCCGGGCCGTCGACCTGGCGGTGCAGGTACTCCCGGATCAGCGCCTTCGCCTCCAGCAGCACCCGTTCGTCGCCGTCGGACTTCCGGCGGAACGCGAGCTTGATCAGCGCGTCCGCCGCCTCGACCGCGATCTCCAGCACGAAGCGCAGCTGGGGCACGTCGGTGAGCCCGAAACGTTCGGTGAGCACCCGGGCCAACTGGTCGGCGATCACGCCGTTGTTGTCCCGCTGCTCGTCGAGCAGGTGCAGGTCGACCACGTCGCCGAAGTGCAGGGTACGGAAGCCGGGGACGGTGCGGTGCATCGTGATGTACTCGTCGATGCCCGCGTCGACGCCGTCCCACCAGTGGGTCATCTCGTCGGAGGCGAACCGCTCGTCGAGGCGCTGGAGGTAGGACTCCATGGTCCGCAGGGTCAACGCCTGCACGATCGCCCGCTTGTCCGGAAAGAACTGGTAGACCGACCCGATCGCCACCTCGGCCCGCTCGGCGAGCAGGGTGGTGGTCAGCCCCTCGTACCCCACCTCGTCGACGAGTTCGGCGCAGGCATCCAACATGCGCTGTACCCGCGCGACACTTCGACCTTGCACCGGTACGCGGCGCAGCGGCCCGGTCGTGGCGGCTGGTGTGGACACTCTGCGCCACCCCCCTTCGACGGATGAACATATCTCCACGTCACGAGTCCGTGACTACCGGTACAACGAGCGGATCGCAATTGCGGTATTTACCAGCTACAACGTTCCTGATATGAAGTCAGTTCATATTCATGAATGAGGAGTGCGCATGGTTCGCATCGCACCGCCCCGGGCTGGCTGGTCCAACTGGGCCGGGAACCAGCGTGGCAGCGCCAGCACGATCCTGCGCCCCGGCTCGCCGACCGACGTCGCAGAAGCCGTCCGATCCGCAGTGGCCGACGGCGCTCGAATCCGGGTGACCGGCAGCGGCCACTCGTTCACCGCCGTCGCGCTCGCCGACGACCGGCGGATGGACCTGTCCGAGCTGGACACCCTGGTCAGCGTGGACGTCGCCCACCGACTTGTCACAGTTCCGGCCGGAATGACCCTGCACGCGCTCAACGGCCTGCTCGCCCGGCACGGCCTCGCGCTGCCCAACCTCGGCGACATCGACGCGCAGACCGTCGCCGGGGCGATCTCCACCGGTACCCACGGCACCGGCGCCGGTTACGGGTGCCTCTCCACCTTCGTCGAGGCGATCACACTGGTCACCGGTGCCGGCGAGGTGCTGCGCTGCTCCGTCGACGAGAATCCCGACGTCCTCGCCGCCGCCCGGGTGTCACTCGGCGCGCTCGGTGTCCTGGTCGAGGTGACCCTGCGCTGCGTCGACGCCTTCGTCCTGCGCGCCCACGAACGCCCGGCCGAACTGGCCGACGTGCTCGGGGAACTGCCCGAGCTGATCGGCCGGCACGACCACGTCGAGTTCTACTGGTTCCCGTACACGTCCCGGGTCCAGGTCAAGGCCAACGACCGGGTACCCGCCAACGACCGGCCGCTGTCGCGCTGGCGCGGTTGGATGGACGACGACTTCCTGTCCAACCGGGTCTTCGCCGGGGCCTGCCGGCTCGGCCGGGCCGTGCCCGCGCTGGCCCCCGGGATCAGCGCGGTCTCCGCCCGCGCCCTCACCGAACGGCAGTACACCGGCCGCTCCGACCGGGTCTTCTGCACCCCGCGCCGGGTCCGCTTCGTGGAGATGGAGTACGGCCTGCCCCGCGAGGCGCTGCCGGAGGCGCTCGCCGCGCTCCAGCGCATCGTGGACGGCCTGCCGTTCAAGGTGCTCTTCCCGGTGGAGGTGCGGTTCACCGCCGCCGACGACATCTGGCTGTCGCACGGCTACGGCCGGGACAACGCCTACATCGCCGTGCACCAGTACGTCGGCATGCCGTACGAGCCGTACTTCCGGGCCTTCGAGAAGGTGGCCGCCGGGCTGGGCGGTCGCCCGCACTGGGGCAAGCTGCACTACCGCGACGCCGCCTCGCTGGCCACCGCGTACCCCCGCTTCCCGGACTTCCAGGCCGTCCGCGACCGCCTCGACCCGGACCGCGTCTTCGCCAGCCCCCACCTGAACCACGTCCTCGGCGCCTGACGGCACGCCCAGGCGGAGCCACGTAGGACTTGGACAGTCTCCGCTCTGTCGGAACGGAAACTGTCCAAGGTCTGGGAGTCGGACCGGCGCGGGCACCGATCGGTTGGCTCGCGCCGGGGTTACTCGCTGCTGGTGGCGGCCTTGCGCGGGGCGGCCTTCTTCGCCGGGGCCTTCTTCGCCGCCGTCGTCGCCTTGGCCGTCGTCGTCTTCTTCGCAGCCGTGGACTTGCTCGCCGCGGCCGTCTTCTTGGTGGCCGTGGCCTTCTTCGCGGGCGCCTTCTTCGCCGCCGCCTTCTTCCGCGGCGCCGGACCCTTCGCCCGCTTCTCGGCGAGCATCTCGGAGGCTTCCTCCAGGGTCAGCGCCTCCGGGGTCTGCCCGCGCCGCAGCGACGCGTTGAACTCCCCGTCGGTCACGTACGGGCCGAACCGGCCGTCCTTGATCACCAGCGGCTTCTCGGTCGCCGGGTCCACGCCCATCTCGCGCAGCGGCGGTGCCGCGGCTCGCCGTCCACGGGCCTTCGGGGCGGCCAGCAGAGCCAGCGCCTCGTCGAGGCCGACAGTGAACATCTGGTCCTCGGACTCCAGCGAACGGAACTCCTCGCCCCGCTTGACGTACGGGCCGTACCGGCCGTTGTTCGCGAAGACCTCGACGCCGTCCGGCGCGACACCGATCAGCCGGGGAAGGCTGAGCAGCTTGAGCGCCTCCTCCAGGGTCAACGAGTCCGGTGTCTGCGTACGCAGCAGCGACGACTTCCGCTCACCACTGGAGACGTACGGGCCGAACCGGCCGGACTTGAGCACGATCGGCTCGCCGGTGGCGGGGTCGTCGCCGAGCTTGCGCTCGCCGCTGCCGCCGAGGAACAGCTCGTGCACCTTCTCCGGGGTCAGCTCGTCCGGGGCCAGGCCCTCAGGGATCGGCGCCCGGTCACCCTGGCTGCCGCCCTCCTCGCCCTCACCCGCTGCCGGTGCCGGCTGCTCACCGCCGGGCAGCTCCCGTTGCAGGTACGGCCCGTAGCGGCCGACCCGCACCACCACCTCGCGACCGTCGTCGTCGGTGAAGAGCGGGATGGAGTTGACGCTGCGGGCGTCGATGTCGCTGAGGTTCTCGGTGACCAGCTTCTTGAGCCCGCCGGAACGGGCGATGTCCTGGTCACCGGCACCGTTGGAGCTGCCGAAGTAGAACGCGGTCAGGAAGTCGACGGCGGCGTGGTCTCCGCCGGCGATCTCGTCCAGCTCGTTCTCCATGGTGGCGGTGAAGTCGTAGTCGATCAGGCGGGGGTAGTGCCGCTCCATCAGCCCGATCACCGCGAAGGCCAGGAAGGTCGGGATCATCGCCTGGCCGCGCTTGGTGACGTATCCCCGGTCCTGGATCGTCTGCATGATCGACGCGTAGGTGGACGGGCGGCCGATGCCCAGCTCTTCCAGGGCCTTGACCAGCGACGCTTCGGTGTAGCGCGACGGCGGCTGGGTGTGGTGGCCCTGCGCGGCCAGCTCGTCGGCGGTCAGCGGCTGGTCCTTGGCCAGGGTGGGCAGCCGGCGCTCGGCGTCCTCGGCCTCGGCGTTCTCGTCGTCGCTGGACTCGACGTACGCACGCAGGAAGCCCGGGTCGGTGATGGTCTTGCCGGTCGCGCCGAAGTCGGCTTCCTCCTGCGCGGTGGAGACCGCCCGGATCCGCACCGACACGCTGGAGCCGACCGCGTCGGTCATCTGCGAGGCGATGGTGCGCCGCCAGATCAGCTCGTAGAGCTTGAACTCCTCAGCGGACAGCTCCTTGGCCACCTCGCCCGGGGTGCGGAAGTTGTCCCCCGCCGGACGGATCGCCTCGTGCGCCTCCTGCGCGTTCTTCACCTTGCCGGTGTAGCGGCGCGGCTCCGGCGGAACGCTGCGCTCGCCGTACAGCTCGACGATCTGTCGACGGGCCGCCGAGATGGCGGTCTCCGACAGGTTGACCGAGTCGGTACGCATATAGGTGATGTAGCCGTTCTCGTACAGGCGCTGCGCGGTGCGCATCGTCTGCTGCGAGGACAGGCGCAGCTTGCGGGCCGCCTCCTGCTGGAGGGTCGAGGTGATGAACGGCGCGTACGGGCGACGACGGTAGGGCTTCTCCTCGACCCGGGTGACGGTGAACGGCCGCCCGTCGAGGCGGGCCGCGAGACCCCGGGCACCACTCTCGTCGAGGTGCACGACCCCGGCGCCGGCCCGGACGCGACCGGTGGTCGGCTCGAAGTCCTTACCGGTGGCGATCCGGTCGCCGTTCAGGGCGATCAGGGTGGCATTGAAGCTGCGCGGACCCTCGCCGGCGTTGGCCACCGCCAGGGTGGCCAGGATGTCCCAGTATTCGGCGGTGCGGAAGGCCATCCGCTGGCGTTCCCGCTCGACCACGATGCGGGTCGCCACCGACTGCACCCGGCCCGCCGAGAGCCGCGGCATGACCTTCTTCCACAGCACCGGGGAGACCTCGTAGCCGTACAGGCGGTCGAGGATCCGGCGCGCCTCCTGGGCGTCCACCAGATCGCGGTCGATCTCCCGGGGGTTGGCCACCGCCGCCTGGATCGCCGGCTTGGTGATCTCGTGGAAGACCATCCGCTTGACCGGCACCTTGGGCTTGAGCGTCTCCACCAGGTGCCAGGCGATCGCCTCGCCCTCGCGGTCCTCATCCGTGGCCAGGAGGATCTCGTCGACCTCCTTGGCCAGCTTCACCAGCTTGCTGATCTGCTGCTTGCGGTCGGCGGAGACGACGTAGAGCGCGTGGAAGCCGTTGTCGACGTCCACCCCGAGCCGGGCCCAGGGCTCCTTCTTGTATTTGGCCGGCACGTCGGCGGCGTTGCGCGGCAGGTCGCGGACGTGACCGAAGCTGGCCTCCACGACGTACCCCGGGCCGAGGTAGCCCGAGATCGTCTTGGCCTTCGCCGGTGACTCGACGATGACCAGACGGGTGGTTCCAGCGTTGCTCGGCACGTCTCTCCCCGACCTCACTCCTGCTCGTGGCCTGCCGGCGCCCGGACAGCGACCGCTTTCGACCCCGCCGTAGCACCGGCGGTCCGGATGTCCAACGTAAC
Organism: Micromonospora parva; assembly: GCF_000718515.1. GTDB lineage: Bacteria > Actinomycetota > Actinomycetes > Mycobacteriales > Micromonosporaceae > Micromonospora > Micromonospora parva. The sequence continues at coordinate 139,924 of NZ_JNZS01000013.1, read as the reverse complement.
GCGTTGCCCGCGATTCGGGTTTCGCGGGCCGCAAACCGCTTCGACGCGGCGGTCGACACCGCCCCGCCGCGCTCGGCACTGCCGGACGGCGCCACCGTACACCGTGAGTAGGGCTCGAAGCGGGTCACTGTGACGATGGCGGACTCACGACCGAGGTCCGACCCGCCCGTTTTCCGCCTGGATCGACCCGCCGGCTGTCCGGCACCGGACACCCGGACGCCGCCGCCGACCTGGGCGAAATGACCGGTTCACTGCCGAGCGGGCCAGGCGTCGACCGGTGCCGCAGGCGGCGGTCCGCCGACCAGCTCGGCGAGTCGGGCCAACCGGCGGCGTCCGGCGATCCGGTACGCCGGGCCACCCTCCGCCGGGCCGACCAGCGTCCCGGCCAGCCCGGCCGCCGCGAGCGCGACGCCGATCGACTCCCAACACTCCTGGTCGTCGGGGCCCAGCCGCAACAGGTAACAGTCGGGAGGCTCCGGCGTCCCGGCGGCGGCGAGCCACAGCCGCAACCGCCGGCCGGTCAGGTGGAAGGCCGCCGGCGGGCGTTTCGTCGAACCGTTCAGCCAGGCGGCCGCGAGCGGCTTCAAGACCCGGGTGTACGACGTACGCACGGCGTGTCGCTCGCCCTCGATCGGCTCCCAGCTGGCGGCCAGCCCGCGCGACGCCAGTTCGGCGACGAGCACGTGCACCCGCCACGCGGCGTCCACCCGCACCGAGAGCCGGGCGGTGCCGCCCATCCGGACCACCTCAGCCGGCCCGGCGAGCAACCCGGCGAGGTCGGCGACGGCCGGTTCGGCAGCGTCCGCGCCGAAGAACACAAGTTGCCGGCCCGCGTCGTCACCCGGGGCCGGGCCGTTCACTGGGGAGCCGTGTTGCGACGGGCCGTTCCGCGGCGCGCCGCCACGGCGTCGCCCGGGAGTGGGCGTGTCGGACTCGGGCGCGGGGAACAGCGCCGGGGGCGGCTGCGCCTTCCCGGTGTCACCGAGCCCGCTCAGCGACACTCCGGCACCTCGTCGAATGCCTGTTTCAACTCCTCGGAGTTGAGTTTGCTGGTGTCCAGCGCGCTGGCGTCGTACTCCTTGTTGAGCGTCTCCACCGCGGCCCGCACGCCGTCGTAGAAGACGGTCGGCTCGCCGGTGCCCAGGCCGTCGATGGTGTCCCGGGCACGGCCGTACGCGTCCCGCATCTTCCCCAGCGAGCTGCGGAAACCCACGGAGATGGCCTCGCCGTTGTCGGTCTCCGGGATGCCCGCCTTCTCCACCTTGCGGCGCGCGGCCTCGCTGGCCTGCTCCGCCCCGTCGAAGAGCCGCACCAGGTTCTCCTTGGCCTGCGCCGGCGTGGTCTGCGCGGTCATCTGCTCATCAGTGCTGCTGGTCAGCTTGTTGATCTCCAAGCGCCACGGGGTGAGCGCGCCGCAGACCGAGGCCGCCCAGGCCCGTGGGCTGGGGCCGCCGCCGCAGCCGGCCAGGACGACGATCGTGGCCAGGACCACCGTGAGCTTTCCGGCGGCAGACGCCCGGCACGTACGCATGCGTTGCAGCGTACGGCCTTTGGCCAGGTGTGGCACCGGGCCGTTCCTGGGTCAGGCGTTCACCGTCTCCGGACGGTGATCGGTGCTGCCCGCGCCGGTGTTGCCATCGGCGTCCGAGTCGGACATCGCGATGCCCTTGCGCTTGCTGAACACCACCGACGCCACGATGATCAGCGTCGCCACCAGCGCGATGCTGACGCGCAGGCCGACGTTGCGGTCGTCGCCGACGCTCCAGGCCACCACGGCGGGCGCGATCAGCAGCGAGACCAGGTTCATCACCTTGATCAGCGGGTTGATCGCCGGGCCGGCGGTGTCCTTGAACGGGTCACCGACGGTGTCGCCGATGACAGTGGCGGCGTGCGCCTCGGAGCCCTTGCCGCCGTACGCGCCGTCCTCGACCAACTTCTTGGCGTTGTCCCAGGCCCCACCGGAGTTGGACAGGAACACCGCCATCAGGGTGCCGGCACCGATCGCACCGGCCAGGTACGCGGCGAGCGCACCGGGCCCGAGGCCGAACCCGACAGCGATCGGCGCCAGGATGGCGAGCAGACCGGGGGTCATCAGCTCGCGCTGCGCGTCCCGGGTGCAGATGTCGACGACCTTGCCGTACTCCGGGCGCTGGGTGCCGTCCATGATGCCGGGCAGCTCACGGAACTGCCGGCGGACCTCCATCACCACGGCACCGGCCGAGCGGGACACCGCGTTGATGGCCAACCCGGAGAAGAGGAACACCACCGCCGCGCCGATGATCAGGCCGACCAGGTTGCGCGGGTTCGCCACGTTCAGCGAGTTGAGGATCTCCGTCCCGACGTCGCCCACGCCAGCCGTCGCGTACGCGCTGCGGAGCGAGTCGGTGTACGAACCGAACAGCGCGGTCGCGGCGAGCACCGCAGTGGCGATCGCGATGCCCTTGGTGATCGCCTTGGTGGTGTTGCCGACCGCGTCCAGCTCAGTGAGCGTGCGAGCGCCGTGCTCGTCGAGGTCACCGGACATCTCGGCGATGCCCTGGGCGTTGTCGGAGATCGGCCCGAAGGTGTCCATCGCGACGATCACGCCGACGGTGGTGAGCAGGCCGGTGCCGGCCAGCGCCACCGCGAACAGCGACAGCGTGATGGAGCTGCCGCCGAGGAGGAACGCCCCGAAGACGCCGGCGCCGATCAGCAGAGCCGAGTAGACAGCCGACTCCAGGCCGATGCTGATGCCGGCCAGGATCACCGTCGCCGCACCGGTCTGCGAGCTCTTGCCGATGTCCTGCACCGGGCGCCGGTTGGTCTCGGTGAAGTAGCCGGTCAGCGCCTGGATCGCGGCGGCCAGCACGATGCCGATGACCACCGCGCCGATGGCGACCAGCCGGGGGTTGCCGGGCGCGTCGGTGAGCCCGCTGTCGAACTCGCCGAAGGTCGCCGGGAGGTACGCGTAGGCGGCGATCGCCACCAGCACCGCGGAGAGCACCGCCGACAGGTAGAAGGCCCGGTTGATCGCGGTCAGGGCGTTGCGGTCGGTCGCGCGCAGCCGGGTGATGAAGACACCGACGATCGCGATCAGCACGCCGATGGTGGAGATGATCAGCGGGAAGACCAGGCCCTCCTCGCCGAACGCGGCACGGCCGAGGATCAGCGCGGCGACAAGCGTCACCGCGTACGACTCGAACAGGTCGGCGGCCATGCCGGCGCAGTCACCGACGTTGTCGCCCACGTTGTCGGCGATGGTGGCGGCGTTGCGTGGGTCATCCTCGGGGATGCCCTGCTCGACCTTGCCGACCAGGTCGGCGCCGACGTCGGCGGCCTTGGTGAAGATGCCGCCGCCGACCCGCATGAACATCGCGAGCAGCGCGGCGCCGAAGCCGAAGCCCTCCAGCACGGTCGGCGCGTCACCCCGGTAGAGCAGGACGACCAGCGCGGCACCGAAGAGGCCGAGTCCGACGGTGAAGAAGCCGACGACACCACCGGTGCGGAAAGCGATCTTCATGGCCGCCTCGCGGCCACCTGCTCGCTCTCTCGCGGCGGCGGCCACGCGCAGGTTGGCACGGGTGGCCAACCACATGCCGGCACCGCCGATGAACGCGCTGAACAGGGCGCCCACCACGAAGAAGAGTGAGCGGCCGATCTTCACGGCGAGCTCACTGCCGTCGGTGTCGTGCACCGGAAGCAGGAAGAGCAGCACGACGGCGATGACGACGAAGATCGCCAGGGTGCGGAATTGACGGAGCAGGTAGGCCGAGGCGCCCTCCTGGACCGCCCCCGAGATCTCCTGCATTTTCTCGGTGCCCTTACCAGCGGCCAGCACCGTTTTCGTCAGGGCGGCAGCGAAACCGAGCGCCACCAGCGCGACGACCGCGGCGATGACGACGTAGGTGACATTGCTTCCGGTAAGGGAAAGCCCGCCGCCGTCGGCGGCCAAGGTCTCGGACATCTGTGTCCTCCTGTTACCGAACAATCGCGCCGGTGAGTGGAGACGCACTGACCGACGCCTGGATGCGGACTCGCAAGCGCGCGCCAACCCACCAGCGGACCAGCGATGACCACCCATACCCGCTGGCTGCGGGATGGGTCACTTGCTGACAACCCGGGTACTGTAGCCCTCCTCAGTGTTGGAGGTCACACCCAGGTGGCACCGTGTCGCGATGATCTTCGTCGCTGTGTTATGAAACGAAATCTGATATAGGGCCCGGTCCATGCAAAGAAGGCCGCATCCCCAGCTGGGGACGCGACCTACGCAGCGGAACCGTTCAGCGGCCGACCGGCCACACCATCCGTACCTCGGTGCCGATGCCCTCGTCGACCGGGCGCACCTGCAGGTCCTCGACGAAACCGGCGAGCAGCGCGAAGCCCACGCCGGTGGTCAGCGCCTCGTCGGTCAGCGACTCGTTGGCCAGCTCGTCCGGCGGCAGCGCGGTCAGACCGATGCCCGCCTCGATCGGCGCCCGGTCCACCACCCGCACGGCGTACGAGCCACCGTCGGACATCTCCACCAGCACCGGGTCGGCCAGGCCGTACTGCCGGTGCAGGGCGACCGCGCGGGTGCACGCCTCACCGATGGCCAGGCGCACCTCGTCCAGCAGGTCCTCGCGGACCCCGGCCCGTCGGGCGACGGCGACGCCGACCAGACGGGCGGTACGCACGTGCACCGGCGCGGGCGAGAACGAGAGCTTGACTGTCGCCATCACGCGCCGGCGCCCGCCGAGTCGGCGCTGACCGCCGCGTCGACAGTCGGGTGCAGCGGAAACACCTGGTCCAGTGCGGTGATCCGGAAGATCTTGAGCAGGGGCTCCTTGTCGCAGACCAACGCGAACGAACCGCCGGCGGAACGGAGCCGCTTGAGCGCGCCGACCAGCACACCCAGCCCGGTGGAGTCGAGGAAGTCCACCCGACCGAGGTCGACCACCACGTGACGCGCCCCACCGTCGATCAGCTCGAGGAGCCGTTCACGGAGCCGGGGTGCGGTGTAGACGTCCACCTCACCACCGACCTCGAGCACCGTGTGCTCGCCCACGGTGCGGGTCGCCAGTGACAGCTCCATCGGTCCTCCTCGCCAGAGCCGTAAACTCTCGTGGGCATCTAACCACTACCGCCGGGGCGGCCTGCGGACGCCAGCGGAGGCTTCCCCTTACCCCGGCGTCCGACTTTTCATCTCCGAACACCAGTGCGAGAGTGCAGGGCGTGACCTCCAACGACTTCAGCTCCGCGCGCCACGCACCGCGCGACGACCTGGAGTCGTCGTCCGCGGCCACCGTATCCGCTGGTCCCGGCCCCGGGCCAGCGCCGGTCGACCTGCTGCGCCGGCTGCGCGCCCGGGGCGCCGCCGACCCGGTCACCCACGTCGAGCGGGTGCCGGCCCGCACCGGAGTGCCCGCACCCTGGCCGTCGTGGGCACCGGCGCAACTGCGCACGGCGTTCACCGGGCGCGGCGTGGTCGCGCCCTGGCAGCACCAGGCCGAGGCGGCCACCCTGGCGTACGAGGGCCAGCACGTGGTCGTCGCCACCGGCACCGCGTCCGGCAAGTCCCTGGCGTACCAGCTGCCGGCCCTGGCCACGCTGCTGGCCGACCCCCGGGCCACAGTGCTCTACCTGGCGCCGACCAAGGCGCTCGCCGCGGATCAGTTGCGCGCCGTCGCCGCGCTGGAACTGGAAGGGGTACGCCCCGCCTGCTACGACGGCGACACTCCACGCACCGAGCGGGAGTGGATCCGCCGGCACTCCCGGTTCGTGCTGACCAACCCCGACATGCTGCACCACGGCATCCTGCCCGGGCACGCCCAGTGGTCCGGCTTCCTGCGCCGCCTCGCGTACGTGGTGATCGACGAGTGCCACACCTACCGGGGCGTGTTCGGCTCGCACGTCGCGCACGTGCTGCGTCGGCTACGCCGGCAGTGCGCCCGGTTCGGGGCCACCCCGGTGTTCGTGCTCGCCTCGGCGACGTCCGGCGACCCGGCCACCGCGGCCGGGCGGTTGACCGGCCTGCCGGTGACGGCGGTCACCGAGGACGCCTCCCCCCGGGGCGGGGTGACCTTCGCGCTCTGGGAGCCGCCGCTGCTGCCACCCGACGCGGGCTCGTCCCCGCCGGTGCCACCAGCCTCGTCGTCCCCGGTGCCGCCGCAGGCGACCGGCGACGACCCCTCCCGGTCGGTGCCGCCGCAGGGCGGCGGTGACCACGACGACCTCCGGCAGGTCCGCCGGTCGGCGCTGCGCGAGACTGCGGACCTGCTCGCCGACACCGTCGCCGAAGGGGTACGCACCCTCGCGTTCGTCCGGTCCCGCAAGGGCGCCGAGGTGGTGGCCGCCAACGCGCGTCGGGCGCTGGACGACGCGGTGCCGGGGCTCGGCGACCGGGTGGCCGCCTACCGGGGCGGCTACCTGCGGGAGGAGCGGCGCGAGCTGGAACGCGCGCTGCTGCACGGCGACCTGCTCGGCCTGGCCTCGACCAACGCGCTGGAGCTGGGCGTGGACCTGGTCGGGCTCGACGCGGTGCTGATCTGCGGCTACCCGGGCACCCGGGCGTCACTGTGGCAGCAGGCGGGCCGGGCCGGGCGTTCCGGGCAGGAGGCCCTGGCGGTGCTGGTGGCGCGGGACGACCCGCTGGACACCTACCTGGTGCACCACCCGGAGGCGATCTTCGGGGCACCGGTGGAGGCCACGGTGCTCGACCCTGCCAACCCGTACGTGCTGGCCCCGCAGCTCGCCTGCGCGGCGGCGGAGGCACCGCTCACCCCGACCGACCTGGCGCTCTTCGGCGACGGGGCGAAGGAGGCGGTCGACGAGCTGGTCGCGGCGGGGGCACTGCGGCAACGGCCCACCGGTTGGTACTGGCGGCACCGGGAGCGACCCGAGGTGGACCTGCGCGGCGAGGGCGGCGCCCCGGTCGCCGTGGTGGAGTCGTCGACCGGCCGGCTGCTCGGCACCGTCGACGGCGGCTCCTCGCACTTCCTGCTGCACCCCGGCGCGGTCTACCTGCACCAGGGCGTCTCGTACGTGGTCGACCAGCTCGACCTCGTCGACGGGTGCGCGCTGGTGCACGCCGAGGAGCCGGACTGGTCCACCCACGCCCGCGACGTCACCGACCTGTCGGTGGTGTCGGTGCGTTCCTACGTGGACGCCGGGCCGGTCGGCATGTTCCTCGGCGAGGTGGATGTGACCAGCCAGGTGGTGTCGTACCAGCGGCGGCGCATCGCCACCGGCGAGGTGATCGACACCCGGCCGCTCGACCTGCCGACCCGGGAGCTGCGTACCGTGGCGGTCTGGTTCACCCTGTCGCCGCAGTCGTTGACCCTCGCCGGGGTCCAGCCGGCCGAGGTGCCGGGTGCGTTGCACGCCGCCGAACACGCCGCGATCGGCCTGCTGCCGCTGATGGCCACCTGCGACCGCTGGGACATCGGCGGGCTCTCCACCGCACTGCACCCGGACACCGAAGCGCCGACCGTCTTCGTCTACGACGGGCACCCGGGTGGCGCCGGGTTCGCCGAGCGGGCGTACGGGACGGCGGCGGCGTGGCTGCGGGCCACCCGGGACGCGATCGCTGAGTGCGGCTGCGAGACCGGATGCCCATCCTGCGTGCAGTCACCGAAATGCGGCAATGGCAACAACCCCCTCTCCAAACCGGCCGCGATCCGGGTGCTCGACGTGGTGCTGGCCAACCTGCCGCGCTGAGCAGCTTGCATGAACCGGCATGGCACGGGGCACAATGATGTGGGAGCGCTTCCATCGATGCCTTTGTTGCTGATCGCCCCCCGTGCCCGAGGAGAAGCTGTGGCCGACACCATCGCCGAGACCGTCGACCTGCTCTACACCATCGACCAGGACAATCTCACCCTCGACCAGCAGATCGCGCTGGGGTCGGCACTGGCCGCCCTGGCCCAGGCGGAACGGCTGGAACAGATCAACGAGCGGCTGCGCGGCATCCACCAGGTGCTCAACACCTGGGCGCTGCGGGCCGCGACCTCCGTCGACAGTCGCTGAGGTCTGCCGGGGTGATCCTGCAAGGGCACCAGTGATCACTCCGGGCTGGGTAGTCGTCCGACGGGCCCGACGACTACCCAGCAGCAACTGATCATGGACCGCAGGGGGCACGACGGTTGTCGGGCTGTGCGAGACTCCGGCGCACCAACCCCAGAGGAGTTCAGATGCAGCTCGACAATTTGCAGGGCCAGCACCAGTTCCACATCCGCCAGCGCCTGCGCATGATGGTCAACCAGTACGAGGTCCGGGCGGTCTCCCCGGACGGCAGCGAGGGTGAGCTGTTGGCGTTCGCGCAGCAGAAGCGGCTCGCCTTCAAGGAGCAGGTGACCATCTACACGGATGACTCCAAGCAGCAGCCACTGCTCGGTTTCAAGGCCCGCCAGCGCATCGACCTCGGCGCCACGTACGACGTCACCGACGCGGCCGGCAACCCGATCGGCCTGTTCCGTAAGGACTTCGCCCAGTCGCTGCTGCGCTCCACCTGGCACGTCGAGCAGGACGGTCTGCCGCAGGTGACCGGCCAGGAGCGGAGCATGCCGGTGGCGCTGCTGCGTCGATTCGTCGACTCGCTGTCCTGGCTGCCATACCACTTCGACTTCACCGCGGGCGGCCAGCCGGTCTTCTCCGTGATCAAGAAGTGGGGCCTGCGCGACAAGTACGTCGTCGAGGTGCAGCACCCGCAGATCGACCGTCGCCTGGTCATCGCGATGGCCGTCGCCCTCGACGCGCTCCAGTCCCGCTGACGCACCCGGCCCGGACGAGGGCGGTGCGATGACCCTCAGCGGTCGCCGTCGTGGCCACCCATCCTCGGCTGCCGGCCGGGACCTGGACCTCGACCAGTCCCGGCCGGCCCGCACTCCCGGGACGGCAGTCCGTTGGACCGCACTGCCCCGGCCGGCAGGCCATCGGACCACACTGCCCCCAGCCGGCAGAGCGTTGAACCGCACTGCCGCCGGCCGGCAGGCCATCGGACCGCGCTGCCCCAGACGGCCCGCCGCTGGTGACTCGACCCCCTGACTGGTCTGGTCGCCCCTTTGGAGCTGATGCCGTAAACGCATCGCCCTTGATGTCGTATACGATTCAGCTCCAAAGCACCCACCAATCCGACCAGGACCCTTGGTTCCTTCGACCACGCGTCAGCCCGGACTTCCGCTCGGAACGTGGCGGTCTTGCCGACGTAGTGCACCGGCGGCGGCCCTTTGACGCCGCGATGCGGACCAAACCCCTCCCTCCACAGGCCGCGCCCGCCCTCCACAGACCGCGCCCTGCGCTGGCCGCGGTGGTTAGTAGAGACGCCACCGCGAGGGTCAGCCCCGCACCGGGCCGGCACGGGCGCTCGCCGCAGCCACCCGGGTCAGGCCGGGTAGCGGCGTGAACGCCACCTCGACTGTCACCAGCACGTCCAGCCCGTCGAGGTGACAGCTGACCAGGCGGCCGTCGTTGCGACCGGCGAGGTCGGACGCGGACGCGCAGGCCACCGCGTCGCCGTCGAGCGCCCGGGCGGCCCCGGCCAGCGCGCCGAGGTCGGCTGCCACAGCCGCCCGCTGACTCGCCATGCCGGCGGCGACGATGGCCGCGCCGAACGTCCCGAACAGCACGAAGACGAGCCCCATCGCCAGCAGCAGGATTGTCGCGCCACCGCGTTGCCGGTCCGGCCGGCGAGCAACAAGGCCTCCGGCAGCCGGTGGGTCACTGGCGTGCCGTGGCGGATCCTCAGTTCGCGGCACTACCAACTCCCCTCGTCTGCACCCGGTTCGACGGCGGCGACGGCGGTGGCGACCACGGTGATGCGGGGTAGCCGCCCGCCCAACGTCCGGACGGGTGCCCTTACCGTCGCGTGCGCCCGGTCGCCTTCGACTGACACCGACACCGCCGCCCCCGGCGGCGCCGCACTGCCACCCTCCGCGTCGCCGTCCGCGCCCCGGGCGGCGGCGAGCGCCGCCTCCCGGGCCGCGTGCAGGCAGCCCGCCTGCGCGCTGACGGCGTTGACCGCGGTCAGGCCGGCAAGCAGGAGCAGAAGCAGCGCCGGCAGGCCGGCCGCCAGTTCGGCGGTGAAGGACCCCCGGTCCCCACCAGCGGCCCGGACGAGGAGGCGCCATCTGCGCCCGCCGCCTGCCGCCAGCCCGGGAACGCTCGATCCTGACCGACGGCCAGCCCGCCGGCGCCTGATCACTTCAGTGCCCGGTCGATGACAGCGGTCAGCGCCGACTGGACGTTGCCGGAGGTCAGCACCTTCAGCAGGATCCCGGCGAAGGCGACCGCGGCGAGGGTGCCCACGGCGTACTCGGCCGTGTTCATTCCGGCATCGCCGCGCAGGCGAGCGATGAGTTTGCGCATGACTGTTTTCCCTTCTCGATGGGTCAGAGCACGTCGCCGAGAACGGCGACGATCACCGGCACGAGTCCGGCGAGAATGAACGCCGGCAGGAAGCACAGCCCCAGCGGCAGGACGATGAGCACACCCGCCCGGCGGGCCGACGCCTCGGCGGCGGTGGCCCGGTCGGCGCGCAGGTCGTCGGCGAGCCGGGTCAGTGCGCCGGCCAGGGCGGCACCACTGTTGGCTGAGCGCAACGCCGCCGAGGTCAGCCGATCCGCGCCGGGCACTCCGTCCAGGGCGGACCACGCCTCCGCCGGACCACCACCGAGCAGCAGCGTGCGGCCCACCCGGGCCAACCGGCCGGCGAGCGGCCCGTCCAACGCCTCGGCGACGGCCAGCACCGAGCGGTCCACCGGGGCGCCCGCCCGCATCGCCGCGGCCAGGAGGTCGGCGGCGAGCGGCAGGTCGGCGGCCTCCTGCTGCCGCCGCCTGCGCGCAGCGGGCGACTCGATCCGCCGCAGCAGGACATCGAGCAGGAACGCGGCCGGGACGGCACCGAGCAGCCCGAACCAGCCCCCGACGACGATGGCCACGGCGAGCCCACCCAGCACCGCCACGAGCCGGATCGCGTCCGGCCGCCGCCGACGGGCTGAGCTGGGCTGGCCCGCTCCACTGGGCTGGCCCGCTGCATCAGGCTGACCCGTTGTGCTGGGCCGGCCCGCTGCACTGGGCTGGACCGCTGAGACCTGCTGGCCCTTTGAGACCTGCTGGCCCCTGCGTTGGTTTGCTGGGCCGGCCTGGCCGGCAGGGCGCCGGGCCGTCATCCGGCCCGCCCCGGGGTCGCGCCCAGCCGTTCCGCCCAGAGGAGACCCACCGCCTGAAGAGCGACCGCGGCAACGGCGCAGGCACCTCCGACTGTGCTGTGCAGGAGCACCGCCATGGGGTCGACACCGATGCCGTAGCCCAGGCCGATCCCGCCGATCGGCAGCGCCGCCAGTAGCCAGGCGGTAGCCCGCGCACCGGCCGCCTGGGCTGCCGCTGCGGCCAGGCCCCGATCGGTCGCCCGGGCGTCCGCCTCGATCCGTTCGACGAGCTCCGCCAGCGGCGCGCCGGTCCGGTCGGCCAACCGCACCGCCGCCGACGTCAGCTGGCGGAGCCGGCCGGCCCCGTCACGCTCCACGGTCGCGACGTCGAGCGCACGTGCGACGGGCAGCCCGGCCCGCAGGTCCGCCGCGAGGCCGCAGAGCTGGTCCAGTCCACGCCGTCGGGTCCGCTCGGCGCTCCGGTTCAGTCGCCAACGCAGCACGGCGCGCACTGCCAGCGTGCCGTACCCGGCCATCGCCACCGCCGCCACCGGACCACCGACCACGGCGCCCACAGCGCCGCCGAAGAGGCCGACCAGTGGCAGCACCCGGGTCGCCGATCGGGAGATGCGCACCGACGGTGGCGTACCCGGCGTTCTGCCGGTCGGGCCGACGCGCAGGTCGTCGTGGCGATTGGCGATCGCCCATCCGCCGGCCGCCGCCGCACCGGACACGTCGCCCCGACAACCCGCATCCAGGTCGCCGTGCCCGTCGGCGGTTGCCGGGCCGGGGACGCCGGGCGGACCGTCCCCGTCCCCGTCGCTGACACCGATCGTGACCGTGGCCGCCGACGCAGGCCGTTGTTCCACGTCGAGCATGGTGGTGGCCTCCTCCGGCCGGGCGCTGCCGATCGGACGTCGGGGATCTCGACGGGCCGGCGGACGCGTCGGGCCCTCCGGACGGGTGAAGCCGCCTTTCGCGCCCGGCCACCTCGGGCTGCGGATGACGTCCCGGTCGGGCCAGCCGAGCGCCGTCCGCCTTCCGTTGACACCGGCAGCGGTACCCGGCTCATCGGTGATCCGGACCGGATGACCCGAGGTCGGGGCAGCGCCGGTGCCGTCAACCAGCAAGTCCGGAGTGCTGCCCAGTTCCCTGATCCACTGCACCAGGGCGTCATCCGGATCGAGACCGCCGGCCCTCCGCCCCGGCGTCAGCACGCGACGTCGACGGGCCCGCACGCTCCGTACGGGCCATGCCACCAGGGCAGCGGCAACCAGGAGCAGCGCCGCCACCAGGATCGTCCGGGCGGTCATGCCGGACCCGCCGATCCGGGCCACGGCTCGCTGAGGATGGGCGGCACCGCCACCCCACGCTCCCGCAGCAGCGCCCCGAGGGCACGGGCGGCGAGCCCGAGCCCACCGCCGCGCACCCAGGCGGGCACCACTGTCACCATCCGTTCGGGCCCCTCGGGCAGCAGCAGGCAGACCGACTCCAGGACCCGGCCCTGATCGCCGCGTCGCACCTGGAACAGCACCTGCAACGCGGCCGCCACCTGGGCGTGCAGCGCGGCGCGGGGCAACCCACCCAACATGCCCAGGGCCTCCAACCGGGCCGGCACGTCGGACGGTGTGTTGGCGTGCAGCGTGCCGGCACCCCCGTCGTGACCGGTGTTGAGCGCGGCCAGCAGGTCGACCACCTCACCGCCCCGGCACTCCCCGACCACCAGCCGGTCCGGGCGCATCCGCAACGCCTGCCGCACCAGGTCCGCGAGACTGACCACGCCCGTGCCCTCCACATTGGCGGTACGCGCTTGCAACCCCACCACGTGCGGATGCCCCGGACGCAGCTCGGCGGCGTCCTCCACCAGCACGATCCGTTCGGTGGCCGGCACCATCCCCAGCAGCGTGTTGAGCAACGTCGTCTTGCCCGAGCCCGTGCCACCGGTCACCAGGTACGCCAGCCGGGCCGCGACGACGGCGGCGAGCAGTGGTGCCAGCGGTCGCGGCACCGTCCCCTGGCGCACCAACTCGTCGAGGGTGAACGGCCGATGCCGGAAGGTACGGAGGGAGAGGTACGGACCTTCGGTGGCCACCGGCGGCAGCACGGCGTGCAGTCGGGTGCCGTCGGGAAGGCGCGCGTCCGCGTACGGGGAGCCGTCGTCGAGTCGCCGCCCGGCGCTGGCGATCAGCCGCTGCGCCAGCCGGCGGACGTCGTCCACCGAGCCCAACGGAACGGCGACCTGATGCAGCCCCGAACCCCGGTCGACCCAGACCCGAGCGCCGTTGACGAGGACGTCGGTGACCTCCGGGTCGGCGAGCAGCGGCGCCAGCGGCCCAGCGCCGACGAGGTCGTCGCGTACCCGGTCGGCGATGCGCAGCATGGCCGTGTCACCGAGCACCGCGGCGGTTGGCTCGGCCCGTACCGCGGAGACGATCGCCGCCGCGGTGACCGGGGTGGTGGCGGCGGCGATCCGCTGCCGCACCCGGGCGGCGAGCGTGCCGTCCTCCGGCCGGCCGGTCATGCCGCACCAGTGGCCGGCACGCCGGTCAGGTCGGTGACGATCCGTTGGCAGAGTGCTGCCAGTGGGCCCTTTCCCCCGGCGGCCGGCGCCTCACCCCGCTCCAGCCCACGGCAGAGCCCCGGCTCGGGGCGCAGCGTGCCGGCCAGCGGAAGGCCCAACGCGCGTGCCACCTCCGCCGCCCGCAGCCGCCCCGGGGCGGGCCCACGCACCACCACCGAGAGCGCAGCGCAGTGCGGGGCGGCTGCGGCCACCACCCGAGTGGCCGCCGCAGTGGCGCGCAACTCGGCCGGCACGACGACGAACGCCTGGTCGGCGGCCTGCAACGCCACCACCGCCGCGTCGTCGAGCTGTCGGGGCAGGTCGATCACCACGAAGTCCCGCCCACGCCGGGCGGCGTCGACAGTCGCCGCCATCGCGGTCGCCGGCAATGCCAGCATCTCGCCGCGATCCCAGGAGAGCACCACGAGATCACCCCGACTGGGCAGGGCCCGCACCAACGCCGGCGCGTCCACCCGTCCGTCGGCGGAGGTCAGCGACGGCCAGCGCAGGCCTTCCAACTGCTCCCAGCCGAGCACGAGGTCGAGGCCACCACCGAGCGGATCGGCGTCGACGAGGAGGGTGCGCAGCCGGGCCCGGGCGGCGGTCACCGCGAGGCCACCGGCGAGCACGCTCGCGCCCGCACCGCCCCGACCACCGAGAACCGCGACGACCCGAGCGCCGACGCCGGCCGGACGGTCCGGATCATGTTCGGCGAACCGATCCACCAGCCACGGCTCCGCGGCCGGCAGCACGGCGACGTGCTCGGCCCCGATCAGCTCCGCCACCTGCCAGCCGGGGTCGAGCTGACCGGCCCGGCCGACCAGCACCAACCGGGGCCGCTGCGGCAACCGAGCCCGCAGACACGCCTGCGCCTGGTCGGCGCCGAGCAGCACCAGAGGTGCGGGAAGCCAACGGGTACGGGCAGCCGCCGCGTCGCGGGCGAACTCCACCTCCGTCCCGCCGACGGCGGCGAGCCGGAGCACATCATCGAGCAGATCGTCGTCGCCGGTGACGACCAGCGGAAGCCGGCGGATCGGCGGAACCGTGGTACGGGGTGGCATCGCGGCCTCCAGCGGTCGGGCTCTGGTATGCCGCCGACCCTGCTCGGAATCCGCCCCACGAGCCGCCCCGATGCCGTCGCCTGTGGACAACCTGGTGGCCTGTGGAAAACCTCCGCTGAGACAGTTGATCTGCTACGAGCGCGGGCAGCTGCGCAGCTACCGCCGCTGCGGTGAAGACAGCGGGGCCGCTCCCGAGCGGAGCGGCCCCGCGAGTCGGTGGTCAGCCGGGCTGATTTGTCCAGGCGGCATCGAGGATCACCTCGTACGAGCTGATCCGCATGGGCGACAGCGTCAACAGCTCATGGGCGAGCAATTCGCCCGTCCTCGGATCGAAGATCAGAAGAGATTGCTGGTCGTGTTCGCGGTCGTCGAAGGTGACGGCGACTCCATTGCGGCCGGCGCGGTCCGTGACCTGCCCTCGCCAGCGGAAGCCGGGCACGTCGGCGAGAACCCGCAGGACCGCCGCTCGGGTCGCACGCGGCACGACGTACTGCCCATAGAGCGTGCCGACCCACTTGCTCGCCGACCCCGCGCCGTACTCGACCTTCAGCCGCTCCCGCAGCTCGGACGGGTCGGCCGACGGCTGCCTGAGCTCCTCCGGCGGCAGCGGCATGACGCTCGGTGCGGGGGTGCCGGTGGCTGCTGGTCGCCCAAGGCTCTCGCGCTGCCAGTAGTCCCGAGACTCCTGGTCGGGGTACTGCGGCTCCAGTTGGGTCCTGACTTGGTTACCGGTCCCGTCGACGGCCTGCCAGAGCTTCGTCTCGCTGGCGAAGGCCACGTGGTGGCGGCCGTCGGCTGAGGTCATCACAGGATCGCCCCACACCTTCGTGTGGTGGTACATGTAGCGCCCGCTCTGGTGGTCGTACGCCGCGTCTTTGATCTTGTCGGCCAGCATGCGCAGCTGCGGGCCGGCGGCCGGCGGATCCGCGTCGAACTGGTACGCGACCGGCACGAGCACCAACCCCGCTGCCGCCGGTTCGCCCGGAGTGTCCGGTGCGCCCTCGCCGAGCGGCTGGAGCACCGCCACGGCACCGGCCGCGACAGCCAGCGTCCCGGCCGTCAGGACCAGCCGGCGGGTCGGGCGTACGCGACGATGCCCGGCGGCCGTGTCGGTAGCGCCGGCGCGGTCGATCAGCTCGCGCGCCGAGACCAGCGGTGGTTCGACGGCGGCGGTTCGGGCCGGGTCGGCCGGGCCGAGAAGAGTACGGGTGCGCTCTGCTCCGAACATCACAGATCCTCTCGAATGGTCACCAACACCGGGCTACGACGGGTCTGCGCGGGCCGGTCCGCCATTGCGTCGGCCAGACGACGCCGGGCGCGATGGAGCCGCACGGCCGCGGTTGGTCCGGTGCAGCCGAGCACCTTCGCCGCCTCGGAGACCGTCAACTCCTCCCAGCCGACCAGCCGAAGAATTTCCTGATCAAGCTCGTTGAGGGTGGCCAACGCGGTCCGGACGTCCGCGACCCCGACGGTCGTGTCCGCACCCGGCGATCCGGCCAACCGCGCAAGGTCGACATTGGTGATCGGGAGAAGATCCGGGGCGGCACGCCGCGACCGCCACTGGTTCGCCAGGAGACGACGAGCCACCCCGTACAGCCAGGGAAGACTGCGGTCAGGCACCTCTACGCGGCGACGCCAGGCGACGACGAAGACGTCCTGCGCCAGCTCCGCCGCGGCATCCCCGTCGATGAGCCGACGCAGGCCGTATCGAACGATGTGCGCGTACTCGGTGGCGTAGAGACTGGTGAACCAGTCCTCGTCCCGCTTCTTCGGTGGACCCACCCGAACCCCCATTGCCTCGGTGACTCTCACCCTGGCTTGTGTCGCTGAGGGCCTCGGGATTACCGCGCGGCCAGGGGCGGGTGCCCGACCGGGAAACGAACGCTGCGGTCAGTCGTCGATCGCCTGGTAGACGGTGGTCCAGAAGTCGTGCCACATCGGCAGCCGCTGGTCGCCCGCGTGCGCCCGCTGCATGAACACCATCGCCGTCAGGTCCTCGGCGGGATCGTTGTACCAGGCGGTGCCATAGAAGCCGGGCCAGCCGTAGCTGCCGACCGAGGGCCCGAGGTGCGTACGGCGGGTGCGGACCGACAATCCGAGACCCCAGCTGATGGCGTCGAAGTACCCCGGCCAGAACCCGGAGTTGGCCTTCTGCTCCGAGGTCAGGTGGTCGCTCGTCATCAGCGTCACCGCCGGCCGGGACAGCACCCGCTCACCGCGATGGGTGCCGCCCGCGAGCAGAGCCGACGCGAAGGCGAGGTAGTCCTGGGCGGTGGACACGAGCCCGCCGCCCCCGGACTCGAACAACCGCGGTCGGCTGAACCGTCCGTCGGGAGCGTCTTCGACAACCGGTGCGCCGTCGGCGGCGTTGTCGCGCTCGTACGCGGTCGCGAACCGGCCGATGCTCTCGCTACCCACGTGGAAGACGGTGTCGGTCATGCCCAGTGGCTTGCAGACCCGCTCCCGGATGGCATCCCCGAAGGACATGCCGGTGGCCCGGGCGATGAGCACACCGGCCACGTTGGCGGCGGTGTCGTACATCCAACGCTCACCCGGCTGGTGGACGAGGGGAAGAGCGCCGAGCTGGCGGATCCACTCGTCCATCGACGGATAAACGAGAGCGTCCAGCGCGTCGGCGATGGGTACCGTTCCCGGCTCGGCGGGGACCATCCCCGTGCCGAGGGTGCCGTCCAGGACGTCCCGCAGCGTTATCGGCCGTGCCGCCGGGACGGTGTCGTCCAGTGGGCCGTGCGGATCGGCGAGCACTGTCATGTCCGCCAGCTCCGGCAGGAGATCGTCGACCGGGTCGTCGAGGCGGAGGGTGCAGTCCTCGACGAGGGTCATCGCGCACACGGCGACGATGGGCTTCGTCATCGAGCCCAGGCGACAGATCGTGTCGGCCGCCATCGGCGTCTGCGACCCCGCCCCCTCGAAGGCGAGGCGACCCGTTGCCTCGATGTGCACCTCACCGTGCCGGGCGAGGACGACCACCGCGCCCGGGACGAAGCCGGACTCGACGTGATGCTCAAGCAACCCCCGAACCCGAGCCAGCCGTTTCGACGAGAAGCCACCAGCAGCCACCCGTTACCTCCTCAGCTCGTCCCGTTCGGCAAATTACCCGCCACGCGGCGATCGCACTGTCCGCCACGAGGTCGGGCGGGAGGGCTGAATCCGACCCGCTCAGTTCAAGGACCTCATCGCCAAGGCCGCGAGGGCCGGACGGCTGAAACTGCGTACGCCTAGAGCGGATCCAGGCGCAGCGTGCCGTTTGCGGAGTAGAAGTACCGGCGTACGTGCGTGGCCCAGTCTTCGATCGTGGGGTCCGCCCCCTGCGACAGCCACTCAGACAGATGCGCGTGCTCGTCGGTGTAGCCGTTGTCCAGGAGCCACTGGAGCGTTTCGCCGGTGCCCGCTCCGAAGATCGCCTGCGCATCGAAGCCGATGCCCAGGTCCATGTCGCCGGTGCGGAACTTCGCCCCGTACAGGCGGGGCGAGTCCGCCGGATCGCCGATCAGGAACAGCAGGAACGCTGCCAGGTAAATCTGCTCGTACTCGTCGTTCTCGCCCGGGTCCGGACCTTCGCGCCACGCTCGTTCGAGGTCGAAGATCTCACGGAGCATCGCGTGCTGGGGAACCGGATCGTCCACGTCAACCATCCGGAGCGCTTCCCGACGCGCGACCGGACTGGAGAGGTCCAACGGCGTGGCCATGGGGGCAGGCTAGTCGGCGTGCGGCTCATCAGTGTGAGCTGCGGTGGCGCGCTCCCAGGAGAAAGGGACGACCCCCGTCGGGGGGAAAGTGACCTGACGTAGCAGCGAGTGTGATCAAGCGCCGTGCCGCGTGGTCAGATGTACCGGCCGTGTTGTCGAGCATGGTCGAGAGTCGCCGCGCGGTACGGCGTTCGCTGACGATCCGCTGACTTCCGGATGACGCGCTGCGGGCTCCCGAGGACGGCCGGAGGCCGCCCGCAGGGCAGTTCGCAGCGCGAACGCGGGAACTTGAACCCCTAAGCCCTCGTTCTTGGCCCCGGCTGCAAAAATCGGCGGGTGCCCGCAAACGACTCGTCTAGCTCGCGCTCGTGGTGGGAGTCGGCGCCGATCCGAGCGCTGGAGGCAGTTGGCATCCTCGCCGCGATTGCCACCGGCGTCGGCAGCCTCGCTCTGTCTGTCGCGACGTTCCGGGACCAGCAACAGCGCGAGCAGGACCAGCAACAGCGCGAGCGGTCAGAGATTGCAAGCTCAGTCGTCCTGGTGCCGGGTGACGACAAGGTGCTGCTTCAGAACTACGGCAGGCTCCCGGTCTTCAACGTAGGCATCAAGGTTGGCGAGGAAAAAGGGGTCATGCTAGGTGTCCTGCCACCTTGCTACGCCTTCGACGTGACGCCATACGGAGAGTTCCGGGAGATCAAGGACCGGGACGGTGACGGCGTCGGAGAGAGCGATATCGCGACAATTATCGAATTCTCTGACCCATCTGGAAGCCGGTGGCACCGCACCGGAGTCTTCGGCAAGTCACAGAACTTCAACCAGTCTCTATCTAAGCCAACGCCGGCCGACTCGTATCTCCCCGTCTCGCTGCCAAGCCCCAACGCTGTACCACGGAGGGCAGATCCGTGCTGACCAGCGTGACGATGCCACCATTGGCCAGGCATGATGTCGGGCCTGGACAGTGACCTGATGGCGGACGACAACCGCGTTGTGATGGCGATCGGCAAGCACGAGCTGCGGCTGGGCGTTGATCCTGGAGGGCACTGGATTGTCTTCTCGACCAACGACGGCCGCCACTGGACCCCAGCGGAGAACATCCGGTCGCTGCTACCACTCTTGGAGCGGCGCCACGAGGACGTCACAACCCTCAGCATCGACCAGGCCTCCGATCCGCCTCCTTGGGATGACCTTGTCCGTTACGCCCTGTCCTGCTGGTCCGACTATTGGGTGGGTCGCGCGCTCGGCTGGCTTGAGGACGGCTACCCAGCCGCCTCGTTCCGGGACACGTTGCAGTCCCTCAAAGAAGCGCCTAAACGTACCGAGGTCATCCGGCTCCGGGCGCTGCGGCTCTGGTGCGGGTAGGCCAAGCCCTGAGCGGGATCGTTGCTGTACCGGTCGCACCGCCAGTTTGAAGTGGCGTCTACTGGGCGAGTTTGAGACAATGACCGAAGATTTACGAGATCAAGTTGCCCACCTGGGTCTACCTGGCTGCGTCCTGCCCGACCTGCGGATTCGACCCCTCGGCACTTCTCACTGTCGATGGTCAAGGGCCGACCTCTTGAGGACTAAATGAGGACTGGTGAACGTCGCCGAGGTTGGTACGGTCGCGCTCGTGCACGCCGTGAATGTGGTCAGCAAGTTCGGTGATGACGGCTACCTTAAGCGGTCGTGGGTCCTGCCGCTGGAAGCGATCGAACCGTTGAGATCCCACGTCCGGATGACCAGCGAGGGCTGGATCGTTGACGAGTGGACGGTCACCGGCGAGATAGCCGCCATCGTTCAGCCGTACGTAGATCAGGTGATCGATGTTGCATCCGACGCATGGTCGGTTGGATCGGAGCAAGCCAACCCGTCGCACATCTGGGCCATCTCTGTCCGCTGATCTCCGCGCCGCGCATGGTCGACAGTTGGCCTTGGGATTAGAAGAAGATCGCGGAAGCCTGGTCGAGTCGCTGCTCCCTGGTCAATCCGCCCGCCGTTGTCGGGTGGCGTCGGCGCTCGCGGGTGGTCTTGGCTGTACGGATGGCTGTACAGCCCACGCGCGTCGGCTGAAGGGATCTCCTCGGTCGGGCAGGCTTGCCCCTGCCCGAGGTTCCCCGGCTGGGTCAAGGCTCGCCGGAGGCGACCGCGAAGCGGCTTGGCCTTGGCGCGGCCGGGGGTTCTCGGGCAGCCGTCTCGGTGCACGGGCGAGGAGATCCCGCCCCCGCTCCCCGCCCCCTGATCTCTGAGGGAGGGCCGGGGTCCGGGGCAGCGCCCCGGGTCGTTCATGCTTGCCGCTAGGTTCTGGTTCTCAGAGCAGAGCGGGTGATGACGTGGGCGACCTGCAAGCCGTCTATCGTGCGATGCTGCGCGACGATATTGCCCCCGCTCTACGCGCCCTCGGCTTCAAGGGATCGGGCTCGCGGTACAGCCTGCCGGACCCGGGGTCCTGGGCGCTGCTCGGGTTCCAGTCCTCGCGGTTCAACACCAGCGAGTCGCTGACATTCACGGTCAACCTCTGCGCCGTGTCACGGCTTGTTTGGGAGTCGCGCAGGCGTGAGCAGAGCCAACTACCGGAAAAGCCTTCGCCGGGCACCTTCTACGGTCATTTCGTCTGGTCCTGCCGCCTGGGCCACCTGATGCCTGAGAACAGGGACGTCTGGTGGGAGCTGGATCAGGATGCTGAGGCCAAGGATGTTGCGAGCGAGGTGGTCGCCGCCATCAGCGCGCATGGCCTTCCAGCACTCCGCGAACGACTTTGATCCGACGGCCTTCAACACGGCCGGCCGGCCCGGCCGATGCCGGCCGGAGGTCGCCAGCAGGCCGGGGCCGGGCCGGCGCGGCCCGCTTGCGGGCCGCCTTGATCGAGGGCTGTTGCACGTCGCCCAGGTGGCCGTGGAGACCCACGGCGGGATCGTGCTGCGGTCGTACCCGAAGAGTCGGGCTGGCGTGCAAGCGGTACCGATTCCGCCGTTCCTTGTCGACGAGCTGCGGCAGCGACGCGGCGCCGCTACACCGGATGGCCGGGCGTTGGTCTTCGCGGACCGGGACGGCGGGCCGCAGCGACGGTCGAACTTCCGTCGGAGGGTGTGGCTGCCGTCGTTGGTGCGGGCCGGGTTGCTCGGCCGGGTAACCGAGGTAGCGCCGGGCCGGTGGCTGGCGGCGTGGCCGGACCGGGACGGCCGGGAGCAGCGGGCGGAGTTTCTGACGGAAGCGGCGGCGGTGGCGCACGCGGCGGCCTCGGCGGTCGGCGGGCTGCGGTTCCACGACCTTCGGCACTCGTACATCACGTGGCTGGTGACGGACGGGGTGCCGGTCAACGTGGTGCAGCGGGTGGTCGGGCACGAGAAGGCGTCGACGACGCTGGACCGGTACACGCACACGCCCGAGGACTACGCCGACCGGGTCCGGCTGACGTTCGCTGACGATTCGCTGACTTTCCGCCCGTCGCCTCGACCGGCCGACCCGGGAGGTGTGCCTTTACCTGGCCGGAAGCGCTCCCGGGAAAGGGACGACCCCCGTCGGGGGGAGACGGGGGTCGTCGGAGGTTCGGCTCCGGGGGGGTCGAGCCGAACCACTCAGCGGTCACGGGGGGTGCAACCGCTGAGGGTCTGCCTGTTTCGAGGATGTGAAAGCTCGTCGTACGGACAAGTCTGCCTGAGCGGGCCCGTCACGTCGAGTGGTGCCGACTCCACTCAGTGCGAAAATCTCCTCGCAGAGTGTGAGCGTGATCACGCGGAGCGGAGATGGTGCTGCCAGCCCGCAGGTCTGAGGGGTGGCATGACCCCGGGCACCCGCCGACGATAGACCATCCGGCTAGACTTTCGCGCCGTGGGCCGAAGTGCCGCTTTCTTCGATCTGGACAAGACCGTCATCGCCAAGTCGAGCGCCCTGGCGTTCGGTCGGCCGTTCTACCGGGACGGGCTGATCACTCGGCGTGACGTGGTCAAGTCGGCGTACGCGCAGCTGATGTTCCGGCTGGGCGGCACCGACGAGCAGACCATGGCCCGAACACGGGACTACCTGGCTGCGCTCTGCAAGGGCTGGCAGGTGGAGCAGGTCCGCCAGATCGTCGCGGAGACGCTGCACGAGCTGATCAACCCTTATGTGTACGCCGAAGCCGCCGCTCTGATCGAGGAGCACCAGGCGGCGGGGCGGGACGTGGTGCTGGTGTCGGCCTCCGGCGAGGAGATGGTCCGGCCGATCGGCGAGCTGCTCGGAGTGACCGACGTGATCGC
Source organism: Micromonospora parva (assembly GCF_000718515.1). Taxonomy (GTDB): domain Bacteria; phylum Actinomycetota; class Actinomycetes; order Mycobacteriales; family Micromonosporaceae; genus Micromonospora; species Micromonospora parva. Next base: position 117,277 of record NZ_JNZS01000013.1, on the reverse strand, counting down.
CACCCGGATGACGGTGCGCGACGGCCGGTACAGCGGCGAGGTCGAGTTCTACGCGGCGGGCCCGAGCAAGGTGGAGGCGGTCAGCGAGTTGGCCGCCGTCCGGGGTTACGACCTGGCTGATTCGTACGCCTATTCCGACTCGTACAGCGATCGTCCGCTCCTGGAGTGCGTGGGCCACCCGAGCGTGGTCAACCCGGACCGGCAGCTGCGCAAGTTGGCGTCGGAGAACGCGTGGCCGGTGCTGGAGTTCCGGCACCCGATCCCGCTGGGCCGGCGCTGGCGGGAACGGCCTGCGGTTCCGGTGGCCGCGGCGGCCCTGGGGGTCGGGGTGGGTGTGGCCATCGGCATCGCCTGGTACGGGCGGCACCGTCGCACCCGGGCCGCCACCACCGCCTGACCGTTCCTCGCCCACCTGCCCAGGCCTTCAGGTCGCGGGACGGGCCGTTCGGGGGCGCCGGGACTGATCAGGCGGCGGCGAGGATCTCGTCTCCGATGGTGGTGAGCTGGTCGGCGCCGACCTCGACGGCCGCCATGTAGTGGCGTAGCCAGGAGCGCAGCCCGTCGGGGGTGCCGGTGGCGAAGGCACCGGCCGCGCCGACGTACTCCGGTTCCCGCTCGCGGTGCCCGACGTCGACGGCGAGCAGGCCACGCGGGTCGAGGCCGGTGGCGAGCAGCACCAGCCGGGCGGCTCCGCGCGCCACGACGCCGGACGGCCCGGCGAACGGGCGCAGGTTCAGCAGCTCCCCGTGGACGACGGCGGCGAGCACCAACGGGGAGACCTTCGTGCCACCGGCGATGAGGCCGGCGAGCCCGTCCAGCCGGGTGGCGACGACGGGGTCGGCCACCGGGCGGCCCAGTTCGGCTTCCGGCACCAGGTCCCGGGCGGCGAGCACGTGCAGCTTCGCGAGTGCCTGGCGGGGCGCCTTCGGCCACAGCTCGCTCAGGCCCGGCAACGCCCCGGCGACGCGCAGCGCCCCTTGCAGCACCGGGTCGGTGACGGTGCCGGCCCGGACGGCTTCGCGCTCGTGTCCGGCCCCCTCCAGGGCGGCGCTGGCCACCGCGGAGCGCAGGCTGACCTCGGCGGCGACCTGTCCGCCGTGCCGGCGCAGCGCCCGGTGCCCGAGCGCCTGGTCGAACCGTTCGCGGGCCTGCTCGACGGCGGCGGCGACGTCGGCGAGCGCGAGCAACGGGGCGAGCGGGTCGGTGGTCACCCCGCCACGCTAACGACCCGACCCGACCCGGCGGGCCGCACCCACCCGCAACGCGACCCGGACCACCCGAGCCGCCCCGACCCGACCCGATCCGGCACGCCGCGGTCACGGCCCGGCGCGGTCACGGCCCGGCGCGGCACGGGCCGGCGCGGCACGAACCGGCGCGGCACGGCCCCGACGCACGGCCCGGCGCGGGCACGGCAAGGCGCGGCGCAAGGTCAACACGGGTTTCTTGAAGTCGGGGCGTCCACCTCAGCAGAACACCGCAACTTCAAGGAACCCGTGTCGATCAAGGCGCCCCGCGCAGACGACCCGGGCGGGGACCGGCCAGCACGGGCCGTCGGGCGCGCGGCGGGGGCCACTCGGCGCGACGGAGTGGGCAGCCGTGGCCGGCCGAGGGCCCCGCGACTACCCTCGTGCCATCGAGACCCAGGTCACCCCGAGGATGAGGAGTCACGGCATGAGCGAGGCATTGGCCAATCTGCTGAACGAGACGCGCCAGTTCCCCCCGCCGGCCGAACTCGCCGCGCACGCCAACGTCACCGTCGACGCGTATGCCGAGGCCGAGGCCGACCGGCTGGCCTTCTGGGCGAAGCAGGCCGACCGGCTGGCCTGGTCGAAGAAGTGGGATGAGGTGCTCGACTGGTCGAATCCGCCGTTCGCGAAGTGGTTCGTGGGTGGGCAGCTCAACGTCGCGTACAACTGCCTGGACCGGCACGTCGAGGCGGGCCTGGGCGACAAGGTGGCGATCCACTGGGAGGGCGAGCCGGGCGACACCCGCACCATCACGTACGCGGACCTGCACGCGCTGACCTGCCGGGCGGCGAACGCGCTCACCGACCTGGGGGTGACCGCCGGCGACCGGGTGGCGATCTACCTGCCGATGATCCCGGAGGCGGCGGTGGCCATGCTGGCCTGCGCCCGGATCGGCGCCGCGCACAGCGTGGTCTTCGGTGGTTTCTCCGCCGACTCGTTGAGCAACCGGATCCAGGACGCCAGCGCCAAGGTGGTGATCACCGCCGATGGTGGTTACCGGCGGGGCAAGCCGTCGGCGTTGAAGCCCACCGTGGACGAGGCGGTGGCGAACTCCCCGTCGGTGGAGCACGTGCTCGTGGTTCGCCGCACCGGCGAGGACGTGGCGTGGTCGGAGAAGGACCACTGGTGGCACGAGACGGTGGAGACCGCCTCGGCCGAGCACACCGCGCAGCCGTTCGACGCCGAGCACCCGCTGTTCATCCTGTACACCAGCGGCACCACGGCCCGCCCGAAGGGCATCCTGCACACCACCGGCGGCTACCTCACCCAGGCGTCGTACACGACGCACGCGGTGTTCGACCTGAAGCCGGAGACCGACGTCTACTGGTGCACCGCCGACATCGGCTGGGTCACCGGGCACTCCTACATCGTGTACGGCCCGCTCTCCAACGGCGCCACCCAGGTGATGTACGAGGGCACCCCGGACACGCCGCACAAGGGCCGGTTCTGGGAGATCGTCGACAAGTACGGGGTGAGCATCCTGTACACCGCGCCCACCCTGATCCGGACGATGATGAAGTGGGGCGACGACATCCCGGCCGGCTTCGACCTGTCCTCGCTGCGCCTGCTGGGCAGCGTCGGCGAGCCGATCAACCCGGAGGCGTGGATGTGGTACCGCCAGCACGTCGGCCGGGGCGAGCTGCCGGTCGTGGACACCTGGTGGCAGACCGAGACGGGCTCCATCATGATCTCGCCGTTGCCGGGGGTCACCGCGGCCAAGCCGGGTTCGGCGATGACGCCGCTGCCGGGCATCGTGGCCGACGTGGTGGACGACCAGGGCCAGTCGGTGCCGAACGGTGGTGGCGGCTACCTGGTGCTGCGTGAGCCGTGGCCGTCGATGCTGCGCACCATCTGGGGTGACGACGACCGGTTCATCGACACGTACTGGTCGCGTTTCCAGGGGATGTACTTCGCCGGCGACGGCGCGAAGAAGGACGACGACGGGCACATCTGGCTGCTCGGCCGGGTGGACGACGTGATGTTGGTGTCCGGGCACAACATCTCGACGACCGAGGTGGAGTCGGCGTTGGTGTCGCACCCGTCGGTGGCCGAGGCCGCGGTCGTGGGCGCCACCGACCCGACCACCGGTCAGGCGATCGTCGCGTTCGCCATTCCGCGGGGCAGCACTGACATCAGTGGTGACGCGGGCGAGCAGCTCATCGCCGACCTGCGCAACCATGTGTCGAAGACGCTCGGCCCGATCGCCAAGCCGCGCCAGATCATGCTGGTGCCGGAGCTGCCGAAGACCCGCTCCGGCAAGATCATGCGTCGGTTGCTGCGGGACGTGGCGGAGAACCGGTCGCTCGGCGACGTGACCACGTTGCAGGACTCCTCGGTGATGGACCTGATCTCTTCGGGGATGGGCGGCGCGAAGTCCGACGAGGACTGAAGGTAGGCGTACCCCAACGGTGGGTGGCGGTCCGGACGGGCCGTCACCCACCGTCGTCTTTTGTGGAGGCACGTCCGTCGCACATATGTGATACGGGAGTTAAACAGATAACGCATCGATCACGATCCCGCCGTACGGGTTGTTTGTCATTTAGTTTCACGCTCGTCGGGCGGCCCCGATGAGCCCACGCCACCGGATCCGGCCGACGTCCTCTGCCCGAGAAACGGAGTGGCATGAACAGAAACTCCCGTCCGGGGTCGCGCCGACGACTACTCGTCGCGCTACCCGTCATCGCCCTCGCGGCCACGTCACTGACCGTGAGTGGCAGCGCGGCCGCCAAGCCTTCGTCCGACACCCCGCGGGCGGTGATCGGGGCGGACGAGTACTACATCAACTACGCCGAGCCCGAGGTGCAGCCGGACACCGCCGGCCGTGAGGTGAAGGGCAAGGGTGGCGTCTACACCCCTGCCGTGGAGTCCGCGCGCGAGTTCGACCAGAAGCACGCCCGGGGCAACCCGGTGACGGCGCGGCAGCTGGCCAAGGACGAGGCCAAGTCGCTGAAGACGGGCCAGAACCCGCGCAAGTTCAAGAAGGCGCCGACCACCCAGACGGCGAAGTTGCTGACGCTGCTTGTCGAGTTCAACGACAAGGCCAACGACGACTTCACCGATGTGATGGTCCCCAAGACGGTGTTCGAGGACCGCACCTGCGTGCCCGGCACGGTCCAGAACGGCCCGAAGCACAACAAGATCCCGGACCCGGCGCGCCTGCCCCACGAGGACAACAACTCGATGTGGGTGCCGGACTTCTCGCCGCAGCACTACAACAAGATGCTGTACAGCAAGAAGGGCATCACCGAGCGGGTCCGCACGGACCTGAAGGGCCCGGACGGCAAGAAGGGCATCGACCTGTCCGGTCGCACCATGCACAACATGTACCTGGAGATGTCCAAGAACGCGTACACGGTGGACGGGCAGGCCAGCCCGTGGATCACCGTGCCGCACTCGGAGGGCTGGTACGCGGCCAACCGCTGCTTCCAGGACGAGACCGGCGCCTGGGTTCCCGGCCGTGAGCAGTCGATGAACGGCCACCCGGACAACCCGGCCGGCGCGGGCCGCCTGGCGACCGACGCGATCGACGCGCTCGTCGCGAAGGACCCGAACTTCCCGTGGGCCGACTACGACATCGAGGACCAGGCTGACCGCGACGGTGACGGCAACGTCTTCGAGCCGGACGGCGTGATCGACCACCTCGTGCTGGTGCACGCCGGTCAGGGCAAGTCCCGTGGTGGCGGCGCCGAGGGCGTGTACGCCGTGTGGGCGCACTCCTCCACGGTCGCCGGTGGCTACACCATCCCGGGCACCAACATCAAGGCGTCGAACTACATCGTGCAGCCGGAGGACGCCGGTGTCGGCGTCTTCGCTCACGAGTTCGGCCACGACCTGGGCCTGCCGGACCTCTACGACACGTCCGGCAACGCCGACTCCGACGTGGACTTCTGGGACCTGATGGCCTCGGGCTCGCACTCGGGTGAGATCTTCCAGGCGCTGCCGACGCACATGGGCATCTGGGACAAGTGGGTGCTCGGTTGGGCCGACCCGCTGACCATCCGCCCCGGGTCGAACCCGCGCGAGGTGAAGCTCGGCCAGACCTCACGCACCCCGATCGACTCCGAGGACGGCATCAAGGTCGACCTGCCGGACAAGGTGACGACGCTGGCGACCCCGCACAGCGGCACCAAGATGTGGCACAGCAACAACGACCAGGAGTGGGCCGACGTCAAGCTCAGCCGCTCGGTCGACGTGCCGGCGGCCGCCGACTCGAAGTTCTGGATGTGGAACAACTACATCATCGAGGAGGACTGGGACTACGGCTTCGTCGAGCTCTCCACCGACGGCGGCACGACCTGGACCGAGCAGAAGGTGTACGACGAGGGTGGCACTGTTGTCACCACGCCGGACGGTTACCCGGACCCGAACGGCCGGATGAACGACTTCGGCGGCAAGAAGTACGGCCTGACCGGCAGCACCGACGGCTGGCGGCACGACTACGTCGACCTGTCGGCGTACGCGGGCACGACAGTGCAGCTGCGGCTGCGCCTCGCCACCGACGAGGCCTTCGAGGAGCGCAACTGGTTCGTCGACGACTTCTCGGTCACCGGCGGCGGCGCCACCACCTGGAGTGACGACGTCGAGGGCGGCGACAACGGCTGGACCGCCACCGGCGGCACCTTCGTCGACACCACCGGCGCGGGCTGGAAGGTCTCCAGCGGCACCGAGGTCCACGCCCAGTACTACCTGGCGGAGTGGCGCAACTTCGACGGCTTCGACAAGGGCCTGCAGTACACCTACGACACCATCTACTCCCACGAGGCGTGGAAGGTCGACCGGATCAAGTACAACGCGCCGGGCATGCTGGTCTGGTACCGGGACACCGCGCTCGGCGACGTCAACCACGTCACCGGGCAGATGACCGCGCTGCCCAGCTACGGCGCGAAGGGCGGCCTGCTCATCGTCGACTCGCACTTCGACCCGTACCGGCGTACGGGTGAGGCGGCGGAGAAGGACCCGTCGGTGACGGACAACCTGCCCAGCCGTCCGCAGTCGTCGAACGCGGCCTTCTCGTTGCAGCGGACCTACCCGTTCACCGAGTGCCTGGAGGCGGCGGACGAGCCGTACAGCTCGTACTGCACGAAGTTCAAGGGCCAGGCGCCGGTCAAGGCGTTCACCGACGCCAAGGGCTGGTACCCGGGCATCGAGATGCGCGATGGCGCGGCGTACGCCCGGGACAACGACGCGTCGGTGGTCCTGCCGTCGCGTGACAACGCGCCGTACACCACCCGGGTCACCAACCCGGACGGCAGCCCGGCGCCGGAGTTCTACGGCGTGACCCTGGGCGGTGGCGCGATCGTGCTCGGCACCGGCAACCCCGGTGACCAGGGTGTGAACTACGGCGTCTCGCTCACCATCAAGAAGGCGGCCGCGGACAACTCGTCCGCCACGATCTACGTGACGCCGGCCAAGAAGTAACGGTTTCGCAGATCGACAACTGTAACGGTGGGGCCGGTGGCGGAGACGCTGCCGGCCCCACTGTCGTAAGTGCGATCAAACTGATCGAGGGATGTCGTTGTATACGTTCGCGTCTGGGTCTGCGCTGCTCAGCGCGGCTGATGAACCGGTGGGGTGTGACGGTGAAAAGCATTCCCAACAAAATCTTGCAACAAATCGACGCGTTCGTCTTCCCACCCGTCCCGCCAGTGTCTAAGTTCACCATTGGTCCCACTAGTGGGATCGATCTCCCACCGGCCCGTACCCCCGTTGGGCCGGTTCCCTCACACCGGAGGTACCACGTGCGCAAAGTCGCAGTGGGTCTGCTCGGGCTCTCACTGACGGCGACAGGCCTGGCTTTCGGCCCGTCCGCCTCGGCGGCGCCTCAGCCCAAACTGCCGGCCGCGGCACCGGCCGCTGCCGAACCACAGGCACTGAAGGATGAGCTCCCCGACAAGCTCGAGGACAAGCGCCGCGAGCTGCGTGAGCAGGGCCTCGCCGACGTGCTGAGCGGGCGCAGCAAGCCGATCGAGCGCAACGGCAGCACTGTCGTCAAGGTCGGCCAGGTCGGCAAGACGGGCACCAACGCCAAGGCGCGCTCCGCCGCCGGCGGCGGCCAGGAGACCAGGGATCAGTACGTCGAGCTCAAGCGTGAGCGGACCGACAAGATCTTCGTGATCCTGGCCGAGTTCGGCGACGAGCGCCACCCGTCCTACCCGGACAAGGACATGAACCCGGACATCGCCGGACCGGCGACGTTCGACGGTCCGTTGCACAACAAGATCCCCGAGCCCAACCGGGCCGTGGACAACTCCACCATCTGGCAGCCGGACTTCAGCCCGGAGCACTTCCGCCAGCTCTACTTCGGCACCAACCCGGGCGACGAGTCGCTCAAGCAGTACTACGAGGCTCAGTCCTCCGGTCGCTACACCGTCGAGGGTGAGGTGACCGACTGGGTCAAGGTCCGGTACAACGAGGCCCGTTACGGTCGCTCCGACGACCCGAAGGCCGACGACGACCCGACCGGCGACCCCGCCGTCTGCGGCGACAACGTCTGCTCGAACACCTGGAACCTGATCCGCGACGCCGCCAACCAGTGGGTCGCCGACCAGAAGGCCAAGGGCCGGACGGACGAGCAGATCGCCGCCGAGATGAAGTCCTTCGACCAGTGGGACCGTTTCGACTACGACGGTGACGGCGACTTCAACGAGTCGGACGGCTACATCGACCACTTCCAGATCGTCCACTCCGGCGGCGACCAGGCCGACGGTGACCCGCAGCAGGGTGAGGACGCGATCTGGAGCCACCGTTGGTCGGCGTTCAACAGCTCGCCCGTGGGCCCGCCGAACTTCCCGATCGGCGGCACCCAGATCGGCAACACCGGCGTCTGGATCCGCGACTACACGATCCAGCCGGAGAACGGCGGCCGCAGCGTCTTCTACCACGAGTACGGCCACGACCTGGGCCTGCCGGACGACTACGGCCCGGCCGACAACAGCAACGAGCACTGGACCCTGATGGCCCAGAGCCGGCTCGGCGCGAAGAACGACGCCGGCATCGGCGACCGTGGCGGCGACCTCGGCGCGTGGAACAAGTTCCAGCTCGGCTGGCTCGACTACGAGGTGGTCGCGGCAGGGCAGAAGCAGACGCTGAAGCTCGGCCCACAGGAATACAACTCGAAGGAAGCACAGGCCGTCGTGGTCGTGCTGCCCAAGAGGGAATACACCTTCAACTACGGTCCGCCGTTCGAGGGCTCCAAGCAGTACTTCTCCGGTAACGAGGACAACCTCGACAGCAAGATGACGAGGACGTTCGACCTCACCGGCAAGTCCGCGGCGGCGCTGTCGCTCAAGGGCAAGTACAGCATCGAAGCGGGTTACGACTACCTCTACTTCGAGGCGTCGACAGACGGCGGTCAGTCCTGGACCGACCTGGACGGCACTGTCAACGGCAAGCCGATCGGCGTGGACGGTGCCGGTCGCCCGGCCCTCGCCGGCAGCAGCAACGGCGCCTGGGCGGACATCAACATCCCGCTGACCTCGGTCGCCGGCAAGTCGGCGCAGGTCCGCCTGCACTACGTCACCGACGGTGGCGTCTCCGAGGGCGGCTTCTTCGGTGACGCGATCACCGTGACCGCCGACGGCCAGACCGTGTTCAGCGACGGCGCCGAGACCGACGCCGGCTGGAACCTGGAGAAGTTCGAGGTGGTCGGGGCGACCTACACCCGACTGTTCGACAACTTCTACATCGCCGGCAACCGGTCGTACGTCTCGTACGACAAGTACCTGAAGACCGGCCCGTACTTCTTCGGCTACGCGAACACCCGCCCGGACTGGGTGGACCACTACGCGTACCAGGAGGGCCTGCTCATCTCGTACTGGAACACCCGCTGGTCGGACAACAACACCGCCCCGGCCTCCCCGACCAACCCGGGTGGTCACCCCGGTGAGGGTCGCAACCTGTACATCGACGCGCACCCGCGCCCGATCTACAACCTGACCGGGGCACCGTGGCGGGCCCGCGTCCAGATGTACGACGCACCGTTCAGCCTGAACAAGGCTGACTCGTTCACCCTGCACCTCAACAGCCAGCCGCAGTACATCCGTGGCCAGGCCGCTGAGCCGCTGTTCGACGACACCAAGAAGTACTTCTACGAGGAGCTGCCGAACCACGGCGTCAAGCTCCCCGCGACCGGTGTCAAGATCAAGGTTCTGGAGCAGGACGGCACCTCGATGAAGATCCGGATCAGCTGACCACTGATCCCGCACCAACCAGCGACGCCCGGGCAGGTCAACTGCCCGGGCGTCGCCCGTTGTACGACACCCGCTGACGACGCGGACCGGCTTCTCCGAGGGACGGTCGAGGCGGCTCCCCTGGCCCCCGGTCCGGGACAACCCGGGGCTTTCCCCTGTTCAACGCGACCACCGGGGCCGCCTGCGGCAACCGGGTCCTAGGCTGTCTGCCATGACCGACCAGCGCGACGGAGCCGTCGACGAGTCCTGTGTCCTCACCGAGGGGCCGTGGACGCACCGTTTCGTCGGTGCCAACGGCAGCCGGTTCCACGTGGTCGAGGCCGGCACCGGGCCGATGGTGCTCTTCCTGCACGGCTTCCCCGAGCACTGGTGGGCCTGGCACCAGATGCTGCCGGCGATCGCCGACGCCGGCTTCCGGGCGGTCGCCGTCGACCTACGCGGCTACGGCGCCAGCGACAAACCACCACGGGGGTACGACGGCTACACCCTCGCCGCCGACATCGCCGGGCTGATCCGCGCGCTCGGTGAACGATCCGCGACCATCGTCGGCAGCGGACTCGGCGGCATGGTGGCCTGGACGGTGGCCTCGTTCCACCCGTCCCTGGTCCGCCGGCTCGTGGTGCTCGCGGCACCGCACCCGTTGCGGCTGCGCGCCGCCATCTTCGCCGACCCACGCGGGCAGTTCACCGCCTCCACGCCGGCGTTGAAGTTCCAGCTACCCCGCTACGAGCACGTGCTGACCCGCGACGGCGCCGCGGCGGTCGGCGAGATCATGCGCCGGTGGGGCGGCCCACAGTGGGTGGCCGGGCCGGACTTCGAGGCGTACGCCGAGCGGTGCCGGGAGGCGATGTGCATCCCGCAGGCCGCGTTCTGCGCGCTGGAGGGTTACCGCTGGGCGTTCCGCTCCCTGCTGCGGCTGCACGGCTACCGGTTCGTCCGCCTGATGCAGAAGCCGCTGTCCACCCCGACCCTGCAACTGCACGGCGCCCTGGACGCCGCCTCCCTGCCCCGGACCGCACTGGGCTCCGGCCGGTACGTCGTCGCCCCGTACGAGTGGCGACTGCTCGACGGGGTGGGGCACTTCCCGCACCTGGAGGCACCGGAGCTGGTGCTCGGTGAGATCCTGCGGTGGGCGAAGACCTGACGCGTCAGACCCGCTGTTCGCGCAGGTCGGTGACCTCGGCGGCCGGTGCCCAACCCTGGTAGACGCCGAAGTCGAAGACCTCCAGCCGCATCGCCTCGGCCACCGGCCAGCGACCACCGGTGTACTCCACCCGCAGCCACGCGTCGTGCTCGCCGAGCACGATGAACGGCTGCCCCTTCCAGGTGCAGGTGGTCCGCACGTACGCCAGATCCTCGATCTCGCTCGCCGGCAGCACCCGGACGTAACGGCCCGCCCGGACCTCCTCGAAGCCCTCACCGGGCTCGGGCTGGTAGAGGCGGATGTCGTCGCCGTCCGGGCTGGCCTGGTATTCCCGGCCCTGCCACCGGGCCACGTAACCGTCGCGCATCACGCCTCCCCGACCCGTCGCCAGGTGACCGAGTCGGTGTCCAACTCCGCGACCACCCGCTCGGTGCCGTCCGCGCCGATCCGCCAGAGTTGGGCACCGTGCGGCAGGCGCGCGCTGTCCACTTTGAACTCGGCCACCACGTCGCTGCTCTCACCCGGAGCGAAGCCGTTGCCCCGGAAAGGCGGGCGTTCGATGACCCAGCCCTCCATGGCCCGCATCGCCGACTCGTTCTGACCGCCGTAGGGGATGCGGTAGAGGCTCGGCCGATGCGCCGGCCAGCGCAGCACGTAGATCTCGTCGGCGTCCGGGGCGAACGGCGAGCCGGGGTAGCTGAGGCCGAGCGCCTCGTGCAGCTGAGCCGGTGTGGTCAGGTGGGACAGTTCGCCGGCCCGGTGCACGAACCCGGACACCCGGTCGTACCCACGGTCCAGGTAGTACGCGAGCTGGCTCGGTGCGATCGCCTTCTGCATGACCGTCGGGCGGGTCGGGTCGACAGCCGTCGGGGCGTACCGGGGGCGGGCGGCCGGTTCGGCCGCGGCTGGTGCCTCCACCTGGTCGACTTCCAGGTCGTCGCCGAGCCCCACCTCGGCGGCCCAGTTGGCCAACGCGACGATCTGCTCGCCGGGCAACTTGGCACCGACCGGCGTGCCCGGGTTGACGGCGAACGACCAGTCCTCGTCGGGCCAGCGCCGGATCAGTTGGGCGAACTTCACCCGGACCGTGTCGACGTCCCCGTCGACGTGGTCGGCGAGGCGCTCCGGCGACGTGTAGACCACCACGTACGTCTCGCCGTCGAGTTGCCCGGTACGCCAGACGAAGCCGGGGTCTCCCGGGCGGCTTCCCGGCGTCGAGTCCGGTGCCGCCGGAAGCAGCACCCGGGCCAGCAGCAGGGTGGACAGGAAGGTGTCGGTGCTGCCGGAGCTGGCGGCGCTGAGCAGGTCCTCCTCGACCGTGTTGGCCGGCTCGAACTCGACCGGCGTCGGCTCGTCGGCCGGCGGGTGCGGGCCGTCGCCGCCGAACACGCTCTCGCCGCCGAACAGGCTTTCGCCGCCGGTCTGCTCCGAACCGGTCAGGCCGGCCGACGGAGCACCGCTGTCGGCGCGGTCGGCACCGAGCGGGGTGTCGACACGGCCGTCGAAACCCGGATCATTGAGGCCACCGCCGGCCTCCGTCGGAATCGAGGGGTGCGGGACGGGCGGGCTCGCAACCGGTTGACCGAGGTTGAACGACGCGGGAGCGGAGGGGCCGGGGGGTGACGGATCGAACAGGCCGGGGCCGGGGGGCGACGAGCCGAACGGCGGCGGGGTGGCCTCGGCGGGGCCGGGGCCGGGAGGCGAGGGAACGAACAGGCCCGGACCGGGGGACGGCGAGCCGAACGGTGGCGGGGCGGCCTCGGCGGGGCTGGGCCGGTGGGCCGTCTCGGCCGGCGCGCCGCTCTCGACCGGGTCGGTGAGGTCGCGGGATTCGATGATGGTGCCCTCGATGACGATGGGCGTGAAGCCGCGGCGCGGCGCGGGTGGCCCGGAGACCGGTTCCGCGACGGACTCCGGCAGGTCCTCCGCCGGCCCGAGCCGGCCCGGCCGGTCCTGCGGGATCGCCTGCGTCGCCTCCGCCGAAGGGTCGGGCCGCCCAGGCGCACCGGTCAGGGGAGGCTCAGCGGTCACCCGGAACGCGCGGGTGGGCTCCTCGGCAAGCGGGTTGTGCCGACGCGGCGGCAGCGGCTGGGTGATCTCCTCGCCGGATGCCGGTGCGTCCACGCCCCGGGACGTGCCGAGGCCGCCCTCCGGCCGACGGATCGGCTGGGTGGCTGCCGGGTCCGCTGCCACCTGGAAGGCCCTCGTCGCCGGCTCGTCGGCTGGCGCATCGGCTGGGCGACGGCGCGGAAAGGGCTGACTGCCTCGCCCGAACCGGGTCGGCGGGGCCGCCCGGTCACCCTGACGACCCCCGCTCGCGGCCGGATCACGGGCGGGGCTCGGGTCGAAGAAGGAGCGCCGGGGTGCCGCTTGGGGACCGCTGTTGCCGTTGCCCACGGCGGGGCCGTCGCCGACCGGCCGGGTCGGCGCCGGCCAGCCCCCGCTCGGCCCCTGCTGCTCGGTGGTGGGGGCGGCGGACGCCAACGGGGTGAACCGGGACGGCCGGCCGGTGCGGGGCAGGGCTCCGGCGCCGGGTGCGGGCCGGGGCGGCTCGCTCGGGTGCCGCTGGCCGGCGGCGGGCAGGTCCTCCTGGCCGGCGCGGCGCGGCGGCTCGGCGGGAACCGGTGGGCGGGGTGCCGGGCCCGGCACCGACGGCGTACCGACCCGGGGCAGTCCGCCGCGGCTGGGCCTTCGGGGCGCGATCGGAACACTCTCGGGCGCGGGCGAGGCAGCCCCGGTCGCCGGGGCCGATCCGGCGGCTGACGCGGCGTCGCGAGGTGGCATGCCGGGCCGGGTGCGGGCCAACGTCTCGGCTCGCTCCAGCCGAGCGCGGGCACCCATGGCCCGGCCGGGCAGTCGCACGTCGCCCCGGGACAGCTGCGACACGAACCAGGCCGGCAGGTAACCCTCGACCGGCAGCCCTGGATTGACGGCGAGCCACCACTCGTGGTTGGGCCAACCGGCCGCGAGATCGGCGAAGGGGATGCGGCGGTTGCTGCCGGCGTTGTCGCCCAGGCAGGCCCGCAGTGCGGCGGCGGAGGTGAAGGCCAGGACGTGGGTCCGGCCGCCGGTGGTCCAGGTGCCCCATCCGGCGGGTGGCTGGCCGGGCCGCGTCGGCGCGGAGATCGGCAGCAGCACATCGGTGCGGGACAGGAGCCGGAAGTAGAGCTCCTGGTCGTTGGCGCGCAGCGCGTCGCGCATCGCCACCTCGGCCTCCGTGGCCGGCTCCCATGCGGTCACGGCCACCTCCCCTTCCGAGAACAGGCCACAGGTATCGCGTACAACCTACAAGGTGGCACCAAGATCACAATGGCAGGCCGGCGGCGGCCGGTCAGGGTGTCGAGGAGGCGATAACATCCCGTTCCGGAGCCGACACGATACGGAGGGCGTCGATGTCCCGGTCGATCACGCGCCCGGTCCTCGCAGGTCTGGCCGCCAGCCTGTTGACCGTACCGGCCCTTCCGACCGTCGCCGCCGGGTTCCGGGCGGCGCCGGCCTGCGCGACAGCACTCGCCCCCGTCCGGCCGGTCACCGCCACGCCCTGGCCGCAGCAACGGTACGACCCCGCGCGGCTCGCGCCGCTGGCCACCGGCGTCGGGGTGACCGTCGCGGTGGTCGACTCCGGGGTGGACCGGGCGCACCCGCAACTGGCCGGGCGGGTGCTGGCCGGCGCCGACCTGCTCGACCCCGGCGGGGACGGCCGTCGGGACTGCGCCGGGCACGGCACCGGTGTGGCGAGCATCATCGCGGCGGCGCCCCGCCCCGGCGTCGCCTTCCGTGGGCTGGCGCCGGGCGCCCGGATCCTGCCGGTGCGGGTGAGTGAGCAACAGGTGGTGCAGGGGCGGGAGTCGGGGCGTACGGTCAGCGCCGACGAGTTCGCCCGGGCCATCCGGTGGGCCGTCGACCATGACGCCGACGTGGTGAACCTGTCCGTGGTGCTGTACGCGGACGACCCGGAGGTCCGTGCTGCCGTCCGGTACGCGGTCGACCGGAACGTGGTGCTGGTGGCCGCCGCCGGGAACCTGCACGACAGCGGGGACCCCCGACCGTTCCCCGCCGGCTACGACGGGGTGCTCGGCGTGGGTGCGATCGGGGCGGACGGTGGGCGGGCGACCTTCTCGCAGACCGGCCCGCACGTCGACCTGGTGGCACCCGGCAGCGAGGTGCTGACCGCCGCCCCCGGCGCGGGCCACCACCGGGTCGAGGGCACCAGTTACGCGGCGCCCTTCGTGGCCGCCACGGCAGCTCTGCTGCGGGAGTACCGGCCGGAGCTGACCGCCGCCCAGGTCGCGGAGCGGATCATCGCCACCGCCGATCCAGCTCCGGGCGCGGGCCACGGCGGCGGGTACGGCGCCGGGGTGTTGAATCCCTACCGGGCGGTCACCGAGACCAGCGGCGGCCGGCCGGCGGGAGCGCTGCCGGTGGCCGCGCTCGCCGACGATCGGGCCGACCCGGCGCGACTCGCCCGCCAGACACGCCGGGCCGCCGCTCGGGACCGGGCCCTGTTGGTCGGCGCGGTGGTCGGCATGACGGCGCTCACCGTGGCTCTGCTGGCAGTGGTGGTGCCCCGGGGCGCCCGTCGGCGCTGGCGCCCGGCCGGCCCGGCCTGAGCCCACCCACCCGCGGCCCGAACCTGCGACCGGCCGCGGGCGGGGCGCTGACCCGGACACGGTCAGCGCTCCCGGCCCACATCGCTCACTGGAACAGCCCGGTGTTCTTCTTTTCGGTGTCCAGGTAGTCGGTGGCGGAGTCGTTCACCGCCAGCCTGATGTCACGCAGCATCGCCTGGAGGTCCTGTGAGGCCGAGCGCCACCGCGCCTGCCGCTGCTCGTAGGCCTGCCGCGCCTCGCCCGTCCAGCTCGCCACCAGCGGGGCGGCGTCTCGTTCGAGTTGCCCGAGTTGCGCGTCGAGGGTGTTCAACGCTTTCTGGATGTCAGCGCCGGCCTGCTGCAGCGCGGCGAAGTTGACGACCAGCACACCATGGTCCATCGGATTCCCTCCCCAGCGGGATCAGAGCGGCAACTGGATGCCGCCGCGGTTGGTGCCGGCCACCCGGCTGGCCACCTCGTCGTCGGACACGTCGTACTGCCGGCCGGCGGTGCGGATCGCACCGGCGGTCTCCCGCAGGGCGCGGTGCAGCGCGGCCTGGTCCTGTGACCACTGCTGCTTGACCTGCTCGAACGACCGGCCGCCAGCGCCACGCCAGGCCTGCTGCAACACCTCCAGCTCGGCCAACAGGCCGGTCAGCATGGACTGCAACGACTGGTCCACCTGCTCGAACTTCGCGGCGGTCTGCTGCATGACTGCGGCTTCTGCCTTGGTTTGGGACACCCGGACGTCACCTCGTCTCTCGGATCGCACCTGGCCGTCGACGCGTCCACGGTGGGCGACGCGTCGTCGCTTGGCCCGGTCGTCGAGCACTGAGACACGGGTCAGCGAAGGACTTCGTGGCTGACGGTAGCGACCTCGTAGCAGTTCTGCTACCCCCCGGGCTTCCCCTGTGGACAACCGAGGCGGCCATCGGTCGCTTACGATGTGCCGCAGCCACGTCGCGGCGCGTGACGGGCCGTCAGCGGCGGCCGACCGCCCGACCCGGTTCCCACTGGTCGAGGAGGCACGGTGCCGCACCCACCGACCCCTGTCGACTCCGAGGCAGGGGCCCGCGCACCGGCGACCGGGCCGGGCCGACCCACCGACAGTGGCCTGGCCTCGGCCGATCAGCGCGCGCCCCGCCGCCGGTCGACGGTGGGCCGCTGGGCGGCGGTCGGCCGTCGCGCGGGTGCCCGCACGCGAGCCGGCCAACTGGTCACCGCGCAGGTAGCGGCGGCGCTCGTCCTCGTCGCCCTGGGCCGGCCCGCACCAGTCGTCGCGGTAGCCGCCCTGATGGCCGTGCTGCTGGTGGCGGCCGCCTGGGTGCCGCTTCGGGGGCGCTGGCTCTTCGAGTGGCTGGGCACCGCCGTCGGGCACCTCACCCGCCGCCGGGCGCTGACCGGGCCGGCCGGAGCAGCCGAACTGCTCGACCTGGTCGCCCCGGGCACCGTCGTCCGCTCGACCGAGCTGACCGGTGGGCCGGCGGCCGTCCTGGAGGACACCACGGGAATGGTCGCGCTGCTGGAGTTGGGGGACCCGGGCGACCTGCTGGGTGACGCGTCCCAGGCGATCCCCGCCCCGGCCGCGTTGCTCCCGCCGGCCGGGCCGGACCTGCCCCCGCATCTGGTCCAACTGCTGCTCGCGGGCGCACCGGCACCGGTACCGAGCGCCGGTGGCACGGTCGGCACCTCGTACCGGCAGCTCACCGACGGGCGGCTCGCCGGGCGGGAACGGGCGGTGGTTGCCGTCCGGGTGCTGCGGGTCGACGGTTGGTCCGAGGAGGATCTGCGCCGGGTGCTCGCCGGCACGGTCCGCCGGATCGTCAGGCGTCTCGGGCCGTTGGCCGCGCGGCCGCTCGGGGTGCCGGCGGCGCTGCGCGTCCTGGGCGAGTTGGCCCACCAGGACGACGAACCGGTCCGGGAGTCCTGGCCGGTGATCCGGTCGGGCACCCTGGTCCAGGCCACCTTCCTGCTGACCCGGTGGCCCGACCCGGGCGGTACGGGCGGACGCCGGCTGGTGCCCCGCCTGCTCGCGCTGCCGGCGACGGCCACGACGGTGTCCATGTGCTCGGGTCCGGCGCCGACGATGACGCCGTCGTCGCATTCACCGGCGACCACAACGGTGCCGACCGAGCTGACGGTGCGTCTGGCGGCCGGGACGGCGGCCGAGTTGGCGGCGGCCACCGAGGCGCTGATCCGACTGGTGACCGACCTGGGCGGAAAGTTGCGGCGGCTCGACGGTGCCCACCTGAGCGGGCTGGCCGCCACGCTGCCGCTGGCGTTGCCGGCGTCCGGAGCGCAGCCCCGCCCATCGGCACCCGGGTCGCCGCCCGGCGCGGCGGTGACCGACTGGGAGCTCTCGGTGGGCGACGCGGGGCTGATGGTCGGCACCAACCGGCACGGCCGGGCCGTCACCGTACGACTGTTCCGGCCGGAGAGCACCCGGGTGCTGCTGGTCGGCGGGGTGCGCGCCGCCCAACTGGTGGGCCTGCGCGCGCTGGCACTCGGCGCCCTGGTGGTGGTGCAGACGGTCCGGCCACGCGCCTGGGAGCCGTTCGTCCGGGGGGTTGGCGCACCGGGCGGCACGATCCCGTTGCTGCCGCCGGGTCGGGCGGTCGCCGACGGGGTGGGTACGGCGCTGCGTCCGTTGCTGGTGATCGTCGACGCCGGGCCGGTGGCGGCCGAGGCCGCGCCGGGCCCGCCGTGGCGGGCCACACTGGTGGTACGCGACGAGCTGACACCGGCGGATGTGGACACGCTGAGCCGGGCCGACCTGGCGTTGCTCCAGCCGTTGACCTCCGCCGAGGCCGCCCTGGCCGGAGCCGCGCTGGGGCTGGGCGGCTCGGCCGAGTGGCTGACCCGGATCCGGGAGGACATGGTGGCGGTGGTCAACCGCCGGGCGCTGCGCTGGGCGCTGCTGTCCCCCACACCGATCGAGGGGCAGCTGATCGGGCCGCTGAGGCGCGGCTGACCAGTCGGGCCGCCGAGGCGCGGCTGATCACCAGGATGGCCAGCTGTCGGGTTACGCCGGTGCGTGGTCCGTGGCACGATCCCCGCCATGGGTTTTCTGAAAGGTCTGCTGATTCGGCTGGCCAGCACAGCTCTGGCTTTCTGGCTCGCCACGCTCCTCATTCCGGGCATCTCCCTGGATTCGAACTCGGCCACCGAGACGGTGACCACGCTGCTTCTGGTGGCGGTGATCTTCGGTGTGGTCAACGCTGTTCTCCAGCCGATCATCAAGACCGTCGGCTGCGGCTTCTACCTGCTGACCCTGGGTCTCATCGCCCTGGTGGTGAACGGTCTGCTGTTCCTGCTCACCAGTTGGATCGCCGACCAGGCCGGGCTGCCGTTCGAAGTGGACGGTTTCTGGCCGGCGGCGGTGCTCGGCGCCCTCTTCGTGAGCATCGTGACCTGGATCCTCGGCGCCGTCCTCGACCGGGACTGACCGGCGACCAGCCAGCACCGACCCGGCTTGCCGGGGCCCCGACCTGGTCCGGGGCCCCGGCGGGCCGCTGACCAGAGTTCGGGAATTGGCCGGCCCGGGTGCCCATCCCGGCGGTTAGCGTCGCGGCATGTTCTCACTGACCTACGCCGACGGACACCTGCTCAGCACCGATCCGGCGCGGATCGATCTGGACCTGGTGCACCACTGGTTGTCCACCGACGCGTACTGGGCGCTCGGGCGGGACCGGGAGACCACCGAACGGTCGTTCGCCGGCTCACTGCCGTTCGGCATCTACCGTCCGGAGGACGGCCGCCAGGTGGCGGTGGCCCGGGTCGTCACGGACGGTGCCACCTTCGCCTGGCTCTGCGACGTGTACGTCGACCGGGCCGCCCGAGGTCGGGGGTTGGGCGGGTGGCTGGCCGGTGCGGTCCGCGACCACCTGGCCGAGCTGGGCGTACGCCGGATCCTGCTCTGCACCAACGACGCGCACCAGGTGTACGCCGGGGTTGGCTTCACGCCGCTGGACAACCCGCAGCGGTGGATGCAGCTCGACCGGCGACCGCCGGTGACCCCGATCACCGGAAAGGAACAAAGCAGCACTACGCCCCTTACGGTGGAAGCGTGACACCACTCCGCCTGGGATACCTCTACGGCCTCGGCGCGTACCTGCTCTGGGGTTTCTTTCCGCTCTACCTGAAGCTGCTGCGACCCGCCGGCCCGCTGGAGATCCTGGCCCACCGGATCGTCTGGTCGGTGGTCTTCGTGGCCCTGCTGCTGGCGGCGCTGCGCAACGTCGGCTTCCTGCGGGCGCTGCTGCGCCGCCCCTGGGCGATGGCGGGGATCGTGGCCGCCGCCGCGCTGATCGCTGTCAACTGGGGCACCTACATCTACGGGGTGAACTCCGACCGGGTGGTGGAGACCGCGCTCGGTTACTTCATCAACCCGCTGGTCGTGGTGCTGCTCGGGGTGACGGTGCTGCGGGAGCGGCTACGCCCGACGCAGTGGGTGGCGCTCGGGATCGGCGCGTCGGCGGTCGCGGTGCTCACCGTTGACTACGGTCGGCTGCCCTGGCTGGCACTGACCCTGGCGTTCAGCTTCGCCGGCTACGGCCTGGTCAAGAAGCGGCTGGGGCTGCCGGCGGCCGAGGGGCTCTTCGTCGAGTCGGCGGTGCTGGCGTTGCCGGCGCTGGGCTACCTGGGGTGGCTGACGGCGAAGGCCGACCTCACCTTCGGGCACGTCTCCGCCGGGCACACCGCGCTGCTGGTGCTGGCCGGCGCGGCCACGGCGATTCCGCTGCTCATGTTCGCCGGGGCAGCCAACCGGCTACCCCTGAGCGGCCTCGGCATGATCCAGTACCTGGCGCCGATCCTTCAGCTCGGCTGCGGTGTGCTGATCTTCCACGAGCCGATGCCGCCGGCCCGTCTGGCCGGCTTCGCGCTGGTCTGGCTGGCCCTGATCGTCTTCACCGCCGACGCGGTCCGCAACTCCCGCCGCACCCGGGCCCAGGCCCGGATCCTGGAACCCGTCCCCACCCCGTAATCCCACCCCCCGGCCCCCGCGATCTTGCAGTTTCGGTCGTCGATATGCCCTTCCATGCCCCTTATGAGAGTGCAGAAAGTGCAAGATCGCGGAGGACCGCGCGCAGGGTCAGGGGACGGCGTAGGTGAGGATCGGCGTGCCGTCGGCTCTCTGCAGTTCCACGCTGACCAGCTCGGCGTCGGTGAACCTGGTGGCACCGGTGAAGCTGAGATCGTCACCGGGGGCCGCCAGCCAGGAGCCGATCTGCTCGGTGGCGCCGTTCGGTCCGCGCGCCACGAGCCGGAACGGGTACGCCTTGCCGTAGCTCGTCCGCGCGTCGTACCCGCAGCGCATGGTCACCTCGGTACCCCACTTGGTGCCGGTGAGCCCGAGGTCGGCGTGCACCGGCCCGGCGGCGGCCACCGGTCGCATGGCCACCATCGACACCTGCGGGGCCGGGGTGCCCTGCGCCCCGGGCGGCCCGGCCGGTCGAGGCAGCGCCATTGCGGTGCCCACGCCGACCAGCAGCGCCAGCCCGGCGGCGGCCAGTGTGGTCAGCGCGTACCGTCGCCGGTCCGCGGAGCGTTCCCGACGTCGGCGCTGGCGGGCCTCGGCGAGCAGCGCGGGCACCCTGGGCGGTGCCGGCGGCGGCAGGATCTGCTCCAGTCCCGCCGGGTCGAGGCGTCCGAGCAACCCGGGCAGCACGGCGATCTCGGCGACCGCCTCCCGACACGAGGCGCAGCCGCCGAGGTGCCGCTCGTAGGCCGCCCGCTCGGCAGGGGCCAGTGCACCCAGCACGTACGCGCCGTCGTCGTACGCGAACTCGCACCGGGTCATCCCGTCACCCCCATCTCGGCAAGGACCAACCGTAGAGACCGCAGCGCGTAGTGGGTGCGGGATTTCACGGTCCCCGGCGGCACGCCCAGGCGGGATGCCGCCTCGGCCACCGACCGCCCCTGGTAGAAGCACTCGACCAGCACTTCCCGGTGGGTCGGGCTGAGCCGGTTCAGCGCCTCGGCGACGGTCCACGCCTCCACCGCCCGTTCGGCCTCGTCGATCACCTCGGGCGGTTCGGGCAGGTCGTCGGTGAACACCTCGCCGACCCGGGTGGACCGCCGCCGCCAGGCGTCGATGGCCAGGTTGCGGGCGGTAGTGAACAGCCAGGACCGCACCGATCCGCGTCTCGGGTCGAGTGACTCCGGATGTCGCCAGGCCCGCAGCAGCGTCTCCTGGACCAGGTCCTCGGCCCGCTGCCGGTCCCCGTTGACCAGCCGCAGGGCGTGGGCGTACAGCGCCTCCGCGTGCTCGTCGTGCAGCGCGCGCAGCAGTTGGGCGTCGTGGTCGCTGATGGCGGTCTCCTCGCTTCCGGCGCGCGTGCGGCGGTGGCGTCCGCCTGGGAATACGTGCGGTCACGCCGATCGGTTCAGCCCGAGGTCAGGCCGGTTGCGGGGTGGTTGCCGCCCACGAAGGTGTTCATGCCCGGTTCACACCGTGGCCGACGTGCGCTCACCACGTCCTCCTAGCGTCCGGCTGGTACGCCGCCTGTCGTGCCACCGACTCCTCTGGAGGCCTCCCCCATGAGCGACCGCCCCCGGCTGCTCCCCCTGTTGACCGGCGCCCGCCATGGCACCCGTGACGCCATGACCTGTCTGTACCGGTGCGGAAACGCCTGCGACCACCCGGTGCCGAACACCTCCGACAACGCGTACTTCGGCGACGTGGTGAACGCCGAGATGTCCCGGCGTGGCGTGGTCCGGGCCGGCGCGGTGGGCGCGCTGGTGCTCGGTTTCGGCGGCGCGGCGGCCGGTGCGCTCGCCGGTGCGGCCCCGGCCGTGGCCGCACCGGCCACCATCCCGGACGTCCCGGAGGCCTTCGGTTTCGGCCGTCCGAGCACCGGGGTCGGCAGCGGAGCGCTGACCTTCAAGCCGATCCCACCGAACAAGTTGGACACCCTCGTCGTGCCGAACGGCTACGACCACGCCGTGGTGATCAAGTGGGGTGACCCGGTGCTGCCGGGCGCACCGGAGTTCAACCTGCACCACCAGAGCGCCGCCGCACAGTCCAAGCAGTTCGGTTACAACAACGACTTCGTGGGTGTGCTGCCGCTGGACAAGCAGGGCCGGCGGGCGCTGCTCGTGGTCAACCACGAGTACACCAACGAGGACCTGATGTTCCCGGGCTTCCCCGGCCTGGACGGCCTCTCCGTGGAGCAGCTGCGCACCGCCATGGCCGCGCACGGCATGTCAGTGGTGGAGCTCGAACGGGTCGCGGGCACCGGGCAGTGGCAGCCGGTCAGCAAGGGCCCCCGGCCCTACAACCGGCGGGTCACCGCGCTGAGCACCAAGTTCGACCTCACCGGCCCGGCCGCCGGCTCGGCCTGGTTGAAGACCGCCGCCGACCCGAAGGGTCGTACCGTCGTCGGCACGTTGAACAACTGCGCCGGTGGGGTGACCCCCTGGGGCACCGTGCTCTCCGGCGAGGAGAACTTCAACCAGTACTTCGTGGGCGCCGACGCGGCCCCGGCCGAGCTGAAGCCGAAGCTGGACCGCTACGGCATCGGCACCGCCAGCCGCTACCCCAGCGGCAGCCGCAGGTGGGAGCGCGCGGACGAGCGCTTCGACCTGGCGAAGCACCCCAACGAGGCACACCGCTTCGGCTGGGTCGTCGAGATCGACCCGTTCGACCCGGAGAGCCGCCCGCGCAAGCACACCGCGCTGGGCCGGTTCAAGCACGAGGGCGCCAACGTGATCGTCGCGAAGGACGGCCACGTGGTCGCGTACATGGGCGACGACGAGCGGTTCGACTACCTCTACAAGTTCGTCTCGGACAAGAAGTTCATGAAGGGCAACTCCTGGGCTGCCCGCAAGCACAACCTGACCCTGCTGGAGTCCGGCACGCTCTACGTGGCGAAGCTCGACCAGAGCAGCGCCGCCGAGATCGACGGCTCGGGCAGGCTCCCCACCGACGGCGCCTTCAACGGCCGGGGTCGCTGGATCAAGCTGGTCAGCGGCAACCGGTCGTTCGTCGACGGGATGACCGCCGCGGACGTGCTCACCTTCACCCGGCTCGCCGGTGACAAGGTCGGCGCGACCAAGATGGACCGCCCCGAGGACGTCGAGCCGAGCCTGCTCACCGGCAAGGTGTACGTGGCGCTGACCAACAACACCAACCGCGGCGTCGGCAGCAACCCGAAGGCGGACGAGGCCAACCCGCGCACCGCCAACAAGCACGGGCAGATCCTGGAGCTGGTCGAGGACCGCAACGACAACGCCGCGGAGACCTTCGCCTGGTCGCTGCCGATCGTCTGCGGCGACCCGACCGACCCGTCGACCTACTTCGCCGGGTACGACAAGGCCCAGGTGTCAGCGATCTCCTGCCCGGACAACGTCGCCTTCGACGCCACCGGCAACCTCTGGATCTCCACCGACGGCAACGCGCTGGGCAGCAACGACGGCCTGTTCGCCACCGCCGTGGAGGGTCCGCAGCGGGGTCACCTCAAGCAGTTCCTGACCGTGCCGCTCGGCGCGGAGACCTGCGGACCGTTCATCACCGGCGACAACCGTTCGCTCTTCGTCGCGGTGCAGCACCCGGGCGAGATCAGCGGGGCTTCGGTGGAGAACCCGGCCTCGAACTGGCCGGACGGTGACTACGCCAAGCCGGGCGTGGTGGTCACCTGGCGCCTCGACGGCGGCCCGGTGGGCAGCTGAGGTCGTAACCGCGGCCGAGAGGCCGATGACGTTGTTCCCGGCGGTCCGGCGCTGGACCGCCCCGAGAGGCCCTCTCCCAACCGGGGAGAGGGCCTCTCGGCGGTCAGTTGTCGGAGGCGATGCCGTCGGCCACGCTGCGGGCCACGGTGAGCAGCTTGGCGCGTACCACCCGGGCGGAGGTCATCATCTCGCTGGCCGGCAACGCGCAGGCCAGCACGACGCGGCGTTCCATGTCCTTGTCCGGCGCGACGAGCACCGCGGCGCAGGCCACCCCCTGCCGGAACTGCCCCATCTCCAGCTGCATGCCGCGCCGGTCACCGGCGGCCAGGTCGGCCTCGAAACTCTCGGGGGTGGTCAGCGTGGCGGTGGTGAACGGGCGCATGCCGTACTCACGCAGATAGCGGTAGCGCTGGTCGCTCGTGAGGGTGGCGAGCAACGACTTGCCGAGGGCTGTGGCGTGCGCCCCCTCGTCGAAGCCGGGGACCAGGTCCTCCAGGTAGGGCGAGCGGTGCCCCTCGGCGACCGCGGTGAGGGCCACCTGGCCGCCGACGAACCGACCGAGGTAGTGGCTGTAGCCGGTGTCCAGGGCGGCCCGCCGCAGCGTCTCACCGACCGCCGGTGGACCCCGGAACGCGGTGACAAGCTCCCGGTACCGGTCGGCCACCTCCAACCCCACGATGTACGTGCCGTCCTCGCGACGGATCACGTAGCCCTCGTAGGCGAGGGTGCGGACCAGGTGGTAGGTGGTGGCCACGGTCAGCTCACAGCGCCGGGCGATCTGCTTGACGGTCAGGCCCTTCGGGGCGCGACCGACCGACTCCAGCACCCGTAGCGCTCGGGACACGCTGCGAATCAGGTCCGAAGGTTCTGCCAAGGGGTCGCGCACAACCACCTCCGCCGCCGGGGACTTACACCATATGAAAAACAGGCCCGGTGCGAAATGCCTGTTCGGGTCGAGGATGCCAGATCACCATCCACAGCTAGTGCCCCGCCGGTCACCAGGAGTGCGCTGAGCGGGGCTCACGTAGGTTTGCCCAACGATGACCAACACCGCCAACACCCCCGATCCGGCGCTCGCCCGACCCCATCCGGTCCGGGCCAGCGCCGGCGCAGTCGCCACCACCGTGGCCTGCGTACTCCCCGTCTTCCTGCTCGGCGGTCTCGCCGTGCAGATGGGCACCGACCTCGGCTTCTCGCCGGCCGGCCTGGGCCTGGCCGTCTCCGTCTACTTCGGGGTCAGCGCGCTGGCCTCGGTGCCCTCCGGCCGCCTCGTCGAGCGGTACGGACCGGCAGTGGTGGCCCGCAGCGGCATCCTGCTGGCCGCCGGGTCGATGCTGGCCGTGGCCGCCTTCGCCCGGTCGTACCCGGTGCTGGTCGGCCTGCTGGCGCTCAGCGCCGCCGCAAACGCGCTCGGCCAACTGGCCAGCAACACCGCGCTCGCCCAGCACGTGCCGGCGCGACGACAAGGGCTGTCGTTCGGGGTCAAGCAGGCCGCCATCCCGGTCTCCACCCTGCTGGCCGGGGCGGCGGTACCCACCATCGCGCTCACCGCCGGCTGGCGCTGGGCGTTCGTGGCCGCCGCCGTGGCCGCGCTGACCACGCTTGCCGCCGTACCCCGGCAGCTGCCCGGCCCGGCCCGGCGAGCCGGCGCGACGCGCGCTGCTCGGGCGACGGTGGCGCTGGTGGTGATCGGCGCGGCGGCGACGCTGGCGTCGGGCGCGGCCAACGCGCTGGGCACCTTCCTGGTCGACTCCGCCGCCGCCCGGGGCCTGTCGCCGGGCCTCGCCGGCCTCACCCTGACCCTGGGCAGCGCGGTCTGCGTGGCGGCCCGGGTGGGCGCCGGCTGGTTGGCCGACCGCCGCGACACCGGCCACGTCGCCCTCATCGCCGCGATGCTGCTGGTCGGCGCGGCCGGGCTGGGCCTGCTCGCGGTGACCGGCTCGGTGCCGCTGGTCGTCGGCGTGGTGCTCGGCTTCGGCCTGGGCTGGGCCTGGCCCGGCCTGATGAACTTCGCGGTGGTCCGGCTGCACCCGCAGTCACCGGCCGCCGCCACCTCGATCACCCAGACCGGGGTGTACGCGGGCGGCTGCCTCGGCCCGTTGAGCCTCGGCCCCCTCGCCGCGCACCTCGGCTACCCGGCGATGTGGACCACCGCGGCCGTGGCGATGCTCCTCGCCGCCGCTCTCATGCTCGCCGGCAGCCGACTGTTGACCCGCGTCGCCGCCGCAGCGGGGCGGGGCGGGGATCAGCTGGTGCGGTCGGCGATGTAGTCGCAGAGCGACTCGAGCGCGCTGCGGGAGGGGCCGTGCGGCAGCGGGGCGAGCTGCGCGCGGGCCTCCTCGGCGTAGCTGCGCACCGTCTCCCGGGCCCGCTTGAGCGCCGGGCTCTCCCGCAGCAGCCCCAACGCCTCGGCGTGCAACGCGTCGTCAGTCAACGGGCCGGTCGCCAGGATCTCCCGCAGCCGCACCGACGACGCGTCGGAGTCGTCCGCTTCACGGGCGTAGAGCACCGGCAACGTCGGGACACCCTCGCGCAGGTCCGTGCCGGGGGTCTTGCCCGACTGCACCGACTCGGAGGCGATGTCCAGCAGGTCGTCGGAGAGCTGGAAGGCGACGCCGATCGTCTCGCCGTACCCGGCGAGGGCCTCCACGTGCTCGGGGGCGGCGCCACCGAACATGCCGCCGAACCGGGCCGACGTGGCGATCAGCGAACCGGTCTTCTCCGCGATGACGTGCAGGTAGTGGCTCACCGGGTCGTCGTCGGGGCGTGGCCCCACGGTCTCCGCGATCTGACCGTGCACCAGCCGGGCGAAGGTGCGCGCCTGCAACCGGACCGCCTCGGGGCCCAGATCGGCGGCGATGTCCGCCGCACGGGCGAAGAGGTAGTCACCGACCAGGATGGCGACCGAGTTGGTCCACCGGGAGTTCGCACTCGGCGCGCCCCGACGCACGGCGGCCTCGTCCATCACGTCGTCGTGGTAGAGGGTGGCGAGGTGAGTGAGCTCCATCACCACGGCGGCCGGGACCACCTGCGCACCGGTCGGGTCACCGAACTGCGCGCCGAGCGCCACCAGCAACGGCCGGAAACGCTTCCCACCGGCCTCCACGAGGTGCCGGGCAGCCTCCGTGACGAACGGGTCGGCGCTGGACACGCTGGCCCGCAACTCGACCTCGACCGTGTCGAGCAGGCCCACCACGGACGCCTCGACACGGGGATCGGCGAGATTGAGACCAAGCGCGCCGAACTGACTCGTGCTCGCCCGACCCCGCCGACCGCCGGAGCCGGAGGCACCTGAACGCTCGCCCGCCGGATTCACCACGCCATCAACCATGCCACACCCGTACGACCTGCTCCGGGCCGGGGATACGCACCGGGGGCCGGCACGTGAACACGCGCCGACCCCCGGTGATCGATCCTTCGGCTATCGAACGAATTCGGCAGCTCCGGTCGCCAGATCGAGCAGCGGCGCCGGGGCGACACCCAACACCAGGGTCGCCAGCACACCGATCATCAACGCGGCGGCGGTGAGCCCACCGGGCACTGTGACGGTCGGGGTGGACTCGCCCGGCTCGGAGAGCCACATCATCACCACGACCCGCAGGTACGGGAACGCGAGGATCATGCTGGTCAGCACACCGGCGATCACCAGCCAGGCCTGGCCACCCTCCAGCGCCGGCCCGAAGATGGCGAACTTGCTGGTGAAACCGCTGGTCAGCGGAATACCGGCGAAGGCCAGCAGGATGAACGTGAACAGCGCGGCGAAGAACGGCGACCGCCGGCCCAGCCCGGCCCAGCGGGACAGGTGGGTGGCCTCGCCGTCGTCGTCGCGGACCAGCGTCACCACGGCGAACGCCGCCAACACCGAGAAGCCGTACGCGACCAGGTAGAACATCGTGCCGGCGAGCCCGTCACGGCTCGGCGCCAACACACCGACCAGCAGGTAGCCGGCGTTGGCGATCGAGGAGTACGCGAGCAGCCGCTTGATGTCGGTCTGGGTGACCGCGAGCACCGCACCGACCAGCATGGTCAGCACCGCCACCGCGCCGAGGACCGGGGTGAAGTCCCAGTTGGCGTCGGCGAACGCGACCTGGAAGACGCGCAGCAGCGCACCGAACGCGGCGACCTTGGTGCAGGCCGCCATGAACCCGGTGACCGGGGTCGGAGCACCCTGGTAGACGTCCGGGGTCCAGACGTGGAACGGGGCCGCCGCCGCCTTGAAGAGCAGACCGATGGCGAGCAGCGCCATGCCGGCGAAGAGCAGCACCGGGCTGGCCGGCGACTCGCTCACCGCCGCGTGGATGGTCGCGAAGTCGACGCCGGCCGAGCGGCCCGGGATGCCGGCGGTGAAGCCGTAGATCAGGGCCACGCCGAACAGGAAGAACGCGGAGGCGTACGCGCCGAGCAGGAAGTACTTCATCGCCGCCTCCTGGCTCAGCAGACGCCGGCGACGGGCCAGCGCGCAGAGCAGGTAGAGCGGCAGAGAGAAGACCTCCAGCGCGATGAACATGGTCAGCAGGTCGTTCGCCGCCACGAAGATCAGCATGCCGCCGATCGCGAACGTGGTGAGCGGGTAGACCTCGGTGAGACCGTTGCGCCCCTCGGCCTGCCGCCGGTCGTCGGCCGACTCGGCGGTCACCGCGGCCTGGGCGACGAACGCCCCGCCCCGCTCGACCGAGCGGTCACCGATCAGCAGCAGCGCCATCGCGGCCAGCACCAGGATCGCGCCCTGGAGGAAGAGCGTCGGCCCGTCGATGGCGAGGGCCTGCCCGACGGTGATGATCCGCTCGTCGGCGCTGAGGACCACCATGGTCAGTGCCGCGAGCACCGCGAGCAGCGCCAACGTCAACTGCACCAGATGCCGCCACCGCCGCGGCACCAGGGCCTCGACCAGCACACCGAACAGCGCGGCGCCCAGCATGATCAGGATCGGAGCGATCGCCGCGTACTCGATCGACGGCAGTTTCAACTCGGTCACAGTGCCGACCTTTCGTTCGCGACTGCGCAAGCCTCTGCCCGCGACTGCGGGGCTCGCTTCGCTCTCTCCTCGCGCGGGCGGATGGGGCTCGCAAGCTCACTCCTCGCGCTCACCGAGCCGCCTCCTGGACGGTGCCGCCCACGGACGGCGCCGGGTCGGTTCTGCCGATGTCGTCCATGGTCGCCTGGACGGCCGGGTTGATCACGTCAGTGACCGGCTTGGGGAAGAAGCCGAGCAGCACGATCAGCGCGATCAGGGGGGCAACCACGACCTTCTCGCGCAGGTTGAGGTCCCGGCGCATGCCGTCGACCTCGGTCAGCGCCGGGTTCAACGTGCCCTGGGTGGTGCGCTGCACCATCCACAGCACGTACGCGGCGGCCAGGATGATGCCGAGCGTCGCGATGACCGCTACCGGCTTGTTCACAGTGAACGTGCCGATCAGCACCAGGAACTCGGAGATGAACGGCGCGGTGCCGGGCAACGCCAGCGAGGCGAGACCGGCGAAGAACAGCACCCCGGCGAGCACCGGGACCAGCTTGCCCGCGCCACCGAAGTCACTGATCAAGGACGAGCCGCGCCGGGCGATCAGCATGCCCACCACCAGGAAGAGCAGGCCGGTGGCCAGGCCGTGGTTGAGCATGTAGAGCACCGCGCCGGTGCCGGCCTGCGTGGTGAAGGCGAAGATGCCCACCCCGATGAAGCCGAAGTGCGCGATCGAGGTGTACGACACCAGCCGCTTGAGGTCGTTCTGGCCGACCGCCAGCAGCGCGGCGTAGACGATGCCGATCACGCCCAGGGCCAGCGCCCACGGTGCGAACCACTTCGACGCCTCCGGGAACAACGGCAGGCAGTACCGCAGGATGCCGAAGGTGCCGACCTTGTCCAGCACCCCGACGAGCAGCGCCGCCGCGCCCGCCGGGGCGGCCCCACCGGCGTCGGGCAGCCAGGTGTGGAACGGGAAGAACGGCGCCTTGATGGCGAACGCGAGGAAGAAGCCGAGGAACAGCCACCGCTCGGTGCCGGTGCTGATGTCGACCTGCGAGAGCGCCTGCCAGTCGAAGGTCTTCCCGCCGACCACCCACAGGCCGATCACCGCGGCCAGCATGAACAGACCGCCGACCAGCGAGTAGAGGAAGAACTTCACCGCCGCGTACTGCCGCTGGTGGCCGCCGTAGCTGCCGATGAGGAAGTACATCGGCACCAGCATGACCTCGAAGAACACGTAGAACAGGAAGACGTCGGCGGCCGCGAAGACGCCGATCATCGTGCACTCGAGGACCAGCAGCAGCGCGAAGTAGACGGGCACCGACCGCTTCGACGACTCGGCGTCGTGCCAGGACGCCAGGATCACCAGCGGCACCAGCACCGCGATCAGCATCAGCATCACCAACGCGATGCCGTCGGCGGCGAAGGTGAAGCTGACCCCCCAGTTCGGAATCCACGAGTACGACTCGCGGAACTGGAACCGGTCACCGCCGGCGTTGAAGCTGACCCACATCACCACCGAGAGCACCAGCACGAGCAGCGACCAGGCGAACGCCACCTGCTTGGCCAGCTCCGGGCGGTGACGCGGCAGGAAGGCCACCACCAGGGCGCCCACCAGCGGCGCCACGGTGAGCACCGAGAGGAACGGGAAGTTGGACATTATGCGGCCTTACCTCCGTCGTCACTGCGTGGTCCGCCGGCGGGGGCGGGCGTATTGAGGTCGATCACGCCAACCACCCCGCCTGCACCGCCAGGAACGCCGCCATCACCAGCAGCGCACCGGCCAGGATCGAGGTGGCGTACGAGCGGACAAAGCCGGTCTGCATCCGGCGGAGGCGGCCCGAGCCACCGCCGACCGCGGCGGCGAGCCCGTTGACGAGCCCGTCGACGCCCCGGTTGTCGAGGTACACCAGCGCCCGCGTGAGGAAGATGCCCGGCTTCTCGAAGACCGCCTCGTTGACGGCGTCGGTGTAGAGGTTGCGCCGGGCGGCGGTGACCAGCACCCCGGCCGGCTGCGGCGCGGTGGCCGTACCGGCCCGGAAGAGGAACCAGGCGAGCCCGGCGCCGAGCACGGTGACCAGCAGCGACAGCGTGGTGATCACGGCGTGCGAGAGGACCGCCTCGTGCTCGGCGTGTTCGCCGCCCAGCCCGGCGGTCTGGGTCAGCCAGTCCGGAACGGACGTGGAGAGCAGGAAGCCGGCACCGACCGAGCCGACCGCCAGCAGGATCAGCGGGATGGTCATCAGCTTCGGCGACTCGTGCGGGTGCTCGATGTCCTCGGTCCACCGCTGCGGGCCGTGGAAGGTGAGCACGAACAGCCGGGTCATGTAGAACGCGGTCAGCCCGGCGCCGAGCAGCGCCGCCCCACCGAAGAGCCAGGCGGTCCAGTCGTCCCGCTCGAAGGCGGCCACGATGATCGGCTCCTTGGAGAAGAAGCCGGAGAACGGGAACATGCCGATGATGGCCAGCCAGCCCATCATGAAGGTCAGCCAGGTGATCTTCATGTGCTTCGACAGGCCACCGAAGCGGCGGATGTCGACCTGGTCCTTCATCCCGTGCATGACCGAGCCGGCGCCCAGGAACATGTTGGCCTTGAAGAAACCGTGCGCCAGCAGGTGCACGATGGCCAACGCGTACGCCGCGCCGCCGAGACCGACACCGAGGAACATGTAGCCGATCTGGCTCACCGTCGACCAGGCGAGCACCCGCTTGATGTCGTCCTTGGCCGCGCCGATGATGCAGCCGATCAGCAGGGTGAGCGCGCCGACGCTGACCACCACGAGTTGCAGCGTCGAGTTGGCGGAGAAGATCGGGTTGGACCGGGCGATCAGATAGACACCGGCGGTGACCATGGTGGCGGCGTGGATGAGCGCCGACACCGGGGTCGGGCCCTCCATCGCGTCCGGCAACCACGCCTGGAGCGGGAACTGACCGGACTTACCGGCCGCGCCGAGCAGCAGCAACAGGCCGAGGACCAGCACTGTGGTGCCGGTCAGCGCGCCGACACCGTTGAACACCTCGTCGTACTGGGTGGTGCCCAGGGTGGCGAACATGATGAAGATGCCGATGGCCAGGCCGGCGTCGCCGACCCGGTTCATCAGGAACGCCTTCTTTCCGGCGGTGGCCGCGCTCGGCCGCTCGGTCCAGAAGGAGATCAGCAGGTACGACGCCAGACCGACGCCCTCCCAGCCGAAGTACAGCATCACGTAGTTGTTGCCGAGCACCAGCAGCAGCATCGCCGCGACGAACAGGTTGAAGTACGCGAAGAACCGACGACGGCCCGCGTCGTGCGACATGTACTCCACCGCGTACAGGTGGATCAGGAAACCCACCCCGGTGATCAGCAGTACGAAGACCGCGGCCAGCGGGTCGAACAGCAGGCCGAAGTCGACGCGCAGATCACCGACCGCGATGAAGTCCCAGAGGCTCAGCTCGACCGACTTGTTCTCCAGGCCACGCAGCTGAAAGAAGAAGCTCAGGCCGAGCACGAACGCGGCGCCGATGGCAGCGACGCCCAACCAGTGCCCCCAGCGGTCGGCCCGGCGGCCGAGCAGCAGCAGGATGGCCGCGCTGACCAGCGGGATCGCCACCAGCAGCCAGACGCCCCCGAGCAGCCCCGTGGCCTGGGCGTATTCCACAGTCTCTTCCACCGGTGGACCCCTCTAGTACTTCAGCAGGTTGGCGTCGTCGACGCTCGCGGAGCGTCGCGTCCGGAAGATGGACATGATGATCGCGAGCCCGACCACGACCTCGGCCGCCGCCACCACCATCACGAAGAACGCCATGATCTGACCGTTGAGGTCACCGTTGATCCGGCTGAAGGTGACCAGCGTCAGGTTGGCCGCGTTGAGCATCAGCTCCACGCACATGAACAGCACGAGCGCGTTGCGCCGGACGAGCACCCCGGCGGCACCGATGGTGAACAGCACCGCCGCGAGGACCAGGTAGTAGTCAGGCGTCATGAGTCTGTCCCCTTCAGCGTGGTCTCCTGCGCGGTCAGCTCCCGCACCGGCAGGATCTCCGGCGTGCTCCGCTCCGAGAGGCGGCCGTCCGGCAGTCGGGCCGGGGTGGCCACCGAGGACGAGGTCGCGAAGACGCCGGGGCCGGGCTTCGGGCCGGGGTAGTTGCCCGGCGCGAACCGCGCCCGCATCGTCGACACCTGGTCGACCTTGTCCTGCTTGCGGCGCTCGATGTGCGCGAGCACCATGGCGCCGACCGCCGCAGTGATCAGCAGCGCCGAGGTCAGCTCGAACGCGAAGACGTACTTGGTGAAGAGCAGTCGGGCGATGCCCTGCACGTTGCCCTCCGCGTTGGCCTGCTCCAGGCCGACCGCCGTGGTGCCCTCCAGCGCCCGGTAGAGCGCGCCGCCCACCAGACCGGCGAAGCCCAGCCCCAGCACGATCGCGGCGACCCGCTGGCCGCGCAACGTCTCGATCAGCGAGTCGGTGGAATCCCGGCCGACAAGCATCAGCACGAAGAGGAAGAGCATCATGATCGCGCCGGTGTAGACGATGATCTGCACCATGCCGATGAACGGCCCGGCCTGGAGCACGTAGAAGACGCCCAGGCAGAGCATGGTGAGCACCAGCCAGAGCGCGGAGTGCACCGCGTTGCGGGCCGCCACCATCCCGATCGCGCCGATCAGTGCGAGCGGCCCGAGGATCCAGAAGGTGACCTCCTCGCCGCCGGACACCGCACCCGCCGCGGCCAGCACCGTAGACGTGGTCATGCGTTCTCTCCCTTGCCGGCCGCGACCCGCTGGGCGGCCTGCTCGGCGCCCGGGAACGTCACGCCGGGGTGCTCCTCGACCTGGTAGCGGCCGGGGCCCATCGGTGACGTCTCCGCACCGGCGGAGGTGCCCGGGTTGTCCAGCGCGCCGACGTAGTAGTCCTTCTCGCTGTCACCCAGCCGCATCGGGTGCGGCGGCTGCTCCATGCCCTCCAGCAACGGCGCGAGCAACTGCTCCTTGGTGAAGATCAGGTCCTGCCGGTTGTCCCGGGCCAGCTCGTACTCGTTGCTCATGGTCAGCGACCGGGTCGGGCAGGCCTCGATGCACAACCCGCAGAAGATGCACCGGGCGTAGTTGATCTGGTAGATGCTGGCGTACCGCTCACCCGGCGAGAAGCGCTGCTCGTCGGTGTTGTCGCCACCCTCGACGTAGATCGCGTCCGCCGGGCAGGCCCAGGCGCACAGCTCACAGCCGATGCACTTCTCCAGGCCGTCCGGGTGCCGGTTGAGGATGTGCCGCCCGTGGTAGCGCGGCGCCGACACCGGCGGCTTGAACGGGTAGTCGGTGGTGACGACCTTCCTGAACATGTGCGAGAAGGTGACACCGAATCCCTTGAACGTTCCGGTGATCGCGCCCACGTCACACCTCCCTGGAGTCCGAGCCGGCAACGATGTTGGCCGGCTCCCGCTCGGCGACCACGCGCGTGATACGCGGGCTCGGTGGTACCTGAAGATCCATCGGCGGCAGCGGGAAGCTCCCGTGCGGCCGGTTGTCGACCTGTTCCTGCGTCGTCGGCTTCGGCTTCGGACGCCGGCTGGGCCAGAAGATCGTGGCGATCAGCAGGATGCCGGCCGGAATACCGACGGCGATCATCTTGCCGCGGGTGTCCCAGTCCTCGATGGAGCGCAGGCCCGACAGGACCAGGATCCAGACCAGGTTGATCGGCAGCAGCACCTTCCAGCCGAGCCGCATGAACTGGTCGTACCGCAGCCGGGGCAGCGTGCCCCGCAGCCACACGAAGACGAAGACCAGCGCGATCACCTTGCCGAAGAACCAGAGCATCGGCCACCAACCGGAGTTGGCGCCCTCCCAGATGGTGATCGGCCAGGGTGCCCGCCACCCGCCCAGGAACAGCGTCGTGGTGACAGCGGACATGGTCACCATCGCGACGTACTCGCTGAGCATGAAGAGCGCGAACTTCAGCGAGCTGTACTCGGTCATGAAGCCGGCGACCAGCTCGGACTCGGCCTCGGGAAGGTCGAACGGTGCCCGGTTGGTCTCACCCACTGTGGCGATGAAGAAGATGATGAAGCTCGGCAGCAGCAGGATCGCGTACCAGCCCGGGGCCGGAACCGTCTGGCCGAAGATGGTCAGCTCGGTGCCGTCCCCCTGAGCGGCGACGATCCCGCTGGTGCTCATCGTGCCGGCGGTCATGAAGACCGCCACGATGCTCAGCCCCATCGCGACCTCGTAGGAGATCATCTGGGCGCTCGACCGGAGACCACCGAGCAGCGGGTACGTCGAACCGGACGCCCAACCACCCAGGACGACGCCGTAGACGCCCATCGAGGAGCAGGCGAGCAGCAGCAGCACCGCCACCGGCACATCGGTGACCTGCAACGGGGTGTGGTGACCGAAGATGCTCACCATCGGGCCGAACGGCACCACCGACAGCGCGGTGACCGCGCAGATCACCGAGATGGTCGGGGCGAAGAAGTAGACGACCTTGTCGGCCGCCTTCGGCAGGATGTCCTCCTTGAAGGCCATCTTCAGACCGTCGGCGAGGGTCTGCAGCAGGCCGAACGGGCCGACCTGGTTGGGGCCGGGCCGCACCTGCATGTAACCCACGACGCGCCGCTCGAACCAGACACCGAGCAGGGTGGCCAGCAGCCCGAAGGCGAACGCGAAGACAATCTTGCCGAGAACCAGCCACCACGGATCCCGGCCGAAGTCGGCCAGCGTGGGGTCCTGGGCGAGGATTGACGGAGTCACTGGTTACCCCCGGAGTTAAGGAGCGGACCCGGGAGACCGGTCTCGTCGGCCGCCACGCGCCCGGCCGGAATGGCCGTACTCGGTGCGGGGACGGAGATCCGGACGACCGCGCCGGACGTCGCCCCGAGGCTGCGCCGCACTGTCGAGCCGGGTGAGTTGGTCGGCAGCCAGACCACGCCGTCCGGCATCTCGGTGAGTTCCGCGGGCAGGGTCAGCGCCCCCCGGTCGGTGCCGACAGTGACGGCGTCACCGTCGACCACACCGAGCGCCTCGGCGGTGCCCTTACCCAGCCGGACCACCGGCGGACGGGCGGTGCCGGCGAGGTTCTCGTCGCCCTCGGTCAGCGTGCCGAGGTCCACCAGCTGGTGCCAGGTGGCCAGCACGGCTTCCCCGGCCTTCGGCTCCGGCACCCGGCCCGGCGCGACCGACGGCGCGGCCGGCCGCGACATCCGCGTCGCCGGCAGCGTGCCCAGCTCGCGGCGCACGCTCAGCACGTCGGCGGTGCCGAGGCGCACGTCGAGCAGCGCGGCCAGCGCGTCGAGCACCCGGCCGTCGGTCATCGCGGTGGTGTTCAGGACCGCCTCGAACGGGCGCAGCCGACCCTCCCAGTCCAGGAAGCTGCCGGCCTTCTCGGCCACCGGGGCGACCGGCAGCACCACGTTCGCCCGCCGGGTCACCGCGCTGGCGCGCAGCTCAAGGCTGACCAGGAACGGCACCGCGTCCAGAGCGGACTCGGCCAGTCGCGGGTCGGCCAGGTCGGCCGGGTCGACACCTCCGACGACCAGCGCGCCGAGCTGCCCGTTGGCCGCCGCGCTCAGGATGCCGTCGGTGTCCCGGCCGGCCTGACTGGGGATCACCCCGGCCGGGATGTCCCACGCCTCACCCAGCTCGGCCCGAGCGGCCGGTTCGGTCACCAGGCGTCCACCGGGCAGCAGGTTGGGCAGGCAGCCCGCGTCGACCGCGCCGCGGTCACCAGCGCGCCGCGGCACCCAGGCCAGCTTCGCGCCGGTACGCCGGGCCACGTCGGCCGCGGCGGAGAGCCCACCCGGCACGGTGGCCAACCGCTCGCCGACGATCAGGATCGCGCCAGGGGCGCTCAGCGCCTCGCTGACCGTGGCGTGCTCGGCGAGCACGCTGGCCTCCTCGCCCGGCACCACCCGGGCCAGCTTGGCACCGAGCTTCTCCAGGCCGCGCGTGGCGAAGGGCGCCAGCGCGTACACCGTCAGGGTCTTCTTCAGGTACGCCTTGCGCAGCCGCAGGAAGAGGATCGGGCACTCCTCCTCGGGCTCCAGGCCGACCAGCACCACCGCCGGCGCGTTCTCCACGTCGGTGTAGGTGACGTCGGTGACCCCGGCGACCGAGCTGGCCAGGAAGTCGGCCTCCTCGCGGGAGACCGGTCGGGCCCGGAAGTCGATGTCGTTGGTGTTCAACGCGACCCGGGCGAACTTGGCGTACGCGTACGCGTCCTCGACGGTCAGCCGACCGCCGGTGAGCACCGCGGTGCCCTGCCCGCTCTCCCGAGCCGTGTGCAGCCCCTCGGCAGCGACCGTGAGCGCCTCGCTCCAGGACGCCTCGCGCAGCTCACCGGTCTGCTCGTCGCGGACCAGCGGCGTGGTCAGCCGGTCGGCGGCCCGGGTGTACTGGAAGCCCCACCGGCCCTTGTCGCAGTTCCACTCCTCGTTGACCTCCGGCTCGTCGCCGGCCAGCCGGCGCAGCACCTTGCCGCGCCGCCAGTCGGTGCGCTGCCCGCAGCCGGCCGAGCAGTGCTCGCAGACGCTCGGGCTGGAGACCAGGTCGAACGGGCGGGCGCGGAACCGGTACTGGGCACCGGTCAACGCGCCCACCGGGCAGATCTGCACGGTGTTGCCGGAGAAGTAGGAGTTGAACGGGACGTCCCCGCTGTCCTCGCCGGACTCCACGCCGTACGCGTCGTCCCGGTAGATGTTGATCTCCTCAGCGGACGACCGGCCCATCAGGTCGATGAACTTGTCGCCGGCGATCTCCTCGGAGAACCGGGTGCAGCGCTGGCAGAGCACGCACCGCTCGCGGTCCAGCAGCACCTGGCTGCTGATCGCCATCGGCTTCTCGTACTCCCGCTTGTGCTCGTGGAAACGCGAGTCGGTGCGGCCGGTGGACATGGCCTGGTTCTGCAGCGGGCACTCACCACCCTTGTCGCACATCGGGCAGTCCAGCGGGTGGTTGAGCAGCAGCAGCTCCATCACCCCCTCCTGCGCCTTCTTGGCCACCGGGGAGGTGATCTGGGTGCGGACCACCATGCCGTCGGCGACGGTCTGGGTGCAGGAGGCGACCGGCTTGCGCTGCCCCTCCACCTCGACCAGGCACTGCCGGCACGCGCCGGCCGGGGCCAGCAGCGGGTGGTCGCAGAACCGGGGGATCTCGGTGCCCATCTGCTCGGCGACCCGGATCAGCAGTGCCCCCTTGGGGGCGGTGACCTGGACGCCGTCGATGGTGAGGGTGACGGTCTCGGTCTGCTTGGCTACGTCGGTCATCAGAGTCGCCCTTCATTCGCGACTGCGGGACTCGCAAGCTCGTTCCTCGCGCTCATCAGTGCGCACCCACCAAGGTCTTCTCCGACAGCTTGGGAGCTTTACGACCCTCGATGTAGTCGAGGTAGTCCTGCTTGAAGTACTTCAGCGAGGAGGTCACCGGGCTGGTCGCGCCGTCACCCAGGCCGCAGAACGACCGGCCGAGGATGTTGTCACAGGTGTCCAGCAGGGTGTCCAGGTCTTCGTGGGTGCCCTGACCGGCGAGGATCCGCCGGTAGACCCGGACCATCCAGTAGTTGCCCTCACGGCACGGGGTGCACTTGCCGCACGACTCGTGGTGGTAGAACTCCAACCACCGGTACGTCGCGTAGACCGGGCAGTCCTGGTCCGAGAAGATCTGCGTGGCAGTGGTGCCGAGGATCGAGCCGGCCGCCGCCACCCCCTCGAAGTCGAGTGGCACGTCCAGGTGCTCGGCGGCCAGCAGCGGGGTGGACGAGCCGCCCGGGGTCCAGAAGCGCAGGTTGTGGCCGGGCTGCATGCCACCGGCCAGCTCCAGCAGCTCGCGCAGCGTGACACCCATCGAGCACTCGTACTGGCCCGGGTTGGCGACCCGCCCGGAGAGCGAGTAGATCATCGGCCCGGAGGACTTCTCGGTGCCCATGCTCTTCCACCAGTCGGCCCCACCGAGCACGATCGGCGGCACGCTGGCGATGGTGCCGACGTTGTTCACCACCGTCGGGCTCGCGTACAGGCCGTGGGTGGCCGGGAACGGCGGGCGCAGCCGGGGCTGGCCCCGGAACCCCTCCAGCGAGTCCAGCAGCGCCGTCTCCTCGCCGCAGATGTACGCGCCGGCGCCGGAGTGCACCACCAACTCCAGGTCGTAGCCGCTGCGCAGGATGTTCCGGCCGAGGTAACCCTTGTCGTACGCCTCCTGGACCGCGTTGCGCAGCCGACGCGCGGCGTGCACCGCCTCGCCCCGGATGTAGATGTAGGCGCGGGCGGCCCGGATCGCGTACGACGCGATGATCACGCCCTCGACCAGCGCGTGCGGGTCGTGGGTCATCAGCGGCAGGTCCTTGCAGGTGCCCGGCTCGCCCTCGTCGGCGTTGACCACCAGGTAGTGCGGCTTACCGTCGCCCTGCGGGATGAAGCCCCACTTGAGGCCGGTCGGGAAGCCGGCGCCACCCCGGCCGCGCAGCCCGGAGTCCTTGATCAGCTGGATCAGGTCGTCCGGGTGGGCCTTGAGCGCCTTGCGCAGCGCGGCGTAGCCGTCGAGCTGCTCGTACGTGCCGATGCGCCAGGCGTCCGGCGACAGCCAGCGCTTGGTCAGCACCGGCGTCAGCTTGGCCAGCGTCTCCGGGCGGGGAGTGGTCACTTCTGGGCCCCCGTTTCGCTCGCGTCAGCCGATCCGGCGCCGTCGGCGTCCGTGTCGGCCTTCGCTTCGGTGAGGTTGCGCTCCTGCGCCCCGGCCTCGTCGCCGGCGGGCTTGCCGTCGCCGGCCGGCGCGTTGGCCGCCACGCCGGCCGCCTCGGCCGAGCGCGCGTCGCCGGCCTGTGGCGCGGTGCCGCTGCTGTCCGCCGGGGCCTTCGTGCCGGGCGCGTCCGGCACAGCGGTGCCCGCGTCCGGCTGCCGGGTCTCGGCGGTACGCACCTGCGGCGACTTGTCGTCCGGTGCCTTCACGTCCCGGGTGGTGCTGCCGGCGGCGGCCGCCGGCTCGGCGACCCCGGTCGGG
Organism: Micromonospora parva; assembly: GCF_000718515.1. Classification (GTDB taxonomy): domain Bacteria; phylum Actinomycetota; class Actinomycetes; order Mycobacteriales; family Micromonosporaceae; genus Micromonospora; species Micromonospora parva. The sequence goes on along the minus strand of NZ_JNZS01000013.1, from coordinate 77,518 downwards.
GCGGACGCCCCGTCGCCACCCTTGACCGGCGCGGCGCTGGCCTCGACGGGCGCCGGCTTGGCGGCCTCCGCCTTCGCCTTCGCCTCGGCGGCGGCCTTGTCGGCCTCGGCCTTGCTGCGGATCGGGGTGTTGGGGTCGAAGTTCGGCACCGAGACGCCGTGCTGCTGGGCCAGCCGCAGCCCGCGCAGGGTCGGCTCGCCCGGCCCGCCGTCGGCGACGGCACCGTCGCGGTCGTCGGCGAAACCGGCGAGCTGCACCGCCATCTCCTTGAGGGTGCAGAGCCGGGCGCCCCGGGTCGGCATCGGCCGGCCGCCGGCCCGCAGCTCGTCGACCACACCGACAGCGGTGGAGGGGTCCACGCCGTCGAAGAAGTCGTAGTTGACTGTCATCACCGGGCCGTAGTCGCACGCCGCCAGGCACTCGGCGTGCTCCAGCGTGATCGTGCCGTCGGCGGTGGTCTCGTCGTGCCCGACGCCCAGGTGCTCGGAGAGGGTGTCGTAGACCTCCTGGCCACCGAGCACGTTGCACATGGTGTTGGTGCAGACGCTGACCAGGAAGTCACCGGTCGGCTTGCGCTTGTACATCGTGTAGAAGGTGGCCACCGCGCCGACCTGGGCCTTGTTCAGCCCCAGCACCTCGGCGCAGAACGCGACACCGGCCGGGGAGACGTAGCCCTCCTCGGCCTGCACCAGGTGCAGCAGCGGCAGCAACGCCGAGCGGGACCGGTCCGCCGGGTAACGGGCGATGATCTCGCGCGCCCGCTCCCGGGTCTCGTCAGTGAAAGTCGTCATCAGCGCCGCCTTCCGTTCGCGACTGCGGGGCTCGCAAGCTCACTCCTCGCACTCACCGGTCACAACCCCCCATGACCGGGTCCAACGAGGCTCCGCCGGCGATCACGTCGGCGATCAGACCGCCCTCGGCCATCGCCGGGAGGGCCTGCAGGTTGACGAAGCTCGGCTCCCGGTAGTGCACCCGGTAGGGCCGGGTGCCACCGTCGGAGACCGCGTGGACGCCCAGCTCGCCGCGGGGCGCCTCGATGGCGACGTACACCTGGCCGGGCGGGACCCGGAAGCCCTCGGTCACCAGCTTGAAGTGGTGGATCAGCGACTCCATCGACTGACCCATGATCTTCGCGACGTGCTCCAGCGAGTTGCCCATGCCGTCAACGCCGATGGCCAGCTGCGCCGGCCAGGCGATCTTGCGGTCGGCGACCATCACCGGGCCCGGGCGGAGCCGGTCCAGCGCCTGCTCGACAAGCTTCAGCGACTCCCGGATCTCGGCGAGCCGGACCTGGTAGCGACCCCAGACGTCACCGTCGGGGTGGGTCGGCACGTCGAACTCGTACGTCTCGTAGCCGCAGTACGGCATGGTCTTGCGCAGGTCCCAGGCAAGGCCGGCGGAGCGCAGCACCGGGCCGGTGATGCCGAGCGCCACGCAGCCGGTGACGTCCAGCACCGCGACGTTCTTCGTCCGCTCGGTCCAGATCGGCTGGCCGGAGAGGAGGTCCTCGTACTCCTTGAGCTTCTTCGGCATCATCTTGAGGAACTCGCGGATCTTGACGACCGCGTCGTCCGGCACGTCCTGCGCCACACCGCCGGGCCGCACGTACGCGTGGTTCATCCGCAGACCGGTGATGGTCTCGAAGATGTCGAGGATGTACTCCCGCTCCCGGAAGCCGTACAGCATGATCGAGATCGCGCCCAGCTCCATGCCGGTGGTGGCCAGCCAGACCAGGTGCGACGAGATCCGGTTGAGCTCCATCATCAGCACGCGGATGGTGGTGGCCCGCTCGGTGATGTCGTCGGTGATGCCGAGCAGCTTCTCGACGGCGAGGGCGTACGCGGTCTCGTTGAAGATCGGGGCGAGGTAGTCCATCCGGGTCACGAAGGTCGAGCCCTGGACCCAGTTGCGGTATTCGAGGTTCTTCTCGATGCCGGTGTGCAGGTAGCCGACGACCGAACGGGCCTCGCGGACCGTCTCGCCCTCGAGCTCCAGGATCAGCCGCAGCACCCCGTGCGTGGACGGGTGCTGCGGACCCATGTTGACCACGATGCGCTCGTCGTTGATCGGGTCGGTGCCCGAGACGATCGTGTCCCAGTCCCCACCGGTGACGGTGAAGACCCGACCCTCGTCGGTCTCACGCTCGCTGGCGTAGTTCGACGTCGTCACTGGTACGACCTCCGCTCGTTCGGCGGCTGGATCTCCGCGCCCTTGTACTCGACGGGGATGCCGCCGAGCGGGTAGTCCTTGCGCTGCGGGTGCCCCTCCCAGTCGTCCGGCATGAGGATCCGGGTCAGGCTGGGGTGGCCGTCGAAGACGATGCCGAACATGTCGTACGCCTCCCGCTCCTGCCAGTCCGCGGTCGGGTAGACGGCGGTCACGCTGGGCAGGTGCGGGGCCTCGACGGAGACGGCGGCCTCCAGCCGGACCCGCCGCCGGTACGTCATCGAGGTGAGCAGGTAGACCACGTGCAGGCGACGCTCGTCGGCGCCCAGGTAGTCCGCGCCGGACACCGAGGAGCAGAGCTCGAACCGCAGCGCCAGGTCGTCGCGCATCACCTGGCAGACCTCGGCGATCCGCTCCGGGCGTACGTGCAGGGTCAGCTCACCCCGGTCGACCACGACCTTCTCGATGGCGTCGTTGAAGGCCGGGTACGCCTCCTCCAGCGCGTCGCGGACCTCGTCGAAGTAGCCCCCGTACGGCCGGGACGCCTCCTCGATGGGCTGGCGCTGGCGGACCAGGCCGCCGTAACCGGACACGTCGCCGGTGCCCTGGTTGCCGAACATCCCGCGACCGGCCGGGCTGGCCGGCGGGAACTCGGCGGGGGCGCCACTGGTGGCGCCGGCCGGCACCACCGGCAGCGGTACGCCGCCGTCGTTTGGCTTGTCCGTGGGTGACGTCATTTCGGGCCTGCCTGCGGGTGGAGGTGGTTCTGAGCGTTCATCCAGTTCTCGATGCGCAGCTGCTCCTCGCGCCCCTCGCGGACCGCCCGGGTCCACTCGGCGCGCCGGGCCTTGTCGTTGCGGTACGAGGACGGCATCGAGCCGTAGGGCACCACCGGAACGTCGCCGCGCTCCTGGCGCGCGGCCAGCATCTTGCGACCGTTCGGGCCCAGTGGCTCGTACATGATCTTTTCGCGGAGCTTGAGGATCGCGTCGATGAGCATCTCCGGCCGGGGCGGGCAGCCGGGGAGGTACATGTCGACCGGCACCACGTGGTCGACGCCCTGCACGATCGCGTAGTTGTTGAACATGCCGCCGCTGCTGGCACAGACGCCCATCGAGAGCACCCAGCGCGGCTCGGCCATCTGGTCGTAGATCTGGCGCAGCACCGGGGCCATCTTCTGGCTCACCCGGCCGGCCACGATCATCAGGTCGGCCTGCCGGGGCGACGCCCGGAAGACCTCCATGCCCCAGCGGCCCATGTCGTAGTGCGGACCACCGGCGGCCATCATCTCGATGGCGCAGCAGGCCAGGCCGAAGGTGGCGCCCCACACGGACGACTTCCGAGACCAGTTGACCAGCTTCTCCACCGAGGTGAGCAGGACGCCGGCGGGAAGCTTCTCCTCGATGCCCATCTGACGTTCCTTCCTCAGTCCCAGTCCAGGCCGCCGCGCCGCCACACGTAGGCGTACGCAACGAAGACCGCGACGATGAACAGGACCATCTCCACGAAGCCGAAGATCGGCAGAGCGTCGAACGAGACCGCCCAGGGGTAGAGGAAGATGATCTCGATGTCGAAGACGATGAAGAGCATCGCCGTCAGGTAGAACTTGATCGGGAACCGCCCGCCGCCGACCGGCTGCGGGCTGGGCTCGATGCCGCACTCGTAAGCCTCGAGTTTGGCCTTGTTGTAGCGCCGGGGACCGGCGAAGCGGGCGGCGCCGACGGAAAACAGCGAGAACGCCGCGGCGAGGGCGAACAGCCCGATGATCGGTGCGTAAGGCGAGAGCGACATCGTTTTCTCCTGCTCGTCCTTCCCTGCCCTCGGTGCTTGACGAAAATCACACTATTCACGTCCCTCGCAGTGGCAGTCGGCGGGGGTCGATCTTTGTCGGCGCCGGGGCCGTGACCAGCACCGATGCCGTCCTACGTATACAGTTCCGGCTGTCGTCGATGACCGCTGGACCCGCAGGGCCACTCCTCGCGCTACACGGCGGGAGCGGCTTTCGTCATCGCGTTGATGACCCGGTCCATCGCGTCCCCGCCGCGCGGGTCGGTCAGGTTGGCCAACAACTTGAGCACGAAACGCATCAGCGTCGGATGCGGCATGCCGTGTTTGGTGGCGATCCGCATGATCTCGGGGCGGCCGATCAGTTTCACGAAGATGCCGCCCAACCGGTAGTAGCCGCCGAGTCGGGCCTTCAGCTCGTTCGGGTACGCCAGCAGCGCGCGCTCCCGCTCCGGGCCGGCCGGCCGGGCGAGGGCCTGGACCACGACCTCCGCGGCCAACTCGCCGGACTCCATGGCGTACGCGATGCCCTCACCGTTGAACGGGTTGACCATGCCGCCCGAGTCGCCGACCAGCAGCACGCCGCGCGTGTAGTGCGGCACCCGGTTGAAGCCCATCGGCAGCGCGGCGCCCAGGATCGGGCCGTCGGCGTTGGCCTCGTCGGTCATCCCCCAGTCTTCCGGGGTGTTGGCGAGCCAGTCGGTGAGCAGCCGGCGATAGTTGGTCTTGCCGAACGCCGAGGACGAGTTGAGCACGCCGAGGCCGACGTTGACCCGCCCGTCACCGAGGCCGAAGATCCAGCCGTACCCGGGCAGCAAGTTGTCGCCGCTGTCCTTGCTGCGCAGCTCGAGCCAGGACTCCAGGTAGTTGTCCTCGTGCTTGGCCGGCGAACGGTAGTAGCGGCGGACGGCCACACCGATCGGCCGGTCCTCCCGCTTGGCCAGCCCGAGCGCGAGCGGGAACCGGCCGGAGACACCGTCGGCCGCGACGACCAGCGGGGCGCGGAAGGTGGTGGGCTCCTTGCCCGGCCCGACCTCCGCCTCGACGCCGGTGACGCGACCATCGTCGTCGAGCACGGGGCCCAACACGTTGACGCTGGTCCGCAGCTTCGCGCCGGCCGCCACCGCCCGCTGGGCGAGCAGGTCGTCGAAGTCCAGTCGCGTGCGCACCAGACCGTAGTTGGGGAAGCTGGCCAGCTCCGGCCAGTCCAGTTCCAGGCGCACCCCACCGCCGATGACCCGCAGGCCGCGGTTGTGCAGCCAGCCCGCCTCAGGCGAGGTGTCCACACCCATCCGGATGAGTTGGCGCACCGCGCGCGGGGTCAACCCGTCGCCGCAGACCTTCTCCCGTGGGAACTCGGTCTTCTCCAACAACAGCACCCGTACGCCGTGCCGGGCCAGGTGGTACGCAGTCGCTGATCCACCGGGACCGGCGCCCACGACAATGACGTCGGCGTCGTGTTCCACCGCGGTCATTCGCGCCTCCTCCCGCATGCTCGTGAAATGCTTCACAAGCCAGACGGGACGAGTGTATGACCGGCGTCATACCAGCGCAGGATCAGGGGTACCTAACTCGCCGATGTGACACCCCATGACCGTCCACAGCGGTCAGGTGTCAGGCCGGGCTGGAGGCGTCCAGGCCCGCGTCGACCCGGATCGTCTCCGGCAGATGCTCGCGGAGCGCCCCGCCCGCCGCGCGGTCCAGCGCGGCCAGCACCTCGGCGACCACCTGCCGGACCTCGACCGGGTCGGCCCCGGCCAGCTCGCGCAACTGGGCGATGAGTTCGGCCGCGTCGTCGTCGGTGGCGGCCACCGGGTCCGCCGGGTCTGCTCCGGTCATGCGGTCGAGCGTACGGGGCAAAGTGGACTAAGGCCTGATATTAGCGGAACCTGAATAATGTCCGCGCCCGCTGGAGGGGTCCGCCGCTACTGGCGGATCCCCCGGTGCAGGGCCACCACGCCACCGGTCAGGTTGCGCCACGCCACCCGCCCCCACCCGGCCGCGGCCACCCGCCCGGCCAGCGCGGACTGCGCCGGCCAGGCCCGGACCGACTCGGCGAGATAGACGTACGCCTCGGGGTTGCTCGACACCGTACGAGCCACCGCCGGCAACGACCGCATCAGGTACGACAGGTAGACCGTCCGGAAGACGGGGTTGACCGGGGTGCTGAACTCGCAGACCACCAACCGGCCACCCGGCCGGGTCACCCGGGCCAGCTCACGCAGCGCCGCGTCGGTGTCGTTGACGTTGCGCAGCGCGAAGGAGATCGTCACCGCGTCGAAGCTCGCGTCGGCGAACGGCAGGCGCAGCGCGTCCCCCGCCAACAGCGGCACCTCGGGCCGGGCCCGCTTGCCGGTGTGCAGCATGCCCAGCGACAGGTCCACCCCGACCGCGTACGCCCCGGACTGGGCCAGCTCACGCGTCGAGACGCCGGTGCCCGCGCCCACGTCCAACACCCGCTCGCCCGGCCGCAACCCGAGCGCCGCCCGGGTGGCCCGACGCCAGGAGCGGTCCTGCCCCAGCGAGATCACGGTGTTGGTCAGGTCGTAACGCTCTGCCACGCCGTCGAACATCGCGGCGACCTCGTGCGGCTGCTTGTCCAGACTGGCGCGCTGGCCCTGCGGGGTACGGCTCACCCCTCCACTCTGCCAGCCGCCCGCCAATCGACACTCGCTGGGTGGCGTGGCACGCACCACTGACGCGAAGGGGCGGGGTGGTCGCCCACCCCGCCCTCGCGTCGTGCCTGCGTCCCTGACGCCTCAGTCAGGACGCGTACCGCCGTCGCTGTCGCGCCTCGTCCGCGCGCCGTCGCCAGCGGCCCGGTGTCAGTCGGTCGACTTCTCGTCGGCCGGCGAGACCACCACCACCTTGCGGCGACGGGTGAGCACCAGCAGCGCTCCACCCACGAGCAGGATGACCGCGCCGATACCGCCGATCAGGCCGACCTGCACACCGGTCACCGGCAGGCCACCACCTCCCGAGCCGCCACCGGTGGAGCCGCCACCGGCACCCGGCGAGACGGTCGCGCCCGGCGTCGTCGTACCGCTCGGACCCGGCGTCGGAGTGACAGTCGCGCTCGGCGTCTGGGTCGGCGTGGCCGTCGCGGTCGGCGTCGGCGTGACCGTCGGAGTGTCAGTCGGGGTCGGGGTCGGGGTCGGGGTCGGGGTCGTCGTCTCCGTCGGAGTGGCCGTCGGGGTCGGCGTCTCGGTCGGGGTGACCGTCGGCGTCGGGGTCGGCGTCTCCGTCGGGGTCGGCGTCTCCGTCGGAGTCGGAGTCTCCGTTGGGGTCGGCGTCTCCGTCGGAGTCGGCGTCTCGGTAGGAGTCGGGGTCGGGGTCTCCGTCGGGGTCGGGGTCTCCGTCGGGGTCGGCGTCTCCGTCGGAGTCGGAGTCTCCGTTGGCGTCGGGGTCTCCGTCGGCGTGACGGTCGGTGTCGGGGTCGGCGAGCCGGTCGGGGTGACCGTCGGCGTCGGAGTGGGCGACCCCGTCGGAGTGACAGTGGGCGTGGGCGTCGGCGTCGGGTCCACGGCCAGGTCGACGAAGACGTCGAAGACCGCCTGGTTGTCGCCCTCGTCGACCTCGGTGAAGGTCTTCCGCTGTGCGGTGCTGGCCCGCCGCGGCTGCTCCTCGGGCCTGCCGGCTGCCACGTCCAGACCGTGCGCCACCAGCTCGCCGACCCGCAGCACCGGCTCGGTGACGTCCTTACCGACGGTCACCTTGATGTCCGCCGTGTAGTAGTCACCGGGCCGGATCACCGCGCCGTCGTCCTGACAGAGCGCCTGAGCGACACCGAACGTCTGTGTGGTGCAGGTGTCCGGCAGCGTGTCGAAGGTGACGCCCGCCGGGAGGGTGAGCACGTAGGCGAGGCCGGTGGCCTTGCGACTGCCGTCGTTGTAGACCGCCCAGTCGACCGGCACCGTCTCGCCCGGCCGCACCGGACGAAGGTCGGGGTCGTCACCGTTGACACCGTTCACCACGACGTTCGCGTTGACGTCCTGCACCCAGCTGGTGAGGTCGTACCCGGGCTCGGTGACGGTGATGTCGTGCTCGACCTTGTTGTCTTCCTTGTTGGGGTCCTCGGTCGCCGACCGGATGGTGACCACCAGGGTGCCGGCAGCGCCCTTGCCACCGGTGGAGAAGATCGGGATGCCGAAGTCCTCGCTGGTGCCGGCGGCCAGGTCACCAAGGCGGCAGGTGAACTTCTTGCCGTTCACCCGGCAACCGTCGGGCACCACGACCCGAACCTTGTTCATCGTCAGCTTGCTGGTGTCCACCGTGTAACTGACACCCTTGGCGTCTTCCTTGCTCCGGGTGTTGTCGACAGTGAACTTGAACGGCTTGCTCTTGGCCTCCGTCACGCCCTTGGCCAGGTTGTAGCTGAGCGGCACCAGGGCCAGATCGGCCTGCTCGGCCGCCAGCACCGGGGCGGCAACGGCGGCGATGCCACCGGCCGCGATCAGCGCCACGACACTGGCGCGCACCAGCGTCGAGCGGTGGAACGCTGTCATCAGTCCCCCGGGGGTAGGGAAGAAAGAATGGTTGCGGAACGAGCGGACGCTATCGGAGGCCGTTCTCCCACGCCAGCAGGCGGACCCGATTTCATCCGTCCGGCCCGAGCTGGGCAGACAGTGCGGGCGGGATGGTCACCCATCCCGCCCGTACTGCCGTGCGTTATATGAACGACCCGCAGCGGGCCGATGGAGGACAGCCCCGTACGTCGACGGTGGTGCCAGATATGAGCCGGGACGCTAGCCGCCGACGATCATCTCCACCAGACCCGGACCGGACAGGCTGACGCTGCGGCGGCGGGGACCACCCGTACCGCCGGGGCGATCCGGCGGGAGCATGAGCGTCGATCAGCCGAACGGCCACCTGCCGACCGTCAGCTGACGTCCACCAGGGGTAGGGACTTTCCCGCACCACCGCCGGGCAGCGCGATCGAGGAGAAGTGCGAGACCACCCGCTCGTCGGTCGGGTCGTCGGCCGGCGTGTGGTGCACGGCGAGCCGGTTGTAGAGGGTGTCGCGCTGTGCGGGGATCCGGTCCGCCGAGCGGATCATGCCGATCAACTCGTGCAGGTTGGAGCGGTGCCGCGCACCGGCGGAGGAGATCACGTTCTCCTCCAGCATGATCGAGCCGAGGTCGTCCACGCCCATGTGCAGGGAGAGCTGCCCGACGTCCTTGCCGGTGGTCAGCCAGGACGCCTGCAGGTGCGGGACGGTCTCGAAGAACAGTCGGGCCACCGCGACGAGGCGCAGGTATTCCACCGTGGTCGCCTGGGTGCGGCCCTTGAGGTGGTTGTTCTCCGGCTGGTACGTCCACGGGATGAAGGACCGGAAACCGCGGGTGCGGTCCTGCACGTCCCGGATCATGCGCAGGTGCTCGATCCGCTCGGCGTGCGTCTCGCCGGTGCCCATCATCATGGTGGCGGTCGACTCGATGCCCTGCCGGTGGGCCAACTCCATGACCTCCAGCCAGCGCTCGCCCGACTCCTTGAGGGGGGCGATGGCCTTGCGGGGCCGCTCAGGCAGCATCTCCGCGCCGGCGCCGGCGATCGAGTCCAGACCGGCGGTCTTGATCCGGGCGATGGCCTCGTCCAGGCTCACCCCGGAGACCTTGGCCATGTGCAGGATCTCGCTGGGGCCGATCGAGTGGATGACCAGGTTCGGGTACGCCTGCTTGACCGAGGAGAACAGCTCCTCGTAGTACTCCACGCCGTAGTCGGGGTGGTGCCCGCCCTGGAGCATCACCTGGGTCGCGCCCAGCTCGACCGCCTCGCCGCACCGGCGCAGGATCTCCTCGGTCGGGTGGGTCCACCCTTCCTGGTGCTTGGGCGCGCGGTAGAAGGCGCAGAACTTGCACGCCGTCACGCAGACGTTCGTGTAGTTGATGTTGCGGTCGATCAGGTACGTGACGACGTTGTCCGGGTAGCGCCGCCGGCGCACCGCGTCCGCCGCCTCACCCAACGCGTGGAAGGGCGCCTCGGTGTAGAGCAGCAGGGCCTCCTCGGGCGTGATCCGCCCGCCGTCCGCGCCGCGCTGCAGGATGTCGTCGATCTCCCGGCTCACCGTCACACCCCGAGCCTACGCCGACGACGCGCCCCTTCCCTGAGGGGTGCTTAAGGCTGTGATTCGCTCCGCACGCGCCAGGCCGGCACTGAACCGGGTCACCGCCACACCCTCACCGCGATCTTGCAGGTACCGTCGCGACACACGGGGCATTCCGCGCATACCGACGACCGAAACTGCAAGATCGACGCGGGCGAGGGGCGATCAGGCGTCGTAGTCGATCGTGAGCTTGTCGGTGGTAGGGCTGGACTGGCAGGTCAGGACGTAGCCGGCGGCCAGCTCGTCGGGCTCCAGCGCATAGTTGCGGGCCATCGTGACCGCGCCGTCGACGACCTTCGCCTTGCAGGTGGAGCAGACGCCACCCTTGCAGGCGTACGGCAGCTCGCCGCGCACCTTCAGCGCGGCGTCCAGCACCCGTTCCTCGCGACCCATGGTGAAGCTCGACGAGCGGCCGTCCAGCACGATGGTCACCTCGGCCCCGGCACCCGCATGGTCGACGGGCCGGCGCACCGGCTCCGGCGGCGCGTCGACGTGGAACAGCTCGGTGTGCACCGCCGACTCGGGCAGACCGCGTGCGGTCAGCACGTCCCGGACGTCGACCACCATGCCGTACGGGCCGCAGAGGAACCACTCCTCGATGACGTCGCCCGGCACGATGGTGTCCAGCAACCGGCTCAGCCGCTCGGCGTCGATCCGACCGGACAGCAGCGGCGACTCGCCCTGCTCCCGGGAGAGGACATGCACCAGGTGCAGCCGGGTCGGGTGGCGGTCCTTCAGGTCGGCCAGCTCCTCGGCGAACATCACGGTGTTCGCCGTGCGGTTGCCGTACACCAGTGTGAAGGTGCTGGCCGGCTCGACGGCCAGGGCGGTCGCGACCAGCGCGAGCACCGGGGTGATGCCGGAGCCGGCGACGACCGCGCCGTAGTGCCGGGCGCGCTCCGGTGCGAACGCCGTGGTGAAGGTGCCCAGCGGCGGCAGCACCTCGACGGTGTCGCCACCGCGCAGCGCCCCGCAGGCGAACGCGGAGAAGGCGCCGCCGGGGATCTCCCGCACCCCGATCCGCAACCGGCCGCGCCGGGCCAGGTCGTCGGGGGTGGAGCAGATCGAGTACGACCGACGCACGTCGGCGCCGTCCGGCGCGGCCTGGCCCGGAAGACGCACGGTGAGGTGCTGGCCCGCACGGAACGCGAATGTCTCCCGCAGTTCCTCGGGTACGGCGAAGGTCACCGCCACTGAGTCGTCGGTGAGCCGGTCGACGGCGGCGACGGACAACGGGTGGAAGACCGGCCGACGGCGAACCGGGCGGGTGATGGTGACAGTCACAGCGCCTTCAGGTGGTCGAAGGGTTCGGAGCAGGAACGGCACCGCCACAGCGCCTTGCACGCGGTGGAGCCGAACCGGCTGACCTGCTCGGTCTCCGGCGAGCCGCACCGCGGGCAGCGGACCGCGAGGGTCAGCGACACGACGCCGGCGGCGGGCACCGGGGCGGGCGGGGCGATCCCGGCGGCGGCGAGCTTGGCCCGCCCGCCCTCGGAGATCCAGTCGGTGCTCCACGGTGGGCTGTAGACGGTCCGGACCTCGGCGTCCGGGTGGCCGGCGGCGGCAAGCGCGCGGCGGATGTCGGCCCGGATCACGTCCATCGCCGGGCAGCCGGTGTAGGTCGGGGTGATGGTGACGGTGACCCGGCCACTGGCCGGATCCTCCTCGACCGCGCGCAGGATGCCCAGCTCGTCGATGGTGATGACCCGGATCTCCGGGTCCACCACGCTCGCCACGGCCGTTCTCGGGTCGGTGCCCGCCGCCACCCGCTGCGCTGCACTCCTCACGCTCACCATTTCGCTCCCGGGTGGGCGCGGTGCAGCACCTGCATCTCGGCGAGCAGGTAGGCCAGGTGCTCGCTGTGCACACCGGCCCGCCCGCCGGCCGGGGCCCAGGCACTGCCCGGCCGGGTGAGCGTCGCCTCGGCCAACACCGGGCCAACGACCTCGTCGAACGCCGGCCGCAGGGTGGCTGGGTCGACCGGCGCCGCCGGGTCCGCGGCGAACAGCTCGTGGGTGTACGGCCACACGTGGTCGACGGCCGCCTGCATCCGACGGTGCGACTCCTCGGTGCCGTCACCGAGCCGCTTCACCCACAGCGCGCCGTGGTCCAGGTGGTACGCCGACTCCTTGCGCGCCTTCCCGCCGATCGCCGCCAACCGCTCGTCAGCACAGCCGGCCAGCGCCGTGTACAGCGGCAGTTGGTACGCCGCCAGGAAGAACAGCTTCGCCATCGTCACCGCGAAGTCGCCGTTGGGCAGCTCGACCAGGAGAACGTTGCGGAACTGGCGGTCGTCACGCAGGTACGCCAGCGCGTCCTCGTCGCGCCCGGCGCCCTCCAACTCGCCCGCGTACGACAGCAGCAGGCGCGCCGCGCCGAGCTGGTCGAGGGCGATGTTGGCCAGCGCGATGTCCTCTTCCATCTCCGGGGCACGGGTGGTCCACTCGGCCAGCCGCTGGGCCGCGATCAACGCGTCGTCGGCGAGGGCGAGGGTGAAGTCGAAGGGCCCGTTCACGCCGTCACCCCGCTGCTGAGCTGACTGGTTCGCTCGCTCACAGGTGAGCCACCCCATCCGGCACCTCGTAGAAGGTGGGGTGGCGGTAGACCTTGTCGGCGGCCGGGTCGAAGAAGGCGTCCTTCTCGTCCGGGCTGGACGCGGTGATCGCGCCGGCCGGCACCACCCAGATCGACACGCCCTCCTGACGGCGGGTGTAGAGATCGCGGGCGTTGCGCAGGGCAAGCTCGGCGTCGGGGGCGTGCAGGCTGCCGACGTGGGTGTGCGACAGCCCGCGCCGGGCCCGCACGAAGACCTCCCACAGAGGCGAATGACCTGTCACGCCGGATTGCTCGGCACGCTCGCTCACGCGGCCACCTTCTCCTTGTTCGTCCGCTTCGCGGCGTACGCCGCGGCGGCCTCGCGTACCCAGCTGCCGTCGGCGTGCGCGGCGCGGCGGTGGGCCATCCGCTCGCGGTTGCACGGCCCGTCGCCGGAGATCACCCGCATCAGCTCGTCATAGTCCGGCTGGGTGTAGTCGTACGCCTGCCGCTCGTCGTTCCACCGCAGGTCGTCGTCGGGGATGCGGACCCCGAGGATCTCGGCCTGCTGGACGCACATGTCGACGAAGCGTTGACGCAGGTCGTCGTTCGAGAAGCGCTTGATCTTCCAGGCCATCGACTGGGTGGAGTGGGTGGAGTCGCCGTCCGGCGGGCCGAACATGGCCAGCGACGGGTACCACCATCGGTCCACCGCGTCCTGCGCCATGGCGTGCTGCTCGGGGGTGCCGTGCGCCAGGGTGTGCAGGATCTCGTAGCCCTGCCGCTGGTGGAACGACTCCTCCTTGCAGACCCGGATCATCGCGCGGGCGTACGGGCCGTAGGAGCAGCGGCACAGCGGCACCTGGTTGACGATCGCCGCACCGTCCACCAACCACCCGATGGCGCCGACGTCGGCCCAGCTGAGGGTGGGGTAGTTGAAGATCGAGCTGTACTTCTGGCGGCCGTCGAGCAGCAGCTGGACCAGTTCGTCGCGGCTGATGCCGAGGGTCTCGGCGGCGGCGTAGAGGTAGAGGCCGTGACCCGCCTCGTCCTGCACCTTGGCCAGCAGGATCGCCTTGCGCTTGAGCGACGGCGCCCGACTGATCCAGTTGCCCTCCGGCTGCATGCCGATGATCTCGGAGTGGGCGTGCTGGGCGATCTGCCGGATCAGCGTCCGCCGGTACGCGTCGGGCATCCAGTCGCGGGGTTCGATCTTCTGCTCGGCGTCGACCACCTCGGCGAAGTACGCCGCCAGGTCCTCGTCCGGCGCGGGCCCGCCCCGCCGCCCGCGCGCCGCCGCTGCCCGCAGCTCCGCCTCGGCGGCCTCGACCTCGCCCAGCAGACCGCCGGGCGCCTCGTCCGGGGCGCTGTTCGGGGCGGAGAAGTCGTTGCCATACATGAGGCTAAGTGTTACAGCTTGCGCCTCGTTGCACCAGGGGGTGTAACAGGAATCCGCGCATCCCATCCGTAGCCGAATGACTGCTTTGCGCGACCTGGGCGGCATTCCATCGCCGTGACTTGGGCCACGAAACAAAGGTGAACCCCTGCAAAAACCTCATACCGGCCCCATAACTCGCCTTTATCGCAGGTTGCCTAGTGTCGAAGTCTGGCGGCCGGCCGGTCCGGACGTAGACTTCTGCCGGACAACCGATCGGCTGCCGCGCATCGATATCTCCACCGAGGCCACCTCCCCCGGCCTCGGCGATCGCACCCGATTCGTCCCGACGACAAGCCGGTCCCCCCGGCCCTGACACCTGGAGTTCACCCACTCATGCGATCTCGCGTGACCCTGGTGCTCGCCATCACGGCAGTCGTGCTCGGCGGCGTCCTGCTGGTCCCCACCGCGTACGCCCGGCTTGCCAGCGACGACAGCGGCGGAGGCGGCGGTGGCGGCACGTCGAGCGTCGCCGCGCCCGCACCCGCGCCACCGCCGCCGCCCACCCTGGCGGCCGGTCCGGTGTCGGTGAGCTTCAAGGGTGACTTCTTCTCCTGGGCCCTGATGGACCGCAAGACGGGCAAGATCTCCGGGTCGTCGAACATGGCCGCGACCAGCTCCACCGAATCGATGATCAAGGCGTGGATCGTCTCCGACTACCTGCGACAGCTCGGTGACAAGGAGCCGCCGGCATCGTTGAAGGAGGCGTCCCGACTCGCCATCGTCGACAGCAACGACAAGGCCGCCAACGCGGTCCACCGGGCTGCCGGCGGGTCCTACAAGGCCTCGTCGAGCAGCGTTCCGGACGCGGTGATCCAGCGGGCGATCAAGATCTGCGGGCTGACCGACACCAAGCGCGGCAACACCAAGCCGTACACCGGCTTCTGGAGCTACACCCGGATGTCTCCCCGCGACGCGGTCCGACTCGGCGACTGCATCGCCGACGGCAAGGCCGCCGGCCCGAAGTGGACGAAGTGGGTGCTGGACCAGATGAGCAAGGTCACGGGCACCACCGCGGCCAAGGACCAGAAGCCCGACTCCGGTGGCGGCCGCTGGGGGATCATCGACGGTCTACCCAAGTCGATCACCTCGCAGGGCCCGGTCAGCATCAAGAACGGTTGGACCCCGATCTACGGCGACGGCAACTGGCACGTCAACTGCCTCGCCGTCACCAGCAAGTGGAGCCTGGCGGTGATGCTGCGCTACCCGATCAGGACCGGCCTGGACTACGGCGCGAAGGTCTGCGCCAGCGTGGCCACCCAACTGGTCACCCCGCAGCCGGGTGCCGCGCTCAAGGTGCCGCAGCAGCCGGTCGGGAAGCTCTGATGGCCGGCACCCGTCGGGGAGACCGGCGTGGCGACGGTGACGCCTCCCCGATGCGGCTGATCGCCATCGCGGTCATCCTCATCGGCCTGGTGCTGGTGTCGCTGCGGTTGCTGCCCGGGTCGCCGTTCGAGTCGTCCGCCGCCGCCAAGTGGGGCGACGCCGGCACCAGCGACCGGCCCACCGGCTCCGGCACCGACCGCAGTGCCCGCCAGCCGTCCGCGCCGTCACCGAGCCCCAGCCCGTCGCTGGAGCCGCTGCCCTTCGCGGCCAAGAATCTCGACCTCGACATCGAGGGCTGGTACGCCTGGAGCGTCCTGGACCGCCGAACCGGAAAAATCATCGGTTCGAAGAACATGGACGAGACCAGCACGACCGCCTCCATGATCAAGGCGTGGATCGTCGCTGACTACCTGCGCCGCGCGGCCGACGCCGGCCAGACCCCGAGCGACGCGAAGCTCGCCGACGCGACCCGGATCATCCGGGACAGCGACAACACCCGGGCCGAGCAGTTCTACAACCTGGTCGGCCGAGACGCCTCGATCAAGCGCCTGATCTCCATGTGCGAGCTGACCGACAGCAGCGTCGCCCCCGACAAGGGCTGGAGCCGGACGGCGCTCTCACCCCGGGACACCGCCCGGATGGGCAACTGCATCGCCACCGGCACCGCCGCCGGGCCGAAGTGGACCAAGTGGCTGCTCAACGAGATGAAGCTGGTTCGTGGCGGCGGCGACTTCGGTATCCGCAAGGCCTTCCCGGCCGCCGAGCAGAAGAAGATCGCCATCAAGAACGGGTGGATCGACCGGACCAGGGAGCAGGAGATGCACATCAACTGCCTGGCCATCGGCGACACCTGGACGATGGGCGTGATGGTCAAGTACCCGATCAACATGGGCTACGACTACGGCATGAAGAACTGCGAGAAGATCACCGAGGCGCTGCTCCGCACCGGCACCTGAGCCGTCCACGCTGACGCCGGCCCGGGCCGCTGCCGACCCGGGCCGTTGGTGCGCCGTCGGCAGGGGTCAGCCGGCGAAGAACTCCGGACCGCCCTCCGGCAGCGCCGGGGCCTCCCCGATCGCGGCGGCCCGTCGGGCCCACTCGCGCAGCCCGGCGACCTGCCGATCGCCGAGGGAGAAGTCGAGGGTCCGGAAGTACGTGGCGAGCGTCTGCGCGTCGAACGTCTCCCAGCGCGCCGCCGCCTCGGCCACCTGGTCCAGCTCCGCCAGGCAGAGGTCCCGGGAGCGCAGGAAAGCCTCGTGCACCTCCTTGACCAGGCCCGGGTGGGCGGCGGCGAAGTCACGGCGGACCGCCCAGACGGCGAAGACCATCGGCAGCCCGGTCCAGTCCCGCCACGCCTGCCCGAGGTCGGTGACAGTGAGGCCCTTCTGCGGCGCCTCGTAGTACGCCCGCAGCGCCACGTCCCCGATCAGCACGGCCGCGTCGGCCTCCAGCAGCATCTGGGTCAGGTCCGGCGGGCACCGGAAGTACTCGGGCCGCACGTTGTACTGCTCGGCGAGCAGTAGTTGCGCCGTCATCACCCCGGTCCGCGAGGTCGAGCCGAGCGCCACCCGGGCGCCGTCCAACTCGTCGAGGGGTCGGGTGGAGACCATGTTGACCGACAGCACCGGACCGTCGCTGCCGACCGCCAGGTCCGGGAGGAGCAGCAGCTCGTCGGCGTGCTTCAGGTACTCCAGCAGCGTGATCGGGCCGATGTCGAGGTCGCCGGCGACCAGCGCCGCACTCAACCGGTCCGGCGAGTCCTTGTGCAGGTCCACGTCGAGCAGGGCACCGGAGCGCATCAGACCCCAGTAGATCGGCAGGCAGTTCAGGAACTGGATGTGCCCGACTCGCGGGCGTGCGATGCGCTCAGCCATGGCCCGACCGTATCCCCGGCGGCGGGCGCCGGCTCGGCGGGCCGGCCCGAAGTGGCCAACCCCGCACTTGACCGGGCAGCTCGGCCGCCTTCTGGGGCGTCGGCCGCTCGTCGACCGTCTGCCGGGGCGTCGGTCAGCGACGACCGTCGTACCGCCCGGGTCACGACCGGCACGAAACCCAGCACCACCAACAACCCGAGCACCCCGGCGCCGGCGATCAGCGGTCGGGGCGGAACGACGGCGAGCAACGCCCCGCCGATCAGGAAGCCCGCCATCGAGCCACCCTGCACCGCCGCGCCGTAGCTGGCGTACGCCCGGGCGCGCATCGCCTCCGGCACCCGCCGAGCGGTGAGCAGGTTGGCGAAGACGTTGTCGCCACCGTTGGCCGCGCCTCCCACCAGCCAGAGCGGCACCAACACACCCGCCGCCGGCACCGTCGCCGCGAGCAACACCATCAAACTGCACACGGCCAGGGTGGCCAGCACCCCGCGTACCAACGCGCCGTCGTCGTCGAGCCGCCGAGCGAGTCGTACGGCGAGCCAGGTCCCCGGCAGCATGCCGGCCATCCATGCGGCGCTGACCAGGCCGTACGTGGTCGCCGAGCCCTCCAGGGTCTCCCGGATGAAGAAGACCTCGATCACGTTGATGCCGCCGATCGCCGCGATCACCACGGCGGTGCTCACCACCATCACGAGCATCAGCGGGTCGCGGCGCAGCTGCCAGCCGATCTCCGTACCCCCCGGTGTTGTCACGCCGCCCGAGGCGGCCTGGCTTCCCGAGATGGCCTGGCTGCTCGCGGCGGCGGCCTCGCTGCTCGCGGCGGCGGCGGTCTGGCTGGCGGCGGACCGCCGGCCGCCGCGTCGGGTCCGCAGCAGCAGGCCCGCGACCACCAACGCCAGGTAGGTCGCGGCATCGAGAAGCAGCGGTACGCGGGTGCCGAACTGTCCCACCAGCAGACCGGCCAGCACCGGGCCGCCGAGCGCACCGAGCGAGACGGCGGTCTGACTGATCGCGCTGGCGCGCGGCAGGTCGGCCGGGCGGACCATCGCCGGCAGCAGCGCCGCCAGGCAGGGTTGGGTCACCGCGAGCCCACAGGCCAGCAGTGCGACGAGCCCGACCACCAGTGCCGGTTGCTCGACGACGGCGAGGAGGGCACAGACGCAGGCCTGCCCGAAACCAACTGTCACCAGCAGGGTACGGCTGTCCGTCCGGTCGGCGAGTCGCCCCGCGAGCGGGGCAAGCACCACCAGGGGCAGGGTGGCGGCGAGCAGCAGGCCCGACACGGCCAGTCCACCGGCACCGGCACCCTGCAGGGCCAGTGCCAGCGCGGTCGCCGCGAGGAAGTCGCCGCAGATGGTGGTGCCCCGGGCGGCGGCGGCGAGCCAGACGTCCGCCCAGCGCGACTCGTCAGTTGTGAAGGACATACTTCGAAAATAATCCTTCACAACTGATTCATGCAACCCCGCCTATGCCAACGGCACCGTCCGGTACTGCACGGCGACAGTGCGCGCCCCCGGCGGCGGCTCACCCTGCCGCCGTCGCGGGTGGTACGGCCGGAGCAGCGCCAGCACCGCCTCGTTCAACTCGGCCAACTCCTCAGCGGTGAGCAGCACCAGCGTGTCGGTGAACAGCGCCGTGTCGTACCACTCGGCGGGCTCGTCCCCGGCGCGCCGCAACCAGTCCCGGGTCCGCTCCATGGCCCGGACCGCATGCGCCTCCACCAGCGCCTGCTCGGCCGCCCGCGCCTCGGGCCCGGCATCACGGCCCGCCTCGACCAGCACACTCCCACTCGGCACGCGCCACAACCGCTCACGCGCGTCCCCCCGACTCGGCGCCTGCTCGACCAGCCCGAACTTCGCCAGCGCCCGCAGGTGGTAACTGGTGGCGCTCGGCGACAGCCCGACGATCTCGGCACACTCGGTGGCGGTCCCGCCGGCCTCGCGGCTGTTCAGGTACTCCATGATCGCGATCCGCGCCGGATGGGCCATCGCCCGCATCACCTGCGGGTCGCTGATCGTCATCCGGCGCGAATCGGAGCGGGCCTCGGTCATAGGCCCATGATCCCGGCAGACCTTCCAACCTGCCATCACCACCACGTCCCGCTCGGGTCACATGGCGTCTGTCCTTTGCTAGTGAGCAGGCGGATTCGACGGCACGCGCGGCGTGGATCGCTTGGTTCCCCTCATTGATCGACACCGACCCGGAAGTGATCGGCCGCCGAGGTGGTGCGACGGCCACCACATCCGACACTGGGCCGACGGTGGGGTGACGGCGCTGGGCAATGCGGTGCTGCTCTGCGGCTACCACCACCGGCTCATCCACCACGGCGATTGGGCGGTCCGTATCGCGGCGGACGGTCGCCCTGACTTCCTCCCGCCCAGTTGGCTCGACCCGCTGCACACTCCACGTCGCAACCACTACCACCTGCGCTGCTGACGCTGCCGAGCACGCCCACGCCGCCCATGACCGCGACCAGGAACCGCGAACCGCGGCAAGCGGCCAGCGACCCGCGACCCCCGACCCGCGGCCGGTGACCCACGGCCAGCGGCCAGCGGCCCGTGACCCACGGCCCGAGACCCACGGCCAGCGACCCACGGCCAGCGGCCAGCGGCCAGCGGCCACGACGATCCGCCAGTCCCCGCCGCCCAAGCCGCGTCTCCTGTTGATCGACTCGGTTTCCTGAAAGTCGGGGCGTCGCACCGGCTTGGACACCGCGACTTCATGAAAACCGAGTCGATCACGGCACCCACGGCGGTCGCGGTGTGCGAGAGCACGGCGCGCAGCGCGCAGCGCGAGGCGCGAGTACAGCGCGAGGCGCGAGTACAGCGCGCAGCGCGAGGCGCGAGTACAGCGCGCAGCGCGAGGCGCGACGCGGGACAGGGCGGGGGCGCACGGCGCGGGACCTGATGATCAGTCGGCATCCGACCTCGGCATCACGTCCATCTCGATGCGGTGCTACCCGTCAACGCGTCACTTCGGCGACGTCCGGCGCTGCAACACGCCGTCTCGGATGGGTGGTCGCGTCGGTAATTCGCTGGCTGCGGCGGGCTGGGGAGCGTAGGGTTGCAGGCCGCTTGACGGCCGAGGTGAGCTGCACCGGAACGGGCGTCGTCGCGCCGGGCGGCCGGCCATCCGCCCCCGGACACGCGAGCGCGCAGCAGATGTGAACGATGGGACGTCAGCATGCCCGCACTTGACCTCGACACCCAGCCTGACACCGACCTCGACGCGGACCTGGCCGCCGAACGCGCACACCTGTCCACCTCGCGGGCGGCGTTGGCTCGGATGCGGGCGAGGGCCGAGTCTCTCTTCGCCACCGGTGACCAGGTGGCCGGCGACGCCTACGCGGCCGAGACCCTCGGTCGCACCCTCGCTCGCCGGGTCGCCGAGCTGGCCGACGACCCGACCACACCACTCTTCTTCGGCCGCCTCGACTTCGCCGAGGCCCCAACCGACGCGACCCCAACCAGCGGGACTCCGACCAGCGCGGCAACGACCAGCCCGGCAACGACCAGCCCGGCGCCAACCAGCGCTGCCCCAACCAGCACGGCCCCAACCAGCACGACCCCAACCAGCACGACCCCAACCAGCGCGGCCACCCACGACCGGCCCACGGACAGCACTGCCACCGGCAGCCCGACCACGAGCGACCCGACCGCACCCGACACCAGCGGTGATCATGAGGGGCGGCGCTATCACGTGGGGCGGCGGCATGTCACCGACGAGCGCGGCGAGCCGCTGGTGCTGGACTGGCGGGCACCGGTCTCCCGCTCGTTCTACCGGGCCAGTGTGCGCGATCCACAGGGGGTGGCGGTCCGGCGACGGTTCGGGTTCAGCAACGGCGTCCTGACCAGCTTCGAGGATGAGCGGCTGGATCGGGGCGAAGAGTTTGGTACGACCAGTCGGATCCTCACCGCCGAGATCGAGCGTCCGCGCGTCGGGCCGATGCGGGACATCGTGGCCACGATCCAGCCGGAGCAGGACGAGCTGGTGCGGGCCGACCTCGCCGACTCGATCTGTGTGCAGGGCGCGCCGGGCACCGGAAAGACGGCGGTGGGTCTGCACCGGGCCGCGTACCTGCTCTATCTGCACCGGGAGCGGTTGCGGCGGGCGGGTGTGTTGATCGTCGGGCCGAACCGGGCGTTCCTGTCGTACATCGCGGCGGTGCTGCCGGCGCTCGGTGAGGTCGAGGTCGAGCAGGCCACGGTGGAGGAGTTGATCTCCCGGGTGCCGGTCCGGGCGGTCGAGGCGCCGGCGGTGGCCGCGCTCAAACACGACGTACGGATGGCCGACGTGCTGCGGCGCGCGGTGCAGGCGCAGATCGGCACCCCGACCGAGTCGATCACGGTGTCGGACGGTTCGTTCCGCTGGCGGATCGGGCTGGAGCCGTTGCACCGGATCGTCGAGGAGACCCGCCGGGAGGGGCTGCCGTACGGCACTGGTCGGGAACGCGTTCAGGCACGGGTGGTGAGCCTGCTGCAACGGCAGGCCGAGGCGCGGCGGGCGGAGTCGCCCAGCGATGCCTGGCTGCGCCGGATGAGCCGCTGCCGGCCGGTGCTCGACTTCCTGGACGCGGTCTGGCCGGCGCTCACCCCGGAAGGGCTGGTGCACGGCCTGTTCGCCGACCCGGCGCGGCTCGCCGCCGCGGCGGACGGGCTGCTCAGCGACGCCGAGCAGGCGCAGCTCGTCTGGGCCAAGCCGGCCCGCACCCCGAAGGCGACCCGTTGGACCGCCGCCGACGCGGTGTTGATCGACGAGGCGACCGGGCTGCTGGAACGGCTCTCCGGGTTCGGGCACGTGGTGGTGGATGAGGCGCAGGACCTCTCCCCGATGCAGTGCCGGGCCATCGCTCGGCGCAGCGAGCACGGCTCGGTCACGCTCCTGGGTGACCTTGCCCAGGGCACCGCGCCGTGGGCGGCGACGGACTGGCGGGAGTCCCTTGCCCATCTGGGTAAGCCGGACGCGGTGGTGGTGCCGTTGACCGTCGGTTTCCGGGTGCCCGCGGCGGTGGTCGCGTTCGCGAACCTGCTGCTCCCGGCGCTCGCTGTGGACGTACCGCCGGCCGAGTCGCTGCGCCGCGACGGCGGCCTGGACGTGCGTACGGTGACCGACCTGACGTCGGCGACGGTGGCCGAGGTGCGGGCGGCGCTCACGCATGACGGCTCGGTCGGTGTGATCGCCGCGGACGACGCTGTCGACGGCCTGCGCGCGGCGCTGGCCGAGGCGGGTGTCGAGACCGCGACCGCCGACGATGTGGCGGCCGCGGAGCGGGTCACGGTGGTGCCGGCGACACTGGTCAAGGGCCTTGAGTACGACCATGTGGTGGTGGTCGAGCCGGCGGCGATCGTCGCGGCCGAGCCACGCGGGCTGCACCGGTTGTACGTGGTGCTCACCCGGGCGGTGTCCCGGCTGGCGGTGCTGCACGTTGCGCCGCTGCCCGCCCCGCTCGTCGGCGGGTCAGCCGGCTGACAGGACCGCCGCGATCTCCCGCAGCGGGCGGCCGGATTCGGCCATCGGCACGTGGAACGACAGCCACGACCCGTCGGCGAAGTCGAGCCGCAGCCGCTTCCAGTTCAACCGGTACCTGCCGAACCGGGCGGTGACGGAGGTGCGCGGCACCGACCCGAGCAGTTCGATGTCGGCCTGCGCCCGTTCGTCCGCCGACGAGCGGGAGAGCAGGCCGACGGGTGCTGTCGCACCGAGCAGCAGCCGCTGGTCGGTGACCCCCAGCACGAGGTGACGGATGCCGAAGCCCTTCGTCGCCACGGTCACTGCATGGTGCAGCTCGGATGCCCGGGAGTCGGGTTGGCCTCGACCTCCGACACCGAAGAAGAGCCAGTCGACGGCGCTGTCCGCCCGACCGAAGGTGATGTTCGGTGAGAGCACAGTGAGCAGGACACCCAGAAAACTCGGCCGACCAGCGGCGGGTGGCGCCGACGGCAGTGCCGGCGGAGCCGGGGTCAGCCCACCGCCCGCTCGGACCTTGGCCACCGCGCGCACCCGCTCGTCGGCCGGTAGCAGTCGGCTGAACCCCTCGGCGTACCGCGCCTGACTTTCGTCGTCAGTCACCAGGGCCCCCTCGTGCTCGACGATGTCCGCCGCAGTGTCCGGCTCAACGCTCGGGCTTGCCACGGACCCTCCCCTGTGGCCTGTGCGACGGATCAGCCCGTCGCCGCGACTCCTCACCATAGGCACTGCTCGCCGCGACCGAAGTCCCCATCTGTCGTGATGGGGACATCCGGCCTCGACTTTGTGCCGTAAAGTAGTTTGCGTGGACCTAGACGATGATTCACCACCCACCGACGCCGCAGCGGCGCTGCGGCTGATCCAGGACCAACGGTCGGCGACGGCACGCCGGCTCGATCCCGATGCCCGCCTGCTCTACTGGCCGTGGGGTGTCGCCTGGCTGGTTGGCTTCGGGCTGTTCTTCCTGCGGTTCGCCCCCGGCGACCGTGCGCTTGTCGACCTGCCGAGCTGGCTGCCGCTGACCGTCCTCTTCGTGCTGCTCGCGGCCGCCGGAACGATCCAGGCGGTGGTCAGCGTGCGGGCCTACGGCCAGGTGAGCGGCGACTCCGCCCGGCGTGGGAAGTGGTACGGCTACGCGTGGGCCCTCGGATCGGTGAGCATCTACGCGGGGCTCGGCCGGATCTCCGAGCACCTGCCGCACGACCTGGCGGCACTGCTCTGGTCGGCGACCGCCGTCGGGCTGACCGGCGCGCTGCACATGGCCGGCGGGGCGGTCTGGCTGGACCAGGACCTGTTCCGGCTGGGCGTCTGGATCAGCGTGATCAACCTGGTCGGGGCGTTCGCCGGGCCGGGCTGGCACCCGCTCATCGTTGCGGTGGCCGGCGGTGGCGGAATGCTGGTGGCCGGCGCGATCGCCCGGCGGCGACAGCAACAGCGACAGCAGCCGTGACCGAGCTGGATCCGGTCATCCACGCGCAGGCCCGACTGCGGGTGGTCGCCAGCCTCTCGACTCTCAACGTCGGCGACAAGATCGCTTTCCCCCGCCTGCAGGAGCTGCTCGCGATGACCGCCGGCAACCTCTCGGTGCACCTGCGCAAGCTCGAGGAGGCCGGCTACGTGGAGATCAGCAAGACCCACCGTGGACGCACCCCGGCGACCCTGGTCGGGCTCAGCCGACGCGGCCGGCTGGCGTTCGAGGAGTACACCGAAACCATCCGCGCCCTGCTCGACCCCACCTCGTCGAAGGAGCAGCCATGACCCTCGCCCGCGCCGAACAGGCCAGCCGCCGGTACGGCGACGTCCTCGCCCTCGATCGCGTCGACCTGGAAGTCCGGGCCGGTGAGCTGGTCGGCCTGCTCGGGCCGAACGGCGCCGGCAAGAGCACCCTGATCAACCTGCTGGTGGGCCTGCGCCGCCCCAGCTCGGGACGGGTCGAACTGAACGGCCGCGACCCCCGCGACCCGGCCAGCCGACGGCAGATCGGAGTCACCCCGCAGGAGACCGGCCTGCCCGGCACGCTGCGCGTCGGCGAGGTCGTCGACTTCGTCTCCGCGCACTACCCCGACCCGGTGCCCCGCGGTGAACTGCTCGACCAGTTCGGTTTGGGCGACCTCGCCCGACGACAGACCGGTGGGCTCTCCGGTGGGCAGCGCCGCCGGTTGGCGGTGGCGTTGGCGTTCGTCGGCCGGCCGCGGTTGGTGCTGCTCGACGAACCGACCACCGGCCTGGACGTGGCCGCCCGGCACACCCTGTGGGACGCGATCCGGGCCTTCCACGCCGACGGTGGCACCGTGCTGTTGAGCAGCCACTACCTGGAGGAGGTGGAGGCGCTCGCGCACCGGGTGGTGGTCATCGGGCAGGGCCGGGTGCTCGCCGACGACACGGTGGACGCGGTGCGCGGCATCGTGGGCGTACGCCGGGTCAGCCTGGTCGCCGACGACCTGCCCGACCTGCCCGGGGTGGTTCGCACCGAACGGGTCGACGGTCGGCTGCACCTGCTCACCACCGACGCCGACGAGCTGGTCCGAGCGCTGGTCACGGCCCGGGTTCCGTTCACCGACCTGGAGGTACGGCCGACGTCACTGGAGGAGGCGTTCCTCGCCATCACCACCGGCGACACGCCCAGCGGGGACGCGCCGACCAGCACCGGCCGACCCATCACCGCCGCTGCCGGCGGCCGACCCACCACCGTCTGAGGAGGCGACAGTGCAGCTCGCTCTGGTCCACGCCCGCTACCAACTTCTGGAGATCATCCGGATTCCGGTGGCCGTTTTCGGCAGCGCCTTCTTCCCGGCCGCCGCCATGATCTTCTTCGTGGTGCCGTTCGCCGGTGACGATGCGGTGGGCGCCACCTACGCCACCGCGTCGATGGTCACCTTCTCGGTGATGAGCGCCAACATCTTCCAGTACGGCGTCGGTGTCGCCGAGGACCGCGACCAGCCCTGGAATCCGTACACCCGGACCCTGCCGACCGGGCCGGCACCGCGGTTCGCCGGCCGGGTGCTGGCCGGCCTGGCGCTCACCTACCTCTCGCTGATCCCGGTCGTGGTGATCGGCGCGACGCTGACCGCGGCCCAGGCCACCCCGGCGGCGTTCCTGCTGGCTCTCGGCACCGTGGCGGTGATCTCGGTGCCGTTCACGCTGATGGGGCTCGCCATCGGCTACTCGCTGCCCAGCAAGGCGGCGATCGTGGTGGCACAGCTGATCTTCCTGCCGCTGGCGTTCGGCGGCGGCCTGCTCTCCGCGCCGGGCGAGGCGCCCGGGTTCATCGAGACGATCGCGCCCTACCTGCCCACCCGGGGCGCTGCCGAGTTGATGTGGGCGGCGGTCGGCGACTACGACGTGGAGCCGCTGGCGCTGATCATGCTCGGCGTCTGGGTGGTGCTGCTCGCCGCGCTCGCCGGCTGGGCGTACCGACGGGACGAGGGTCGCCGGTTCAGCTAAAGATTCGTCCGTTTCCTCCCCGGGGCGCGGCGGGACGGTGCCAGGATTCCGACAGGGGGCCGCCGTGGCCGCCCCGGCCGAGAGGGGTCTTGACGTGAGCACCGTCCCGCCGGGTACGCCCTGCTGGGCCGACCTGGCCACCCCGGACCTGACCGACGCCCGGCGGTTCTATCCGGAGCTGTTCGGTTGGACCGGCCAGGTCACCCCGGAGCCTGAGGCGGGCGGCTACACGGTCTTCCTGCTCAACGGCAGGCCGGTGGCCGGCGTGGGCCCGCCCGCGATCCCGGACCAGGTTCCGATCTGGTCGACGTACCTCGCCACCGACGACGCGGAGCTGGTCGCCGGCCGGGTCGAACGGGCCGGCGGGCAGGTCGTCGTCCCACCGTTCGAGGTCTTCGACAGGGGCTGGATGGCGGTCTTCGCCGATCCGGCC
The DNA here is from genome assembly GCF_000718515.1 of Micromonospora parva. Taxonomy (GTDB): domain Bacteria; phylum Actinomycetota; class Actinomycetes; order Mycobacteriales; family Micromonosporaceae; genus Micromonospora; species Micromonospora parva. The sequence goes on along the minus strand of NZ_JNZS01000013.1, from coordinate 50,951 downwards.
GGTGCCACGTTCAGCGTCTGGCAGCCGCTGACCATGGCCGGTGCCGAGGTGTTCAACGTGCCGGGCGCGATGAGCTGGAACGAGCTGGTCACCCCCGACCCCGAGGGCGCGAAGGTCTTCTACGAGCTGGTGTTCGGTTGGCAGCCGGACGACCAGGCGGTGGGCGACATGACGTACACCGGGTGGCGGCTGGGGACGCAGATCGTCGCCGGGATGATGCCGCCGCTGGCCGAGGACTTCCCGGCCGACCTGCCCGCGTACTGGACGGTGTACTTCGCGGTGGCCGACGCGGACGCCGCCGCGGCCCGCGCCGCCGAGCTGGGCGGAACGATCCTGGTCCCGCCCCGGGACATCCCGGCGGGCCGGTTCGCCGCCCTGCGCGACCCCCAGGGGGCCCTCTTCTCCGTCATCGACCTGGGCCCCTGACCCCGCGCGGAACTGTTCGCCAGCGCGCCGACGACGACGCCTCCCGCCAAGATCGTGCTCGAACCTGGATGTCGTGGTGTTCTGACGCTCGGATACCACTCTTTCCAGGTTCGAGCACAATCTTGCGGTGCTATTCGACACCGAGGGCCGCAGCCGGGCGGCTACCGGCGGGTGGGACGGACGGGCACCACCAGGGGGCCGTGCGCACCGGGCACCACCCGGACGCTGGCCCGGTAGTGGGCGGCGAGCAGTTCTTCGGTCAGCACCTCGGACGGGGTCCCGGCGGCCACCACCCGACCGCCGGCGAGCATCACCATCCGGTCGGCGTACTCACCGGCCAGGGAGAGGTCGTGCATCGTGGCCAGGACGGTCAGGCCATGCTCGCGGCGCAGCTGGTCGACAACTTCGAGCACGTCCTGCTGGTGCCCGATGTCGAGCGCGCTGGTCGGTTCGTCGAGCAGCAGCAGCGTCGCGCCCTGGGCGAGCGCCCGGGCGAGGAACACCCGCTGCCGTTCGCCGCCGGAGAGGGTGGCCAGTTCGCGATGGTGGAAGCCGGTGAGGTCCAACCGCCCCAGCACCTCGTGCACGGCGTCGACGTCGGCGGTCGACTCCCGGCCCAGGGTCGGGATGTACGGGGTGCGGCCGAGCAGCACGTAGTCCAGCACCGACATGCCCGACGGCACCACCGGGGACTGGGCCACCGTGGCCACCACCCGGGCCCGGTCCCGACGGCGCAGCGCGGCACTCGGCGTACCGAAGAGGGTGATCGCTCCCGGCGCGGAGAGCAGGCCGCCGACGGCGCGCAACAGTGTCGACTTGCCGGCGCCGTTCGGGCCGATCACGGTGACCCACTCGCCGGCGGTGACGGTGAGGTCGACGCCGGTCAGGATCGGCGTGCCACCGAGGTCGACGTGCAGCCCGCGCACCTCGACGGCCGGCGCACCGGCGGTGGGCTCGCGGCTCACGTGAGCACCCGCCGGGCGGTCCGCAGCACGAGGACGAAGAACGGGCCGCCCAGCAGGGCGGTCACCACACCGATCGGCACCTCGGACGGAGCGGCGGCGGTCCGGGCCACCACGTCGGTCAGCGCCAGGAACGCGCCGCCGAACAGCAGTGACATCGGCAGGATCACCCGGTAGCTGGAGCCGGCGAGCAGTCGGACGGTGTGCGGCACGATGATGCCGACGAAGCCGATCAGCCCGGTCGCGGAGACCGCCGCCGCGGTGCCCAGCGAGGCGGCGGCGATCAACAGGTAGCGGGTGCGTTGCGGGTGCAGGCCGAGACTGCGCGCCTCGTCGTCGCCGACCGCGAGGACGTCCAGCTCGCGGCGGTGCAGCAGCACCACCACTGTGGTCAGCGCGGCGTACGGCAGCACCAGGAGCACGTCGTGCCAGCCGGCGGTGGCCAGCCGGCCGAGCAGCCAGGAGTAGACCGGCTGGATGCTGTCCGCGTTTCGTTGCAGCAGGTACGTCTGCCCGGCGGAGAGGAACGCGGAGACCGCCACCCCGGCCAGGATCAGCATCGCCGGTGACCCGCGTCGCCCGCCGGCCGCACCGAGCACGTAGGTCATCGTGACGGCGAGCAGGGAACCGGCGAACGCGGCCAACGGAATGGTCATCGGCAGCCCGGAGAGCGTGCCCTGCCGGCCGCCGCCGCCGAGCGCGATCGCCGCGGTGACCGCCAGGCCCGCGCCGGCGGCCACCCCGAGCAGGTACGGGTCGGCCAGCGGGTTGCGGAACACGCCCTGGTAGCAACCACCGGCGAGGGCGAGCAGACCGCCGACGAGCAGACCCAGCACCACTCGGGGCAGGCGCAGCTCGGTGACGATCGCGATCTCCCGCTCGGTCAGCCCGCTGTCGAGGTGCACCCCGGGAACGAGGTTGAGCAGCTCGGCGGCGACGCTGCCCGGGGGCAGGCTCACCGGGCCGAGCGACACCCCGGCGACGAGCGCGACGAGCACCGCGAACAACCCCGCGACCAGCCAACGCTTGCGCAGCCCGGCCGGCCGGGCGACGGGCAGCGGCCCGGAGGGCCGGGCCACCGCGAGCGGCCCGGCCGGCCGGGGCGCGGGCAGTGGCCCGGTCACCGACTGACGACTGTCACGCGGGCACCTTGGCGACCGCGTCGACGATCACCCGGAGCAGGTCCACGACCCGCGGGCCCCAGCGCGAGGCGATGTCGTCGTCCAGGGCCACGACCTGGTTGTTCTTGACCGCGGTGAGGCCGGCCCAGCCGCTGCGCGCCTTGACCGTGTCGGCGTTCTGCTGGCAGCACTTGGCGTCGGCCAGGAAGACGAAGTCCGGGTCGGCCTTGACGACGAACTCCTGGGACAGCTGGGGGTAGCCGAAGTTCTTGCCGTCCGCGTCGGCCGGGTCGGCGATGTTGGTCAGGCCGACCTGGCTGTAGAGCGAGCCGATGAAGGTCTTGCTGGTGGCGCTGTACAGCTCCGGGCCCAGCTCGTGGAAGTAGGTGAGCTTCTCGGCGCGCTGCGGCAGGTCCTTGACCAGCTTGGTGATGTCGTCCTTCATCCGGGTGACCACGTCGGTGGCCTGGTCGGCGTGCCCGGTCAGCGTGCCCAGCTCGGTGATCTGCCGGTACGAGTCGTCGAGCGTGGTCGCGGCCGGGGTCTGGTACACCGGGATCTTGAGCTTGCCGAGCTGGTCGACGATCTTGTTGCGGTCGTCGGAAAGCACCACCAGGTCGGGGTTCTTACCGGCGATCGCCTCGGCGTTCGGCTGGAACGCGGAGAGGTCGGTCTTGGGCGCGTCGGCCGGGTAGTTCGACTGGTCGTCGACGGCGGTCACCTGCGGGCCGGCACCGATCGCGAAGAGCATCTCGGTGGCGGTGGGCGACAGCACGACGATCTTCTCGGGCCGCTTGTCGAGGGTGAGCGCCCCGACCGTCACCGGGTAGGCGGCGGCCGCGGTGCCGGTGCTCGGTGTGTCGTCGGCCTTCTCGGCGCAGGCGCCGAGGGTGAGCGCGGCGACCGCGAGGGTCGCCGCGAAGAGCCGAGGGGTACGTCTGTTCATGGGGCCTCCTGTCGGTCGAGGAGTGTGGTGCTTCGCCGACAGGGACTTTCGTACGCCCGCCCACGAGGCGCCCTTCCTCGAGAGCGCGTATCGCGACCGGTCCGCAGGCGACCTGGCTCGTCCCCACCGGTCGGTGGGGCATCACAGTTGCGGGACAGCGCCGGTTTCGCACCGGCTTCGCTGCGGGCTGGTCGGTAAGACGGTAGCGCACCGCCGGGACGTGCCGGATCGATCAAGGATCGATCGGCGCGCGACGATCGGTTGGACCGCCGCAGGGTGAGGGGTATGTCCCGGATCAGGAGGATCGGGAGCGGGTGGTGGGGCCCCGCCGGGGGGCGGGACGGGGCCCCACCCGATCAGGAGGATGTGATGGTGACGTTGTCCACAGCCGCCTCGACCAGACTCGCCCCGGAGGCGTCAGCCGCTTCGACGAGGATGCGGACCGACTGGCCGGCGTACGGGGTGAGGTTGAGGTTCGCGACCGCCCAGCTTCCGTTGCGGTTGCTGGCCGCGCCGGCCTGGGTGAGCAGCGATGTCGTTCCGCCGTTGTGCACCACGCTCACCCGCAGGTAGTCCGCCGACGAGGCGTTCGAGCCGTGCGCCAGGTACCAGGCGAGCGACAGGGTCAGCGTGCCGGACGACGGCAGGGTCACCGCCGGCGACCGGGCGCTGGTCACGCCGCCGTCGACGTCGTAGTCACCGGCTGCCGAGCCGGCCAGCCGGCCGGTGACCAGGTCGTTGGAGCCGGCGTACGGGGTGAGCTGCTTGGCCCCGGAGGACGTGGTCGCCTGGGCGGCACCCCGCTCGAACGCGCCAGCCGTGGCGGTGTCGGTGCCGGACGGGTTGATGGTCCAGCCGGTGGCGGTCTCGAAGGTGTCCGACCAGACAGTGGTGCCGCCACCGCCGCCGCAGTACTGCGCCTGCTTGCCGATGGCCCGGTACGGGCAGTCGGCGTACTCGCTGAGGATCAGCACCGCCTCCCGGTTGCGCGAGGTCTGTGCGGGGATCACCTCGTCGGGCGGGTAGAAGCCGCCGCCGCTGGCGGAGCCCGGGTACATCTCGAAGGTGTACGCCCAGATGTTGTGGGTGGCCCACATCCAGTCGAGGCTGTCGCCGTCGGTGATGTAGAGGTCGCTGGACTGTTCCGGGGTGTAGTTGTTGGTGGCCGCCATCTGCTGGCCGATCGTGGCGAAGGTGTTGTACTGGTCCGCGTTCATCCCGGTCGCGGTGTTGGCGGTGGTGTAGCCGTACGGCCAGAGCACCAGCTGCGAGTACGTGTGGAAGTCGATGTTGGCCTTGATCTGCTGCACGCCGCCGACCACCCGGCTGTTGACGAAGTTGCGCAGCGCCTGCGTCTCGGGTGCGGAGAACGCCGACGGCCCCCGGTAGGTCTCCGACGAGGTGGAGCCGGACGAGCCGCCGCAGCAACCCCAGTTGTAGCCCCAGTTGCGGTTCAGGTCGGTGCCCACGTTGGACGAGCCGCTGTTGGGCTGGCGGTTCTTGCGCCACGATCGGTACGACCCGGTGGCGATGTCGTACTCGCTGCCGTCCGGGTTGACGGTGGGCACGATCCAGATCTCCCGGCCGTTGACGATGTTGGTGATCCGGGAGTCGCTGCCGTAGCTGTCGGTGAAGAGGTTGAGCAGATAGATCGCCATCTCGACGGTCAGGTGCTCACGGGCGTGCTGTTGGGAGTTGAACAGGATCTCCGGCTCGTTCTCGTCGGTGCCGACGTTGTCGGAGATCTTCACCGCCATCAGGTCGCGGCCCTCGTACGACGAACCGATGCTGATCTTGCGAGCGATCGCCGGATGGTCGGCGACCACCTGGTTCACGACGGCGGTCAGCTCCGCGTAGTCGTGGTAGTTGGAGTCGGCCGGCGGGAAGGCCAGGGTGCCGATCTCGCCGGCGCCGCGCTCCGCGTTCGGCGGCGGGGCGAGCGGTTCGAGCCGGAAGCCGAGCTTGCCGATCGCGGCGGCCTCGCTCGCGGTGGCCGAGATGTGCAGCACGCCGTGTTCGGAGTAGTCGATGGCGGCTCCGGTGCGGGCCACCGCGTTGCGGTCGGCGAGGGTTCGGGGCCCGAGGACCCGGTAGCTGGCGGCGGCCGACTCTGCGGTGCGGTCCGGTGCCGGTCGGGCGGCGACCGGACCGGCGGCGACGGTGACGATGCCCAGCCCGGTGACGACAGCGAGCACCAGGACACGGCGGAAGGGGATGGGCGTGCGGAGGGCCATGGACTACCTCCTCGAAGGGCGGGAGATCCCGCTGGGTGAAGGACACTTCACCACCTGTCACATGGTCATATCAATATCGATCGCTGCCTTATGCATCCCAGGAGGATCATCACGGCGGCAATGATTTTCCACCTATCAACGTCTGGCGAAACTTCCCTCCAAGCGGAAAACTGACCAGCGACGATGCCCCCTCGACACCGCGGAGCACCCATGGCCAGATCCCGCCTGCGCGCGGCCGCCCTCGCCGGCGTCACCACGCTCACCCTGCTCGCCACCACCGCGCCCGCGATGGCGGCACACCCGCCCGCCCCCGCCCATGACGAGCAGATCACCTACCAGGACTGGTCCGGGCCCGCCGACTGGCACCGGGGCAGCCAGGCCGGCACCCGCGTCGTGCCCGGCGCCCGCGCGGGCGTCACCCTGGCCCGCCCCGCCGGCACCATCGAGTACGCGGACCCGCACACCGGCGCCACCCGCACCTGGGAGTACGGCACCTGGACCTCACCGGTGACCCGGATCGGGTTCGACGCCACCGAACTGATCGCCTCCTGGAACGCGGAAACCCCGGCCGGCACCTGGATCCAAATGGAGATGCAGGGCAACTACACCAGCGGCGACCAGACCCCGTGGTACGTGCTGGGGCGCTGGGCGTCCGGCGACACCGACATCAAGCGGACCAGCGTCAACCGACAGGGCGACCCCTGGTCGACGATCTGGACCGACACGTTCAGCATCGACGACGCTGCGGCCGGGGTGCTGCTGCGGTCGTACCAGCTCAAACTGACCCTCTACCGCGCGCCCGGGCAGAGCGCCGCGCCGGTGGTCCGGATGCTGGGCGCGATGAGCTCGACAGTGCCGGACCGGTTCACCGTCGCGCCCAGCGCCGGGCACATCGCCTGGGGCGTCGAACTGCCGGTGCCGCGCTACTCGCAGAACGTGCACAGCGGGCACTACCCCGAGTACGACGGCGGCGGCGAGGCGTGGTGCTCGCCCACCTCGACCGAGATGGTGGTCGAGTACTGGGGCCGCGGACCGTCGGCGGCCGACACCTCCTGGGTCGACCCCACCTACCCCGACCCGACGGTCAACCACGCCGCGCGGATGACCTACGACTACGCGTACGACGGCGCGGGCAACTGGCCGTTCAACACCGCGTACGCGGCCAGCTTCCCCGGGCTGGAGGGTCGGGTGACCCGGCTGCACTCGCTGGACGAGCTGGAACGTTTCATCGCCGCCGGCATCCCCGTGGTGACCAGCCAGTCCTTCCTCGCCAGCGAACTGGACGGCGCCAACTACGGCACCTCCGGGCACCTGTTCGTGGTGGTCGGCTTCACCGCCGACGGCGACGTCATCGTCAACGACCCCGCCTCGTCCAGCAACGACGTGGTGCGCAACGTCTACAAGCGGGCGCAGTTCGAGCAGATCTGGCTGCGGACCAAGCGCACCAACGCCAGCGGCGGCGTCTCCGGCGGCTCCGGCGGCATCGCCTACCTGATCAAGCCCACCGCAAAGCCCTGGCCCAAGGTCCCCGGCTCCACCAACTGGTAGGCCCACCCCTCCCGCCACCCACCTCTTCGGAGTTGATCATGAGGTTAGCGGCTGCCACTCGGCGTGTCGTAGCCGCTAACCTCATGATCAACGCGGGGAGTCGGTGGGCGGGTCGGTGGGATCTTGGGGGTTTTCGCCGGCCAGGGCGGAGCGGAGGCGTTCCTTCTCCACCTTGCGGCGCTCGGCCGCTTCGGCGATCTCCCCGGCCATCTCGTCCCGCCAACCGCGCAGCAGGAAGAAGGAGAGCGCGGCGGAGAACACCAACGCCAGCATCAGCTTCAGGAACACGTTCATGTCGATCAGCCAGAGGCCCGCCAGCACGGCGACGAACAGCCCGATCCGGCCCAGCGTGTACTTGAGCGCGGCGCTCACCTGCACCACTCCGTTCTCTCCGTCGCCCGCCACTGCCGGCGGAAGGTTCGAGCCGCCCGGCGGGCGGTAGTGCTCAGCCGGTCCGCCGGGCCAGCCAGCGGACGCCCGGGAACCAGATGGCCGCGTACGCCACTGTGAACGCCCCCGCCGCCAACGCGCCGGACAGCAGCGGCGGCAACCCCCCGCCCAGACCGGCGATCAGCAGCCCCACGAACACCCCGACGGCAGCCGCGACCACCGCCGCCACCACGCGGGCCGCGCCGAACTCCCAGGCCCGGAAGTCGTCCCAGAACAGCCAGGCCGGCAGGATCACCGCCAGCCAGCCGTTGGTGTGCCCGAAGTCGCCGGCGCCGATCGAGGCGAACGCCCAGTCGAACAGCACCAACGCGAGCACGCCGATGACCAGGCCGGCCAGGCACACCCCGAGCAGGTCGCCCAGGGTACTGATGCGGCCCTGGTCGTCCCGGCGGGGAAAGCCGCCCTGCTGCTCAGATCCTCGTTGCTCGGTCATCGACTGCGAGGGTACGTGGCGACTCAGGCCCAGACCTGCTGCGGCTCGGCGCGCCGCTCGGCCAGCGACGGGGCCTTGTCGTACTCCCGGACCACGTTGTAGCGGGTGTCCCGCTCGACCGGCTGGAAGCCGGCGTCCCAGATCAGGTGCAGCAGGTCGTCGCGGTGCATGGTGTTCGGGGTGCCGTACGAGTCGGCGTCGTGAGTGATCTTGTATTCGACGACGGAACCGTCCAGGTCGTCCACGCCGAAGTTCAACGACAGCTGAGCCACCGACAGCCCGTGCATCACCCAGAAGTTCTTCAGGTGCGGCACGTTGTCGAAGAGCAGCCGGGAGACGGCGAACGTCTTCAGCGACTCGGCCGGCGAGGCCATCGTGGTGCGGGCCTGGATCCGGTTACGGATCTTGCCGTCCGCCGAGTCGACGAAGTCGTGCTGGTAGCGCAGCGGGATGAAGACCGCGAACCCGCCGGTCTCGTCCTGCAACTCGCGCAGCCGCAGCACGTGGTCGACGCGGTGGCGGGGCTCCTCGATGTGGCCGTACAGCATCGTCGCCGGGGTCTTCATGCCCTTGCTGTGCGCCAGGGCGTGGATCCGCGACCAGTCTTCCCAGTGGCAGGCGTGGTCGACGATGTGCTGGCGGACCTCCCAGTCGAAGATCTCCGCGCCACCACCGGTCAGCGACTCCAGGCCGGCGTCCATCAGCTCGTCGAGGATCTCGTCGGCGCTCAGGCCGCTGATCTTCTCGAACCACTGCACCTCGGTCGCCGTGAAGCACTTGAGCTTGACGGTCGGCAGCGCCGCCTTCAGCTCACGCAGCACCTTCGGGTAGTAACGCCAGGGCAACGTGGGGTGCAGACCGTTGACGATGTGCAGCTCGGTGAGCTGCTCGTCCTCCATCTCCTTGGCCTTGCGGACCGCCTCGTCGATGCGCATCGTGTACGCGTCCTTCTCGCCCGGCTTGCGCTGGAACGAGCAGTACGCACACGACGCCGAACAGACGTTGGTCAGGTTGAGGTGCCGGTTGACGTTGAACATCACCCGGTCGCCGTTCAGCTCGGTGCGCTTGTGGTGCGCCAGCCGCCCCAGCCAGGTCAGGTCGTCGCTCTCGTAGAGGGCGACCCCGTCCTCCCGGGTCAGCCGCTCACCGGCGTACACCTTCGCTTCGAGCTCACGCTTGAGTCCGGCGTCCATGGCACGTCCCTTCCACCTGCGGTCCGGATCGAGCGTACGTCGCGACGCCGACGGGCCCGGCGGCACGGTCGGCGGCAGCGACCCACTTCACCAGACTCTCAGCCTCCCGTAACCCGACAACGCATCGACATGAGTGGCGAGGTGCGGTAGTAACAAGGTGGGGCGGAACACACACACTGGTACCGTCCCGGCGGTCGCGCCCACCGAGCGCGACGACGAGCGGTTGGACGGGGAGCGGCATGGTCTACAGCGGGCGCGGGCGACGGCAGCGACGACGGAGCCCGGTGATCTCGCCGGTCCTGCGTCCGAAGCTCTGGGCCGCCCTGCTCGGTGCCATCGCCGCAGCGGTGCTGGCCACCCCCGCGTACGCGGAGCCCGGCGTGCCGACCACCGTGCCGGACACCGGCTCCCGCCCGGCGATCACCGGCTCGCTCCAGTTGCCCGGCGGCGCACCGGTCGCCGGCGTGCCCGTCCCGCCGGTGGTCAACATCGGCAGCGGCCCGCTGGCCACCGCGATCGCCGCCGGCGAGGTTCAGGTCGGCACGCTCGGCGAGGCGTTGCTGGTCAGCCGACAGAAACGCGTCGACGCGCAGGCCCAGCTCGACGCGGCCGGCAAGGCGCTGGCGACCGCACAGGACGCCCTGCTGCGGGCCCAGCAGACCGCCGACACCGCCGCCGCCGAGGCCATCAAGCAGGCCGCCGCGCTCCCGCCGGGCGACCTCGCCCAGGACATCCGTGGGCTGAGCCGCCTGCAGGCGATCACCCGTGGCGAGAAGGTCGACGGCGGCACCACCGGGGTGGCCGGGGAGCTGTCCCGGGCCCGCGCCGGTGAGCAGGCCGCGTACCAGAAGCACAGCGAGGCCAAGGACCTGCTCGCCGCCGCCGAGCTGGAGTTCACCACTGGCGAGACGGCGCTGCGCGCCGCCGAGGCGAGCCTGCTCAAGCTGCGCAAGGACAACGCCGCCGCGCTGATCGAGATCGAACGCCAGCAGGAAGCCACCGAGCAGCAGATCGGCGCCGGCTACGTCTCCAACCAGAGCATCAGCGGCATGGCCGCGCACCCCCGGGCACTGGCCGCGGTCCGGTACGCGCTCGCCCAGCTCGGCGACCCGTACAAGTGGTCCGAGGAGGGGCCGAACCAGTTCGACTGCTCCGGCCTGATGTGGGCGGCGTACCGCTCCCCCGGTGCCGACTACTTCGACCTGCCCCGGGTCTCCCGCGACCAGTACGCGGCCACCCGGGGACGCACGGTTCCGCAGAGCGCGCTGCTCCCCGGCGACCTGCTCTTCTTCGCCTCGGGCAGCAGCTGGACGACGATCCACCACGTCGGCATGTACATCGGCAACGGCAAGATGGTGCAGGCACCCACCACCGGCGACGTCGTCAAGATCTCGGTCGTCCGTTGGTCCCGGCTGTACGCCGCCACCCGGGTGATCGGCGCGGTGCCGGCACCGGCCGTGACCAATCCGACCCCGCCCGTCACGACCCCGCCCGTCTCGCCCCCGAAGCCGACGCCGCCGAAGCCCACGCCCACGCCGACGAAGACCACCAAGCCGACGCCCACGCCGACGCCGACGAAGACCACCAAGCCGACCCCGACGCCGACCTTGACGACCACCCCGACGCCCACGCCGACCGGCAGCACCACGCCGAAGCCGTCGAACACCCCGAGCAACACTCCGACGACCCTGCCGCCGGCACCGCCCAGCGCACCGAACAGCGCGTCTCCGACGACCACGCCGAAGGCCAGCACGAGCGCGACCGGCACCCGCAGCGCGACGGCCACCCCCAGCGACGCGGGCTGATCCGCCACGACCCGCTCCGGCTGTCCGCTCGGGGAGATCTGTGGCACCGTGACAACCAGGCACATCCGACCCGACGTCACGGGTCCGGGTGCGAGCATGGCGCGGAGGGCGGAAATGGCCGAGCAGAAAGATCCGGCGGAGACTGTCGACCCCGTGGTCGACCAGGCCGACCCACCAGGGCCGGACACCGCCGACCCGGTGACCGCCGCCAGCCCGGCAGGCACCAGCCCGGCAGACAGCGACGCCAGCCCGGCCGACCGCTCCGCTGACAGTGATGCCGAGGCGGCCGACAGCGGCCCCGCCGACAGCGACATCAGCTCAACCGCCAGCGATGCCAAGGCGGCCGACAGCAGCACGGCACCGGTCGTCGCGGACGCCTCGACCGACGCCGATGACGATGCGCCCGCCGCCGAGGTACCCGCCGGTGCCGCCCCCGGCGGAACGGACGCCGCCGTGGACAGCGGCGGGACCGACGCCGCCACGGACAGCAGCGGGACCGACGCCGGGGAGCCGGCAGTGGTCGACGCGCCCCCTGCTCAGGCCACCGCACCGGTACGCGCCCGCGCCAGCGTCGTGACCGCCACGGCGCGCCGGGCCGACATGCCGGCCAGTGCTCCGAGCACGGCGACCACCTACCGGGCGACCGGCTCGGCCAGCCCGGCCGGCTCGGCCGACGTGTCATTGCCGGGTCAGCGGCACGGCTCCCCCGCGCCCGCCCGGGCCAGCGCCACGGTTCCGAGCGGCAGCCGGGGCACGGCCGGCACCCTGGGCAGCCCGGATCCTCGGGAGAGCACGCCCGGCGTCTACCGGTCCGCGCCGGTGGGCACCGAGCCGGAGCCGGCCCCGACGCCCTCGACTCCGGAGCCGGAGCCCGCCCCACCCGGCCCCGGGCCGACGCAGCCGCCGCCACCCGAGCCGGAGCCCGCACCGGCCCCGGGTCCGTACCCGCCCGGGCCGACGCCGACGCCGAACCCCCGCCCAACGCCGCCGCCCGGTCCGGTTCCGCCCGTTCCGGGCCCGCCCATCCCGCCGCCCTCGCCGGTGCCGCCCATTCCCGGCCCGCCGTCGCCGCCCGTCCCGAGCCCGCCGCTGCCGCCACCCGGTCCGCCGGTGCCGGCACCGCCAGCCCCGCCCGGCCCGATGCCGGCACCGCCGTTTCCGCCGCCACCGGCGATGACCGACACGCCCGGCGTACGGGCCACCGCGTCGGTCTCCGCACCGCCATCCGGGTGGTCACCCACCGGTGGGGCGACCCGCCCGATGTCCGCCGGCGGATGGGCCCCGCCAGCCGCCTCCGCACCGCCGGTGGTTCCCGCGCCAGCGCTGCCGAGCTGGCCGCCGTCGACCACCGGGGCTCCGTCGTCGACCCGGAACAGCACCATGAACTCCCGGACGACCGCGCCGCCGAGCGGCCCTCCGGCCGGTTCCGCCGGACGGGTTACGGCCGGCACCCGTGGTGTGCGGCACGACGGCGGCTCCGACCTGGCCGGCACCGTCTACGGCAACGGCGAGGGGGCCGGATTCACCACTGTCGCGATACCCGCCAACGCGGTGGAGACCTCCGGCTCGTTGACCGGGCACATCCTGGCCCAGGGCTGGTCCGACACGCCGACCGAACGGTCCAGCAACGCCCGGGTGATGATCGTCCTGGCCGCCGCTCTGGGGCTGCTGGTGGCGATCAGCGTCGCGGTCGTCCTGCTCGCCGGCGACGCCCTGGACGGTCTGGTGGGCAGCGTGCTCAACGGGTGAGCCAGCGAGCGCCAGCGATGGTGAGTCCGCCCACTACGGTCGGACAACCGGCTGGCGGCTTCGCCGGACCGCCGTACACTGGATGAGATCACTGACCCGGCGCGCGTGGTGTGCGCCCCTGGGCGATCTTGCGGGCGATCCGGCGGCACAGCCGCGGCAGGCCATCGCGAAGATGCGCCCCGCTCGAAAGGTTTTTGTTGACCACCTCTGCTGACCCCAGCACCGTTACGTCCGTTTTCAACTCAGTCCCGGCGGCCGACACCGCACGGGAGCAGCTCGACGTCGCTCCGGGCGAGGCCGCCACCCCGCAGGCCGAGCCCGTGCCGACGGAGACCGCCGACCCGATCAGTTTCACTACCCTCGGCCTGCCCGACCCGCTGGTCCGCGCACTGGCGCAGCAGGGCATCACCAGCCCGTTCGAGATCCAGCGGGCCACCCTTCCGGACGCGCTCGCCGGCCGCGACGTGCTGGGTCGGGGGCAGACCGGTTCCGGCAAGACGCTCGCCTTCGGCCTGCCGATGATCGCTCGGCTGGCCGACCGCAACCGGGCCCGGCCGATGCGCCCGCGCGCCCTGGTGCTGGTGCCCACCCGAGAGCTGGCCATGCAGGTCAACGACGCTCTGGTGCCGCTGGGCAAGGCCGTCGGCATCTTCCTCAAGACCGCCGTCGGCGGCGTTCCGTACGACCGTCAGATCGACGCGCTGCGTCGCGGTGTGGAGATCATCGTGGCCACCCCGGGGCGGCTCGGCGACCTCATCGAGCGGGGCATCTGCCAGCTCGACGACGTCGAGGTCACGGTGCTCGACGAGGCCGACCAGATGGCCGACATGGGCTTCCTGCCCGAGGTGACCGAGCTGCTGGCGAAGACGCCGGCGAACGGTCAGCGGCTGCTCTTCTCGGCCACCCTGGACGGTGACGTCGACGCGTTGGTCAAGCGGTTCATGACCGACCCGGTCACCCACTCCACCGCGCCGTCCACCGCCTCGGTGTCCACCATGGACCACCACATGCTGTTGATCCCGCCGCACGAGAAGTTCCCGGTGGCGGCCTCGATCGCCGCCCGGGACGGCCGGACGATGGTCTTCGCCCGTACCCAGCTCGGGGTGGACCGGCTGGTCGAGCAGCTCGCGGCCGTCGGCGTACGCGCCGGTGGGCTGCACGGCGGCAAGACCCAGCGGATGCGCACCAAGACGCTTGCCGAGTTCCGCGAGGGCCGGATGAACGTGCTGGTCGCCACGGACGTGGCGGCGCGGGGCATCCACGTCGACGGAGTCACCCTGGTGCTGCACGTCGACCCGCCGAAGGACCCGAAGGACTACCTGCACCGTGCGGGTCGTACCGCCCGGGCCGGCGAGTCTGGTGCGGTCGCCACGTTGGTGCTGCCGAAGCAGCGCCGTACCACCCTGGCGATGATGGAGAAGGCCGGCGTCGCGCCGGCCGAGACCCGGGTCCGGGTCGGTGACGCGGCGTTGGCCGAGCTGGTCGGCGCCCGCGAGCCCAGTGGCGTCCCGGTCCGCGTCGAGGCGGAGCCCCGGGGCTACGGCGACCGCTCCGGCGGCTCGCGCCGGTTCGACGACCGGGCCGGCGGCCCGCGTCGGTTCGGTGACCGCTCAGGCGGCGAGCGTCGCTACGGCGACCGCCCGCAGGGCGACCGGCGCTTCGGCGACCGGCCCACCGGCGAGCGCCGCTTCGGCGACCGGGCCCAGGGCGACCGCCCGCAGGGCGACCGGGGCTACGGCGACCGGCCGCAGGGCGACCGCCGCTACGGCGACCGGCCCACCAGCGAGCGCCGCTTCGGCGACCGCCCGCAGGGTGACCGTGGCTACGGCGACCGCCCGCAGGGTGACCGACGCTTCGGCGACCGGCCCACCGGCGAGCGTCGCTTCGGCGACCGGGCCCAGGGCGACCGCCCGCAGGGCGACCGTGGCTACGGCGACCGCCCGCAGGGCGAGCGGCGTTACGCCGATCGGGACACCCGGGGGTACGGCGACCGGCCGCAGGGCGAGCGTCGGTTCGGGGACCGGCCGCAGTTCGGTGACCGGGACGGTCGGGGCGATCGGCCGACCGGCGAGCGGCGCTTCGGCGACCGGCCGCAGGGTGAGCGGCGCTTCGGCGACCGGGACGCTCGCGGTGGTTTCCGCCCGGAGAGCCGGGTCCGCGACGACCGGCCCCGTGACGACCGGCAGCGCGATGACCGGCCGCGCGACGACCGGCGCGGTTTCGGCGGGCGACCGCCAGCGCGTACCCACTGATTGATCCACCGAACGCCGTCGCGAAGCCCAGGCTTCGCGGCGGCGTTCGCGCATGCCCTGCCGATGCCGACCGGGTCGCGTAACGTCCGGCTCATGCCGACCATGCCGAAGTCAATCTTCTGGTCCCGGACGGACACCGCCGGCAGCGAGCAGGTCCTGCTCGACGACGGCCACGGGTTGGCGGCCAGGGGCACGCTGCTCGCCGTGGACCCGGTCCCGTGGACCGCCCGCTACCAGCTGACCACCACGCCGGACTGGGCCACCGCGCGGGTCGAGGTCGAGGCCGAGGGTCCCGGCTGGCTGCGCCGGGTGACGCTGGAGCGGGCCGTGGGCCGGTGGCGGGTCACCACCGCCGAGCAGGGCGACCTGGACGCGGCCCTCGTCGTGGCCGGTCATCCCCGGGCCGGGCTGCCCGGCACCGACGACCCGGACCGACTGGCCGACGCGCTCGACGTCGACCTGAGCGGCTCGCCGCTGTTCAACGCCCTGCCGTATCACCGGCTCAGGATGGCGGCCGAGCCCGCCGACGTGGCCCACCGGATCACCGTCGCCTGGGTGCTGCTGCCCGGCCTGGAGGTGGTGCCGGCCGAGCAGATCTACACCGGGCTCGGGCCGGGGCGGATGCGCTTCGCCAGCGGCACCTTCACCGCCGACATCGATCTGGACGACAGCGGCTATGTGGTGCGCTACCCCGGGCTGGCCGAACGGATCGACCCCCGCTGACCGACACCGAGCCCGGCCACGGCCCGCTTGGCGGTTCAGCCGGGCCAGACTCCGGTGGCCAGGAAGCGGTCGATCGTGGCCAGGTGCGGGGTCAGGTCGAGGCCCTGGGCGCTCACCCAGTCGTCGGCGTAGTACGTGTCGGCGTACCGGTCGCCGGGGTCGCAGATCAGGGTGACCACCGAACCGGTCCGACCCTCGGCGAGCATCGCGGCGATCAGGCCGAACGCGCCCCACAGGTTGGTGCCGGTGGAGCCGCCCACCCGACGGCCCAGCAGCGCCGATCCGGCGCGCATCGCGGCCAGCGACGCCGCGTCCGGCACCTGGACCATCCGGTCCACCACCGAGGGCAGGAACGACGCCTCCACGGTGGGCCGGCCGATCCCCTCGATGCGGGAGCCCTTCCCGGTCCGTACCGACCAGTCGGCGGCCAGCCAGGCCGGGTAGAACGCCGAGTTCTCCGGGTCGACCACGCAGAGCTTGGTGGCGAGCCGGCGGTACCGGGCGTACCGGCCGATTGTCGCGCTGGTGCCCCCGGTGCCGGCACCCACCACCACCCAGGCGGGGATCGGGTGCCGCTCCAGCTCCAGCTGCGCGTAGATCGACTCGGCGATGTTGTTGTTGCCCCGCCAGTCGGTCGCCCGCTCGGCGTAGGTGAACTGGTCCATGAAGTGCCCGCCGGAGTCCTCGGCGAGCCACCGGGCCTCGACCACCACACTCGCCGGGTCGTCCACCAGGTGGCACCGGCCGCCCTGGAACTCGATCTGCGCGATCTTCTCCGGTGAGGTGGAGGCGGGCATCACCGCGATGAACGGCAGGCCCAGCATCCGGGCGAAGTACGCCTCGGAGACCGCAGTGGAACCCGACGACGCTTCGACGATCGTGGTGCGCGGCCCGATCCAGCCGTTGCAGAGCCCGTACAGGAACAACGAGCGGGCCAGCCGGTGCTTCAGGGAGCCGGTGGGGTGTGACGACTCGTCCTTCAGATAGAGGTCGATCCCCCATTCGCGGGGCAGCGGGAACGGCAGCAGGTGGGTGTCGGCCGAGCGGTTCGCGTCCGCCTCGACGGTGGCGATCGCCTCGGTCACCCAGGTCCGGCTGGATTCGTCGCACCTGTCGAGATGAGTCACGCTCGGAAACGTAGCAAGCTGACCAGGGGTGGTCAGCGCCGGTCCGGCGATGCCGACCGGCGGCGTTGGCGGCGCTGACCTGCGCGGCCCGCGGCGCGGACCAGTGGGGTCAGTGTGACGGCCAACCTGGGCAGCGCGTCCAACAGACGCACCTGCGCACCCCGCCAGCGGGGCAGGCTGACCACCGGGCGTGGTCGGCGGGCCAGCCGGACCACCCGGGCCGCCACCCGCTGCGCGGTCAGCATCGACCCGGTGAACGAGGCCACCGCCCCCGGGTCGTCCAGCCGGTCGTGCAGCATCGGGGTCCAGATGCCGTCCGGGCAGAGGCAGGAGACGTGCACCCGCCGGTAGCCGGCCATCCGCAGGTCGGACAGGGTGCCGAGGCTGAACGCCAGCAGTGCGTGCTTGCTGGCCGCGTACACCGTCTCGCCGGGCGCGGCGATCAGCCCGGCCAGCGAGACGACGTTGAGCACGTGCCCGTGGCCCTGCGCGCGCATCACGGTCAGCGCGGCGAGGGTGCCGTTCATGGCGCCGTGGGCGTTCACGTCGAGCACTCGGCGGCGAGTCGGGGCGTCGTGCTCCCACGACGCCCCGGTGACCAGGATTCCGGCGTTGTTCACCCAGAGTGCGAGGTCACCCCGGCTCGCCGCGTTCGCGGCGATGGCGCGGCAGGCGTCCTCGTCCCGGACGTCCAGGGCTGCCGACCAGCCGCCGAGCGGTGCCGCGGCGGCCCGCACCGCCGCCGGGTCGAGGTCGGTGAGCAGCACCGACCAGCCGTCGGCGTGCAGCGCGGTGGCGATGGCGCGGCCCAGGCCCCCGGCGGCGCCGGTCACCACGGCCACGGGACGCGCCGGAGGGGTCATCGGCGCACGCTACCGCCGGTCGACCGGGCGACACCAGGGGTACGGGATGGTCAGGTCGCGGTCGGGCCGACCGGCTGCGGGCGGTTCTCCCACTTCGTGGAGAGCGCGATGGCGGTACGGGTGGAGGCGACCCCCGGTGTCCGGTTCAACCGCACGATCAACTGCTCCAGTTCGGCGATCGTGCCGACCCGCGCCTTGAGCAGGAACGACTCCACGCCGGCCATGAAGTAGCAGGACTCGATCTCGGGCAGCACCCGCAGCGACTCGAGCATGTCGTCGGTGTCGGCACCGGAGTCCTCGACGATGCCGATCAGCGCGGTGACACCCAGCCCGATCGACTCCGGGGCCACGTCCGCGCGGTAGCCCCGAACAACCCCGCTGCTCTCCAGTTTGCCGACCCGTTCGTGCACGGCCGGGGCGGAGAGGCCCACCTGTCGGGCCAGCTCGGCGTACGAGAGGCGCGCGTTGCCGCGCAGCAGGTCGACGAGGCTCAGGTCGATGGCATCCACAGAGAGTGACCCTAACCGTTGCCACGTAACGTGCGGCCTTCGGCACCCGTTGGACTGAGCGGTGAGTCACTGTTCAAAAACCGGCGGTCAGGGCAGAGGTAGCACCAGTAACATTACTAACTCCCCACTCAGTGCATTTTTCGCGTTTGGGCGGACAGGCCATGTCCCTGGTGCTGTAATTGCCATACGTCCCTCATGACGGCTCTGGGCTACGCACCAGCCGGGGGCAGTGTGTTCAGCCGGGGGCTTCGTCGACGCGAGGAGGGGGCTGTGGACACTGGAGATCGCCTGCTGACACCGGGTGAGGTCGCCGCGCTGTTTCGGGTAGACCCGAAAACTGTGACGAGATGGGCGGCGGCCGGCCGGATAGGAAGCATCCGGACTCCAGGCGGGCATCGCCGGTTTCGGGAATCCGAGGTGCGGGCCCTGCTTGAGGGGGAGGGCATGCTGGACGAGGTGGATGAGGTCGGAAAGCCACGCAATGTGGGGCCGGCCGCTTCCACGGGGCCGGGTCCGGCCAACGCCGGCATGTACTGAACTGGTGCGGACAACGCCACGCGGACCGGACACCAGTCCGGTCCGCGTCCCACTTCGGCCGACCGTCGTGCGGCAACGCTGCTCGTCCTGAGCAGCACTGTTCGGCACGAGCGGCGGCTCAGCTTCGCGCTGCGCCGAGCTGGCCGGACCACCGCCGGAACAGGGTGTGTGGGACGCCGAGGGCGTCCAGCACCTTGCCGGCCACGAAGTCGACCAGTTGCTGCGCGCTGGCCGCCGCGCCGGCACCGTAGAAGCCGGGGCTGGCCGGCAGCACCACAGCGCCCGCGTCGTGCAGCGCGATGAGGTGTTCCAGGTGACTGCGGGTCACCGGTGTCTCCCGGGGCACCAGCACCACGGGTCGGCGTTCCTTGAGGTTGACCTCGGCGGCGCGCTGCAACAGGTCCTTGGAGAGCCCGATCGCGACGCCCGCGCAGGCCGCCGTGCTGGCCGGGACGACGGCCATCCCGCGTACCCGGTAGGAGCCGCTGCTCGGCCCGGCGGCCAGGTCACCGGCCGGCCAGTGCCGGACATCCGCAGAGGTCAGGTCCCGGCCGAGCCAGGCGGCGAGGTCCTCGGCCCAGTGCCCGTCACGGAAGGGCCGGCCGGTCTCGTCGAGCACTGTGAGTCGTGCCGCCCGGGACACGATCAGGTCCACCGGCTCGCCCGCGTCGAGCAGCCCGCCGATGACGGCCGCCGCGTACGGCGTACCGGAGGCACCGGAGACCCCGACCACCCATGGTTCCCGCATACCCCCAGCCTGCCTGGTCCGGCTGGTCCGCCGGTGGGCACCCCCGGGGTCGGTACGGTCCGACATGTCGGGCGGGGCACCTGTGCCTCCCGCCGACCTGACATGCTGCGGCTGGCGATTCGCACCGGAACCATCTCGTAGAGGAGGCATCGGTGACGACCGGCGAGATCCTCCGGGCGCTGCGTGCCGAATGTCCGATCCCGTCCCAGCTGCCCGCACACGCCGACCGGGTGCAGGGCTGGCTGCTCGATCTGCTGCCCGAGCTTGGCCTGCCACTGGACGACGCCGCGCTGCGCCGGCTGTCCCGGGGGGCCTTCGCCCGGTACGCCGGGCGGCTCTACCCCGGGGCGACCGAAGCCGACCTGCGGGTGCTGACCGCGCTGTTCACCTGGTTCTTCCTGGTCGACGACGCCTGCGACGGGCCGAACCGGTTGACTCCGGAGCAGATCCGGGCGTTGCGCAACGGCACCCTGGCACTGCTGCACGACGGCGCCCGGCTGCGGCAGACCGGGCTGAGCGGGCCGCTGCGGCGACTGCTGGTGCTGGCGTGGCGGGAGCCGCGCCGCCGGATGCCGGCCCGGTGGCGGCTGCGCTTCGCCGACGCGGTGGCCCGACACCTCGACGGCACCTGGCAGGAGGCGGTCAACAAGGAGACCGGCCGCCGCCCGAGCGTCGACGAGTACGTCGAGCTGCGTCGGGCGACGTCGGCGGCGGAGGTGTCGTACCCGCTCGTGGAGTTCGTCAGCGGCCGACCGTTGCCCGACCCGGTCTACCACCACCCGCTGCTGCGTCAGATCGCCCGCACCGGCAACGACCTGCTCTCCTGGTACAACGACCTGGCCTCGCTGGACCGGGACCGGACGACCGCCGGCGGGCACAATCTGGTCCTCGCCCTGCAGGCCGAGCTCGACCTGCCGGAGGCGGAGGCGGTCGAACGCGCGGCCGAGCACTGGCGGGAGGCGATGCGACGTTTCGTCGCGCTGCGCGCCGCGGTGCCGTCGTTCGGTCCGGCGTTGGACAGGGCGGTCGCCGACCATCTCGACGGGGTCGCGTACGCCGTGCGCGGGACCATCGACTGGACCTTCGAGAGCGCCCGCTACCCCGTCAGCGCCGCACCACCAGCCCCGGAGCCGTAGGCCGGGCCGGATCACCCAGCCCCAGACCCATCGGCCGGGCCGGATCACCCGACCTCAGGGCCGCAGGCCGAGCCGGATCACCAGGTCGAGCAGGGCGAAGAGGAACAGCGCGATGCCGACGAACCCGTTGGCGGTGAAGAACGCCCGGTTGACCTTGCTGAGGTCGGTCGGGGTGACCACCAGGTGCTGGTAACCGAACGCCACAGCTGTCAACGCCAGCCCGATCCACCAGAGCCAGCCGAGGCCGATCAACGCGCCGAACCAGATGAACAGCGCGAACGTCACCACGTGCGCGACCGTGGAGGCGTGCAGCGCGAAACGCCGACCGTAGCGGGCGGGCACGCTGTGCACGCCGATCTCCCGGTCGATCTCCGAGTCCTGGCAGGCGTAGATCAGGTCGAAGCCGCCGATCCACAGGCCCACGGCCGCGCCGAGCAGCCAGGCCGGCCCGGAGCCGTCCAGGGTGCCGGTGACCGCCAGCCAGGCGCCGACCGGGCCGACCGCCTGGGCGATCCCGAGGATGGCGTGCGGCCAGTTGGTGAACCGCTTGGCGTACGGGTAGACGACCAGCGGCACCACGGCGAGCGGCGCGAGCACCAGGCAGAGCGGGTTGAGCAGGGCGGCAGCGACGAGGAAGACCACCAGTGCGACGGCCGCGCCGGTCCAGGCCGTCCGCACGCTCACCGCTCCGGTGACCAGTTCCCGTCCGGCGGTACGCGGGTTCCGCGCGTCGATCTTGCGGTCGAGGATCCGGTTGGCGGCCATCGCGAACGTCCGCGCCCCGACCATCGCCACGGTGATCAGCAGCAGGTCGAGCCACCGTACCCGCCCGCCGTTGATCTGCATGGCGGTCAGCGCGGAGAGGAACGCGAACGGCAGCGCGAACACGGAGTGCTCGACGGCGACGAGCTTCAGGAAGGACTTGGTCCGGCCCGGCTTCGCCGCCGGTGCGTCGAGGACGGCCATCAGATCCCGTACTCCTTCCAGCGCTTGTCGACCAGGGCCGTGACCTCGGGCGCCATGCTCATCTCCTCGGGCCAACCACGGGTGTAGCCCTCGGTGGGCAGCTTGCGGGTCGCGTCGACGCCAGCCTTGCCGCCCCAGAACTGCTGGTACGACGAGTGGTCGAGGTGGTCCACCGGACCCTCGGTGAGCAACAGGTCGCGGGCGTAGTCGACGTTGCCGAAGGCCCGGAAGGCGACCTCGTTGTAGTCGTGCACGTCGCAGTCCTCGTCGACGATCACGATCAGCTTGGTCAACGACATCAGGTGCGCGCCCCAGATCGCGTTCATCACCTTCTGCGCGTGCTTCGGGTAGCGCTTGCGGATGGAGACGATCGCGCAGTTGTGGAAGACGCCGGCGGCCGGCAGGTCGTAGTCGACGATGTCCGGGATCATCAGCTTGAGCAGCGGCTGGAAGATCCGCTCGGTGGCCTTGCCGAGGCCGTGGTCCTCCTGCGGCGGCTTCGAGGTGACGATCGAGTGGTAGACCGGCTTCCGCTGCATGGTCATCGCCTCGATGTGCAGCACGGGGAACGGCTCGACCGGCGTGTAGAAGCCGGTGTGGTCGCCGAACGGCCCCTCGGGCAGCCGCTCACCGGGCTCCAGGTAGCCCTCCAGCACGATCTGCGCGTGCGCCGGCACCTGCAACGGCACGGTGAGGCAGTCGACCATCTCCACCCGCTCGCCGCGCAGGAACCCAGCGAACAGGTACTCGTCGATGTCACTGGGCAGAGGCGCGCTGGCCGCGTACGAGACGACCGGGTCGCAGCCGATCGCGACCGCGACCGGCAGGCGCTGCCCGAGCCGCTCGGCGACCGCGTGGTGTGCCGTCGAGTCCTTGTGGATCTGCCAGTGCATGCCCAGGGTGTTGCGGCCGTGCTGCTGGAGCCGGTAGAGGCCCAGGTTGCGCTTGCCGGTCTCCGGGTGCTTGGTGTGGGTCAGCCCGTAGTTGTGGAAGATCCCGCCGTCGTCCGGCCAGACCTGCAACCCCGGCAGTCGGTTGAGGTCGACATCGTCGCCCCGGTAGACGACCTCCTGGCAGGGCGCGGTCTTCACCTTGCGCGGCGGCAACGACTTGAGCTGCATGACCTTGCCGAGGCCCTCGCGGATGCCGGACCAGCCAACCGGCAACTCCGGCTTGATCATCGCGCCGATCCGGGCACCGATCTCGTCCAGCGTGTCGACGCCGAGCGCCATCGCCATCCGCTTCTCGGTGCCGAAGAGGTTGATCGCCACCGGCATCTCGCCCCGGGTCGGACGCTCGAAGAGCAGCGCCGGGCCGCCGGCCCGCACCGTGCGGGTGACCACCTCGCTGATCTCCAGGGTCGGATCAACCGGGACGTCGATCCGGCGCAACTCCCCCGCGCGCTCCAGCGCCGCGATGAAGTCCTTGAGATCGGTGTACGGGAAGCCACGAGCCGCCATGTCGCCCAGTCTCCCGCACCGGCTCCCACCCGGCCCAAGCCGGGTGCTGTGACGCGCGCGATGGCCGCCACGGCGAGCCCGGTGCGGACGGCGCGGCGTGCCTAGATCCACTCGGCTTTCAGGAAGTCGGGGTGTCCTGCGCCTGGAGATAGGCCGACTTTCTGAAAGCCGAGTGGATCAAGACCCGGCGCATGTGCGGGCTGCCGGCGCCCAGGCGTGGGCGGCCAGCGGCGGGTCGAGCGGTGCCCGGGTGAGTCGGTTGGCGAAGGTGGACATGGTGTACGCGCCGACGCCGAGCACCACGTCCAGTGCGTGCCGGGGCTGGTATCCGGCGGTCAGGAAGTCGTCCAGCTCGTGGTCGGGCACCGCGCCCCGGTGGTCGAGCACGGCCAGCGTGAACCGGCGCAGCGCCTCCAGTCGCGGCTCGGGCAGTACCGAGCCGGCCCGCAGCGCGGCGATCAGCTCGGGAGTCGCGCCGAGCTGGGTGAGCTTGCCGGTGTGCAGGGCGACGCAGAAGTGGCATTCGTGACTGGTGGAGACCGTCAGGATGACCACCTCCCGGTCCAGCGGGGCGAGGTCGGTCTGCTCGAAGCCCGCGCTGGCGGCGAGGAAGCCGGTGAGCAACTGTGGCGAATCGGCCATCAGTGCCACCGGGGTGGGCAGCCAGCCGAACCGGCCGCTTACTCCCTCGATGGACCGGCGGGCGGCGGCGGGGGCGGTCTCAGCGGTGTGGGCGGTGAAGACGGACATGGTTACCTGCTTTCCAGGGCTTGGTTCGGGGACGGTACGATAGTCAACGTGGTTGACGAAATAGTAAACGTGGTTGTCGAACATGGCAACCCCTGATCCCGCGCGGCCCGGCTTCGCGCTACCGCTGTTGCTGCTGGCCGGCTTCCGGACGCTGATCGACGACCTGCACGCCGAACTGGCCCGGGAGGGGCATCCGGAGCTACGACCGCTGCACGGGTTCGTGCTCCAGGCCGTCGGTGCGGACGGCACCACCGCCACCGAGTTGGGCCAACGGCTGGGCATCTCCAAACAGGCGGCGGGCAAGACCGTCGACCGGCTGGTCGCCGTGGGATACCTGGAGCGGGCCGACGACCCCGCCGACGCCCGACGCCGGCTGGTGCGGGTCACGCCGCGCGGCGCCGACGGGCTACGCCGCTCGGCCGAGATCTTCGACCGGCTGCGGGCACAGTGGGCCGACACCCTCGGCCCTCAACGGGTCACCGCGATGGAGGACGACCTCACCACGATGGCCGCGGCCAACTGGTTCCGGCTCGACGTGCCCGGCTGGTTCGGCGGCTGATCGCCCGCAGCCGTGCGGGGCTGCCCGACAACCGGTGGGCGGGCGAACTGACCGAAGGCGTCCGCCCAGGTGGAGGGGCCGTTGCGGTGTTGCTGACCGGTGCTGCGGGCACCCGACCGTGTCCCGTTTCGACGGAGATCACGCCCCTGCTCGGCCGATCAGAAACTGTCACAGGCGATCCCTAAGATCATGGATGCCGGTCGGGTCCGGGGTGTTGCAGACCTGACGTCTTCCGATCGGCTCACCCCTCAGCAAGGAGATCAATGAGATCTGTGCGCGTTGCCCGTGGTCGGCTTCTGCGTGGCGTGACAGCGCTGCTCGTCGGCACCGCAGCAGTCGGTGTGGCGGCTGGCCCGGCTGCGGCCGAGGACGACCCCGGCTGGGTCAGCGGATGGCTTGATGACGTCACCGTCGGCGGCCCCGGCGCTCCCGGCCGCACGATGCCGCTGACCCTGACCAGCACCGGGGCCAGCCAGCCCCGGGTGACCATCGACCTGACCGGCCTGGCGGGCGTGGCCACCGCCGCCTTCCCCGACTTCTGCGTCACCGAGGGCACCTCGGTGACCTGCCCGATGCCGCCGACCGCCGTCGACGAGTTCGGCACGCTCACCGGCACCGTGCCGGTGGTGTTCCGGCCCGCGCCCGGCGCCCTCGACGGCGCGAGCGGCACCCTCGACTACACGCCGCTCGGCGAGCAGACCGAGGCGTACACCCAGCAGGCGACCGTCACCGTGCGATCCGGGCCCAACCTGCTCGACCTGGTCGACGAGACCGTGACCGGCGTGCAGGTGGGCGACACCCTTCCCGTCCCGGTGGCCGTGGTCAACGCCGGCGACCAGCCGGCCGTGGACCTGCGGCTCACCATGCGCTTCCCGGTGGGCCTGGTGCCGACCAGCTACCGCAACTGCCGGTACGGCACCGACCAGGTGCTCGCCACCGTGGTCGTCTGCACCGTGCGCGGCACGTTCGCGCCCGGCCAGCGGCACGAGCTGCGGGACGGGTTCGCGACCACTGTCGGCCCGGCGACCCTCGGCAGCAAGCGGATCACCCAGGCCGTGCAACCGCTGGCCAGCGCCGGCCCGCTCCCCAGTGGAGTGAAGCTCCGGAGCCGCGACGCCGACCAGGCGCTACGGCTACGCGCGGTGGGCGCACCGCTCGACGTGCTGCCGGCCGAGGCGACGCGGGCCGAAGGCCAGACCTACCTGCGGGGCGTGCACGGCGCCTTCGACATCGTCGCGAAGGGCGCGGCCGTCACCGGAGCCGTCGGTGACACCGTGCGGGTCACCGTGGGCCTGCGCAACAAGGGTCCGGGCGTGCCGGACGGCAGCCTCTCCGGCGAGGGCGTCGGAGCCTTCCTCTTCGTCCCGCCCGCCGGGGTCACCGTGCTCGCCGCCCCGTCCGACTGCTGGCTGAACGGCGACGAGGAAGAGCCCGAGACCGTCCCGGCAACCTGGTACTGCAACGGACCGGGGTCGGTCTTCCCGGCCGGCACGACTCACAAGGTCGGGTTCGACCTGCGGATCGACACCCTCTCCGGGGCCCCCGGCAAGGTTGAGCCGTTCCAGCGCTACCCCCGGGTGGACGACAACCCGAACAACGACGTCGCCCCCGTGACGGTGAGCTGAGCACCGCACCAGAACGACGCGGGCCGGTCACGGATGATCCGTGACCGGCCCGCATCGCGTAGCCAGGTCAGTGATGACCCGGCGGACGGTCGGCGGGTACGGCGGTCACGAGGATCCGGCGGATGGTCAGTGGGTGCGGGCCAGCTCGACGAAGGCCCGCCACGCGGCCGGGGTGAAGGTCAGCAGGCCGCCGTCGCGGTCCTTGGAATCGCGGACGTGCACCCGGCCGGGCAGGTTGTCGGCGACCTCGACACATGCGCCGGCGTCGTTGCCGCTCCGGGTGGACTTGTGCCAACGGGCTCCGGTCAGATCCATGGCTTCACGATCTCCTCGAGCAGGTCGATCGACTGCTGCCGGGGCAGCGCGTCACTGCGCAGACTCTCCCACCTTCCGAGTAGGGTCGCCACCTCGTTGATGTCGTCCACGGCAGTGCCACCGGTCTGGTTGTCGAGGAAGCCGAGCCAGCTGCCGTCGGCGGTGCGGCCGAGGATGAACGGCCCGAAGAGACCCGCGTGCAGCCCCACCCCCTGCGGCAGCACATGCACCCTGATGTGCGGACGGCGGGCGCACGCCACCAGGTGTCGGAGCTGCCCGGCCAGCACCCCGGCGCAGCCCTCCGCGAAACGCTGGAGCGCCGCCTCGTCAATCACGGCGGTGAGCTGCGGCGGGTGCTCCCGGTCGAGGATCGTCTGCCGCTCCAACCGGGCCGCCACCAACTCCTCGATGCGATCGGCGGTGAGGCCCAGGTCGAGCCGGAACACCGCCCGGGCGTAGTCGGCGGTCTGCAACAGCCCGGGAATCATCGTCGCGCCGAAGCAGCGCAGCTGGCTGGCGACCCGTTCGACCTCCAGCCAGGGGCGGAACCAGACCGGTTCGCCGTCGCGCCGGCCCAGCTCGCGCAGCGAGACCAGCAGGCCGCCGGTGTCGAGCACCTCGTCGGCCCGGGTCAGGTACGCCTCGTTGGGCGCCGCCTGCCCCAGCTCGACCGCCGACACCATCGACGGCGAGTAGTGCGCCCGTTTGCCGTACTCCTCCTGAGTCAGCCCAGCCGCAAGCCGGGACCGTCGAAGCTGCTCCCGGATCAGCGCCGCCGTGGACACCACTGAGGTCACTGCGTCCCACCTTCCGCCGCGAACGTTGGGTAACCGGACCCACCTGCGCACGGTAGCGATCCCTCAACACTGCGTCATCCCCTGACACTCATATCGGGGTGACGACCGCCTGGCTCGACGACAGTCCAAGGCTCGACGGCAGTCCGGGGCTCGACGGCAGTCCGGGGGCTGGACATCCGTCAAGACCGGCGGGGACATCTCACCGTGCCTGGCCGAACGGCGGGACGCGGGAGCAGAGTGGATCCATGTCGGATGCGTACGTCGTCGGCGACCCGGACGGGTTGTCGTCCCTCCAGGTCGAGCTTCGCGACGCCATCGCCCGGGAGCTGCACGCCCAACTGGCGTTGCGCGGCGAGCGGATCGAGCTGGCCGACCTACCCGAGGTGTCCTACCAGGTGACGATCCAGGTCGAGCGGACCATCCGGGCCTCGCTACCCACCCGGTAGACGCGCGGTCCCGACAAGGCCCCGGATGGCCGACCACCCGAGCAACGCGACCTGACCCCGGCGACCGGGACCGGGACCGGCGACCGTGGGCGGGACCGGCGACCGGAACCGGGTCCGGCGACCGCGAGCGGGGCCGGTGGAACGACGCGGGCCGGTCACGGATGTTCCGTGACCGGCCCGCACCGCGTTGCGGCTGTCAGTCAAGCCCGCCGTAGGAGTGCAGGCCGGTGAAGAAGATGTTCACGCCGAAGAGGTTCATCAGCACGGTGAGGAAGCCGAGCACCGCGATCCAGGTGGCCACGTTGCGCTTCACGCTGGGCGTGGCGCGGGCGTGCAGGTAGCCGGCGTACACCACCCAGGAGATGAACGCCCAGGTCTCCTTCGGGTCCCAACCCCACGGCCGGCCCCAGGCCGCCTCGGCCCAGATGGCCCCGGCGATCACCGCGAAGGTGAAGATCGGAAACGCGAAGGCGTGCAGCGTGAAGGTCAGCCGCTCCAGGCCGGCCGCGCCGGGCAGCCGCTTGGCCAGGGTGTACGGGAAGCTCCGCTTGCCCTGCTCGTACCCGCTGCGCATCAGGAAACCGACCGCCGGCACCACACCGAACAGGAAGATGCCGGACGCGAAGACGATCGTCGAGACGTGGATGACGAACCAGTACGAGTTCAGCGCCGGCACCAGCGGCACGATCGGCACGTACAGCACCAGCTCGGCGGTGGCGACCAGCAGCACCATCACCAGGGTGAGGAAGAGCCCGAGCTTGCGCAGCGACGGCCGCTTCCAGAGCACCACCAGCCAGGCGGCGACCCCGATGAACGTCACAGTGAGCACGAACTCGTACATGTTGCCCCAGGGCATCCGGTCGGCGGCGAGCCCCCGGGTGACCAGCGCGGCCAGGTGCAGCGCGGCGGCGACAGCGGTGGCACCCACCCCGACCAGGCCCGCGAGCCGGGCCTGCCGGGCGGAACGGTCGGCCGGGGGCGACGACGGGACCGGCGCGGGCGGCGTCGGGAGGACACCACCGCCGGCACCGACCAACTCGCGCACCGGAGCCGCCGTGGCGACCCGGGTACGGGCGTTGCCCAGCGCGTACTCGACGGCATGGCCGATCATCGCGACCAGGTAGGCCAGGATCGCGAAGGTCACCAGATTGTCGGAGAGTGCGGACATCACTCGGCTCCTTCTCGCACGCCGGCCCGTTCGGCCGCTGGGTCAGCATCACCCTTGACCGCAGCGATGAGCTGGGTGAACTCGTCGGCGAACCCCGGATAGTCGGTACGCGGCAACCCGCCGACCTCCACCAAGCTACTACCGCTCGTCGGAGATCCTTCCCCGGGGTCGGCCGGCACCACCCGGAAGAACACCCGGCGGCGCTTGCCGAACAGCGAACCCATCAGCCCGACCAGCAGGACACCGCAGCTGACCAGCAGCATCGTCGAACCGGGGTCGTGCCGGATGGAGAGGGTGACGTACCGCTCGGTGCCCAGGAACTCGACTGTCGTGCCGTCGTCCAGCGTCCACTTCTCGCCCTTGCGGAGCAGTTTGGTGCCGACCTCCTTGACCTTCCCGGTCCGCACCTGCCGCTGATCGAGTTCGTAGACCGAGCCGGGGATGCCGGCGTCCAGGCCGAGGTTGCCCCGGTAGGCGACCAGGTTCAGCGCCGGGTTGCGCTCGGTCGGGTACTGCGAGCGGACGAACGGCGCCTGCTCGGGTGCCGTGGGCAGGTAGATGCCGGTGAACGCCATCTGCTGGTCCGGTGCCCGCTGGCCGGTCGCCGGGTCGACGTTGGCGTCCGGGAAGGCGGCCAACCCTTCGCTGGTCAGGCCCATGTCACCGGTGGTCAGGAACGGCTCGTCACTGATCTGGCTGTTGCCGAACCGGTCGGTGTAGCGGATCACCGGGGCGTACCCGTGGCCGAGCAGGTAGACGTTCGCGTCGTTCAACCGCAGCGGCGAGTTCACCGAGAAGTCGGCGCTGCGGGTCGGCTCGTCCGGGCCGTCAACCGTCACCGTGGCGTTGAAGAACTCCGGCTGACCGCTGTCCAGGAAGCGGGCCTGGAAGTCGTCCAGCCGCAGACAGAAGCGGGGCAGGTCGGCGCTGTCCACCCGGGGGCCGAGCTTCGCTTCGGCGTACTGCTGGCGGGTGTTGCAGAACGCGTTGTCCGCGCCGGCCACCAGCAGCCGGTTGCCGCTCCAGCCGTACCAGGAGCCCAGCGCCACGCCGATCAGCACCGCGATCAGCGAGGTGTGGAACAGCAGGTTGCCGGTCTCCTTGAGGTAGCCCTTCTCGGCGGAGACCTCGTCGCCGCGCACCTCGACGCGCCAGCGGCGCTTGCGCAGCACCTCGGCGATCGCCGCCGTGCCACCGGGCGGGGCGGGCAGCACTGTGTGCTGCGGCAGCCGGGCCATCCGCTTCGGCGCGGCCGGCGGCCGGGACCGCAGGGCGCGGATGTGGTCCCGCAGGCGGGGCGTGATGCAGCCGATCAGGGAGGTGAACAGCAGCAGGTAGATCGCGGAGAACCAGACCGAGCCGAAGACCTCGAACGCGCCGATCCGGTTCAGCCGGGGAGCCCAGTCGGGGTGGTCGACGAAGTACTGGTTGACCTTCTCCGGGCTGATCCCGCGCTGCGGCAGCACCGAGCCGGGGATGGCGGCGATCGCGAGCAGGAAGAGCAGGATCAGGGCCGTACGCATGCTGGTCAGCTGCCGCCACGAGTTGCGCAGCAGGGCCAGCAGCCGGTTCGGCCGGCGGCGCGGCGCGGGCGCCACGGTCTCCGGTCGGTCGTCGACGACCGTCATCAGATGCTCACCTCGCCCACCCCGACGGTGGTCTGCAACCAGATCACGAAGCTCTGCCATCCGCCGGTGACCAGGGCCAGGCCGATCAGGATGAGCAGGGCGCCGCCGACCCGGGTGACCCAGCGGCTGTTGCGCCGGACGGCGCGGAAGACCCCGAGCAGACGTTCGAAGCCCAGCCCGAAGACGATGAACGGTATCCCCAACCCGAGGCAGTACGCCACGGCGAGCACCACCGCGCGGTCGCTCTGCCCGCTGGTGGCGGCCATGCCCATCACCGCGCCGAGGGTGGGGCCGGTGCAGGGCACCCAGCTCAGCGCGAAGACCGCACCGAAGACCGGTGCGCCGAGCAGGCCGGCCGACGGCAGCCGGGAGATCCGGAACTCGCGTTGCAGCGCCGGGATCATCCCGAGGTAGCCCAGGCCGAGCACGATGATCAGCGCGCCGACGACGATCTCCAGCTGCCGCTCGTACTCGAAGAAGACCCGGCCGATGCCGGCGAACAGGATCGCGGTGGCGACGAAGACGACGGTGAAGCCGGCGATGAACAGCAGCGTCCCGGCGAGCACCCGGCCCTTGACCGCGCCCACCCGCGCGACCCGTTCCTTGACGGCGACACCCCCGCCGGTCGGCGCCGGGTCCGCCGCCGGTCGGCGGCCCTCCAGGTCGGCACCGGCCAGGCCGGTCACGTACGACAGGTAGCCGGGGACGAGCGGAAGCACACACGGGGACAGGAAGCTGACCAGACCGGCGAGCGCCGCCGCGGCCATGGCGAGCAGCAGCGGCCCGTCCAGCGCGAGTTGCCGGAACGTCTCGCCCATCAGTTTGGCGCCGGCTTCTCGGCGGCGATCCGTTCGACGATCGGTTGCAGGCCCTCCTGCTTGACGGCGGCCCGGATCACCGCGGCGATCCGGCCGTCCCGGTCGAGCACCACCGTCGCCGGGACGGTGTTCGGCGGGATGTCCAGGTCGAGCGCCAACCGGCTGGACGGGTCGAAGAGGCTCGGGTAGGTGACCCGCCCCTTCTCGAACGCCTTGGCCTTGTCCCGCGAGTCCTGGACGTTGACGCCGAGGAAGTCCACCCCGGAACCCTTGGTGGCCTGGTAGACGGCTTCCAGGTCGTCGGCCTCGGCGCGGCACGGCGCGCACCAGGAACCCCAGAAGTTGACCACCACCACCTGCCCGCGAGCGTCGCTGACGTCATAGCTGCCACCGAGAAGCAGCTCACCGGCGAGTTTCGGGGGCGCGGAGCGCTGGTCCGGTGCGCACTCGAAGATCCCGTCGGTGGTGGTCGTGCAGGTCTTCTCCTGCGCCTTCGACGACGTGCAGCCGACCAGCGCCACCGCGGCGACGCTGGCGAGCAGACCCGCGGTCCACCTCCGGGCGTTCATCAGGCCCCCTTGGCCGTCCGGGCGGTCGCGGAGAGAGCGATCAGGTGCGCGGCCGGCTCGCTGTAGCCGATGCCCACCACCTTCGCGCCGTCGAAGTGGAACGAGGTGAGACTCGCCAGCCCGCACTGCCGCTTACGCGGGTCGTGCCAGAGCCGCTTGCGCTCGACGTAACGGCGCAGCGTCCAGATCGGGAGCTGGTGCGACACCAGCACCGCCTCGCGGCCCTCGGCGGCGACCCGGGCGGCGTGCACGGCGGCGAACATCCGCTCGGCGATCACCCGGTACGCCTCACCCCAGGACGGGGTCACCGGGTCGCGCAACACCCACCAGTTACGCGGGTCGCGGAACGACCCGTCACCCGGGGAGACCTTCTTGCCCTCGAACCAGTTGGCGCTCTCGATCAGCCGCTCGTCCACCCCGACCGGCAGCCCGAACTGGGCGGCGATCGGCTCGGCGGTCTGCTGGGCGCGTTCCAGCGGGCTGGCCACCACGTGCACGATCTCCCGCTCGGCCAGGCCCTGCGCGGCGGCCTTGGCCATCTGGACGCCCAGCTCGGAGAGGCGGAAACCGGGCAGCCGGCCGTAGAGGATCTGGTCGGGGTTGTGCACCTCGCCGTGCCGGAGCACGTGAACCACCGTCTTACTCACCGTTGACTACCCCCCGTGACCGGCCGCTGCCGCCGCGTTCGCCGCCGTCGGCAGCGCGTCGGCGATGTGCTCCAGAGCGGCGTCGTCGATCGCCGCCGACACGAACCACGACTCGAACGCGCTGGGCGGCAGGTAGACCCCGGCGGCGAGCATCGCGTGGAAGAACGCCTTGAACGCCGGCACCTGCTGGGTGCGCGCGCTGTCGTAGTCGACCACGTCGGCGTCGGTGAAGAAGATCGAGAACATGCTGCCCGCGTACGACAGGCGGTGCGGGACCCCGGCGGCGGCCAACGCGTCGGACGCCAGCTTGCCCACGACGGTCGCCGTCTCGTCGAGGCGCTGGTACAGCGCGTCGTCGGCGAGCCGCAGGGTGGCCAGACCGGCGGCGCAGGCCAGCGGGTTACCGGACAGGGTGCCGGCCTGGTAGACCGGGCCGGCCGGCGCGAGCCGCGCCATGATGTCCGCCCGCCCGCCGAACGCCGCGGCCGGCAGGCCACCACCCATGACCTTGCCGTACGTCCACAGGTCGGCGTCGGACGCGTCGAGGCCGTGCCACCCGGCGCGGGAGACCCGGAACCCCGTCATCACCTCGTCCACCACGAGCAGGGCGCCGTGGGCGTGCGCGATCCGGGCGAGCTGCTGGTTGAAGCCGTCGCGGGGGGCCACCACGCCCATGTTGCCGGCGGCGGCCTCGGTGATCACCGCGGCGATGTGCTGGCCCTCGGCGGCGAACGCCTCCTCGACGGCCCGGATGTCGTTGTACGGCAGCACGATCGTCTCGCTGGCCGCCGCGCCGGTCACGCCGGGCGAGTCGGGCAGGCCCAGCGTGGCCACGCCGGAGCCGGCGGCGGCGAGCAGGGCGTCGACGTGACCGTGGTAGCAGCCGGCGAACTTGACGATCTTCGAGCGGCCGGTGAAGCCGCGCGCCAGCCGGATCGCCGACATGGTCGCCTCGGTGCCGGAGTTGACCAGACGGACCTGCTCGACCGGGGTGCGGGCGACGATCTCGGCCGCCAACTCCACCTCACCGGGAGTGGGCGTGCCGAAGCTGGTGCCCCGGGCCGCGGCGGCCTGGACGGCTTCCACCACCTCCGGGTGGGCGTGCCCGAGGATCAGCGGACCCCACGAGCAGACCAGGTCGACGTAGCGGCGACCGTCGGCGTCGTACAGCCACGGGCCCTCACCACGGACCATGAAGCGGGGGGTGCCGCCAACCGCCTGGAAGGCGCGCACAGGGGAGTTGACCCCGCCCGGCACGATGGCGCGGGCGCGGTCGAACAGGGCCTCGGAGGCCGGCGCGTCGGCTGGGTAGCGGCCTGGTCCGGCGGGAAAGATGTCGGTCACGATGCGGTCATTGTGACAGCGCCAGACGGCCCACCAGCAGCCACCCCGTTGTCGGGTTACCCGGCTCACCCATGACCCGCGCCCCTCGGCAGCGCCGAGAAGGGGACCCTCGTGGCCTCGACGACCATGCTCACGGCCTCGACAGGCCAGGTCGGTCGGATCGCGCTAGGCTGATCGGGTGGATCGTGCCGAACTGTCCATCACGCTACACCGGACGGGCGACGAAGCAGTGCTGCGCCTGGCCGGTGAGATCGACATGCTCACGGCGGCGCAGCTCTCCACCGTCGTCAACGAGGTGCTGGCCGACCCACCTCCGCGGATCGTGCTCGATCTCGGTGGTGTCACCTTCTGCGACTCGCAGGGTCTGGGCACCCTCGTCGTGCTCAGCCGCAAGGCCAGCCACGCGCAGAGCCTGCTGATGCTGACCCACGTGGGTGACTTCCTGATCCGCGTACTGGACATCACCGGCCTGCGCAGCGCCCTGATGATCCGCAACGACCAGCCCACCGGCTGAGCCGCCCGCCGCCTCAGGCGGTGTTGCCCCAGCGGGCCTGTTCGAGCAGCCGCACCGCCCGGTCGCGGACCTCCGGGTCGTCCGAGCGGAGCAGGGCCGTCGCCTCGTCGACGGCGTCGGTGAGCCGCCGCCACTGCGTGTCGCGCTCCCGGACCAGGTCCGACTGGGTGGCCAGCTGCCGGGTCTTCACCCACAGCTCGACGAAGACCGACACCTTGGCCCGCAGCACCCACGGGTCGAACGGCTTGGTGAGATAGTCCACCGCACCCACCTGGTAACCCCGCAGAGCGAGCTGGGCGTCCCGGTCGGCGGCGGTGAGGAAGATGATCGGCACGTGTCGGGTCCGTTCGCGGCGCTTGATGTGGCTCGCCGTCTCGAAGCCGTCCATGTCCGGCATCTGCGCGTCCAACAGGATGACCGCGAAGTCGTCCACCAGCAGCTGCTTGAGCGCCGCCTCGCCGCTCTCCACCGCCACGGACTGGACCGGCAGCCCCTGGAGGATCGCCTCCAGGGCCGTCAGATTCTGCCGCCGGTCGTCCACGAGCAGCGCTTTGGCCATCTGGGTCACGAAGTCTCCTCGGTGCGGCTGCCGTTGATCCAGGACGACATCAGCTCGATCAGGTCGTCCAGGTCGACCGGCTTGGTGATGTAGTCGCTGCCCCCGGCAGCGAGCGCCGACTCACGGTCGCCGGGCATCGCCTTCGCGGTCAGGAAGACCACCGGAAGGTCCGCGAACCGGTGGTTGCGGCGAATCTGACGGGTGGTCTCGTAACCGTCCTGGTCAGGCATCATGGCGTCCATCAGCACGATGTCCACCTCCGGGTGCTCGGCCAGCAGGCGGACACCGTCCGCCCCGTTGTCCGAGTACAGCACGGTCATCCCGTGCAGCTCCAACGCACTGGTCAGGGCGAAGACGTTGCGGACGTCGTCGTCAACGATCAGCACGGTGGCGCCGTCCAGTTGCCGGGTGGCCGGTGCCTCCGGCCGATCCGGCAACAGCTCCAGCGGCGGCATCAGCAGCGACGACGGCAGGCCGGCCCGCTGCGGGGACGGGGTCTGCGGCGCGACCACGGCGTCCGGGGCCAGCACCTGCGGCACGAACAGGGTGAACGTCGACCCCTGACCGGGCGCGGACGAGACGGTGATGGTGCCGCCGATCAGTCGGGCCAGATCGCGGCTGATCGACAGACCCAGGCCGGTGCCGCCGTACCGGCGACTTGTCGTGCCGTCGGCCTGCTGGAACGCCTCGAAGATGATCGACAACTTGTCGTCGGAGATGCCGATCCCGGTGTCGATCACGGTGAACGCGATCACCTGCTGGGCGTTCGTCAGCGCCGGGACGTCGAAGACCGCGTTCTCCGCGGCCGGGGCGATCCGCAGCGTCACCGCACCGTTGTCGGTGAACTTCACCGCGTTGGAGAGCAGGTTGCGCAGGATCTGCTGCAACCGCTGCGGGTCGGTCACCAACGCCGGCGGCAGATCCTTGCTCACCCGTACCTGGAAGTCCAGGTTCTTCTCCTCGGCCTGCGGCGCGAACGCCTGCTCGACGTAGCCGCGCAGCTCGGTGAAGCGGATCTCGGTCGGCTCGACGTCCATCCGACCCGCCTCGATCTTCGACAGGTCGAGGATGTCGTCGATCAGACGGAGCAGGTCGGAGCCGGACCCGTGGATGGTCCGGGCGAACTCGATCTGCTTCGGGCTGAGGTTCTGCTCCGAGTTCTCGGCCAGCAGACGGGCCAGCAGCAGCAACGAGTTCAGCGGGGTCCGCAGCTCGTGGCTCATGTTGGCCAGGAACTCCGACTTGTACGCCGACGCCCGGGTCAGCTGCTGCGCCTTCTCCTCCAGGCCCAGCCGGGCCAGCTCGATCTCCCGGTTCTTCGTCTCGATGTTGCCCTTCTGCTCGGACAGCAGCGTGGCCTTCTCCTCCAGCTCGGCGTTGGTGCGCTGCAACTCCGCCGACTGCTCCTGCATCTCGTGCGCCAGCCGCTGCGACTGGGCCAGCAGTTCCTCCGTACGCCGGTTGGCCTGGATGGTGTTGACGGCGATGCCGATGGTGAGCACCAGCCGCTCCAGGAACGACAGGTGCAGCTCGGAGAAGGCCGACACGCTGGCGAACTCGATCACCCCGAGCAGCTCACCCTCGAACAGGACGGGCAGCACCACCAGGTCGGACGGGGGTGTTTCGGCCAGCCCGGAGCGCAGGGTGAGCCGGCTGTTCGGGGAGGCGCTGACCCGGATGGTGCGACGGGAGAGCGCCGTCTGACCGACCAGCCCTTCACCCGGCCCGAAGGTGACGTCGTGCCCGCGCGCCACGTACCCGTACGAGGAGGTCAGCCGCAGCCGCATGCTGCCGTCGGCGTCGTCGGCCAGGAAGAAGGCACCGAGCTGGGCGTCGACCAGCGGGGTCACCTCCGTCATGATCATGCGGCAGACCTCACCGAGGTCGCGCTGGCCCTGCAACAGGCCGCCGATCCGGGCGAGGTTGGAGTCCAGCCAGCCCTGCTCGGCATTCTTCTTGGTCGTCTCCCGGAGGGTGACGATCATCTGGTTGATGTTGTCCTTCAGCTCGGCGACCTCGCCCTGCGCCTTGACCGCGATCCGCTGGGTCAGGTCGCCGCGGGTCACCGACGTGGACACCTGGGCGATGGCGCGCAACTGCGTGGTCAGCGTCGAGGCGAGCTGGTTGACGTTCTCGGTGAGGTCCCGCCAGGTGCCGGAAACCCCCTTCACCTGCGCCTGCCCGCCGAGCTTGCCCTCGATACCGACCTCGCGGGCAACCCGGGTCACCTCGTCGGCGAACGACGACAGCTGGTCGACCATGGTGTTGACAGTCGACTTCAGCTCCAGGATCTCGCCCTGGGCGTCCACCGTGATCTTCTGCGACAGGTCACCCTTCGCCACGGCGGTGGTCACCGACGCGATGTTGCGGACCTGGCTGGTCAGGTTCGACGCCATCGAGTTGACGTTGTCAGTCAGATCCCGCCAGGTGCCGGAAACGCCCTTCACCTGCGCCTGACCACCGAGCTTGCCCTCGGTGCCCACCTCACGGGCAACCCGGGTCACCTCGTCGGCGAACGACGACAACTGGTCCACCATCGTGTTGACAGTCGACTTCAGCTCCAGGATCTCGCCCCGCGCGTCCACCGTGATCTTCTGCGACAGGTCACCCTTCGCCACCGCCGTGGAGACCTGCGCGATGTTGCGCACCTGGGCGGTCAGGTTCGACGCCATCGAGTTGACGTTGTCAGTCAGATCCCGCCAGGTGCCGGCGACCCCGCGTACCTGCGCCTGGCCGCCCAGCTTGCCCTCGGTGCCCACCTCACGGGCAACCCGGGTCACCTCGTCGGCGAACGACGACAACTGATCCACCATCGTGTTGACAGTCGACTTCAGCTCCAGGATCTCGCCCCGCGCGTCCACCGTGATCTTCTGCGACAGGTCACCCTTCGCCACGGCGGTCGTCACCGACGCGATGTTGCGGACCTGGCTGGTCAGGTTCGACGCCATCGAGTTGACGTTGTCAGTCAGGTCCCGCCAGGTGCCGGAGACGCCCTTCACCTGCGCCTGACCACCCAGGTTGCCCTCGGTGCCCACCTCACGCGCGACCCGGGTCACCTCGTCGGCGAACGACGACAACTGGTCGACCATCGTGTTGACGGTGTTCTTCAGCTCCAGGATCTCGCCCTGGGCGTCCACCGTGATCTTCTGCGACAGGTCACCCTTGGCCACGGCCGTGGAGACCTGGGAGATGTTGCGGACCTGGCTGGTCAGGTTGCCGGCCAGCTGGTTGACGTTCTCGGTGAGGTCACGCCAGGTGCCGGAGACGCCGCGTACCTGGGCCTGGCCGCCCAGCTTGCCCTCGATGCCCACCTCACGCGCGACCCGGGTCACCTCGTCGGCGAACGACGACAACTGGTCCACCATCGTGTTGACGGTGTCCTTCAGCTCCAGGATCTCGCCCTGCGCCGCCACGGTGATCTTCTGCGACAGGTCACCGCGCGCCACCGCGGTGGAGACCTGCGCGATGTTACGGACCTGGGCGGTCAGGTTCGACGCCATCGAGTTGACGCTGTCGGTGAGGTCCTTCCAGGTGCCCGCCACGTTCGGCACCTCGGCCTGGCCACCCAACTTGCCCTCGGTGCCCACCTCACGGGCCACCCGGGTCACCTGCTCGGCGAAGAGCCGCAGGGTGTCGGTGAGGTAGTTCATCGTGGCGGCCAGCTCGGCGACCTCACCCCGCGCGCCGACAGTGATCTTCTGCGACAGGTCACCCTTCGCCACCGCCGTCGCCACCTGCGAGATCGACCGCACCTGGCCGGTCAGGTTCGACGCCATGGTGTTCACCGAGTCGGTGAGGTCCTTCCAGGTGCCGGCGACGCCCCGCACGTCGGCCTGGCCGCCCAGCTTGCCCTCGGTGCCCACCTCACGGGCCACCCGGGTCACCTCGTCGGCGAACGACGACAACTGGTCCACCATCGTGTTCACGGTGCGCCCGATGCGCAGGTACTCACCGCGCAGCGGCCGACCGTCGATCTCCAACGCCATGTGCTGGGACAGGTCACCGTCGGCCACCGCCACGATCACCCGGGCGATCTCGGTGGTGGGTCGACCCAGGTCGTCGATCAGCGAGTTGATCGCCCGCTGCCCCTCCGCCCAGGAGCCGTCCAGCCCCTCGTCGTCGAGCCGCTCGGTGAGCCGGCCGTCGCGGCCGACGATCCGGCTGATCCGCCGCAGGTCCAGGTACTGCCGTTCCTGGAGCGAGACCACCTCGTTGAAGGCGTCCGCCACCTCGCCCGCCTTGCCGGCGCGGCGGGGAAGCCGGACCTTCAGGTCGCCGCGACCGATCCGTCGCAGGGCCTCGGTCAACTCGCCGAGGAGCGCCTCGTGGTCGGGCGCGGACGGATCCGCGAACGACTGCTTCGCCGTGGTCATCATTCCTCGCTCAACTTGGGGGCGCCGGTCCGTGCGGACACGCCGGCACCCCATATTGTGCCCGCGCACGCCGTGGTGCCAGGGTGCGCGACCCGCCAGATCACATCGATCGCCCCGCCGAGCCGCCCGATCGGCGCCGAGCCGGCACGGCGCGCCGCAAACCTCGCCCGGCGCCCGCGCCGGCCCTTTCGACGCGTCAGCGGCGTGCCCCGCCGCAGGTGGGACTGACCGACGCGACAGTCCCGATTGATGATCCGCTTGGCACCCGGCAGGGGAACGGTGGAGGATACGGGGGTGTCAGCCGAGGCGGGGCCCGCGACGGCCGGGGCCCGGGACGGGGCCGTCCGGCGTGTCCGGCTGCCCGCCGACCGCCGTACGCCGGCCGCCGCCCGCGCCGTGGTCCGCTCGGTGTTGACCGAGTCACACCTGGACGAGCTGGCCAACGAGGCACTGCTGCTCACCACCGAGCTGACCACCAACGCCGTCGAACACGCCGGCACCGAGCTGGACATCGAGGTCGTCGCCGACGAGGTCGGGCTGACCGTCACCGTCTCCGACTTCGCCCCCGGCTCGGGCGACGAGCTGACAGTCGGCGACCGCAACGACGCCACCGAGATCAACGAGGTCTCCGTGCGGGGCCGGGGTCTGCTGCTCGTCGACCACTTCGCCAGCCGCTGGGGCACCACGTACCTGCCCACCGGGAAGGGCGTCTGGTTCCGGCTGGACCGCCCCGGCGTCGACCCGCCCGCCGCGGGCACCGTCGGCGAGTCGACACCGGCCAGCGCCGGCCCACCGACGGGCGCCGACCCGTCCGCGCCGAGCGCCAGCGCGATGAGCGAACTCATGCAGACCGCCCCCGACCTGTACGGGGACGACCCGCTGCCCGACTTCGCCACCAGCCTGCTGAGCCGGGTCGCCGAGATGGTGGGCGCGGCCGGCGGCACGATCCGACTGGACCGGGGCGACGGGCAGGGCAGTCAGGTGCTGGCCCGCTTCGGTCGGCCGCCCCGCCCCGGCAGTGAGCTGCTCCGGGTGCCGCTGACGGTGCACCGCCCGTACGCCGGCGAGTTGGAGCTGGACGCGGCGCCGTCGGCGTACGCCCAACCGTTGGCGGTGCTCACCGCCGAGCGGCTGTCGCTGCACCTGGAGAACGACCGGCTGCGCCGGGCCGACATCCGCCGGCAGGTATGGCTGACGTTCCTGGCCGAGGCGAGTGAACTGTTGGCCCAGTCGTTGGACGTCGACCTGACCATGGCGCTGGTGCCGCAGTTGGTGGTGCCGCGACTCGGTCAGTGGTGCGCGGTGCACACCACCGACGAGTGGGGCCGGCTGCGGTTGGCGGCGGCCAGCCACGCCGACGAGTCGATGCTGCCGCAGTTGCACAAGGTGCTGGCCGAGACCGGGCCGGATTCGGTCCAGGCCCGCCTGCGCGAGGCGTCCCGCAGCGCGGCGCAGATCCCGCTGGGCGGGCCGATGGAGGGTTTTGCGGTCCCGCTGATCGCCCGCGGGCAGCGGCTCGGCACCCTGGCGGTGGGGCGGCACCAGCGGCACCGGCACGACCCGGACGAGGTGGCCGTGTTGGAGGACGTGGCCCGGCGGGCCGCGCTGGCCATCGAGAACGCCCGGATCCACGCCGAGCGCCGTCGCGTGGCGCAGACGTTGCAGCAGTCGCTGCTGCCCCCGGTGCTGCCGGTGGTGGACGGGATCGGGTTCGCCGCCGAGTACGTCCCGACCGGCGACGACGCCGAGGTGGGGGGCGACTTCTACGACGTGGTGCCGCTGCCGGACGGGCGCTGGCTGGTGGTGATCGGTGATGTCTCGGGCAAGGGTGTCCAGGCCGCCGCGGTGACCGGGCTGGTCCGCGACGTGATCAGGGTGCTGGTCGGCGACGGCAAACCGTTGCCGGAGGCGCTGGCCCGGCTCAACGAGACGCTTGTCGAACGCGGTGGCGGCCGTTACTGCACGTTGGCGCTGGCGGCGGTCGGGCCGGGCCAGGGCGACCAGTTGGCGGTGTCGCTGCACCTCGCCGGGCACGACCGGCCGGTGCTGCTGGCCGGGACGGGCGGCGCTGAGTTCGTCGGCACCGGCGGCACCGCGCTCGGCCTGCTCGACACGATCACCTCGCCGACGGCGGAGATCACGCTCGCCCCGGGCGATTCACTGATCTTCTACACCGACGGGGTCACCGAGCGGCGGCGCGGCCGGGAGCTGTTCGGTACCGACCGGCTGCGGGACGCCGCCGCGCCGCTGGCCGGTTACTCGGCCGACGTGGTGGCCGCCCGGCTGCGCGCCGCGGCGATCAACTTCTCGGTGGAGCCGCCCCGGGACGACATCGCCGTCCTGGTGCTGCGCAACGACGCGACCTGACCGTCGCGCCGTCTCCGGGTCTCGGGTCGCAGCTCCGATGCCCTGCCCCGACCTCACAGGCCGCCGGGGAGCCGGCCGGGGGCGAGTCGGTGCTCCGGATCGAGGTGACGCTTCGCGGCGCGCAACTGGGCCAGGCCGGCCAGCTCACCCCAGAGGTCGACCGCCTGGCGGACCGCTGCCGGAGCGGAGATCACCACGCAGCGACCCTGCCGGGCCAGCAGCACCCCGCGGACGGCGGCCAGGATGGACGCCACCCGGTCGGGTGCCAGCGCCCCGGGCAGTGCCGCGTGCACCATGCCCAGCCCGGCGGACCCGCGCACCGGGACGGGCGTGCCGGCCGCGTCGCGGAGCGCGTACACGGCGGCGTGCAGATCGCCGATCGGCACCTCCAGGCGCAGCGCCGTGTCACCGGGCGCGAACGGATAGCGGCGCCACCACGTCGGCGCCGAGTGGGCGATGGTGGCCTCGCCGTGCAACAGGCCGACCAGCCGCTCGGCCCGCTCGGTGACGTCGGCGGGGCCGCCCTCCAGCAGCACCACCAGGCTGCCGGCCCGGGACGGGGCACCGGCCCGGCCGGACATCGACGGGTGGCGCTCCCGGGCGGTGGCCGCCGGGTGACCGGGCGGGTACGGCGTACGCGGGCGGGGGGTGCCCCCGGGCAGATCCAGTTCGATGGCCGACGGCTCCAGTCGGGCGGCGAGGATCGTCCGGACCAGGTCGTGCACCTCCAACGGCGTCCACACCGGGCGGGACACCCAGAGCCTGCTGGCCGGCAGCGGCTGCACCCGCAGGCTCGCCGAGACCAGCACACCGAGCGCGCCCTGGGAGCCGCAGAGCAGGTGGGCCAGGTCGAGGCCGGGCGCGCCGCCACCGATGCTGATCAGCTCGCCGTCGGCGGCCAGGTAGCGCACACCGAGCAGCTGGTCGCAGGGACTGCCGTGGCGGTGCCGGAGCGGACCGGCCTCGCCGGCGGCGAGCACGCCACCCAGAGTCGCGCCGGGTGACGGGGCGTCCATCGCGAGCCGCTGCCCGGTGCGCTCCAGGGTGGCCTGCACCGCCCGCAGTGGAGTGCCGGCCCCCACGTCGGTGACCAGCGACTCGACCGGCTCGTGACCGATGCCGGCGAGCCGGCCGGTGTCGAGCAGGATGTCGACCTGAACGGGGGTGGCACCCCAGTCGATCTTCGTGCCCGCGCCTCGGGGCACCACCGTCAGATCGTGTCTGGCGGCCAGCCGCAGCACCTCGGCGGCGGCGTGCGGGCCGCCGGGAACGGCCACCCAGCGTGCCGGCCGCCCCGCCACCTCGTCGGCGGGCCCGGCCAGCCGGGAGAAGGGCGGGCCGCAGATCGCCGCCAACCGCCGGGTGATCTCAAGGGCTCCGGACCGGCCGAGGGAACTCGCTGCTGCCGCCATGCCGGCCATCGTACATGTGTTCGAATGCAGTGGTAGCGGGTATCGGGATGCCGCTGGTCCGGCGCACTGCCGCTGCCGGCCGGTAACGTGGCCGCCGTGACCACCGAGACTGCCCCGCCCGCGGCGAAGCGGGTGCCCAGCGAGCGCACCCA
Source organism: Micromonospora parva (assembly GCF_000718515.1). Taxonomy (GTDB): domain Bacteria; phylum Actinomycetota; class Actinomycetes; order Mycobacteriales; family Micromonosporaceae; genus Micromonospora; species Micromonospora parva. Next base: position 7,720 of record NZ_JNZS01000013.1, on the reverse strand, counting down.
CCACGGCGACACCGTCGTCGACGAGTACGCCTGGCTCGCCGCCAAGGACGACCCGGAGACGATCGCCTACCTGACCGCCGAGAACGAGTACACCGACGCGCGGACGGCACACCTGGCCGACCTGCGCGCCGACCTGTTCGAGGAGACTCGCCGACGCACCCAGGAGACCGACCTGTCCGTGCCGACCCGCAAGGGCGGTCACTGGTACTACACCCGGACGGTCGAGGGGCAGCAGTACGGAGTGCAGTGCCGACGGGCGGTCCGCGACGGTGAGACCGACCCGCCGGTCAGCGTGGACGGCGCCCCACTCGACGGCGAGGAGGTGCTGCTCGACGGAAACCTGCTGGCCGAGGGGCACGACTTCTTCTCGCTCGGCGCGTTCGACGTCAGCCCGGACGGTCGCTGGCTGGCCTACTCCACCGACTTCTCCGGCGACGAACGGTTCACCCTGCGGGTGAAGGACCTGACCACCGGTGAGCTGCTGCCCGACGAGGTGCCGGACACGTTCTACGGCACCGCCTGGTCGACCGACGCCTCGGTGCTGTTCTACGTGACGGTGGACGACGCCTGGCGACCGAACCGGGTCTGGCGGCACACCATCGGCTCCCCCGCCGCCGACGACGTGGTGGTCCACCAGGAGGACGACGAGCGGTTCTGGGTGGGCGTGGAGCTAACCCGGTCGGAGAAGTTCATCCTCATCGACGTGCACAGCAAGATCACCAGCGAGGTCCTGGTGATCCCCGCCGGCAACCCGACCGGCGCGCCCGCCGTGATCGCGCCCCGCCGGCAGGGCGTCGAATACACGGTGGAGCACCACGGGCACCGCTTCCTGATCCTGCACAACGACAACGCGGAGGACTTCGCACTGGCGTTCACCTCGGCGGACGTACCGGGCGACTGGGTGCCGCTGATCGAACACACCCCCGGCACCCGGCTGGAGGCCGTGGACGCCTTCGCCAACCACCTGGTGGTGTCACTGCGCACCGACGGGCTCACCGGGCTGCGGGTGCTGCCGGTGGGCAGCGACGACGGGTACGACATCGACTTCCCCGAGCCGCTGTACAGCGTCGGGTTGGACGCCAACCCCGAGTACCGCACCGGTCGGGTCCGGCTGCGCTACTCCTCCCTCATCACCCCCGACTCGGTGTACGACTACGACCTGGTCACCCGGCAGATGGTGCTGCTCAAGCAGAAGCCGGTGCTGCCCGGGCCGGACGGGCGACCGTACGACCCGGCCGAGTACGAGCAGCACCGCGACTGGGCGCTCGCCGACGACGGCACCCGGGTGCCGATCTCGCTGGTCTGCCGGGTCGGCACCCCCCGGGACGGCTCGGCGCCCTGCGAGCTGTACGGCTACGGCTCGTACGAGGCCAGCATGGACCCGTGGTTCTCGGTGGCCCGGCTGTCCCTGTTGGACCGGGGCGTGGTCTTCGCGGTGGCGCACATCAGAGGCGGCGGTGAGCTGGGCCGACGGTGGTACGACCAGGGCAAGCTGCTGGCCAAGAAGAACACCTTCACCGACTTCGTGGCGTGCGCCCGGCACCTGGTCAAGGCCGGCTGGACGGCCAGCGACCGACTGGTCGCCCGGGGCGCCTCGGCCGGTGGCCTGCTGATGGGTGCGGTGGCCAACCTCGCGCCGGACGCGTTCACCGGGATCGTGGCGCAGGTGCCGTTCGTGGACGCGCTCACCTCGATCCTCGACCCGTCGCTGCCGCTGACAGTCACCGAGTGGGAGGAGTGGGGCAATCCCCTCGACGACCCCGAGGTGTACGCGTACATGAAGTCCTACACGCCGTACGAGAACGTCACCGCCGTGGACTATCCCGCGATCCTCGCGGTGACCAGCCTCAACGACACCCGGGTGCTCTACTCCGAGCCGGCGAAGTGGATCGCCCGGCTGCGGGCGGTCGCCCCGGGCGGCGACTACCTGCTGAAGACCGAGATGGGTGCCGGGCACGGCGGCCCGAGCGGTCGCTACGACTCCTGGCGTGAGGAGGCGTTCATCAACGCCTGGATCCTGGACCGCCTCGGCCGCGCCTGACGACGGGGCGGCGGCGATGACCGACGAGGACGAGCCGGGGTCGACGCCCCGGCGCACCTCCGCGTGGATGATCCTCGCCGTGGTCGCCGCCGCCCTGCTCGTCTGCTGCTGCTCCGCCGCCGTGGGCCTGCTGATCTCCTGGTCGGCCGGGCTCTTCCACACCCCGGCCTGACCGCCGACGCGGCTTCAGCCGCGGCCGGCACCAACCAGCGCCGCCGCCTCGCCGGTACGCACCATCCGCTGCCAGCGCAACCGGTTGCCGATCAGTGCGGTGACCACCGACTGCACCACCACCAGGTACATGAGCTGCCGGTAGACCAGTTGCTGGAACGGCAGCGCCCACAGCGGCCCGTACCGCTCCCGGTCCAGTCGCAGCGCGTACCCGGCGGTGGCCGCCTGGAGCAGCAGCAACCCCGCCCAGGCCAGGGCGAGGGTCGACCAGGGCAGGAAGAGCAGGCCGTACACGGCGAACACGTCGACCGCCGGAGCGGTGAGCGGCAACACGATCTGGAACACCGTGAGGTACGGCAGGCCGCGTCGGCCCAACTTGCCGCCGGCACCCGACTCGCGCAGCGCGTGCCGGTGCTTCCACATCGCCTGCATCGTGCCGTAGCACCAGCGGTAGCGCTGTCGCCAGAGTTGGCGCAACGACGACGGAGCCTCGGTCCAGGCGATGGCCGACTCCTCGTAGACGACCCGCCAGCCGGCCCGCAGCACCTTCATGGTCAGGTCGGTGTCCTCGGCCAGCGTGTCCGACGGCACCCCACCCACCCGCAGCAGCACCTCGCGGCGGAACGCACCGATCGCACCGGGGATGGTCGGCATGCACTCCAGCACGTCGTACATCCGTCGGTCGAGGTTGAAGCCGATCACGTACTCCAGGTGCTGCCACCGGCCGAGCAGTCGACGCCGGTTGGCGACCTTGGTGTTGCCGCTGATCGCGCCCACCGACGGGTCGGCGAAGCCCTGCACCAGTCGGTACACGGTGTCCGGCTGGAAGACAGTGTCCCCGTCCACCAGCACCAGCAGGTTCGCCCGGGCGGCCCGGATGCCGGTGTTCAGCGCCGCCGGCTTGCCGGCGTTGGCCTGCCGGATCACCCGTACCCCGCGCAGTCGCATCCGCTCGACGATGTCGGCGGTCCCGTCGTCCGACCCGTCGTCGACGACGATCACCTCCAGCGCCGGGTACGCGCTGGCCATCAGCGACCGGACCGTGGCGGCGATGTTCGCCGCCTCGTTGTACGCGGGCACGATCACCGAGACGGGTGCCCGCACCTCCGGTCGGTCCCGCCGCGGACGGCGGACCCGGCGCACGTGCCGCTGGGCACAGACCACCTGCACCACGAGACGTGCGATCCCCAGTACGAGGGCGGTGGCGAGCAGCACGTTCATCACGTCGGCCGCCCAGCGGGCACCGGTCTGGGTCCAGCGCAGCGCGGTGCCGCTCAGCCGGGCACCAACGCCGGCCGGCACCATCGACGGCGAGGCGTCGATGCCGGCGGAGACGGTGGTGAACCGGTAGCCCTGCTCGCCCAGCGCGGGCAGCAGCCGGTCCAGCGCGGCGAGGGTCTGCGCCCGGTCACCGCCGCCGTCGTGCATCAGCACCACCGCTCCCCGGCCCTGCTTCGGGGTGGCCGCCCGCACGATCCGGTCGGCTCCGGGGCGCTGCCAGTCCTTGGTGTCCAGGTCGGTGAGCACCGCGACGTGCCCGGCACCGGCGGCGGCCCGCAACGCGGCGTACTCGGACCCGGTCAGCGCCGTCGGCACCGAGGAGAACGGCGGCCGGAACAGGGTCACCTCCCGGCCGGCGGCCGACGCGACCGCCTTACGGGTCAGCGACAGTTCGAGGTCGCGACGCCACGGCGACACGTCGGCGAGGTTGGCGTGGGTGAACGTGTGCGACCCGATCTCGTGCCCCTCGGCGAGGATCCGCCGGACCAGTTCGGGGTGCTCGTTGACCCGGGCACCCACCACGAAGAAGGTGGCGTGCGCGCCGTGCCGGCGCAGCACGTCGAGAACCTGCGGCGTCCACCGCGGGTCCGGCCCGTCGTCGAAGGTCAGCGCGATGGTGCGGTCCGGCAGCGCCCGACTGACCGGTTCGGCGCGGTCCAGCCGCAGCACCGGGCCACCCGAGCCGACGGCGGCCGGGACGTCCGGCGCGGGCCGCGCGGTGGCGTTTCCCGAACCACCGGCGAGGCCACTCACCAGACCGTTGACGGTGAGCGCCGCGAGCAGCAGGAGCAGCCCGAGCAGGAGAAGCAGCCAGTGTGCCCGGGGGTCACGCCGGGCCACGTGTTTCGCCATCGTCACTGCGGCTTACCGGGCGACCTGCTCGGCTTGGCGGTGTTGCGGTGCTCGTCGCCGCGACCCGGTCGGTCGGTGGCCGACGGCGCACCGGTGACGTCGGCGGTCGCACCGGCAGGGGTGGGGCTTCGGTCGCCGGCGGTCCGGGTGACGCGCGGCAGCGGCGCCGACGTCCGGGTCAACGGCGACGGCGACGGCGAGGTGGCCACCCGGGGCTGGTTGATCTCGTCGACGCCGGCCTCCACCGGGCGCGTCCCCCGGGAGTCGTCCGACCAGCCGGGCAGCGGCACCGAGGTGTCCAGGAAGAGCCCCGCGACGATCAGGGCCAGGCTGGTGAGCAGGCCAAGACCCATGGTGGTGCCAACGATGACGGTCAGCCGCCGACGACGCCCGGTGCCGTCGACGAACACCGGCGGGGCGGTGCCCGGTTGGTTGTGCATCTGGCGAACTCCCATGGTCACCGTGCCGGGACCGTCGGGTCCGACACCGGAAACCCGATCGTCCGGGCCTCCGGTGCACACAGCGACGCCGCCACCTGCTGTGTTACATCGACTCAGGCCGTACGCAGCTCGTCCAACGCCGTGCTGGTGCGCAGGAAGAGCAGACCGACACCGACCGTCACCAGCACCGCGGCCAGCGTGCCGGCACCGAGCCAGGCCAGGTGCTCCAGGGGTACGGGAACGGCTCGCTCGATCCCGGGGGTGTACACGATCCGGGTGTACTGCTCGCGGGTGGCCGGGTCGTCGCACAGCGCGGCCGTGGCCTCGCAGATCTCCGCCGATGAGCCGCCCGTCGACACCTTCGCGATGAGCCCTCGACCGAGCAGCGTGCCCACGGTGAGCGCGAGCAGGATCGCCGGCACCGCCGGGGTCAGCGCCTGCCAGGCCACCGAACGGCTCAGCACGGCGCGGGGCACCCCGGTGGCCACCAGCGCGGCGTAGGCACGTCGGCGGGCGACGATCCCCTCGACCAGCGCGACGATCAGCCCACCCGTCGCGATCAGAATGGCCACGGCCACCGCGCCGTCGACGAGATCCATGGTGGACAGATAGAAGGGGTTGTCGCCACCGTCAATCCCGGCGAGTCGACTCTGCTCCCGCTCGAGCTGGTCCTTGGTGGCGAAGTAGGCGCGCTGGGCGGCCGCACCCCCGCCGAAGATCACGGCGGCGAGCAGCGCGGCGAACGTGCGGCTGCCCGCCCACGGGTCGGCCATCAGCCGACCGGCCGCGAGCAGGGCCGCGGGACGGCGGGCGTGCCGGCGCAGCAACAACCCGCAGTTGTACGAGATCCAACCGGTGCCGATCACCACGCCGACCATCGCCGCGATCCCACTCGCCGCGAACATCAGCGGCATCAGCCAGGTCACCAACTCCTCGTTGTCGTCGAACCGTTCCCCCACCGGCTGGATCGCCGCGAACGAGAGCACACCAAGCACGATCAGAACGCCGGCCCACGGTCGCGGGCCGCGCTCGCGGGGGGCCTTCCGGCTCACCCCGAGCGGGCTGGTGGTGACCGTACGCAGCATCACCGCAGTGGCCAACGCCGCGACGACCGGCAGACCGAGCACCACCCCGGCCAGCGCGCCGGGTGACGGCAGCACGTCGGTGGGCAGGGCCAGTTGACCTCGCGCGTCCGGGCGGTGCAGCAGATCGCGACCCACCAGGTAGACACCCAGCCCGGTGAGCGTGCCGAACAGAGCGGCCACGCCGGTCTCCAGCACCACCAACCGGGTGACCTGCCCGGGAGTGGCGCCGGCCAACCGGAGCCCGGCCAACCGGCGGTCCCGTGCCGGCGCGCCGAGCCGGGCGCACTGACCGGCCAGCGCCAGCACCGGGAGCATCAGCATCAGCAGCGCGAACGCCGTACCGCCACGCAACCCGGGCTCCACCAGCAGCGCGTTGTGGTACTGCTCCGACCACCTGTTCGGGTTCTCCTCCGTCGCGGTGGGCGTGGGGATGGCCAACACGGTGAGCGCCGCGAGCCCGGCCAGTGTCGCCAGCAGGGCGCTGAGCGCCGTGAGCACCACCCGGGCGGTGTCGGTGCGGGTGCCGGCGAGGGCGAGCCGGACCAGCGTCGCCGGTCTCACCGCGCGCCGCCGGTCAGCGGCACGTCGAGCCCCAGGCCGGTGTGGTCCACCAGGCCGTCGCGCAGCACGATCTCCCGATCGGCGTACGCGGCGATCCGCGGCTCGTGGGTGACGAGCAGGACGGAGGTGTGCTGCTCACGGGCGAGCCGGACCAGTTGGGTGAGGACCTGTTCACCGGTGAGCGTGTCCAGCGCTCCGGTCGGCTCGTCGGCGAAGAGCACCCGCGGTTCGGTCACCAACGCCCGCGCCGTGGCGCACCGCTGCTGCTGACCGCCGGACATCTCACCCGGCCGGACGTCGGCCAACTCGGCCACCCCGAACCGTTCCAGCCAGGTGAGTGCCGCCACCCGCGCCTCTCGCCGCCCCGTGCCGGCGAGAAGCAGCGGCAGGGAGACGTTCTCCGCCGCGGTCAGTTCGGCCACCAGCTGGCCGAACTGGAACAGCACCCCGAACTCGGTACGCCGCAGCCGGGACCGGGCCGCCTCCGACCAGGTGTCGATGCGGTGCCCGCGCCAGCTGACCTCACCGGCGTCCGGCCGGAGGATCCCCGCCAGGCAGTGCAGCAGGGTCGACTTGCCGCAGCCACTCGGCCCGGTCACGGCGACGATCTCGCCCTCGGCCACGTCGAGCGTCACGCCGCGCAGCGCGGGCGTCGGACCGTACGCCCGAACCACGCCGCGAGCCTGGAGTTGCGTCACGGATGCACCTCCCGGTGCCAGTCGGCGACCCGGCCCAGGGTGGCGTGCAACCACCCCAGATCCGCGTCGAGGTGGGCGATCGCGAAATCGGCCGCGATCACATCGCTGAGGGTGGCGGTCGGGTCGGTCTTGACCACTGTCAGTTCCCGCAGGCGTGCGGTGTGCGCGGCCCGCTGGGCGACCAGGTAGGAGCGGGCCCGGTCGACGTCGGCGACCAGCAGCGCCACCACGACCTTGGCGAAGAGCGTGCTGGCCACGTACGGCATCGGCGGTTCCACTGTGGACAGCCACTGGTCCAGCGTGTCCCGCCCCTGGTCGGTCAACGCGTACGCGGTGCGGTCCGGCCCGGCCACGCGGTCCTGCCCGGCGGCGGCCACCAGCCCGTCGCGTTCCAGCCGGCCGAGAGTGGCGTAGACCTGCCCGAAGGCCAGCGGCCGAGCGCGCGGCAGCCGCTCGTCGTGCGCACGCTTCAGCTCATACCCGTGCCGACTGCCCCCAGCGAGCAACCCGAGCAGAACATGCGGCGTCGACACCCCGCCCACTATTCACCCAGCGAATACCCAAGTCAACAACCCCACCCCTCCTGCCCCC
>NZ_JNZS01000012.1 GCF_000718515.1 Micromonospora parva | reverse complement strand
CGACTTCACCCGGTAGTAGCCTCCACCGGAGTCGACGAACTGCCACTGCTGCTGGTTACCGTTGTTGCGGGTCCACTGCGTGATCCGCGCGCCGTCGTTGGTCGCCAGGTTGTACACGTCCAGGGCCTTGCCGCTGTTGCGGTTCACCAACACGTACCAGGCACTGGTGTCGACAGTCGCCGCTGACGCGGGCGCCGAGGCGACGGCTGCGGCGGCGCCACCGACCACCAGCGTCATCGCGGCGACAGCAAGTCTCGACAGCCACCCGCGCCGACGTGGCGCACCCCGGGGAACCCGACCGATGGAAAGCATGATCCTCCTCTGCTGACGTCAACCGAGCGATCTGGGTCGCGTCCGCGGCACCGGGCGGGGCACCGAGCTGACCGACGTCCGGCCATGTGATCGCTAACACCGTCATCCCGACGGTCGCGGCGATGAGCTGCCGCAACCGAGAGAGGTGGAACGCGCGCGTGGCCGGACAGTCAAAGACATCGACCATCTTGGCTATAGACTGTGAGCGATAACATGCTGTTAGTCAAGCCGTAACACGGCCGCCTCACGTACGCCGGGACCACACGCGAACGGGTGGTCCACCCCAGCCGCAGGCAGGGATGGACCACCCGTGTCGAGCGCGATCAGAGCGCGCGAATCAGAAGCCGCGGGCCAGCCGGTAGTAGGCCTGGTTCCAGCGGATCTCGTCGGCGAAGCGGCGCGGCTGCGTGTCGGCGTCGATGACGACGAGCTCGGTGCGGCTCATCTCCGCCAGGTCGTGCAGCTCCTCCACGCCCACCGCCTGCGACAGCACCGTGTGGTGCGGGGCGCCGGCGGTGATCCACGCCTCGGCCGAGACCGGCAGGTCGGGGCGCGGACGCCACACCGCCCGGGCCACCGGCAACCGGCGCAGCGGCTGCGGCGGGGACACGACGTCGATCTCGTTGGCCACGAGCCGGAACCGCTCCCCCATGTCGGCCAACCCGAGCACCACCGCCGGACCGGGTGCGGCGTCGAACACCAGCCGGACCGGGTCCTCCCGGCCACCGATGCTCAGCGGGTGGATCTCCACGTTGGGCACGTCCGACGCGATGGTCGGGCAGACCTCCAGCATGTGGGCGCCGAGCACCAGCTCGTTGCCCGGGGTGAGGTCGTAGGTGTAGTCCTCCATGAACGAGGTGCCGCCACTCACCCCCACCGACATCGCCTTGAGGGTGTGGACCAGGACCGAGGTCTTCCAGTCGCCCTCACCGCCGAAGCCGTAACCGTCCGCCATCAGCCGCTGTACGGCGATGCCCGGCAGCTGACGCAGCCCACCGAGGTCCTCGAAGTTCGTCGTGAAGGCCCGGAACCCACCCGCGTCCAGGAAGGCGCGCATGCCCAACTCCAGGCGCGCGGCGTAGCGCAGCGCGTCGTGCTGATCGCCGCCGGGCAGCAGTTCGCCGACGATGCGGTAGGTGTCCTGGTACTCCTTGACCAGGTCGTCCACCTGCGCGTCGGTGACCTCGCCGACCACCTCGACCAGGTCGTTGACGCCGTAGGTGTTGACCGAGACGCCGAACCGCAGCTCGGCCTCGACCTTGTCGCCCTCGGTCACCGCGACGTCGCGCATGTTGTCGCCGAAGCGGGCCAGGCGCAGCGACCGCATCGCCGACCAGCCCAGCGCGGCGCGCGCCCACGCCCCGATGCGAGTGGTCACCCGCGGGTCGCTGACGTGCCCGGCCACCGTCTTACGGGCCACACCGAGGCGCGTCTGGATGTACCCGAACTCGCGGTCGCCGTGCGCGGCCTGGTTCAGGTTCATGAAGTCCATGTCGATGTCGTTCCACGGCAGCAGAACGTTCGCCTGGGTGTGCAGGTGCAGCAGCGGTGTCTGCAACGCGTCCAGACCGGAGATCCACATCTTGGCCGGCGAGAACGTGTGCATCCAGGCGATCACCCCGACGGCACCCTGGGCGGCGGCATCCCGGCAGACCTGCAGGATCTCACCACTGTTGGTCAGGACGGGCTTCCAGACCACGCGGGCGGGAATCTGCGGCGAGTCGTCGAGTGCTGCCGCGATCTGGCGGGACTGCTCAGCCACCTGGCGGAGCGTCTCCTCGCCGTACATGCCTTGGCTGCCGGTGAGGAACCAGATCTCGGGTTCGGTGTGTGGTGCCATGGGGTTGCCTTCCGCGAGAGGGGCGGTCACTTGTAACGGATTCCGATGAGGCGCTGGAGGAGGATGAACGCGAAGAGCAGGCCGCCAATCACGATCTTGGTCCACCAGGAGTTGAGGCTCCCATCGAAGGTGATGAGGGTCTGGATCACGCCCAGGACCAGCACGCCGAGTACCGTGCCGAAGACGTAACCCGCGCCGCCGGTGAGCACCGTGCCACCGATGACGACGGCGGCGATGACGTCCAGCTCCATCCCCACGGCGATCAGCGGCGCGCCGGAGAGGGTGTAGAAGGACAGCAGGATCCCGCCGATGGCCGAGCACAGACCACTGATCGTGTAGACGGCGATCCGGGTCCGCCCCACCGGCAGGCCCATCAGCAGCGCCGACTGCGGGTTGCCGCCGATGGCGTACACGTTGCGCCCCAGCCGGGTGTAGGCCAGCACGTACGCGGCGATGGCGACCACCACGAAGGCGATCAGCACGCTGATCGACACGAAGTTGCCGCGGGGGTTCCCGATCCGCTCCTGCGACATCGCGGTCCAGAAGCCGTCGGTGATCGGGATCGACGCGCCGGAGATGAACGTGCACATGCCCCGGGCGAAGAACATCCCGGCGAGCGTGACGATGAACGGCTGGATCTCGAAGAAGTGGATGACGCAGCCCATCAGCAGGCCGAGCGTCGGGCCGATGAGCAGCGCGATGACGAGCACCAGCGCCGCCGGCATGCCGTCCTGCAGCAGCGCGGCCGACACCATCGCCGTCATGGCGACGACCGAACCGACCGACAGGTCGATGCCACCGGTGAGGATCACGAAGGTCATGCCCACCGCGACGACGAGCAGGAAGCCGTTGTCGATGAACACGTTGAAGATGACCTGGACGTTGGAGAACGCCGTGTACTGCGAGACACCGATGCCGTACATCACCAGCAGCAGGGCGAGCGTCGCCAGGACCGGTATCTGCTTCCTCGGCAGCCGGAACCGGTTACGACCGGCGGTAAGCGTTCCAGTGGTCATGCCGGCACCTGCTCCTTCGGCTTGTCGGCGACGGGGGCGGGCGGCGGGGCGTTGCGCCTGCGGCGGGTGAACCGGGCCCGGAAGGCCGGCGCCTGGATGAGGCAGACGGCGATGACGACGACCGCCTTGAACAGCAGCGACGTCTGCGGCGAGATGTCCATCGCGTACACGGTGGTGGTCAGTGTCTGGATGATCAGCGCACCGATGATGGTGCCGCTGAGGAAGAACCGGCCACCCGCGAGGGAGGTGCCGCCGATGACGACAGCGAGGATCGCGTCCAGCTCGACCCAGAGGCCGGCGGCGTTACCGTCGGCACTGGAGACGTTGGCGGTCATCATGAAACCGGCGACCGCGGCACACGCGGCGCTGATCACGTACGCGAGGAAGATGACCCGGCCGGACCGGATGCCGGCCAGCCGGCTGGCCACCGAGTTGCCGCCCACCGACTCGATGATCATGCCGAGCGCGGTGCGACGGGTGAACGCGGCGACGAGCAGTGCCGCGGCGAGAGCGATGAAGATGGCCAGCGGCAGGGTCAACGCGTGGCCCAGGCCGATCGCCCGGTACGGCTCGGAGTTGATGGTGATGATCTGACCCTCGGTGATCAGCTGGGCGAGACCCCGCCCGGCGACCATCAGGATCAGGGTGGCGATGATCGGTTGGATGCCGATCACTGCCACCAGCACCCCGTTCCAGGCGCCGAGCACGAGCGAGACCCCCATCGCCATCGCGAGGGCGGTCGCCACCACGGCAATGCTGCTCTGGTCGGGCTGCTTGCTGATGTACATGCAGGCGATCGCGCCGCTGATCGCGCAGAGCGAGCCGACCGACAGGTCGATGCCGCCGGTCGAGATGACCAGGGTCATGCCCAGCGCGACGAGGATCAGCGGTGCGCTCAGCCGCAGGATGTCGATCGGCGTCCCGTACAGGTGCCCGTCCTTGAGCTCGATGGACAGGAACCCGGGCCGGTAGATCGTGTTCGCGGCGAGCATGGCGAACAGCACGGCGGCGGGCCAGAACAGCCGGTGACCGGTCATCGTCCGGAAGCGGCTCATGGTGTCGTTCATCGGTCTGCCTCCTCCCGGTGGGATCCGCTGGCGATGGTCTGCATGATGCGGTCGGCGTCGAGGCTCTCGTCGTTGGCGAGCTGCGCGACCATCTGCCGGTCCCGCATCACGGCCACCTTGTGGCTCAGGCGCAGCACCTCCTCCAGCTCGGCGGAGATGAACAGCACCGCCATGCCGCCGTCGGACAGCTGCGTCACGAGCTTCTGGATCTCGGTCTTCGCGCCGATGTCGATGCCCCGGGTCGGCTCGTCGAGGATCAGCAGCCGGGGCTCGGTGATCAGCCACCGGGCCAGGAGCACCTTCTGCTGGTTGCCGCCGGAGAGGTTGCGGACCGGAACCTCCGGGTCGGCGGGCCGGATGTTGAGGGCCTTGACGTACTTGTCGACCAGCTCGTCCTGGCGACGACGCGGAATGGGCCGCAGCCAGCCACGCGCCGCCTGCATGGCGAGGATCATGTTCTCGCGCACCGACAGGTCGGCGACGATCCCCTCCGCGCGGCGGTTCTCCGAGCAGAAGCCCACGCCGTGGTCGATCGCCTGGGCGGGGGTGCGCAGGCTGCTCGCCGTGCCGTCGACAGCTACCTGACCCCCGTCGCTCCGGTCGGCCCCGAACAACAACCGCGCGACCTCGGTACGCCCCGAGCCCAGCAGGCCGGCCAGGCCCACCACCTCGCCGGCGTGGATGGTGAGGCTGAACGGCTCGACAGCGCCCGCTCGACCGAAGTTGGACACCGCCACCAGGGGGGTGCCCTCCTCCAGAGTGGCCAGGTCCCGCCGGGAGTGCTCCTCGATGCCCTCCAGGACGTCGAGCTCCTTGCCGATCATCTTCTCGACCAGGGAAAGCTGGGGCAGCTCGGTGGTGAGGTACTCGCCGACCAGCCCGCCGTTGCGCAGCACGGTGATCCGGTCGGCGATCTCGTAGACCTGGTCGAGGAAGTGGGTCACGAACAGGATGGCGATACCCTCGTCGCGCAGCTGCCGCATGATCCGGAACAGCTGCGCCACCTCGTCGGCGTCGAGGCTGGACGTCGGCTCGTCCAGGATCAGCACCCGCGCCTTGATGTCGATCGCGCGGGCGATGGCGACCATCTGCTGGATCGCCAGGGAGTACGAGCCGAGCGGCGCGCTGACGTCGAGGTCGAGGTCGAGGCGGGCCAGCAGGGCTCGGGCGCGGCGGCGAACCTCGCCCCAGCGGACCGCGCCGAAAAGGCGGGGCTCACGGCCGATGAAGATGTTCTCCGCCACCGAGAGGTTGGTGCAGAGGTTGACTTCCTGGAAAACGGTGCTCACACCGGCGGCGGTCGCCTGCATCGGCCCGCTGAACGACACGGGCTCGTCATGGAGGGTGATCGCGCCCTCGTCGGTGTCGTAGACACCGGTGAGCACCTTGATGAGGGTCGATTTGCCGGCGCCGTTCTCGCCCATCAGGGCGTGCACCTCGCCGGGGAAGAGCCGGAAGTTGACGTCGTGGAGTGCGCGCACCCCGGGGAAGGACTTGCTGATCCCGGTCATCGTCAGGACCGGACGGCTATCCGTCATCCCATCAGACCTCTTCTGGGTTGTCGACACGGAAGGGCCGCCACGTCCCCGCGACGCCCGCCCGGTCGCCCCTGGGGGTCGCTCGGGCGGGCGTGGTACTCGGGGTCGTCGCGGGCCAAGCCCGGTCCGTTTCGGGTAGGGAGGCGACGCGGCGGGGCCGCCACGCGAGCGCGGCGACCCCGTCGTCGATCAGTACTTACGGTTGGGCAGAGCTTCCTTCGCCTGCTCAGTCGTGAAGGTGGTCTCCTCGGTTTCGATCCGAGGCGGCACCTCCTCGCCCGCGTGGACCTTCTTGGCCAGGTCCATCAGCTGCGGGCCGAGCAGCGGGCTGCACTCCGCGATGAAGTTGAACTTCCCGTCGGCGAGAGCCTGCATGCCATCCTTGACCGCGTCGACGGTGATGATCGTGATGTCCTTGCCGGGCGTCTTGCCGGCCGCGGTGATCGCCTCGAGCGCGCCCAGACCCATGTCGTCGTTGTGCGCGAACAGCACGTCGATCTTCGGGTACGCCTTGAGGAACTGCTCCATGACCTGCTTGCCGCCGGCCCGGGTGAAGTCACCCGGCTGCGAGGCGATGATCTTCAGGTTCGGGTTGGCGGCGATCGCCTCACCGAAGCCCTTCTTGCGATCGTTCGCCGGCGCCGCACCGGTGTTGCCCTGCAGCTCGACGATGTTCACCGGGCCCGAGGCGCTCTTCTTCTGCTCGACCAGCCACTCACCGGCGAGCCGGCCCTCCTTGACGAAGTCCGAGCCGAGGAAGGTCTTGTACAGGGTCTTGTCCGCCGAGTCCACCGAGCGGTCGGTCAGGATGACCGGGATGCCGGCGTCCTTGGCCTCCTTGAGCACGGTGTCCCAGCCGGACTCCACCACCGGCGAGAAGGCGATCACGTCGACCTTCTGCTGGATGTAGTTGCGGATCGCCTTGATCTGGTTTTCCTGCTTCTGCTGAGCGTCGTCGAACTTCAGCTCGATCCCCGCGGCGGCAGCGGACTCCTTGATCGAGGTGGTGTTCGCGGTACGCCACCCGCTCTCCGCACCGACCTGGGAGAAGCCCATCGTGATCTTGCCGTCGTCCTTGGACCCGCCGCCGCCGGTGTCGCTGTTACCGCAGGCCGCCACGCCGCCGACCAGCAGCACGCTGGCGAGGACCGCGGCAGCACGCCACGGAGCGGACTGCATTCGCATCTTTCCCATCGAATCTCCTTGGTGGATGTGGTGGGTAACCGCGCCGGCCGCCGAGGTGCGAAAGAGCGGCGTACGCGGGTGGTGCGTGCTGGTGCGCGTGGTGCAGACCGACGGGTCCCGGGGTTTCGGTGAGGGTCAGGAACCCGCCGGTGCGACTGGTTGTTGGCCGTAGACGTTCTGGTAGCGGTCGTAGAGTGAGTCGATGTCGGCCTGTGCCATCGGGACCGGCCGCCCGAGGGTGTGGGCCAGGTGCGCGGTCCGGGCCACGTCCTCGCACATCACCGCCGCCTTGACCGCCGCGCGGGCGTCGCGGCCGATGGTGAACACGCCGTGGTTGCGCATCAGCACCGCCGGCGAGCGGTGCCCGGCGAGCGTGGCCACGATGCCCTTGCCGATGTCGTCGCCGCCGATCAGCGCGAACGGACCGATCGGGATCTCCCCGCCGAACTCGTCGGCCTGCGCCGTGAGGTGGCAGGGGATCGGCTCGCCACACGCCGCCCAGGCGGTCGCGTACGAGCTGTGCGTGTGGACGACGCCGCCGACCTCGGGCATGGCCCGGTAGACGTAGGCGTGGGCGGCGGTGTCGCTGGACGGGGCGAAGTCGCCCTCGACGAGAACGCCGTCGAGGTCGCACACCACCATCGTGGCCGCGGTGAGGTCGTCGTAGCTCACCCCACTCGGCTTGATCACCATCAGGTCCTGGCCGGGAACCCGCGCGGAGACGTTGCCGGACGTCCAGGCGACCAGGTTGTACCGGGTCAGCTCGGCGTGCAGGCGGGCGACGGTCTCGCGCAGCTCGGCGATCTGTCGGGTCACCTCGGCGTTCACGCCACCACCTCCAGCGGGGTCTCGTGCGGGGTAGCGGCGGTCTCGACCGCCGCGTTGCGGATCGCCCGCAGGCGGAGCATGACGTCGTTGCCGCCACGACCGAAGTGGTCGTGCAGCGCCCGGTACTCGGCGTAGAGGGCGTCGTAGGCGCGGGCCCGCTCGGGGTCCGGGCGGTAGACGGCCTCGTGCACCCGACCCATCGCCTGCGACGCCTCGTGGATCGAGGGGAACTCACCGGCGGCGACCGCGGCGTGGATCGCCGAGCCCAGCGCCGGACCCTGCGACGAGGCGATGATGTTCAGCGGACGCCTGGTCACGTCGGCGTAGATCTGCATCAGCAGCGCGTTGTTGGTCAGACCACCGGCGATCACCAGGTCGTTCACCGGGACTCCGGCGTCGACGAACGCCTCGATGATCATCCGGGTGCCGTACGCGGTGGACTCCAGCAGGGCCCGGTAGATGTCCGCTGGCCGGGTGGCCAGGGTCATCCCGACGATCATGCCGCTGAGGTCGTGGTTGACCAGCAGGGACCGGTTGCCGTTCCACCAGTCGAGCGCGATCAGGCCGTGCGCGCCGACGGGCTGACTCGCGGCCAGCTCGGTGAGGCGCTCGTGCGAGTCGATGCCGGCCGGGGCAGCGTGCTCGACGAACCAGCCGAAGATGTCGCCGACGCCGCTCTGCCCGGCCTCGTAACCCCACGCGCCGGGGCTGATGCCGCCGTCCACGACACCGCACATGCCGGCCACCTCGGCGACCTCCGCGCCGTTGACCACGTGGCAGGTCGAGGTGCCCATGATGGCGACCAGCCGACCGGGTTGCACCGCCTGCGCGGACGCCGCGGTGACGTGCGCGTCGACGTTGCCGACGGCCACCGCGATCCCCTCCGGCAGGCCGGTCCATGCGGCGGCCTGGGCGGTGAGCGAGCCGGCGCGGGCGCCGAGGGGCAGCAACGGACCGTCCAACTTGGCCACGAAGTCACCGAAGTTGGGGTTGAGCGCGGTCAGGAAGTCCTTGGCGGGATACTGACCGTCCTGCAGGATGCCCTTGTATCCGGCCGTGCAGACATTGCGGGTCTCGGTGCCGCAGAGCTGCCAGACGATCCAGTCGGCCGCCTCGATGAAGCGCTCGGCCCGGTCGTAGACCTCCGGGTCCTCCTCCAGGAGCTGCAGGCCCTTGGCGTACTGCCACTCGGCGGAGATCTTGCCGCCGTACCGGCCGATCCACGGCTCGGCCCGCTCGTGGGCCAGCGCGTTGATCCGGTCGGCGTGCGGCTGCGCGGCGTGGTGCTTCCACAGCTTGACCCAGGCGTGCGGTCGGTCGCGCAGCTCGGGCGTCTCGCACAGTGGAGTGCCGTCGGCGAGCGTCGGCAGCACGGTGCAGGCGGTGAAGTCGATGCCGATGCCGACCACCGCCGCCGGGTCCACCCCTGCGGCGGACACCGCCGCCGGGACGGCGTACCGCAGCACGTCGCGGTAGTCCTGCGGGTTCTGCAGGGCCCAGTCCGGGGGTAGCGCTCGACCTCCCGGCAGCGCCGTGCTGATCACGCCATCGCCATACTCGTGCACCGCGGTCCCCAGTTCGGCACCATCGCCGACACGGACCACCAGAGCTCGCCCGGACAGGGTGCCGTAATCGACACCGACGACATAGCGGTCGTCAGCTCCGTCCACACGGTTCATGTTCACCTCCACCGTTAACGGGGATAGTGTTAACGCTCACATCCAGCCTCGTCAAGACATCTACCCGCAACAGCTCCGTAACGGAACGCGGAAGGCGGACCGACTCGGGAGGGTTGATAGCGGACCGGTGCAAAGCACACCATTCCGACGGCAAGTGCGCCGATCAGGTGCCGAACGGGGCCTCGGCGCGGACCGGATGCCCACCAGATGGCCGTCGACAGGCGAGGCGACAGGTGCGGTGCGCCGGACACTGCGGGACGACCGTCCGATAGCGACCACCTAAACTTTCGGTGGCAATGGCAGCGATAACATCATCGGGCTCGCGCGTTCCCCCGCTCGGATCCGCACCACTGCCGTCAATGACCTTGCGGGCTCTTGGGTGAGCGCTCCGCACCGGCTGCCCACGCCGCGCGCAACCGGGCGACGCGGCTGTGTTATCGATAACATTCGACGTCTTGAGGCGCTCTGGCCGCCCGGGTCGGACAGCGACGGGACACCCGGTCCACAGCCCGCTCAGGTGCGCGCGCCGCCGCCCCCGCAGGCCGCGCGACACCACGAGCCGGCGGCCCGGCCCCCTGGGCCGAGCCGCCGGTTCCGCGAGCTGATGGCGAGACCGCGCGCCGGTCGGGTCAGCTCGTCCGGTTGCGGTTGTAGAGCGCCTTGGCCCAGAGGAAGCAGGCCACGGTGATGACGGCGCACCAGACGACGGCGATGGTGGCGTTGTTCCCGATCCCGGTGCCCAGGAGCAGGCCGCGAAGGGTCTCCATGACGGGCGTGAAGGGCTGGTAGTCCGCGAACCACCGCACGGCGGCCGGCATGGAGTCGGTGGGGACGAACCCGCTTCCGAGGAACGGCAGGAGGATCAGCGGCATGGGCAGGTTGCTGGCCGTCTCGACGCTGTCACTGACCAGACCGAGGGCGACCGACAGCCAGGTGAGCGCAAAGGTGACCATGGCGAGGACGCCGAGGGCGGCGAGCCACTCGACCGGGTTGGCGGTGGGCCGGAACCCGACCAGCAGCGCCACGACGGTGACGGCCGCGAGGCTGAGCATGGTCTGGACCAGGCTGCCCAGCACGTGACCCGTCAGGACCGACGGTCGGAAGATCGACATCGTCCGGAACCGGGCGATGATCCCCTCGGTCATGTCCATCGCGACCGAGATGGCGGTGCCCTGCGCCGCGCTGACCACAGTGATGAGCAGGATGCCGGGCGTGACGTAGTTGGCGTACTGCGAGCGGTCGCCGGACGGGCCGAGGCCGGCGCCGAGCGTGCCGCCGAAGACGTAGACGAAGAGCAGCAGAATGATGATCGGGATGCCGATGAGCAGGAAGGTCATCGACGGGTACCGCCGCATGTGCAGCAGGTTGCGCCGCAGCATGGTGCTGGAGTCGCGGACGGCGAGGGAGATGGTGCTCATCGCGCGGAAGCCCTTTCGTGATGGGTCCGGCCGGCCCGGGTGTCCGGCTGACCGGTGAGGGTGAGGAAGACGTCGTCGAGGTCGGGGGTGTGCACGGAGAGCCCGGCCACGCTGATCGAGGCGCTGTCGAGCTGGTCGAGCAGGGATCGCAGTGACCCGACCCCACCGTCACTGGGCACCTGGAGGGTGAGCGCCGCGTCGTCCCGGGTGGCGGCCTGCAACGTCCGGGCCGCCGAGTCGAGCCCTTCCTGGTCGGCGAACTGCAATACGACGTGACCGCCCGGGATGAGCCGCTTGAGCTCGCGTGGTGTGCCCTCGGCGATCAGACGGCCGTGGTCGAGGAACGCCACCCGGTCGGCGAGTTGGTCGGCCTCCTCCAGGTACTGCGTGGTGAGCAGGATGGTGACGCCCTCGGCGACGAGCGCCCGGATGATGTGCCACATGGCCCGGCGGCTGCGCGGGTCGAGGCCGGTGGTCGGCTCGTCGAGGAAGATGACGCGGGGCTCGCCGACCAGGGTCATCGCCAGGTCGAGCCGCCGGCGCATGCCACCGGAGTACGTCGACACCGGCTTGGCCGCCGCCTCGGTCAGGTCGAACTGGTCGAGCAGGTCGGCGATCCGACGCCGGCCGGCGGCCCTGCCCAGGTGGCACAGGTCGGCCATCAGGGTCAGGTTCTCCCGGGCGGTGAGCAGGTTGTCGACGGCGGAGAACTGGCCGGTGACGCCGATCAGCGCGCGTACCGCGTCGGGCTCCCGGGTCAGATCGTGGCCGAAGATGCGCGCATCGCCACCGTCGGCCCTGATCAGGGTGGAGAGGATCTGCACGGTGGTGGTCTTGCCGGCCCCGTTCGGACCGAGCAAGGCGAAGATCGTGCCCTCGGTGATCATCAGGTCGACGCCGTCCAGGACGACCTTGTCGCCGTAGGACTTGCGCAGGTCGGTGGCGACGATCGCGGGGTTCGTGGAGCTGGTCATGGTCTCCTCATTCGTGGTCGGCGCGGTGGGGGTCAGGCGCGGCGGATCATGATGTCGCCGTAGGAGGTGTTCGCCCGGACCTCGACCGTCTCGTCGGTCTGCGCCGGGCTGCCGGTCGACTCCAGCGCGTTGTGCACGCGGCCGTGCTTGGAGCTGACGTCGAGCCACGCGGCGGTCCCGCGACGGATGCCGACCTCGATGGCGCCGTAGGACGTCTGCACATCGATCGCGCCGCGGGCGACCTCACCCAGCCGAAGGTTGCCGTAGGCGGTACGCGCCGTCACCGAGCCCAGCGACGCGTCCACGGTGATGTCGCCGTAGGCCGTGTTGATCCGGACGTCGCCGCCGCTGCGGCCGATCCAGCAGTCGCCGGACGAATTCTTGATCTCGGCGGTGCCGTCGACCGCGCCGATGCGCACCTTGCCGGACGAGGCCTTCACCCGGGCGGGTCCGAGGACGCGCTCGACCGCGACCTCGCCGTGGCTGCTGTCGATCTCCAACGGCCCGGTCTCGTCGAGCCGGATGCCGCTGCCGGTCTTGATCCGGCACTCGCCGAGCCGGCCCTCGCAGCGGAACGCCGCCCACGACGCCTCGGCGTGCACCCGCGACCCGGTCGGGAGCTCGACCAGGACGTCGACCGACGGCCCGGGGCCGAACCCGTAGCGGCGCCAGCTCTTGGGCACCCGGATCACCAGTTGCCCGGCGGCGAACTCGACGGTGGTCTGGTCGGCGGCGCTCACGTCGGCCTTGCTCGACGGGTCGCGGGGACGCACGGTCACCACCGTGTCGGTGCGGTCGCTCGCGGCGATCCAGGCGTCGCCGATCGGCAGCTCGATCTGGACGGCAATCGGTTCTGGCGTCTCGAAAACAGGCATGGTGGTCTCCCGGAAGGTGGTCGGCGAAGGTTGCCGCTGGTCAGCGGCGCGGCGGATGGGGGTACGGGAAGTTAGCGGGCCCAGCCGGTGAAGCGCTGGCCGGAGGTCGGCTCCACCCGGCGCGGCGGACGACGTTCCGGGTCGCCCGCCCCGACGGCACCGGCGACGGCGCGCACCAGCCAGGCGTTGACCGAGAGCCCGGCGCGCCCAGCGGCCTCCTCGACGCTGGCCTTCAGGTGGTCGGGCAGCCGGAGGTTGATCCGCGAGGTGCCGCCCTCGTCACCGTCGGGCGCGGACACTGGCACCGCCAGCGGTGGCGGGCCGCTGGCCTCGCTCGCCAGCTCGGCCGGCGGGCTGGCCGGGGTCACCACGAAGTCGGGTTCGCGCCCGCGCAACCGGACGTGCACCGAGCCCGGCGCGAGGTCACGGGTGATCTCGTCAGCCGCGTCGGAGAGCGCTTCGAGCAGCGTGAGACGGGTCGCCGCCTCCAACTGCGTGAAGAGCCGTTCGGCCAGCACCCGGGCCTCCGGGTCCACACCCTCCGCCGCCACGGCGAACTCGTTACGCAGGTTCTCGACGTATGACCTCAGCTCCATGGCACCATGATGGCACCACTTTGGCTCAGATGGCAACAGCGATGGCTCAGATATGCGCCAACAACTGGCGCCGATGGGCGCCGCCGGACCGTCAGAGATCGCCGAAAGCCCTCCGGACCAGGTGATTCGCGCCCTCCTGGGTCAGGCCGGTGGCGACCAGCAGGTCACTGACCGTGGTCCGGACCTGCGCCACCACCACCGCACCGGAGAAGCCCACACCGTCCCGATAGGCGTTCCCGGCCGTCGCGACCGCCCGCAGTGCCTGCTCCCGCGCCCGATTCGGCTCAGCGCCAGCGGCGAACTGCCGCTTGAGCAGGCGGACGGTCTCGGCCAGCTCGGCCACCGCCCTCGGCAACGACTCCGGCACCGGCTCGCCGTCCTCGATGAGCGTCACCGACCGTCGGATCAGGGTGCCGCTGTTCCGCGTCGCCCGGTCGATCAGCTCCGCCGCCTGCGCGTACCGGCCCACCGGTCCGTGCCGCTGGTGCCAGTACACCGGCGACAGGGTGCTCGCCTCCCGGGCGCCCTGGGCCGCCTCGACGAACGCCTTCAACCGGCCCGCGCTCTGCCGCAGCTCAC
The DNA here is from genome assembly GCF_000718515.1 of Micromonospora parva. Lineage (GTDB taxonomy): Bacteria > Actinomycetota > Actinomycetes > Mycobacteriales > Micromonosporaceae > Micromonospora > Micromonospora parva. The sequence continues at coordinate 245,207 of NZ_JNZS01000012.1, read as the reverse complement.
CCCGGGCGGTACGGGCCCGCGCGGCGTCCCGCTCGGCCAGCGCTTCGGCGGTGGCGTCGAGCTGGGTCAGCAGGAGATCGAACACCGGCCGGGCGGCCCGGTTGAGCACCCGTAGCGGGTTCAGCGGCAGCAACACGGCGGTGACCAGCAACGCCACCCCTCCCCCGATCAACGCGTCCACGAACCGCGGGATCTCCAGGTCCCGGACGGTTGGGCTGAGCGTGGCGATGAGAACCGCCGTCGCCCCGGCCTGGATCACCACCGCCGCGCTGCCGGCGAGGAAGAGCGCGACGACGATCGCCAGCACCACGATCAGGGCGAGCTGCCACCACCCGGTGCCGGTCACCAGGAGCAGCAGGTCGCCGATCAGCACCCCGACGGTCACACCGATGATCAGCTCGATGGTGCGACGCAACCGCTGGCCGACGGACGCGGCGAGCGTCGAGACGGCGGAGATCGGCGCGAAGACCGGCTGCGACACGTGCAGCAGCGAGTGCGCCACGAACCAGGACAGTGCCGCCGCCAGGCCGGCCTGCAGGGCGAGGCCGCCGATGGCGCGTACCCGACGGACCCGGTCGTGCCAGGCGGCCAGCAGGCGGTCCCAGCGCCGCGCTGTCGACGGGCCCGCGTCCGCTCCGCGCCGACCGGCAGCGACCATGGCGGCACCTACCCCGCCACGACCGGCTCAACCCTCGCACGCACGGGCCGGTCGACCACAGCGCGCCGGTCGGGTGGCAGCACCAGGGACGGCCGAGATTGAGCGGGTCCGGTTCGGGTAGACCCGCTCGGCCGCCGGCCCCGGCGCGTGTCGTCGAGGTGGGGGTAGCGGGACAAGGGCGGCGGGACGCCTCGGGGGGACGTCGGATGGATCAGCGCGGTTGAGCGGGCCGGACAGCTCCGGTGGCGTCGTGGAGCTACGGGTGCACGGAGTCTCCGGCGCGAGTCCCGCACAGGTGCTGGGCCTGCAGCAGACCGGGCAGGTCGCCGGTGACCGCAGTGGCGGGTTCTACCGGCCGCGCCCCCGGTCCTCGGACAGCGCGAGCGTGCCGGGGGTGACGCTGGAGGCGTACCGCTGGGGTGACCTGCCCTCGGGCACCGTGACCCGCACCCTGGCGGTGGTGTTCCTGCTCCCCTTCATGCTTGTCAACGTCGCGATCTGGATGCGCCCGGCGAACCCGGCTTCCGAGGCGGCGGTCAAGTCCCTGTGCCGGGTGCTGGGGCTCACGCTCACCGTGCTGTACGTGCTCGCCATCGCCGGCGTCGCCCTGGACCTCGTCGGTTGGAAGTGCCTGGCCTCGCCGAGCTGCCTCACCGGACGCAGCTGGTTGTCCTGGTTGGGTGGGCGGACGATCGGGCTGCGGCTGGCGGTGCTCGCGCTGGTCCCGGCCGCCGCGATCGGCCTGATCTGGCTGATCAGCTGTCGTCCGGGGCGAGCCTTCGAGGCGTTTCGCGCACCCGATCAGGGCGGCTCCGCCTGCCGGCTCGACACCGTCGGCCAGTGGGACGCCGAGCCGCTGGTGGGCCGGTTGCGGGCCATCCATGTCGCCGCCGCGTTCGCGACGCTGGACCTCGTCCTGCTCCTCGCCCAGGGTGCGAGAGACGCCTCGGCGGCCACCATCGCGCTGACGGCGATCACGGGGGTGATCCTGACGAGCTGCGTGGGGATGCTCTGCACCCCGCCACTGATGGACCGGTACCCCGCCGACCAGCGGCTCGACCGGGTCACCCGCACCCTCCGGACCGCTGCCATCATCCTGACCGTGGTCGTCGTGGCACACGTGTCGACCAGTTCGCAGCCGTGGCCGCAGGAGCGCGGGCTGCCCGGTTACGACCCGACAGTGGTCGGTGTGTTCGCGGCTCAGACGACACTGATGGCCGCCCTGGGCGTGGTGCTGCTCTGGTACCGGAGCCGGGAGCGCGACGCCACCCCGCTGTTCGGGTTGGGCGCTCTCGTTGTCGCGGCCACCGGGATCAGTACGGCGGTGGCGTACTCCGCAGAGCTGGTCTGCCGGGTGGCGGACTTCCTGGATCGCGGCGTGCCGACCGGGGAGGGCATCGCCACCGGCCCGCCCCGGGCCTTCACCTGGGCGATCTACGGCTTCTTCCGCGCGGTGGTGGTCACCGCGATCGTCGCCGTTCTGGTCATCCTGATCTCCCGCCGGAGTCGACGCCGGGCTGCGGCGGCGATCGTCGCGCGCGACTTCCCGAACGCGCCGGCCGAGGCCGAGCTCCGCCTGAGGCAGGTCCGAGACGCGATAGCTCGGGCCCGCTTCACCGAGAAACTGGTGCCGTTGGCAGTGGTCTACGGTTGCCTCGCCGGACTCGCCACGGCCACCACCACGGTCGGCCTGCTCGGCCAGTTGCCGGGCGACGTGATCGAGCGAAACATCCGATTGCCGGCGGAGGCGATCACGTTCGCCATCGCGCTCAGCAGCTGGGTGATCGGGGCAATCATCCTCGGCCTGGTCATCGGCGCCATCTTCGCGTACCGGACCGAGCCGTACCGCCGCTACATCGGCGTCCTCTGGGACCTTGGCACCTTCTGGCCCCGGGCCGCCCACCCGTTCGCGCCACCCTGCTACTCCAGGCGGGCGGTGCCGGAACTGGCCCGCCGAATCACCTACCTGGTCGAGCGCGGCGACGCGGTGCTGCTGACCGGGCACAGCCACGGCTCGATTCTGCTCGCCGCCGCGGTGCTCCAACTGCGGCCGCAGATCGGCGACCGGGTCGCCCTGCTCACCCACGGATCACCGCTGCGCCGTTTCTGCGCGCGGCCCTTCCCCGCCTACCTCGACGACGCGGCACTACAGGAGATCGGCCAGCGGGTGGGGTGGCGCTGGGTGAACCTGTGGCGCGACACCGATCCCATCGGTGGCTGGATCTTCTCCCCGAATCCGTCACCCGCGCCGGATACCACCGGCGACCCGACAGCAGCTGTCGATCGCCGACAGCGCGATCCCCGCGATGTGGTGACGCCCCCCGGGGACAGCGTCGCCCCACCCATCCACGGGCACTGGCCGGACGAGTCCGACGAGCCGTTCACCGAGGCGGTTCGGGAGCTGGTGCGGCGCCTCGGCGGGCGGGCTGGCCCGACCACGACGCCGAGGTAGCGGGGCCGGCTCAGCGTCCCCGGCCAGCCGCCGCACGCCAGTCGGCCAGGGCGGTGCCGGGGGTGCGGGCGCCGTCGGCCGGAACGAGCGAGCGTTCGTTCAGCCTGGCGCCGAAGTACCGGGCGTCGGGGTCGGCCACCACCGTGCGGCGATCCTGCTGGTCGGCGAGGAGCGAGCGGCCCAACTCGTCGAGCTGGAACTGCTCCGGACCAGCGACCTCGACCACGGAGTTCGTCGGCGCGCCGAGCGCGACCTCGGTCACCGCGGCCGCCACGTCGTCAGCGGCCATCGGCTGGATGAGCACCGGCGCGAGGTGCACGGTGTCGCCGTCCGTGGCGGCGTCGATGATGCCCTGGAGGAACTCGAAGAACTGGGTGGCGTGCACCACCGAGTACGGGATTCCGGAGGCGACGATGAGCTTCTCCTGAGCGACCTTCGCGCGCATGTAACCGCTGTCCGGGATCCGGTCGCTCCCCACGATGGAGAGCGCCACGTAGTGATTCACCCCGGCGTCCGACGCGGCGGCGAGGAGCGTCCGGGTCGAGGTCTCGAAGAACTCCAGTACGGCGGCGTCCTCGAACGACGGCGAGTTCGACGTGTCGACGACGACCTCGGCCCCGGCGAGCGCATCGGCCACGCCCTCGCCGGTCAGGGTGTTCACGCCGGTCTTCGGCGATGCCGCCACCGCCTCGTGGCCCTGGGCGCCGAGGCGGTCCACGACCTTGGAACCGATGAGGCCACTGCCCCCGATGACGACGATCTTCATGGTCGGACCACATCCTGTCTGCACTGGGTTGAGTCGTGCTGCCCATCAGTAAGACGGAAAGCGTGCGCGGATGCAGGACAATCGCCGGAGAAAGCGTCTTACGGAGATCACGCCATCAGTGGAGGTCGACGTGGCCACGGTGTCCCACCCCGTGTTCGCCCGGGTGTACGAGCGACTCAGCGTCGCCATGGACCGCGCCGGCACGGCGGCGTTCCGGCGGGAGCTGGTCGCCGGCCTGTCCGGCCGGGTGATCGAGATCGGTGCGGGCAACGGGCGGATGTTTGCCCACTACCCGCCGTCTGTCACCCAGGTCCTCGCTGTCGAACCGGAACGGCGGCTGCGGGCCGCCGCCGAGCGTGCCGCCGCGGATGCGCCGATTCCGGTCACCGTCGTCGACGCTCTGGCCCAGGCGCTGCCCGCCGCGGACGGCGAGTTCGACGCGGCCGTGGTCGCGTTGGTGTTGTGCACGGTGCCCGATCAGGCGAGCGCGTTGGCGGAGATCAGCCGGGTGCTGTGCCCCGGAGGCCAGGTGCGGTTCTTCGAGCACGTGGCCGCCGAGGAGGCCACCGGCCTGCACCGCGCCCAACGTCTCGTCGACGCCACCGTGTGGCCGAGGCTGTTCGCGGGCTGCCACACCAACCGCGACACCGTCGCGGCGATCGCAGCGGCCGGCTTCGAGGTGACGCAGCTGCGCCGGTTCCGCTTCCCGGCCACCAGCAACAGCCCATCCTCGCCCTGCGTCCTCGGCCGTGCGATCAGGCCGGTCCCGGCCGTCCGGCGATAGGCCGAGATCTGCTCGGTCGCCCCGGGTGCGCACCCGCCGCTTGTCGAAACCGGCGAACAAGAATGCGAATATCTGTCCTATTCAGATAGATGCGCGTCGGTCATTGCGCCAATTTGCCCCCATTCGAACACCCGCCGTGATGTGGTAGTCAACGCGCTTATCGGCGCCATACAGGCCATATCACGCAGGACGCCACTGGCTTGACGTCTCCTGCGAGTAGTACCCACGGAGGGTGTTCTGTGACAGCTAAACCCAAACACTGGCTACGGCGACAGGTGGTCCTGCCGGCGCTTGCGGCCGGCGCAGCCGCCACAGTGGCAGCCAGCCTGCTGCTCTTCAGCTCGACCGCAGCCAACGCGCAGGAAGCACCGGTCAACCTGGGCACGGCGGCCGACTTCTCCGTCCTGGCCGGAGCGGAACCCACCAACACCGGGCCCAGCTTCCTGGCTCAGAGCCTCGGTCGGTACCCCGGAAACACCGCGTCCGGATTCGAGACGGCAACCATCGGCGGCGAGGTGCACCTCGGTGACGCTGTCGCTCTACAGGCTCAGAGCGACCTGACCATCGCCTTCAACGATGCCGCCGGCCGGACGCCGTTCACCAACCTCCCGGCGGAGCTGGGCGGCAACACGCTCAACGAAGGGGTCTACCGGATCGGAGCCGCCCAACTCACCGGACCGTTGACGCTCAACGGCCAGGGCGACCCGTCCGCCGTGTTCATCTTCCAGGTCGACTCCTCGCTGACGACGGCGTCGAACAGCAGCGTCGTCCTGATCAACGGGGCTTCGGCCTGCAACGTGTTCTGGAAGATCGGCAGTTCGGCGACGATCGGCACGGGCACCACCTTCGTCGGCACAATCATGGCTCAGGCCGCGATCACGATGGCCACGGGCGCGACCCTCCAGGGCCGCGCGCTGGCACGCACCGCCGCCGTCACCCTGGATACCAACGTCATCACCGCACCGGTCTGCGCCGGGCCGACCGGCCCACCCGGACCCACCGGCCCGCCCGGACCCACCGGCCCGCCCGGGCCGACCGGCAGCCCCGGTGCCCCCGGCAGCCCCGGTGCGCCCGGCAGCCCCGGTGCGCCCGGCAGCCCTGGTGCGCCCGGCAGCCCTGGTGCCCCCGGCAGCCCTGGTGCCCCCGGCAGCCCCGGAGCGCCCGGCAGCCCCGGAGCGCCCGGAGCGCCCGGTAGCCCTGGAGCACCCGGAGCGCCCGGCGTACCTGGTCCGTCCGGGCCCCCCGGAGCACCTGGCAGCCCGGGCGCGCCTGGTGCACCCGGTCGACCCGGTGGCCCAGGCGGCCAAGCCCCGGTCCTGCCGGTGACCGGTGGCGGTGTGGTCCCGACCATGACCGGCGTCGGAAGTGTGATGGTCGTGCTGGGCGCATTCGCGTTCCTCCTCGCCCGGCGTCGACGCCAGGAGTCCTGACCGGTGGCCCGGCCGGCGCGAGTACGGCCGGGCCACGTGACATCGTCGGCCCGCTCCCCGATGGAGCGGGCCGGCGGCGTCCACCTGGTCGAATGAGTACGGCACCCGGTGCGAGCTCGGTCAGAGCTCAGTTCGGCGGCTCTCCGCGCGACCTCATCGACCGGGCAGGCCGGCCAGCCAAGCGTCCAGCTCCGCCGGGGAGCGCAGTAACACCACTCGCGGCGCGGACGGGTCCGCCTGCCAGGCCCGCATCCGCCGGCGGGCCCGGCCGAACGCGGTGACGTGCCACAGCAGGATCGAGTCCCGGGACAGCACACTGCTCAGCGACTCGCGGTTGCCGTTGCAGATCACCTCGCCGGTGACCACCCGACGGGCGGTGCGGCGCAGCAACCGTCCGAACGAGCACCACCGTGGATAGTCCAGGCCGACGACCAGGTCGGCGCGGGCCAGCGGGACGTCCCGCCACCCGTGGTACGCCCCGTCGATGATCCAGCGGTCCCGTCGGCAGATCTCCTCGATCCGGCTGCGCTGCTGGGTGACCGGCACCTCGACCCAGCCCGGTTGCCAGAGCAGATCGTCCACCGGATGCCAGGGCAGTCCGAGGTGGTCGGCCAGCCGCGCCGCGAGGGTGGACTTGCCGGAGCCGTACACCCCGTAGACCAGGACGCGACGCGGTGCGCTCATCGCGGCAGCGTACGTCGTGAAGGAAAATCAGTTGTCGGGCCGACCTGCCTGGGCCAGAGTGACGGCCATGACGTACTGACGGACACCACCCCCTGCTCCGCGCCACCGGTGACGCCTCCCGGGGCCGTGACGCCGTCCGTTCCCACGTTCGCAAGCGAGAAGTGAGCCTCCTTGTCCCAGCACCACCTCCCTCGGGAGCCCCTGCCCCCGTCCACCCCGGCCACCGTCACGGTGTTCGCCTCACCGACGAGCTGGATCGAGTCCGCGGCGCTCGCCCAGTGTCGACAGGTCGCCGCCCTGGACGGCATGCGGCACGTCGCCGCGATGCCGGACCTGCATCCCGGCAAGGGCGCGCCGATCGGCGCGGCCATGGCGTCGACAGTGCTGTACCCGTTCCTGGTGGGCTCCGACATCGGCTGCGGCATCGCCGTGTTTCCGATCAAGCTGAAACGGGCCGTACCGGAACGGCTCGCCGCCCGGTTCCCCGACCTCGACCAGGCGCTCGACCCGGTACGCGACGCCGACGACCCGGCGTGGGCCGCCGTCGACGGTGACGTTCCGGCCGGTCACCTGGACGGGCTCGGGACGGTCGGCCGGGGCAATCACTTCGTGGAGCTGGCCCGGGTCGACACCATCCTCGACGGGCGGCACGCCGGCCGGCTCGGGCTCGACGCGGGCGACCTCGTGCTCATCGTGCACAGCGGTTCCCGTGGCCTGGGCGAGCGGATCCTGCGGGCGCACACCGAGGTCCACGGTGCCGGGCCGGCTGTCGACCCCGCCGCCTACCTGCGCAGCCACGACGACGCCGTGCGCTGGGGTTCGCTCAACCGCCGGGTGCTGGCCGCCCGGGTGGCGCACGCGTTGGGGGCCGAACCCACCGCGCCGATCGTCGACCAGTGCCACAACCTGGTCGAGGTTCGGGACGGAATCTACCTGCACCGCAAGGGCGCGGCGCCGGGTGACGGGCGCGACGTCCTGATCGCCGGCACCCGGGGCACGGCTTCCTACCTGGTGGCCACGCACGCCGGGCCGGACGCCAACCATTCCGTGGCCCATGGCGCGGGCCGCAAGATGTCGCGCGCCGACGCCCTGCGGCGGGGCCGGGCCAAGCACACCGTCGAGGAGCTGCGGCGTACCCCGGTCGGGTCGCTGGTGGTGTGCGGTGACCGGCAGCTGCTCTTCGAGGAGGCGCCCACCGCGTACAAGCGCATCGAGCAGGTGATCGCCGACCTGGTCGAGCACCGCCTGGCCACGCCGGTGCTCGCCACGACGCCAGTGGTCACCTACAAGACGCCCGACCCCGGGTCCGCCGCCCGAGCGGACCGGCGGGGACACCGCGGCAGGCGGGGCCGGTCGTGAACGTGTTCCTGCTGCTGTCGGCGGGACGGGGGCCGCAGGAGTGCGCCTGGGCACTGGGTCAGCTGCTGCACCGCCTGCGGGGCGAGGGCACCCGCCGAGGTCTGACGATCCAGCAGGTGCACGCGGTGCCCGGTGACCGCGCCGGCACCTACCGGTCGGTGCTGATCCGGATCTCCGGCGCCGACGCCGAGGCGTTCGCGGCGTCGTGGACCGGGACGCTGTGCTGGCAGGCCCCCAGCCCGTACCGGTCGGGCAGCGGCCGGAAGAACTGGTACGTCACCGCCCAGCCACCCGAACGCGACGCCCGACCCACGACGTTCCGCGACGCGGACGTCGACGTCGTCGCCTGCCGCACCGGCGGGCCGGGTGGTCAGCACCGGAACAAGGCCAGCACCGCGGTACGCGCGACGCACCGCCCCTCGGGCATCGTCGTCGTGGTGGACGAGGAGCGGCAGTTCAGTCTCAACCGCCGGATCGCGGTGGAGCTGCTGCGCCAACGCGTCGAGCAGGGCGACGAGGCGGCCCGGCGGGCCGTCACCACCGCCCGCTGGCGCATCCACGACGGGCTGGTCCGCGGCGACCCGGTGCGGGTGGAACGCCCGACGCCCCGGCGGCCGGGAGGCTAGCGACTCAGACCTCCAGCACCGCGTCCGCGAAGGCCTGCGGCGCCTCCTGCGGCAGGTTGTGCCCGACGCCGCCACCCACGGTCCGGTGCTCGTACGGCCCGGTGAACTGCTTGGCGTAGACGGTGGGCTCGACGTGGGGCGCACCGTTGGCGTCGCCTTCCATGGAGATGCTGGGCACGCTGATCTTCGGTTGCCCGGCGAGACGCTGCTCGATCTCGTCGTACTGTGCCTCGCCGTCGGCGAGGGCCATCCGCCACCGGTAGTTGTGAATCACGATGTCGACGTGGTCGGGGTTGTCGAACGCCGCGGCGCTGCGGTCGTAGGTCGCGTCGTCGAAGGTCCACCGGGGGGACGCGGTGTGCCAGATCAGCTTGTTGAAGGCGCGCCGGTTCTTGTCGTAACCTTCCCGCCCGCGCTCGGTGGCGAAGTAGTACTGGTACCACCACGCCAACTCCGCCTTCGGCGGCAGCGGCGCCTTACCGGATTCCTGGCTGGCGATCAGGTAGCCGCTGACCGAGACCAACCCTCGGCAGCGTTCGGGCCACAGCGCGGCCACGACATCGGCGGTCCGCGCGCCCCAGTCGAAGCCGGCCAGCTTCGCGGTGTCGATCTTCAGGGCGTCCATCAGGGCGATGAGGTCGAGCCCCATCGCCGCCGGTTCGCCGTTGCGCATGGTGTCGTCGGCGAGGAACCGGGTCGTGCCGTAACCCCGCAGGTACGGGACGACGACCCGGTGACCGGCAGCGGTGAGCAGCGGTACGACGTCGACGAAGCTGTGGATGTCGTAGGGCCACCCGTGCAGGAGGATCACCGGGTCCCCGTCGGGCGGCCCGGCGTCCACGTACCCCACGTTCAGGAGTCCGGCCTCGACCTGTCGCAGGTCGGTGAACCCGCCAGCGGCTCTTGCCATCGGCTCTCTCCCCACGTCCGTACCTGCTCGGTTGGGCTGATCACGGCCGAATCTAGCGACCCGCCCGGGACGTGATCACCGTTCACACAAGGACCGCTGCGCGGATGCCGAACTGGGTAGGATGCCCGCTCCCCGCCGTCGTTGCGGGTGGAGGTCGTGGAGTGGTAGCCGCGGAACCGTAGGGTGTTGGCATGGCTGAGCGACCTCTGACCCTGATGGCGGTGCACGCCCACCCCGACGACGAGGCGACGAGCACCGGCGGCGTCCTCGCCCGCTATGCCGCCGAGGGGGTCACCACCGTGCTGGTGACCTGCACCGACGGGCGATGTGGGGACGGCCCGGGTGGGGTCAAGCCGGGCGAGGAGGGGCAAGACCCGGCCGCCGTGGTGGCGATGCGTCAGGCCGAGCTGGAGGCCAGCTGCGCGGCGCTGAACGTCACCCACCTGGAGACCCTCGGCTACGCCGACTCGGGGATGATGGGCTGGCCGACCAACGACCAGCCCGGCGCGTTCTGGACGACCCCGGTGGCGGAGGCGGCGACCCGGCTCGCGGAGCTGATCCGGCAGTACCAGCCGGACGTGATCGTCACGTACGACGAGAACGGTTTCTACGGCCACCCGGACCACATCCAGGCGCATCGGATCACCATGGCCGCCGTCGAGCAGACGGACGTCCCGGCGAAGGTCTACTGGACCACGGTGCCGCGTACGGCGTTCGCGGAGTTCGGTCGGATCATGAAGGAGCTCGGCGTCGACTGGGCCGAGCCGGACGCGTCGCAGCCGCAGCTCGGCCTCCCCGACGACGAGATCACCACCTGGGTCGACACGAGCAAGTTCGGCGCGCAGAAGTTCAACGCGCTGGCCACGCACGCCAGTCAGACCGAGAACATCTTCTTCCTGCAACTCGGTCAGGAGCGGTTCACCGAGCTGATGGGCGTGGAGACCTTCCTGCGGGTCCGGGACCGGACCGGCGCGCCGACCCCCGAGGACGACCTCTTCGCCGGCCTGCGCTGACCGGTCTTACCCAACGGCACCGGGGCATCGTCGACCACCGCGTCGACGATGCCACCGGCGTGCGCCGGGGCCGGAAGCTGATCCCGGAAGTTTCGACGCTTGGTGGCCCAGGGCTGCGCAGGTCATGTGATGAATTTCCGGAAGTTTTCACCGTTGACGCCCAGACATAGATCGGCTTAACGTTTCGAGCGGGTTTCCGGTTTCCGGCCGGAACCACCGGTGTCGCCCGCCCACCCGACCACGTTCCCGCCGGCCAGCACCGGACCCTCGCCTCCCTGATCGACACATTCCCATTGATCGTTTGGAAGGAAGGCACATGAAGCTAAGGCAGTGGTCGACCGTCGGCCTGGTCGCCGTCGCGACCGTCGCGACGCTGAACACGGTGCCGGCCACCGCGAGCCGGCCGTACGACCCCATGACGCAGAGCCTCGCCACCCTCGGCCTGCGCCACGGTCTGCACGTCGGCACCGCGGTGGACATGGACGCCCTCAACGACGCCAGCGACCCCCAGTACCGCAAGCTGGCCTCCACCGAGTTCGCCTCGGTCACCGCCGAGAACGTGATGAAGTGGGAGAGCCTGGAGCCCACCCGTGGCACCTACAACTGGGCTCCGGCCGACGAGTTCGTGGAGTTCGCCAAGCGCAACCGGCAGAGCGTGCGTGGTCACGTGCTGGTCTGGCACAACCAGTTGCCCGCCTGGCTGACCAGTGGCGTCGCCGACGGCTCCATCAGCAAGCAGGAGTTGCGCGAGCTGCTGCGCAAGCACATCACCACTGTCGTCAACCGCTACAAGGGCAAGATCTGGCAGTGGGACGTGGTCAACGAGGCGGTCAGCGACCCCTGGGACACCCCGTCGACACTGCACTACAAGGGTTTCTGGGCGCAGAACCTGGGGCCCGGCTACATCGCCGACGCGTTCCGCTGGGCACGGGCCGCCGACCCGAAGGCGCTGCTGTTCTACAACGACTACAACATCGAGGCGTTCGGCTCGGGCAACCCGGCCGACGACAAGACCCAGTTCGTGTACGACATGACCAAGAGCCTGCGCGCTCAGGGTGTCCCGATCGACGGCGTCGGCGCCCAGGGCCACCTGGGCACCCAGTACGGCAACTTCGACACCCTCCAGGTGACGGCGGCGCTGAAGAAGTTCAGCGGGCTCGGCGTCGCGACGGCGTTCACCGAGGTCGACGTCCGCAGTCAACTGACGGCGGGCGTCCAGGCGGGCAACTCGGAGGAGATCAACCCGCGGCTCCAGGCGTCGGCCGCCAACTTCAGCGTGCTGATGAAGGCGTGCCTCGCCGTGCGGAGCTGCCTGTCGTACACGGTCTGGGGTTTCAGTGACAACCACTCGTGGGTGCCCGGCTGGTTCAGCGACCCGCCGGAGGGCCTGGCCACCATCTACGACGAGAACTACCAGCCCAAGCGGGCCTACCACGAGTTGAAGTCCGACCTGATCTTCGCTGGGCCGCCGTACGTCCTGCCCCGCGTCGCCCCCAAACCGCGCCGCTGACACGCATTTCGCCGGACGGGCCGTGTGGAGCTTGCCGAAGCTCCACACGGCCCGTCTGCCACCACGGACGTCGGCGTTCGACTCACGTTCGGTGGCGTCGTTGCGCCATCTGGACGCCATCGGAGGGCTGGTGTCGGTTTCTGCCGGTTTATTGATGGTGTTGGTGTCACTATGGCAGGCGTGGGAACTGCGAAAACTGCCATGCCTGCGATCTCGCCGCTCACCGGCGATCCCATCAAGCGGGCCGATGCCGAGCGGCTAGCGGGGGTGCTGAAGGCCTTCGCCGATCCGGCGCGACTCCGGTTGCTCAGCCTGATCCAGTCCGCGCCGGAGGGTGAGGCGTCAGTGAGTGACCTCACGTCGGCGCTCAATCTCTCTCAACCGACGGTGAGTCATCACCTTCGGATCCTCACCGAGGCCGGCCTGCTCGAACGCGACAAGCGTGGGGTCTGGGCGTACTACCGCCTGGTGCCCGCCGCGATCGCGCAGATCGCCGACCTGTTGACGCCACCCCGGAAGCGGGCGACGAAGCGGGCCCGCTGACCGGGGCCGGGGAGCCGGCCCGTCACATCCGCGCCAACGTTCGGATGCCGAGCAGGTCCAGCCCCTGCCGCAGGGTCCGGGCGGTCAGCCCGGCCAGCAGCAGCCGGCTCTCCCGCAGTTCGTCCGACGCGCGCAGCACCGGGCAGCGCTCGTAGAACGCGCTGAACGCGGTAGCCAGCCGGTGCAGGTACCCGGCGAGCTGGTGGAGTTCGAGGCTCCGCTCCACCTCGCCGACCACCCCGGCGAAGCCGAGCAGCTCGACCGCGAGCGCCCGCTCCGCCGGCTGCGCGAAGACGATCGGCGCGTCCGGCCGCGCGAGGACGATCGGCGCATCCGGCTGCGCGGCGGTCCCGGCCCGCCGCAGCACCGACCGGATCCGGGCGTACGCGTACTGGAGGTAGGGCGCGGTGTTGCCGTCCAGCGCGAGCATCCGCTCCCAGTCCAGGACGTAATCCTTGGTCCGGTCGACGGACAGGTCCGCGTACTTGATCGCGCCGATGCCCACCGCGCGGCCGATCTCGGCGGCGGCTTCGGCGTCCAGGTCCGGGTTTCTGCTGCGGGCCAGGTCGGTGGCGCGGGCGACCGCCTCCTCCAGCAGGCCGACCAGCTTCACCGACTCACCGGCCCGGCTACGCAGCATCCGACCGTCGGCGCCGAGGATGGACCCGAAGCCCAGATGCTCGGCCCGGACCGGTGGGCGGAGCCAACCGGCCGCCTCGGCGACGGCGAACACCATCGCGAAGTGCTGCCGCTGCGGCAGGCCGACGACGTACAGCAGCCGGGTCGCGCCCAGCTCGCCGACGCGCTGCCGCAGCGCGGCCAGGTCGGTGGCCGGATAGCCGTACCCACCGTCACTCTTGCGCACGATCAGCGGCAACGGCGCGCCGTCCCGGCCGGTGAACCCGGGCGGGAAGACGCACTCGGCCCCACCGCTGGGCCGCAGCAGCCCCAGCCGGTCCAGGTCGTCGACGACACCAGCGAGCAGATGGTTGTAGGCGCTCTCGCCCCGGAAGTCGTCGCCGGACAACCCCACGTCGAGCAGGTCGTACACGGTCAGGAAGTACCGCTCGGACTGCGTCACCAGCAGCCGCCACAGCCGCCGGGTCCGCTCGTCGCCGCCCTGCAACGCGACCACCCGCAGCCGGGACCGTTCCCGGAACGCCTCGTCTTCGTCGAACTTCACACGGGCCGCCCGATAGAAGGTGTCCAGGTCGCCCATCGACAGGTGCTGCGCGGCCTCGGCCTCACCGAGGTCGATCAGGTGCTCGATCAGCATGCCGAACGGTGTCCCCCAGTCACCCAGGTGGTTGACCCGCACCACCCGGTGCCCGAGCCAGGTCAGCAGCCGCACCGCCGCGTCACCGATGACGGTCGAGCGGAGGTGCCCGACGTGCATCTCCTTCGCCACGTTGGGCGCCGAGTAGTCGACCACCACGGTCTGCGGCGTCGCCGTCGGCGGCACGCCGAGCCGGGCGTCGCCCGCCAGCCCGGCGACCAGGTCGGCCAGCGCCCGGTCGGCGAGTGTCAGGTTGATGAAACCCGGCCCGGAGACCTCGGCCGACACGCCGATGTCGTCGAGCACCGCGTGGGCCAGCACCGCGCCGGCGATGTCCCGCGGCGGGCGACCGAGCCGCCGGGCCAGCGCCAGCGCCGCGTCGGACTGGAAGTCCGCGCGCCCGGACCGCCGCACCAGCGGGTCGACCGGGCCGCCGGCCACCGCCGCGAACGCCGGTGCCAGCCGGTCGGACAACAACTTTTCAAGATCCATGGGTACGCCGATCTCGCTCGGACCCGCGCTGTCACGCGAGCCGTTGACGGGGAGATGCGGGCGGACCGAGGACGACCAGCGAACGACCGGCGGCTCGATCCGCCGGTCGCAGGAACAGGTCAGCGCGGGCGGGCGACGGGTCGCCGGCGTCGCTCCGCACCGACCTGGACGTCACCCGACAGTCCGGTGGTGCGGTGAGCGATTACGCTGGTCATGCGGGGCAGCCTAGTGGCCCGGTCGATGTGACGACACCTCAATTCCGGTGGCCCGGTCGATCCCCGCGCCGCCTGGTGATCGTTTCGGTCGGCGCGGTGCTGGGCACCTTCCCGGCACAGACAAGGGGTGATGATGAGCCGATCCGTACCACTGCCACCGGCGCGTACCCGACGCTCGCTCGCGCTGCTCCCACTGCTCGGCACCATCGCGCTGGCCGCCGCCTGCACCACCACCGATGATCCGCCCGGCTCCGCACCGGCGACCACCGCACCGACGAGCGCGGCAACGTCAACGCCCCCGACGGAGTCACCATCTCCGAGCGCGAGCACCCGGGTGACCATCCCGACCTCGGCCTTCGTCGAGTTGCCCGCCGAGCTGCGGAAGTCTCCACGACGGACGACACCCGTCGAGGAGGCCCTGCCGACGCTGTGCGGCAACGAGTTCGGCACCGGCGGCCGGCAGGTCACCGCGAGCGCCGCGATGACCGTCACCTACCAGACGGCCGGCGAGCCCGCCAGCAACGTGCCGCAGGGGATGATCCACCAGACCATCTTCACCTTCGACGGCGCCGGAGCCTCGGCCTACCTGGACCGGCTTCGCACCGCCGTGCAGGCGTGTCCCTCCTACGAGCAGGCCGGAAACCGGGTCACCGTCAAGAGCGAGGTGCTGACCGGGGTCGGTGGCGAGGGGCTGCTGCTGACCCGGACCTGGCCGGAGACGAGCCTGAACGGCGAACGCACCGGCGGCACCGCGTCCAGCCAGATCGCCGTGGCCCGCGTCGACAGCGCGGTGACGGTCTTCAACGACCAGGGGTGGGAGGGCACCAGCGGCAACCCGGCCATCCTGGACCGGGTCGTGCGCGACGGCGTACGCGCCATCGACGCCTGGCAGCGGTAGCTCACCCGGCTGCCGCCGAGACGGGGCTTCCACCGATCGGTCCGTTCCTCGGTCGGATCATGGACAACAGGACGCAAGCTGTGCTCACGCCGGGAGACCTTGGGCTCTCGGTCCACAGTGGGGTTACCGGATACGGCAGCCTGCCGGGCCATCAGCAGTGGTCGGTGGAGGAGGTCGTCATGTCCGATGCTCAGGAGACGAAGGCACCGTGGCTGCCGCCGCGGTGGTTCATCCGGCTGGCCTGGTCGGTGCACCGGGGTCTGTACCGGGTCACCGGCAGCCGGGTCGGGCTGTGGCGGCCGCGCGAGCACCGCTGGGGCACGCTGCGACTGACCACCACCGGTCGCCGCACCGGCCAGCAACGTAGCGTCATCCTCGCGTACTTCGAGGACGGCCCCAACCTGGTCGGGGTGGCGATGAACGGGTGGGGCGAGGGCGCCCCCGCCTGGTGGCTCAACCTGCAGGCCCACCCGGACGCGTCAGTGGACCTGGCTGACGGGCGGCGGCTGGTCCGCGGCCGGGCCGCCACCGCCGACGAGCGGACGCGACTGTGGCCACGCTGGCGCGGGGCCGACAAGAACTTCGAGGCCCATGCGGCGCGGCGATCGTCGGAAACCACTGTGGTGGTGCTGGAGCCCAGACCGGGTGGCGACTCCTCAATGCAGTGACGCGGTTGTTGACCTCAACACCCCGGGTCCACCGGGCTACCAGCGCTGCCACCCGGTCAACGGCCGAACGCGAGGTAGAGACCCAGGCCGAAGTTCACCACCAGGATGATCGCGCCGGCGACGGCAGACCAGCGCTGCCACGCCGTCCACCGGACCGTCCTCTGGGATTCGACGATGCCCGCCTCCTCCACCCGCACGGCGGCGATCCTCTCCCGCTCGCTGGTGTCCCGGCGGTCTGCGGTCATGTTGGCGCTGAACAGGGCGACGTTGGCGCGGAGCTCCTCGGTGAGAAATTGGAGAGCCTGCGTCATCGAGTCGATCGAACCATTGATCTTTCGCAGGTGCTCATCGTGCCCCTGTAGACGTTGCTCGATCCGACCCGCGTCGAGACCGCGGGCGTAGGCAGCCGCCTTTTCCTCGGTGTTCTCCGGACTTGTCATGGTGCCCTCGGCGTCGACGACGGCGCCGCGATCCCCCGCTGGGGCGGAATCTCCACGGCCGCCAGATGGCAGGGCCGGTGTCGAGGCGGGGTGCTTGTGAGAAGCATGGATGTCACCTCCTGAACCCGCACCACCTGGTCCGATGCATCAGTCGTACCACTCGCAGACCGTGAACGCCACTGCTCGGATCCGACAAAACCCCAGGTCAAGGGCCATTCCCGCTCAGCTCGCGCCGGGGTCGTGGGGCCGGGCAAGCCCGGGGAGACAACCGCGGCGGTACGCCGTTGCGAGCGCGTACATCCCGGGTGGTAGGCCCGTTGGCAACTCCGGCATGACGACTCGCGGGCGGTCCCGTTCCTACGCTGCCGCATGTAGTCGTCAGCCGACCGAGGGGAACCACGATGTCCGTCCGCCACCTGCTCGCCACCGCCGTAGCCGTCCCAATCGGGGGGATCACGCTCAGCGCGCCGGCAGCCGCGCACGCCTCGGCCCAGTCGACCGCAGCCGCTGCGCTCTCCATGAGCTCCGGGCGTCTCGGTGCCAGCGCCGCCGTCCTGCTGGGCCTGGCCGGCGCCGTCGTCGGGGGGCTGGCTCTGGCCCGCCCCGCCAGTCGCATCGGCACCGGCTCGGGCAGCCTCGGAGCCTTCCTGGCCCTGGCGGCGGGCCTGATCGGCTTGGCGCTCGGCGCGCTGGTGGTGGTCACCTCCGACGGCGGTGTCGGCACCGGCAACGGGCTGGGTGGGGCCTACGTGGCAGTGGTGGTCGGGGTGATCAGCGCGGCCCTCGGCGGGCTGGCGCTGGCCCGCGCCCGCCGCACCGACCGGCTGACCGCCTGACCGATCAGGACGCCGGCCGGTGGCTCTGCCGGCCAGCCCGGAGGCGGTGGTCGCTAGCGGGTGAGCCAACCGGGCACGGTCAGGCCGGACTCGTAGGCGAGGATCACCAACTGGGCCCGGTCCCGGGCAGCCGCCTTGGTCATGATCCGGCTGACATGTGTCTTGGCGGTGGCCGGGCTCAGCACCAGTCGCGCGGCGATCTCGTCGTTGGACAGGCCGGCCGCTACCAGCGCCAGCACCTCCCGCTCCCGTTCGGTGAGCACGCTCAGTCGCGGCCCCGGGTCGGGATGCCCGGCCCGGGCCGCGAACTCGGCGATCAACCGACGGGTGATCGACGGCGCGATCAGCGCGTCGCCCCGGGCCACCACCCGCACGCCGTGGATCAACTCGGCCGGTTCGGTGTCCTTTACCAGAAAGCCGCTGGCGCCGGCGCGCAGCGCCCCGTAGACGTATTCGTCCAGGTCGAACGTGGTCAGGATGATGACCCGGGCGTCGGAGTTCCCGACGATCTCCCCGGTCGCGGCCAGGCCGTCCAGCCCGGGCATCCGGATGTCCATGAGCACGACATCCGGCCGCAGTTGCCGGGCGAGCCGCACCGCCTGCGCGCCGTCGGCAGCCTCGCCGACCACCTCGATGCCGTCCTCGCCGTCCAGGATGGATCGGAAACCGGCGCGGACCAGGGTCTGGTCGTCGACGAGCAGCAGCCGGATCATTCCCGCTCCCCCGCCGGGCCGGACCGCACCGGCAGCCGGGCACAGACCCGGAAGCCGCCGTCCGGCTGCGAGCCCGCGCTCAACGAACCGCCCAGTGCCCGCGCCCGCTCACGCATGCCGACGATCCCGCTGCCCGGCGTACCCGGTTGGCTGGTGCCGTCGTCCTCGACCTCCACGAGCACGTCGTCGTGGTCGGGTCGGACCCGGACCACGGCCGTGGTGGCACCCGCGTGCCGTGCCACGTTGGTGAGCGCCTCCTGGACGATCCGATACACCGCCAGGTCGACCTCCGGCGGCAGCGACCGGGTCTCCGCCAACTCGGTGCGGATCTCCAACTCCGGCCGACCGGCCGTCCTGACGAGATCGTCGAGGCGGGACAGACCGGGTCCGGGCGCGAGCGACCCCGCACCCTCCTGCCGCAGTACGCCGAGCGTCGCGCGCAACTCGCTCAACGTCTCCTTGCTGGTCTGTTTGATCGCGGTGAGGGCCTGCTCGGACCGGACCGGATCGGGCCGGTGCAACGCGGCGCTGGCCTGCACGTTGATCAGTGACAGGTGGTGGCCGAGCACGTCGTGCAGTTCCCGGGCTATGCGCAGCCGCTCCTCGGTGGCCCGCCGCCGGGCCTCCTCCTCCATCCGCTGCTCGGCGGCGGCCGCTCGGGCCTGCGCCTCGGCGAGGTAGGCGCGACGGTTGCGGGTCACCCCGACGATGACCGCGACGAGCCAGCCCGCGTGCAGCAGTGTCGCCCCGTTCATGCTGGTCGGGGACCGGTTGTAGCTGTCCGCCACGGCGAAGGCGATCACCGAGGCGAGACCCAGCCCGATGGCGACCGCGAGATACCCCTCGTCGACGACTGTGTAGAGCGCCACGACGAACACCAGCATGATCGGGCCGGGCCGGTGCAGCAGCACCCCGTACGCGCCGACGGCGGCCAGCGCCACGACGCCCACCGGCACCGGGTGACGCCGGCGGACGTACAGCGCGCCGGACGAGAGCAGCACCACCGGCAGGGCCGCCCATTCGGCGGTGGTGTCGAGGCCGCGCGACTGCACCACCAGGCCCACGAGGGCGATCAGGCCGACGACGAGCACCAGGGCCGTGTTCGCCGAACGGCCGCGCCACCCTGACATGCGCGGAAGCCTAGCCGCTCGGCGGGGAACGGGAGAAGGTCTGACCCGGGGCTGGCGGTGGCGTCCTCAGTGGGAGCTCGGTGCGGGCCGGTGGCCGTCCCTCAGCTTCGCGTCGTAGCCGGCGGCCTGGAGTGCGAACAGTTCGGCGTACCGGCCGCCGGTGGCGACGAGGTCGGCGTGTGAGCCGGCCTCGACCAGTCGGCCGTGGTGCAGGACGAAGATCCGGTCGGCGTGCCGGACGTTGGCGAGCCGGTGCGTGATGAGGATCGTGGTGGCGCGACCTCTGCGGTCCCGAATGGCCTGGAACAGGGCATCCTCGGCGCGCGGATCGAGCGCGGAGGACGGCTCATCCATGATCAGCAGTTCGGCGTCGCGCAGGAAGCCGCGGGCCGCGGTGATGCGTTGCCACTGCCCACCGGAGAGGTCCTGACCGCGCGCGAAGGTCCGGTCGAGCAGTGTCTCGTACCCGTGCGGAAGTTCGTTGATCATGTCGTGGGCGACCGCGCGGCCGGCGGCGGCCTCGATGCGATCCTGCCGGGCCTCGCTGTCGACGTCGCCGATGGCGATGTTCGTGGCCGCGGTGAACGGCCACTTGTGGTATTCCTGCGTCACGACCGCGATCCGGGCCCGCAGCCCGTCGACGTCGAGCTCCGACAACGGGCGGCCGTTCCACTCGATACCGCCAGCGGTGGGCACGCGCAGGCCGGCGATCATCGCGGCGAGGGTGGTCTTGCCCGAGCCGTTCTCCCCGACGAACGCGACCGTCTGCCCGGCGGTGATCGTCAACGTGACGCCGTCGACGGCCGGGGTGTCCCGGTCGGGATAGCGCAGGCTCACCCCGTTGACCGTCAACTCCCGCAACCGGTCCGGGGCGGCCCCGGCTTCGTCGTCGGCGTTGCCCGGCAGGTAGGCGTCAGCGCGGGTCATGAAGCCGGTGTAGTCGCCGAAGTGCTGCCCCTCCGTGTAGACGTGGTCGACCTGGAAGGTCGCGATGGCCAGGGACCGTTGCGCGGACTGCACCGCGATCACGCAGGTCGCCGCCGCGGCGAGCGGGATCTGCCCGTCCAGGAGCAGCAACCCGAGCAGGGCGTAGACGGTGCCGGTGGCGAGGCCACCGATGATCGCTCCGACAGTGGTGGTCGTGGTGACGCGCCGGGCCAGGGCGAGCTGGATGTCGGTCTCCACCCGCATCACCCGGTCGTACTGGTCGAGCAGGAACCGGCGCAGACCGTACGAGCGCAACTCCGGTGCCGAGGCACGTTCGGCCATCAACTTGTGCAGCAGCCACAGTCGACGTCGGCGCACCGATCCGGCGGTGTACGTCTGGTAGCGCAGATGCCCGGCCCGCAACGACGCCCATGCCGTGGGCACCGTGGCGACCAGCAGCGCCAGCAGCAGCAGCGGATGGATGATGATGACGGCAGCCGCCACGGCGAGCAGGCCGGCCAGCCCGGCGAGCAGGTTCATCGACGCCTGCACCAGCCCGATCGTCGACTCGGTGCCCCGCGAGGCGCGTTCCATGTCGTCGGCGAACGCGTCCGCGTCGAACGCCTCCAACCGGACCGCTGTGGACACCTCGAACAGGCCCCGCTCCACCTCCCGGCTCACCCGGGGCGTCAGCCCGTTCTGCGCGTACCCGGTGGCGATGCCCATCCCGGCGCGGAGCGCGACCGTCACGGCCAGCACGACCAGCGCGGGCAGTGCCGCCCGCACCTTGTCCGGTGTCGGCCCGCCGGCGAACAACTCCACCAGCACCCGCTGCGTGGCCAGCAGCCCGAAGGCCGCCATCACCCCCGCGCCGACGGTGGCCACAGCCACCACGCCGGTACGGAGCCGGTCCGCGCGCCAACTGATGCCGAGTGCGGTCCACACCAACCTGGGCAACTCCGCGAAGACGGCGAAGACGCCGGCCTCGGCGCGCGCCCGCACCCCCGTCTCCCACCACATCTCCCGCAGTTCCGGCAGCACCGATTCGGTACGTCCCGGGCGGGACTGCTCTGGCCTGACCCGGTGGGCCTCTGCGGTGGCGGTCTCGCTCATGGACGTACCTCCCGGGCGGCGCGGCCGACGCCGTCCCCGCGGGCGGGCGGGGTGGCGGCTTTCTGGAGGATTGGACCACCCGGACGTAGCTGTCGGCAATCGCCCGCGCACTTACAGTTATGAATGCGATAGTGCCGGGGAGCCACCCTGACGTGTCACTCCGCGCGCAGGGCGTCGAGGCGCGCTCGCAGCGCCGTGGCGATCTCGCCCGCCGCGACGATCTGGTCCGGGGTGAGGGCGTCGACGAAGAGTTCACGGATGGCGCGCAGGTGCGGAACGGTGGCGCCCTTGAACGCCTCGGCGCCGGCTGTCGTGAGCAGCACCTCGGCGCCACGGGGCACCGTCGCGCACTCCTGGCGGCGGATCAGGCCGCGCCGTTCCATCCGCCCGAGGTGGTGCGAGAGGCGGCTCCGCTCCCACCCGATGTGCGCGGCGAGTTCGGACGACCGCATCGCCTGACCCTGCGCCTCGCTGAGGGCGAGGAGCACGGCGTAGTCGCCCGTCGAGAGCGAGGAGTCGCTCTGCAACCGGGACTCGAGCCGGGAGCCGAGCGCTGCCGTCGTCTCGATGAAGTCCCGCCAGATCCGCAGCTCGTCGGCGGTGGGGAGCTGGCGCCCCCGCCGAGCCGGTGTGGCGTCCGTCATCTCACTCTCCTGGGAATTGACGTGTCAATTGCCAAGTTAGCATCATTGACACGTCAACCGGTAGGTCTGCTTCCGCAGCTCGCCGGCTGAGCACCGAGGAGGAGACGATGGCAGCTGCAGACTTCGAGCTGGGGCTGAACTCGTTCGGGGAGGTCGCCACCGACGGCGACCGGACCCTGAGCGACGCCGAGACCGTACGGCTACTCGTCGACGAGGCACGGCTCGCCGAGTCGGCCGGACTCGACGTGTTCAGCGTCGGTGAGCACTACCGCGAGGGCCACAACGACTCGGCGGCACCCGTGCTGCTGGCGGCGGCCGCGACGGCGACCGAGCGAATTCGTCTCGGCACCTCGGTCACCGTGCTCAGCACCAACGACCCGGTGCGGCTCTACCACGAGTTCTCCACCCTCGACGCCGTCTCCAACGGCCGCGCCCAGGTGATCCTCGGCCGCGCCTCGGCAACCGAGTCGTTCCCGTTGTTCGGTTACGACCTCGCCGACTACGAGCGGTTGTTCGAGGAGAAGCTGGACCTCTTCCTGCGGCTGCGACAGGACGAACCGGTCACCTGGTCCGGCACGGTACGAAGCCCGCTCACCGCGCAGCGGCTGCACCCACGGATGCCCGCCGGCGGCATCCCGACCTGGATCGGGGTCGGGGGAAGCCCGAACTCGGTCATCCGCGCCGCCCGGCACGGACTTCCGCTCATGCTCGCGATCATCGGCGGGCGTCCGCAGCGCTTCGCCGGCCACGTCGACCTCTACACCAGGGCGCTCGAACAGTTCGGGCATACCCTGCCGCCAATCGGGCAGCACTCCCTCGGCCTGGTCGCGGACACCGACGAGGAGGCGGTGGAGACGTGGTGGCGGTACTGGCAGCCGGTCGCGACGGCCCTGGCCGCCGAACGCGGCTTCTACAAACCGGACCGCGCGCGCTACGAGGCCGAAATCGACCACGGGGCGCTGTTCGTCGGCTCACCCGAGACGGTGGCGCAGAAGATCGCCACTGTCGCTCGCGACCTGCGGCTGAGCCGCTTCGACCTGAAGTACGACATCATGCACCTGCCCCGCGAGGCCCGTGCGCGCACGATCCACCTGCTGGGCAGTGCGGTCGCGCCACGGGTCCGGGAGCTGCTGGCGAAGGAGCCCAACCATGTCTGATCTCTTGTTCGGCCTTGACACGTTCGGTGACGTACCGCAGGACGACGCCGGCAATCTCGTCTCCCACGCGGCGGCGATCCGGCAGGTCGTCGACGAGGCGGTGCTCGCCGACCAGCTCGGGGTCGACGTCATCGCCCTGGGCGAGCACCACCGTCCGGAGTACTCCGTCTCCACACCGGAGACGGTGCTGGCCGGCATCGCCACCCGCACCTCGCGGATCCGGTTGGCCTCCGGCGTGACAGTGCTCAGTTCGGACGACCCGGTGCGGGTGTTCCAGCGCTTCGCCACCGTGGACGCGCTGTCGAACGGCCGGGCCGAGGTCATCCTCGGCCGCGGCTCGTTCACCGAGTCGTTCCCGTTGTTCGGTTACGACCTGCGCGACTACGACACGCTGTTCGAGGAGAAGATCGACCTGTTCGTGAAGTTGCTGGACGAGAAACCGGTCACCTGGAGCGGGACCCTGCGTGCCCCGCTGGAGAACGCCGACGTCTTCCCGAAGACCGAGTCGGGTCGCCTGGACACCTGGGTCGGCGTGGGCGGCTCGCCGCAGTCGGTCGTCCGCACCGCCCAGTACGGGCTTCCGCTCATGCTCGCCATCATCGGCGGCGCTCCCGACCGCTTCGCGCCCTACATCGACCTCTACCGCCGGGCCGCCGCGCAACTCGGCACCACCGCGCACCCGGTCGGGATGCACTCGCCCGGCTTCATCGCCGACACCGACGAGGAGGCCAAGGAGATCTACTGGCCGCACTACCGGATCATGCGGGACCGGATCGGCAAACTGCGGGGTTGGCCGCCGATCCGCCGCCAGGAGTTCGACTCCGAGGTGGAGAACGGCTCCCTCTACATCGGTTCACCGGAGACGGTGGCCCGCCGCATGGCCCGGGCGATCCGCAGCCTCGGCGTCGGCCGGTTCGACCTCATCTACTCGGCCGGAGCACAGCCGGCGAGCGCCCGCATGCGCGCCGTGGAACTGTACGGCTCGAAGGTGATCCCCATGGTCCGCGAACTGCTGGCCTGACCGCCACTTCCCCGCGAGAGGACGACATGACCGACAACGACCGAAGCCGGCCTGCCACCCTCGGCATCCTCGGTGCCGGCAAGGTGGGCACCGTGCTCGCCCGGCTCGCCGTCGCCGCCGGCTACCGGGTACGGGTAGCCGGCTCCGGCGACCCGGCGAAGATCGCCCTCACCGTCGAGGTGCTCGCCCCGGGGGCCGAGGCCACCACCGCGCTGGACGCGGCGACCGACGCCGACATCGTCGTCCTCGCCCTACCCCTGGGCAAGCACCGCAGCATCCCCGCCGAGGCGTTGCGTGGCAAGCTCGTCGTCGACGCCATGAACTACTGGTGGGAGATCGACGGCATCCGCGACGACCTCACCGACCCGCGTACCTCGTCGAGCGAGATCGTCCAGGCGTTCCTGTCCGGCTCCCGGGTGGTGAAGGCGTTCAACCATATGGGTTATCACGACCTGGAGGACGAGGCCCGACCGGCCGGGGTGGCCGGGCGCAAGGCCATCGCGATCGCCGGCGACGACAGCGCCGACGTCGCCGAGGTGTCGACACTGGTGGACGCGCTCGGCTTCGATCCGGTCGTCGCCGGCCCGCTGGCCGAGGGGGTACGACTCGAACCGGGCAGCGAGTTGTTCGGCGCCAACGTGAGCGCCGACGAGGTCCGCGCGATGCTCGACCGCTTCCCGGAGTCGGAGCGGGGACGGATCGTCACCGCCGCCCGAGCCTCGACCTCACCCGGGGCCGCCTAGCGCGGCTACGCGGCGAAGGCCGCCCTCGGTTCGAGGAGCTGGCCGACGGCGTACTCCTCGTCGAAGGCGGCCGGGCCGAGCGCTTCGACCGCGGCGGCGCGCATCCGGGCGAGGTCCGCCGCGTCGTCCGGGTCCGGCACCTGGCCGAGCGCCGCGAACGCGGCATCCGCGACGCCGATCATCCGCGCCGCCCGCAGGTGATCTCCCTCGGCGGTCGCGAGCGCGGCGCCCGCGACGCAGACGTACGGCACGAAGTCGGCCCAGCCGTTGTCGAACACCCGCTCGCGGTTCTCGGCGAACAGCGTCCGCGCCACGTCGAGGTTGCCCAGCCCCAGCTCGCAGAACGCCAGGTTGTGATACTCGGAGTTGACGGTCTTGGGTTGGCCGAGCGTCTCGTTGAGCGCGATGCTCTCCCGGTACAGCTCCCGCGCCCGAACCAGGTCGCCGGACATCCGCGCGACGCCGGCCAGCACGTGCCTCGGCCGTTCCTCGAGGGCGCGGTCGCCGGAGCGCAGCGCCACCGCCAGGGCCTCCCGCGCCCGGGCCTCCCCGCCCGCCAGGTCGCCGCCGCGGATGGCGACCCGGGCGAGGCTGTAGCGGGCCTCCACCTCACCCGCCGGGTCGCCGGCCGCCCGCGCCCGCTCGATCTCGGCCTCGCTCATCCGCACCACGGCGTCGGTCTCGCCCCGCCGGAAGGCCGAACGCACGTTCTCACTGAAGCTCATGGCCTTCTCCCCCGTCACGCTTCGCTCGGTCGCGCCGTCAACATGGTCCAGTTCTGCACGAGCGCGAAGCCCATCGACTCGTAGAGCGGCCGGCCCATCGGGCTGCTGTGCAGGTAGGCGATGTCCGCGCCGGCCGCGATGCCGTCGCGCAGCACCGCTTCGGTGAGCGCCCGGCCGAGGCCACGACCCCGGGCGGACGGTACGACGCCGATGTTGAACACACCGACCACGCCGGCGGCCCGCATGCCGAGGGCGGTGCCGACGGGACGGCCGGACTCCTCGGCCAGATAGCCGGTCACGCCGTCGGTGTCGAGCACCGCGCCGCCCATCAGCGAGCCGAAGACACCGACGGGCACCTCGAAGCTCTCGGCGAAAGCAGCGGTGTACGTGTCGCTCTCGGCGGCGCCGACAGGGCGTACCAGGGTCTGCTGGGTCGAGCCGGTCCGGAACACGATGTCGTCGGTGGCGCAGGCCAACAGCGGGAGGGCGCCGCGTTCGGTGAGCCCATGCCGGGCCGCGAGCTCGGCGATCCCGGCGCTGGGCTCACCCCGGACGATGATCGACCAGTGCCGGACCTGCGCGCGGACCTCGGTTGCCAACTCGTCGAGCGAGCCGAGGTCCGGGTCCGTGGTCAGGTCGAAAACCCCGTTGAGCGACGCGATGCCGGTGCGGGTGACTCCCGCACGAGCGGTGCCGCGTTCGGCGTACCAGCCCTTCGGTGTCACCCGGCAGAGTGTCTCGATGGCGTCGGAGTACGCCGTCGCCAACCGGTCGGCGGTGGTGCTCATGCCTGGTCCCCCCATGGAACTGTCCCGACGAGTCCGTCAACCTAGCCAGCAATCCGTTAGACCAGCAAACGTGACGATTCGGGCAGTCGGCGGCGCTTCGTACCGATCAGGAATCGAGAAGCCCCGGGGCCGACGTCCGGCCTAGCCTTTTCCCAGAACGGCCGGCGGCACGCCGAGCCGGACGACGAGAGGGAGACCGCCCATGTCCACGAAGACCACCACCGAGTCCGACGGCTTCACCGCCGAGGAGCGCGCCGCGATGAAGGAGCGCGCCGCCGAGCTGCGCGCCGAGGGCAAGAAGGGTGCCAAGAAGGCCGACGGGCTCCAGGCGGTCCTCGACCGGATCGCGCAGATGGAGCCGGAGGATCGGGCGCTCGCCGAGCGCGTGCACGTGACGGTGACCGCCGCCGCCCCGGACCTGACGCCCAAGACCTGGTACGGGATGCCCGCCTACGCGAACGCGGACGGCAAGATCGTGGTCTTCTTCCAGGACTCCGGGAAGTTCAACTACCGGTACTCGACGCTGGGCTTCCAGGACACCGCCAACCTCGACGACGGCGACATGTGGCCGGCGTCGTACGCGCTGCAGAAGTGGAGCCCCGCCGTGGAGAAGAAGATCACCGAGCTGGTGCGGGCAGCGGTTTCCTGATCGTCCCGGTAACCGCCTGGATCGGGGCGACCACAGTGGCCGAGCGGCCAGAGGTGAGCGATGATCGGGGCCGGCGACCGAGGGAGACACAGTGCGGACGATGTGGCGCGGACCGTCAGCGGCGACACGAGCAGCCCGGTGACGGCCCGAGCGGGTGAGGCGTTCGACACCGCTCGGGCGGTCTCCCACGTCGAGTCGTTGCTCGCCGCCGAGCTGCCCCCGGACGGCGCGCCGGTCAGCGAGGGCGACCCGGCCACCGGTGAGTGGACCGGCACCCGGGGGGCGGGCTTCCAGATCATTCCGCTCTGGGAGAGCGACGACCTCGTCGGTGTGTACGGCGTCGAGTGGAACGAGGCCGAGGAGGTCGCCACGGCGAACCTGACCCTTGTCGTCGGTGAACTTGACCGCCGTTGGGGCCCGCACCGCAGGGTGTCCATGCACGTACCGCTGTTCCGCAAGCAGGCCGGCGCACCGATGCCGGCGCTGTTCCAGTCCCTGAGCGACATGGACTGCTACGGCGACCTCACCGTGTGGGGGCCGACGGCGGCCGAGGGCCGGTGGGTCGCGGTCTCGGTCAACCAGTGCGACGGCGACGCCCCGATGATCATGATCGCGGTGGTCAGTCGGTTCGCGATCACCGAACTGCCGGAGTGACACGTGTCGATCACCGACCAGGCCGTGGCCATCGCGGCGGCGGAGGCCGGCGCGGCAGTCGTCCGCGCGCGATTCGGGTCGCCGCTGACCCGCTTCATGAAGATCGGAAACGACTTCGCCACCACCGTCGACATCAAGGCGGAGGAGGCCATCCTCGGCGTCCTGCGCGGGGCGCGCCCCGACGACCTCGTGGTGGGCGAGGAGAGCGGGCGCACGGGCACCGGCGACAACGGCCGCACCTGGCTTGTCGATCCGCTCTGCGGCACGGTGAACTACGCCGCCCGCACCACGCTCGTGTCGGTCAACGTCGCGCTGCTCACCGGGACGGGCTGCGCCGTGGCCGCGTCGGCGGACCCGTTCAGCGGTGAGGTGTTCTGGACCGACGGCGGTGCCGCGTACGTCCGCCTCGCGGGCACCGACGAGCGGCTCGTGCCGTCGGCCGAGTCGAGGCTGGTCGACGTCAACCTCGACCCGCCGTTCCCCAGCCGGGACGTCTTCCTGGCCGCCCGGATGCTCGCCGACGAGGACTTCATCGAGCAGTTCCACCCCCGGGTGGTCTCCACCAGCCTGGCCGTTGCGTGGGTCGCCGCCGGTCGCCGCGCCGCCTACCTGACGGACCGCCACGACCTGAGCCGCAGCGTGCACTTCGCGGCCGGAATCGCGCTCTGCCAGGCGGCCGGTTGCGTGGTCACCGGGCTCGACGGCGAACCGCTGCACACCGGTGGGAACGGTCTCGTGGTGGCCGCTGACGAGCGGACACACGCCGCCCTGCTGACACTCGTCCGGAGGCAGCGCCCCGGACCAGCATGACACTTGACATGAAGTGGGGTTGAGGTTCTAGCGTCCCTAGATGATCACGTCCGGGCCGTCGCGTCCGGACGTCCGTCAGCCGAGCGCCACCGTCGGAGGGAATCTGATGCACCTGCCCCGCCCGCTCCGCCCGCGTACCGTCGCGAGCGCCCACTGCGACCTGCCGTGCGGCGTCTACGACCCGGCCCAGGCCCGCATCGAGGCCGAGTCGATCAAGGCGATCTCCGAGAAGTACCAGGCCAGCGACGACCCGGAGTTTCGCACCCGCTCCCTGCTCATCAAGGAGCAGCGAGCCGAGCTGGTCAAGCACCACCTCTGGGTCCTCTGGACCGACTACTTCAAGGCGCCGCACTTCGAGAAGTACCCCCAGCTGCACGGCCTGTTCAACGAGGCGACGAAGCTGGCGGGTGCCGGCGGCGCGAAGGGCGCCGCGGACCCGGCGGTCGCCGAGCAGCTCCTCGGGAAGATCGAGGAGATCTCGAAGATCTTCTGGGAGACCAAGCAGAGCTGAGCAGCCGGTACCGGGTGGCGCAGGCCACCCGGTTCGGGGTACCACGTTCGGGAGGAACCGCATGACGTCGCGCACCGACCTCGTCGAAGAGTTGATGAGCCGTTTCCCACACGTGCCGCGGGAGGCGGTCCTCAAGGAGGACCTGCTGCGGGGCGGGCTCGCCTTCGACGACGCGGCACTGACCGACAACGAACACGGCGACGTCAAGCCGAAGTCGTACTTCATCTTCTCCTTCGACCACCGGACGCTGCCGGAGCTGGGGACCGCCGCGCTGCGCCGACCGCCGGAGGAGATCGTGCTCACCGGGGGTCCGTACGAGCTACGCCGGACCGTCGTCTCGGTCCGCACCAACCCCAGTTCGCCGTACCGGGTCGCCACCGACGGCGACGGTCGACTGCGCCTGTTCCTGGACGGGCGGCCGATCGCCGATGTCGGGCTGCCCCCGATGCCGGCGTACTACCGCCACACCCTCGCCAACGGCAAGTCGGTGATGGAGGTCGCCCCGACGATCCAGTGGGGCTATCTCATCTACCTCACCGCGTTCCGGGTCTGCCAGTACTTCGGCGCCAAGGAGGAGTGCCAGTACTGCGACATCAACCACAACTGGCGGCAGCACAAGCAGGCCGGCCGCCCCTACACCGGGGTCAAGCCCGTGGACGAGGTCCTTGAGGCCCTGGAGATCATCAACCGGCACGACACCGACCGCGCGTCGCAGGCGTACACGCTGACCGGCGGCAGCATCACCTCGCAGGTCAACGGGCTGGCCGAGGCCGACTTCTACGGCCGGTACGCGCAGGCGATCGAGGAGCGTTTCCCGGGCCGCTGGATCGGCAAGGTGGTGGCCCAGGCGCTGCCCCGAGCCGATGTGCAGCGGTTCCACGACTACGGGATCCGCATCTACCACCCCAACTACGAGGTGTGGGACAAGCGGTTGTTCGAGTTGTACTGCCCGGGTAAGGAGCGCTACGTCGGTCGGGAGGAGTGGCACCGGCGCATCCTCGACTCCGCCGAGGTGTTCGGCCCGCGCAACGTGATCCCGAACTTCGTGGCGGGCGTCGAGATGGCCGCCCCGCACGGCTTCACCAGCGTCGACGAGGCGATCGCCTCCACCGCTGAGGGGCTCGACTACTTCATGTCCCGGGGGATCACGCCCCGGTTCACCACCTGGTGCCCGGAGCCCACCACCCCGCTCGGGCGGACGAACCCGCAGGGCGCGCCGCTCGAATACCACGTCCGCCTACTGGAGGTCTACCGGGCGACGATGGAGGCGCACGGTCTTTCCAGCCCGCCCGGTTACGGTCCGGCCGGGCCGGGGCGAGCGGTCTTCTCGGTCAGCTCCTTCATGGACACCCTGCCGTCGACTGATTCGTGACGGCCGCGCTCGGCTGACCAGCCGTGCGGAACTGCCGAACAGCGGTATACCTCAGGGGCATGAACATGCCCCTGAGGTATACCGCTGAGAACCGCATCGGCCCTAGCTGGCGTACGTCTCGAACTCACCGACTCGTGGCGTACCGCCGGAGCTGTTGATCTTGAAGTTGATCTTGCTCAACGAGGTCGCGGAGAAGGTGATCGTTCCGGCCCCGCTGCCGGCGGCCAGGACGGCGCCGTTGTCGTTGTTGATCAGCTGCCAGGACCCGATGGAGCCCTGGGTGCCGGACGGTTCGCGGATCACCACTCGGGACACCCGGGTCGCCGAGCCCCACTTGATCGAGATCGTGCCGGTCGACCCGGCCGGCGACCAGTAGGTGCTCACATCGCCGTCGCGGACGTTGCCGTAGCTGGTCCCGCTGGCCTTGCTGGAGCCGTCGGCGCCGGCGCCGAGGCTGAGGTTGGTCCCACCGGAGGGCGGCGGCGTGGTCGGCGGTGGCGTGGTGGGCGGTGGCGTGGTGGGTGGCGGGGTGGTGGGCGGCGGGGTCTGCGGCGAGCAACTGCCGTTCGACACCTTCAGGCCCGTGTTGGCGCCGACCGTCTGACGGACGATCTCCGGTACGCAGCTCGCGCCGTCGAGGCTGTACGGGTAAGGGATGCTGACCGTGGTGGTGGAGGTCGGGTTGGGGCCGGCGGGGTAGTTCTCGCTGCCCGCGCTGGACCAGGTCACGTTGTCGAAGATGTTGCCGCCGACCTGCCAGTAGCCGCGCTCGTTGGTGTAGAAGGTGCCCAGGACGTCCTTGGAGTCGCGGAAGTAGTTGTTCTCCACCTTGGCCCTGGCGCCGGCCCGCGAGTTGATGCCGGACTCGTGCAGGCTCACGTAGTGGTTGTTGTAGATGTGGGCCACACCGCCGCGCAGCAGAGGCGTCCGGGAGTCGATGTTCTCGTAGAGGTTGTGGTGGTACGTGATGTAGCCGTTCGACAGGTCGCTCTCACTGGACCCGACGAGGCCGCCGCGACCAGAGTTGCGCAGGATGCTGTAGGACAGCGTCACGTACTGGGTGTTGTCCTTCATGTCGAAGAGGCCGTCGTACCCTTCGGACTCCCCACCCGAGGCTTCCAGGGTGACGTGGTCGACCCAGACGTTGCGGACCGTGCTCTCCATGCCGATCGCGTCCCCACCGTTCGAGGTGGGCGAGCCCGACTTCTTGACGTTCCGCACTGTCACGTTCTGGATGATGATGTTGCTGGAGTCCCGGATGTGGATGCCGAGCTGGTCGAAGACGGCGCTGCCGACCCCGATGATGGTGACGTTGCTGATCTGCTTGAGCTCGATCACGCCCGCCGCGGTGTTGCAGCTCGACCCCGACACCTTGCTGGTGTTGCCGTGGTTGATGGTCCCGCTGACCTCAATGGTGATCGGGGTGCTGCTGCTGGGCCGACCGCACAGCGCCGCGTGGATCGCCGTCCCGGTGGTGGCCCGCACCGTCTGCCCGCCCGCGCCGCCGGTGGTCCCGCCGTTCTGGGTGGCGTAGCCGGTGGCGTTGCCGACCGCCGCCGAGGCCTGCGGGGTCGGCACTGTCACCCCGACCGCTACCAGCACGGCCGCGGTGGCCAGCACCGCCCGACGTCGCAACGCGACTCGTCGTCTCATGTCGTCTCACCTTCGCATTCGTCTCGTACCAGGTTTCGACTCGACGGACACCGCGATCACACCTGCCGACTGACGTCGTTCAGGAATTGACGGCAGTCAATCGCGAGAATGTCATCGAGATCTTTCGTGCCCTGGTGGAAGCACTGATGTGTCGGGTGAGCGCGGCGCTCCTGGTGACGCCACTCGCCCGACCGTTAATCGAAACATCGATGTAACGCAATCGTAGGAAAGCGGTTTCCCTGAAGGCAATAGCTGACGCTTGCAGGTTTGTTGCAGTGCTCCCGGACGCTCGGGCGAGCGGGCGGGGCGCTCGCCCGAGCCCGGCCCGCAGGTTGGCGCACGCGCGGTATTGACAGCGCCGGACCGGCCATCGATGCTCTGCTAAATCAGTTTAGCGACCGGCTCGCTCCGACCCGTCCCCCTCCCGGTCCCGGGCAGGCTCGTCGACTGAGCGCACCACCCCCGAGAAAGGACCCGCATGAGACTGCGAAAAGGACTGATCCCGCTCGCCACCGCCGTCGTCCTGGCCACCGCCTCCGGCACGGCGTACGGCAGCGCGACCGGTAGCCCCGGTGGCCCGGACGGAATCCGCAGCATCACCCCGATCACCACCGTCTACACGTACGGCCAGAAGGTCTCCGCGGTGGCGATCGAGTACGGGGCCACTGTCAACCCCCGCACCCTCGACACCGACACGTTCGCGGTGACCGACACCATCTACAACTTCCGCTTCAACCCCATCGAGGACCTGCCGAAGCTCGCCGAGCGGACCGTCACCCGCACCTACACCAACTCGGCACCGGACACCCGCGACGACCACCGGTCGACGCCGGGCAGGTACGTCATCGTCGAACTCGACCCCGCGGACACCGGCGGCTCGACGGTCATCGTCTCCAAGTGCCCGACGTTCCTCTGCACCGTGAAGGTCAACCCCGAGCTGCCCACCCGGGTCGTGCAACGCGAGGACGTGCACGGCCAGCCCGGCCGAGGGGCCGGCAAGGGGCCGGTGCTCGCCCGCGCCACCCCGCGCGAGTCCCGACCGGTCACCGCGAAGCCGGTCAACCACCTGGTCGACGAGTTCACCTACGGCTCGTTCCTCAGCGGTGGGATGGTGCTGCCGTACCACTACCACCTGCCGAAGAACTACCAGCCGGGCCGCACGTACCCGCTGATGGTCGTCCTGCCCGGTCACGGAATGGGCTGGGACGGCGACAACCTCGGTGTCCAGCTCGCCGCCGACATCCCGGCGACCGCGTGGCTCCAACCGCAGTGGACCGGCACCTCCGAGGACGTCATCGTCCTGGCCCCGCAGCACCAGCGGGTCGGTGGAGCCGCCGAGGCGGACCTGCTGGTCAAACTGCTCGACCAGTTCGTCGACCAGTTCGCGGTGGACACCCGTCGGGTGTACGCGACCACCGTGTCGTACGGCTCGCAGCTGCTCTGGGAGGCGTTCGCCAAGCGTCCGGACCTGTTCGCCGGCGGGTTGGTGACCGGTGGTTTCCCGGTCAACGCCACCCAGGCGAGCGCCATCGCGGCGGCCGAGGTGCCGGTGTGGATCACCCACGGCGAGCACGACCACCTGCTCAACGTCTCCGGCGCGCGCAACTCCACGGCGGTGCTGCGGCAGGCGTACGCCGCCCGGGGCAAGACGCCCGAGCAGGCCGCCGACCTGGTGCGCTACACCGAGTACGCGGACGCCGCGTTCTCGGTGCCGGACTACCACGCGGCGTTCGGGCCGACCTACGAGGACGACGGCATCCTGCGCTGGCTGCTCGACCAGGCCAAGCCGTAGGGTCGCGGGTCGGGCGACGCCACGCCTCGACCCGACGGCGCGATCTGTTCGCGTCGACGGGTCACCGGTGGGCGTCGCCCGGGTCGGGCTCGCCAGCGGTTGCCGCGCCCCCGACGAGCACGGACTCCTGAGCCTCCTGCCGGCCCTCCTGCCGGGCGCGGGCCAGCAGGCCGGCCAGTCGACGCCGCCGGTGCCGGGCCGCCGCCCGCAGCCCCAGGAGCAGGCCGGCGAGCAGAGCGAGCAGTGCGAGCTGCGCCCACGGTACGACCCAGGTGGTGACGGTGGCGGAGGCCGGACGGAGGTCGGCCCCGGCCTGGCCGTCGCCCAGCAGCGTCGGCGACGTGGTGACGGTCGTGCGGAGGCGGCCCAGGGCCCACAGGCCGTCGGCCCGGGTCCGCACCGTCCGGCTGCCGCCGGGCAGCAGCTCCTCGACGGCGCTGGTGGCGTCGTGGCTGCTGCGGCCGAGCAGGTTGGACATCGCCACCCGACTGGTGCCGCTGACCCAGACGTTGCCGTCGTTCTCGACGGTGTAGCGGACCCGCACCGTGCCACCGGCGAAGGGATTCCACGACGGGGAGTACGTCGCGTCGAGGCCCCGGACGGCCAGGGCCGCCCGCGCGGAGCCGTTGACCCGCAGCATGACCCGGAACCCGACCCGACTCTCGACGGTGACAGTGCCTCCGGCGCTGCTGACGGTCGCGGCGATGCCGGCCGGGTGGTCGCCCGGTGGGGCGCTCCTGGGCACGGTGATGGTGAACGGCACGACCCGCGTCTCGTTCGGGCCGACGGTGACCTTGTCCTGCACGTCGATCCAGGTGCCGCCGTCGACCGAGGGCCGGTCGGACGACAGCATGTTGAAGCGGCCCTTGTCGGTGAGGTACCCGTCGGCGGCCTTCAGGGCGAACGTGACGGCGGTGCGGCTGAAGTTGCGGACCGCCAGGTGCTCGGTCACTGCCTGCCCCGGGTCGAGGCTGGCGGTGATCCATCGGCGTTGGTCCGGGCCACTCGCGGTGGCCGGCTGGACCGTCCAGGTCAGGGCCTTGGGGTCCGGCTCCGCCGCCGCCGCGACCGGCGTGGCCGCAACCGCGAGGAACACGACGGTGAGGACAGCGAGCGCCCGGCGCAGCGGGGTGACGGTCATTCAGGTGGCCCTTCGGCACGGGGCTGGGCGGGGCCCGGTCCGGGCCCCGCCCAGGCCACTACTCGAACAGTGAGAGTGTGAGGGTGGAGCTGTACTCGCCGGCCGCGACCTCGGCGGGGGTCCGCAGGTACAGGTCGGCGTTGACCGAGTACGAGTCGCTGGCGACGGCAGCGGAGTCGAAGGCCGAGACCAACAGCTCCTGGTCGACAAGGCCGACATTGTTGCCCGGCTGGGTCGGCTCGTCCAGGCTGGTCACCACCTCCTCGCCCTCGGTGACCAGGCCGGTCTCGCCGCCGTCGAGCAGGCGCGGCTTCCAACCGAAGTGGTCGGCGGTGATCGGCGCCTGACCGGCGGCGCCCGCGAAGTCGGTCGCGCTGCCGAGCACCGCCCAGCTGGCGCCGTCGGGCACCTCGTCGGCGACCCGGGTGTCGGTGACCGTCACCGTCGGCAGGGTGCCGACGAACTGGCGTACCAGCAGGGTCGAGCCGTCCTCGGAGAGCGCGACGGCGTCGCCGGCGATCGACAGGGCGAGCACGCCCGGTTCCCGGATCTCGTCGATGTCGACGGTGACCCGCACGCTGGCGTCGTCACCGGGCTCGGCCAGCGCGGGCGACGGCAGCACCGCCGCCCCGGTCAGCACGGCGCCGACCGAGCAGGCCGCCAGCAACTGCCGCCGTTTGTCTGTGTTCATGTGAGCTCCGTTCTCTGCATGAGGGGTTATCCGCCGCAGGTGCCGGCGGGGTGTTGCACGGTGCGGACGGTCGTCACGTCCTGTCCGCCGATCGCCCCGGTCACCCGGACCGTCGCCGAACCCGCCGGCACCGACCCGGCCCGGGTGGTGAAGGACTGGTAGGCGTTCGCGCCGGGCGCGACCGCCGCGAAGGACCGCGTGCCGTACGGCGTCTCCATGCTCACGCCCACCGGCGCGTCATGGTCGTTGCGCACCTGCACCGCCACGTACGCCGTGCCACCGACGCACCGCGTCGACGCGGTGACCGTCACGGGCAGGTCGACGGTGGCCGACTGGAACGCCCAGGTGTCGATCTCGAAGAGATCCGCGCCGGCCGGGCCGGTGTAGGTGAAGTAGACGTCGTGCACGCCGCTGACGCCGGTGAGCTCGGCGCTCACCTCGGCCCACTGTCCGACCGGCGTGTCCACGGCGACAGTGCCGACGACGGGACCGTTGACGTCGTCCAGCCGGACCTGGACCTGCCCGCCGGCGGCGAGCGCACGCACCCGCGCCGTCAGGCTGCGCGCGCCGCTGTCCCCGAAGTTCACCGAGGACAGCGCCGTCCAGTCCCCGTTGTCGACGTCGCGGACCACCAGATTCGGTGCCGCACCACCGAACTGGGCGGAGCCGCCGTCGACCTTCGTGGTCGCGACGCCCTTGCTCCAGCCGAAGGTCTCGGCCTCGAAGACGCGGTACGGGTCGAAGTCCCGGACCTGGTCCACGCCGGCGTACGTGCCGACGACCTGCTGGATCGTGCCGTCCGGGTTGAAGGTCAACTCCTGGATGTGCGGGCTGCGGTACCCCTGGGTGGTGTTGCCGTTGATGCGCTTGTTCAGCGTC
Source organism: Micromonospora parva (assembly GCF_000718515.1). GTDB lineage: Bacteria > Actinomycetota > Actinomycetes > Mycobacteriales > Micromonosporaceae > Micromonospora > Micromonospora parva. The sequence goes on along the minus strand of NZ_JNZS01000012.1, from coordinate 208,534 downwards.
GGGGCGTGGTAGGTGAAGTAGTACCTGCCACCGAACTCGAACACCGACTGGTGGTTGTTGCCGCCGGTGCCGGCACCGAAGAACTGCGACTGGTTCGGGAAGAGCACACCGGCGTACGCCTCCTTCGGCCACGACATCGGGCCGTCGGAGATCATGTAGCCGATCTGCCCACCGCCGGGGTAACCGGGAAGGGGCTGCTGGCTGCCACCGAAGTCGTTCCCGCCGAAGTGCGAGGAGTACGAGAAGTAGTACTTGCCCTGGCGCTTGAAGACGTGCCCGGCCTCGAAGGCGACCGGGGCGTCCACCACCGCGGCCGTCCCCTCGGTCGACACCATGTCGTCGCCGAGCTCGATCGACCGGATGTTCTTCGGGTTGTTGAAGCGCTCGGCCGGCGGCATGCTCGTCGACGCGGGGCCACCACCGAAGTAGAGGTACGGCTGGCCGTCGTCGTCGACGAAGGGCGCCGGGTCGAACTTCCACGCGACGGCCTCGGCACCGGGGGTACGGCCGTCGATCAGCGTGCTGGTGCGCTCGCTGGTCCACGGGCCGAGCGGCGACGCACCCGTGATCACATTGCTGGAACCACCGCCGTTGGCGTAGTAGAGGAAGAACTTCTCCACCCCGTTCACCACCTTCTTGGTGATGCCCGGAGCCCACGAGTTGGCGGTGAACGGGGCCACCCCGTTCGGGCCGGCGACCTGGATCTCACCGTGGTCGGTCCAGTTCACGAGGTCCTCGGAGGAGATCACCGTGATCTGGTTGATGTCGCCGTAGTTGATCCCCGGCGAGACACCGGTGGTCGGGTTCGGGGCGTACCCCTGGGTGTCGTTGGTCATGTACATGTAGACCCGACCGTCGTGCACGAGACCGAAGCCGTCGGCGCCGAACTTGTGCCCGATCAACGGGTTGTGCTCCCCGGGCAGCTTGCCGACGACCTCGATGGTCTTCGACGCCGGGGCAGGCGGCGCGGCGCCGACCACCGACACGTCGTCGAGCGTGAAGTCCATGAGGTGCAGGGCCGGGTCCGTGGACGGGGTGCTCGTCCACGGGGTCTCGAAGAACAGGCGTGCCGTCGACACGCTCTGCGTCGCCGGGATCGTGAACGTTCCGCTGAACTGCGCCCACTGACCCTTCGTCGCCGTCACGCTGACCAGGTTGGTGTAGGTGCCGCCGCCGTAGTGCATGGTGGCGAAGAACTGCTTCGTGGCCGGTCCGCTCTCGTTCGCGTACTTGATGCGGGCCGTCAGGGTGTACGCCTGACCGGCCTGCACCTTGCCGCTGAGGTCCTGCATCGGGCCGGATCCGGTGGTCGCCCGGTTGGTGACGTGCGCGGCGGTCGCGCCGGAGAAGGCGTCCGAGGTGACGGACAACTGGGCGCCGTCGGCGGCGTTTCCGTTGTTGACGAACCAGTTGGCCAGGCCGTCCTCGAACCCGCCGTTGACGACGAGGTTCGTGTCGGCGGCCTGGACCGGCGCCGCGCCGGCGACGAACCCCGTGGCCAGCATCAGGCCCAGTGTCGCGAGCGCAGCTACCCGTCCTCGGGTCGCCCGTCGCAGTCGTTGTTCCACGAGACATCCTCCTTCATCTCTGACGTGCGGTCATCGGTGTACGGGGGATCGGTGGGTGGTCCGGACATCAGGGGTCGACCGTCACCACCGGCGGGGCCGTGGCCGGCGGCGCGGGACAGGTCCGCTGTTCCGCGCCGTCCGGCCGGTCGCCGGTGGTGCTGGTCGATGAGCCGAGGGCTCGTGGTGGGGTCAGCCGCCGCAGGCGTTGGCGGGGTGCGGCGTGGAGTGGACGGTGCTCACGTCCTGACCGGCGACAGTGCCGCTGACCCGGACCGTCGCCGAGCCGGCCGGCACGGACGCCGTACGCGTGTTGAACGACTGGTAGACGTTCGCTCCCGGCGCGACGGCCGCGAACGACCGGTTCCCGTACGGGGTCTGCACGGTGATCTCGACCGGTTCGGTCGAGTCGTTGCGCGCCTGCACCGCCACGTACGTCTTCCCGCCCAGGCAGCGCACCTCGGCGGTGGCCGTGGCGGGCAGCGCGGCCAGCACCGCGAGTCGGGCCAGTTGGTAGCTCAGCGCCCGCTCCGGCGCGTCGATCTCGTTCTGGGTGCCGAGGTGACCGGCCCGTGCCGCGCTCGCCGCGGCGAGCGCGGCCTGCGTCGTGGCCCAGGCGTCGGCCGGGTAGTGGCGCGCGTCGAGCGTCCGCGCGTGGGCGATGGCCGCGTCGAGGGCGGTGGTGTTCAACGATCGGGCCTGCGCGGTCAGCACGTCGCTGAGCAGGTAGTTGTCGAAGTCGACGTGGCCACCAGCCTCCTGGGTCGCGTAGGTGAACAGACCCACCCGGTGGCCCATGAAGTGCGCGAGGCTGCCGTCGAGAGCCTGCGGGCCGACGCGGTTGCCCAGCCGGGTCCACTGGACCCCGTCCAGGCTGCAGTAGAACGTCGTCCACAGTTGGCCCACCGGCGAGGCGAAGTCGAGGTCGGCCTTCACGTGCACGTCGGTGGCGTCGCCCAGCGGCACCGTCGTGCCCGCCACGAAGTTCTCCAGCGTCGACTGGTCGAGGTCGACAGCGAACGGCTGCGACCGGTTCACCACACCGAGGGTGTTGACGCCGTCGACGCGCTTCACCGCCACGTACGAGAATCCGCGGTTGTAGGCCGCCAGGCCCGCGACGTCGCCGTTCTTCATCCCGCTGATGTCCATCCGGGTCTGGACCGACTGCCGTGGCCCGAACGTCCGCTGGGAGAGCGTGTTGCGCGCCTCCTCGAACCACGCCAGCTCGGCCCGGTTGGCCAGCTTCGTGTAGACGTACTGGCCGGTGACGACGGTGCCGGCCGTCAACCGCAGCCAGCCGGCGCGGTCGGTGAGCGACCAGTACCGGTTGTCCGGGGCGTGGTTCCACTCCCACGCCAGGTCGAGCCGCGACCCGTTGGGGGCGATCTCCGCCGGATCGAGCGGCGCCGGGACCGTCCACTGCTCGTCCTGGTACGCCCGGTGCGGCGCGTCGTTGGCGAAGTCGTCCGAGGCGACGATGCTCTTCTGCCGCTCGAACGTCTCCTCCGCCGGGCTGAGCCGGATCGGCTTGTCGAACAGGCCGTTGACCGGCACGACCCCGCCTGCGCCGAAGGTCGGCCACCCGTCCTGCCAGGTGGCGGGGATGAGCGCCGGGATCCGACCGATCGGGAAGGTGTCCCGGAAGAACATGCCGTGCCAGTCGGTGCGGCCGTCCGCGCGGCTGATCGGCACCAGGCTGCCCTGGGCGAAGCCGTTGGAGTTGAGCACGCCGCGCGCCTCGTAGGTGTTGACTCCACCGGCCGAGGTGTAGCGCCCGAGCAGGTCCTTCGACCGGAACATGACGACCTGGCGTCCCTGCCCGGACGGCCAGGTGATGATGACGGCGTAGTACCAGCCGTCGATGTGGTAGACCTGCGCGCCCTCGAACAGACCGCCGATGAACGGCTGCCCGGCGTAGTTGTTGGCGGTGAAGATGTTCGGGTAGTCCTGCGCGATGGCGGTCAGGCCGGCGTTGAGGCGGACGGCACTGGTGCCGCCGGAGCCATAGAAGATGTACGGCGTGCCGTCGACGTCGAAGAAGAGCGACGGGTCGTGCAGGCCACGACCGAGGGCGGTGCGCTGCCACGGGCCGTTCTCGATGTCGTCGGTGCGGTAGAGGTACGCCCCGCTGAGGTTGTTGGTGTTGAAGACGGCGTAGAACGTGCCGTCGTGGTAGCGCAGCGACGACGCCCACTGGCCCTGGCCGTACGAGTTCTGACCGTTGCGCAGCGAGAAGGAGTCGCCGATGCTCGCCCGGTCGAAGACGTAGTTGACGATCTCCCAGTTGACCAGGTCGTACGACTTCATGATCGGCGCGCCCGGGCTCAGGTGCATGGTCGTGCTGATCATGTAGTAGAGGTCGCGGCCCTCGTCGTTCTCGGCGGCCGGTACGCGTTCGACGCTGATGTCCGGCACGTCGGCGTTGAGCAGCGGCACCGAGTAGGTGCCGGCGCCGGTGTCGGTCGAGGTGTACGACGACCGGGGCGACCAGCCGTCGGCGTCGTGCGCGGCGGCCGGGGTGACCATCAGGCTCGCGGCGACCAGGGTGGCCGCCGATGCGAACGCGCACAGTGGGCGCAGCCGACGTGGCAGCACTGTGGACACCAGCCGGCTCAGCGCGCGCCCGGTGCGGCGTGCGAGGGCGTTCAGGCTGTTCACAGGAGTGATGCGGGAGGAGTTCAGGACACCCGAGCGGATCGACACGACCAAGACGAGCTCCAAACGCGAGAGCGGCGTGAAGGCCATGGTGTTATCGCTAACAACACCTGTCAAGACTATCGATGAAACGTGCCCGAAGTATCCCCGTAACATCCCTCCGTTCCACAGTGGACGGTTGGCCACGCCGAAACCCCACCCCGGTGGCGGGCCGGGGTGGGGTGGGGCGGCCCGGGTCAGGTTTCGAGGCAGGTGCGGAGGGCGGCGGTTAGCCGGTTCGCCCGCTCGTCGCCCATCCCCCGCATCTGGTTGACCACGTAGCCGAATCCCACCTGGTGCTCGGCGTCGGCGAAGGCCAGGTTCCCGCCCGCGCCGTCGTGGCCGAAGCTGCGCTCACCGAGCAGGGGCCGGGCCGGCGGCGAGTGCAGCAGGAAGCCGGTGCCCCATCGCTGCCCGGTGTCCGGCGGACCGTGTCGCTGTTGGCCGCGCGAACGGACGACGACAGCGTCGTGCACCGACGCGGACGTGAGCAGCGGTCCGGCCTGACCCGGCAGATCGGAGACGCAGGCGGCGTAGAGGCGGGCGAGGCCGTCCGCGGTGCTCACCGCGCCCGCGCCCGGAACACCGGCGGCCCGGATGGCGTCGTCGTTGAAGCTCACCAGGCCGTCGGCGTCGGCGGGGAAGGCGAAAGCGCCCCCCATGGTGATGCCGCGTTCGGCGACCGGGTCCTCGAACGGGTCCGGGTCCGGCGGCGGCGCCAGGCCCCAGGCGACGGTGTCACTCTCGGCGGCCGGAAGCCCGAGCCAGGTGCGCAGGCCGAGCGGGCCCGCGAGCGTGTCGGCGAAGAACGCGCCGGGTAGTTGGCCGGTGATGCGGTGGATCACCTCTCCGACCAGCCAGCCGTAGGTCATCGGGTGGTAGCCGTGTGCCGTGCCCGGCTCCCACAACGGGGCCTGCGCCTCGATCGCCTTGATCACCGGGTCCCACGCCAGGACCTCGTCGAGGGTCAGGGGTCGGTCCAACGCGGGCAGACCGGCCTGGTGCGTGAGCAGCCAGCGCACCGGGATGTGCGCCTTGCCGTGCTGTCCGAACCCCGGCCAGTAGCGCGTCACCGGCGCGTCGAGGTCGAGCCGGCCCTGTTGGACCAGCAGGTACGCGCAGATCGCCAGCATTCCCTTGGTGCAGGAGAAGACGACGACGGGTGTGTCCCTGTCCCACTGCCGGCCGGTCCGGGTGTCGGCGACCCCGCCGTACAGGTCGACGACCTTGCGGCCCCGCACGTAGACGGTGACCGCGGCGCCGACCTCGCCCCGCGCTGTGAAGTTGTCCCGGAAGACGTCCGCGACGCGCCCGTAGCGGTCGGCGACGTCGCCGTGGATCTGTGGCTGTGTGACCACTGCCTACCCCTTCACTGACCCCTGGATCAGGGCCTTGATGAACTGTCGCTGGAAGATCAGGAAGACGATGAGGGTCGGGGTCAGGATCAGCAGCGACCCGGCACACAGCAGCACCAGGTCGGTGCCCCACTGGCCCTGGAACGCGCCCAGCGCCCCGGCCATGGTGCGTTTGGTGGCGTCGTCGACCAGGACGATGGCGAGCAGGAACTGGTTCCACGTCCAGAGGAACATCAGGATGGTCAGCGAGGCGATCGCCGGCCGGGCCAGCGGCACCTGGACCCGCCAGAACAACTGCCACGTGCTGCTGCCGTCCACCCGGGCCGCCTCGGTCAACTCGACCGGCACGTTGGTGAAGTGCGCCCGCATCCAGAACACCGCGAACGGCATGTACAGGCCGATCAGCGGCAGGATGATGGCCCAGCGCGTGTTGAGCAGGCCGAGATCCTGCATCTGGTAGTAGAGCGGCGTCACCACGGCCTCGAACGGCAGGGTCAGACCCAGCAGGAAGAGGCCGAAGACGAGCCGGCCACCGGGCACCCGCAACTGACCGAGGCCGAAGCCGGCCATGGTCGCGATGAGCACCGACACCGGCACGACACCGGCCACGATGAGCAGGCTGGACCGGAGCAGGGCGCCCATGTTCGCGGCGGTGAAGGCATCGGCGAAGTTCCCCCACTGCGGGTCGGACGGCCAGTCGAGCCCGCTGGGCACGGTGCCACGCGGCTGCAACGCCGCCGACAACATGCTCACGAACGGCAGCAGGGTCACGACGATCAGGGCGATCAGGAAGACACGCCCGGTCAGCTGTTCGCGTCGGGTCAGGTTCACGACTTCTCCCCTCGGCTGAGCCGCTGGATCGGCAGCACACACGCCAGCACCAGCAGCATCAGCACGACAGCGAGCGCCGAGGCGAGGCCCACCTGCCGTTGCGAGAAGGCCAGCCGGTAGATCTCCAGACCCGGCACCGTGGTCTGGAGGCCGGGCCCGCCGCTGGTGGAGATGTAGACGATGTCGAAGCTCGCCAAGGCCGCGATGATGGTCACGGTGAGGCAGACGCCGATCTCCTGGCGCAGGCTGGGCAGGGTCACGGCGAAGAACTCGCGGAACGGACCGGCGCCGTCCAGGCGGGCGGCCTCGTACAGCGCCGGATCAATCTTGCTCATGCCGGTCACCAGCAGGATCGTGCAGAGGCCGAGCAGGACCCAGGCCCCGATGACGCCGACGGCGGGCAGCGCCGTGTCGAAGTCGCCGAGCCAGGCGCGGGCGACGCCACCCAGCCCGACCGCCCGCAGCACCTGGTTGACCAGACCGTTCGAGGAAAGCAGCCAGCTCCACGCGATGCCCGCCGCCACCAGGGGGATGACCTGCGGCAGGAACAGGATGGTCCGGACGACGGTGCCGAACGGGCCGGTGGTGATCCGGCGGACCATGCTCGCCACCAACAGCCCGAGCGCGACCGGGATGAAGCTGAAGAAGACGATCAGGACGATCGCGTTGCCGATGATCTTCAGCAGGTCGCTGTCGGTGAAGACGGTGAGGTAGTTGTCCAGGCCCACCCAGCGGGCCACCCCGATGCCGTTCCAGTCGTAGAGCGAGTACTGCAGCGTCAGGACGAGCGGGCGCAGGACGAACACCGCGTACATCACCAGGGCGGGCAGGACGTACAACCAGCCGGTCCCGGCCGCGCGGGCCCACCGAGAACGGTGGGCCCGCGTGGGGGTCGGACGGGCGCGACGATCGTCGCGCCCGGTTGGTGCGCTGCCGAGGGCAGACGTCATCGGGACAGTTCCTTCTGGTACTCGGCCTGGACCGCCTTCACGTACCCCTCGGGCGTCTGCTGGCCGGCGATCAGCTTCTGCATCTCCGGGGTGATCGCGGCGGCGAAGATGCCGCCGGTCGCGTTCGCGGTGAAGTCCACAGCGCCGTTCTCCGCGCCGAGCTGCTGCGACGCCTTGAGGGTCTCGGCGAGCACGGTGTTCGGGGCGGCGGCCGGCACCGGCAGGTCGCTCGGGCCGCCGGGGCTCGAGCCGCCGACAGTCACCGAGATCTCCCGGGCCTTGGCGTTGGTGTGCACCCAGTTCAGGAAGTACGCGGCGGCGTCCGGGTTCTTCGCCTTGGCGGAGACGCCGAAGGTGTTCGGGGCGGACATCGCCACGTGCTTTCCACCGGGGGACTCGGTGGGGAACAGGAAGAAGCCGACGTTGCCGGGCATCGACTTGTCGAGGTTCGCCGACTCCCAGTCACCGTTGAACATGAACAGGCCGTTGCCCTTCTGGAACTCCCCCACCATGCCGGCGTAGTCGATGGCGTTGGCGTCCTTCGGGAAGTAGCCGGCCTGCGCCCACTTCTGGATGGTCTGGGTGGCCTTCAGGGCGGCCGGGGTGTCGAACGTGGCCCCCGGCTTCTGGAAGATCCAGTCGGCGACCTGGGCCGGGTCACCGAACTGGTTCTGCAGCGCCTGGTGCGGGAAGTTGATGCCGGCGGTGTTCTTGTTGAACTGCATGATCGGCTGGACCCCGCCGGTCTTCGCCTTGGCCAGCAACTGCTCGAACTCGGCCACGGTGGCCGGCGGCTGGGTCATGCCGATCTGGCTGGCCAGCTTCTTGTTGTAGAACACGCCGGTGACGCTGTAGCCGAGCCCCATCCCGAACAGCGAGCCGGTGCCCCGGGTGTTCTCACCGACGCGCAGCTGCACGAGCTGCGAGGCGGGGAACTTGTCCCAGCCGTACGCGGTGAAGTACGGGTCGAGGTTCTTGAGCAGGTCGTCCTTGACCAGGTCGACCATGGTGGGGAGCCGGATGATGTCGGGCGAGTTGTCCGAGGCCATCACCCGGGGCGCGTTCTCCACGATCACCGTGAACTGGTCCTCACGGATGTTGAACTTGACGTTCGAGTGCTGCTTGGAGAACTCCTCGGCCAACGCCTTGGCCAGCGGGAAGCCGGTCTCGGCGTACATCTCCAAGGTGATCGGGTCGGTCCCCAGCTCCGTCGTGACGGCGGCATCGGACTTCTGGGTCGACGACCGGTCCTCGCCCGGGGCGCTGCAGGCCGTCGCGGTCATCCCGACCGCCAGCAGCGACGCGAGGAGCACCGTTCTCCGTCGCGGAAACCTTGTCAGCAATTCTGCCATTTCATGACTCCTTGACATCTCCACGCGTCCCGCGACCCATGGCCGCGCGACGGCTCCACCGGGACCAGCGCGACCGGGTGGGGCCACGACACGTACGCCGTGACCTGCCGCCCGGGCGCAGCACCCGTACCGTCAGCGGAAAAGAAGCCGGCACGGCCACCGAAGGCGCCTCTGGATGCACCAGAAGTGGTCGCTAAACTGATTTAGCAGAGCATGCGCGTGGCACGGGAAGCTGTCAAGGACAACTTGGCAACGGTGCGGAAACGTCGGGTTCACACCGCACCGACACGACCGGCGCTGGATCCTGGGCGGCGACGCATCATGATGGGCGGGAGCGGTGCCTGCGGCACCGCGCCTGATTCGGAGGACTGATGGGCCGCAACAGAGCAACACTCGCCGACGTCGCGCGCAGAGCCGGGCTGTCCAAGACCGCCGCGTCGATGGTGCTCAACGGCAGGGAGGGCACCCGACTCTCGGCCGAGGCGCACCAGCGGGTGTTCGCCGCCGCCGAGGAGCTGGGCTACCGGCCCAACCTCGCCGCGCGCAGCCTCCGCACCCGCAAGACGGCCACCATCGCGTTCGTCTCCGACATCGTGGCCACCACCCGGTTCGCCGGTGACCTCATCCGTGGCGCTCTCGACGCGGCCCGCGAACGCGACCACGTCCTGCTCATCACCGAGACGCAGGGCGACGCCACCTTCGAGCAGTACGCCATCGAGGCCGTCCTGGACCGACAGGTCGACGGGGTGATCTACGCGGCGATGGCGACCCGACGGCTTTCGGTGCCCGCGGCCATCCTCGGCGGACCGGTGGTGCTGCTCAACGCCACCAGCCCCGACGGTCTGCCCAGCGTGGTCCCCGACGACGAGGGGGCCGGCCGCTCCGTCGCCGCCGCCCTGCTGGAGCTCGGCCACCGCGACGCGATCGCGCTCATCGGCCGCAACCGGCTCAAGGAGGACGACCCGGAGGTCTCGCTCGCCGCCAGCGCCCGGCTGCACGGCATCCGGCAGACCCTGGACGAGGCGGACGTCAGCCTGCTGGCCGAGTGCTTCTGCACCGAGTGGTTGCCCGAGCACGGGTACGCCGCCATGCGCGGCCTGTTGAGCAAGCCGAAGCGCCCCAGCGCGGTCATCTGCATGAACGACCGGTTGGCCTTCGGCGCCTACCAGGCGCTCGGCGAGGCGGGGCTGACCGTCCCGGAGGACATCTCGGTCATCTCGTTCGACGACGACCCGATCGCCGCCTGGTTGCGGCCCAGTCTGGCCACCACGGCCCTGCCGCACGAGCAGATGGGGCGGCGTGCTGTCGAACTGCTCCTGGACGGCGGCGTCGCCGAGCCCGCGCTGGTGGGGATGCCGCTGCGCCGACGCCGGTCCCTCGCGCCCCCGGCCGGCTGACCAACGGCCCACGACCGTACCGCCGGGCTGGCCTGGACCGACGCTAAAACGGTTTAGTGCTAGGTTTCCGACCATGCTTCGTCTACCCGACCACTGGGTGTGGGACAGCTGGTACGCGCGGGACGACAACGGCCTCTGGCACGTGTTCTTCCTGCGCGCGTCCCGTGCCCTGCACGACCCGCACCGCCGCCACCGCCGGGCCACGATCGGCCACGCCGTCTCGACGGACCTGCGCTCGTGGCGGCTGGTCGCCGACGCCCTGGTCCCCGCCGACCCGCCCGGCTGGGACGACCTGGCGACCTGGACGGGCTGCACAGTGCGCGGGCCGGACGGACTGTGGTACCTGTTCTACACCGGTGTCGGTCGCGCCGAGGACGGGCTCGTCCAACGCATCGGGCTGGCCGTCTCCGCCGACCTGATGACCTGGCACCGGCACGGCAGCGAACCGATCGTCCAGGCCGACCCCACCTGGTATGAGCTGCTGGACACGGACCTGTGGTACGAGCAGGCCTGGCGTGACCCGTGGGTGTTCCCCGACCCGCACGGCCAGGGCTGGCACATGCTCATCACCGCCCGCGCCAACACCGGGCCGGCGAACACCCGTGGCGTCGTCGGCCACGCCACCTCCACCGACCTGCTGACCTGGACGGTGCGACCACCCCTGTCGACCCCCGCCGGTTTCGGTCACCTCGAGGTGCCCCAGGTCGCGGTCCTCGACGGGCAACCGCTGCTGCTGTTCTCCACCGACGCCACCGGCAGCGCCCGGCGCGACGACCACCGGATCTGGGTGGCGACCGGCGAGAGCACCCTCGGGCCGTGGGACATCGCGTCCGCCCAGCCGTTCACCCACCCGCACCTGTACGCGCCCCGGCTGGTCCACGGACCCGCCGACGACTGGTCCCTCATCGGCTTCCTCGACCACGTCGACGACACGTTCGTCGGGGAGATCACCGACCCGATCCCGGTCCGCTACCGGGCCGCGACCGGGCTGACAGTGGACACGGCGAGGGCGACGGTCGGGCAGTAGACCGGACAGGTCCGGGCCGAGGCGTGTCGCCCCGGCCCGGACCCGTCGGTGCCCAGCCGGCAGGTCAGCTGCGCAGCTGCCACTGCTGGTTCGTGCCGCCGTTGCAGGACCAGAGAATCAACTTCGTGCCGTTCGCCGTCCCGGCGCCGTTGGCGTCCAGGCAGAGACCCGACTGCACGCCGGTGATCGTGCCGTTGGCGTTGACGTTCCACTGCTGGTTGGCCTGGCCGTTGCAGTCCCAGATCACCACTGTGGTGCCGTTGCTGGTGCCCTGGCCGGAGGCGTCCAGGCACTTGGTGCCGTACACCATGAGCTGCCGGCTGGCCGTGTGGGTCCACCGCTGGTTGGTGGCCCCGCTGATACAGTCCCAGAGCTGGGCCTGCGTGCCGTTCGTGGTGCTCGACCCGCCGATCTCCGCGCACCGGCCCGACTGGACGCCCACGATCTGCACGTTCTGCGGGTTGGTGCTGCCGCCGCTTTGCACGCCGGCCGCGTTGATCACCGTCTGCGCACCCGACGGCCAACTGCCTCCGGTGACCGTGACGTTGCCGTTGACGACGTTGCCGCGGTCACCGTTGGTCACGTTCGTGCTGTTGTTCGTCGACCAGTTGTTGGTGACGGTGAAGTTGCCCATGTTCTCCGCGTACCAGTAGTTGGCGGTGGCCCAGGTACCGGTGGAGGAGAACACGTTGTTGCGGGCGGTGTAGTAGCGGGAACCCTCGTCGAAGTAGAGCCCGAACCAGCCGTTGGTCCGCAGGCAGTAGTTCTCGTTGATGGTCCCGCCCGGGTTCGCCGACAGCGTGTAGATGCACCCGCCGTCGGTCATCTGCTGCATCACGTCGTGCACGTAGTTGCCGATCACCTGGTTGTTGGCCGCGGTGGTCGCCGTCGTGTAGCGGGGCTGGTAGTTGTACAGCCCCCGGTTCGCGTAGTGCTGGCTGCCGCCGGCGTCGTTGGCTCCCCAGCCGTAGCCGACCGACAGACCGGTGTACGGCATGTTGTAGACCTCGTTGTGCGAGACCAGTGCCGTGTTCACGTAGGTGGTCAGGATCGACACCACACCCCGGTACTCCAGGCCGAGGTCGTGCACCCGGTTGTTGCTGATGGTGATGTTGCGGTTGACCATCCGCTGGTCGCTCGGGTGGTGGGCGTCGGCCCGCACACCGCCGACCACGATGCCACCGGCGGAGTTGCGGGCGATCTCGGAGCGCGTGACGGTGATGTTGCTGGCCCCCAGGCCGACCCCGCTGGCGTGGGCGTTGGCGTCGTTGCCGATGCCGATCGCCGTCTGCCCGAGGTTGACGAACTGGGAGTCGCTGAAGGTGATGGTGTTGGCAGCGGAGACCTGCACGGCGGCGGGCATCTGGTTCCAGTTCGGTCGGGTCGCCTCGAACTGGGGGCAGCCGGCCTGGCAGGAGGTCAGCGCGTCGGACGGGCGCGACCAGGTGCCGGTGATGTGGGCGCCGGTCTGCTGGTCGGCGAAGCCGTTGCTGCTGCTGGGGCCGAGCCAGCTGGTGCCGGTGAAGGTGATGCCGCTGAACGACATGTGGTGTGCCGGCGCGTCGTAGCTGCCCCCGACGTTGACCAGTGACTGCAACTGCGGCAGCTCGACGCTGACCGAACTCATGTTCTGCCCGGCGAGCGGGATGTAGTTGAGCTGGCCGTTGCTCGGGTTGAGATACCACTCCCCCGCCGAGTCCAGGAACTCGTACGCGTTGGTCAGGTAGAACGGCCCGGCGCGGTGCGGGCTGGAGAGGGTGTCGAACCCGAAGGTGTTGTTGTTCCACGCGGGCTGCTGCATCGTCAGGAAGTTCCCGCTGATGCTCTGCACCGGCGAGTACCGGTCGGTGAACGAACCGACGCTCTCCACCTCGACACGGTTCTGGTTGCCCAGGTTGTTGAGGTAGCTGAGGGCGCTGTTGGTGAACCGCATTCCGGACGTGGTGAAGGTGAAGTCGGAGCGGTTCACCGCGGTACGCGCCCGCGTGGCGACGGCCCCGTTGACGTAGAGCTGGCGGGAATCGAGACCGGCGGGAACGCTGGCCCGCCAGATGTTCCTGCCGGAGTCGACGAGCGACCAACCGGTGACCGCCCGCGCGCCGGTGATCGTCGGACGCGCGCCGGTGGCCGCCCGCCAGATCACCTGATAGCCGTTGTTGCCCGAGTCGGCGGCGGTGAACCGCAGCGGCGACGAGAGCCGGTACGTGCCGTTGGCCAACTCCACCACGATGTCACCGGACATCGCGCTGTTGATCGCCCGGACCGCGGTCTGGGCGCCGGTCAGCGAACACGGCTGGCTGGCGGAGCAGGTGGTGCCGGCACCGGAGGGCGACGCGTACAGGGTGGTGGTGGCCGCCACGGCCGGGGAGGCCGCGACGGTCACGGCGACCACTGCGGTCATCGCCGTCGCGGCCGCGCCGGCCAGCAGCCGGCGCAGCGGAGGAGAGGAGGACATGGGACGGTGCTCCTGACGTGCGGAGGGCATGGGGACGGAACGCCTCGACGGGCGGGAGGCGTGACTGGTAGGAGCGGGCGGCGGCTACCCGAGGATCTCCCGGAGATAGCGCAGGCCGTCCGTGGCGAGACGGTCCTGCGAGGGGGCCAACGGACGCCAGATCGCCGCGGCGGTGGCGATGGTCTCGTTCTCCGCCGTGAACGACTCGATGCAGATCGCGCCCTGGTAGCCGGTGTCCCGCAGGACGGTGAAGAAGCGGGGCCAGTCGAAGTGGTCAGCACCGGGCGCGCCCCGATTGGTGCCGCTGACCTGGACATGCTTGATGTGCGGGCCGGCGACGGCGAGGGCCGCGTACGGGTCGGCCTCCTCGATGTTCATGTGGTACGTGTCGATCATGATGCCGACGTTCGACGGCAGCCCGTCGATCATCTCGACGGTCTGCTCGACAGTGTTGACGACGCTCGTCTCGTAGCGGTTCAACGCCTCGACGCCGATGCTCACGCCCAACTCGCCGGCCCGCTCGGCCACCGGCGCCAGGTTGCGCCGGAAATCCGCGTAGCAGGCCGCGCGGGCCGCCGGCGACATCCGCCAGGTGCGGCCGACCGAGGCGTACGCGGGGCCGCCGACGCATCCAGCGCCGACGGCCGCCGCGCTCGCCACGCAGCCCATGAGGTACGCCACCGTCGACTCGACCACCGCTGGCGCGGCGTCGACCAGTTCCCGCCCCGGCGGGGTGACCGCGCAGACACCGGCGGCCACGAGGCCGTGCGCCGCCAACAGGTCCCGGGTACGGATCGGGTCCCAGTCACCGGGCTGCTCGATCGGCAACTCGACGGCGTCGAAGCCGAACTCGGCGATCCGCGGAATCAGCTCGGCCAGGGCCTTGTCGTCGACCGGCGAGGCCCAGACCCAGGGGTTGACGCCGATGGCGTACATCGGTTCCTACTTCCAGCGCTGCGGGTAGCCGGGCAGGTCGGTGCAGCCGCACATCGCGTAGTGCAGGGGCGGCATGCTCGGGTCGAGGTACTTGTCGAGGTTGTCCTGCGTGACGGTCGGCTGTGGCAGCTTCCACGGGCTGGACACCTGCTTGCCGTCGAGGATCTGCAGCACCGCCAGGATCGGCGTGCGCCACTGGTAGGTCGGGTAGGTCGGTGCGATCGCGGTGAGGTTCTTGTCCTTCCAGATCTTCAGGAAGTCGAGCTGGTCCTCGCCGTTCATCGGCGGAACGGGCTTGCCCGCGTCCTGGAACGCCTCGACCGCCGCGACGGCCGTCGCTCCGGCGTCCATCCAGACCCCATCGATCGTGCCGTACCGCTGGATGTAGTCGTCAACGATCTTCTTGGTCTTGGCCGGGTCGCCGTCGGTGAACTCGACGCCGACGACGTCGACCTTCGCCTTGTCGAACGCCACCTTCGCCGCCGACCAGCGGGTCTCCAGGACGTCGACGCCGGGCAGGATCCGCAGGGCGAGGACCTTGCCGCCGGGCTTCATCTTCTGGCTGACGAACTCGGCGCCGACGTGGCCGAACCCGTAACCGCCGATGGGGTTGATGAACGTCACCGGGCACTTCGTGTTGACCCCACGGTCGAACACGACGACCGGCAGCCCGGCCTTGCAGGCCGCCTCGACGGCCGGGGTGAGCGTGGCGGTGGTGTTCGGCGAGACGATGAGCGCGTCGCAGCCCTTGCCGAGCAGGTCGTTGATGTCCGCGATCTGCTTCTGGTCCTTGCCCTCGGCGTCGACGTGCACGAACTCCTTGATGCGGCTCTTCTGCGCCTCGACCTCGGCCTGCATCGTCTTGAACCCGACCTGACGCCACGGGTTGTTCAGCGCCGCGTTCGAGAAGCAGATCTTGTGCGGGCCGTTCTTCTTGAACTTGGCCGTGTCGACCATCGTCGGGTTGAGCACCTGCTCCCACGGCTTGTCGGCCGGGCCCGTCGGTGCCGCGTCGAGCAGCGCGAGCTCGGCGTCGTAGTCGGCCTGCACGAAGAACTTCGACTGGTCCCCGGTGCCGGAACCAGTGGCGGCGGACGCACTCCCCGAAGGGCTCGCGGCCGGCTCGTCGGTGGCACATGCGGCAACAGACAGCAGCGTGACAGCGGCCAGTGCCGCCATGGAACGTCGCACTATGGTTTCCCCTTATCTGGACGAAGAACGCGTTGCCGAGACCGCCACGGCGAGCAGGATGATCGCGCCCTGGACGGTCGACCTGAGGGCGCCGGAGACGCCGTAGAAATTCATGAGAGCGAACAGCAGTTCGAGGGTCAGCGCGCCGAGCATCGCCCCGACGACAGCGCCGCGACCTCCGCCGAGCGCCACCCCACCGAGGACGACCGCGGTGATCGCACCGAACTCCAGGCCGTTGCCGGCCTGGAACGACACGCCGCTGTAGCCACCCAGGAGGATCGCCGCCACCGCCGCGGCCAGACCGCTGAGGATGAAAGCGAAGGTCCGGGTACGCCACACCCGTACCCCGCTCAGCTCGGCGGTGCGCGGGTTGTCGCCGACGGCGACCAGCGTCCGACCGAAGTCCGACCGCATCAGCAGCACTGCCGCCACCGCCAGGACCACAAGGACCACCAGCGCGTACGGCACCCGGCCCAGCAGCGGAACGTCCTCGAAGGCCCGCCGGCCGAACCGCCGGAACTCCTCGGAGAGCCCACCCTTCGGAGCGCCGTCGGACCACAGGTACACAGCGCCCACGAGGATCAGGAACATGCCGAGCGTGGTGATGAACGACGGCACCCGCAGCCGGGTCGTGACCAGGCCGTTGACCAACCCGACAAGCGCTCCGAAGGCGAGCAGGAGCAGCACCACCGGCCAGGTACGCGCCGGATCGCTGTCGATCAGTCGGGCTGCTACCACCACCTGCGCGGTGACCAGGGACCCGACCGAGAGATCGAACTCACCGGAGACGATCACGAAGTACTGACCGGCGGCGAGCAGGATGATCGGCGCCGACCGCCCCAGGAACGACATCAGCGACGGCGGGGCCAGGAAGTCGGGCTGCCGGATGCCGACCAGCACCACCAACACCGCGAGAATCGCGAGGATCGGCAGGACACCACCGGGACGCACCCGCGGCAACCGCAGCGGCAGGGAACGGGGTTGGACGGTCTGCATGACTAGGCCGCCTTTCGCATGGCCCTGCGGGCGTAGACGGCGACCGCGGCGATGATGATGACGCCCCGGATCACCTGCTTGAAGAAGGCGTCGACCTCAAGCTGGTTGAAGATGGCGTCGATGCTGGCCAGCAGCAGCACGCCGCCGACAGTGCCGACGACGCCGCCGCGCCCACCGGCGAGAGCGGTCCCGCCGATCACCACCGCGGCGATCGACTCCAGGTCGTAGAGACCCTCGGTGCCGACCCGGGGGGCACCCGAGCCGAGCCGACTGGCGAGATAGATGCCGGCGAGCCCCGCGCACATCGAACACAGGACGTGGGCGGTGACGAGGACCCGGTCGTTGCGGACACCGGAGAGCCGCGCCACCTCCGGATCCCCGCCGACAGCGACCAGGTGATGGCCGAAGCGGGTCCGCGACAGCGCGAACCAGGCCGCCGCGGTGACGGCTACCAACAGCAGGAACGACACCGGGACCGGCCCGACACGCTGGTAGCCGAGCGCCTGCACGAGTGCGGGTGCTGTCGTACCGGCCGGACCGTCGTAGCCGTTGTCCAGGTAGCCCTTGAGCAGCAACCCGACCCCGAGCGTCGCGATGAACGCGTTGACCCGGAACCTGGTGACGAGGATCCCGTTGAGCAGCCCGACGCCGGCGCTGACGACGAGCACCAGGCCGATCGCCGGCAGCACCGCACCGTCGCTGCCGTTCATCGTCTCGGCCGCGACGAGGGTGCTGAGGCTGATCACGTACGCCACCGAGAGGTCGAGCGAACCCCCCAGGATGACCAGGGTCTGCCCCACCGCGACCAGCCCCAGGCCGGCGGCGACATGCAGCAGGCTCACCGTCGTGGACTGGTTGAAGAGCTGACCGCCGTCGAGCAGGACGACCAGCCAACCGATCGCCAGGGTCAGGGTCAGGGCCACGAAGACACCCGGTACGGGACGCCGGGCCGGCAGCAGCGACAAAGCGCTCATGCGACGGCCTCACGCGCGGTGCCGACCGCCAGCGCGACGACCTCCTCCTCGGTCGCGCCGGCGGGCAGCTCGCCCGCGACGTGGCCGTCCCGCATGACGACGATCCGGTCACTCATTCCCAGCAGCTCCGGTAGATCGGACGAGATCATCAGCACCGCCGCGCCGTCGCGGGCGAGGCGGCGGACGAGATCATGGATGGCTGACTTCGCGCCCACGTCGATGCCCCGGGTCGGCTCGTCGAAGAGCAGGATCCGCGGGTTGAGCGCGAGCCAGCGGGCCAGCACGACCTTCTGCTGGTTGCCCCCGGACAGGAAGCGGATCTCCTGGTCGTCGCCGGCGCCGCGCACCTCGACGGCGGCCAGCAGCTCGCGTACCCGCAGCGTCCGTGCCGCCCGGCCGGAGCGAGCAGCGAAGACGGCCCGGCTGGCGAGCAGCGCGTTGTCGAGCACCGACTGCCGGGGAACGATCCCCTCGCCCTTGCGGTCCTCGGTGACGTAGGCGATGCCGGCCCGCATCGCGGTGCGGGGTGAGCGCAGCCGAACCGGCCGGTCGTCGAGCGTGACGTCGCCGGTCGTGAACGGCGACACCCCGAAGATCGCGCGGGCCAGCGCGGACCGCCCGGAGCCCTGCAGACCGCCGATGCCGAGCACCTCGCCGGCGCGCAGCTGAAGGTTGACGTCGCGCAGCTTCCGGTTTCCCGCGTCGCGAAGGTTGAGCCGCACCGGGCCCCGGTCCTCGGGGGCGGCCCGGTCCGGGTAGTAGCTGGACAGCTCCCGGCCGACCATGTGCCGCACCAGCTCGTCGCCGGTGGTGTCGGCGGTGGCCACCGTCGTGACTCGACGGCCGTCCTTGAGAACGGTGATCCGACCGGACAGGTCGAAGACCTCGGCGAGCCGGTGCGAGACGTACAGCAGCCCGATGCCCCGCTCCTGGAGTCGGCGCACCAGCCCGTAGAGCAGCTCGACCTCGTGGTCGGCCAGCGCCGCGGTGGGCTCGTCCATGATCAGCAGTTGCGCGTCCAGGGCCAGCGCCTTGGCGATCTCGACGACCTGCTGCTGCGCGACACCGAGCTGCCCCACCCGGGCGTCGGCCGGCAACGTGGTCTCGCCGATCGAGGCGAGCAGCTGCCGGGTGCGCTCCAGCATGCCCCGGCGGTCGACCAAGCCGCGGCGGACCGGCTCGTGCCCCAGGTAGACGTTCTCCGCGACGGTGCGCTCCGGTAGGAGGTTGAACTCCTGGTGGATGATGCCGACGCCGGCCCGCTGCGCGTCGCGCGGGCCGCGGAAGCTACGCGTGGCACCGGCGAACTCGACGGTGCCCTCGTCCGGGCTGTAGCCACCGGAGACGATTTTCATGAGAGTCGACTTCCCGGCACCGTTCTCGCCGACGACGGCGTGTACCTCGCCCGGTGCCACGTCGAGATCCACACCGTCGAGAACGCGTACGCCGAGGAAGGACTTGCCGATGCCTCGAAGGGTGAGTAACGGCGCCGGCCGTGGGTCTGACATCCCGTAAGCCCTCACAGACAGTAGTCATCAACAAGGTTCGATTAGACGTTACGGCCACTTCGCGTTACCGGCTATCGAACTTTCGTAGCTAGCGCTGAATGCTTACGTTCTTCTATAGAGAACATTCTCTTGACATCGACGAAACATCACACGTATGAAGATAGATGTTTGAGTGCTGGTCCGCAATCCTCGACCGGGCCGAGTGCCACGGCCAACACTCTGACCAGCGTCGATGCCCGGGCAAGGGCAGTCGATGGCGCCCGCCGTCCACGAGACCGGACGTCGGACGTTGGGCGATTGATTGACAGCTTTAGATCCCTAGCTCATCCTGACCTCGTGGACCACCCCGGACGAGGACAACGGCCACCGTCACGCTGTGTTACGTCCTGTGGGTCTCACTGCCGTTTCGGCGACGGCACGAGGACAGGCCAGCACGCTCGCGCCCGCCCCCGCGGCCAGGCACGACCTGTCGCAGCGTGGTGCCCGCGGTCGCACCCCCACGCCCGCTCAACCTAGGAGACGGCATGCGTCGCAACACATTGCTCATCTCAGTGATCGCCGGCATGTTGCTGGCGCTCGGACTCGCGCCACCCGCATCGGCGGCCCCGGTCTTCCGGGCCCTGCTGTTCACCAAGACCGTCGGCTACCGGCACGACTCGATTCCCGCCGGCATCAGCATGTTCCAGCAGCAGGCCGCAGCGAACAACTTCGAGCTGGTGCAGACCGAGGACTCGAGCGTCTTCACCGCCAGCAACCTGGCGACCTTCGACGTCATCATCATGTTCCAGACCTCCGGCATGGTCTGGACCTCGGCGGCCCAGCGCCAGGCGGTGGAGGGCTACCTCGCCAGCGGCAAGGGCATCGTCGGCATCCACAACGCCACCGACATGGGCATCGAGTCCGAGTACCCGTGGTGGGACCAGACCATCAACGGCGGCGCCCACATGCCCGAACACTCCCCCGGCGTACTGCAGGGCACCGCCATCGTCGCCGACAAGAAGCACCCGTCGACGTCCAGCCTGCCGGATCGGTGGACCCGCAGCGAGGAGTGGTACAACTTCGACGCCAACCCGCGCGGCAACGTGCACGTGCTGGTGACCGCCGACGAGCGCACCTACAACCCGGGATCACGGGCGATGGGGCCGGACCACCCGATCTCCTGGTGTCGTAACGCCGCCGGCGGGCGGGTGTGGGCCACCGCGATGGGCCACGCGATCGGCTCCTACAGCGAGACGAATTTCCAGAACCACGTCCTCGGTGGTGTCAAGTGGGCGGCCGGCAACCTCGCCGGTGACTGCGGCGGCACCGTCTGGGGCAACTTCGAGAAGCGCACCCTCGACGACAACACAGTCGACCCGATGGCGATGGGTGTGGCACCGGACGGCCGGGTCTTCTACGTCCAGCGCGGCGGTCAGGTGAAGATCTTCAAGCCCTCCACCAACAGCACCGTGACCGCCGGCACGCTCAGCGTCTACACCGGCGGCGAGGACGGCCTCACCGGCATGGCGCTGGACCCCAACTTCGCCAGCAACGGGTACATCTACCTGTACCACTCGCCGGCGAGCAGCAGCACCGACGTCAACCGGGTCTCCCGTTACACGGTCAGCGGTGACACGCTGAACACGTCCAGCGGTGTGACGATCATCGACATCCCGGCGTACCGGGACCGGACCTTCCCCGAGCCCGGCCACACCGGCGGGTACATCAAGTTCGGCCCGGACGGCAACCTCTACATCGGCACCGGCGACGACACGCCCCCGAACCTCGACCCCAACTGGCAGGGCTACGCCCCGCTGGACTGGCGCTCGGGCAAGTCCAACCTGGACGCCGCGCGCAGCGCCGGTAACACCAACGACCTGCGGGGCAAGCTGCTGCGCATCCGGCCCTCGACGAGCGGTGGCTACACCATCCCGTCGGGCAACCTCTACCCGCAGGGCACCGCGCAGACCAAGCCGGAAATCTACGCGATGGGCTTCCGCAACCCGTTCCGCTTCTCGATCGACCCGGCCAACGGCTGGGTCTACCTCGCCGACTACGGACCGGACCGCAACCCGCCCACCACCAACCGAGGGCCCGAGGGCCTGGTCGAGCTCAACGTGATCAAGCAGGCCGGCAACTACGGCTGGCCGTTCTGCCACGGTGACAACCAGCCGTACGCGCCGTTCAACCCGGACACCGGCGTGGTCGGCGCGAAGTTCAACTGCAACGCGCCGGTCAACAACTCGCCCAACAACACCGGCCTGACCAGCCTCAAGCCGGTCGTGGCACCCAACATCTGGTACGGCTACGGCGCCTCACCGACCTTCCCGGAGCTGGGCTCCGGCGGCTCGGCGCCGATGGGCGGGCCGATCTACCGGTACGACGCGTCGAACCCGTCCCAGACGAAGTTCCCGCCCTACTACGACGGCGTGCACTTCTTCTACGAGTGGGCGCGCAACTACGTCAAGGAGGTGCACTTCGACTCCTCCTCGGCGGTGACCCGCACCAACCCGTTCCTGCCCAACACCCGGTTCAACAAGCCGATGGACATGGAATTCGGCAAGGACGGTTCGCTGTACCTGCTGGAGTGGGGCACCAACTTCGGTGGTGGCAACAGCGACTCCGGGCTCTACCGGATCGACTACATCCAGGGCGGTCGGTCACCGATCGCCAAGGCCACCGGCACACCCACCAGCGGTAGCGCACCACTCACCGTCCAGTTCAGCAGCGCCGGCACGGCCGACCCGGACCCGGGCAACACGCTGAGCTACCAGTGGACGTTCGGCGACGGCACCACCTCCACCGCTGCCAACCCGTCGAAGGTCTACACCGCCAACGGCAACTACACCGCGCAGTTGAAGGTCACCGACAACACCGGCAAGACAGGCTTCGCCAACGTCCAGATCACCGTCGGCAACAGCGCCCCGGTGCTCACCATCACCACTCCACCGAACGGGGGCATGCTGACCTTCGGTGACAAGGTGCCGTACCAGATCACAGTGACCGACCCGGACGGCGGCACTGTCGACTGCTCGAAGGTGTTCCTCAACCCGGCACTGGGTCACGACGACCACGCGCACGAGACCACCGAGTACCCGGGCTGCTCGGGGACCATCTCCACCGACCTGCTCGGCGGGCACCCCGACGGCGCCAACCTGTTCTATGTGCTGAACGCGCGGTACACCGACAGCGGCGGCGCGGGCGGGGCGGCCCCGCTCACCGGCACCGCCCAGGCGATTCTGCAACCGAAGCACAAGCAGTCCGAGTACTTCAGCAGCCAGTCCGGCATCCGGGTCGTCGACCAGGCCGCCGCGGAGAGCACCAAGCGCGTCGGTGACATCTCCAACAACGACTGGATCGCGTTCAGCCCGATGAGCCTGTCCGGCATCTCGACGGTCAGCTACCGGCTGTCGTCGCCGTCGGGCGGTGGCACCATCGAGCTGCGCTCCGGCTCACCCACCGGAACGCTGCTGGCCACCACGTCGGTTCCCGCCACCGGTGGCTGGGACAACTACCAGTCCACGGCACCGGTGAGCGTCGCCGCCAGCAGTGGGACGCAGACGCTCTACATGGTGTTCAAGGGCAGCGGCAACAACTGGTTCGACCTGGACTCGCACACCTTCGGCGGCAACGGCGTCGGAACCCCCGGCACCGGCACCGGCACCGGCCTGGCTGGCAAGACCTACACGGTCACCGCGCAGCACAGCGGCAAGCTGATGGACGTCAGCGGGGTCTCCACCGCCGACGGCGCCCAGATCAACCAGTGGGCGGCCACCGGTGGCAACAACCAGAGGTGGCAGGCGGTCGACGCCGGTAACGGTGCGCTCTACCTCAAGGCGGTGCACAGCGGCAAGTGCGTCGAGGTGATCGGCAGCTCCACCACGGCGGGTGCCTTCCTCCAGCAGGCCACCTGCAACAACGGCAACCAGCAGAAGTTCACCGCTACCGCGACCGGAACCTCCGGCGTGTACACGGTGCGCAACGTGCTGAGCGGGCTCTGCGTGGACGTCAACGGCGCATCCACCGCCGACGGCGCCCGGCTGTTGCAGTGGACCTGCCACAGCGCCGCCAACCAGCAGTGGCGGTTCACCGCAGTGTGATCCCGCCGCTCTCGCGGTAACAGCTGACGTCCCGGTCGGGACCGGTCTCCGAGGAACGGAACCGGTCCCGGCCGGGACGTCGTCGTCACCGTCGCACCCACTGGTGGGCGGCAGAGGCGAACGCAGCCGTCAGTCGGGCGGGGCCGGGGAGCGCCGACCGGGCGGCTCGGCGAGCAGCCCGGCCGCCGCCAGGTCCTCCCACAACTCCTCCGGCACGACGACCCCGGACCGTCGCACCGTCTCCGCCACCTGCGCCTCGTTGCGGACGCCGACCACCGTCGACACCACCGCCGGATGCCGGCGGACGAAGGCCAGTGCCGCCTGCGGCAGGGTCACCCCGTGCGTCTCGCAGACCGCGGCGATCCGCCGCGCCCGCTCGATCACCGCCGCCGGCGCCTGCTGGTAGTTGTAGACGGCGTCGGCCGGCGGCCGGTCCCGCGACAGCAGCCCCGAGTTGTAGACGCCCGCGATGACCACGCCCACCCCCCGGTCCTCGGCGGCCGGCAACAGGTCACCGGCGGCGCCCTGTTCGAGCAGGGTGTACCGCCCGGCGCACATCATCACGTCGACGTCGGTCTCCCGCACGAACCGCGCCAGCATCGCCGACTGGTTCATGCCCGCGCCGATGGCACCCACGACGCCCTGGTCCCGCAGGTCGACCAGGGCGGGTACGGCCTCGTGCGCGGCCTGCTCCCAGTGGTCGTCCGGGTCGTGCAGGTAGACGATGTCGATCCGGTCCAGCCCGGTCCGGTCCAGGCTGGCCTCGATGGAGCGCAGGACGCCGTCGCGGCTGAAGTCCCACACCCGCCGATGGGTCGCGGGCACGTCGAACCCGTCGGAGTCCCGCAGGTGCGCGTCCTCGGGCGAGGGCACCAGGAGCCGCCCGACCTTCGTCGACACCACGTACTCGTCGCGCCGCCGTTGGCGCAGCGCGACGCCGAGGCGGCGTTCGGACAGCCCGAGACCGTAGTGCGGCGCGGTGTCGAAGTACCGGACGCCCGCCTCCCACGCGGCGTCGACGGCCGAGGCGAACTCCTCGTCCGTCGTCGCCCGGTAGAGGTTGCCTCCCTGGGCCGCGCCGAAGCCCAGCTCGGTGAGACGTGTCCCCGGCCGGCGCGGCAGCGCACGCGTCATCATGACGTCTCCAGCCCGTAGGCGCGGCGTGCCGTCGCGCCCCAGACCGACGCCTGGTCGGCCGCGTCCTGGCCGTCCAGCAGCTCCGCCACGGTGTCCACCCACCGCTGGTACGAGCTGGCGAGCAGGCAGACCGGCCAGTCCGAGCCGAACATCAGTCGGTCCGGCCCGAACGCGTCCAGCGCGTCCTCGACGGCGGGTCGCAGGTCCCCCGGCGTCCAGGCCGAACCCGGCACCTCCGTCACCAGCCCGGAGAGCTTCGCCGTGGTGTTCGGCGAGGCCGCCAACGACCGCAGGCCCCGGCTCCACTGCGCCATCTCCGGACGACCGATCGCCGGCTTGGCCAGGTGGTCGAGGACGAAGCTCACCTCGGGCAGGTCGCGCGTGAGGCGCGCGGCCATGGGGAGCTGGTGCTGGCGTACCAACAAATCGAAGACGAGGCCGGCGGCCCCCACCGCGGCGATCCCCCGGCGGACGTCCGGGCGGTCCAGGTACGCCGGGTCGGTCTCGGACTGCACGAGGTGGCGGATGCCGACGAGACGCTCCCCGCCCCGAGCGGACCGTAGCCGGTCGAGGCGCTCCGCGACATCGTCGGCGGTCAGGTCCACCCAGCCGACGACCCCACGGATCACTGTGTCCTCGGCCGCGATGCCCAGCAGGTCCACCGTCTCCGCCACCGAGGGAATGGACTGCACCACCACGGTCGCGGTGACCCCGGCCGCCCGTGCCAGCGGCGCGAGATCGGCGGGTTCGAAGTCGGCGTCGATGGCCGCCATGGTCACCGGGTCGATCCACGACTGCGGGTGCCGGGCCCGGACCCAGAGGTGGTGGTGTGCGTCGACGATCCCGGCGCGGCCGGGCTCCGGTGCGCCCGTCATCGGCCCAACCAGCCGCCGTCGACGGGCAGCACCACGCCGTTGACGTAGTCCGACGCGGACGACGCCAAGAACACCGTGGCGCCGCCGAGATCGTCGGCCCGGCCCCACCGCCCGGCCGGGATGCGGCCGAGGATCGCCTGGTTGCGATCGGGGTCGTCGCGCAGCGCCTGCGTGTTGTCGGTGGCGATGTAGCCGGGCGCGATGGCGTTGACGTTCACCCCGTGGGCCGCCCACTCGTTCGCCAGCGCCTTGGTGAGGCCGGCCACGCCGGACTTCGACGCGGCGTAACCGGGGACGGTGATGCCGCCCTGGAAACTCAACAGCGACGCGGTGAAAACGATCTTCCCTCGGCCGCGCTCGACCATCGTCCGGCCGATCTCCCGGCTGAGGATGAACTGGCTGCTGAGGTTCACTTCGATCACCTGGTCCCACATCTCGTCCGGGTGCTCCGCGGCCGGGGTCCGGGCGATCGTGCCGCCGTTGTTCACCAGGATGTCGACCGGTCCGAGCGCGATGATGTCGCGGGCCAGGCGGTGCACGGCCGCCCGGTCGCCGAGGTCGGCCCGCAACGCGGTGAACCGGCGGCCGGCGGCGCGCACCCGACGCTCGACCTCGCTGCCGTCGGCTTCGAGCTGCGCGGAGACGCCCACGATGTCGGCACCGGCCACTGCCAGCGCCTCGGCCATGGCGAGACCGATACCGCGCCGCGCCCCGGTCACCACGGCGGTCCGTCCGGACAGGTCGAACAGGGCCGTCACTGGTTACCCTCCCGCACGTCGAGCAGCACCTTCATCACGCCGCCACCCTCCAGCGCCGCGAAGGCTGCGCTGGCCGACTCGACCGGCTCGATCCGGGAGATGAGCCGCTGGGCCGGGATCGCACCCGAGGCGACCAGCCGGATCGCCTCCACCATGTCGTCGCGCTGATACAGCCGGGCGCCGAGGAGCTCCAGCTCACGCCAGAAGAACCGGTGCAGGTTGACCTCCCGGGGCTGGGGGTGGATCGCCACCATCACCAGCCGCCCACGGGTGGTGAGGACGTCGACCGCCGTGGTGACACCGGCGGCGGAGCCGGACACCTCGAAGGCGATGTCGGCGCCCGCGCCGTCGGTACGGTCGTTGACCAGCGCCACGACATCGGTCGACAGCGGGTCGACGGCCTCGACCCCGATCCCTTCGGCCACCTCGCGGCGGAACGGGTCCGGCTCGACGAGGAGGACCCGCGCGCCACGGCTGCGCGCGACGGTGGCGATGAGGACGCCGACCGGTCCGCCACCGACGACGACCACCTGGTCGTCGGCGGTCACGTTCCCCCGGCGTACGTCGTGCACGGCGACCGCCACCGGCTCGACGAGCGCCGCGTGGTCGAGGGGCAACTCCTGCGGAAGTGGCAGGACCAGCTCCACCGGCACCGTCCAGGACGACTGCATGGCACCCGGTGAGTCGATGCCGAGGAAGTTCATGGCGTGGCAGACGTGGGAGTTGCCCCGCTGGCAGGCGGCGCAGCGTCCACACGGCCGGGTCGGCATCACGGTGACCGGCTGACCGACCTCCCAGCCGGTCACGCCCTCACCGAGGGCCGCGATGCGGCCGGACATCTCGTGCCCGATGACGGCGGAGTCACCAACCCGGGCGTCCATGTCGCCGTGGTAGATGTGCAGATCCGTACCGCAGATCCCGGTGTACGCCACCTCGATGCGTACCTGACCCCGGCCCGGTGGCTCCGGGTCGCGGTGCTCGATTCCGAGGTTTCGCGCCCCCCGGTAGACGACTGCCTTCATCGTTCCTCCGTCTCGACGGTCGGTACGTCGGTCGTGCCGACCGGGCATGGTCGTGGGTGCACCGCCGTCGCGATGCACCCACGTCTCCCTGTTCTGTCGGTCAGCTCAGTGCCGTGCGGTCGGTGACACGTCATTGTGGGGGTGCAGCGACGTGACCGGCACCTGACGTGTGGGGATCACCCCGTCGACACCGGCCAGCAGCCGCCGACCGGCCCGCTCCGGCCGGACGTTGGGGCTGTCGGCCGTCTGCGCCTGCGGGCGGCGGTTGGCCGCCCGGATCCGGTCCTCGTCCACTCGGACCCCCAGCCCCGGTGTGTCACCGAGGATGAAGGCGCCATCCTCGACGTGCAGGTCGAGGGAGACGCCGACCGGCGGGTGCAGGTCCTGCAACTCGCTCGTCAGGTGGTTCGGCACCGAGGTCGCGGCGTGCAGCAGCCCGATCGGGCTGTTGCCGATCGGGCTGACCGGCAGGTCGTGGGCGTGGGCCAGGGCGGACGCCCGCAGGAAGTGGGTGACCCCCCAGACGGCCGCCATCTGGACGATGTCGACAGCGCCGGCGGCGATCAGCGGACGGTACTGTTCGAGCCCGGTGAGGTTCTCGCCGGTGGCTACCGACGCGGACACGCCCCGGCTCACCGCGGCGAGACCCTCGGCGTCCCAACGCCGGACCGGCTCCTCGATCCAGATGAGATCCAGCGTACGTTCCAGTTCGCAGACGTGCCGGACAGCCTGCTTGCGCGTCCACGCCTCGTTGACGTCGAGCATGAGGCCCGGCCGCTGCCCCTTCCCGGCCTCGGTCAGGACCTCCTTGACCAGCCCGAGGCGGCGCCTGTCGTGCTCGATGTCGAGCCCGCCCTTGAGCTTGGCCGCCCGGAGGCCGTGGCTCGCGTAGACCTCGTACTCCGCGACGAGTTCGTCGTCGGTGAGCCCGATGTCCAGACCGGACGCGTAGGCGGTGACCCGCCGGTCGCTTCCGCCCAGCAGCCGCCACAGCGGTTCGCCGGCGGCCTGCGCCTTGATGTCCCAGAGCGCGGTGTCCAGCGCGCCGATGGTGCCGAACACCGGCCCCGCGTGGCCCGCCTTGAAGGTGTGCCGCAACATGCGGTCGTACAGGGACGTCACGGCACGGGGGTCTTCGCCCTCGACGGCTGCGAAGATCCGCTCTATCTCGACGTGCGGCCCGAGGCCGATTCCCGAGATTCCCTCGTCGGTGTCGACGATGACGATCGAGACGGGGACCACCCCGTCGGCGAACACCCCGTTGGCGTCGCCGACGGGTCGCCCCCACTCCTGGACCGTCGTGAGCGTCCGATATCCCGTGATCCGCATGTCAACCCTTCGTGGAACCGGCGGCGACGCCGTCGGCAATTTGGCGCTGGAGGAACAGGTAGACCAACAGGACGGGTATCGCGGCGATCAGCACACCCGAGGCGAAGGTGGGAATGTTGTCGGAGTACTGCCCGCGCAACGAGGTCACCCCGATCATGAGCGTCCGGTGGTCGGCCGAGGGCATCATCACCAGCGCCATGAGGACGTCGTTCCAGCAGAACAGGGCGTTGAGGATGCCGACCGACAGCAGCGCCGGGGTGCCCAGGGGCAGCATGATCCGGCGGTACACCCCGTACACGGTGCTGCCGTCGATCCGCGCGGCGTCCACGATCTCCGGCGGGATGCCCTTGTAGTAGCTCGTCATGAGGAAGACCGTGAAGGGCAGAAACTGGGCCACGTAGACCAGGATCAGGCCCGGGTAGGTGTCGATGAGCGCGGTGTCGGCCATGATCCGGGCGAGCGGCACCATGATCACCTGGAACGGGATGAAGAGCCCCGCGAGGCAACCCAGGAACAACGCCGATGAGCCACGGAACCGCAGCTGGCTCAGGGCGAAGCCGGCCATCGACCCGAACAGCAGCAGCAGGAGCACCGACGCCGTCACCACGAACAGCGAGTTGACGAAGTAGCGGCCCATGCCGACGCTGCTCCACGCCATGCTGATGTTCTCCCAGCGCAGCGCGTCGGTCAGCGAGAACCGGTCGAGGATGTAGTCGCGCCGCGTCTTCATCGCGACGTTGGCGGTGAAGAGCAGGGGGTAGATCGTCGCCAGCGCGAGCAGTGCCATCGGGACGGCGATCAGCCACCGTCCCAGTCGGATGCGAGACATCAGTCCTCCTTCCCCGCTCGTTCCAGCAGTTTGATCTGCATGAGCCCCACCACCAGCATGATCACGAAGAGGATCGTCGACGCTGCCGACGCGAGGGCCGGGCGGTTCATCTGGCCCTGCTGGATCCAGATGTAGTACTCCGGCAGGTACGTCGAGCCCTCCGGGCCGCCGCTGGTCATCACGAAGAGCAACCCGAACATCGAGGTCAGCATCCCGATCATCGTGGTCACGAAGACGAACTGGATGGTCCGGGCGAGGCTCGGAACGACCACGTGCCAGACGACCTGACGCAGCGACGCCCCGTCCACCCGGGCAGCGTCCAGGAGCGCGGCGTCCAGCGTGGCGAAGCCGGCGAGGAACACCACCAGCGCCATCCCGAAGGTGGCCCAGATGTGCACGCCCACCACCATGAACATCGCGATGTCCGGGTCCCCGAGCCAGTCCACCGGACCGACACCGACCGACCCGAGCACGGCGTTGAGCGGGCCGTCGAAGGCGAGCAGCAGGTTGAAGATCGCACCGACGATGACCGGCGAGAGCACCGCCGGGAAGAAGTAGACGCTGCGGTAGAAGCGGTGACCCGGCACCCGCAGGTAGATGAACGTCGCGAGGAGACCGGGGATCGCCACCGCCACCGGCAGCAGCAGCACCAGCAGCCCGACGTTGCTCAGCGCGGTCCGGAACAGCGGGTCCGCGAACAGCTCGCGGTAGTTGCCGAATCCGACCGCTGTGCCGTTCTGCGCGCCGTCGCCGGTGAAGGAGAAGTTGACGCCGAGGATCAGCGGGTAGAGCCGCAGCAGCACGATGATCAGGACGGCCGGGGCGACCAGGATGTAGGGGGCGTAACGCTCGGCCCCCGGGCCGCCACGGGCGCGACGCGGTCGTGCGCCGCTGCGATGGGCGACGGGGGTGACTGCCGCCCCGCCGGCCCGTCCGGCCGAAGCCGGACGGACCGATGGTTGCGTGTTTCCCATTGGCACGAGGTCAGCCCGCCTGGTCAGAAGCGGCCAACTGCTTCACCACCTCGTCGACGGTGATCGAACCGCTGAGGAGCTGCTGGGAGAGGCGCCCCATCAGGTCGATCGTCTTCGAGGAGAGCGCCACGTGCAGAGCGGGCTTGCCGCTCTTGAGCTCACCGACGATCGTGGAGACCGCCGGGCCGCCCGCCGACACGTCGATGGTGGTGTCGGCGGCGATCGCGCCGGCGTCAGCGTAGAAGGCCTTCAACGCCTCGGCCGAGCTCAGCGAGCGCGCCAGGTCGGCGGCCATCTTCGGGTCCTTCGTCCACTTGGCGACCGCGTAGCCGATGCCGCCGTCGTAGGGAAGGCTCGGGGTGGTGCCGGCGGTGACGACCGGGGCCTTCATGACGCCGAGCTTCTCCGGGGTGAGGAACTCGTTGAAGTCCTGCCAGTGACCCACGTCCGACATCAGGCCCATGACGTGGGCGGCCTTACCGGACTGGAAGAGCGCGAAGGAGTCGTTGAACATGGCGGTCGAGTTGGCCCCGTCGCTGTTCATCTTCTTGTCGCCGGTCTCTTTCCAGAGCTGGAAGAGCCGCTTGACGTTGGCCGAGTTCCAGTCGCGCTTGCCGGCGATCCAGGCGTCGTACTCGGCGGCGGTGAGGGTCGTCGAGCCCATGCTGGAGATCCAGAACTGGATGCCGACGCCCTCCTTGTTGCCGAGGGCGAAGCACTTGGAACCGGCCTTGGCGATGGCGGCGCAGTCGGCGACGAACTTGTCCCAGGTGGTGGCCGGGCTCGCCGGGTCGAGGTTGGCCTTCTGGTAGATCGCCTTGTTGTAGTAGATCGGGTAACCCTGCAGCGTCACCGGGGCGGCGTAGATCTTGCCGTCCTTGGTGAACGCCTCCCAACCGGCCAGCCGCTGCTTGTCCTCGGCCACGTACTCGTCGAGGGGCACCAGCGCGTCCACCCGGTCGCGGATCTGGCCGCCACCGTTGAACAGCATGACGTCCGGGCCCTTGCCGGACTGAATCGCCGCACCGAGCAGGGTGTAGTACTGATCGAAGGGCTGTGCGACGAACTCGACCTCGACGTCGGCGTGCTTCTTTTTGAAGTCGGCCTTGGCCTTGTCCAGATAGGATTTGGCGAACGGCTCGCCGGACTTCCAGTCCCACACCACCAACTTGCCGTCCGAGCTGGTTGACTTGCCCGAATCGCTAGCACTTCCACAACCGGCCAGGGCCAGGCCCACAACGAGGACGGCCGACCACATTGCGCGCTGTCTCATGTTGTCACCTCTATATGGGGGGTGGCCGGCGGGTGCCCCGCGAGCCAATGTTGACGGGAACGTAACTCGTATGACGTGTGACGTCAACACCCGGCCGTACACTGATCCGGACGTCGTGCCACGGCGAGCCATTCGGAGGGGGACATGACGCCACCACGGGAGACAGCCCTGAACAGCCCGGCGACCCCGGCGTGGGTGCGTCGGCCGACCAACCTCGCCAGGGCGGTCACCGCCGAACTGGTGGAGCGCATCGTCCGCGGCGTACACCCGTCCGGGACGTCCCTACCTCCCGAGCCGATCCTCTGCGAGACCTTCGGGGTGAGCCGGACCGTCGTCCGGGAAGCAGTGAAGATCCTCCAGGAGAAGGGGCTGGTGCAGGTCCGCCAGGGCGCCGGCACCATGGTCACCCCACCGGCACACTGGGACATGCTCGACGAGCTCGTCCTCGCCGCGACCATCGCCGTGGACGACAGCTTCGCCATCCTCGACGACCTGGTCGTCACCCGGCGGGTGCTGGAGTCCGACATGGCGAACGTCGCCGCCCGCCTCGCCGACACCGAGACCATCGAGCGCCTGCGGGCCATGGTCGACCGGATGGACGAGCTCGTCGACGACCACGTCACCTACCACGACCACGACCGGGCCTTCCACGACACGATCATGCAGGCGTCGGGGAACCGCATCGCTCGTGGCGTCGTCCGTGCGCTGGAAAGCCAGGTGATCAACACCGCCCGGTACATGGGCCGGACGGAACGCGCCCTGTGCGTGGCGTCCAACCAGGGCCACCGACGCATCTACGAACGCATCGCCGCCCACGACGCCAACGGCGCCGCTGAGGCGATGTTCACCCACATCACCGAGGCCTGGCTGGTCCGCCGCAACGGCTCGGGGAGCCCCGCCCGCCTCGAACGCTGACCGCCACCCCAGCCGGAACGGCGCCCACCCCCGGGGTACGGGAGCGGACGCCGCCGGCTGCGCCGATCAGTGTCACGAGAACTGGGCGAAGAACCTCCAGATCTCACCCTTGGTCCAGGTCGTGATGCCGCTCTCGGCGTAGGTGCCGTCCACCGGGCCGGGCATGTGACCGTTGTCGTACGCCGCCCACTGCACCGGGTAGCCGGTCCGGCAACCGGAGTAGGCGGTCGTGATGTGCGTACGACTGCCGCCGGCCGGCTCGGGCGGGTTCTGGGCGGTGCAACCGTTGTTGCGGACGAAGGTGTCGCGCAACGCCCTGCCCTGGGAGATGTTCAGGACGTTGTCCGAGATGCCGTGCAGCCCGAAGTACGCGATCGGCTGGGTGCCGCCGCTGCACCCGCTGATCTGCGCGCCGGAGATGACAGCGACCGCCCGGAAGACGGTGGCCCGTGCGCAGGCGACGGCGTAGCTCATGCCGCCACCCCAGCTGAAGCCGAGCGCGAACCGCTGCCTCGGGTTGACGCAGAGGCTGCTCTCGATCCGGCTGATCATGTCGTCGACGAAGGTGATGTCCTCACCGCCGGAGTTGCCCCAGCCGTTGCCGAACCCCTGCGGCGCCACCAGGATCGCGCTGTTGTTCGACTGCTCCTGCTGCCCGTAGTAGGACCAGGCGGCCCCACTGGTGCCGCCGGAGGATATCTCCTGCATGGTGCCGCCCCGCCAGTGGAAGGCGAAGATCAGCCGGTACGGGTTGCTGTTGTTGTAGTTGGCGGGCACCCGCAGGATGAAGGTTCGGCTCTTGCCGTTGCTCTGGATCGTGTGCGTGCCGCTGGCCAGCGTCGGCGCCTTGCCGCACCCGCTGCCGCCGGTCGGCGGGGGGTTGCTGCCGCCGACGGGAACGAGTTGCCACTGCTGGTTGGCGCCGCCCCAGTCGGCGTACTGCACGATGTTGCCGCCGTCGGCGGTGGACGCGCCCTGCACCTCGACGACCTTGTTGCTGTTGCGGTTGATCAGCCGGACGTAGCCACCGTCCGAGTCGGCCAGCCGGAACTGCTGGTTCGTCCCGTTGAGGTCGGACCACTGCACGATCGCGCCGCCGTCGGCGGTGGAGAAGTTGCTGACGTCGAGCACCTTGCCCGAGTGCCGGGACTTGACCCGGTAGTAGCCGCCCCCGGAGTCCACGAACTGCCACTGCTGGTTGGTGCCGTTGTTGCGCGTCCACTGGCTGATCCGCGCACCGTCGTTGGTGGCCGAGGCGTACAGGTCCAACGCCTTGCCGCTGTTCCGGTTCACGAGGGTGTACCAGGCGTTGGTGTCCACTGTCGCTGCCGCCGCGGGCGCCGCGTTGACGGCGACGAGGGTGCTGGCGGCCATGACCGTGGCCGTCGCCGCGGCCAACCCTGACCGCCAGCGACGTCTCTGTCGAGAGGCGGGACGAGCCTCACCGAGGGCTTTCATGTCCACTCCTTCGATCGGGGTCACCCACGAGCGGAGAGCCGCGGGTGCCCTGGCGTGCGTGCCGGCGTCGTGGTGGTGGCGTCAGCACGTCTGGGGGTGTTGTGCGGGCATCCTGCGGCCTTCGGCGCACGTCGATGGCGATGCCGCGATCCGGGCTTCGGAGCAGGCCGCGTCGAGCCGCGCGGCGCGACGTCCTGGCTCCCGGCTGCCGCGTCGCCCGCTGGTGAAAATTAGCGGCAAAGACGTCATACGTCAAATGACTGTCATCGATTCGAATGGCGGCCCGAAACGACTACCTGATGGTCGCGGTGGCCCGCCCCCACCCGGGGACGGGCCACCGGTCGTCACACCTCGCCGGGGCGGGCGCCGGCCGGATCCCGGTCGGCCGGCAGCCCTTCTCCCCCAGCTCAGGCAATGGCAGCGACTAGCCGATCCGGACCAGCTGCCACTGCTGGTTCGTGCCGCCCCAGTCGGCGTACTGCACGATGTTGCCACCGTCGGCGGTGGACGCGCCCTGCACCTCGACCGCCTTGTTGCTGTTGCGGTTGATCAGGCGCACATAGCCATCAGACGAATTGGCGAGTCGGAACTGCTGGTTCGTGCCGTTGAGGTCGGACCACTGCACGATCGCGCCACCGTCGGCGGTGGAGAAGTTGCTGACGTCGAGCACCTTGCTGGAGTTGCGCGACTTCACCCGGTAGTAGCCGCCACCCGAGTCCACGAACTGCCACTGCTGGTTGTTGCCGTTGTTGCGCGTCCACTGGCTGATCCGCGCGCCGTCGCTGGTGGCCGAGGCGTACACGTCCAGCGCCTTGCCGCTGTTCCGGTTCAGCAGCACGTACCAGGCGCTGGTGTCCACCCCGGTGCCCGGCGGGGGCGTGGTGGGCGGGGTGGAGCCGCCGTTGAGGGCGTCCAGGACGGCGTTGTACGCGGCCTTCTTGTTGCCGTTGCAGTCGAACAGCAGCGCGTTGTCCGAGCCACGCCACGAGTCGCAGTCGCGTACCCCCCAGGTGGTGATGCCGGTGCAGCGCGAGACCGCCACATGTTGTAGATCCCCGTCGACTTCGCGTTGATCCCGTCGGTGTTGTAGTCGTTGTAACACAACTTCGCACCCGGATCCGCCGCCCGCGCCGCCCGGAAGGCCGCCTCGATCCAGTCATTACCGGTGCGCTGCAGGTTCGAGTCACGACGCCCACCCGAACCACCGTCGGCGAACGCCTCGTTCACCACGTCCCAGGCGTAGATCTTCCCCCGGTAGTGGGTGGCGACCTGGGTGACGTGGTTGATCATCGCGTTGCGCAACGCGCTGCCCGACATGCCCTGCGCCCAGCCCGGCTGCTGCTGGTGCCACAGCAGCGTGTGACCCCGCACGCTCATGCCGTTGGCCTGCGCGTGGCTGACCAGGCGGTCACCACTGGAGTAGGTGAACACACCCTGCTGCGGCTCGGTCGAGCTCCACTTCATCTCGTTCTCGGCCACGACACTGTTGAACTCACGGTTCAGGATCGTCGTGTAGGCGCTGGTCGACAGCTTGCCGACGGCGACAGCCGCGCCGAAGTAGCGGCCCTTCTCGGCGGCGGCCGCCTTCAGGGTCGTGCCGGCACCGGCTGCGGGTGTCAGCGCCACCGTCATGCCGGTGGTGAGGGCGACGGCGAGGGCCGCCGCCGCCAGCAACGTTCTCGGTGATTTCATGTCGTTCCTTCTCAGTGGGTGCATCGGTGGTGGTGATGTGCCACTTCAGTCAGGACGGCCCCTGGTGCCGGCGCACATGGTTGGGGAAGGCGTTCGCCGGCACCGCCGGGAGCCCTGAGGTGACGTCCGCCTGCCCGGATGGACGCCGAGAACCGAGAAACGACGCGTAGGGCCCGCCCGGTGAACCCAACGAAACGATCGTCCTCTATATCGAGAGTGAGCGATAACATGTCGTTCGTCAAGACGAAATGAGCCGTTCACGCCGACGCACCCGAACACCTCGCCTCGATCACCACCCGCCGCCTGCGAGGATCCGCGTCATTCGCCGAGCGACCTGCCGGAACGGCCGCGCCACGGCGCTACCGAAAGACGCCTGAGGGTGGCTCTGTTATCGCTCACAGCTAGCAAGCGAGACCGGGCACGGGCGGCGGCGGGGCAGGCGATCCGGCGACCAGAGGTCCTTATCGGCAACGCGCGCCTACGTGGAGGTCAGCTCCTGCGCCAGCCGATCCAGACCGTCCTTGATCAGCTGCCCGTAGGCGTCATCGCCAAGCGCGCCGACCCCAGACCCCGAGTGCGCCATCGGCACGATCCACGTAATTCTCGTCAGCCGGCAGAACCGCTATGCCCATGCTCGGCCAGGCTCGCCTCGACGCGTACACCGGCGAGCATGTCGGCGGTGGTGTGTGCCCGGATGTCGGGCTGTGTGCCGTCGGCAAACCGGGCGACGACCGCCCGAACGTGCCGCTCGGCGGGCGCGGCGAGGCCGTCGTAGACGGCCGCGAACAACTCCTGCGCCGGCCGCCGGAGCCACCCCTGCGGAAGAAGCTCCAGGGGCAACTGCGGATCGAGTACGGGAAACCGCCGGAAGGTGTCCATCACCTCGGTACGCGCCCGCACCGCGGCAACCCCGTCGACCTCCCCGGACACCACAGCGGGCAGCAGCGGCGTCCAGCGCCGCAGGAACGCGTCGTAGCTCCGACTGATCGCCTGGATGTCCCAGGCCTCGATCGGGGCACGATGAGCCGCCGAGCCGAGCGGGGTCTGTCGGCCGCGAAACACCGTCACGGCACCGAGGGTGAGCTGGTCGAGCCGAGCCCGAGCCGGAGCGTTCAGTTCGCGCGGCGAGATCCACAGCCCGTCGTACAGCGGCGCGTAGCCGAGCCACCGCAGCTGAGCCCGCAGCGCGCGTCGCTGCGTGCTCAGCTCCTGCGGCAGCGAGAAGGCGACAACCGTCCAGCACCCGTCCCATCGCACCGTCGAGGTGGTGGAGGCGAGGATCCAGTGGGCGCCCGCGGAGAGGCTGGCCGCCGCTGCGCGGCTGAGGCGGTACGAGCTGCGGCGCCCCAGTCGGCTGCCCTCCAGGACCCCGCGGCGGGCCAGCCGGCTGATCGCGGTGCGCGCCCCGGCCGTCGTCACGCCGGTCTCTCCGAGCAGCGCCACGATGGCGGCGGACGGCAGGGGGACACGGGTCCGCAGGGTGTAGTCCGCCAACAGGGTCACGGCGACCCCCTGGGGGGAGTTGCCCACCTGCCGCCTGGGCAGCCGGAGTTCGTGATCTCCGTCGTCCGGATATATCTCGTCGATGTCGAACGGGCTTGCCACAGGCGCTCCGTGCTCTTCAGGGACGGTGTGACGACTGTAGACGGATCGCCGCTCCCCGCCGAGCCCCGGGACCACCTCGCGATAGAGAAACTTCGATTGACACTTGTCGGTCCGAGGGGAACACTAATTGCCACGCAATGCCGTCCGGAGCCGGGCAGGGCAAGCCACAGGTAGCGGGCAGGCGCGATCACGCGGGAACCGGGCGCACCCGCTGACGGATCGCGCGACCAATCCCAGCCGAACCGGCAATCGAAGGAGTCGTCCGTTGAGAATCAAGAGAAAACTGCTGCTCGCCCTCGCCGTGCCGCTGCTGACAGCCGGCCTGCTGGTCCCCGCGCTCCGACCCGCGTACGCGGCGTCGCTGACCGAGGTGACCAGCTTCGGTGACAACCCGGGTCGGATGCGCATGCACGTCTACGTGCCGGACAACCGCCCGGCCCGCCCGGCGGTCGTGGTGGCCATGCACGGCTGCGGAGGATCCGGCCCCGGCTTCTACTCCGGGAGCGAGTTCGCCAGCCTCGCGGACCGCTACGGATACATCGTCATCTACCCGTCCGCCACCCAGCAGGCCGGGTTCGGCAACTGCTTCGACACCTGGTCGGACGCCGCCAAGCGACGTGGTGGCGGCAGCGACCCGGTGTCGATCATCTCCATGATCCGGTACGTGCAGCAGCAGTACGCGGCCGACGGGGACCGGGTCTACGCCACCGGCAGTTCCTCCGGCGGCATGATGACGAACCACATGCTGGCGCTCTACCCCGACGTGTTCAAGGCCGGCGCCGCGTTCATGGGCGTGCCGTTCAACTGCTTCGCCAACGCGGCGGACTATCCGCCCGGCAGCAGCCAGTGCACCGGCGGCAACATGAACCGGACCCCGCAGCAGTGGGGCGACGCGGTCCGCCAGGCGTACCCGGGTTACTCCGGGCCCCGCCCGCGCGTGCAGCTGTGGCACGGCACCAGCGACACGCTCGTGCCGTACTCGTTGCTGCAGGAGACGATCGAGCAGTGGACCAACGTGTTCGGGCTGAGCCAGACACCCACCTCCACCGACACGCCCCAGGCCAACTGGAACCGGCGTCGCTACGCCGACAGCAACGGCACCGTCCAGGTTGAGGCGTACAGCATCCAGGGGGCCGGGCACAGCCTGCCCTCCGGCGGAATGGCTGCCGCGGCCCTGCAGTTCTTCGGCCTGACCAACCCCACGACGCCGCCGCCGACCACCCCGCCGCCGACGACGCCACCCCCGACCACGCCACC
This sequence comes from Micromonospora parva, assembly GCF_000718515.1. Lineage (GTDB taxonomy): Bacteria > Actinomycetota > Actinomycetes > Mycobacteriales > Micromonosporaceae > Micromonospora > Micromonospora parva. Next base: position 170,100 of record NZ_JNZS01000012.1, on the reverse strand, counting down.
CCCGACCACGCCGCCGCCCACCACGCCGCCGCCGGCCAACGGCGCCTGTCGGGTGAGCGTCGCCGTCAACGCCTGGAACAACGGCCTGACCGAGAACATCACCATTACGAACACCAGCACCAGCGCCGTCAACGGCTGGTCACTGGTCTTCACCCTGCCGAGCGGGCAGACCATCACCTCGGGCTGGAACGCCACCTATTCGCCCAACTCCGGGCAGGTGACGGCCCGCAACGTCGCCTACAACGGCGGCATCCCCGCCAACGGCTCGGTGACCATCGGCTTCCAGGCCACCCACACCGGCAACAACGCCCGGCCGTCCTCGTTCACCCTCAACGGCGCGTCCTGCGCCATCGCCTGAGACCAGGCTGGCGTCGGCGAGACAGTGCGCCGGTCACCACCGCGTGGTGACCGGCGCACTCCCCCGTTCCGGCGTCACCGGGTCAGCGGTAACCGGCGCCCACCACGCTGGCCTGCACCGCGTTCTCGGTCGCGTCGGACGGGTAGCCGGCGACCATGGCCCCCTCGTAGAAGGTGCCGGCGCTCAGGTTCGCGCCACCGTCGGGCTTGCAGCAGTCACCGCCGCTGCCCAGGATGATCGCGCCCTGCTTCTTCATCGGGCTGTATCCCGGCGGGAGCGAGCCGTCGTACAGCGTGTAGAGGCTGCCGGACTGGGCGTCGCTACCCTTGATGGCGAAGCGGGTCGTGCCGTTGTTCTTCAACGTCGCGGTCACGAACTTGCTGGTGAAGGCACGCTGGTTCGGGTTCCAGGCCTGGCTGCCACCTGGGAAGAGGCCCCACTCCAGGTCCGCCTGCACCCAGGGCCCGCTGCCGGAGCAGCCGCCGAACCAGCACTGCTTGCTGAAGTTGATGGCGTCCATCGCCCCGGCGGCGTCGGCCTTCCTGGTCGTCTCGCTGTTGCCGTAGTCGAAGCAGCAGCCGCTGTTGACGTGGGTCCCGCTGGTCACCATGTACATGCCCTCGGGGGCCGCGCCGGTCGGCACGCCGGTGAGGTGCCCGTCGCGCCAGTAGCTGTTACCGGGATTGATGTAGAGCGAGTACGCCTTCGCGCCGCCCACGGTCAGCGACTCCGAGGTCGCGATCGCCGGCTTGCTCTGGGGCGAGCCCGGCACCACGCTCGACCCCTGGTACCAGAGGTCGTTGCCACGCCCGGACTGGTCGAAGACCACGGTGATCACGCAGGTCGTGCCGGCGCAGAACGAGTCCTGCGTGGCCGCGTTGGCGGTGCCGCCGGTTGCCGTGAGCCCGATGTTGCGGGTCGTGTTGTCCGACGAGCGTCGGACCTGGTACAGGTTGCCGGCGTACGCCTCGTAGAGCGCTCGCGTGGTGCTGTGCGCGGCGATGCACGGGGTGCCGCCGGAGGCGTAGATGTCGCACGGGCGCGCGCCGGTGGGCGGGTTGGTCGGCGGCGGGGTGGTGGTCGGCGAGGCCCACTGCTGGTTGGTGCCGCCGTTGCAGGCCCAGAGGATGATTTTGGTGCCGTTGGCGGTGGCCGCGCCGTTGGCGTCGAGGCAGAGCCCGGACTGCACGCCGGTGACGGTGCCGTTGCTGTTGACGTTCCACTGCTGGTTGTTCTGGCCGTTGCAGTCCCAGATGATCACCTGGGTGCCGTTGGTGGTGCCCCGGCCGGAGGCGTCCAGGCACTTGTTGCCGTACACCTGGAGTTGCTTTGTCGACGTCCAGGTCCAGCTCTGGCCGGCGCTGCCGTTGCAGTCCCAGAGTTGCGTCTGGGTGCCGTTGGTGGTGCTGGAGTTGGGCACTTCGAGGCAGCGGCCGGATGCGGTGCCGACGATGGGGGTGCTCTGCCCCGGTTGGATGGCGGCCGCCAGCGGCGCGGCGGCCGCCTCGGCGGACGGCGACGAGGCGCCCGGGGTGGCGCCGATGCCGACGAGAACGCCGACCAGAGCGCCCGCCACGGCGGTCAGCCGTCGGGCGCGACGACGTCTCGGGATGAGGTCACGGGCCTTTCCTGGCCCGATGGGGGACGGGGTTCGCACGGGGTGCTCCTCGGAAGTCGTGGAGGCGAGGGGGATTGTCGATGCGCCAGGTCAGTGGTGGCGGCGAATCGATTCGCAGCGAATCGTATGACCTTTGTGGAATTTATGTCAATGAATGCAATGCGACGTGACGCGCTGGCCGTGGGACCGACGGCCAGCGCGTCACCATTTCCCGGGACGCCTACCGCCCCAGGAGCCGCCACGTCTGGTTCAACGGGCTGCCCTGGTTGGCCGCCCGGCAGGTCCACTGGTGCACCTGCGCGCCGGCCGCCGTGGAGACCGCGTTGACATCGACGCACTTGCCACTGTGGCGGGCGATGAGCTGGTAGTCGTGCGAGTCGCTGCCGGCGTAGGTCACCTTGCGCAGCGTGAACTGCTGGTTGAGGCCGTTCAGGCAGGTCCACTGGTGCACCGCCGCGCCGTCGGCGGTGGACACGCCGCTGACGTCGAGACACTTGCCGCTCTGCTGGTTGACCACCGTGTAGGTGTTGGCCACGCCGGCCACCGGCCGGAAGTTCCACAGCTGCTGGTCACCCCCGTCGCAGTGGTTCTGCTGCTGGACGTTGCCGTCGGCGGTGCTCAGCCCGGCGTTGTTCAGGCACTGCTGGGAGTGTTGGGCCACCGCCACCGACTGGAAGCCACCGTCCGAGGGGGGCAGCAGCGTGACGGTGTAGGTGTCGGTCTGGTTGGTGTACGGAACTGTCACCGTCGCGTTGTTGTTGGAGACCGTGACCACGCTGTTCGAGACCGTGACCGGCCCCGGCACGGCGCCACCGCCGTTGTGCAGGATGCGTTGGGTGACGACCCGGACCTGGTTGTTCTGCACGATGCCGCTGGTGGTGTCCAGGCGTTGCAGGTTGACGGTCAGGTTCCCGGTGGTACGACCACCGCCGAGCAGGACCTTCGCCGACCCGGCCGTCTTCGTGGCGTACGCGTCGTACGACTGGCTGGGGGTCACCGCGACGTTCTCGCCGACCTGGGAGGCGTAGTAGCGGTAGTTCCACCACTCCCCCTTGGGCTGGTGCTGGCCGGCCGAGTTGCGGATCAACAGGTTGCCGAGGTCGTTGTGCAGACTGCCGCCGCTGGCCCAGTTCGCCCGCAGGCCGTCGGCCCGGGCCCGTTCCAGACGCGCGATGTACCAGGCGCCGTCGGCCGGGTTCTGCTCGTCCGGCGCGCCGTACTCGTTGATCTGGTACGGACGTGGGTGGGCGATGCCGCGCGGGTCGAGGGTGGCGTTGGCGGCGGCGACGTTGGCGACCGGGTCACCGGGCAGCGAGTGCCAGCTGATGATGTCCGGCACCGTGTTGGTCGAGCGCACGAAGTCCAGGTACTGGTTCCAGAAGGCGTGCGTGGTCGACGGCACGCAGGCGCAGCTCGGCCCGACGATGAGCTGGCTGGGGAACTCCGCCCGGATGCGCTGGTAGGTCCGACGCCAGAGTTCGAGGTACTGGGAGATCGGCCGGTTCCAGAAGATGGTGATGTTGGGTTCGTTCCAGATGTCCCACTGCACCGACAGGCCGGACGCCCGTACGTCGCTGATCAGGCGGGTCAGGAAGTTGTCGTAGTCGGTCCAGTTGCCGTTGTCACCGGGGAAGCGGGAGATTCCGGCACCGTCGGCGCCCCACAGGTCGTGCGGCAGGATGATGAACTTTCCGCCGAGGGACGTGGTCCGGCGCGCCTGGGCGAGGGTCGAGTTCCAGCGACGGTCGTACGTGCCGCCGACCCAGCCACTCCCCGGAAGCTGCGCGCCACCGGCGCGCATGTACTGGAACTTGACGTCCCGGTAGAAGTGGTCGGCGGGGCCGCTGGCGTTCTCGGTCATGCCGTAGATCCAGCCGGACGCGCGGTAGGTCGGCGCACCGCTGGTGGTGGAGAAGTTGACACTGATCGACTCGTCGGCGGCCTGGGCGGGGGACGCGACGACGGTGACGGCGGCTGCGGCGGCGAGCAGGCCGACGACGAGTCGGGCCGCGAACACGCGGGCTCGTCCTGACCTGCTGCGGGACGGGGTTTTCACGGGCGGCTCCTTGGTGGGGCGCGGGGGACGCTCTCCGGAGGGCAGCGCTTGCGAATCGATTCGCACGGATCGTAGGACCACGAACTGAACGATGTCAATGAGATGACGGCGCGGTTACGTCCACGTTGCCCTGCGATCCTCCTCGACCGGCCGACCGGCTCTTGACCCCCGGCCACGCCCAGACCTATCTTCGGGCGAACCGATTCGTCGAATCGATTCGCGTCATGGTTGGACTGGTCCAACCCGCGACGATCAACCCACACACCCCACCTGACGATCGATTTGAAGTGAGGCACCAGATGACCGGACTGAATCGTCGGCGGCGCCTGGCCGCCGTCGCCGTGATAGCTCTCGCCGCAGTGACGGGCAGTGCCTGCTCGTCGTCCACCGACGGCCCCTCCGACGGGGGCGCCTACCTCGTCTGGGACCCGTATCCGCAGTTCGCCGACGACTCCGAGTGGGTCGCGCTGCTCAAGAAGTGCGGCACCTCGGCCGGAGTGACGGTCGAGCGAACCGGCTACGACACCACCGACCTGACCAACAAGGCGCTGCTCGCCGCCCAGCAGGGGAACTCGCCGGACGTGCTGATCGTCGACAACCCGGTCATCTCGACGCTGGCCGAGGCCGGTGCGCTCACCACCACCGACGACAACAAGCTGGACGTCTCCGCCATGGAGAAGAACCTGCTCGGCGCCGGCCAGAGCGACGGCAAGACCTACGGGGTGCCGATCGGGGCCAACACCCTCGCCCTCTACTACAACAAGGACCTGCTCACCGCCGCCGGCGTCGATCCCGCCACCGTCACGGACTGGACGTCGCTGACCGCAGCCCTGACCAAGGTCAAGGCCAAGGGGAAGAAGGGCATCACCTTCTCCGCGATCGGCACCGAGGAGGGCAGCTTCCAGTTCCTGCCCTGGTTCTGGGGATCGGGGGCCCAACTGACCAGCCTGGACTCGCCGCAGGCGGTGTCCGCACTGACGCTCTGGACCGACTGGCTCAAGCAGGGCCACGCCCCCAACTCCGTCATCAACAACACCCAGACCACCAGCTGGCAGGAGTTCGCCACCGGCGACTACGCGTTCGCCGAGAACGGCACCTGGCAGTTGGCGAACGCGGAGAAGCTTCCCTTCGCGTACGGCACCATCCCGGTCCCGGCCAGCGCGGGCGGCCCGGCCCCGGCGCCCACCGGTGGTGAGTTCGTCTCCATCCCGGTGCAGAAAAACACCGGTCGTTACCAGACGTCGCAGCAGCTCGTCGCCTGTCTGACCAACGCCGACAACCTCCTCACCACGGACACCACGCTCTCCTACGTCGCACCCGTCGCCGCCGTGCAGGAGCGACAGGCGACCGCGGACCCGAAGCTCAAGGTCTGGGTGGAGGCGGTCCGGGCAGCCAAGGGCCGCACCGGTGACAACCTCGGTACGAAGTACCCGAAGATCTCCGAATCCCTGTGGACGGCGGTCCAGGCGGCCCTCAGCGGCGGGAAGTCACCACAGGAGGCGCTGACCGCCGCGCAGACCGCCGCCTCGACCAGGTAAGCGATCCGAACCGACACCATGCGCGCCACGACAGAGACCTCCACTGCCGTACGGGACCAGGGTGGGGCGGCGAGCACCGCCCCACCCGGGCCTCCCCCGTCCCGGGCCCGCCGGCCCAACCGATGGTGGGCCTGGGGCTTCCTGGCCCCGGTGACCATCTACCTGGCGGCCTTCTACGCCTACCCGCTCTACCGCAACGTCGAGTTGAGCCTGCGGGAGTACACCGTCCGCTCGTTCGTGCAGGGCGGGGCACCGTTCGCCGGCCTCGACAACTACCGGACGGTCCTGACCGACCCGGCGTTCTGGCCCACGCTCACGCACACGGTGGTCTTCACCGCGGCCTCGCTCGCCTTCCAGTTCACCATCGGGATGGCCCTGGCCCTCTTCTTCCACCAGCACTTCCCGCTGTCGCGCACGCTGCGGGCGCTGATCCTCGTACCGTGGCTGTTGCCGCTGATCGTCTCGGCGTCGACCTGGTCGTGGCTGCTCAACAGCGACTCGGGGCTGGTCAACGCGGCGCTCGGCGTCGTCGGGATCGACCCGGTCAACTGGCTCACCTCACCGGGCTGGTCGCTCACCTCGGTGGTCATCGCGAACGTCTGGATCGGCATCCCGTTCAACCTGGTGGTGCTGTACAGCGGCCTCCAGGCGATCCCGGCGGAGATGTACGAGGCGTCCGCGCTCGACGGCGCGACCGGGTGGCAACGGTTCTGGGGGATCACCTTCCCGCTGCTGCGTCCCGTCTCCGCGATCACGCTCCTGCTGGGGTTGATCTACACGCTGAAGGTCTTCGACATCATCTGGATCATGACCAGGGGTGGCCCGACCGGCTCCTCCGCCACGCTCGCCACCTGGTCGTACCGGCTCGGCTTCGGCAACCTGCTGCCCGAGTTCGGCCCGGGCGCGGCCATCGGGAACCTGCTCATCGTGCTGGCCCTGATCGCCGGCCTCGTCTACATCCGGATCGAGCGGAGGCAGCAGCTGCGATGACCACCTCGACGCCTCGGGCCTGGTGGAAGACCGGCGTCGGCCTGGTGCTGACCGGGCTGATGCTCTTCCCCGTCTACTGGATGATCAATGTGTCCTTCACCCGGGACCAGGACATGCGGGCCAGTCCCCCGCACCTGTTCCCCACGAACGGCACCCTGGACGGCTACCGGGCGGTGCTCGACCAGCAACTGCCGTACCTCGGCACCAGCTTCCTGGTCGGCCTCGGCACCGTGGCACTGACAGTCGCACTGGCCGCCCCCGCCGGCTACGCCCTGGCGAAGCTGCGGCCACCCGGCGGGCCGGCGCTGAGCTTCGTGCTGCTGATCGCGCAGATGATCCCGGGAATCATCATGGCGATGGGCTTCTACGCCATCTTCCTCACCCTCGGCGTCCTGAACACGCTGCCCGGCCTGATCCTGGCCGACACCACGCTCGCGGTGCCGTTCGGCGTCCTGATCTTCACGGCCTTCATGTCAGGCATCCCCGACGAGCTGCTCCAGGCCGCAGTGGTCGACGGCGCCGGTCGACTGCGGACCTTCTGGTCGGTGGTGCTGCCGGTCAGCCGCAACTCGATCGTCACGGTGTCGCTCTTCGCGTTCCTGTGGTCCTGGTCGGACTTCATCTTCGCCTCGACCCTGGCCGGAGGCGGCGACCACCAGCCGATCACCCTCGGCATCTACCACTACATCGGCAACAACAACCAGCAGTGGAACGCCATCATGGCCACCGCCGTCGTCGCCTCGATCCCCGCCGCCGTACTGCTGATCCTGGCCCAGCGCTACGTCTCGATGGGCGTGACCGCCGGCGCCGTCAAGGACTGACCATCCGCGGCGGTCGAGGACCGACCACCCGCACCACAGAGAGGCACCCGCCACCCATGACCGTCGCCCCGTCCGGTCCGGAGTTCGGAATCCAGGACATCCCGTTCAGCTACCGAGGATCCTGGTTCGACATCTCCCCGGTGGTAGCCGAGAAGACGTACGCCGACGATCTGCACCTGGTCTCGCACCAGACCGGGCTGCACCCCGTCCTGCGGCTCGCCCCCAGTGTCGCCGGCACCACCGTCGTCGCCACACCCACGGTGCTGACCTGGCACAACGGCACCGGCCGGATCGAGGCCGTCTACGACGGGCCGGACACCCTGCGGATCCGGGGCCACCGGCTCGGCCTGCGGGTGGCCGCCGCCGCGCACACCCTCACCCCGTTCAGCGGCACCTACCTGTACGCCGACCCGGTCGACGGGTCACACGTGTTCACCTCGTACGAGACCGGTCGCCGCTACCGGGTCACAGTGCTCTCCGGCGCTCTGTCGCGGACCGACGGCGCGCAGGCGCTCGGCACCGCCGACCGGTCCGTGGACCTGCCGGGCGACCAGCCCTGGGAGATCGCGATCGAGGAGTACGCCACGGCGCGCCGTCCGTACGCCGGATCCGTCGCCTTCGAGCGGTTGTGCCGTGACCGGATGGCCGAGTTCACCGCGTTCGTCGACGCGATCGCGCCCTGGCGTGGTGCCCAGACCCCGGCCGCCGAGCTGGCCGCGTACGTCCTGTGGTCGGCCACCGTCGCTCCGGCGGGTTTCGTCACCCGACCGGCCGTGCTGATGTCCAAGCACTGGATGGACAAGGTGTGGAGCTGGGACCACTGCTTCAACGCGATAGCCCTGGCTGCCGGCGAGCCGGAGCTGGCCTGGCACCAGTTCCAGCTGCCCTTCGACCACCAGGACGAGACCGGCGCCCTGCCCGACTCGGTCACCCACTCCGAGGTCCTGCACAACTACGTCAAGCCCCCCATCCACGGCTGGGCCCTGCGTCACCTGCGCCGACGCCTTCCCGAGCCGCCGGATCGGGCGGCGCTGGCGCAGACCTACGACCGGGTGGCGCGCTGGACCGGGTTCTGGCTCGACGCGCGGCGGGCCCCCGGCCACGACCTGCCGCACTACCACCACGGCAACGACAGCGGTTGGGACAACGCCACCACCTTCGACGACAGCCGGGTCCTCGAGACGGCCGACCTCGCCGCGTTCCTGGTGTCGCAGCTGCGCTGCCTCGCCGACCTCGCCACCGAGCTGGGTGAGCCCGCCGCCCGCTGGTCCCGGGAGGCCGACCGGATCCACGCTGCCATGCTGCGCGACCTGTGGGACGGTGAGCGTTTCCGTGCCCGTGACCCCCGTACCGGGCAGCGGCGATCCAGCCGCAGTCTGCTCGACCTGATGCCCGTCGCGCTGGGGGCCGACCTGCCGGCCCCGGTCGCCGCCGCGCTGGCGCGAGGCGTCGAAACCCACCTGACCACGCACGGGCTGGCCACCGAGCCGACGGACTCGGCCCACTACGTGGCCGACGGCTACTGGCGTGGCCCGATCTGGGCACCGTCCACGGTGCTGGTCGAGGACGGCCTGCGCCGGGCCGGGCAGACCAGGATCGCCGACGACATCAGCCGACGCTTCCTCGCCCTGTGTGAGAAGTCCGGCTTCGCGGAGAACTTCGACGCCGAGACCGGCACCGGCCTGCGCGACCGGGCGTATACCTGGACCGCGAGCAGCTATCTCATCCTCGCCGCCGCCGCGGAGCAACGGCGGGTCAGGGGCGGGTAGCCGGGTCGGATCAGCGGGCCCGGACCGGCCCGGTGCTGGAACGCAACGAGATGGGCGGGCTGTAGAGGCGGTGTCGTGGCACGGCGCCGGGAGCCGCGATGATCTCCAGCAGGAGCGCCACCGCCTCGGCGCCCATCTCGACCATCGGCACGTCGGCGGCGGTCAACGGCGGACGGAAGTCCTCCGCCCAGTGCTGCGCGGCGACGCCGGTGACGGAGAAGTCGCGGGGCACCGACAACCCGGCGCCGGTCAGCGCGCGCTGCATCCCGGGCAGTGCGGCCTCGTTGATGGTGGCCACCGCGGTGACCTCCGGGTGCGTGGCGAGCAGCTGCTCCATGCACGCCTCGCCGGAGGCCGTGTCGTCGCCGCTGCAGACCTCCACGCCGGTCAGCCCCCGCTCCAGCGCCGCCGCACGAAAGCCGGCCAGCGCGCGATGGCTGGGGCCGTATCCGGCGGCCACCAGCTCCGCCGACCGGTTCACGAGGGCCACCTGCCGGTGCCCCAGATCGGCCAGGTGTTGCACGCACCGGGCGATCAGGCCGGCGTAGTCGATGTCGATCCAGCTCATCCCGTGCGGCTCGGCGGTCCGGCCGATCGTGACGAACGGCAGCCCGGCCGTGGTCAACCGGGTCACCCGGTCGTCGGCCAACCGGATCTCCATCAGGACCACGCCGTCCACCCGACGCCCGGTCACGATCCGTTCGAAGGACCGGTCATGGTCGCCACCGGAGGGGGACAGCAGCACATCGAGGTCGTGGCGGGCGGCCGCCTCGACGACGCTGGCGACGAAGCCCAGCTGCATGTCTGTCAATCGCTGGCTGGCCGGCGGGATGACCAGCCCGAGGGTGCGGGTGCGCCCCTCCTTCAGCGCGCGGGCGCTGGCGTTCGGCCGGTAGTTCAACTCGTCGATGACCGACTGGATGCGTTGCCGGGTCCCCTCCGAGACGCTGCGTTTCCCGCTGAGCACGTAGGAGACGGTGCTGCGGGACACCCCCGCCCGACGGGCGATCTCCCCGATGTTCATCAATCGCCCTCGAATCGATTCTTGCCCCGACACGGGGACGCACCTTGCACCGCCGGCCAGCATATCCGTCCTCAGGCTCATCGATCGACAACCAACGTGTGCCAACTAGCGCTCATAGATGGACGACTATTAATGTCACAGGTATGACGTGTGACGTCAATCTCCGCACCGCACCCCGTCCCGTACCGGAAAGGATCCGATGAATGTGAAGAGAAAACTGGGTCGCCTGATGGCCGCCGCCGGGACCCTGCTGGCAGTGGTCGTCAGCGCCGGCGTCTACGTGGTCTCGGACACCCCGGGCGTCGCCCATGCCGCCGGCACCGGCCCGTGCGACATCTACGCCTCCGGCGGCACACCCTGCGTGGCCGCGCACAGCACCACCCGCGCGCTGTACGGCGCCTACAACGGCCCGCTCTACCAGGTCCGACGCTCGTCGGACAACACCACCCGCGACGTGGGCGTACTCAGCGAGGGGGGCTACGCCAACGCCGCCACCCAGGACGCCTTCTGCGCCAACACCAGCTGCGTCATCACGATCATCTATGACCAGTCCGGCCGCAACAACCGGCTCACCCAGGCACCGCCCGGCGGCTTCGCCGGCCCCGCACCTGGCGGTTGGGACAACCTCGCCGACGCGAAGGCGGCCCCGGTCACCGTCGGTGGCCAGAAGGCGTACGGCGTCTACATCGCCCCCGGCACCGGCTACCGCAACAACAACACCAACGGTGTCGCCACCGGCGACCAGCCCGAGGGCATCTACGCGGTCGTCGACGGCACGCACTACAACCAGTGGTGCTGCTTCGACTACGGCAACGCCCAGACCAACAACCTGGCCGACGAACGCGCCATCATGGAGACCGTCTACTTCGGCGCCAACAAGCAGTGGGGCTACGGCGCGGGCGCCGGCCCCTGGATCATGGCCGACCTGGAGTGGGGGCTGTTCTCCGGGGTGAACGCGGGCTACAACAACATCGCGTCCATCAACCACCGCTTCGTCACGGCCATGGTCAAGGGCGAGCCGAACCACTGGGCGATCCGGGGCGGAAACGCTCAGTCGGGCAGCCTGACGACCTACTTCGACGGGCCACGCCCCAACGGCTACCACCCGATGAAGAAGGAAGGGGCCATCCTGCTCGGCATCGGCGGCGACAACAGCATCACCGGCCGGGGCACGTTCTTCGAGGGCGTACTGACCTCCGGCTACCCGACGGCCGCCACCGAGAACGCCGTCCAGGCCAACATCAACGCCGCCGGCTACGCACCGGCCGGAGGCGGCAACCCGCAACAGAACGCCCAGGTCGTGGGCGGCCAGTCCGGGCGCTGCGCCGACGTACCGAACGGCACCACCACCAACGGCACCCAGGTCCAGCTCTGGGACTGCATCAGCAACAGCACCGCGCAGCGCTGGACCTACACCGCCGGCAAACAACTCCAGGTGTACGGCAACAAGTGCCTCGACGCCTTCGGCCAGGGCACCACCAACGGCACCCAGGCCATCATCTGGGACTGCCACGGCGGCACCAACCAGCAGTGGAACCTCAACTCCAACGGCACCATCACCGGCGTCCAGTCCGGGCTCTGCCTCGACGCCAACGGCGCCGCCACCGCCAACGGCACCAAACTCATCCTCTGGGCCTGCAACGGTGGCAGCAACCAGCAGTGGTCCACCCGCAGCTGGCCCACCCACCCACTGATCGGTCGCGCCGCCCCCCGCAACGCAGCCGGGGGCGGCACGACCGGCGACGTCCCACACCGGCATCGTTGCTTTATATATCGCGGTGCGATATATATCGTGCATGGACCTCAGTGAGCAGACGTTCCTGATCCTCTCCGCCCTCGCCGACCAACCCCGGCACGGCTACGCCGTGGTGACGGAGGTCGACCAGATGACCGACGGCAGGATCCGGTTACGCGCCGGCACCCTCTACGGAGCCCTTGACCGTCTCGTCGCCCAGGGGCTCATCGCCCCCGACCACGACGAGGTGGAGAAGGGTCGGCTGCGACGTTTCTACAAACTGACCGACGCGGGGGCAGACGCCATCCGTGCCGAGAGCCAGCGGATGGCCGGAGCGGTCCGGCTCGCCGAGGAGCGCCTCAGCAAACGTGCCGCCCGCAACGCTCCGCGCCTCGGGACCACCGGATGAACCCGGGCAGGAGCAGTCTGGAGCGACGATATCGACGGCTGCTGCGGCTGCTGCCAGCCGCGCACCGCACCGCCCGCGGCGAGGAACTACTCGGACTGCTGCTGGACCTCGACCACGGCCGCCGGCACCCGAGCTGGCACGAGACACTGCACATCGTCGCCCTGGCTATCCGACTGAGACTCACCACGCCCGTCACCACCACAGCCCTCACCACTGGCCTCAGTGCCCTGCTCGTCGCCGCCGGCACCCAGCCCGCCGGTCAGACCCTGGACCTGTTCACCGGCGCCGTCCTCGCCACCGACATGCCGGCCATCATCGCCGGCTGGCCACAGACAGTCGGTCTCGGCCTGCTGCCCCTCGCACCGCTGATCGCCTGGCTGTGCGGCGCGGCCCGGACCGCCCTCACCGTACAGGCGATATTCCTGACGGCCACCGTCGGTTGGTTCGTCGTCGATGCTCGCAACGGCGGCGGCATGGGCACGAATCTCGGCCAACAGCTCTTCACCACCGCCGTACCGGTCTCGATCCTCGTCCTGCTCGTGATCGCCGCCCGGGAGCGGTGGACCGCGCCCCGGCCGCGCCTGTTCTGGTGGGCCCTCGTCCCGCTCGGGATCCTCGCCTGGAAAGGCACCGGAGCATGGGGACGCCACGGCGTCTACGTTCTCGACGCCGTGCCGACGGTCCTGGGGATCCTCGCCGCCGCCACCGCCGCTGTCGTCGCCGCCTTCGCGGTCCGCCGCCATCGGCCCGCCGTCATCGTCGGCGTCGGACTCACCGGATTCCTGGCCGGGTGGCTCATCCCCGACCCGCTTCTCGTCAACACGGCGATGCGGCACTTCGACGGTCAGCCGCTACCACTGGCAATCCTCATCACGGTGATCGCCGCCATTGTTACCGGCATCGATCACCTCGCCCGCCGCCACCAGCCCGAGGTGCGGTTGAACCCGTGATGCGCTGAGCACCAGCTTCGGTTCAGACGAGCGGCGACCGCGGCGGAACACGGTCCGCTGCGGTCGCTGGACCGCGCCGGATCACCGCAGCCACCTCGCGCAGGTCATCGTTGAGCTGGTGATCGCGCTCCGGCAGCCGGTGCAGACGCGCCTGCGGGATGACGTCGGCGTACCGGTCGGCGTGCGACGGTGGCGCCGTGTCGTCCCGGAGGCCGTGGAACACGTGCACCGGCACCCCGCGCGGCAGCCTCGCGCCGAGGTCGGGCGGCAACTCGAACTCGTCGGCGGCCCAGCCGCCGGTGCCGACGAACGGGGCGGCGATCAGCACGATCGCGCCGAGCACCCGCTGCGGTGGCTGCTCGGCGAGGGTGTGGACGAGGATCGTCCCGCCCACCGAGTGGCCCACGACGATCGCCCCGTCGGCCAGCGCCGCGATCTCCCGCCGGATGGCCGCGCTCCAGGTGGCGTAGCTCGGGTCGTCCTCGTCGGGCATCCGCGGATAGCGGACCTCGTACCCGTCCCCGAGCTCACGGCGCAGGCTGTCCACCAGCCGGTTGTCCCACTCGTCGTGTACGCCGGCACCGGCTCCCTGGATCACCAGGATCTGCGTCCCCATGCCGCTGTTGTCCCCGACCCACGGGTGTCACAAACGGGCGAACGCGCGCCGCCCGGTCCGGGTAGGTTTCGGGGCCGGGCGAGAGGCGGGGGCACGTGGTCAAGGGTTGGCACGGTTGGCTCGGCACGATCAACGGCGTCGTCCTCATCACGGTGCTCCTGCTGCCGTTGGCCGCGCTGACGGTGTGGGCGGTGGCGCGCCGCCGACGTGCCGCCGGCACCACCTCGGCGTGGCGGACGTCGCTGGCCGACGTCGGCATCGTCTACGGCACGGTGCCGTGGGTCTGGATGATCATGTTGCCGGGCGACCAGGCCGGGGTGGTGTCCGGCCGGGTGGCCCTGGTGCCGCTACGCGACCTGCTCACGATCTTTTCCGACGGGGGCCCGCTGACGGCGACGGTCCAGGTCGTCGGCAATCTGCTGGTCTTCGCTTCGGTGGGGTTCTTCGCCCCGCTGCGGTTCCGGGCGCTGGCGTCGGTACCGCGAATCCTGGCCCTCGCGGCCGGCTCCTCCATCCTGGTCGAGACCGCCCAGTACGTCCTGCGGCTCGACCGGGTGTCGTCGGTGGACGACGTGCTGCTCAACGCCGCCGGCGCCGGACTGGCGGCGTGGGCGTCCCGCCGGTGGTGGCGAGCCGCGCCGGATGCGTCAACGGATCGCCGACCTCACAAGCGCGGCCGCCACCCGGCTACCATCCGCTGGTGATCGAGGAACTGATCGGCAGAGCGGCGGACGGGGACGACGACGCGATCGAGGAGTTGACCGGGATCGGTGCCGCCGATCCGCGGAGACTGTCGCCGTACCACGCAAGTCTGCTCGACCTCGATCTGCTGTGGCCGGCGACGTTGTACCGGGCGGCGAACGCCGACGTGGTCGGCCGGGTCATCGAGCAGATCGACGGCGGGCGGACGCCGGACCGGCTCAACCACCTGCTCCTCATCCTGGCCCACAGCGGGCACCCGCTCGCCGAGCGTGCCCTGCGTCGCTGGTCGACGCAGCCGCCAGCCGGTGCGGACGACCTGCACGTCGGCGTGCTGAGCTATGCGCTCGAGGGCGGTTGGACGATCGGGCCGGACGGCAACCGCCGGGACCTGTGCGCTGACCTCGCGTACCGGTGGGTCATGCGGGACGGGCCCGCGCCAGCCGACCGACCCGCCTGCCCCTGGTGCACGTCACCCCTCTGGGTCGCCGCCGACCTTGACACCACCGACCCCACGATCCGCGCCGCGCTGGCACATACCGGCTGGTCCGGCCGCCTGGTCATCGAGACCTGCCACTTCTGCGCCTGCTACACGACGTTGTACAGCCGGGTCACGCCGGCCGGCACCACCGACTGGTGGGCTGACAACATCCGTCCGAGCTACCTGGGCGGTGACGTCGGGCCGGAGGACCCGCCGACGCTGCTCCCGGTTCCGGGGCCGGCCCTGGCGAGCCCGTACCAGGCCAGCGCCTGGAACGAGGGTGGCTCGACGGTGGGTGGCCGGCCCGACTGGATCCAGGACGCCGAGCACCCCGACTGCCCCGGCTGCGGCGAGCCGATGGACTACCTGGGCCTGATCGGGGGTGCCGACCTGGACGAGGTCGGCGAGGGCGCCTACTACCTGCACCTGCACCAGCCGTGCGGGTTCGCCGCGGTGAACTACCAGCAGAGCTGACCGCGGTTGCTGGCGATGGTCAGTCGGGGGACGCCGGCAGCCGCTCCAACCTGGCCAGCCCGGCCCAACCCCGTTCCCGGACGAGGTCCAGCAGGCGTTGCAACCGCGGGTCGGCCTCGACGGCGAGCGCGTCCAGCAGGTCGAACGGCAGGTCGTCCTGCCCCACCTCGCCGAGGTCGATCTCGCCGGAGGCGTACGCCTGCTCGGCCAGGCCGGCGATGAGGTCGGCGGCTTCCTCCAGGCGCGCGTCGTCGCCCGCGTCGCTGTCGAAGACCCCGGACAGGATCTGGTACAGCCGAACGACCTGCGGGTCATCCAGCTGCGCGATCTTGCCGGGCATCCAGTCGCCGACGCGGTCGGGCCAACGGGCCGCCATCAGGATCCAGCCGTCCCGCTCGCCCGCCACCACCCGCTCCGAGGCCCCGATCTCCCGGAGCCGGTCGAGATAGGCGATCACCTGCGGCGGGAGTGCCAGCCGGTCCCCTGCGGCGAGTTGCGCGATCTGCTGACGGCTGGCCTCCAGTCGGGCGATCTCGTCGCTCAACTGTCTGTCGATGTCAGCGACCGCGGCGGCGAAGGTCGGCGCGTCGGCCTCCAGCATCTGACCGATCTGGGACAGCGGCACCCCGGCGTTGGCGAGGATCCGAATCCGGATGAGGGACACCGCCGCCGCAGCGCCGTACCGCCGGTAGCCCGAGGAGTCCCGCTCGGGCTCCGGCAGCAGGCCGATCTGGTGGTAGTGCCGTACCGCCCGCACGGTGACGCCGGCGTACGCCGCCAGTTGGCTGATCGTCAACATGCACTGATCCTGCCTTGCGAGTCGTCCGGCCCCACCCGAATCCGCATCAGGAGATCTTGCGGCGGTAGGTCAGGTTGGCGAACACGTACGCGACCACGAGGATCCCGACGCACCAGGCCAGGGCGGCCCAGATGCCGGCACCGACCGGCTTCTGCGCGAAGATGTCCCGGATCGCGTTGACGATGGCGGTCACCGGCTGGTGCTCGGCGAAGGCGCGCACCGGGCCGGGCATCGACGCGGTGGGCACGAAGGCCGAGCTGACGAACGGCAGGAAGATCAGCGGGTACGAGAACGCGCTCGCGCCGTCCACCGACTTCGCGGTGAGGCCGGGGATCACGGCGATCCAGGTCAGCGCCAGGGTGAACAGCAGCAGGATGCCGGCGACGGCGAGCCAGTCCAGCACCCCGGCGCCGGTGCGGAAGCCCATCACCAGGGCCACGAGGACGATCACGGCGAGCGAGATCAGGTTGGCGACCAGCGAGGTCAGCACGTGCGCCCACAGCACCGAGGATCGGGCGATCGGCATGGACTGGAACCGTTCGAAGATGCCGCCCTGCATGTCCAGGAACAGCCGGAAGGCGGTGTACGAGATGCCCGACGCGATGGTGATGAGCAGGATGCCGGGGAGCAGATAGTTCACGTACGAGTCGGAGCCGGTCTCGATCGCGCCGCCGAAGACGTAGACGAACAGCAGCAGGAAGGCGATCGGCATGACAGCGGTCGTGATGATGGTGTCCGGGCTGCGGGCGATGTGGCGCAGTGAGCGTCCCAGCAGGACCGTCGTGTCGCCGAGGAAGTGCTTGTTCATCGTTGTTCCTTCTCCGTCTTCGTGCCGACGAGGGTGAGGAAGACGTCCTCCAGGGTCGGCTGCTTCTCCACGTACTCGACCTGGGCGGGTGGCAGGAGCTGCTTGAGTTCGTCGAGGGTGCCGTTCACGACGATCCGGCCCTCGTGCAGGATCGCGATGCGGTCGGCGAGCTGCTCCGCCTCGTCGAGGTACTGGGTGGTGAGCAGCACTGTGGTGCCGCCACTGGCGAGTTCCCTGACCGCCTGCCACACCTCGATGCGCGCCTCCGGGTCCAGCCCGGTCGTCGGCTCGTCGAGGAAGATCACCGGCGGGTTCCCGATCAGGCTCATCGCGATGTCCAGCCGGCGACGCATGCCGCCGGAGTAGGTCCGCACCCTGCGGCTGCCCGCCTCGGTCAGCGAGAAGCGCCGCAGCAGGTCGTCAGCGATCACGCCGGGCTCACTGAGGTGGCGCAACCGGGCGACCAGGACCAGGTTCTCCCGGCCGGTGAGGATTTCGTCGACAGCCGCGAACTGCCCGGTGAGGCTGATCGCCTGCCGTACGTCGGCGGCCTGGGTCGCCACGTCGAAGCCGGCAACCCGGGCGGTCCCCCCGTCGGCCTTCAGGAGCGTGGCCAGGATTCGCACCACGGTGGTCTTGCCGGCCCCGTTCGAGCCGAGCAGGGCGAAGATGCTGCCGCGCGCCACGTCGATGTCGACGCCGCGCAGCACCCTCAGCTGCTTGAACGACTTCTCCAGGCCGTGCACGTGGATCGCTGGCTGCTCGACCTGCGCTGTTGGTGGCGGGATGCTCATGGCGTCAGCATGGAGGGTTGACGCAGCGTCAAGGTCAAGCCCGCAGGCCGCCGACATCACAACCCGCACGCCGTCGCGACCCTGACTCTTCACCCCGATGTCACCGTCCGCTCCCACTGGTGACGTGTCGCCGTCCGCCCGCAGGAGTTGGCTGCGAGCCGTCGCACTTGTCCTGACCAGGAGCTGATCCGCGTGCCTTCCTCTCGTCGTACCTTCCTCGCCAGCGGTGCCGCCGCCGGCGTCGGCCTTGCCGTCGCGGGCGGCCTGCCGTCCCTGGCCCAGGCCAGCCCGGCCCGGCCGCACCCGCCGGTGAAGCCCGGCAACGTGCCCTTCCCGCCGCTGGTGGACGACCCCAAGGGAGTCCTGGCCCTGCCCAAGGGCTTCAGCTACACGGTGATCACCCGGACCGGCGTCACCCGGCTCGACCGCGGCCAGGGCGTGACCCCCTCGGACCACGACGGCATGGCCGTCTACGACGCCGGCCGGGGCCGGTACACCCTGATCCAGAACCACGAGATCGACCCGGGCGCCGAGTTCGGTGTGCCGCACGTCAAGGGGACCGTCTACGACGCGGGCGCTGTCGACGCCGGCGGTTGCACAGTGATCAAGACCGACCTCGCGGGCCGCAACCTGGGTGAGTTCGTGGCGCTCTCCGGCACCATCTCCAACTGCGCCGGCGGGCCGACCCCCTGGGGCACCTGGCTCACCTGCGAGGAGACCGAGGACCGGGCCGGCGACAAGTGGGAAGAGGGCAACCGCTCCGGCGTCTACCAGAAGGACCACGGCTACGTCTTCGAGGTGTGGGCCGACGGCAGCGCCGACCCGAAGCCGATCAAGTGCCTGGGCCGCTACTCCCACGAGGCTCTGGCCGTCGACAGGGACCGCACCCGGATCTACCTCTCCGAGGACGCCGACGGGCCCAACGGCCTCTTCTACCGCTGGACGGCGCCGCACGGCGTCAAGCTGGGCCCGGGCGTGCTCACCCGCCTCGCACCGAACGCCGGTGTCCTCGCCGCCATGCAGATCATCATGGACGACGGTTCGGTGCTGCCGGACGTCGCGTACCTGACCTCCGCCCAGTTGGGCCGCCCCTTCCCGGTCCGCTGGATCGAGGTGCCGGACCGCGACGCACGCACCACGTCGGTACGCGAGCAGTTCGCCGACGGCCAGGTCACCCGGGGACGCAAGTTCGAGGGCGTGTGGGCCACCGACGAGGGCGTGTACGTGGTCAACTCGTACGCCTGGGACGAGGGTGACCTGCCGGCGGACGCGGCGCCGCACGACGGCATGGTGTGGTTCTACAACTTCAAGGACCAGACCATCCAGTTGGTGACGTACTTCCCGCACCAGACCCAGTCCGAGGAGGGCACGGCGGTCAGGTACACCGACCTCACCTTCGACGGCCCGGACAACGTGACGGTCACCCCGTGGGGCAGCCTCGTGCTCGCCGAGGACGGCTCCGGCGCCTCGCACGTGCTCAGCACCATCCCGGGCGGCCCGACGTACCCGATCGCCCGCAACCAGCTCAACGACTCGGAGTTCTGCGGGCCGACCTTCAGCGCCGACGGCAAGGTGCTCTTCGTCAACATGCAGGACCCGGGCCTCACCCTGGCCATCACCGGTCCGTGGGAGAAGTACCTGGGCTGACCGAGCCCGCACGGAGGGGGCCAGGCGACTCGCCTGGCCCCCGACTCACTCCACCTTGGTGAGAAGTGGTTTCCCCTTCTCGACGACGTACGTGGCCAGCTCGACAGCGATACCGTCACCGACATTGCGGGCCTGGTGGTGCACACCGTACGGAACGGTCAGCGCGTCGCCGGGATTGCACACCACGGGCGGCTGCCCCTCGAGCCGGTATTCCAGCGTTCCCTGCAGAACGCAGATGATTTCCTCGCCGGGGTGGAAGTGCTTGAACGGTGGCGAATCCGGCGTGAACTCCACCCGGGTCTGAATGACCTCCCGCCCGGGGATGCTGAGGTCGTGCCGTTGCAGGTCGATCCGCCACAGCCCCGGCGCTGACTCCACCGCCGTGGGGCTGATCCCCGCAGGTCGATCCTTGCTGCTCATGACGGCCTCCTGTCAGCCGTCGGGCCGACGGCCACCACTCAGATGTGGTGCATCTCCGTCGAGGATAGGTAGCCGTCGCCGATCAGGGGCCGCGGATGCCGACACGGCGGCCCGATTCCGCGACGCTGGCGTGCCGCTTTCCGGCACGCCAGCCGGGCTCACCGATGTCCCAGCAGCCCTCGTTCGGTCAGGTGGGCGCGCAACGTCTCGGCGTCCTCGGCGGCCATCAGCCAGCGCGGGATCACGGTCGCCGGCATCCGGCCGACGTACACGACCCAGAAATCTCCGACGTCGCGCACCTGGTCGACCCCGTCCCAGGCGATGCCACCGGACTCGGAGCCGCTGCGCATCATGATGTTGTCATCGGTGATGTCGTACGCGCCCGCGACGGCGTAGCGGCCGGAGCGGCGTCGGGCGCGGGCCAGCACCCACGGCCGGTACAGCATCGACAGCACACCGGCAACGACCAGCGCGGTCCACAGCGGTGCACTCCGCTCGCCCCACCCGAACCCCCGCGAGATGACGAGGCCGATGACCCCGACCGCCGTCAGGACCGCTCCGATATAGCCGAATCTGCGGAGCCGGACGGCGCCGAGCGCGGCGGCCACCCGGCCGGGGTAGGCGGGATCGGCGGGGACGTCGAAGCGGATGTGCACGCCAGAACGATAGTGCCCTCGTCCGCCCCGGGCAGCGCCTTACCCCGCCCTGCTCGTGACGAGGCCCGTGCGCGTCGTGGTGCGGCAGTCTGGTGAGGTGAACCTCCACGAGCCCGCCGACGACGTCCGAACCCCCCGGGCCCAGGCCGGGTCCAGCCCGCAGCACCTTCTGACGACCCTGCTCGGCGAGTACCTCGACTCCGCGGAGGCCGACCTGCCCTCGACGGCGGTCATCGCGATGCTGGGCGAGTTCGGGGTCAGCGAGTCCAGTGCCCGTGCCGCGCTGTCCCGGCTGGTCAAGCGTGGTCTCATCGCCGTGCGGGGGAACCGCCGGCCGCCGGTCTACCACCTCACGCCGCAGGCGATCGCCAAGCACCGCTCCCGGATGCAGCACTTCCTGAACTTCGGCTCCCACCCGGCGTCCTGGACCGGCGAGTGGCTGTTGGCGTCCTTCTCCCTTCCGAGTTCCGGCCAGGCGTCCCGTCACGCGCTGCGCAGGTCGTTGAGCGCACTGGGCTTCGTGGGCCTGTACGACCGCGTGTGGATCCGGCCGGGGTCCGACGCCGCGCCGGTGCGGGAGGCGCTGCGTGCGTTGCTGCGGCACGTGGAGGGCGCCCGGTGGTCGGTCCTGCACGCCCGGTTCGACGAGGAGACCGGGCCACACGGTCCGGCCGCCGCGTACGACCTGACCGCTCTCGCCTCGGCGTACGCGAGCTTCGTCGCGCGGTACGCGCAACTGCGAACGGCCGCGCGCAACGGGGAGGTGGACGGGGCCCGGGCGCTGGTGGCGCGCACCTCAGCCATGGACTCCTGGCGGAAGTTCGCCGACGTCGACCCGGACCTGCCCGCGCATCTGCTACCGCAGCCCTGGCCCCGTCCCGAGGCCCGGGAGACCTTCCTGGACATCCACACCATGCTCGGCTCGCTCGCCCAGGCGCGTCTGGTCGAGGTGATGACGCCGCACTGGCCGCAGGCCTCGTCGTGGATCACCCATTTCCGGGCGTCGAGGAACCCCTCCCGCCCGGCGCCGATCGGCGGCAGACCACCTGTCGGCTGACCGGTCGCGGCCGGTCAGAATAGCCCAGACATTGACACTTTTCGTTACGAGAGTGATAGTAACTGCACACAGCTCCCATCGGATCGCCTGTGGGGACCGCGGCCGGGCGGTCGCCGGCGCCGGACGAGCGGGCAGTGGTGGCCGAGGGCACGGCCACCGCCCAGGCCGCGACGCGCCCCTGTCGACCAGACCCGTGGCCAGCGCCGACCACCTTCGTCGGGGTGCGGATGACACCACCACCCCAGGGAGCGCCACCGTGACTGTTCCTGGAGGGTTCAATGAGAAGGCGATCGAAGATCTACGCGGGCCTGGCGGCCGCCATCGTCCCGGTCACCTCCGTGATCATGGCGCTGAGCGGGACACCGGCGTCCGCCGCCGTCGGCGGCTCCGGCCCCTACCCGGCCGACTACGAAACCTCGACCACCCTTGCCAATCACACCATCTTCCGACCCCAGACACTCCCGTCCGAACGCCTGCCCATCGTCGTGTGGGGCAACGGCGGCTGCTCGGCCAACGGCCTCTCCCAGGGCAACTTCCTCCGCGAGATCGCCTCCCACGGCTTCCTGGCCATCGCCAACGGTGCTCCGAACGGGTCCGGCTCCACCACCTCCCAGATGCTCACCCAGTCCATCGACTGGGCCGTCGCGGAGAACTCCCGGCAGGGCAGCAAGTACTACAACAAGATCGACACGAGCAAGGTCGCCGTCGCCGGCTTCTCCTGCGGAGGCTTGGAGGCGTACGCCGTCTCGAACGACCCGCGCGTCACCACGACCGGCATCTTCAGCAGCGGACTGCTGAACGACGCCGACGACTACCAGCTCCGGAGGCTGACCAAGCCGATCGCCTACTTCGTCGGCGGGCCCAGCGACATCGCGTACCCGAACGCCATGGATGACTGGGGCAAACTCCCCGCCGGCCTGCCCGCTTTCATGGGCAACCTGAACGTCGGGCACGGCGGCACCTACGACCAGACCAACGGCGGCGAGTTCGGTCGGGTCGCGACCCTCTACTTCAAGTGGCGCCTGAAGGGTGACACCACCGCCGGTCGCAACTTCGTCGGCGCCGACTGCGGTCTGTGCCGCAGCCAGTGGAGCGTCCAGCAGAAGAACCTGACGCTCGACGACGGCACACCGCCCACCACGCCGCCGCCGACCACCCCACCTCCCACCACGCCGCCGCCGACCACCCCACCTCCCACCACGCCGCCGCCCACCGGCACCCCCGGCTGCACCGCTGTCTACTCCGTGCAGGACCAGTGGAACGGCGGATTCGTCGCCAACGTCAGCGTCACCGCGGGAACCACCGCGCTGACCGGCTGGCGGGTCACCCTCACCCTGCCCGGCGGCGCGTCGGTCAGCTCGCTGTGGAACGGGGTCAGCAGCGGCACCAGCGGAACCATCACCGTCGCGAACCAGAGCTACAACGGGCGACTGGCCGCGGGACAGGCCACCAGTTTCGGATTCCAGGGCACCGGCACCGGCAGCGGAGCCACCGCGAGTTGCACCGGAAGCTGACCACGTCGCTCGGCGGGCCGGTGCCCCGGCACCGGCCCGCCGAGGGTGCCAAAACGTCAGACGGGTAGGGAAGACTGGCCGGCATGGCTGATCTGAGCGACATGAAGGCTGCGCTGCACCTCTACCTTCGAGGGACCCGCGAAGACCTCATCTGGAAGCTCGACGGGCTCAGCGAACGCGAGGTCAGGCTGCCCCGCACGGCGACCGGAAACAACCTGCTGGGCATTCTCAAGCATTGCCTCAATGTCGAAGCCGGCTACTTCGGGCCCACCTTCGGCCGCGAGTTCCCGACCCCTGACGAGCTGGTCCCGATGGCGGCGTTCGACGAGGACCCGCAGGCCGACTGGTACGCCCGGGAGGACGAGACGAAGGACGGGCTGATCGACCTGTATCGCCGGGTCGCCGCGTTCGCCGACCAGACGATCGACCAGCTACCGCTCGACGCGCCGGGGCACGTGTCGTGGTGGCGGCCCGGTTCGCAGGACGTGACGCTGCACCGGATCATCATCCACGTGACCTGCGATCTCGCCCGTCACGCCGGGCACGCCGACATCATCCGCGAACAGCACGACGCGGCGATCGGCCTTCGGCGGGACAGCACCATCCTCCCCGACGACTTCGACTGGCCGGCCTACGTCAGCAAGCTGACGAAGCTGGCCGACCGCTTCGCATGAGCGGGAAACCCGTCGAGGGGCCAGACGACCTCGCCCGGATCGAAGCGGCATTCGTGGGCACCCCACTGGCCGGCCTGCCGATCGGGCACGGCCCGTCGGGCACCATCCTCGTCGCCGACGTCGACCCCGATAGTCTGTACGAGGCCTGGCGGGCCGCAGACGCGCTGGTGCCGGTCACCGGACGTCGGCCCGTCCTGGTCACCGACGACTTCGACGACGGGCTCACGATCCGGCCGGAGCCCGAGCAGGGTCCGTCGGAATCCGAGCTGCGCGCGTTCGCCGGGGCCGCCGCAACCTCCGCACCCTGGCTGAGCTACCGCCACTACAGCGAGGACCAGCAGGTCGAGCAGAACGAGATCGACTACCATGCGCGCCCCGAACCTCGACCTGCGCCGGTGGGAGGTCGCCGTCGCCCTATCGGCCGGTGACGTGTGGTTCGTCCACAACCGGCCCTGACCGGCCGACGGCGCGGGATACCGCACGGATCAGTTCGAGCGGTTCCTCGGTCCAGTGGGAGACGAGGACCAGCTCCCGGGCCGGATCCACCCACAGCAGGTGTCGTCCGCCGTTGCCCCGGGCGCTGCGGCCGGTGGCCGGGGCTCCCGGCCACGGCACCTGATCGTCGTTGAGCCACCACAGATAGCCGTACTCCCGCTTCACCGGGCACGGAGACCACGACTGATCAACCCACTCGGCGCTGAGCAGCCTGGTCCCGGCATGGGTCCCCCGGTCCAGGAAGAGCTGACCGATCAGGGCCAGGTCCCGGGCGGGGATGATCAGCCCTCCGCCCCAGTGTGCGCCGCCGGAGACCACAGCGGTCGGGCGACCGTCGATGTCGACGACGCTCGTCCGGTACCCGTGCCACGACCACCGGTCGGAGGCGCCCAGCGGGTCCATGACCCGCTGCCGCAGCACCTCCGGCAGCGACCGGCGGAGCAGCAGCGTCAACGCGTACGCCAGCAGGTTCATCCGCACGTCGTTGTACGCCCACCCCTGCCCTGGAGGCGTACCGTGCACCTCCGTCCGCTCGCGGAAGCTCTGCGCGTCGACGCTCGTCGGCTTGCCCCACAGCTCGCCCTTCCACTGGCTCGACTGCTGCAGCAGATGACGCCAGGTGATCTGCTCGTTGTGCGGCCCGTGGAACTCAGCGACGTCGACGACCTGGTGCACCGGTTGGTCCGGCACCAACAGCCCGTCGTCGAAGGCCAGGCCGGCCACCACGGACACCACGGACTTGGTGACGCTGAAAGCCATCTCCGGGACGTCCGGGTCGCCCCAGGCCGCGACCTCACGACCGCCGACCAGGACCACGCCGCTGGCCCCACTGGCGGCGAGCAGCGGGCCGACGACCTCGCGGTGGCTGGTGTCCGCGACCTGCGCCGCCAGGTAGGTCTCGATGTCGGCGGCGTCTCTCGTCCACCGCGCACCGAACTCCTGGACGACCCGCTCCAGCCGCTGCTGGTCCACCGACACGTGACCCATGCCCAGCAGTGTCCAACACCGGGAGGACGAGCCGCGACCGGCCACCTAGGATCGGCTGACCGTCGCCGGACACGAGGAGCATCCCGGATGACCCTGCTGGAGCGGCTGCACCGGGCCGGCATGCGTGAGGTGGTGACGGTGCGGCCGGTGACGGGCGGGCTCGCGGCGCTGGCCGGCATCGCCACCCGCCGGGACGCTCCGCCGGTGTTCGTCAAGGGTTTCGCCGATCCGCCGGCCGACGACGTCTTCGCCGCCGAGGCCGACGGGCTGGCCGCGCTGCGCGAGCTCGGCGGGGTGGCGACCCCCGAGGTGATCCTGGCGGATCGGGACCTGCTGGTGTTGTCGGTGCTGCGGGCCAGGCCGCAGAGCGAGGTCTTCTGGGAGCGGTTCGCGCACCTGCTCGCCCGCCTGCACCTGAGCACCACCCATCCTCGCTTCGGCTGGCACCACGACAACTGGCTGGGTCGCCGCCGCCAGATCAACACCTGGAACGACGACGGCTTCGCCTTCTTCGCCGAGCACCGGCTGCTTCGCTGGCTCGATCAGCCCCGCGTCGAGGCGGCGCTGGACGCGGCGGACCGAGCCGCGCTGGAACGGCTCTGCGACCGGCTGCCGGACCTGCTGCCGGACCGGCCGGCGTGTCTGACGCACGGCGACCTGTGGGCACAGAACATCATGGCGACCGTGGACGGAGAGCCAGCGCTGATCGACCCGGCCGTGTCGTACATGTGGGCCGAGGTGGACCTCGCGCACGTGTGGTCCACCTCTCCCCCACCCGAGGCACGACGGATGTTCGCGCTCTACGCGGAGCTGACCTCGCTCGACGACGGCTGGGAGGCCCGCATGCCGCTCATCCAACTGCGGCAGCACCTCGCCGTGCTGGCCCAGTTCGACGACGACTGGGGCGCGGCTGAGCAGATTCGGGCCGTCCTTGCCCCGTTCCGGACCCGACAGTGAGCGCAGGCCCGGCCGTCGACAACGGCAACCGGCCCGCCCGTGACGGGATCGACGTCCGTCGAGAGACCCGCGAGCGGAGCTGAGGTCGGGGACTCCACTACGGTGACCCCTGGAACGGGGGTGGACCATGGCACCGGAGGTGTCGCCGCGAAGGGCCAGGGCGGTGCTCGTCACGCTCTCCCTCGCCGCGTTCGCGTTCATCACGACCGAACTGCTGCCGGTCGGTCTGCTCACCCACATCGCACCCGATCTCGGCCGGTCCCGCTCACAGGTGGGACTGCTGGTCAGCGGGTACGCCGTGGTGGTGGTGCTGGCGTCCGTGCCGCTGACCCGGCTGACCCAGCGGATCCCCCGGCGGCAGCTGCTCGGCGTCACGATGCTGCTGTTCGCCGTCGCCAACGCCGCCGCCGCGCTCGCCTCGACGTACACCGTGCTGGCGGGTGCCCGTCTGGTCACCGCCCTCGCCCAGGCGCTGTTCTGGTCCGTTGCCACGGCGACGGTGATCGGACCGTTTCCGGTCGCGGTACGCGGCCGGGCGGTGGCCCTGTTCGCGACCGGGGCGACGCTCGCCCCGGTGCTCGGCGTACCCCTCGGCACCTGGCTCGGGCAGCAGGCCGGCTGGCGCGCCGCGTTCGCGGTGCTGGCCGGGGTCGGTCTGGCGATCGCCGCCGCGGTGGTGGTCCTCCTCCCGTCCTATCCCCCGGCCGCTGGTGGCGCCGCCCGGGGCTCCGCGCCGGACGGGCGTCGCTTCGTGGTGTTGTTGATCGCCACTGCCCTCGGCATCGGCGGCTTCATGACCCTGCAGACCTACGTGACACCGTTCCTGCTCGACGTCAGCGGCTTCGCCGACGCGGTGCTGGCACCGCTGCTGTTCGTCTCCGGCGCGGCCGGGGTCGTCGGCACCCTGGTCGCGGCGCGGACTCTGGACAGCCGACCGATCGCCTCGCTGCTGACGCCGCTGAGCATCGGCATGGTGTCGCTGCTGGGGCTGTACGCGCTCGGCGCGCTCAAGCCGGGTGTGGTCGCGTTCCTCGCCGGGATCGGCCTCGCGTACGCGGCGTTCGGCTCCGCCGTGCAGAACCGGATGTTGCACCTGGCCCCGGGCAGCACCGACATCGCGTCGGCCGGGGTCAGCATCGCCTTCAACACCGGCATCGCCGGCGGGTCACTGCTCGGCGGTGCCCTGCTGCCCACCTCGGGGGCCCGCCCGCTGGCGCTCGTCGGCGGGCTGCTGGCGCTGGCCGCGCTCACCCTGCTCGCCGTGGACACGCGTCGCGGTCGCGCCGTCGGACCAGCGCTGGCCGACCCCACCGCGTCGCGTCGCACGCTCCGCCGTCGAACGGTCAGCCACCGGCCCCGCTGACCACCGCCATCATGATCAGGGTGCGCCGCCGCCGCTGGCTCATCAGCGCGAAACAGGCGGTGAGCACCACCAACTCCAGCTCGGCCCACTCGCCGGTGACGTCGACGCGGATCGGCCCACCCCGTCGGCCGGGAAGCCGCACCGCCAGGCGGTGCCCGTCGCGGACCAGCTCACCACCGCAGTGACCGGGCAGCCAGCGCGCCACCCCGCCCGGCCCCGGCACGTGCGACCGGCCCGGGTCGAGCCGCACCGGCACGCCGTACTCGCCCCGGGCGGTGAATCCGGTCCGTCGGCGGCCGGTCGGTTCGACCGTCCAGCGGCCGGTGCCGGTGCGGATCTCACCGCACCGCCAGGTCCAGCCGGTACGCAGCGAGGCGCGTGACCCGGAGTCGAGGACGAACGCCCCGTCCTGCTTGCGGACGGTCAGCGCGGTCACCGGTCCGCCCCTGCCGGTCGGGGCCGGGGCAGGCCGAGGATGAGGACGAGGCCGACGCTCAGGTGCAGCAGCGCGAGGGTCGCCTTCGCTGCCCCGCCGACGCCACTGGGTGGCCCGACCACGAGCGACAGCAGCAGGACCGTCACCGCTGTCGAGGTCCACCAGACACGGGAGCGGTCGGTGCGACCTTCCAGCACCGCGAGCAGCGCCCAGCCCGCCAGCGCCGCGACCGCCGCGGCGACGATGACAGCGCCCACAGTGACCTGTCGGGTCGAGCTGCCGGACCTGACCGACAGGTCGACGCCGGCAGCCGAGTGCAGCAACGCGAACTCGGCCACCGCCACCACGATCGCGCCGGCCGCCACGATGGCCCGTACCAGGGGAAGGTTCTTCGTCATGGCCTGAGTCTGCGGACCGGGCCGGGCGGGACGCGTCGGTCCGGACGCCGCGACGGGTACGTCCGCCGGCGGCTCGGCGTACTACCAAAGGAGGTGGTCCGGCCCGCCACCAGCGCAGTAGCGTGCGCGATGTGGATGCGGCGGCGTGCGAGGTCGAACCGCCCGGGGCGTGGCGATTCGCTCGGGTGGGCGTGACGACAGCGGCGGTCGGCGTCCTCGTCGCGACCATGCTGTGGTCCGCCACCCGGTCCAGCTCCGCCGGAATGATCGGCGTCGACGTCGCGCTGGCGGTGACCGCCCTGATCCTCGTTCCGGTGGTCATCCGCCGCCCGCGCACCGGTGGTGTGCTGGCCGGTGTGCTCGTCGCGCTGTCCCCGGTGGCCACGCCGGTGGCCAGCTTCGCGGTGCTGTTCCTCGCCCGCAACCGGCCGTTTCGCCAGGCGGCGGCGGTGGCGGCGGTCAGCGTGGCGGGTGAGGCGGTGCAGGCGTTCTGGCGGCCGGTGCCGAGCCTGCCGTACGGGTGGCGGCTGGTGCTGATGACGATCGCGTACGCGGCCCTGTTCGGCTGGGGCACCTGGGCGCAGGCCCGCAACGCCCTGTTGGCGGAGCTGCGGGACCGGGCCCGGCGGGCCGAGCGGGAGCAGGAACGGCGGGTCGACGAGGCGCGGGCGGCGGAACGCGGCCGGATCGCACGGGAGATGCACGACGTGCTGGCCCACCGGCTGTCACTGCTGGCGGCGGCGGCCGGCGCGATGGAGTACCGGCCGGACGCGCCGCCCGAGCGGCTCAGCGCCGCCGCCGGGGTGATCCGGGCCAGCGCCCATCACGCCCTCGACGAGCTGCGCGAGGTCATCACCCTGCTGCGCAGCGACGACGCCGAGTCGCCGACTGACGCGCCACCCGGGCAGACCCTCGCCGACCTGCCGAGCCTGCTCCACGAGGCGCGGGCCGCCGGGCAACGGATCGAGGTCGACGACCCGCTCGGTCCGCCGGTCGAGATTCCCGCCGCGGTGGGCCGCACCGCGTACCGGATCGCGCAGGAGGCGCTGACCAACGCCCGCAAGCACGCCGCCGGGCAGCCGGTCCGGCTGGTGCTCGGCGGCGCGCCCGGCACGGGCCTGCGCATCGCGGTGAGCAACCCGACCACGCCTGACGGCGGCGCCACCGGCAGCGCCGGCACGGGTCTGATCGGCCTCGCCGAGCGGGCCGCGCTCACCGGTGGTCGGGTCACCCACCACGTCGACGCCACGGGCCGGTTCCACCTCACCGCGTGGCTGCCGTGGCCGACGTGACGGGACCGATCCGGGTCGTGATCGTCGACGACGATCCCCTCGTGCGGGGGATGCTCACGCTGATGCTCGACGGGGCGGACGGGATCGTCGTCGTGGGCGAGGCCGCCGACGGTGCCACGGCGATCACCGCTGTGGACCGGCACCTGCCCGACGTGGTGCTGATGGACATCAGGATGCCCGGCGTCAACGGCATCACCGCCACCGAGCGCCTGCGCCGCCGCCACCGGCCGCCCGAGATCATCGTGCTCACCACCTTCGACACCGACGAGCACGTGGTGCGGGCCCTGCGAGCGGGCGCGAGCGGCTTCCTGCTCAAGGACACTCCACCCGAGCAGATCAGCCAGGCGGTCCGCGCGGTGGCGGCCGGCAACCCGATGCTGTCGCCGGGGGTGACGCGCCGGCTCATGCAGCGGGTCGCGTCGGGGGCCGAGACCTACGAGCAGGCGCGAGGGCGGTTGGCGGTGCTCACGCCCCGGGAACGCGACGTCGTGCTGGCCATCGCCCACGGGCGTTCCAACGCCGAGATCGCCGGCGAGCTGCTGATGAGCGTGACGACGGTGAAGGCCCACGTCTCGCACATCCTGACCAAGCTGGATTTCGACAACCGTACCCAGATCGCCCTGCTCGCCCACGACGGCCGGCTCCTCTGAGGTGAACCGGCGGTCAGGCCAGCGCCGCCGGCAGGACGAGGACCGCGAACCGGAGCATCCGACCGGACAGGCACACGACGACGAACTCCCAGCGTCGAAGGCCCGCGGTGCCGGCGGCGAGGCTGACGACAGCCAGCGGTGGAACCCCCACCGTGGCGGAGACGAGCACGGTCGGCAGCGCGGTGCGGCGGCGGGAGAGCCAGCGCCGGATCGGCGCGGTCCACCGTGCCGTCCGGGCCGCCGCGCGACCTGACTCGTCGCGCCGCGCGAGCGTCCGGGCCAGCCGCCCCGATCCGCGTCGCGCCGATTCGAACAGGAGCAGCTTGCCGACGGTCTGCCCGAGCGCCAGGGCGAGCACGGCGAGGAGAGCGTGCCCGCCACGGTGCCCGGCGACCACCGCGTACGCCTCGGCGTTGACGACCGGGACGAGCGCCGAGGCGAGACCGTAGCCGAGCGCCACCGCGGCCTCGGCGAGGCTGTTCACGCCCGGCCGTCCCGGTGGAGCAGCCGGAGCACCGCTGCGACCGACCACAGCTTCACCGCGACGACGGCGACGGCGACGGCCAGCGCGAGCCGGTACTGCCCGAACGCGATGGCGCCGATCACCCCGGCGGTGTTGGCGACCTTGGCCAGCGGCGACCAGTTCCACGCCCATACCCGCCGGTCGACGAGGTGGAAGTAGTTGGGGCTGAGCACCGGCCAGCACAGGAACGCCAGCGACAGCATGGTGTCCAGCACCAGGAACGAGAGCAGAAAGACCACCGCGACGACCGCGACCTCAGGCACGAGGGCGACCAGGCCCCCGCAGAGCACGGCGGTGCAGGCGCGGTCGCTCACGATGTCGAAGACGGCCCCGGCTCGCGTTTCCTGGCCGAGTCGGCGGGCGGCCCAGCCGTCGAGCACGTCGCCGACCCAGTAGATACCATACGATACCGCCATCAATGCCACCGAACCGGAGACGAGGGCGACGACACCGACGGCGACAGCGGCGACCGTACGAACGGCGGTGATGTAGTTGGGAACCGTACGGAAAGGGCCGACGGTGAGGGCGGCACGGGAGTCAACGAGAGTCACCCCCGCAGGTTCGTCCGCTGAGCGTTCGCGCGGAACGTGCCGCGGTGCCGATCTGGGCGCGCGGGCGGTACCGGGGTGCCGGCCGATCCGGTACCTGGGTACTGGTCGGCGTTCCGGCTGGTCGCGGAGACTGTGCGGGTGAGCACTGGAATCCGCGAACTGTTGCGTGACCCCGCGCGGGCGCGCCGACTCGCGTACGGCGTGGTTGGCGTGATCATCGTCGCCGTCGTCACCACCGTCGAGGGGGGCGTGTCCGTTCCGGCCGGCTGGGCGTGGCTGGTGCTGCCGGTCGGCCTCGGGGCCACCGCGCTGCACCCGCGCCACCGAGCCCTGATCTTCGCGGTCTGCGCGGGGTTCGTGGCGATCGTGAGCACCGGGGAATCGGTGCAGCTGGGCCTCGCAGCCGCCGGCCTGGTGTTCGTCTCCACCTGCGAGGACCCGGCCCGACACCCGTGGCTGGGCTGGGTGGGTGGTCTGACCGGTGCGGCCGGCGCACTCGGCATCGCACTGCTCAACGAGCGGGGGCTGTACGAGCAGCCGTTCTTCTTCGTGACGGCCGGCTACCTCCTGGCGATCCTGTTGCGCTCGTGGTCACGCGGCTACGCCCTCACCCGGGAGACAGCCGACCTACGCGGCCAGGCCGCCTGGCTCGAACAGCGCACCAACCTGGCCCGCGAGCTGCATGACGTGGTCGGCCACCACGTCACCGCGATGGTGGTGCAGGCCGAGGCGGGCCAACTCAGCGACGACCCGGGGGCGGCGTTGCGGGCGATAGCGGGCAGCGGCCGTACCGCGCTGAGCGAACTCGACACTCTCGTCGTGCACCTGCGTGACCCGAACGCGTCGATCGCGGTGAGCGCGCCGCCGCGCCTGTCCGACATCGACGAA
This sequence comes from Micromonospora parva, assembly GCF_000718515.1. Lineage (GTDB taxonomy): Bacteria > Actinomycetota > Actinomycetes > Mycobacteriales > Micromonosporaceae > Micromonospora > Micromonospora parva. The sequence continues at coordinate 137,653 of NZ_JNZS01000012.1, read as the reverse complement.
CTGCTCGCGCAGCCGTTGCGCCAGCAGGGCGTGACGGTGCGGGTCCAACTGGACCCCGATCCGGGTCTGGACGAGATCGGGGTGTTGACCGTCTACCGCATCGCCCAGGAGGCCCTCACCAACATCGCCCGGCACGCGAAAGCCACGGCGGCCTGGGTCGAACTGGTCCGGGTCGGCGACCATGCCCGCCTGCGGGTCAGCGACGACGGCGTCGGACCGCCCCGCACGCCCACGAGCGGGTCGGGTCTGCTCGGCATCGGGGAACGCGTCTCCGCGTACGGTGGCAGCTGGGAGCTGGGCCAACGCCCCGGCGGCGGCACCGTCGTGCAGGCCAACCTGCCGGTGGTGAACCGGTGATCCGCGTCGCGATCGCCGACGACCAGGAGTTGGTCCGGGACGGCTTCAGCCTGATCCTGCGATCCCAACCCGACATCCAGGTCGCGGCCGAGGCGGCCGACGGCCGGCAGTTCCTCGACGCGGTGCGCCGCGACTCCCGCATCGACGTCGCCCTCGTCGACATCCGCATGCCGGTGCTCGACGGTCTGCAGGCCACCCGTGAGCTGGCCACGATCCCGCACGCACCGGCCGTCATCGTCGTCACCACCTTCGACGACGACGCCTACGTGCTGGACGCCATCGCCTCCGGGGCGCGCGGGTTCCTGCTGAAACGGTCCAGCGCCCGCGACCTGATCGCCGCGGTGCGCACCGTCGCGGCCGGCGAGGCGGTCCTCTCCGCCGAGGTCACCGGTGCCGTCCTCGACCGGGTCCGGGCGACCGGCCCGGCGACCCGGGTGGACCTGTCGACCTACAAGTTGACCGCCCGGGAGGTCGACGTGCTGGCCCTGATCGGCGCCGGGCTCAACAACAACGAGATCGCCGAACGCCTCTACCTGTCGATGAGCACCGTCAAGTCCCACGTGACGAACGTGCTGGCCAAGACCGGCAGCCGCGACCGGGTACGAGCGGCCATCCTGGCGATCCAGGCCGGCCTGGCACCGTGAGTGATCCAGGCCGGACAGGCACCCCGGCCACGAGAGCGATGAAGCGGGCCGACGCCATGACTGTCCACAGCAGACCGAGGCGGATGGTCATCGGCCGGGTTGAACCCACGCCGCGACGCTGCCGCAGGCCGTAGGGTTCAGGTATGGCACAACGACTCGTCAGCGTATGGCAACCGTTCTTCCTCGCCAGCGAGAGTCGGGGCGCGGTGATCGACGCCGCGACCGAGCTGGAGGATCTCGGCTACTCACGAATCTGGTTCTCCGGTGGTTTCGGCGAGAACGTCGCCCCGCGCTTCCGGGAGATCCTGGACGGGACCACGCGCATCGGGGTCGCGTCGGGAATCGTGAGCATCTGGCACTCGTCGCCCCCCGAGGTGGCGGCGTTCGCCCAGGACGCCGAGCGGGCGCATCCGGGCCGGTTCCTGCTCGGTCTCGGTGCCAGCCACGCAGTGGTGGTGGAGAGCGGCGGCACCGACTACCGCAAGCCGTACTCAAGGATGGTGGACTACCTGGACGGCCTCGACGCGGCCGGGCTCTCGCCCGAGCGACGCATCCTGGCCGCCCTGGGCCCGCGGATGCTGAAACTCTCCCGCGACCGTTCCGCCGGGGCCCACCCGTACTTCGTCCCGGCCGAGCACACCGCCGAGGCCCGGGCGGCGATCGGGCCAGACCGGCTGCTCGCCCCGGAGGTCGCGGTGGTCCTCGACGCGGACGCCACCACCGCACGCGCCACCGCCCGGCAGTACACGAGCGGGTACCTCGCGCTACCGAACTACACCAACAACCTGCGGCGCTTCGGCTGGACCGATGAGGACTTCGCCGACGGCGGCAGCGACCGGCTCGTCGACGCTCTGATCCCCTGGGGGACGGTCGAGAAGGTGGCGGCCGGCCTGGAGCAGCACTACCAGGCCGGCGCCGACGAGGTGGCGATCCAGGTGCTCAACGGCGGCGACGACACGACGTTCCCCGCCGACGCGTTCCGCACCCTGGCCGCGGCCCTGATCTGACCTTCGCGAGACCAGGGCGACCGGAGAACCGCCGTCTGGTACGGCGATGCCTGGTGCGCGACAGCGATCGCCCGTCGTGCCGCCATTGGCGGCACGACGGGCGATCCGCAGCCTTGGAGAGCATCAGCGTCCTCGCCGCCATCGATTGGTCTAATGACGACGAGGCACGCCCACATCCGTGAGCCCGGCGCCTTGCTGGTTCGTCTCCGTCACAGAGTGACGACAGCGTCCTCGGCGAGAGTGAACAAGCCGGCATCGAACGTGATGCTCTTCAGCTTCGTGCCCTTCGGTACGTCGAAGTAGACGTTTGCCTTCACCGAGTTGCCCGGGTTGATTTTGTCGAGGAAGCCCTGCCCGTCGGTGTTGCCGTAGATGGCTGCCTCGCCGTCGACCTCGTACTTCCGACCAGAGCCGTCCTGGGCGGTGATGGTGCCATCAGCGTGGAAGGTGTGGGCGCTCTTGGTGACGTTCTTGACGGTCACGCTGGCCCGGCAGAAGGTGCCCTGCGCCTTCTTGTTCAGGAACTCGCTGCCAACCTGGGAGATCCCACACTTCACGCTGTTGACGGTGAATTCGAAGTCACCGCCGCGCACTTTGTCACCAGTGCCGAAGGCCTTGGGCTTGTCGGGAGCGGCGGTCGTCGTCACCGGGTCAGGCTTCGCGGACGCGGGTGCCGACTCCGCCGTGCTCGGCGCTGCCGCAGCTGGTGCGGATGCACTGCTGCCGGTTGCGGGGATGTCCGTGCTGGCCGACACGTCGGACGTCTTGTCATCGCCGGTCAGGCTGATCACGAGCCCACCACCGCAGCAGAGCACCACGACGACAGCCGCACCGATAAGGGTGGGCATCAGCCACGACCGCTTGCGCGTGGGCGGCGGCGCCACAGGCGCCGGATTCTGCCCGGGCGGCGGCGGATACTGGCCGGCGGGAACCTGGGCAAATTGAGCGGTTGGCGGTGCCGGCTGCTGAGCGCCTGAGGATGGCTGGTTTTGCGCAGGGTCGTAGGGGTTGGTCATTGGTGTGTAGGTCTCCCAGATCTGCTGGTGATGCGCCCGGATGGGGGCAGCGCGTTCAAGGTGCCATGGCGATGCTGCCGATGGCGTCCCCCTGCTGTCTCGTCGCACCAACCGATTAGCTAAAGAAGGCACCTTCTTTGTTCATAAGGCTCTCGGACGTTGAGACATCCAGCAATCGATAGGATTTCATGTGGCGCCCGGCGTCGGCCGTGAAACGCAATTCGGTCCCATGTCCAGCAACTTCGCTCAATTGTGGATGGTGCAGACATAGATCAAGACGCGGATTTCCATGAACTGAATTGCAGGACAAGCCTGATTCGACAAGCCTTCCGGGAAGGAGCCCGCCCTCGCCGCACGACTCCGGCTCAGGCGATGAGATCGAGGCCGGTCAGCTCGGCTGACAACGCCCAGAGTCGAGCTGCCTCGCCACTGTCCGTCGGGTCGCTGTCGGTGCGGTGGCAGTCCACGCAGTAGTCGCCGCCGTTCCCGTCGAGCTGGGGTGACGTGGCGGCCCAGACCTGGGTGGCAGCGCCCTGCTCGACGGTCTTGAACAGGCCCGGCGCGGAGTTCCCGTCCGCGTCGATCCAGCCGGCTGCGACCATCTCCTCGGCCGCGAGGTGCCGTTGCAGGGGCGTGCGGATCCAGCCAGGGTTGACGGAGAAGGCGCGGACGCCGTGTTCCCTGCCGAGCAGGTCGAGGTGGCGGGCGAACAGGATGTTCGCGAGCTTCGACTGGGTGTACGCCTCCCACTTGTCGTAGCGGCGCTCGAACTGCACGTCGTCCCACCGGATACGCCACGCCGGGTCCCGTCCGGAGGCGACCGAGACGACCCGAGCCGTGTCGGCGGCGGTGAGGGCGGGCCACAGCAGGTTCGTCAGCGCATAGTGGCCGAGGTGGTTGACCGCGAAGTGCGCTTCCCAGCCGGGGCCGACGCGTGTCTCCGGACAGGCCATGATGCCGGCGCTCGCGACCAGGATGTCGAGGGCGGGATGGTTGCGGAGGAACCGTTCGGCGAACGCGCGGACGGAGGCGAGATCGGCCAGATCGAGGCGGTCGACCTCGACCCCGGCGGTGTCGGCGAGTGCCTGGCGCGCCGCGTCCGGCCGAAGAGCGGGGACGATGACCCGGGCCCCGGCCTGGGTGAGGGCGCGGGTGGTGGCGAGACCGAGGCCGGAGTAGCCGCCCGTGACGACTGCGGTAGTGCCGGTGAGGTCGATTCCGGCGAGGACGTCGTCGGTCGTACTGTGCGGGCCGAATGTGGTGTGGGTCATGAGGCGGACGTTAGGTGCTAGACCGGGGTCTAGGTCAACGGGCTACGGTCGGTGCCATGGCGGACGGCGGGCTGCGCATCGGGCAGGTGGCACAGCGCACCGGGTTGAGTGTGCACACCCTGCGCCTCTACGAGCGTGCGGGTCTGTTGGCCAGCGAGGTGCAGCGTGACAGGTCCGGCAGGCGCGTCTACAGCACCTGGGACGTCGAGTGGCTGGCGAACTGCGTCAAGTTCCGGGCCTCCGGTATGCCGCTCACGACCATCGGCCGCCTGGCCCAGCTCGTTCGCGAGGGCAGCGGCAACGAGGCCGAACGGCTCGAACTGCTCCGTGAACACCGGCGCCACATCACCGAGCAGCTCACGCGGCTGCGCGACTGCCTCGACCTCGTCGACGGCAAGGTGGACAGCTACGAGCGACACCTCGCCGCCGGCGCCCGCGGTGATCCGTGGCAACAGCAACCCCGGCCCACCACGGCGGAGCCCTCGCACCAGACGGGCTGACGAACCCCGCGTGCCGGGTGTCGTGGCTGCTCGGGCGGCGGGTTGCGACGCCTGGTTGGTGGGTAGGACCTCAGTGCCGGGCGCGTGAGTACGCTGGACCGGCGACAGCCGCAGACGAGAGGCGAGACCACACGATGACCGCAGTGCCAGGCCAACGGTCTCCTGCCGCTGCGGCTCCGGCTGCTGCCGAGCAGGCAGCGGAGGAGGACCTGCGGCGTTTGTTCGGGGAGTCCATCGCCGTCTTCGCGTCGCTCACGGGGCCCGAGCACCTGCTGGAGACGGCCAACCCGGCGTTCTTCGCCACCATCGGTGAAGAACGCGCCCGCGTCGGGCTCCCGCTCGCCGAACTGATGCCCGAGTTGGCCGATCAGGGCTTCATCGCGCTACTGGACCAGGTCTTCCGTACGGGTGAGCCCTACACCGGTCGGGACATCCAGGTGATGCTGGGCAGCGGCCCGCAGGTGCGGGAGGCGTTCTTCGACTTCACCTACGAGCCGCGCCGGGACGCCGACGGCAACGTCACCGGGATTCGGGTGCTCGGTGTGGAGACCACACAGGTCAGACATGCCCAACGGCTGATGGCCGAACACCGGGCCCTGCTGGAGCAGATCGCCCGCCAGGCACCGCTGACCGAGGTGCTCGACGGGATGGCCCGCTGCATCGAGAACCTCGCACCGGGGGTGCTCGTCTCCGTCCTGCTCGCCGACGCCGACGCCCGACACCTGCGCCACGGTGCCGCGCCGAGCCTGCCCGACTTCTACAACAAGGCCATCGACGGCATCGCGACCGGCGAAGGTGTCGGCTCCTGCGGCACCGCCGCCCACCGGCGGGCGCCGGTCATCGTCACCGACATCGCCACCGACCCGTTCTGGGACGACTTCCGGGGCCTGGCCGACCAGGCCGGACTGGCGGCCTGCTGGTCGACGCCGATCCTGGCCCGCGACGGCGGCCTGCTGGGCACCTTCGCGATGTACCACCGCACCCCGCGCGTCCCGCAGGACACCGACCTCGCCCTTGCCCGGCTCTTCGCCGGCACCGCAGCCCTGGCCATCGAACGCCACCACATCGAGCAGGCGAAGCTCGCCGCCGAGGCACACGCCAGGTCGGCCAATGACGAGCTGGCCAGGGTGGTGCTCGTGGAGCGGGAGCTCCGCGCCGAGGCTGAGCAGCGTGCCGCCGCCGCCGCGGAACTCGCCACCCAGATGCGAGCCGCCGCGGCGGCGCAGGCCGCCGCGCCGCACCCTGAGCACTGCCAACTCGGCGGCGCCGCCGGGTGCACCGCGCCGGCCGAGATCAAGATTGCCGATTCGTGGGGCGACGCGGCGTGGGGCTGCCCCACCCACGTCGAGGAGGCCATCCTCAACGTGCGGTCGGTCTTCATCGCCAGTGAGGAACTCGGCGGCCTGGCCGCCTACCTCAACCGCTGACGGTTCCGCACCTGCTGACCCTCCCCCGACGCCTGATCGCGGACGTTCGGCGACGGATCGTGGCCGCCGCTCCGAGGGGCAGTGGCACACGCCGGGAGCCGCCGCCGGACGTCCGACCCGGCCGGGTCACGGTGTCCAGCGCACGCCCGGGTTCACCTGGCCGGACCAGTTGAAGATGGCCATGTTGTCCCACTGGTTTCCGGTGCCGATGATGTTGGCCGGGTCCCAGCCGTTGCCCCGGACGGCGTACCAGGTCGGCTCCCAGTAGAAGACACCGATGGCCCCCGCGTTGCGCGCCGTGTTCTGCACCCAGTCGAACTCCTGGGCCTGCCCGGACCAGGTCGCGCTGATGCCGTCGCAGGTCGCGTCGCCGATGGCGTTCGGCTCGCTGTCCGCGTTGTTGCGGGTGAAGGGGTACGCGGTCTCCACGATCACCACCGGCTTGCCGTAGCGACCACGCAGGTCGACGATGTTGTTGTAGAGGTTCGCCAGGCTGCCGTGCCACATGCAGTAGTACGACTGGGCGGTGATGTCCCACTGCACACCCTGGGCGCGGATGCCGTCGTAGAACCATCTGGCGTTGGCGTTGCTGTCGGCGTTGGCGGTATGGATCATCACCGGGATGCCGCCGCCGCACGCCTTCGTGGCGTAGTAGCCCTGTTTCAGCAGGCTGGCGAGCGGCGCGAAGTCGTTGTTGACGACCTTGCCCTCGTTCCACAGCATCCCGACGTTGATCTCGTTGCCGATCTGGACGCTGTCCGGTGGGGTGCCCTGCCCGCTGAGGCTGGCGCAGACGTCGTAGGTGAAGGCGTAGACGTCGGTACGCAGCTGGCTCAGGTTGTGGGTGGCCCAGGCGGCGGGTTTGTACTGCTTACCAGGGTCGGCCCAGGTGTCCGAGTAGTGAAAGTCGATGAGCACCTTGAGGCCCTTCGCCCTGGCCGCTCTCGCCTGGGCCAACACCCTGCTCTTGTTGTTGTAGCCGCTGATCGGGTTGTTCCAGACGCGCAGCCGGACGTAGTTGACGCCGACGGACCTCAGAATGTCCAGCGGGTCGCGGGCGACCCCGCCGGCGTCGTAGTACGTGGCCCCCAGATCCAGGCTGCGCTGAAGCGAGGAGACGTCGGCACCCCTCATGGTGAGCGTGTTCGCGGCCCAGGCGGGTGCGGGCGCGCCGACGAGCGTGGCGGCGACGAGGACGCCGGCGGTGACAGCGGCGGCCAGGGCCCTGGTGCGACGGTGGGGAGTGACCGGACGGGTGTTCACGAGACTCCTTCAGCCCACGGTGCAGGGAGCGCCGTTCAGCGAGAAACCGGTCGGCGGCGCGTCGCTGACCCCCCACCGGCCCTGGATGCCGAAGGTCGCCGAGCCGTCCGGCGCGAGGACCCGGTTCCAGTCGACGTTACGGGCGGTCACGGTGGTGCCGGTCTGGCCGATCGTGGCGTTCCACCCCGAGGTGACCTGCTGGTCCCCCGGGTAGCTGAAGGTCACGGTCCAGCCGTCGACCGGTGCTGCGCCAAGGTTGTAAACCGTCGCGGTGGCCACGAAACCGCCCGGCCACTCGGACTGGTTGCGGTAGGTCACCCGGCAGGTGGCGGGTGGCGGCGTCGTGGGCATCGTGGGCAGCTCGACCGTGTTGGACGCGATCGAGACGTTGCCCACCGCGTCCCGGGCCCGCACGTAGTACAGGTTGCGCAGCGGCGTCGGCGTCGACGTGGGTAGCGACGCCGTGTACGTCGTACCCGGCACGGTGGCGATCAGCCTGGAGGTGAACCAGCCGTCGAATTGGTAGACGCTGTATCCGAGCACGCCGACGTTGTCCGTCGACGATGACCAGGACAACGTGGCGGTCGAGGCGGTCACCTCGCCGACGGTGAGGCTCTGCGGCGCGCTCGGCGGGGTGGTGTCCGGGCCGGTGTCCGTCACCGGGGTGACCACCGTCAGCACGTCCGACCAGTTCGAGCGTTGCCCGAGACTGTCCCGGGCCATCATGCGGATCGAGAACTGCATGCCCGGCCCAACGTGGGCGGTGATCGTGGTGGTGGTGACCGCGCCGGCGGTGGCGCTGAGGCCGATATCGCCAAACTCCTGGGAATACGCGATGTCGTAGCCGGCGATGCCGCAGCAGCCGGACGTGGCGGCCGTCCAGGTGAGGGTGATCGCCCCGGTCCGGACCTCGCTGGCGGTCACGTTCGTGGGCGGGCTCGGCGGGACGGGCGTGGTGCTCGGCGTACTGACAGGCGCCGGCGGCGCGGTTCCGGCCGGCGTCGCGGCGGACACCGCGCCCGCAGCGGCTGCCGGGGCCACTCCCGGATGGGCGGCGGGCGCGACGGTGGCGGCATCGGCCGCCGGCGCGGCGCTCAGGGCGGTGCCGAGGACCGCCGTCGACAGCAGGACGGCGGCCAGCAGGGCCGGCCGGGGACGGCAGAGCAGCGAGGACCAGGAGACGCCTGTCATACACCGACCATGCAGTGATACATCGATGATCGCCAACGTATCTCACGCCTCGGTCGGCGACGGCCCGGTCCACACCGGAGGGTCGCCGCACCCTTCCTCCCGAGTCAGCACCATTCACGCCCCTCGCTGGGCTGGGAGCGATACCAGTGGGGCAAAATTCAACAGTTCCGATCGTTACACTCGCCGCAACGCCGGCACCATCCGTAGACCCCTGCCTGCGCCAACCCCGATCGAATGGAGACGCCTATGACCCGCGACAAGGCGGCACCCGCCGGCATCGACCCCACCATTCCCAGCGTGGCCCGGGTCTACGACTTCTTCCTGGGCGGCAAGGACAACTTCGAGGCCGACCGGAAGGTCGCCGAGCACGCCCTGCGGATCACCCCGGACGGGCCGGCCGCCGGCCAGGCGAACCGGGCCTTCCTGCGTCGAGTGATCCGCTACCTCGTCACCGAGGCGGGCATCGACCAGTTCCTCGACATCGGTTCCGGGCTGCCCACTCAGGGCAACGTGCACGAGGTCGCCACCGAGCAGAACCCGAAGGCTCAGGTGGTCTATGTGGACAACGACCCCATCGTCCTGACGCACGGGCGCGCCCTGCTCGCCGCGGAGGGCACCGCGACGGTGATCCAGGCGGACATCCGCGAACCGCAGGCGATCCTCAACCACCCCGACGCACGCCGGTTCCTCGACTTCGACCGGCCGATCGGGTTGCTGCTCTTCGCGATCCTGCACCACCTCGGTGACGACGAGGACCCGAAGGCGGTGGCAGCGGCGCTGATCGACGCGCTGCCCTCCGGCAGCTACGTGGCGATCTCACACTTCCGCGACCCGGGCGACCGGGACCCAGAGGGCTCCCGCAAGGCCCGCGAGGTCGAACGGGTCTTCAACGAGTCGCTGGGCACCGGCCGCTGGCGTACCGACGAGGAGATCCTCTCGTTCGCCGAAGGGCTGACGGTGCTGGAACCGGGGCTGGTGCCGCTGGCCGAGTGGCGCCCGGAGCCGGACGCACCCGTCACGGTGCAGACCGATACCTATCACACGTTCGTCGGGATGCTCGCCCGCAAACCGTAGGCCCGCCCTGCCTGAGGTCCGTCGGCGGGAGCATGCCCCGCCGACGGACCCGCGTCAGCTCCGACCGGAGCGGCAAGTGCCCGCAAGACTCCCGTACGCGGTGCGGCCAGACCCCGCCCAGCGGCTACCGCCCGCTGCGGCTACGCCCTACTCCTCGGCGGTGGGTCGACTGCGCACCACCAGTTCGTCGATCTCCAACCGGCCGACGCGCAGCTCCCGCACCACTGCCCTGCGGATAGCCAGCCGCCCGATGGCCAGCGCCCCGACGGCCACGGCCCCGACGGCCAGCGCCCCCACGGCCAGCGCACCGAGCGACACAGCCCCCGCAGCCCGCGCACCGGTGGCCGCCGCACCCGTCGCCACCGCGCCGTTCGCCCGCATCAGGCTCACCTCTCGCTTCATCCCCCCATTGTCGGCGTACCGCTGGCCGCCCGCTCCCCCAGCGGGCTGAGCCGCCGGGCCCAATCAACCGGTTCGGAGGAGCAGCAGCCGGCCCGGCCGTCCACCGTAATCGAACCGTTGCTGTGGGCAACTGTAACCGCCCGCCCGGTCCTGCTGTCGCATCGCTGACACCAATCTTCTTCCCTCTATGGCCGGCCGTAAGGGTGTAGAACCCAACGTGAATTTCATTGAGTCCTAGCGGCGATCCCGGAGGTGGATGTGGTCTCCTCGCTCAAACACGCACCGGCCGCGCAGGAAGCAGAGCCGGCGGGTAAATCGTCGTCGGCCCGTGTCACCGCAGAGCGAAAAGTGGTATCGCCGCCATCGGCCCTCTCCGTTTTCGTCACCTGCATCCTCATGGCGCTGTTGTTTGTCTTCGTGATCGTCGGCACGCCGGACAGATGGGGCGCCGACCTGAGATGGGCGCTACGGGCACTGGCGGCGTTGACGCTCGGTCTGCTCCTCGTCATACACACCCGACGCCGTTACGTTCTTCCGCAACGGACATCACATCGATCCACGAAGGTATGGGGGCTACCCGAATACCAGGTCAACGTCCTGCAGCGAACCGCTGGCCAAGCGCAGATCAGCAACACCTCGGACAACGCCGGTCCCGCACAGGCGCGCATTTTCGCCTCTGCCGTCATCTACCCCGCGCACGTTCGTCAGCGGCTCACCGAGCGATACGATCCGGGCCAGCGGACGCTGACCCAGCTGGTCACCATCGATGCGCAGTTGCCGTCACGGGACGTCCAACGGCTGCTGAACACCGCTGATACCGCGACACTTCCGAGGCCAGGAATTCCGGCCCAGCGGACGACAACAGGCAACGAGGGCTTCGAAGGTGGGCGGAGCGACGCCACCGACGCCACCCAGCATCCGGCCGTCATCCTCTTCCCCGTACTCGTGCCCCGCAAGGGCGAGATGGTGGACAACCTGCGGGTCCTGGCCGCCGACGGCAGCGCGGTACCGGTGCTCTCCTACCGGCAGTACCTGCAACTCGTCGCCAAAGTGCTCCGGACCCTCCTCGACATCGCCTACGGCGAGGACATCTCCAACGGCAGACACCCGGACGCTCTCGACGCGGAACGGACCGCTCTCCAGGCGGTGATGCGCCGGGCCACGACCACGAGCGACGAGCCTGATGACAGCGAGGGCAGCAACGCGCTGTACCGGGCAGGACACGCGAACGGCCGGACGAAGCTCGCGAACCCCGCAGCGCTGAAGCTGGCGGCGCAACTGATCAAGAAGCTGTCATCCCACTACGCGGTCGTGGCGGCTGTGCCCTGTCCCGTGGATGGTCGATTCGTCGTCTCGTACGAGCGGATGATGACGCCCACCCTCGCCCTTGCGCCCTTGTCCGAGGGCATCCTGAGCTGGTTGAAGGCGCGCGCACGTCTGCTGCTCGGCTCCCGACCTGTCGACTTCTCCATATCGTTGGACAACGCGTGGACCACGCAGAGCTATCACCTCATCATCGACTGCCAGGACGGGGTGTTCGTCGGCGTACAGGAGGCGCAGGAACTGGTGGGATACCTGAACGCCCACTGGAACGATCGCCAGTCACGACTTGAGCAGAGCTTCGCGCAGGAGAAGTCGGGGCCGCTGCTGGAACTGACCACGCCCCCGCCCTACTACCGTTTCCGCCGACGCGCCGGCCAACGCTACGCCCACTTCTACACACGCTTCTTTCCCGAGCCCAGGGAAAAACTGCCCAACGGTGATCGCATCCCGGATGTGCGGTTCCGCTTCTACGAGGTGCCACCGGGTTCGGTCTTCCGCGCGCTCATCGCTTCCACAGCGGCGGCACTCCTCATCTGGCTGATCGGCTTCGTCACCTCGCGCGACCCCGACCCGGGAACCGACGTGCCGGCGTTCCTTCTGGTTTTTCCCGCCGTCGCCGCAGCCTGGCTCGGCTTTGACAGCCAACCGCGACGTCTACTTGAGGGAACACTCGCGGCGCGGATCTCCCTGCTGGCCACTGTGCTGTGTTCGATCGCCGCCAGCGGCCTGTTCATGGTTTACAAGGCAGAACTCCCCCTCCTGCAATGGAAAGTCCCGGCCGATATGCAGATCCTGGGCATCACGTCGATGGCATGGAGCGCGCTGATGTTGCTGGCCCTGTTGAACGCGAGCACCACCGGTTACGCGTACCTCGCGAGGACGTGGGAATTCATCCATCTATCGGGCAGAACCGACGGATTCGGTGGCCCCAAAGAGCACCTTCACTAGGGTGGAGCCCTGTTACACTCGGCCCACCACATCGAGCGATCACGATACATCGACGCACCCGTCTGTGAACCAGAACGGCACCGCGTACGTTTTCACTGAGGTGAGCCTCGTACGCCCCGGCAGATCGGATCGGTTCAGGTGATGTCCATGGACTCCGAGTACCACGTCTCATCGCACGACTGGCCAGCCGGCACCGGCGCCGACGACCTCACCCTTGACCAGGCCAACGAGGTGTTCGACCTCTTCGACTCGTACTACTCGATGGCGATCCAAGGCCTGTCAACGGTCCCGATCCTGCTACCCAAGCCTCCGCAGCTCAGCGACGGCACGGTTGACGGCAGCTGAGTCGCCCTCCTCAGTCCCGGCCGCAGCCGGTAATTCGGAGGCGCGGAGAATGGGGCGGTGGCTAGCGTAGGCGGATGAGCGCTGTCTCGACAGCCGGGCTGCGCCTGCGGTTCTGCACCGATCCGGGCGAGTTCCTGGCTGTGGCCGATGACTACCTGAGCGCCGATCCGGTCGTCAGCACGGTCGTGACGACCGTCGCGCACCGGCTGCTGTCGCAGCGGGCCGAGGGCATCTCACAGCCCGACCGCAATTGGTGGCTGGTGGTCAGCGACAGCTCCGGCGTCGTGGTCGGCGCCGGGATGCGTACGGCACCGTATGCCCCCCACCCCCCGTTTCTGCTGCCCATGCCCGACGAGGCGTCCGTTGCGCTGGCCCACGCGTTGCACGAGCGCGAGGAGGAGGTACTCGCTGTCAACGGGGCCCTGCCTGCCGTGGAACTGTGCGCCGCCGAGCTGACCCGGCTCGGCGGGGGTCGAGTCGACATCACCCAGCACACCCGACTGCACGAGCTCGGCGAGCTGACGATGCCGCCACCGGTGCCGGGCGGCTTGACGGTCGCCACCGAGGACGATGTGGAGCTGGTCACGGACTGGTTCGCCGCGTTCATGGACGACGCCGACGAACAGGCTGGCCGACCACGCGGCACCAGAGCCCACGAGATGCCCGACCGGGCGGACATGGTGCGCCGCCTCCACGCCGGACGGCTGTGGTTCTGGGTCGACGACGCCGGAGAGCCGGTGCACCTGACGGGTGCCAACCCGCCGTCGTTCGGAGTGGCCCGGGTGGGCCCGGTGTACACCCCGCCCACCCAACGCGGACGGGGGTGGGCCAGCAACGCGGTCGCCGAGGTTTCCCGACGAATCCAGGCCGAGGGTACGCGGGTCTGCCTGTTCACCGACCAGGCCAACCCGACCTCGAACAAGATCTACGCCGCGCTCGGCTACCGACCGGTCGTCGACATGGCCAACCTGGTCATTCGCCGCTGACGGCGGGACGCGGGTGATGATGAGGCGACCAACACTGTTCCTGACTGTGGGACTCCCCTGCACCGGGAAGACCACTGCCGCTCGGCGCATCGAGACCGAGCGGGCAGCGCTCCGTCTCACGAAGGACGAATGGGTGAAGGCTCTCTACGGCCACGAGAATCCGGCATCAGCGGGCGACGTGATCGAAGGTCGGCTCATCCAGATCGGGCTGCGCGCGCTTGAACTGGGCAACAACGTCGTGATCGACTACGGCCTCTGGAGTCGGAACGAGCGCACCGCGCTCCGCCAGGCCGCAGCAGACCGATGCGCGCTGGTGGAGATGCGCTACTTCGAACTCACCCCGGCCGAGCAGCGGAGACGACGTGATCGGCGTCAAGCCGAAGCGCCACACACGACGTGGCCGATGTCCGACGACGAACTCGCCGAGTGGGCCTCCACCATCGAGATCCCAACGCGAGCAGAACTCGACGGCAGTGAACCTCTTGACGATCCGCCGGCTGGATTCTCGACATGGGACGAGTGGCGCGAACACCGCTGGCCGCCGTCGCTGTCCTGACGCCTGTCAGGTGACGCTCACGACGACCTTCCCGAGGGCGCGTCCCTCGCCCACGTGGGCCAACGCCTCAGGGGTCTCGTCGAGCGTGAAGGCCCGGTCGATGTGGATGCCGAGGTCACCCGCTACGCAGAGGTCGGCCACCGGTTCGAAGTGGGCCGGCCCTTCCCGGACGGCGAGCACACCCAGCCGGCGGTTGCTGAGCCGGCCGGCCATCGCGCCGACCGTCAGCACGCGCAGCACCGCCGGGACCGATCCGCCGACGCACCGGTAGCGGCCGCCGGGGGCCAGTGCCCGGCGGTAGGCGAACACCGACCGGTACGCGACCAGATCGAGGATGAGATCGTACGGGCCGCCCCGGGTGAAGTCCCGGCTGCGGTAGTCGATCACCTCGTCCGCGCCGACAGACCGCATGAAGTCGAGCTTGCCCGCGTTGTCGACCCCGCTCACCTGGGCGCCGAGTCGTTTGGCCAACTGGATCGCGAACGCGCCGGATCCCCCGCCGGCGCCGTTGATCAGGACTCGGCTGCCGGCTCCTGCGCCCGCAGTGCCCTGCTGTGCGATCGCGCCCGCCTGCGGGATCGTCGACGCCTCGGCGAACGTCAGGGCGGCGGGCTTACGGGCCAGGACCGACTCGGGGGCGATCGCGTACTCGGCGAACCCGCCCTTGAGCATGAGGTTGTCGCCGTACACCTCGTCACCGGGTCGGAACCGGGTGACGGCGGAGCCCACCGCCTCGACCCGTCCGGCGATGTCCGAGCCGAGGGTGCGGCGTGCCGGGGAGCGCAGCCCACCGATGCGCGCATACAGCGGCGAACCCCGCAGCGCCTCCCAATCGCTCAGGTTCACCGAGGTCGCCGCGATCTTGACGAGCACCTGTCGGGCGGCGGGGGAAGGCTTGGGGAGGTCCTCGATCCGCAACCCATCCGGGGATCCGTACCGGTCGTACACGACTGCTTTCACCTGGCACCACCAGCCTTCGGGACGGTAGGCCAGCCGCGGTACCCGAAGCGTTCCGGGCAAGCAGCCGACCTCTCCTGGCTAGCACGGCGGGACAACCGGCATCCCCGGGCCGCGCGGCAAGCTGTAACAGCCTCTGACCAGGCATTCTTGGGATATGGGCCGTCCGCTGAACCTACCCCTGGAGGTACCACGATGTTCACCACGAAGTTCTGGAAGGCCACCGCCGAGCGGGCGGTGAAGAGCGCCGCGCAGGGTCTGCTGCTCTACTGGGGCGCTGACGTCGTGTTCAACGCATGGCAGGCGGATTGGGCGGCGGCCGGTGGCATCGCGTCCGGCGCGGCGGTGCTGTCGGTGCTCACCTCACTGGTGAGTGCGAAGGTGTCGGGAGAGGACGACTCACCCAGCCTTGTCGGTGCCGAGCACTGACCCGCGGCAGCTGCGGACGGTCGCGCGTGGTGCGGCCGTCCGTCGTCATTCCGACACCGAGTGGGTTTTGCAGGTCTGGTCAGCAGCGCGTGCAGGGGGAGTCTTTTCGGACACTCCAGGTGAAGGTGGTGCTGCCCTGTCCGCCCCCGTCGGCCGTGACCGTGACGTTGTAGGTGCCGATGGTGCTGAGCGTGCCGCTGATCAGGCCGGTCGAGGGATTGATGGCCAGCCCGGGAGGCAGGCCGGTCGCCGACCAGGTGTACGACCCACTCCCGCCGGTGGCCTGCATCTGCAGCGCCACGGAGTCCAGCTTGAGCATGCTCTGGGTGCCCGGGTTGGTGACCGTCACCGCCCCGCTCGGCGGGGGTATCGGAATATCCGGGGGCGGGCACGTCAGGTATGTCGTCAGAGAGGTTGCCGATCTGGTGATGTATTCCGGACTTCCCGAAAGGAATTGGACGGTGGCGGTCGCTCGACCCGAGTAGTAGCCCGACTCGCAGAGCGTGCCCGGGTTGGTGACGCCAAGACCGAACAGGGTCACGTTGGTGTCCTGCCACACCTCGGTACGGCCGTTCACCGTCTGGCCGGGGCCACCGACCAGCCCGTGGTAGAGCAACTCCACGGTGAGGTCGACGCGACGCACCGGACCGTCGCACTGGACAGTTCCGGTGAAGTTGACGGTCTTGGCGTCCGTCTTGCCTGGTGGGCTGTCCGGCGAGATCCACCCGCAGTAGTGACCGTCAGAGGCCGCGGCGGATGCCGGCGTGGCGAAGCCCAGGGATGCGGTGGACACGGCAGCCGCTGCCATCGCCAGCAGTAGGCGAGACCTGCTGCGACGCAAGAGTTCGACGCGCATCGATAAATGGTGCCACGGAGGCGTCGGAGTCGGCAATGACCGATCCTTCGGCGCTCCCGTGACCCGGGCCGGGAGGGCATCTGCCGACCTTCGGCGAACCACCCTGGCGGGGACCATCAGTGCCAGGCCGGTCTCGGTGTCGTTCCGATGATCGCTCCGGGTCAGTCCGCCTGCCCGGCGAAGCGCGCCCGGATGTCGCTCAGGTAGGACCCCGAACTTATGCCGCTCGCTTCGCCTTCGTCACCCACGCCCCGCCGAGCGTGACCACAAAAGCGACAGCGGCGAGCACCCACGCGAGCCAATCCGGTCCGTCAGGACGAATGACGGTCCGGGCAACGATCAGGGACCCGATCACCACTACCGCCAGGGCCACCAGATAACCGATGCCTGCGGCGCCTGCCGGAACAGGCAGACGAGTTCCTGAGGACTTCGCCGCGACACGACTGGTCACCCCCACAACGAGGGCTGCGGCGACGAGAAAGATGCCTGCGACCTGCTGCGGCAGGCCCGTCCCATATCCGCGAGTCAACGCTTGGCCCCGTGTCGTGTCAAGCGAGGCCGAGCGCACGCCGGCCGTGCTTCCACACCTCTTCCACGGTGCTTGCACCAGCCTTGCACCAGGCGTCGGCAGGGTGTTCCACAGAGGAAGCACGGTGCTCCTCGGGTATCTCGGGAGGCTCGGATGAGGGGAATCATCGAGGGCATGGGCGGCCGGTTGCTGGCCATGTTCGTACCCAAGATCAGTGCGTCGGCGGGCTGTGGCAGCTGGCCTTCGTGCTGGCAGTGCATCAGCCGGTGCGGACGGGCGCTGCCCTGCGACGCCTGCACCGTCGGGGAAATCGATCAGCCCGGTGAGTGGATCTACTGCAAGGGCTGCTGACAACTGAGGCCGCAGGGCGACTGACCGCTGTCACCATGCGGCTTTCCGCCTCCGGCCGAGGTCGCGAAGCCGATTCTCCGATGGGGAACCCGTCGGGATCGGGTGGTCGATCCTCGGCCGGGGTGGCCGGGCGTCAACGAGTCGAAGCGAGGGGAACACCGATGCACTATCTGACCATCACCGTGCGGTGCGCGATCGGCCTGGTATTCCTGGCGTCCTCGGTGAGCAAGGTGTGGGGACGGGATGCGTTCCCCGCGTTCGTCGCCTCCCTGCGCGGAGTCGGACTGCTGCCGAGGCGCCTGGTCCGTCCGGCCGCGATCGTCCTGGTGGTGGTGGAGGGCGCGCTGTGTGCGGCGTTGGCGGTGCCCACGGGTGTCGTCCCCCGCATTGCGCTGGTCGGTGCGGCGGTGCTGCTGGGCATCTTCACGGTGGGCGTGGGAATCGCGGTGCGACGGGGGACCGCGAGTACCTGCCGCTGCTTTGGTGCCAACGCCCAGAGACTCGGCCGCCGGCACGTCGTCCGCAACGTACTGCTGACCGGCCTGGCGGCGGGCGGCGCCGTCGTGGCTGTCGCTTCGGCCGCGTCACCACCCAGCTCGCTCCGGCCGGCGGGGCTGGTGCTCGCCGGCTTCGTCGGCCTGCTGCTGGGCTTCCTGGCCATCAGATCCGACGACCTGGTGGCCCTGTTCCGCGGGGTCGACCACGATCCGCGACTTACCACCCACAGTCGTTGACTACTTTCGGGAGCAACAGATGACCCTCCTTGCTTCGGCCGTTCTGGTCGTGGGCCTGCTCGGTACGGTGAACTTCCTCCTCACCTTCGGCGTCCTGAAGCGTCTGCGTGAGCACACGGCGCTGCTCTCGAACGAGGCCGGGGTCTCCGCCGAACTGGGCATCGCCGACCCGGTGGGCGATTTCGCCGCCGTCGACGTCGATGGCGTCCCGGTGCGCCGCGAGCTGCTGCGGGCGGAGACCTTCGTGGCCTTCGTCTCCACCTCCTGCGACTCGTGCCGAGAGAAACTGCCCGAACTCATCGAGCACGCCCGGCGGGTGCCCGGCGGCCGGGAGCAGGTGCTCGCTGTCGTCGCCGCCGGTGCCGACGACGCCGATGCGTTCACCGAGCGGCTCGCCCCGGTGGCGCGGGTGGTCGTCGAGCCGAAGGGCGGGCCGCTCAGCAACGCCTTCCGCGCCTTCACCTATCCCACGATGATGTGGGTCGGTCCGGATGACGCCGGCCGGCTGGTTCGGATCAAGCAAACGGCGCCGGCCCCGGCATGATCGGGTGGCGGACGCGGCGCGGCGACATCGCGGCGGATGACGCCCGCGGGTTGCGGGCGTCGGCACCACCGGCGCGGTCGGCACGCCGCATCCGTACGGCGTGCCTGCTCGTCGGCCGGGCCGCCCCGGTGACCCTGCTCGGGTACGTGGTGCTCATGCTCGGCGCCGGTGCGCTGCCGGTACTGATCGCATGGTTGACCAAGGGGATTCTGGACGGGATCGCCGGCGACGCGGCGCCGAAGACGCTGACCCAGATCGGTGTGGCGCTCGCCGTCGCCGGCATGGTGGCGGGGTCGGCGCCGCAGCTCACCCGGTACCTGCGGGCGGAGTTGGACAGGTCGGTCGGCCTGCTCGCACAGGATCGGTTGTTCACGGCAGTGGACCGCTTCGTCGGTCTCGACCGGTTCGAGGACCCTCAGTTCCTGGACCGACTCCGGCTCGCCCAGCAGACCGGTGGCAGCACCCCGAGCCAGGTCATGGACGGGGTCCTCGGCACCGCCCGTACGGCGATCACCGTCACCGGCTTCCTCGGGTCGCTCTACCTGTTCAGTCCGATGCTGGCCGTCCTGGTGCTGGCGTCGGCGGTGCCGATGCTCGCGACCGAGATGCTGTTGGCCCGCTATCGGGCCGGGATGCAGTGGCGGATCGGGCCGGCGGAGCGCCGCGAGTTCTTCTACAGCCAGTTGCTCTCCACCTCCGCGGCGGCGAAGGAGGTGCGACTGTTCGGCACAGGCGGCCATCTGCGGGGCCGGATGTTGGCCGACCGCCGGACGGTCAACCGGGCCAAGCACCTCAACGACCGCCGCGAGCTGTTGGCACAGGTCGGCCTGGCGCTCGTGTCCGCGGTCGTCGCCGGCATCGGTCTGCTCTGGGCGGTCCGGTCCGCTGCGGCCGGTCGGATCACGGTAGGTGAGGTCACCGTCTTCGTCGCGGCGGTCGCCGGCGTACAGAGCGCGTTGGCCACGCTGGCGGCGGAGATCGCCCGCGCGCACCACGCGTTGCTGATGTTCGACCACTACGTGGCGGTGACGACCAGTCCCCCGGATCTGCCCATCGCCCCGGTCGCGCGGCCGGTCGATCAGCTCAGGCGGGGCGTCGAGCTGCGGGACGTGTGGTTCCGGTACTCCCCCGGGTCGCCGTGGGTCCTGCGTGGGGTGAACCTTCGGATCCCGGCCGGTGCCACCCTCGCGGTCGTCGGGCTCAACGGTGCCGGCAAGTCGACGCTGGTGAAGTTGTTGTGCAGGTTCCACGACCCCACCCGTGGGCAGGTTCTCTGGGACGGGGTGGACATCCGCGAGGTCGACCCCGCCCAGTTGCGGCGCCGTATCGGCGCTGTCTTTCAGGACTACATGCACTACGACCTGACCGCCGCCGAGAACATCGCTCTGGGTGATCTCACCGCCCTGTCGGAGCGAGGACGGATCACCGCCGCCGCGCGTACCGCCGGCATCCATGACGTGCTGACCGCCCTGCCGCACGGTTACGACACCCTGTTGTCCCGGATCTTCTACCAG
Organism: Micromonospora parva; assembly: GCF_000718515.1. Taxonomy (GTDB): domain Bacteria; phylum Actinomycetota; class Actinomycetes; order Mycobacteriales; family Micromonosporaceae; genus Micromonospora; species Micromonospora parva. The sequence goes on along the minus strand of NZ_JNZS01000012.1, from coordinate 117,429 downwards.
GAGTCCGACAAGCAGGACCCGAGCACCGGTGTGGTTCTCTCGGGTGGCCAGTGGCAACGGCTGGCGCTTGCCCGCGCCTTCCTGCGTGACCGGCCGGACCTGCTGATCCTCGACGAGCCCTCGGCCGGGCTCGACGCCGCAGCCGAGGACGAGATCCACCACCGCCTGCTGCGGTACCGCACGGGCCGGACCAGTGTGCTGATCTCCCACCGTCTGGGCACCCTCCGCGACGCCGACCTGATTGTCGTCATCGCCGACGGTCGGGTGACGGAACGCGGCACGCACGATTCCCTGATCGCGGCCGACGGCACCTACCGCCGGTTGTTCGATCTTCAAGCGTCCGGCTACGGCGGAACCGCCGGGAGCGCGCTGACGACGGAGGCACGATGATCCAGGCTGCCACGTTCGGGACCCCGCTCGCTGAGGCGTCGAGGGCGTACGAGCTGTTGCTGATCGTCGGGTCGTTGGCTGCCCTGGCCGGCGCGGCCCTGCTCGGATGGCGCCTTCTGACACGTCGTCTCGTCGCGGTGACAGTGGACGGCGCCAGCATGGAGCCGACCTACCGGGACGGCGACCGGGTGCTGGTGCGGCGGGGCCGCCTGCCGGCCACCGGGCATGTGGTGGTCGTGGAGTATCCGTCAGTCGACGGCAAGTGGCCACTGCCGCCACTGCGCGACGGCGCCTCGGCAGCCGAGGTGGGCCGACGCCGATGGTTGATCAAGAGGGTGGCGGCGGCGCCGGGCGATCCGGTACCCCGTGACCGGGTGCCGGCGTTGGCTGAGGAGCGAGTCCCACCAGGCATGGTCGTACTCCTGGGCGACAATCCGGGATCAAGCTTCGACTCACGGCGAATCGGCTACTTCTCCGGGGAGCGGATACTGGGCGCGGTTCTCAACGCCCCTCGCTCGCCCTCACCATGACCCACGGCCGGCACCCTCGCCCGGGTGAGTTCCAGCTTGGCCCGTACCGCGTCGGCGTCGCCGGTGCGCAGCTCGGTCATGATCGCGTACGCCCGGCCCCAACTGTTCGCGGCGGCCGCCATGTCACCCAGGGCGTGGTGGCAGTCGCCCAGGTGGGCCAGGGCCTCGGCTTCCTTGAAGCGATGCCCGACGTTCAGGCACAGTGCCTGCTCGTAGCACTCGATGGCGATGCTGTACTCACCCAGGTGGTGATAGGCGTAGCCGAGGGTGTCCCAGGTGTTCACGGCCCCGGCGTCGTCGCCCAGTTCGGCGTGCAGCGACAGCGCCTGCCGGCAGTAACCGATGGCCTGCCGATAGTTGCCGACCTGCGCGTAGTCCCAGCCCACCGCGTTCAGTGCCCGGGCCTGCCCGCTGCGGTCGCCACCTCGTCTGAACAGGTCGAGCGCGACCTGATCGTGGTGAGTCGCCGATCGTTGATCACCCTGCAACTCGTACAGCCAACCCAGGCTCAGGTGGTTGTACGCCTGACCGATGGGATCCGCGACGTCGGAGAGGTCGATCAGCGCCCGGTGCAGCTGGTCCCGCGCCTGCTCCAGTCGCCCGAGCCCGGCGAGCGCGTGGGAAAGTTCCCTGCGGCACTGGGCCTGCGCCGACCGGTCGTCGAGGCGGACCGCCGCCGACAGGGCCAGGGACTGGGTGGCCAGAACGTCGTGCCAGTAGCTGCCCCGGCCGAGATAGGTCGCCATCGCCCAGGCCAGCTGCGCGGCGTGCCGGTCGAGACCGGCGTGGGCGGCGCAACCGACCACGGCGATGAGCGTCTGGTGTTCCACGGTGAACCAGGCGAGGGGGTCGACCTCCGCCGGGTCTTCGGGCGTCACGCCCTCCTCCGGTGCGACCACCGCGACCGGTTGCCGGTACGGCATCAGCACCTTGTCCGCCGCGACGGCCGAATGCAGGTAGTGGTCCAGCAACCGGCGTCGCGCGGCCTGCCGTTCGGGTTCGTCCTCGCACAGTTCACCCGCGTAGGCGCGGAGCAGATCATGCAGGACGTACCGGCCCGGGACCCGCTCCCCCGTCAGGTGGGCACCGGTCAGTTCGACGAGCAGGGCGTTGGCCGTGCGCCGGCTCAGGCCGGCCAGGCTGGCCGCCGCGGCGGCGGTGAAATCCGGGCCGGGATGCAGGCCGAGCAGCCGGAACAGCCGAGCGGCCGCCGGGGTCAAGGCGCGATAGGACCAGGAGAACACCGCGCGTACGTCCACCGAAGAGTCGCTGTCGGTGAGTCTGTCCAGCACCCCGGCGCTGGCCAGATCACCGGCGAGGGACCGGAGGTCGAACTGGGGGTTGGCAGCGGCCCGGGCGGCGGCGATGGACAACGCCAGCGGGAGGCCCGCACAGAGCCGGGCAATCTCGAAGACGGCCTCGGGTTCCTGCCCGGCGCGGTCGATGCCGATTCGGTCCCTGACGAGTTGGGCCGCTTCCCCCTCATCGAGCAGGCCGAGGGTGAGCGGGTGGGCACCGTCGACGGCGATCAGGGATGACATCCGATTCCGGCTGGTCACCACTGTCACGCACGTGGCCGAGCCGGGAAGTAGCGGCCGGACCTGGTCGGCGCTGTGCGCGTTGTCGAGCATGATCAGGATCCGTCGGTCCCGCAACTGGGCCTGGTATCTGGCGACCTGTGCGTTGAGGTTGGTCGGAATCTGCTCCGGTGCCACACCGAGCGCCTCGAGAAAGGCGCGCAGCACCTCGGTCGGCGCCAGCGCCGCGGCAGTCGCGTCGAAGCCCCGGAGGTTGGCGTAGAGCTGCCCGTCGGAGAATCGAGGGGCCAGCCGGTGGGCCAGATGCACACTCGAACTGGTCTTGCCGACCCCTGCCGGACCCAGGACAAGCAGAATCGCCGGCCGCTGCTCGTCACGCTCGATCAGCCGGGCCTCCGCCGTGGACAGCTCCTGCGCACGGCCGACGAAGAACGGCAGGTCCGGAGGCAGCATCCGGGGCACCGTGGGCCGACCGGCCGAACCGCCGGCCGGTTGTCGCACCTCCCGCCGCAGGATGTCGCGCTGCAAGTCATGCAGCTCCGGTGCGTCGATGCCCCGGCGGCCCAGCAACGCCAAGCCGTCCCGGCACACCTCCGCCGCCTCGTCAGTGCGGCCGTCCCGGTAGAGGGTGAGAGCGAGCATGCAGCGCAGGCCCTCGTCGTACGGGTCAGCGGCCACCGCGCCGGTCAGGTCGCCCATCGCCTCGGCGTGCCGCCCCAACCCGTTGACCGCCTCCGCGTAGAGGAGCAGTGCCGCACGGTGAACTGCTCGAAGTCGTGCGACTTCGGCCAGGGCAAAGGGTTTGTCCGCGAGGTCAGCGTAGGGCTCGCCGTGCCACTGATCGAGCGCGGAACGAAGCATCGCGGCGGCCCGGTCGGCGTGCTCGGCATCGCCGAGCGCGAACAGTCGACGGCTCTCCCGGAGCGCCTCCTCGAACCGGACAGCGTCGACGCACGCCGGGTCCAGGTCCAGCCGGTATCCCGCTGCGGCTCCGCGGCCGACCGTGGCGATGAGCCAGTTGCCACGCCGCCCGCGCTCACCGGGTTCGAGGGCCCGCCGCAGGTGGGCGACATGGCTGCGGAGAGTGGCCCGCGCGGCGTCCGACGCGTCGTCGCCGGTGAGCAGTGTCGCCAGTCGCCGGCTCGGCACCGGCTTACCGAGCTCCAACAGCAGGATGGCGAACAGCGTGGTGAGCTGTGGACCCAGCGGGACCGGGACGCCGTCCCGGCACAGCTGAATGGGACCCAGTATGGAGACGTCCAACCGACCACCAGCCACATGGCCGCTCAACGGCACGCGCCCAGGTCACCGAGAGCAGTTACGGTCGGGGCCGTCGCACCTGTGGCTGGCCCGCCCGCCAACCGGGAAATGCCGATGAGCGCTACCTGAATACGCAGCAGATTCACCTCAGCCATGGTTACAGCTCGATATAGATGAGGTGCATTGTATAGACGTCGTCGGGCCGTCGACACATGCCGCCGACCGATCACCGGCATTTCACAGAGGATTCACATCGGTCTTCTCATGTCCCAACCGCGTGAACACCCGACGGAGCGCGCGTTGAGGGCGTCGTCGCGGTCGGAGCGGCGGCGCCGAGGCTCCAGCGGGTGCTGGAGCCTCGGCACCCTTCGCTCTGCTCGACACAGCGGCGGCAGCTACCGCCCGCGGTGTCCGGCCGCCGAAGCGACGTCGGTCGATCAGGCCTGCAGGCGTACGCGACGGCGTCGTGCGACGAGCACCAGCGCGATGCCGACCGCGAGGGCGACCGCAGCCGCGCCGACGAGCAGCATGGTCTTGTCGCCGGTGACCGGCAGACCCGGACCGGCGCTCGTCGGCGACGACGACGGCGACAACGGCGGCGAAGACGAAGACGGCGAGGAAGACGGCGACGGCGAGGACGGCGACGGCGAGGCGCTCGGAGAGCTCACGGGAACCTTCTTCGCCGGCACGAAGATGCGCGGCTCGTCGCTGTCGTCGGCGCTGACCTGCGCCAAGGTGTGGTCGTACTCGCCGTTCTCGCCGGCCATGACCTTCCAGCCCGCCGGGGCGGTGAAGGTCAGCAGGACGTCGCCGGCTGGGAGGTGGGCGAGACGGAACAGGCCCTTGGCGTCCGTGATGGCCTCGGCGTACCTCGTCTTGCCGTCGGCAGTGGTGGCGACGACCTTCACACCCGGCACGCCGGCGGTCTGGGGCGTCCACTCGGCGTCATAGGACTCACCCTGGAAGACGTATCCGCCGAGATCGTCAAAGGCGCCCGGCACCAGCAGCCGCACGCTGGTGATGTTGTCGGCGGCGTTGGCCTCGCCATTGTCGGCGCGAAGCTCGAAGGCGACGTATCCCCGGCCGACCTGCCACGCCACGCGGTTGGTCTTGCCGGTGAGCTTTACGGTCTTGGTGGCACCGGCGGCGAGGTCGAAGCCGCTCGACAGCTCACCATAGGCGACATCGTCGACGCCCTCGCTGTCGCCGCCGGTGTAGTGCACGTGCTTGGCGTCGACGGAGCTCTTGTTCTTCACCGTGACCGTGATGGTGAAGGTCTCACCCTCGGCGTAGCTGGCCTTGTCGGCGGCGGAGGTCACCGCGATATCCGGCTTGGGGGCGGCGGCCAGGGCGGCCGTTGCCGGAAGTGCGGCCACGAGCACGCCCACGAGGGCGGCGGCAAGTTTGCGCATGGAGGTCTCCGTAATGGGGGGCGGGAATCAGCGCGATGCTAGTGGCTGGACGAGTCACTCCGCCGTCCCAAGACTGAGAGCGTGACCGGACGGTGTCCGATCACGGTTAGCTTGATGATCGAGTGAACGCTCATCGTGTGCGGACGCCGACGACCGCCGACCGCTCCATTTACGCTCACCATCGCCGCGCCTGGTCACCGGCAGATCAGTATCTCGAGGCCGCAGAATTCGTTCGCGTTGCGAGCCGCTGTGCCCGGCAACCAACACACATGCCGTCCAGCCCTCGGACGTACACCGCGAGGATCGCCTGCTCCTGACCGCCGTTGACTCCTCCTCCCCGAGCTCGTACGGTTCGCGCTCACCGCATGGGGGAAGCACTGGTCGGCACTGGCCCGTGAGTGGTGGAACGCCGACCGGCAAGGGTGATCGGGCGTGACGGTCGGGCCCCTACGACTCGCGCACCCGGTTACGGCGGTGGTGGACGATCAGCGCGACCGCGCAGAGCAGCGCCACCAGCCCGAACCCGGAGCTGATCCACTGGTTGTCCGCCGCGGTTGACAGCACCACGTTGGCCGCCGCGCTGACGAAGAGCACCAGCCACAGCAGCGGGCGTAGCAGGCCGCCGGGCTTCTTCGTCGCGGCGACCGGGGCCTCGGTGATGCGGTACGGATCGGTCATGACTGCCTCCTTCGGCGAATGTTCCTCGACGCCGTCAACGCTAGGTAGGCGGCGCGGCGGAGACGATCCCGCCAGCTCGACGACAGTGGTACAGCAGGCTGTACCTTCCGCGCCGGACGTTGCTGGGCGAGGCCTGCGGTGGCCTATGTTGGCGGGGGAGGTGGGTCGATGGCGTACGTGCGGGGGCGGGTTCGCGCCTCGGTCAACGCCGTGGAACACCTCGTCGGAGGGCTGGGCACCGCCACGCTGGCGCTGGGCGCGCTGCTCTGGTCGGTGATCGTGGCGGTGGCCTGCGTGGGCGGGGTGGGGCTGCTGGCGGTACCCGGTGCGTTGCGGGTGGTGCGGTCGGTGGCCGACCGTGAGCGCGCCCGGTTGTCCCGCTGGGGCGACCGGATCCCCACCCCCGGTCCGGTGCCGGACGGGTTGCGGACGGCGGTGCACGATCCGTTCGTGCGCCGGGAGCTCGGCTGGGTCGGGCTGTACTCACTCATCGGCGTGGTGGCCGGGCTGGTCGGCGTCGCGCTGCCGCTCTATGCGGTGCAGGACGCCACCTTCCCGCTGTGGTACCGGCTGGTTCCCCCCGACGCCGCGCCGGGGATCGTCTGGTGGCGCGTCGACGGCCTGGCCGACGCGCTCTGGGTCGGGGTGCTCGGGGTGGGTTGGCTGGCCGCCGCGATCTGGTTCAGCCCGGCCCTGGCCCGTCTCCAGGCGTGGCCGGGCCGGTGGCTGCTGCCTCCACCGCCAGGTGTCGACCTGTCGTTGCGGGTGGCCGAGCTGACCGCCACCCGCGCTGCGGCGCTGGACGCCCACGCTGTCGAACTGCGCCGGATCGAGCGGTCGCTGCACGACGGCACGCAGAACCGGTTGGTGGCGGTCAACGTGTTGCTGGGTGCCGCGCGGCGGGCCGTGCGCCGCAATCCGGACCGCGCCGACGAGATCCTCGGGCAGGCGCAGGACGCCGCCGAACAGGCACTCGGCGAGCTGCGTACGGTGGTGCGCGGGATCCTGCCGCCGGTGCTGGACGACCGGGGTCTCGCCGGCGCGCTGGCGGGCCTGGCCGGCAGCTGCGCGGTGCCCTGTCGACTGGAGGTGGACGTGGCCGTGCGGTGCGCGGCCTCGGTCGAGGCCACCGCCTACTTCGTGGTGGCCGAGGCGCTGACCAACGTCGTCCGGCACAGCGGTGCGAGCCGGGTGGACGTGGCCGTGCGCCGCGAGCACGGCCGGCTGCTGGTGAGCATCGAGGACGACGGGCACGGCGACGCGGACGAGACACGTGGCTCAGGGCTCACCGGTATCCGGCGGCGGGTCGAGGCGTACGACGGCCGGATGACGCTGACGAGCCCACCGGGAGGGCCGACGAGAATGGACGTGGAGCTGCCATGCGGATCGTGATCGCCGAGGACGACCCGCTGCTGCGTGAGGGTTTGGCGCTGCTGCTGCGGGCGGAGGACCTGGACGTGGTCGCCACGGCCGGCACTCCGGGCGAATTCCTGGTCGCCGTGGACGAACATGCGCCGGACGTCGCGATCGTCGACGTACGGATGCCCCCGACCCACACCGACGAGGGCATCGTGGCGGCGGTGGAGGCCCGGCGGCGGCGCCCCGGCCTCGCGGTGCTGGTCCTGTCGGCGTACGTGGAGCAGGCGTTCGCCACCGACCTGTTCTCGGTCGGCGCCGTCGGGCTCGGTTACCTGTTGAAGGAGCGGGTGGGTCGGGTCGAGGAGTTCCTCGCCGCGCTGCACCGGGTCGCGGGCGGCGGCAGCGTGATCGACCCGGAGGTGGTGGCGCAGTTGCTCGCCCGCAACCGCCGGACGGACACGGCGCTGAGCGAGCTGTCGCCACGTGAGCGTGAGGTGCTGGGGCTGATGGCCGAAGGGCTTGGCAACAGCGCGATCGCCGAGCGGCTGTTCGTCACCGACGGCGCGGTGCACAAGCACATCCGCAGCATCTTCTCGAAGCTTCAGCTGCCACCGGACGACAGTGCCGACCGCCGGGTGACCGCCGTGCTGCGCTACCTGGACGGCGATCGGCGGTAGCGCCTGCTGTACCCGGACCTGGCAGCTCACGGGATGGTTGCCGTTCTCCCACGTCAATAGCGTTTCTGGTGCGCGCAGTTCTTGCCGATGACACGGAGAGAGGCCACCAGAATGCCGGACTATCCGGGACAGACAACCGAAGCGGCGGTACGCGTCGAACACCTCACCCGCGTGTACGACGCCGGCCGTAACCAGGTGACTGCGCTCGCGGGCCTCGACGTCCGTTTCGACAGGGGCACCTTCACGGCGGTGATGGGGCCCTCGGGCTCCGGGAAGAGCACGCTGCTGCAGACCGCGGCCGGGCTCGACCGGCCCACCTCCGGCCGGGTGGTGATCGGAGGCACCGACCTGTCCGGGCTGTCCGAGACCCGCCTGACCGAGCTGCGTCGTACCCGGATCGGGTTCGTCTTCCAGGCGTTCAACCTGATCGGCGCGCTCACCGTCGAGGAGAACATCGTGCTGCCTCTGCGCCTGGCCGGCGTCCGTCCGGACCGGGCCTGGCTGACCCAGGTGGTCGAGCGGGTCGGCCTCACCGACCGACTGCACCACCGGCCGGCCGCGCTCTCCGGCGGCCAGCAGCAGCGGGTGGCGATCGCCCGCGCGCTGGCCACCCGCCCCGAGGTCATCTTCTGCGATGAGCCGACCGGCGCTCTCGACTCCCGCAGCGCGGCGGAGGTGCTGACGCTGCTGCGCGCGGTCGTGGACGAGCACGGGCTGACAGTGGTGATGGTGACCCACGACCCGATCGCCGCGTCGTACGCGGACCGCGTGCTCGTGTTGGCCGACGGTGCGATCGTCGCCGACCTTCCGCAGCTCGGCGCCGCCGGTATCGCCGAGCACCTGGCGTCGCTGGATCGGCGGGTCCTCCGATGACCGGGCTCGCCGCCCGCCTGCTGCGGCACCGCGCCGGCCCCGCCGCCGCCACCCTGCTGGCCCTGGTCGCCGGTGTGCTGATCCTGGTGGCGATGGGCACCCTCGTCGAGTCCGGGCTGCGTTTCCGCGCGGAGCCACGGCTCTGGGCGGCGGCCGACGTGGTCGTCGCCAACCGCACCGTCAGCCACACGTTCAAGGAGTTCGGCGACACCACCACGAGCACCGTCGCGCTGCCCGAGGGCGGCACTGTGGACGCGGCGGTGGTGGACCGGATCCGCCAGGTGCCGGGTGTTGCGGCCGTCGCTGGCGACGACGCGGTGGTGATCGGCTCCCCCGCCGCCCTGGGCCACGGCTGGGACACGTACGCCTTCACCGGTCGTCGGATCGCCGCGGGTGCCGCGCCACGGGCCGACGACGAGGTGCTGGTCGACACCCGGTTCGGCGTGGCACCCGGCGACCGCATCGACCTGGTCGTCGGCGGGGTCGGGCGGTCGTACCTGGTGAGCGGAACCACCGAGACCGGTACGGCGGCGGTGTTCTTCACCGACGCGCAGGCCGCCCGGTTGTCCGCCCACCCCGGCCGGGTGGATGCGATCAGCGTGCGGATGGTGCCCGGTGCCGACGTCGGCGCGGTGCGCGAGGTCGCGTCGGCGGCCGGCGCCACGACGTACGCCGGGAACGACCGCGGCAACGTCGAGCAGTCGGAGAACCAGGCCGCTCAGACGTTGCTGGTCACGGCCGGATCGGCTTTCGGGGGGTACGTCGTCCTGCTGATCATCTTCGTGGTGGCCGGCACCATCGGGCTGTCCGTCCGGCACCGTCGACGTGACCTGGCGTTGCTGCGCGCGGTCGCGGCCACGCCGGGGCAGGTGCGCCGCATGCTGATCGCCGAGGCGGCGCTGCTCGCCCTGGTCGGCTCTGCGGTCGGCGGCCCGGCGGGCCTGCTGGCGGCCCGCTGGGTGCACGGCGAGCTGGTCGAGCGGGGGTTCGTGCCGGCCAGCTTCCCGATGGCCGGCGGTCTGTTCGCGGTGCCGGCCGCTGTCGGTACGGCGGTCCTCGTGGCGGTGCTGGCCGCGTTGGTCGCCGCCCGCCGGGTCACCGGGATCAAGCCGATCGAGGCGCTCGGCGAAATCGCCGTCGAGCCCCGGCGGAGCGGCCGGGTGCGGCTGATCGCCGGCGTGCTGACGCTGGCGGCGGCCGGCACCTCCGGGGCGTTCACCCTCGGTGCGGGCGGGTCGACCGGGGCACTGGCCGGCGCGGCCGGCATGTTGTACCTGTTCGTCATCGCCGTGGCGCTGCTCGCACCGAGGATCAACGCGTACGCGGCACGGCTGCTCACACCGTTTTTGCCGCGGGTGTGGCGGGTCAGCGGCTACCTGGCCGCGGCCAACCTGCGGGCCAACGCGCAGGGCATGGCGACGGTCCTGACCGCCCTCGTGCTGTCGGTGGGGTTCGGCGGCTCGGTCTGGTTCCTGCAGACCAACCTGGAACGGCAGACCACCACGCAGAGCAGCGCGGGAACCCTCGCCGAACGGGTCGTTGTCGCCCCGGGTGGGCTGCCGGCGGACACGGCGCGGGAGATCCGCGAGTTGACCGGGGTACGGGCGGCCACCGGTGTGCGCCGTACCCAGGTGGTGGTGCGGGCGTTGGGCGGCATCGAGCCGGTCGGCGCGCAGTCGGTCGACCCGGCGGGCGTCACGTCGACGATGAACCTCGCCGTGCGCGCGGGCAACCTGGCCGACCTGCGCGCGGGCACCGTCGCCGTGTCCGCGACGCAGGCGTCCTCGTCCGGCTGGGACGTCGGCGACAGGGCGGAACTCTGGCTGGGCGACGGCACCCCGGTCACGTTGGACGTCATCGCGATCTACGGCCGTGGCCTCGGCTTCGGCGACGTCACACTGGCTGCCGATACGGTCGCCGGGCACACGGCCGCGAACACCACCGACGAGGTCCTGGTCAGCGCCGGCCCGGAGGCCGACACCGCGCTGGCCACGTGGTCGGCTGGGAACCCGGGCACCGAGGTTCTCGACGCCGCCACCCGTACCCGCCTGATCAGCACCGATCTGGCTCTCGGCGCCTGGCTGAACCGGCTGCTGATCGGCGTGATGGTGGGGTACGCGGCGCTGGCGGCGGCCACCACGATGGTGATGGCCGCGCTTGCCCGCCGCCGCGAGTTGGCGTTGCTGCAACTGGTCGGGGTCACCCGCCGGCAGATTCGCGCGATGGTCCAGGCCGAACAGGCCGGGTTGCTCGGCACCGCGGTGCTGATCGGCGCGACGATAGCGGCGCTGACCCTGAGCGCGATCGTCAACGGACTGACCGGCAGCCCGATCCCGTACGTCCCGCCGCTCGGTGGGGTGGCGGTGCTCGGCGGCACGACGCTGCTGGCGTTGGCAACCACTGTGTGGCCCGTCCGACGGCTGCTCAGCGCCCCTCCGATCGACAACATCGGTGTGAAGGAGTAGGCCTCGCGGCTCAAATGTCGGTGACAGTGCCGCCTCCGCAGACATCGCTGAGGCGGCACTGTCACCCTGGTGTCGCAGAGTTTGTCACTGGATTCGAGGCGCGGCAGATGAGCGCTGTGACCTCCGAAAAATCGGATCCCGCAACTGGCACGATCGTGTGATCCTCTGCCTCATGCCCCAACCGACCTTAAACACCGCCCGTCTGCTGCTGGTCCCACTTGCCGACCGGCACCTCGATCTGGAACTCCAGCTTGACTCCGATCCGGAGGTCCTCCGCTACATCAACGGCGGCCGGGCGCGATCCAGGGACGAGGTGGTCGCAGCCCACGGGCAGAGGATGGCCTTGGCAGGCACGGTGGACGGCTTGGGCTTCTGGATGGCGTTCGGCTCCGATGGCGGCGCGCGCGGCTCGACGCCGCCGGCACGCGAGGACGAGGGCGAGTTCATCGGGCTCATGATGCTTCCGCCGGCGCACGGCCCCGACCAACCTGACGACCCGACAGTCACAGACCTGGGTTACCGCCTTGTGCGTCGGTACTGGCGGAAAGGCTTGGCCAGTGAGGCATCCCGCGCCCTGCTGCGGCACGCCTTCGACACCGTCGGGCAGAGCCGGGTGATCGCGCAGACCATGGCCGTGAACACCGGCTCTCGCGGCGTGATGGAAGCCATCGGCATGAGGTACGTGCGCACCTACCGACCGTTCGGTGACGACCCGCTGTCGGGAGCGGAGGTCGAGTACGAGATGACCCGCGCGATGTGGGAGGCGTGTCGTGCCTCTTGCTGAGGCGGGACTCCTGTCAGGTGACGCTCACGACGACCTTTCCGAGGGCGCGTCCCTCGCCCACGTAGGCCAACGCCTCGGGCGTCTCGTCGAGGGTGAAGGCCCGGTCGATGTGGATGCCGAGGTCACCCGCTACGCAGAGATCGGCCACCGAAGCATGAGATTGTCGCCGTACACCTCGTCACCAGGTCGGAACCGAGTGACGGCGGAACCCACCGCCTCGACCCATCCGGCGATGTCCGAGCCGAGGGTCCGCAACCCTTGGGGACGGTAGGCCAGCCGCGGTACCCGAAGCGTTCCGGGCAAGCAGCCTACGCCTCCTGGGTTAGCACGGCGGGACAAGCGGCTGGTCGACGACGAGGCTGCCGGCGGTCGAGAAGTCGGCGTCGGGCTCGGAATTGACCTACTGGCACCGGCCGTTCAAGCGGAACGTACACCGCCTCTCCGCATGACCTGCGGCGACCTGGTTGCGCGCCCGACGGTCACCCAGTTGGTCACTCAGCCGTTGGTGGAACGGTTACCCATGGACCTCACGCTCGGCACCAGGTCCGAAGTTGTTGCTCGCTGTCAGGCAGGTTGTAGCGGCTGAGCAGCCTGGGCGCGGCTGACATGACGCCGCTGCTCAACACCGTCCAGAGGGCTCTCTGCCGGGTTGGGGTGAGGTCCGTGAATCCCACACCGTCGGGTATCGGCCCGCCGGGGAAGGCTGCGTCCAACAGAGCGGTGAGCAGGGTGAAGGCATCTGCGGTGTGATCAGCGGAGGCGGCCCTTTCGGCCAGCACGTCGATCCGATCCCCGGCGACTCCGGGAGTTAATTCTGCGATCGTGAGGGCCGCCATGCCGGCCATGTCACCTTCGAGGAACGGCCAATAGGGTACGGGTTCAGTGGCCCCGAAGAGGCATTCATAGAGTTCTCTGACCAGGATCGATCCGGATGACTCAAGATTCTCGACAGGCCCAACACCGCCGACCAGCGCTCGGCACGGTTTACGCTGCCTCGCCGATTAGACAGCGCGTCGATTAATGCTTCGCCGCCGTGAGGACACCCGAGGCTCGCCGCGACACAGGCAGCTGCCGCGACGACCGGATCCGGCTCCCGCCGGATGAGACCGGCCAACACTGGGCCGACCAAGCCCTCTTCCTCAGGAAACCAGGCGAGCAGGTGAGCGGCGTACAGCCGGACCGCAGCTTCCGAGGCTTCCAGCGCTGCCACGTAGACAGGCACCCCGACCCGCACCGCGTCGTACGCCTCTATCGTCCACCGCTGCTCGTCACGGTCTGCCTCGACGTCGCCCCATTCGGCTCGCCGTTCCCGTGCGCTGCGCTCCTCTTCATTCGGTGCCGCTGCCATCCAATCTCGATGCTCCGCCTCCAACTCCTCTCGGCTCAATGACGCGCGGCGTTGGGCCTCAGCCCTCATGTCTGTTGGATCAGGACGATCGCTGAGCCATGAACTCTCATCGCCCACCGCGATCGCCGCCAACACCTGGCAGGCAGCAAAGCGGTCCGGGGCCGCCGGATCAGCGACAATATCGATCAGGTAAGGAGCCACCGCAGCACTGGCCTCGAACCGGGAGCCCTGATGCACGAGCAGGTCGACGAGATCGCCGTATGCACCTTGGCGGACCTCCTGGATGTCTGACCTGACAGCACGGAGGAGGGCCGGGATCTCGACGGCAGGGCCGTAGGCATGGCTCACCGACGACCAGTCAACCTTTTCAGCGGGTACCGAGCGTTGGGGCATCGGACCACCTTAGGTGTGAAAAGCCGCTGGTGACGTCGTCAGCCACCGCTGAACAGCAGAAGAGCCAACGGTCTAGCGGCCCGACAAGCCATCGTCGAATCTGGCGAGCTGGTGACTCGTGCGGGGTGTGACCGCCTCCGCTCGTCAACGAGCTGTTGGACGGTCGCTGTGTGTACCGCCTAAAGATCCATCGCGTAGACCCGGACCTGGCGGCCGGTGTCCAGCTGCACGGCCTCGCGTTCCAGCGTCATGCCCAGCTTGACCATCACCCGCGCCGACGCCTCGTTGCCGACAACGTGGATGCTGACCAGCCGCCGCAGTCCGAGCTCGGCACGAGCGTGGGCGACCACGGACTGGGCCGCCTCGGTGGCCAGACCCCGGCCCCAGTGCGCGCGGCCGAGCCGCCAGCCGATCTCCACGGCCGGCAAGATCTCGGGCAGGAAGGTCGGCACCGCCAGCCCGGTGAAGCCGGCCAGTTCTCCGGTTTCCTTGATCTCCACCGCGTACAGGCCAAAGCCGTGCTCATCCCAGTGCCGCTGATAGATGGCCAGGCGCTCTGCGGTCGCGGCCCGGTCCAGGGTGCGGCCGTCATGGATGTAGCGCATTACCTCGGGCTCTGCGTTTACCGCGGCGAAGCCGTCCAGGTCGTTGCTTCGCCAGCGGCGCAACAGCAACCGTGGAGTTTCCAGGGACGTGGCATCAAGGGATCTGGTCATGTCAGGCACGTCCCTTCGTAGCATCCGGCACTGATGGGGCGGGGGTAGGGCCTACCCCACCGGCGACGTTCCCGCTCACCGGCTGTCACCGGGATTTGCCGCTTCGTAGGGTCGGAGGGAGCCATCGAATTCGATTTACTGTTCGATACGGGGGTAGCCGCGTGAAGTTCTCCATCAAAGACCCGTCAGTCGTTAATGAAGGGCCGCCCGGGCCGTTCTCCCGGATCGCTGCCGTCGACGCGTTGCGCGCCGTGGCGTTGCTCCTCATCCTGATTGTCAACATCGCCTTCTTCGCCTCCGGCTATCCCTTCCATCTGGTGCCGGATCCCGCGCACGACTCGTGGGGCGACCAGGCGGTCCTGTGGTTGGTCGAGCTGCTCTTCACGATGAAGGCGTACCTGCTCTTCTCCTTCCTGTTCGGCTACAGCTTCACGCTCCAACTCGACTCCGCCGCGCGGCGCGGCATCGACTTCGCCCCCCGGTTCCGGCGACGGTTGGCCGGGCTCTTCGTGCTCGGCATCCTGCACGCGGTGCTGCTGTTCCAGGGCGACATCCTGACCACGTACGCATTGCTCGGCCTGATCCTGCTCGCCATGCGGGGAGTCCGCGTCGGGACCGCGCTGCGCGCCGCCGTACTGCTGACCGGCGGGATCGGTTTCGTCCTCGCGCTCGCCGCCGTCGGCGGAACCCAGCTGGTCACCGATCCGGCGACGGCACTGGCGGCGGGGCAGCGATCCACCGAGGCACTACAGGGCGGAATCGGGTCGGTGATCACCGAGCACGTACGGCAACTGCCGGCGATGTTCGGCACGCTCCTCGTGCAGGGGCCGCTCGCGCTCTCGGCCTTCCTCTTCGGTTACGCGGCCGGGCGGCGCCGGCTGCTCACCGACGTCGTCGGAAACCGGCAGTTCCTGCGCCGGGTGCAGCAAGTGGGCTATCCGATCGGCCTGGCGGGTGCGGTGATCTTCGCCTCCGGCGGCGGCACCGCCAACCTGACCGGACTGACGGCGGGCGTACTCACCGCGCCGCTGCTCGCCGCCGCGTACGCCGCCACCCTTCTCCGCTTCTTCCAGACCAACCGGGGCCGGCGGGTGGTCGCCGTACTCGCACCGGCCGGACGGATGTCCCTGTCGAACTACCTGGGTCAATCGCTGCTCTGTGTGCTGGTCTTCACCGGCGTCGGACTGGGCCTCGCCGGCACCGTCGCACCCGCGGTCGTCCTCGTCATCGCGGTCGCCATCTATGGTGCGCAGCTCGCCGCCAGCGCGGCGTGGATGGCACGGTTCCGGTACGGACCGATGGAGTGGCTGTTGCGGGCCTGGACCGAGCAGCGGTGGCCACAGCTCCGCGCCGCCGACCCGGTCTGACGGCGTGTCCAGCTCGCCACCGTCGTTGCGTTCGGGGTCATCAGCCGAACGGATGGCCGGAGGCGATGGTCAGCTATTTCCATGTGCGACGGACACCCCGCGACGCCTAGGAAGGAGGCATGGCCAACGAGCGGACCGTTCCCCTGCTGCCGTGCGCATCCATCGACGACATCGAAACCTTCTACGGAGTTCTCGGTTTCCACACCACGTACAAACAACGCAAGCCCAACCCGTGCGTGGGGGTGCAGCGCGAGGACATCGACCTGCAGTTCTTCGAGATCGCCGGATTCGACCCGGAGCAGTCCTACGGCTCCTGTCTCGTAATCACCCCGGACATCGAGGGACTGCACCGAGCATTCGCAGCCGGCATGCGCGCCGCGTACGGCAGGGTACTGGTGTCCGGGACACCGCGGATGACCCGGCCCAGGGCGCGAAAGAATGCCGACGGGTTGGGCGGATTCAGCGTCATCGACCCGGGCGGCAACTGGATCCGCGTGTTCCGGGACCCCACCGCCGCCCCCATGCCGGACGCCACGTCTGCCGGGCGGCTGGCCAAAGCCCTGGCGAATGCCGTCGTACAGGCCGACTCCAGGGGAAGCATCAGCCAGGCCGTTCGGATCCTCGACAGCGCGTTGGCCCGCCCGCAGGCCGACGACGACCCGGTCGAGCAGGTAGAGGTCCTGGTCTACCGCGCCGAACTCGCGATGGTGCTGCACGACCCGGACACCGCGGCCGAACTGCTGGCCCGCGCCCAGTCCGTCACGCTCACCGACGACGAGTCAGAGAGGGCGGCAGCCGCGTTCGACAACGCCACCGAACTCGCAACAGCACTGCGCTGACTCACCACGCGAACGCCTCCATCATCTCTCGGCAGTCGATCGGGGCACGCTCACGATCGCCGCGCCTTGTCAGCGATAGATCAGTATGCTCGAGGCCGCAGAAATCGCTTCCGTTGCGAGGCGCTTTCTGCGCTCGTCGCATGAACCCGATCAGCTCGCCGCCGCTTAAGGAGTTGCTGTGTCGTACGGCTACATCGGATCGATGAAGGCCAAGCCGGGCCACCGGGATGACGTCGTGGACATCCTGCTGAGCGGCGCTGATGGCCTGCGCACGGTCGGATGCGACCTGTACGTCGTGAGCGTCTCGGACACCGACGACGACACGATCTGGGTGAGTGAGGTGTGGCAGAGCAAGGAGAAGCACGACGCCTCGTTGCAGCTTCCCGAGACCAGGGCGGCGATCGGCAAGGCCATGCCGATGCTCACGGGCGAGTTCACCAGCCAAGAGGTAACAGTGGTGGGAGGCCTGGGCGTGTAAGCCCGTGATCGCCGTCTCGCAGGTTGCCCGGCGAGTCGACCTCGTTCAATGGGTGACGGATACGCGTCAGCGTGGCGGCGAGGCCTCCTCCAGTGGACGTCCGTGGGCTCGGGTCGTGTCGGAGACGGCAATGCCGAGCAGGGCGGCGGCCGCTGCCGCGGCGACCCCGAGGGGCGGTAGGCCGACCATGATCGGTGCCATGGCCGCGAGGACGAGGATCCCGATCGGCCGTGGCCAGGACACTCGGGCGAAGGCCACGTACTCGAATACTGAGCGTCCGGCGAGGTAGAGCGCGGGCCCTCCGAGGATGGCTCCGACCCAGGCGGGTTTGGCGTCTCCGGATGGGTCGATGAGGACGAGTTCGGAGCCGGCTGAGGTGGCGAGGATGCCGGACACCATGAGCAGGTGCGCGAACTCGGCCAACCGACCGAGCCGGCCCGGGTCGGCGGATGCCGCGATGGCCTCGCCCAGGATCTGGCCGGCTCGGTAGAAGTAGATCCGCCACAGCAACACCGTGGTGAGGAACGACAAGGTAAGGGCCATCATTCGTTCAGCCACGATCGGACCGCGGAGAAGACTCGACCCGGAGGTCAGGATCGTCTCGCCAAGCGCGACAATGACAAGCTGCCAGTAGCGCTCGGCCAGGTGCTCGCCCGCGACGGCCCACGGGGACACCCGCGAGCGGCCCAGCCCCGGTATCGGCCAGCCGAGCCTGGCCCCCAGGTAGTCGATTGCCAGGGCCACCGTCCACAGCGAATTGCGCGTCACCTCGGGGGCGAAGGCTCCGGCGAGCCACGGTACGGCCGACACACTGAACCAGATGAGCGCCAACATATTGACGCGGCGCAGATTGTGACCGCGCACGATGCCCACGAAGAAGAGGGTGCGGCCCACCTGAATCGCGACGTAGGTGCTCGCGAACAGCATGCCGGTGTCGGAGAGCGCCCCGGCAATCGCGACCGCCATGAGCAGGCTGCCGTACATCGTCGCGACGACAACGAACTGGATCGGCGGCTGGAACGGATCGAATCTGCTGGTCACCCATGCCGTCTGGGTCCAGATCCACCAGAGGGCCAACAGCAGCAGCAGAGTCTCGCCGTTCTCCGAGAGGGAGGTGGTCAACCGCTCTGCGACGTGACCTCTGGTGTAGTCCAACACCAGCTCGTGCACAATCCGGGTGAGCGCGAAGACGTAAACGAGATCGAAGAACAGTTCGAGGAAGGTCGGCCGCTGCGGACTCTCCCGCCTGCGCAGCAGATTGGCCACTCTGTTACTCGTCACCCGGCCCGCTCGCTTCGTCGGATAGTCGCTGAAGCAGTCGTACCACGTTGCCGGAGCGATCACGGACAAAAGACGCATCCGCGATGGAGGATGTTGCAGCTCGCCGGGAGCGGGACCTGCCTGTCGGGCCGCACCCGGCGACGTTCAACGGTGGAGCGCGCACCGCCGGTCCCCCGCCGCCCCCGCACACTGGTAGCCGTCGTCTGCCGTCCCAGGAGATCAATATAATTTCTCTACTTTGGATGACTTACCAGGAAACATGAGCTCTGTGCTGCGGCACCCCCCGCTCCAGGGCGCTACCGGGACAAGGGAGCGGCATGGCTCGGCACGAGCGGCCCGTAGATCCGACGGCTGGACCGTTGTCGTCCTTCGCCCATGAGCTACGGAAGTTACGTGTCGAAGCCGGCAACCCCACCTACCGGCGATTGGCCGAGGTCGCCGGCTACAGCGCCTCGACCCTCTCCGCCGCTGCCAGCGGAATCCGGCAACCCAGCCTCGACGTGCTGCTCGCGTACGTCGGGGCCTGCGGCGGGGACACCGCCCAGTGGAGGCAGCGTTGGCTCGAACTGGACGAGGAACTGCGGCCCGCCAGTTTGGCCAGCGCACCAGCCGACCCGGCAAGGGCAGAAACACCCGACCCGACGCCGGCCGAACCGCTCGCCACACCCCTCGCAGAGTCACCATCCGCTGTGACTGCCGGAGAGCCACTCGTCCCGGCCACGGATGAGCCAACCGGCGGACCGGCCCATGATCGGCCCGCGAGCCCCCCGCGGCACCGGAAGCTCCGACGGCGACTGGCGCTGGCGGCGGTGGCGGTCGCCGGCCTCGCCGGTACCGCCGCCGTGGTGCCGATGACCCAGCTGAGGTGGCCGGCCAGCGGGGCGACGGCGGCCGCCGGCACGACGACCACCACAGCCTGCCCGGCGACCACCACGGACGCCGCCTTCACCGCCGTCACGTACGGCGGTGGTGTGCACGTCCGGAGCGAGCCCCGCCGCGACCAGGGCATCCTCTACACCATTCCGCCCGGCTGCGTGGTCGGGCTCACCGGCTACTGCCTGGGCGAGCGGATCACCGACTCCACCTCCCAAACCCCCGACATCCGCTGGTTCAGCCTCGCCGACGGTGGGCTGATCGCCTCCGGGGTGGTGCACGGCAACCCGCCCACGGGCCTGGAACCGTCCCGCTGCAAGGGCGACCGACCCGGGCCGACCGCGATCGCCCTCGCGATCGCCCCCGATCTGACCGGCCCGGGTGGGTGGCGGCTGAGCGCGACCGGCACGCACGTGGAGATCGTCGGCTTTGCCGCCTACTACGCGGACGACCCCGCGCTGCCGGCCGAGCGCCGCTGGCACCAGATCGGAATGACCGGGACGGCCGCCCCGCCGTTCGACCTCGTCTGGAAGCTCGACCGCCCGTCCGTGCAACCCGGACCCACTGCCGAGATCCCGGTGGCCGCTGTCGCCTGTCTCGGCGGCGGCGCGCCGACCGACGTACTCGACGTGCGGGCGGCCCGTCCCGACGGCTCCAGCACCGCCGAGGCCCTGCCCCTCGCCGCCGACCAGCGGCTCGCGGCCCGCCGTACCGCCTGCCTCTACCCCTGATGGGGGCGTACGCCGACGGCCACCACCGGTGGCCCGGCGGGACGGATCCCACCGGACCACCGGTCAGGCGTCACCGAACTCAACAGCCCTGGCGACCGGAGTGGATCCAGTAGGTGGTGCCGGCCCAGTCCATCTCGCCGTACGCGTCGACGCAGTTGTTCGCCGTGCCGGTCACTCCGCGCGGCCCGGCGTAGTACAGGTAGTCGGCGTTGTCCTTGGTGGAGACCGCGGTGGCGGTGCACGAGCCGCTGCCGGAGGTCTCCGCGCACCGGGCGATCTGCACGGAGGTCCGCGCCGAGGAGCCGTACGCCGCGCCGCGGTGGTACATGCAGGCGCTGTTCGTGCCGCCGTTGGTGCTGTTGTAGTAGATGACCAGTTCGGCAACGGGCTTGCTCGGCGGGTAGGCGTAGCTGTAGGTGACAGTGCCCGAGCAGGCCACCGCCGCCTGCGACGGGGCCGCCGTGACGACCAGCACCGTGCCGAAGGTCAGCAACGCCACCAGCGCTCCGAACACCTTGCGCAGCATCATGACTTCCACTCCTCCGGGACGGGATTGGTTGAGAGCCGTCCCGCCGTCCACTTCTACGGAACAGAAAAGTTGATCGCCGCTGATGGTGGCGCCAATCAATCAATCCCGCACAACGCCGAACCAGATCATGCCGCATTCGCTGGGCAACCTGGTGTGGCGGGCCGTGGTTACACTGACGCCTCGAATGCCCCTGCTCGGCAACGGAAACGGAGGCGCGATGGCTAATCCGCTGTTGGACGCCGAGGATGCGAGGGAACGCCTGGAGGCATGGCAGGCCAATGCCGTGCGCCGGGCCGCCGACACGCAGGCCGCCAGTGCCGGCTTGCGCGCGCTGCGGGTCACGGCCAGCGACGCCCACGGGATCGTCGAGGTCACCGTCGACTCCACGGGGGCGATGGCCGACGTCCGGCTCTCCGCGCGGGTGCAGCGCGTGAGCCTGGAGCAGACGCAGCAGGCGATCATGGGCGCCTATCGCAACGCGCGGGTCAAGCTCGCCGAGGCCGCCGCCGAAGTCGTGCGGGAGACGGTCGGCGCCGACTCGGCGACCGGCCGGGCCCTGCTGGCCGGATTCCGGACCGCCGACACCGAGGACGAGGAGGGGCGTTACTAATGCACGGGGGGTTCGAGGTCGACGTCGAGGCCCTGCGCGCGCACGCCACGGCCATGTTGGCCATTCACGACCGCTTCGCCGCCGTCAAGTCAGCGAGCGCCACCATCTTCCAGGCCGACGAGGCGTACGGGCAGCTCTGCCAGTTCTTACCGCCCATCCTGGAGGGACGCCACCGGGACCAGGACAAGGGCGTGGGGATGCTCGCCGAGAACATCGCGCTGCTCGCCGCGGGAATCAAGAGAAACGCCGACGCCTACGAGCGGGCCGAGGAGTCGAACACCGACGGCTTCAACTCCTTCCACTCCGCGACCTGAGCCGGCCCGGCGCCCTCTCATGAGCAACCCACTGGTCGCCACGACCTCCGACATCGCTTCGACAAGCGCCGCGCACCGCGACGGCTGGACCGGCCTGCCGCTCGCCGACGACTACATGGGCATCAAGGCCGCCATCGACTCCGGCAGCTGGATCGACGGCTCAGTGGCGGGCTTGGGCGCCGCTCTCGACGGGGCGTCCATCGTCATCGACCCGTTCAGCACGCTCCTGTCGATGGGCATCGAGTGGGCCATCGAGCAGGTCGAGCCACTGAAGCAGGCACTCGACTGGCTGGCCGGCGACCCCGAGACCATCGAGACGCACGCCTTGACCTGGGACAACATGGCCAGTGAGTTGTTCTCCATCGCCGAGGACCTCAAGGCGCGGCTGGTCGGCGACCTCGACGGATGGCAGGGCACGGCCGCCGACGCCTACCGCGACATCCTGACCATCAACATCGACGTCGCCGGGATCTTCGCGGGCACGGCCGCCGGCATGGGTGCCGCGACCCGTGGCGCGGGGGTCCTGGTGCAGACGGTGCGGGAGGTGGTGCGCGCCTTCATCGCCGACTGCATCGCCAAGGTCGTGGTGTGGCTGGCCGAGGTGGTCTTCTCTGTCGGCTTCGCCACACCGCTGGTCGCCTCCCAGCTCGCGGTCGCCGTCGTCCGCTGGACCGGCCGCATCTTCGGCTGGCTGATGGGCCTGATCAGCAGCCTCTCCGCCCTTCGCGCACTCCTCGACGTCTAGGCGGCCCTCGATGCGACAACTCATGGCGGCTCTGCGGACCACCGCCGTCGTGGTGGTCCTGTTCGCTGTGGCGGGTATCCACAAGCGGCCCCCGGGCCCCACCCCACCGCACGGCGGTGGCGACGATGGCGCCAAGCCTAAAAAGTTCAACCCGGCTATGATGCCCAAGCGCGTGGGAGCGGCCCAGCAGCACGGCCTCAAGCGCGCCGGGGAAGGCCGCCCGAAGGACGCCGACACATCCGAGCCCGAGGTACCCAAGAGGACCAACCCCTGGGACGACCCCGAGTTCGCCGACGCCCTGTACGACATGGACCGCTTCGGTCAGATGGGCGACGGGGCGATGGACAAGATCTGGGACGGCGACGGCAAGGGCAATGGCGACCACAAGCCCTCCTCCACCGAGCCCGGCAAGACGCGCTTCCCGCCCGGCACCACCAGGGAGCAGGTCGAGGGCTGGTTCAAGAGCATCGCCGCCAACCCCGACAGCCGCCCTCAGGCGCGTCCCGGCGGCGACGGCTGGGTCGTCATCGGCACTCGCGACGGCATCACCTGCAAAGTTACCCTGGACAAGGACGGCAGCATCTCCGGCGGCCACCCCGTCAGCGGCGAGGGCGTCACCACCAACCCGCTGCCCTAACCACCGCACCCACGGGAGACCCATGGAAGTCAACGATTACATCCGGCGCACCCTCCGGATCATCGACCAGCTCGCACCCAAGATCAGCCCGAAGTACCTGCCGATCGTCCGGGACGCCGCCGGCGCCGGGGCCTGGGACCTGGCGATCACGACGCTCGTCGGCGCCGTGTGGGAGGAGGGCGTTGTGATCACCACGGCGGAGAAGGACGCGCTGCGGGAGCTCATGGAGTACCTCCAGGAGCCTCTGACGCGCCTGGAGCAGATCCGGACCTCGGACTGACGGCCGAAGCGTAGATCGGGCCCCTCGAACCCTGCACCGTGTCGACCAGCGGGCGTCCCAGATCACCTCGCGCGCCTCATCGACGCCTGCTGGCACCTCGGACTGCCCCATCGGCACCGACACCGCCGCAAGTCAGCAACGCGAGAGCAGACGCATCGGTCGGCAAGAACCTGCCCACGAAGCCTGGCTCACCGGGGCCGCCGCACGAACCAGGACCTCCGCCCCCGCTGGAACTCCCCCGATGGCAAGTACCGCCGCGCCCTCCCGGAGTGGGTCGACGACTACATCCGCGAGCAGCTCGAGCGTCAGGAAGCCGCCTGATGCCCGGACGCACCCGGGCCAACGGCGAAGGCTCGATCTTCCCCTACCGCAACGGCTTCGCCGCGTACGTCTGGGTCACCAAACCGGACGGCAGGCGCATTCGCACATACGTCTACGGCAAGACCCGCGAAGCAGTGCACGACAAGTGAATCAAGTTGCACCAGCAGGCCTCCATCCATCCGGTGAGACCGCCGATACTCACGACGCTGCCTGCCCCATCCACCAATCGGCGTGAGCATGCGTTGCCCGACTGGCAACCAGGGGACCGCAGCTGACATCTCGGGTCCACCGACGAAGGGTTTACCAGAGTGGATGCACTGGTGGTGGCGCTGGAATGGGGACCCGTGGCCCCTGGCGCTAGCCACCCTGCGAGCAGTCTGCCAGGCCGCGCCACCGTGGACAGCACTCAGACTGCGGGGCTGACACCTGTTGCGTCAGGCCTGGCGCGATTCCCGGTCGAGTTAGTCCCTGACTGGTGGATCGCACATGGTGGGAAGCATCCCCTCCGCGCCCGCACTGGGAGATATTTTGATCATGGTCAGCCCTGTGCCCCAGCGAGCGTAAGCGTGCGGACCCAGCCTCTGCCCATGGGCGGCAGTCAAGCCACCAATGTGTCCAGCCGAGCGTGGCACTGTCGGTGGGCTTGTGGCGGTTGCACGGGGTCGTCACGCTGTCATACATGGGCAGCTCTGACACTCGTGGAATTTCTGAACTTCTTTTGCCCGTATCCGTCGATGTCGTAGATCGTCAGATTAAGGCGGCAATTGATCTTCTGGCACGCTCATATAGCGCCATAAACGATCAAAGTGGTGGCTGGTATCACGATCTTAGCAACCAGCCGCCCGGTCCGGTCGCGACGGCTGTCGCGCTACTGGCGTTCCGTCGTGTGGGCATGAAGCCGCCAGCGCCCGAGGCGAGCTGGGCATTTCTTCGGCAACGACAGATCAGATCCGACGATCTAACACTTCATGGAGGTTGGGCCACCAATACAACCGACGGTCAGCCCACGGTAGAGGCGACGGCGATTGCCGTCCGCCTGTTCGGCAGCGGCACCTTCGGGTTCTCCTCGTTCACCCCAGACTGTTCTGCCGCCCTCCGCTTTCTCGCTCAGCACCAGAATCGTGGTGGGGGGTGGGGCTCATTGAAAGATTGCCCTTCTCGTACAACGACAACGGCCCAGTCGATGCAGGCAGTCGCATCACTATGCCCGGACGATCCAATGCTAGAGGCTGGCGCTCGCTGGCTCATTAAGCACCAAGCGCCCACAGGAGGATGGGGCGAAAGGCCAGGTGCCGACTCGTCGGTCGTGCACACGTCGCTGGCACTCCAAGCCCTAGCTGCGTGCGGGTCGGATCTGATGCAGACAAGTGTCCTGTCTGCGTTTGACTGGCTTACGTCGAAAATCACGGACGCCCCAGGCACCGAGATCCACGCATTTATGGAGACCTACAACATCACGGCCGCTAATCACCGAAAGCATCAATGGCGGGAGACGATGCATCATCACGGCCTGGCGTTGGCCGCCACAGCCCTGCTATTGCACCCGCATCCACCCGGGCAAGCACTGCGGAAGTGCTACAAGACAATACTAGGGACACAGTTGCCGAGCGGCGAATGGGTTAGCCGGCAGGAGTCGCCGGCCCCAGCCCTCTGGCCGACCTGGCATTGCCTCAGTGCTCTCCTCGATCTCCGGAGTGCTTCGTTGCTGAGGTCGGGAGACACTCTCGTCTGGTTGGACCATGCGGTGGCTGTACGGCGAGCATCCGGCGACACGAAGTCGCTGAGTTCCCTAGTTAGGGCCCCCCACACGCAACGAGCTAGGCTCTTCGTTCGGCGCCGCTGGGCCAGCGTCCTCCTAGCCGCTGCTGCCGCAGTGGCGGCAATTCTGGCCATTAGCGGCCTTCTGACTTGGCCCAACGCCATACTTACACTTCTGCTGCCCGTGCTGCTTCTAGTAGCGCAAGAGGCTGCCCGGAAGCCGCCCAACAGGTGACCTTCGGCTGGTGCGAGCAGGTAATCATGCGCAATTAACTGGCGCAATGCGCATATTCGAGCCGGGCGGTATTCCACCGCAATTGTCAGCGCCCCATCTGCCGAAGTGCGCCGACAGGCTGGCCCCTAGGCCATCGGGCGCGCCTGCGCTCGGCGTCGAGAGACACGATCAAACGTTTCAGCGCATCGCTCACCCCCGTAGCCGGGCTGCTGTGCACGAGCAGTAAGGCCACCTCCCAAGATTGGGAAGTGACCTTTGACCTGCGTGGGCGATGCTGGTATCGAACCAGCGACCTCTTCGGTGTGAACTCTCGGCGAGCCGGTCCGATCGGGTGTCATCCGAGGTCGTACGGCGTGCTGGGGTCGCTTCGGGTCGGGTTCGGTGTGCAGGGTTGCTGTACTTCGCTGCTGTACTGCTCGTCGACGAGGAACTGTCTGAAGTGGGTGCGTATCTCCAGCCAGTGGCGGTGTTCGTCGCAGGGGTGGAGTCGGCCGCAGCGGCACAGACTCAGGGCCGACTCGGCGTGCTTGGTCAGCAGGATGTCCGCATGGGCCACCTGCGCCTTCGCGTACTCCCTAAAGGCTGTCGAGGTGTAGATGGCTCCCATCGGTCACCGCCCTGCCCTGCGGCCGTGGCGGTGGTGCCAGAGGGCCTCGGCGACGGCGTCCACGGGGTCGATGTCCCCGGCCGCCAGGCGCTCGCGGGTAACGGCGATCCAGGGTGGCGACGCGGGGGTGGCTTCGCCGCACGCGGTGCGCATCCCTTCCTGGGCGAGTTGGGCCAGCTGGCAGGGGTCGCGTTGGTTCGTGTGCCAGCAGCCGGTGGCCACGCAGAAGCCGGCGCTGTCGGGCCGGTGAGCCTCCCAGAGAGCGCGGGCCGACCGCCACAGCAGACGGTGCTGGCATTTCGCGGGCGGCTCTTCGGGCGGGTTGTCGACATTGAAGGACATGCGCCGACCATCCCGGCCGGCGGTGGGCCGTTCCATGGCCAGCGGTCATGTCACGGTGACATGGGACGGCTCGACCAGTGCGAATAGTCGCCCTAGGCTGTCGATCTGAAACACGTTGAGTAGTCGGAACGCGACGCTGGGAGCTGCCGTGAGGCTCGATCCGCTGCGAATACCGGAGGATGCGTGGTCGCACGGCGAGGTACTGACCGCCCTGGCCGCCCGCGACATCGGCGGACTGTTCCGCTGGATCACCAGTCTCACCGGGGCGAGTCAAGGCCGGATCGGGGCCGCCGTCGGGCTGGAACAGGGCTATGTCAGCCGGATCATGGCCGGACGCAAGGTCACCTCGATAGACGTCCTGGAGCGGATCGCCGACGGCTGCCGGATGCCCGACCAGGCGCGCACCACGATGGGCCTGGCACCCCGACAGACCGCACCACCCACCGGCCCCGACCGGCGCACCGCCAGCGAGCCGGTTCACCGGACCTGGCAGGAGGACGTACGCAGTGCCGCAGAGCTTTGGCGAGGTGACGTGAACCGTCGAGAAGTACTCCGGCAGGTGGCCTTCAGTTCCGCCGGCTACACCCTGCCGGCGCTGCGCTGGTTCACCGCCCCGGACCCGGCCCCGATCATCCAATCCGGCCGCAACACCGTCGGTCAACCCGAAATTGACACCATCCGCGCGATGACCGCGACCTACCGCCAGTTGGACAACCAGTACGGCGGCGGCCATGCTCGCGACACCGTCGTCCGTTGCCTCCATCAGGAGGTGACCCCGCTGCTCACCGACGGCCGCTACGACCATGGCACCGGTCAGCGGCTGCTCAGCGCCGCCGCCGAACTGGCTCAACTCGCCGGATGGCAGGCGTACGACACCGCCGAGCACGGCATCGCCCAGCGGTACCTCACCCTCGCCCTGGACTTCGCCCACGCCGCCGGAGACGACGGCCTCGGCGCGGAAATCCTCGCCGCGATGAGCCACCAGGCCACCTACCTCGGCCACACCACCACCGGTCTTGACCTCGCCCGCGCCGCCGGCCAGACCGCCCGCCGCGCCGGGGTTCCAGTCCTGACCGCCGAAGCCCACGTCATGGAAGCCCACGCCCTGGCCAGAGCCAACGACGAACGGGCCTGCGCCGCCGCCCTGCACCAGGCAGAACAAGCCCTCGACCGAGCCGACCGCAGCACCGAACCGCAGTGGCTCAGCTACTTCGACGAGGCGTACCTGTCGGCCAAGTTCGGCCACTGCTTCCACGCCCTCGGATGCAACACCCACGCCGAACGCTTCGCTGTTCGGTCCCTGCGAATGGACAACCGATATGTACGCGGCCGAGCCTTCAACCTCGCCCTGCTCGCCAGCGTGCACGCCCAACAGGGCGAACCTGACCGGGCCTGCGCCGTCGGCGCGGAAGCCCTGACCCTGACCACCCAGCTACGGTCCGCCAGAGCCGTCCGCTACCTCCGGGACCTGCAAACTCAACTCGCTCCGCACCGGCGGCTACCCGCCGTCCGGCACTTCACCGGCCGTATCGACGCCACGCTCGGTCGGCGGCGCTGACCGTCACAGCTCTCCCCGGGCCTTACGCGCGACCAGCTCCAGCACCGCGATCACCGTGCCGGCACCAACGATCTCACCCCGAGACACCAACCCGTACGCCTCGTCCAGCGGAATCCACGCGACCTGCTCCGCCTCGTTTACGTCCACAGGTGCGCCGATGTGCTCAGCCTTACGAGCCAGGAACAGGAGGTTCTCGGCGTCAGCAGTGCCGACCCACGGTTGGAAGGCCAGCAACGGCTCCACCCCTTGAGGCCGCCAGCCGGTCTCCTCCTCAACCTCCCGCACCGCGCACCGCGCCGGCTGCTCCTCGTCGTCGACGTAGCCGCCGGGCAACTCCCACACCCACCGGTCGAACACGAACCGGTGCCGCCGCATCAACAGCAGGCGCTGCTGATCGTCGAGCACGGCGACCATGGCCGACCGGGGAGCCCGGATCACGTACTGCTCAAAGCGCACCCCGTCGGGCAACTCCACCTCGGCGATGCTCAATTGCGCCCGCCGGGTGTCGTCCACGACCCGCTCGCCGTGGATGGTCCACCGGGTCAACTCCGTCGTCTGCTCCTGCTCCTTCACCCCGCCAGTATCCGCGCCGAACCTCACCACGCACCGCATGCCCGGTTAGGCAAAGAGCCGTACGCCGCCGACGCATCGTGTCGAGCGATGCCCTGTCCTGCACCCTTTCGCGAGGTAGCTGGTCACGCCTTGCCAGCAAACTGTCCAGCAACGCTGATCGCTGTGGCCGCGACCGCCGAAAGCATCCCCACGATCGCGCCCAGGGTTGTCAGTCCTTCCCTGGGTGACGCCCAAAGCCCGCGGTTCATTTGACGCCAGGCGTTCGGGACGATGGTCATCCTGAGCTTCTGCCACTTGTGCTGCCGCTTGCTGCATCCGAGCAGGAGGCCAGCCGAGTTGTTCCGGCAGAGGGTCCCGTCCCGGTTGACGGCGCAGCACCAAACAGGCGCTTGGAACAGGAAGAAGCCTGTCACCAGTATGGACAGCACGAGCAGCGCCACCGGCCCCACAGAGCGAGTCCACCAGGCCGTAATGAGGATGAGTGGTCTGCTCGGCTTGCCCGGGTCGATGGCAGACGGGATGGCCTGCGCAACCGCCCGCGGACCGCAACGCGCCGACGGGTTGCAACCATCTCGGAGCCCGAGCGCCCCCGCCGGAGGCCCAGTAACCGCTACCCCGCGACCGCCGCCAGCTCGCCGACGCGGCCGGCGTGCGCTCCCCTACGCCGCGCGGACTCGTGGCCGCGCGGCCCGGCCGGCTGCCGGCCCACCACTACACCGATCAACGGCCTGTCGTTCTGCGGCGGCCCCTGGGCTTCCCGCTTCCGCGCCAGCCGCCGGGCGTGTTGCGTAGCCGGAGTCGGAGCGCCAGCGGAGCGACGGACGCGCGCCCAGGCGGCGGCGCGTGCGGCCCGTTCAGGGCCGCCTTGATAGACGTACAGAAAGTCCTCCCACACCGCCGACAGCCGGCAGTGTCCTCCGTCGGCTGACGTGCGACAGTCGTCCGCCAACTGATCGGCGACGTCAGCGCGGATGGCGGCAGGAGGATTTCTGGGCCAGCCCTGAAAGCGCCGATCGCGTACCTTGCGCCCATGCCAGTGCCATCCCCTGACACGATGCAAGGTGCGGTCCACACCCCACCAGAGCGCCGCCTCACCATGGTTGCGTTCTCTTTAGCGCTGGTCGCCGTAGGGCTGATCGGCGGCTTCGGGACGGCCAGGCTTGCCGACGATCCGCACACTGCCAAGCCGGAGCTGCTCGTTGGGACGGTCACCTGGTCGAACGACGAGACAAGGTCCATCGCGTTTGAGGAAGACGGAGCGCTGCAGAGTCCTCTCGATGGCGACACGATCTACTCGGTTATCGCCGAAAGCTGGCAGGACGTGCGCGGGACACTGCACCACGACGGCACGTATCCAACCTGCCTGGCCGGCGAAGCGAACGAGCCTGACTCAATGGACCGGCACCGTGTCGAGCTTGAAGTCCTACACCGAGACACCGGCGCTCAGCCACAGCACATCGCCGTCCACGTCCGCTGCCTGGATTGAATGGCACGGGCCTGGGCGCCAGCGCGTCTGGTCATCCCTCCGCCATGAGGCCGGCCGAGAGCGACCGACAGTGACACACACTCAAATCGGTAGATCCGGCGCTCACGCTCTGCCGACCTGCCGCTAGGCCTTAGACCGTATGTCGCACATCACCTGGCGGACATGTGGAGCCACAATGACGACGATCCGCGGCTCGGGCAGCCGTTGTGTCTGGACTGCTGCGACCACGAGCACCAGGCCATCTGAAACTACTTCTCCGGCGAAGCTGTGGCGACGCACCAGACAAGCCAGCGAACGTCACCTCGCCGCGACCCGCGACACTCAAGCGACTCGGCGATTCTCGCGGCGTCTGACACACCAGTCGGTCAGGCCGGGCAGCGGTGACGCTGGTGCTCCTTCAGCTCTCGCCAGCGTTGACGGCTGGCAGGTCAAGGTAGGCCAGCAGCCTCAAAACACCGGCGAGGTGTTGCAGGTCGTGCCAGAGCACCGGCACGTCGCCTGCCGGACGGCGCAGCAGTGCATGTAGCTCTGCCACGTCGTCACTGATCTGCCCGACGTCGAGCCCTGACTCCGGAACGTCTTTCAGGTCGAACGCGGTCCCCAGGTCGACGTTCCAGTAGAGGTCGACATCGACACGGGACAGATCGATCTCCGCGCCGAACCGCTCCTCCACCATGTCCAGCAGCACGCCGCACACCCGGCGGAGGTCCTGGACCCTCAACACTTCAGTCACGTTCACCGCCCTCCCGGCAGCGCCACACACCCCGGCTGCTGTACAGGCAGCAAAAAGGCCACCTCCCGAACCCGGGAAGCGGCCTCTGAACTGCCAGAACTGAGAGTGGGCGATGCTGGTATCGAACCAGCGACCTCTTCGGTGTGAACGAAGCGCTCTCCCACTGAGCTAATCGCCCTCAGCGCCTGTGACTCTACCCGATCGTGGAACCGGACCGGAAATCCGGGGTCAGTGCGTCGCGAGGTACCGCATCGCTTCGGCGACCACGTCGATGCCGAGGCTGTACTTGAGGGACAGCCAGACCACCGTGGCCACGAAGACCAGGCCGACGGAGCCGAGCACAATTCGCACCAACAGCGACTGTCTGGTCACCCAGCGCGTCCAGCCGTGGACGTGGCGGCGGGTGAAGCCGAGCAGCCGGCGGGCCCAGTGGTATTCGACGGCCCAGATGCCCAGGCCGGCGATGACCAGCAGCCAGCCCGGCCCGGGGAGCGGGATGAGGGCGATGCCGATGGTCACCACCAGCGCCCCGGCGATCGCGATGAAGATCTTGAGGGCGATCCGGCCGGTGGGGTTGGCGCGGATGAGGTCGAGGGTCAGTGAGATCCGCTCGCGCCAGCGGGGGCGGCGCGGTGGGTCCTGCACGGCGACGACGCCGCCACCGGCATCGCTGCCGCGATCCGCACCGGCGCCACCACGACGACCGGCACCGGCGTCATCGCCACCGGAACGACCGGCGTCGGACGCCGGCCGACCGGCCCGTTCGGGCTGCTTCATCGGCACTCCGTACCCCCGCTTTTCGGCTGCTCGGACCGCGACTTTCGGCGGGCCGGGCGCCGCCGCCGCATCCAATGAGGATTGCTTCGTCACCATTTCACCCCCCAGTGTCGCTCGGGCCCGTCACTGCAACGGCCGACTGGACGTTACCGGAGTAAGTCGACGACTGAGCCACCCGATGCCGGGCGGGATCACGCACTGGGCAGAACCGGAAATCCTACATGAATGCTCACATTCACGCGGCCTTTCCGTCCCCCTTCCCACCACTGGGTGAAGTCAGCGTATGGCGGAGCGTAGCCAGGAGTAGCACCTGAGTATGGGAAAAGCGGGACACGCGCGTTCCGCAGCGGTGCCGGGGGGAGAACGTCCATGAGTGTCATCCGACCGACGACCGTAGAGGTCGAGACGTCGCTAAGGCTCGTCGCACCTGACGCCACCGCCTTGCCGGTGCGTGCCAGTCTGCGTTACGACCCTGCTGACCCGTATGCGGTCCATGTCCTGTTCCATGCCGAATCGGCCGGGGGCGAGGCGGTGAGTTGGTCGTTCGCTCGCGAACTTCTGGTCACCGGCCTGGACGAGCCGGCCGGCATCGGGGATGTGCGGGTCTGGCCCTGGGCCACACCGCGCGGCGATTTCGTCGCGCTGGCCCTCTCGTCACCGGACGGCAACGCCCTCTTCGAGGTGCCGCGCAGCGTCCTGGTGCGTTTCCTTCGACGGACCTACGTCGTCGTCCCGCGCGGCCGTGAGGCCGAGCACCTGGACGTCGACACGGCGGTGAACCGGCTGCTCGCCGGTCGCTGACCAACCGAAAACTGCAACACCGGCCACACCGGGGCCGCGCGGATCTGCCGAGTCCGCGCGGCCCCGGCACACGCCCATCGGGTACGCGGACAGCGCGCCCCGGGTCGGCCGGTGCTCAGCCGTGCGTGGTGATGCCGCCGTCGACGGGGATGACCGCGCCGGTGAGGTACGCGCCGGCGCGTGACGAGAGGTAGATGGCCGTGCCGGCCATGTCCTCGGGGCGTCCGATGCGGCCCAGTGGCACCTGCTGCTCGATGGCGGCCCGGCTCGCCGGGTCGTCGAGCGCGAACGCCATCATCTTGCTCTCGAACGGGCCGGGCGCTATCGCGTTGACGGTGATCTGCTCACCGGCGAGCTGGTGGGCGAGGCTGCGGGTGAGCATGTGCACGGCCGCCTTGGTGGCCGAGTACGCGTACACCTCCATCATCGGCACCCGGATGCCGTCGATCGACCCGATGTTGATCACGCGGGCCGGGTCGTCGGCGCTGGCGGCGGCGCGCAGCGCCGGCAGCAGCGCGGTGGTGAGCCGGAAGACGGCCTTGACGTTGACCGCCCAGAGCTTGTCGAACGCGGCCTCGGGGTAGTCCTCCAGCGGTGCGCCCCAGGTCGCGCCCGCGTTGTTGACCAGCACGTCGAGCCGACCGAAGCGCTCGCGCACGGCGGCGGCCAGTGTCTCGGCGCCGGCGTCGTCGCTGAGGTCGGCGGGGATGGCCTCGCAGCGCCCCTCGGCGGAGAGGGTGGTGGCGACCGCCTCGCAGACGTCCGCCTTACGCGACGAGATGATCACGTGTGCGCCGGCCCGGACGAAGCCCTGGGCGATCATCAGCCCGATCCCCCGCGACCCGCCGGTGACCAGGACCGTCTTACCTTCGACCGAGAACAGCTGCGTCATGCCCATCCCATCGCGAGTCGGCGGGGGCCGCCGGCCGGCCGGGGTGACCGGCGAGTGCCGGGTGGACCGCGGACCGGCGGCGCTACCGTCGGGTAACGTAGCTTGGCCGCCAGGACCGAAACAAGCCCGGGGCGCACCGCGGATTCCGCTCCGAACGGTGACCGGGATGCGGTGACCTGCGGTTCGGGCTACCGTCGCAGGCGATGGTCTCCACCGATCCCTCCCCCGCGCCATCGATCGGAACGGCGTCTCGCGTGCCCGACGAGATAGCCACGTTCGCGCTGGCCGACCTTGCCGGCGACCCGGGCTGGCGTCGGCCGGTGATCGTCGAGCGGGAGCTGTTGATTCTCACCACCCGGGGGCACGGCGACGCCGAGCTCGACTTTCACCTGCTGCTGTGCCGGCCCGGCACGCTGCTGCGGGTCCGCCCCGGCCAGGTGCTGCGCTGCGCAGGCCCCCAGTTCGACGCCACGGTGGTCGCCTGGGATCCCGAGGCGGTACGCGACTTCGACGTCGACCTGAGCGCCACCGCGACCTGGCGGCAGTTGGCCGGTGAGGACGAGGACGCGGTGATCAGCGAGGTGAGCCAGTTGGCGGTGGACTGTCGGCGGCACCCCGACGGTCCCACCGCCCGCGTGCTGCTCCGGCACCAGCTGGCCGTGCTGCTGCTGCGGCTGGCCCTGCCGCACGCCGACCGGCCGTCGTCGCGGCCCGAGGACGAGACGTTCCACCGGTTCCGCCGCGAGGTGGAGCACGGCTATGCGCACACCCGGCGGGTCGAGGACTACGCGGCCGAGCTGGGCTGCTCCGTGCGGACCCTGACCCGGGCCTGCCTGGCCGTCACCGGGCGCAGCGCCAAGCAGGTCATCGACGAGCGGGTCGCGTTGCAGGCCGGCCGGTTACTCGCCACCACGGATCTGCCGATCGCCGAGATCGGCCGGCGGCTCGGCTTCTCCGAACCCACCAACTTCGGCCGCTTCTTCACCCGCGAAATCGGCGTCAGCCCCGGCGCGTTCCGGGCCGCACGGGACCAACCGGCGGCCAATCGGGTGATCCGACAGCGACCGCCGGCCGAGTCGACGGCCGCCAACGGGGGCAGATTCCGCCTCGGCAGCGCCGGTGACTCCGCCAACGGTGAGCACCCGATGAGACCACTGCCGCCCGCCGGAGGGCCGGGCGTCACCGGCCGGGCATGATGACAGGGTGCAGATCTCCGCGCGCGGCGACTACGCGGTACGGGCGGCGTTGAGCCTCGCCACCGCGTACCCCTCGCTGCTGTCCACCCAGGCCATCGCCGCGGAGCAGGACATGCCCCGCAAGTTCCTGGAGGCGGTCCTGGCTGATCTGCGCCGGGCCGGCATCGTCCGCGCCCAACGCGGCGCCGAGGGCGGCTACACGCTCGCCCGCCCGCCCCGCGAGGTGACGGTCGGCGCGGTGCTGCGCGCAGTTGAGGGTCCCCTGGCCGGGGTACGCGGGCTGCGTCCCGAGGAAACCCGCTACGAAGGCTCCGCGGAGAACCTGCCCGGCCTGTGGGTGGCCGTCCGGGCGGCGGTGCGGCGGGTCGTCGACGAGGTGAGCCTCGCCGAGATCGTCAGCGGTCGACTGCCCGCGCACGTCCGCAAGCTCACCGCGCTGCCCGACGCGTGGGAGCCGCGCTGACGCCAGCCGCCGGCCACCGCCTCAGCGGCCGAAGAGCTTGTGCAGCCAGGCGAGCTGTTCGAGCTGCTGGTGCGCCTCGCCACCCTCGTGGTCGTTGAACTCGTACACGCGCACGTCCTTGTCGCCCCCGTAGCGGTGGTAGGCGGCGAAGCAGGTCGAGGGTGGGCAGATCCGGTCCATCATCGCGACGGAGAACAGCGCGGGCGCTGTCGCGCCGGGTGCGAGCACCGCGGCGTCGACGTACGACAACGTGCGGAACACCTGGCTGCTCTGGTCGCGGTGCAGCGCGAGATACTCGGCGACCTCGCCGTAGGGGCCCTCGGTGGCGACCCGGACGGCGCGCGGGAAGTCACACAGGAACGGCACGTCGGGCATGACCGCCGCCACGCCCGGGAACAACGCGGCCACCGCCAGCGACAGGCCCCCTCCCTGGCTGATGCCGGTGACGACGACCCGGTCGGGGTCGACGGCGGGATGCTCCTGGGCGGCCTGGGCGAACCGGACCGCGTCGGTGATCAGCCTGCGGTAGTAGAAGTCCTCCGGGCTGGTGACCCCACGGGTGAGGAACCCCGGAACGGTGCCCGCCGGGTACCGGTGCGAGTCGGCGGTGCTGCCGGGCGCGGCACTCCAGCCCTGCCCCCGGGTGTCCATGATGAGGTGCGCGAAGCCCGCCGAGGCCCAGAAGAGCTTCTCGTGCGGCAGGCCCCGGCCCCGGCCGTACCCGAGGTATTCGACCACGCACGCCAGCGGCCCGGTGGCGGTCGCCGGCAGGTGCAGCCAGCCGTGCACCGGCTCGTCGCCGAAGCCGGGGACGGTGACCGAGAAGGTGCGGATCTGGGTGAGCCCGGTGTCGACGGGCTCGTACGTCGCCGCCCCGGCCTCGGCGGCACCGAGCGTCCGCTTCCAGAACGCGTCCAGGTCGTCCGGAACCGTCAGGTCGGGTCGGTACGCCCAGCAGTCGGCGACGGTGAGATCGCTCAGAGCCACAGCTTCGCCTCCACGGCAGCAGGATTGTCAGATGTTCGTGGGGGTGGGTGCGACGCTCGCCATCGCCGCCGCGAACCACCCGGTGATGGTGCTGGGATGGGTGATCGCCGTACCCACCACCACCGTCCACGCCCCGGCCCGCAGCGCCTGGGCCGCGTGGGCCGGTGTGTGGATCCGGCCCTCCGCGACCACCGGCACGTCGACCGAGCTGGCGAGCCGGGCCACCAGGTCCAGGTCCGGGCCGGGCTGCTTGCTGGTGTACGCGGTGTAGCCGGACAGGGTGGTGCCGACCAGGTCGGCACCCGCCGCCGCGGCGTCGATCCCCTCGGCGAGGGTGGAACAGTCGGCCATCACCAGAGCCCCGGTCAGCTGGTGGACGGCGGCGATGGTGTCGGCGAGGGTGCGGCCGTCCGGCCGGGGTCGCGCGGTGCCGTCGAGGGCGACGATGTGCGCGCCGGCCCGCGCCACCGACAGCGCGTGCTCCAGCGTGGGGGTGATGAAGACGTCGTCGTCCCCGTCCTTCCACAGCCCTATCAGTGGCAGGTCGACCGCCCCCCGGATGGCCGAGATGTCCGCCAGGCCCTGGGCGCGGATGCCGGCGGCGCCCCCGTGGGCGGCGGCGAGGGCCACCCGGCGCATCGTGTCCGGGCTGCGCATCGGCTCGCCCGGGTACGCCTGGCAGGAGACGACGAGGCGGTGCCGGAGCTGCGCGATCAGCGTGTTCATGCGGTGCCCTCCCAGGCGAGTGCGGCGGCGCCGAGAAGTGGGGCGTCCGATCCGAGGGTCGAGGCCAGGACGGGCACGTCGTCCAGGACGGGCAACGTCTCCCGCCGTACGGCGTCGCGCAGCGCCTGCCACCAGGCGTCGCCGAGGCCGGCGACACCGCCGCCGATGACGACGACAGCGGGGTCGAGCATGTTGACCAGCCCGCCGACCGCCGAGCCGACGGCGGCCCCGCCCAGCAGGACCACCTCCCGGGCGATCGGGTCGCCGTCTGCCGCGCGTACGGCCACCGCGCGCAGGTCACCGACCGGCTGGCCGGTCCGCCGCGCGTACTCCTCGGCCAGGCCGGGCCCGGAGGCGATCGCCTCCAGGTGCCCCTGCCCGCCGCAGGTGCACCGCAACCGCCCGGCGTACGGCGAGGGTTGGTGGCCGGCGTGGCCGGCGGCGGAGTGGGCACCGGTCAGCGCGCTGCCGTCGACGACGAACGAGGCACCGATACCGGTGCCGACCGCGATCAGGAGCAGCGTCTGGTGGCCGGCCGCCGCGCCGTGCCGCGCCTCGCCGAGGGCGTGCGCGTGCACGTCGTTGATGGCGGTGACGGGCAGGTCGAGCAGGGCCCGCAGCCGGCCGCTCAGGTCGGTGCCGGCCCACCCGGCCAGGGCGTCGGTGGCCGACAGCACCCGACCCGTCCGGTGGTCGATCACCCCGGCGCTGCCGACGCCGAGGGCACTGACGCGGGTTCCCATCGCCCTCGCCCGCAGCCGAGCGACGAGGTCGGCCGCGGTGTCGATGATGGCGGTCGCCCCGGCCCGGCCGGGGGTGGGGACGGTGATCCGGTCGACGACCTCACCCTGGCGGGTCACCAGGGCGGCGGCCGTCTTGGTGCCCCCGATGTCGAGCGCGGCGACAACCGGGGGCGTGCGTACCTCGGACATGGTTAGAGCAGTCCCGCCAGTTCCAGGTGGCCCCGCACCCGCGCCGTCTCGTCCGCGTCGAGCGGTCGCAGCGGAAGCGACACGGCGTTGCTGTCGATGACGCCGAGCAGGGCCAGGGCGGTCTTGAACGCGCCCACGCCCCGGGTCGCCCCCGCCGCCGTCGCCGGGTCGGCAGCGTCGACGATCCGGAACAACCGGGTCAGTCGGTCCTGCTCCGCGCGGGCGGTGTCCCAGTCGGCGGCCACGCAGGCCCGGTGCAGTCGCACGTAACCCTCCGGGTCCACGTTGCCCAGGCCGGGGACGGAACCGGAGGCACCGGCGAGCATCATCGCGTCGACCACCACCTCGTGGCCGGTCAACAGGCTGAAGCCGGCGTCCGGCGCGTGTTCCGCGATGGACAGCACCAGCTGGCGGAAGGAGACGTCGTCGCCGCTGGAATCCTTGACGCCCGCGAGGACGCCCTCCACGGCGAGCCGGCTCAGCAGACCCGGCGACAGCTTGGTGTGCACGCAGACCGGAATGTCGTACGCCAGCAGCGGCAGCTCGACCGACGCGGCGAGCGACCGGAAGTGCCGCTCGACCTCGTGCGGGCCGACGATGGCGTAGAAGGGGGCGGTGGCCACCAGCCCGTCGACACCCAGCCGCGTCGACGCGTCGGCCCGGTCGAGCACCCGGCGGGTGGTCGGCTCGATGCACCCGGCGATGACGGGTACGGTCCCGCCGACGGTCTTCACCACGGTTTCCAGAGCCTGGTCCCGCTGACTGTCGGTGAGGAACACCGTCTCGCCGGAGCTGCCGAGGGCGAAGATGCCGTCGACGCCGGCGGCGAGCATCCGCTCGACGAGTCGCTCAAGCGAGGCGACGTCGACAGCGCCATCCTCGGTCAGGGGGGTGACGACCGGCGGCACGACTCCGGCGAACCGCGGGGCAGGGGTGGTCACGCTGACTCCTCGACATGTAGGGGGGTGGTGCGACCGGTCGACGCTCGGGCGAGCTCGACCAGTTCGGCGTTGCTGGATCCCGCGGGAACGGGGTGGTAGCACCGGAACTCGTGGTAACCGGCGCCACCGTCGCCCGTCGTGGGTGGTGGCATCTCGATGGCGCAGCCGTCAGTGGCCTTCCAACAGCGGGTGCGGAACGGGCAGCCGGTGGGCGGGCGGGTCGCGAGCGGGACGGGGCCGACGAGCGGGATCGGGTCGAGCGGCGAGAGCAGCCCCGGCGTGGCGGAGAAGAGCGCCCGGGTGTACGGGTGCTGGGCGACCTCGGGGAGCCCGGCGGCGGGTGTCTGCTCCACGATCCGGCCGAGGTACATGGTGACCACCCGGTCACTGATCCGCTTGACCGTCTGGATGTCGTGCGAGACGAAGACCATGGCCAGGTTCAGCCGCTCCTTGAGGTCCAGGAGCAGGTTGAGGATCTGCGCCCGGACCGACACGTCGAGGGCGCTGGTCGGCTCGTCGGCGATGACCAGCCCCGGCTCCAGGGCCAGGGCACGCGCGATGGACACCCGCTGGCGTTGGCCACCGGAGAGCTGGCTGGGCAGCACGTCGGCGACCGACCGGGGCAGCCCCACCAGCGCCATCAGTTCCCTGACCCGCTCCTCGCGGGTGGTGCGGGTGCCGCGACGGTGCACGTCGAGCGGGTCGCGCAGGATGTCGCGGACCGGCATCCGCCGGTTCAGCGACGTGGCCGGATCCTGGAAGATCATGCCGACGCCGGCGCCGATGTGCAGTCGGCGTTCCGCCGCGCTCATCGACCACACGTCCTTGCCGGCGAAGGCGACAGTGCCGCTCGTCGGCCGTTGCAGGCCCACCAGAACCTTGGCCATCGTGGACTTGCCGCAGCCGGACTCGCCGACGACGCCGATCGTCTCGCCGGCACGCACGCTCAGGTCCGCGCCGGTGAGGGCGTACACCCGCTCGCGGCCGAACAGGCCACCCCCTCGGGTGCGGTGGACCACGTGCACGTCACGCAGTTCGACGATCGACTGGTGGGACGCGCTCATCGGGTCAGCTCCTCTTCCCTGACGGTGACGGCGGGGTGGTGGCAGGCGTACCGGTGGGCGGCGTCGCCCTCCAGCCGGGGCGTCTGTTCCCGGCAGACCTCGCTGGCCATCGGGCAGCGGTCGGCGAACCGGCACCCCGCCGGGAAGTCGGCTGGCGACGGCACCACACCGCGGATCTGGGTGAGCCGGTCCGCGCCGGCCTCCAGGGACAGCACG
Source organism: Micromonospora parva (assembly GCF_000718515.1). Lineage (GTDB taxonomy): Bacteria > Actinomycetota > Actinomycetes > Mycobacteriales > Micromonosporaceae > Micromonospora > Micromonospora parva. The sequence goes on along the minus strand of NZ_JNZS01000012.1, from coordinate 77,714 downwards.
GAACCGAGAAGTCCACGCGCGTAGTGGTGCGCCGGCGCGCCGACCACGTCGGCGGTGACGCCGCTCTCGACGATCTGCCCGCCGTACATCACCACGACCCGGTCCGCGACGTCGCTGACCAGCGCGAGGTCGTGGCTGACCAGGATCAGCGCGAAGCCGAGCTGGCCGCGCAGCCGCAGCAGCAGCTCCATGACCTGCGCCTGGACCGTGACGTCGAGCGCGGTGGTCGGCTCGTCGGCGATGATGAGCCGCGGGTCCCGGGACAGCGCCATCGCGATCACGACACGCTGCCGCTGCCCACCGGAGAGTTCGTGCGGGTACGCGGACAGGGTGCGCTGCGCGTCCAGACCGACCAGTTCCATCAGCTCCTGGGCCGACCGGGTGCCGCCACGGCTGATCATCTGCGCGAGCTGGGGGCCGATGCGCAGTGACGGGTTCAACGCCGAGAGGGCGTCCTGGTAGACCATCGCGATCTCGCGCCCCATCAGGGCACGGCGTCGTTTGGTGCTCACCGTCAGCAGGTCGGTGCCCGCGAAGCGGACCTCGCCGCGTACCCGGGCGCCCTGCGGCAGCAGGCCCATCACGGCGAGGGAGGTCAGCGACTTGCCGGAGCCGGACTCCCCCACCAGGCCGAGGACCTCGCCGGGGCGCACGTCGAAGGTCAGGTCGTCGACGATGTCGACGCCGCGGTGGCGCCCCTCGAACCCGATCGACAGGTTGCGGACCTCCAGGACGGGCTCGCCCTGCGGGAGCGGGCGGGCCCGCTCGCGCAGCCGCTGCGCCGCCTCGGCCAGGCCGGGCAGTTGCACCACCTCACCGGAGCCGGGCTGCGCCTCCTCCTGCGCGTCGCCCTTCTTCGTGGTGGTGGCGCGCCGCGCCGCCGGGGCGGCCCAGGCGTCGGACATCCCCTCGGAGAGCACGTTCAGGGCGAGCACGGTGAGCAGGATCAGCAGGCCGGGGAAGAACGTGGCCCACCAGCCACCGATCTGGACCATCTCCTTGCCGAAGGCGATCACCGAGCCCCACGAGGACGCCGCCTCCTGGGGTGCCAGCCCGCCACCGATGAAGGAGAGCGACGCCTCGAACACGATGGCGTCGGCGACCATGACGGTGACGAAGACGAGGATCGGGGCGGCGCAGTTGCGCAGGATGTGCCGCCAGAGGATGTGCGGTCGCCGCGCGCCGATGATCCGTTCGGCCGCGACGTAGTCCTCGCGGTACTGCGAGAGCACGTTGGCGCGCACGATCCGCGCGATCGACGGCACGAAGACGAAGCCGATCGCGACCACGAGGACCACGAGGCTGTTCTTGCCGAACGAGATGATCAGCAGGGCGGAGAGCACGATGGCGGGGAAGGCCATGACGACGTCGAGGCAGCGCATCACCACCTCGTCGACGGCGGGCCGGCTGGTTCCGGCCAGCGCGCCCAGGATGGCGCCGACCACCAGGGCGATACCGGCGCTGCCGAAGCCCACGATCAACGACCGTCGGGTGCCGGCGACCAGCCGCGAGAACACGTCGCGTCCGAGCTTGTCCAGGCCGAACCAGTAGTCACCGTTCGGCCCGGTGAGCGCGGGACCGAGCCCGGCCTGCGCGGGGTCGTGCCGCAGGATCAGCGGCGCGAAGATGCCCACGACGACGATGAGCAGGACGAAGCTCAGTGCGATCCGGGCCGTGACGCTGAGCCGTTTGAAGGCGATGCCGGGGGTCGACAGCCGGGCGGTGAGTGTGCGACGCATCAGTGGGCTCCGCGCAGTCGAGGGTTGGCGAAGAGGTAGAGGATGTCGACCACCAGGTTCACGAGGACGAAGCAGATGGCGATGGTCAGCACGGTGCCCTGCGCGAGGGCTGTGTCGTTCTGCTGCACCGCGCTCATGATCTGGGTGCCCATGCCGGGCAACGAGAAGATCGCCTCGATCACGACGGTGCCGCCCAGCAGGTAGCCGATCCGCAGGCCCAGCACGGTGAGCGGATTGACGAGCGCGTTGCGCAGCACGTTGCGTCCGATCACCACGCGGGGCGGCAGCCCGGCGCCGATGGCGGTACGCACGTAGTCCTTGTCGAGTTCCTCGACCATGGACGTGCGCACGATTCTGGCCAGTGAGCAGCCGACCGGCACGGCGAGCGCCAGCGCGGGCATGGCGAGGGACTGCAACCAGAGGGAGAGCGAGTCGCCGGGGTTGACGTACCCGCCGGTCGGGAAGACGGGGCGGCGGACCGACAGCTCCTGGATGAGCAGGAGGGCGAGCCAGAACGACGGCATGGCGATGCCGGCCATCGAGACGAACCGGATGACCTGGTCGGGCCAGCGGTCGCGGTACAGCGCGGCGGGGATGCCGAGGGCCAACGCGATGACCAGCGCACCGACGATTCCGAGGGCCGTCAGCTGGATCGTCAGGGGCAGCGCGAGGGCGATCTTGTCGGCGACCGGGACGGACGGCGGGAAGGTCACGCCGAGATCGCCCCGGAGCAGGTCGCCCAGGAAGTGCAGGTAGCGCAGGGGCAGCGGGTCGTCGAGCCCGTTGGCGGCCTTGAACGCGGCCACCTGCGCGGGGGTCGCCTGGTCACCGAGGACGGACAGCGCGGGATCGATCGGGGAGAACTGCATGATCACGAATACGAAGATCGTGATGCCCAGCACCAGCGGTATCAGGGTCAGGAGTCGTCGCGTGACCAGGCTCAGAACGCTCAGCATGGTGTCTTTCTCTCGTCGAGGGCCGCCGGGACGTCCCGCCCAGCCCGAGGGACAGGGGCTGGGCGGGACGCGGAGGGGTCGGGGTCCGGGCCCCCGAGGCGGAGCTCAGCCCTTTCGGCTGGAGCCCAGGAAGTACAGACCGGTGGTCGCCGCGCCCGAGAAGTCGGAGAGCTTCGCCGGGTCGTACGCGGTGACGACCTTGGTGTGCAGGATCGGGTACAGCGGGGCCTCGTCGGCCACCTTGTCCAGGGCCTGCTTCCACAGCGCCTTGCGGGCCGCCTCGTCGGAGGTCTGCGCCGCCTTGTCGAGCAGCTCGGCCATGGCCTTGCGGTCCGCGGCGCTCCACCGGTAACGCTGCCCCGGCCAGGTCTCGCCGTAGTAGAACCAGCGCATCAGCAGGTCGGTGTCGACGCCGAAGACGCTGGGGTCACCGGTGGCCATCAGCACCCGGAAGGTGTCCTTCGGAACGATGTCACCGTAGATGGCCGAGGACGGCACCGTGTTCAGGCTGGCGGTGACGCCGATCTTCTTCCACTGCTCGATGACCAGCGGCGCGACGTCCTTCACTACCGAGTTGTCGGTGGTGTCGAGCTGGAACGACAGGTTCGTGACACCGGCCTCCTGAAGCAGGCTCTTGGCCTTCTCCAGGTTGTAGTCGTAGACGGTGGCGGCCTTCTGGTAGTCCTTGTTGCCCTCGTCCAGGTAGCTCGTGGCCGGGGTGCCGTAGCCGTTGAGGGCGGTCTTGATGACCTCGTCCTTGTTGATCGCGTAGTGCAGCGCCTGGCGCACACGCTTGTCGCTGAACGGCGCCGCCGACGAGTTGAACATGAGGAAGACCTGGTTGAAGGCCTGCTTCACATCGACGGTGTACTTGTCCTTGAGCGAGTCGACGTTCAGGTACGGCACCGACTCGATGGCCTGGACACGACCGCCCTGCAGGTCCGACACCCGGGCGGAGGCCTCGGAGGTGGTGTTCCAGGTCATCGTCTCGACCTTGGCCGGACGCGGGCCGTTGTAGTTCGGGTTCGTGCTGAGCTTGACGCCCGATTCCTTGGACGCGCTGTCCAGCTTGAACGGGCCGGAGCCGATCGGCGCCGTGTCGAACGCCTTCGACGCGGCCGGGTCGGCGGTCTTCGCCTTCGGCAGCACCTTGATGACGGCGATCCGCTCGGCGAACAGGGCGAACGGGTACTTGAGCTTGAACTCGGCCGTCGTCGCGTCCTTGGCGGTCACCGAGTCGATGAACGACACGAACCCCTGCATCAGCGGCGGGGCCTTGGGGTCGGCCGGCTTCAGCACGCGGGTGAAGGACCAGGCGACGTCCTCGGCGGTGACGGGGGTGCCGTCGGAGAACTTGGCGCCGTCGCGCACCGCCACCGTGTAGGTGAGCCCGTCGGCGCTGGCCACCGGGTCTTCCTTGGCGAGCGCGCGGTAAGGTTCCCGGGTAACCGGGTCAAGATCGATCAGGCCCTCGAAGATGTGCTGGTTGACCGCCGTCGCCACCGCCGACGAGGCGTTCCCCGGGTCGAACCCGCTAGAGAGGGTGAACGCGAGGGTGGTCTCGATGGACTTCTTCCCCCCGCTTCCCTCGACGGCGTTGGTCGAGGCCGGGCCGCCGCTGCAGGCGACGAGTCCGAGAGCGAGGGTTGCCGCGGTGGACGCGACTGCCAACGAACGGAGCCGGCGCGGGGGGCAGCGCCGACTCTCCTTTGGCTCAATGGTGGTGCTCACGTAGCTGCCTCCATAGGCTCTTCATGCGCTCGCGGTGCTGCTCGCGCTGAGGGATTCGAAGATAATGGGGTCTGACGTCAGACATCTGATGCCGATAGGGTGAGCGTGTCAGATCCGTGAACGAAGGGCAAGTGGCAGATGACGACCATTGACGCATCCCCGCTACGCGGTGCGGAGCGCCCCGGTCCCCGCCGGCAGGAGGTGGGGGCCAAGATCAAGGAGTACATCCTGCGCAACCGCCTCAAGCCGGGGGACATCCTGCCCACCGAGGCGGAGCTGTGCGAGGCGGTGGGCGCGAGCCGCTCAAGCGTCCGCGAGGCCGTCAAGATTCTCTCCGCCCTCGACATCGTCGAGGTGCGGCACGGGCACGGCACCTTCGTCGGCCGCATGTCCCTCGCCGCGCTCGTGGAGGGCCTAACCTTCCGCGGCCTGCTCAGCGGCGAGGAGGACCATCACGTGCTGGGGCAGGTCGTCGACGTCCGGCAGACCCTCGAACAGGGGCTGGCGGCCCAGGTCATCGCCGTCCTCGACAGCGAGCACCAGGCCGCCCTCTCCGCGCTCGCCGACGAGATGGAGAGCCTGGCCGCCCAGGGCATGGACTTCCTCGACGTCGACCGAGCCTTCCACGTGAAGCTGCTGGAACCCCTCGGCAACGACCTGATCCTCCAGCTGACCGAGGCGTTCTGGCAGGTGCAGGCCATCGTCGCTCCGACGCTGCGCACCGAGCCGGAGGACCGGTTGATCACCGCCCAGCGGCACCGGGCGATCGTGCAGGCGGTCGCCGCCGGGGACGTGGCGCGTCTGCAGGCTGCCATCGCCGAGCACTACGCGCCCATCCGGGCCAGCATCGCCCGCGTCGTGCGGGCCTGACGTCGGGCACCCGCCGTCCATCCGCGGTCCAGCGGCGGCGCACCGTCCCCTGTGTCTCGTACACAGGAGACCGTCGCCGCCCTGAGACGTTCGACGAACCGTCACCGCAGCGCCGGGGCACCGAGCGGGATCGGTCACAGTGCCCGGCGGAGCCACTCCTCGACACCGGCGACGTGCACTGTGGCCCAGGAGCGCGCCAGATCGGCCTGCCCGGCCGTGATCGCGTCGACGATCGCCTGGTGCTGCTCACGGGTTCGGGTGACGGCGCCCTCCTGGGTGACACCACGCCAGATGCGGGCCCGGGTGGTGGAGCCGGAGAGCCCGTCGAGCAGCGAGCACAGCACGGCGTTTCCGGCGCCGACGGCGATCTGGCGGTGGAATTCCAGGTCGTTGGCGACCAGCGTCTCCACGTCGCTGGTGTCGCCGACGTCGTCGAGGACGGCCTGAAGGTTGGCGATCGCCTCGGCACCCATCCGTTGCGCTGCCAACGCCGTGGCGGCGGGCTCGAGGATCCGCCGGACCTCCAGGAACTCCAGCACGGTGTCGTCGCGGTGGAAATCCACGACGAAGCCGAGCATGTCGAGCAGCAACTGTGGGGCGAGGCTGGTGACATAGGTGCCGTCGCCCTGGCGGACGTCCAGGACACGGATGATGGACAGCGCCTTCACCGCTTCCCGTAGGGAGTTGCGGGACAGGCCGAGCCGGCGGGCCAGGTCCGCCTCCTTGGGCAGTCGATCGCCGGGGCCGAGTTCGCCCGAGGTGATCATGTTCTTGATCTTGCCGATCGCCTCGTCGGTGAGCGCCATCGCTGCCTCCGGGTAGGGGTGAGCCGTTGCCGTGACCGGGAGGATTACACCCTGAGCTGGCGGACGCGCGCGGCGGTGCCCCCGCCCGCAGCTGCCGGCGAGCAGGCAGATCGGCCAGTCGAAAGCCGTGACGCCGGCCCCCGCCCCGGGGCCGGTCAGGTCAACCCACAGGACCAGCCGCCTTCCGCAAACATCGGGTGTTTCCGAGTCTACGACCTCCGACATCTGATGTGTACCAGGTGTTCGTCCATCCGGCAACAGATCGAGATGACCTGACGGGCTGCCCGTCAAGGTCGCCGCCTCTCCGCAAGTCAGCACATCATGTGGACGAATCCGATCCATTGACAAAAATAAACATCCCATGTTAACTCCTCTCACATAGAGGAGGCCCTATGTTCGAGACCGGCAGTTTCCGGACGGTCCTGCGGGCCGCAGCCGCATCCCTTCTCGTGGCCGCGTGCCTGACGTCCGTGTCCGTCAGCGCGGCTCCAGCCGGGGCCGCCGCCAGCGACCCCGCCCTCGCGCTCTGGTACGACGAACCCGCCGCCAACTGGGAGAGCAACGCGCTGCCGGTGGGCAACGGCGCGCTCGGCGCCATGATCTTCGGGGGCGTCCAGACCGAACGCCTTCAGCTCAACGAGAAGAGCCTGTGGACGGGTGGACCCGGCGCCACCGGATACCACCACGGCAACTGGACGTCACCACGGCCCGGAGCCCTGGCCGGCGTGCAGGCCCAGATCGACCGGGACGGACGGATGGCGCCCGGCGCGGTCGCCACCGCGCTCGGGCAACCGGCGACCGGGTTCGGCTCCTACCAGAACCTCGCCGACATGTACCTCGACATGACCGGCACCCCGGCCACCGTGAGCGACTACCGACGCGAGCTGGACCTCGCCGAGGGCACCGCCCGCGTCGCGTACTCCCACGGCGGGGTGACCTACCAGCGGGAGTACTTCGCCAGCTACCCGCGCAACGTGATCGCCTCCCGGCTCTCGGCCAGCCAGACCGGGAAGGTCTCCTTCGTCCTGCGTCCCGTCTCGGCCCATTCCGGCAGCACCGTGACGGTGGCCAACGGCCGGATCACCACCCGGGGCGCACTGCCCGGCAACGGGCTGATCCACGAGACCCAGTACCGGGTGGTGACCACCGGCGGCACCCGGACCGACGGCACCGACCGGATCACCGTCACCGGCGCCGACTCGGCGTTCATCGTGCTGTCCGCCGCGACGTCGTACGCCGACACCTACCCCACCTACCGCGGCGCCGACCCGCACACCCGGGTCACCCAGGCGGTCGACGGCGCGGCGGCCTCCACCTGGGCGGCGCTGCGCGCGGCCCATCTCGCCGACTACAAGAACCTCTTCGACCGCGTCCGGCTCAACGTGGGCGGGCAGATGCCGAACATCCCGACCGACGAGTTGCGCTCGGCGTACACCGGCGCCGCCGGACGGGCCCAGGACCGGGCACTGGAGTCGCTGTACTTCTCCTTCGGCCGGTACCTGCTCATCGCGTCGTCGCGCGGTGGCTCGCTGCCGGCCAACCTCCAGGGCATCTGGAACAACTCCAACAACCCGCCCTGGCAGGCCGACTACCACACCAACATCAACGTCCAGATGAACTACTGGCCGGCGGAGACCACGAACCTCACCGAGACCGCCACGCCACTGTTCGACTTCATCGACGCGCTGCGGGCACCCGGCCGGGCCACCGCGCAGAACATCTACGGCACGACCGGCTGGGTCACCCACCTCAGCACCAACCCGTACGGCTTCACCGGCGTGCAGGACTGGGCCACCGCCTTCTGGTTCCCGGAGGCTGCCGCGTGGTTGTGCCAGCACCTCTACGAGCACTACCGCTTCACCCGCGACACCACGTTCCTGCGCGATCAGGCGTACCCGGCGATGAAGGAGGCCGCCGAGTTCTGGCGGGCCAACCTGCGCGTCGACCCGCGCGACGGCAAACTGGTCGTGACGCCCAGCTACTCGCCCGAGCAGGGTGATTTCTCGGCCGGCGCGGCGATGAGCGAGCAGATCGTCTGGGACCTGCTCACCAACACCATCGAGGCGAGCAGCACGCTCGGCGTCGACACCACCCTGCGCGCCCAGTGGCAGACCACGCTGAGCAAACTCGACCCCGGCCTGCGGGTCGGATCCTGGGGCCAGTTGCAGGAATGGAAGGCGGACTGGGACAGCCCCACGAACGACCACCGGCACGTCTCGCACCTGTACGCCCTGCACCCGGGCCGGCAGATCTCACCGCTGACCACCCCGGCCCTGGCCAACGCCGCCAAGGTGTCCCTCACCGCACGCGGTGACGGTGGCACCGGCTGGAGCAAGGCCTGGAAGATCAATTTCTGGGCTCGGCTGCTCGACGGCGACCACGCCCACAAGATGCTCAGCGAGCAGCTCAAGAGCAGCACGCTCGCCAACCTGTTCGACACCCACCCGCCGTTCCAGATCGACGGCAACTTCGGGGCCACCGCCGGAATGGCGGAGATGCTGTTGCAGAGCCAGAACGGCGTCGTCGACGTCCTGCCCGCCGTGCCGGCGGCCTGGCCCACCGGCTCGGTCAGCGGTCTGCGGGCACGCGGCAACGTCACTGTGGACACCGAGTGGCGCAACCGGCTGGCCACGCGGATCACGCTGACCGCCGGCAGCGGCGGCACCCTGACGGTTCGTAACCCGATGCTGGCGACCGCGTCGCTGGTCGACCTGACCACCAACCAGACCGTGCCGGTGACCCGATCGGGCAGCCAGGTGACGTTCACAGCCGTGGCCGGGCACCGCTACCAGGCCGTCTCCACGGCCGCGACCGGCACGATCGCCGGTGTGGCGAGTGGACGCTGCGTCGACGTGCCGGGTGCGGCCACCGCCGACGGGACCGCACTCATCCTGTGGGACTGCTCCGGAGCGGCCAACCAGGTCTGGACCCGCGAGGCCGACAACACCATCCGTAACCGTGGCAAGTGCCTCGCCGCCGCGAGCACCACCAACGGTGCCGCAGCAACCATCACCACCTGCGGCACCGCCACCAGCCAACGATGGACGTACGACCCCACCGCGAGAACGCTGCGCAACCAGGCCACCGGCACCTGCCTCGACGCCAACGGCGGCGGCACCACCAACAACACCGCCGTCATCCTCTGGCCCTGCACCACCGCCACCAACCAGCAGTGGCTGATGTAGCGCCGGGCCCAGCCGCCACCCACCCGCACCGCCCCTCCCTGCCCGTTCCCGGAGAGGACACCACCATGACCCGTACCCTGCGCCGCCATCCCGCGCGCGCGAGCGGTGCCGCCCTGGCCGCTCTGGCAGTGCTCGCCACCTGCCTGGTCCAACTCACCCCACCGGCGGCACCGGCCGCCGCGGCTCCGGGGGACGGCACGATCACGGGGGTGGCCAGTGGGCGCTGCGTCGACGTGCCCGGCGGTGCCACCGCCGACGGCACCGCCCTCATCCTCTGGGACTGCACCGGCGCCACCAACCAGATCTGGACCCGACAGGCCGACAACACCATCCGCAACCGTGGCAAGTGCCTCGCCACCGCCAACACCACCAACGGTGCCGCAGCGACCATCACCACCTGCGGCACCGCCACCAACCAACGATGGACCTACGACACCACCGCGAGAACCCTGCGCAACCAGGCCACCGGCACCTGCCTCGACGCCAACGGCGGCGGCACCACCAACAACACCGCCGTCATCCTCTGGCCCTGCGGCACGGCCACCAACCAGCAGTGGCGCGTCGCCGCCGCCGACTACCAACCGCTTCTCGACGTCGGCTTCAGCGGCACCTTCACCTCCACCACCGGTTACACGCCGTCGACGGGTGAGCTGGTCGACGGGCAGCTCACCCGACTGGCCGGCAGCGAGACGATCAGCGGTTCGGCCGTCACGCTCACCGGGGGTGGCACCGGCGTCGGGTTCTCCTCACGAATCCCGGTGACCAGCACGAAGTACGTCAACCGGAGCCTGTTGGCCGAGGCGGTGGTACGCCGCCAGAGCGCCGCCACGCTGAGCTTCGACACGGTGCTCAGCCTCGCCGGCGGGGGCTACTACCGCTACGCCAGCGGCTCGCAGACCACCACCGAGTTCGGTATGTACGGACCGGACGCGCCGTACCACGACACCCGGCAGAGCGGGCCGAACCTGGCCGACACGCAGGACACCCACGTGGCGTTGGCCTACGAGTACGTGAGCGACACCGCGGCCCGGCTCGTCGCGTACGTCAACGGCTGCCAGGTGGGCAGCACCGTCACCACGCCGGTGGCCGCGGCCAACGCGTCGCAGGGCCTGCTGACCTTCGGCAACGACGCCGGAACCCGCAACCGTGGCTGGCACGGCGCTGTGGACGCCATCGCCCTCGCGACGATGACCGGCGCCGCCGGTCCGGTCGACTTCCAGCTCGACGCGCCGGTCTGCGGGGGCACCCCGCCGCCGCCCGGCTGCGCGGGCGACCCGGGCAGCAGCGGCCCGGTCACCCCGGCCACCGTCATCACCGTCGAGCGGTGCGACACCCTCGACCGGATCCGGCAGAAGGCCGCCCAGGTCACCCCGTCGGCCGCCCAACTGGCCTGGCAGCAACGGGAACTGACGGCGTTCCTGCACTACGGCATGAACACCTTCACCGACGTCGAGTGGGGCAGCGGGAACGAGGACCCGGCCCAGTTCAACCCGACGACAGTCAACCCCGCCCAGTGGATAGACGTGCTCAAGCGCAACGGGTTCAAGCAGGTCATCCTCACCGTCAAGCACCACGACGGGTTCCTGCTCTACCCGTCGCGCTACAGCACCCACTCGGTGCGCAGCAGCCCCTGGTGGGGTCGTACCAGCCAGAGCGACATCCTGCGGGCCACCGTCGACGCCGCCCGCGCGGCAGGTCTCGCCGTCGGCTTCTACCTCTCCCCCGCCGACGGCGCGGAGATCCCGGGCCGACGCGGTGGCGACCGGTTCGGCAACGGCAGCGCCAAACGGAGCGTCACCATCCCGACGCTCGTCGCCGGGGACACCCGCACCCCGACTCAGACGTACGCGTACCAGGCCGACGACTACAACGCCTACTTCCTCAACCAGCTCTACGAGCTGCTCACCGAGTACGGGCCGATGGCCGAGGTGTGGTTCGACGGCGCCAACCCGTACACCGCGTACCCGCAGCCGTACCAGGTCGGTGACTGGTACCGCCTGATCCGGGCCCTGCAACCGAACGCCACGATCGCGATCAACGGGCCGGACGTGCGCTGGGTCGGTTCCGAGTCCGGGGCGTTCCGGGCCGACGAGTGGAGCGCGCTGCCGTTCCGGGGCACCGATCCCGGTGCGCTCAACCGGGACGACGACATGCTCACCGGCGCCGCGTCCAGTGACCTGGGTTCCAGCGCGCTGATCGGCCGCAACCTCGGCTCGATCACCTACCTGTCGTGGTACCCGGCCGAGGCGGACGTGTCGATCCGGCCCGGCTGGTTCTGGCACTCCGGCCAGAACGGCTCGGTCAAGCAGCCGGCCGCCCTGATGCAGCTCTACGAGAACGCGGTGGGCCGCAACGCCAACCTGCTGCTCAACGTCCCGCCGAACCGGGCCGGCGTGATCGACGCGCCGGACGTCAGCGCCCTCGACGGGTTCGGCACCGCGCAACGCGCCCGGTACGGCCGGGAGCTGTTCGCCAAGGCGGGTGCGACCGGCACCCACGCCGCCCTCACCGACGCGGCCCTGGGCACGTCCTGGTCGCCCTCGGGCGGCGCCCTCACCGGCGCGGTCGAGCTGACCGCCTGCCGGGCCCGCACGTTCGACCGGGTCCCGGTGCAGGAGTCGGTCGGCAACGGCCAGCGCGTCGAGGCGTTCGCCGTGGACGCCTGGATCAACGGGGGCTGGCAACAGGTCGCCGCCGCCGCGACGGTCGGCTACAAGCGGATCGTTGCGCTGTCCACCGCCGTGACGAGTGACCGGCTGCGGCTGCGGGTCACCGCCGCGCGCGGCGTACCGCAGATCGCGACGCTCACCGCGTACGCGACCGACAGCACCGCCAACCCGGCGTCCTGCTGATTCCCAACCCTTTTCCCGAGAGGAACGGTTCATGCGTCTTCGACGTATCAGCGTCACCGGAGCGGTGGGAGCACTGGCCGCCGCACTGCTGACCGTGCCGGTCACGGCGGTCACCCCTGCCTCGGCCGTACCGGGTGACCTCCAGGTGATCCCGGCACTGAAGCAGTGGACGGCGGGCACCGGCAGCTACACCTTCGGGGCTGCCACCCGCATCGTTGTCGACCCCGCCTACACCGCCCAGCTCAACGACGACGCGGCCACCTTCGCCGCCGACCTGCGGGACCTGACCGGCCGCACCGTCGCGGTCACCACCGGAACCGCGGCCACCGGCGACATCCGGCTGACCCTGGGCGGCAGCCAACCCGCCGAGGGCTACACGATGACCGTCGGGTCGAGCATCGCCATCCAGGGCTCGACCGACGCCGGCGCCTTCTACGGGACCCGGACGGTGCTGCAACTGCTCAAGCAGTCCAGCACGGTGCCGGCCGGCACGACCACCGATGCCCCGACCAAGGCCGAACGCGGCATGATGGTCGACGTCGGTCGCAAGTACTTCACTGTCGACTGGCTGCGCCGGCACGTCAAGGAACTCGCCTACCTGAAGATGAACCGGCTGCACCTGCACCTGTCCGACACGTTCGGGTTCCGGTTGGAGAGCACCACCCACCCGGAGGTGGTGTCGGAGCAGTACTACACCAAACAGCAGATCCGCGACCTCATCGCCCTGGCCGCGCAGTACCACATCGAGGTCATTCCCGAGATCGACATGCCGGGACACATGAACGCCATCCTGGCCGACCACCCGGACCTGCAACTCGCCGACACCAACGGCAACCGCAACCCCTACTACCTCGACCTGTCCAAGCCGGGCGCGTACACCCTCACCCGGGACCTCATCACCGAGTTCCTGCCGCTGTTCCCCGGCCGGTACTGGCACATCGGCGCGGACGAGTACGTCGGCAACTACGCTGCCTACCCGCAGCTGCTGACGTACGCCCGCGCGACCTACGGGGCGAACGCCACCGCCAAGGACACCTACTACGGCTTCATCAACTGGGCCAACGACATCGTCCGCGCCGGCGGCAAGACCACCCGCATGTGGAACGACGGCATCGGCACCGACGGCACCATCCGGCCGGCGTCCAACATCCACGTCGAGGTCTGGTACAACTACGGCATCACCCCGCAGGCCCTGCTGGACCGCGGGCACACCATCTCCAACCAGGCGTGGGATCCCACCTACTACGTCCCCGCCATCAGCAAGCCGAACGTGACGTGGGCGTACGAGACCTGGACCCCGGAGCGCTTCCAGGGCAACAACACCGTCAACGCTCCGTCCCGCAACCTCGGCACGGTGCTGCACATCTGGTGTGACTACCCGGACGCGGAGACCGAGGACCAGATCGCCGCCGGCATCCGGACCATCCTGCGCGTCATCGCCCAGCAGACCTGGGGTTCACCGAAGCCGGTCGCCACGTACACCGCCTTCACCCCGATCATCGACCGCATCGGTCGGGCTCCCGGCGGCCCGGCGGTGGCGACCGGCAACCTGGCGACCAACCGCCCGGTGACCGCGTCGTCGACCGAGACGGCCAGCTTCCCGGCGTCGGCGGCGGTGGACGGCGACATCAGCACCCGCTGGTCGTCGGCCTACACCGACCCGAGCTGGATCCAGGTCGACCTCGGCAGCAGCCAGGAACTGTCCCGCGTCGCACTGCGCTGGGAGGCCGCCTACGCGCGGGCGTACCAGATCCAGACCTCCACCAACGGCACCACCTGGACCACGGCGGTGACCGTCACCGCCGGGGACGGCGGGGTGGACGAACACGCCCTCAACACCACCGCCCGGTACGTGCGCATGCAGGGCACGCAACGGGCCACCACCTTCGGCTACTCGCTCTGGGAGTTCGAGGTCTACGGGCCGAAGAAGGGCGCCATCACCGGCACCGCCAGTGGCCGCTGCGTCGACATCCCCGGCAGCAACACCACCGACGGCACCGCGGTGAACCTCTGGGACTGCAACAGCGGGCCCAACCAGACGTGGACCCACCGCAACGACGGCACCCTCACCGCACTGGGCAAGTGCCTGGAGCCGGCGAACGGAAGCCTCACCGACGGCACCGCGATCGTGATCCGCACCTGTTCCACCGCCACGTACCAGCGCTGGACCTACGACGCCGCCACCAGCAGCTACCGCACCGGCGGCAAGTGCCTCGACGCCAACGGCGGCGGGACCGCCAACGGCACCCGCCTCATCCTCTGGCCGTGCACCAACGGCGCCAACCAGCGCTGGAGCACCCCCACCGCCTGACCCACCGATGGAGGCACGATGCCGCACGACACGCCACTGCCACCCCCATCCCCACCACGGCCACGGCGGCTCGTCGTGCCCACCATCGTCCTGACTCTGGTCGCCGGTGCCGTCGCGACGGTCGGGGGCCAGCCGGCCCCGGCCGGCGCGGCGGTCCCGGCGGACCCGACCTACACCGACGCCGCCGGCCTGGTCTTCCCCGGTGTCCAGCCGGGCGCGGCGACGGCGTCGCTCTCCGGCGGCAGCTTCACACTGGCCAACGCGGCGCTGTCGAGCACGTGGAGCGTGCAGGGCAGCACGGTGTCGCTGACCCGGTTCGACAACCGGGCCGCGAACGCCACAGTCCCGATGAGCTTGCGCGGGCTCTTCACCCTCACCCTGGCCGACGGCAGCACCATCACGGCGGCGAACACGAGCGTCTCCGCCGGTCCGGTGGTCAGCGACCTGGCGGCGAACGCCGGGTCGGCACGGCTGGCGGAACGCTTCGCCGGCAAGGCGGTGACCACCACCTTCCGGTACGGCGGCGGCACCCGGACGCTCGACGTGCAGTGGCAGGTACGGCTGCGCGGCGGGGCCAACTCGGTGCAGCACAGCTTCACCGTGCGCTCGGTGGCCGGCACGTTCGACGTGACGTCGGTGCGCCTGGTCGAACTGGGTCTCACCAACGCCCGGGTGCTGGGCAGCGACGACGGCAGCCCGGTGGTGCACGGCGCGGCCGGCAGCGAGACGGTGTTCGTCGGCATCGAGAACCCGATGGCGAAGGCCACTGTGAACGGGTCCGCCGTCGACATCGCGGTGCCCCGCGCCGGTGACCTCACCGCCGGCACGTCCTGGGTCTACACCGCCTCCACCGGTGTCTCCCCGGCCGGGCAGCTACGCCGCTCGTTCCAGTACTACCTGCAACGCGAGCGGGCCCACGACCGGCGGACGTTCCTGCACTACCAGAGCTGGCTGGACCTCAAACCACCCGGCGAGGTCATCGACAGCGCCGAGCTGACCCGGGCCATCAACCTGTTCGGCACCCAGCTGCGCAACCGGGGGGCCACCATCGACAGCTTCTGGGTCGACGACGGCTGGGACTATCTGCGTACGCCCCGGGTCGACGAGACGAACCTGAACGTGTGGTCGTTCGACCCGACCCAGTTCCCCACCGGCTTCGCGCCGCAGAAGGCCGCCGCCGCGCAGTACGGGGCCTCGATGTCGGTGTGGATGTCACCCTTCGGCGGGTACGGCACCAGCGCCGCCACCCGCCAGGCCATCAACGCGAGCAAACCCGCCGACCAGCGGTTGGAAACCCACAGCGGCGGCCAGTTCAAGCTCGGCGGCGACCGCTACTACGACCGGTTCCGGTCGGTCGCCTTCGACATGATGGACAACCAGGGGGTACGCGGCTTCAAGCTGGACGGCATCGGCGGCGGGCTCTACCAGTCCGGCCCGAACGCGAACTACATCGCCGACTACGAGGCCCTGCTCGGGTTGACCGGCGACCTGCGCGCGCACCAGAAGGACGTGTTCGTCAACGCCACGGTCGGCACCTGGGGGTCGCCGTACTGGTTGTGGTTCACCGACTCGATCTGGCGTGACGGGCACGACGCGGGCCTGGTCGGCGCGGGCAGCGCGCAGCAGCGCTACGTCAACTACCGCGACTCGGAGACGTTCCGCAACAACACCAGACAGAACCCGCTGTTTCCGATCCTGAGCCTGATGAACCACGGCATCATCTTCTCCGACCGGACACCCCAGTTCACCGCCGACTACGACCTGACCAAGCCCAGTGTCCAGGCCGAGGTGTCGCAGGACATCCGCGCCTATTTCGCGCTCGGGCTCAGCCTCCAGGAGCTGTACGTCCGCAACACACTGGTCGACGCGAACCGGCCGGGCGCGGCCTGGTTCTGGGACACCGTGGCGGCCAACGCCCGGTGGGCACGGGCCAACCAGGGGTTGCTCAGCGACGTGCACTGGGTCGGCGGTGACCCGGCCGCCGGGGCGGTCTACGGCACTGCCGCCTGGAACTCCTCGGCCGGCGCGTCGAAGGGGATGCTGATGCTGCGCAACCCGTCGGCGTCCGCGCAGAGCTTCACCGTCAACCCGCAGACGGTCTTCGAGCTGCCCGGTGGCACCCACCAGCGGTACCGGTTCACCGAGCGTGACGGGCGGCGCGGCGGCTTCGTGTCGGGTCCGGCCGCACCGGTGAGCATCACCCTCGCGCCGTTCGAGGTCGCCGTCTTCCAGGCCACCCCGACCGACGAGCCGATCGGCGGCGGCAGCAGCCCGCAACTGCCCCGCACCCGGTGGACAGCGACGGCGGACAGCGTCGAGACCGTCGGCGAGAACGGCGTCGCCGCCAACGCCATCGACGGCAACCCGGCCACCATCTGGCACACCCGCTACGTCGGCGGGGTCGCCGCCATGCCGCACCAGATCACCATCGACCTCGGCGGCAACCATCGCATCGACAGGCTCGACTACCTACCCCGCCAGGACGGCGGCACCAACGGCACCATCGCCGACTACCAGATCCTGACCAGCACCGACGGCACCACCTGGACCCAGGTCACCGCCGGCACCTTCGGCGCCGGCAGCACAGTGAAGACAGCGGTCTTCACGCCCACCACGGCCCGGCAGGTACGCCTGCGCACCACCCGCGCCACGAACGGGGCCGGGTACGCCTCCGCCGCCGAGATCAATCTGTACGGATCGACGGCCTGACCGGTACCGGCCGTCCCGGGGCGCCCCTATCGCCGCCCCGGGACGGCCGCATCCCACCTCACCTGGCGAGGACATGGGCGAGGACCGCCACGCCCCCCGCCACCACCAGCACGGTGCCGACGGCCAGCAGGGCGGCGCCCTCCGGGTGGCCCAGGTGCGTGGGCAGCCGTACGGTGCGATACCGGCGTCGCGCCAGCACGGCCACCGCGGCGGCGAGCGGCGCGCAGGCCAGCACGAGCCCCGCGGCGATCGGATGACGGGGCACCAGCTCCCGGCCGACGGCCAGCAGCACGGCGGCGGTCGCCAGCGCGGTGCGCAGCCACGCGAGCAGGGTGCGTTCGGCCTGCGCCCCCCGGTCGGCGAGACGCGGCGGCTCCGTCACCTCAGATCAGCACCACGACGACGATCGTCACGCCGGCCACGACCACCCCCGCCGCCGACACGGCGACGACGGGGGTGGACGGCAGCGGCAGCTGGAGCCGCAGCGCCCGTTCGTTGCGGCTCCACCGGGGAAACGCCTCGACGGCCACCCCGACGGCGAGCACCGCCAGCACGACCGCCGCCCACTGCGCGCCGTCCGCACCGAAGGCCCTGACCGCCGCGGCGGCCACCATGAGACCCAGCGCGGTCCGCAGCCACGCGAGGAACGTGCGCTCGTTGGCGAGGGTGAAGCGCGGGTCCGGCTCCGTGCCCACCCCGTACACCCGCCGTGGCCAGCGGCGGTCGGCTCGTCCCGTCGGTTCCTCCGTCACCCGGTGACCGCCGCCTGCGGCTGCCACGGGGTGTCGCCACACTCCCGCTGGACCCGGGCGAGCTCGTCGGTGAGTGCCGTCCGGATCCGCGCGTACGCCGGGTCGTCGTAGACGCTGCGCATCTCCCACGGGTCGGCCCGCAGGTCGAACAGCTCCCACTCCGGCTCCTGTGCCGTCGCGGAGGTGCCGGGCAGCCCCAGCCCGTCGGCGTAGTAGTAGACCAGCTTGTGGTCGTGGGTGCGTACGCCGTAGTGCGCCCACACGTGGTGCTCGTCGTCGTCGTGCTCCCAGTAGCGGTAGTACACGGACTGCCGCCAGTCGTCGACGGCCTCGCCGCGCAGCAGCGGTCGCAGTGAGCGCCCCTGCATGCGGCCGTCGGCCGGCACGCCGGCGTAGTCGAGGAACGTCTGGGCGAAGTCGACGTTCATGGCGAGCGCGCCGGTGGTGGAGCCGGCCGGGATCTCCGCCGGGTAGCGGATCAGAAACGGCATCCGCAGCGACTCCTCGTACATGAACCGCTTGTCGTACCAGCCGTGGTCGCCGAGGAAGAAGCCCTGGTCGGAGGTGTAGACGACGATGGTGTCGTCGGTCAGCCCGTGCTCGTCGAGGTAGTCGAGCAGGCGGCCCACGTTGTCGTCGACGCTGGCGACGCAGCGCAGGTAGTCCTTGATGTACCGCTGGTAGGTCCAGAGCGCGGCCTCGTCCGGGTCCAGGTGCGGCGGCAGCATCTCCTTGATGTCGTTGGCGGTCAGGTCCCGGTCCACCCGCATCCGGGCGGCCCGGGCGGCGGCGGCGTGCCCCGAGTGGTCGTCGTCGAACGAGCCCGGTACGGCCACGTCGTCGACGTACATGTCGCGGTGTTTGTCGTCGGGCTCCCAGTTGCGGTGCGGGGCCTTGTGGTGCACGAGCAGGCAGAAGGGGCGCTGCTGGTCGCGCTGGTCGAGCCAGTCGACGGCCAGGTCGGTGATGATGTTCGTGCAGTAGCCGGGGCGGACCTGCTCGGTGCCGTCCATGCCGATGAACACGGGGTCGCGGTAGCGACCCTGACCGGGCACGACCTCCCAGTAGTCGAAACCCCGGGGGTCGTGCTCCGGGCCGTGCCCGAGGTGCCACTTGCCGACCAGCGCGGTCTGGTAGCCGGCACGGCGCAGCAGCTCCGGGAAGACGAGCTGCCGGTTGTCGAACTCGGTCGACAACGTCTGCACGCCGTTGACGTGGTTGTAGGTGCCGGTGAGGATGGTGGCCCGGCTGGGCGCGCAGAGCGAGTTGGTGCAGAAGCAGTTCTCCAGCAGGGCGCCGCCGGCCGCGATGCGGTCGATGTGCGGCGTCTCGTTGATCTTGCTTCCGTAGGCGCCCACAGCGTGCGCGGCGTGGTCGTCGGCCATGATGAAGACGATGTTGGGCCGCACGGGTTGGTCCTTTCTCACCGGTTCAGGACGCGTACGCGGCGGCGTCGTAGTAGGCGCTCGGGTCGACCACGTCCGGCAGCTTGCCCAGGTCCTTGAACAGGCCGTTGAGGCCGGTGAGCCAGCCCGCGACGGTGCCGTCGGTGGACTTGGCGGCGAGTTCGGCCGAGGGCAGGAACCGGGCGTTGGTGGCTTCGGCGCGCAGCTGGTCGACCGGCGCCGACTTGAGGAACTTCGCGGTCACCTCGACGGCACGGTCCACGTCGGCAGCCCGCTCGTCGTTGGCGGCGCGCAGCACCGCGAGCACCTTCTTGACCAGCTCCGGCTTGCCGGTGACCACGTCGTTGCGCCCGACGTAGGCGGACGGAAAGCTGATGTCCGGGTAGAAGTCCTCGTTCTTGGCCAGCTCGACCAGGTCCGGCACCCGCTTCTTGATGGTGCCGATCAGCGGGTACCAGATGCCGGCCGCGTCGATCTGGCCGGACCCGAACGCGGTGACCACCGTGCTGGCGTCCATCGTGACCTTCTGGACGTCGTCGATGGAGAGCCCGGCGCGCCGCAGGGCCAGCCGCACGATCATGTCGCCGGAGGTGCCCTCCGGCACGCCGACCTTCTTGCCCTTGAGCGCGGCGACGGAGGTGATGCCCGGCTTGGCGATGACCCGGTCGGCGAAGCCGAGCGAGTTGATGGCGATGACCCGGGCCTTGCCGGAGGCCGGCAGCCACATCGCACCCGGGCCCAGGTAGCCGAAGTCGAGGTCTCCGGCGCCGAGCGCCTGCACCTGCAGGGGGCCGTTGGTGAAGACCTTCAGGTCCGGCTTGAGCCCGTGCTTGTCCCACAGCTTCTTGTCGTCGGCGATCGCCATCAGGCTCGCGCCGGTGAAGTCGGCGATGTAGCCGAGCTTCACCTCTTCGGTGCCGGAGCCGCTGGATCCGGACTTGTCGTCGTCGCCGCAGGCGGCGAGGGCCGCAGTGGCGCCGAGACCGACGATGCCGGTCAGCAGGGCGCGACGGGAGAGAGGGCTCATCGGGATGCACCTTCCTGGGGGGTTTGGTGGTAGACGGCGCGCCAGACCCGATTGCGGATCCGGGAGAATTCCGGGGAGAGACGGACCGCTTCGGTTCGCGGGTACGGCAGGTCGACGTCGATGACCTCCTGCACCCGGCCGGGCCGGGCGGCCATGACGACGACCCGGTTGGCGAGGTAGACGGCCTCGTCGACGTCGTGGGTGATGAACATGACGGTGCGTCGCTCGGTGCCCCAGGTGTCCAGCAACTGGTCCTGCATCTGCACCCGGGTGAGGGCGTCGAGGGCGCCGAAGGGTTCGTCCATGAGCAGGACGCCGGGGTCGACGGCGTACGCGCGGGCGATGGCGCACCGCTGCCGCATGCCACCGGAGAGCATCCGGGGCAGCGCGTCGGCGAAGTCGCCGAGACCCACCAGGTCGATGAAGTGCTGCGCCCGTGCTCGCCGTTGCGCCCGCCCGACCTTGGCGATCCGGAGACCGAACTCGACGTTCTCGCGGACCGTCAGCCAGGGGAACAGCGCGTACTGCTGGAAGATGACGCCGCGTTCCGGGCTGGGCCCCCGCACCGGTCGTGAGTCGACGAGCACCTCACCGCTGGTGGGCTCGACCAGGCCGGCGGCGATGTTCATCAGGGTCGACTTGCCGCAGCCGGACGGGCCGACCACTGTGACGAACTCGCGGTCGGCGATGTCCAGGTCGACCTCGCGCAGCGCGTGGAACGGTTTGCCGCCCACCTCGAACGTGCGGGTGGTGGCGCGGAAGGAGATCTTCTCGGTCATCGGCGTTCCTGCCATCCGGTGAGGCGCTTCTCGGCGGCGAGCAGGAGCCGATCCATGAGCAGGCCGAGCACGCCGATGGTGATCAGGCCGACGAAGATGCTCGGCAGGTCGTAGTAGATCTGTGCCTGCTGCATCCGGTAGCCGAGGCCCTCCTGGGCGGCGATCAACTCGGCGGCGACCAGCGTCGCCCACGCCGCGCCGAGGCCGACGCGCATGCCGACCAGGATGAACGGGGTGGACGCGGGGACGACGACCCGGCGGAACACCACGGCGTCGTTGGCGCCGAGCACCCGGGCGGCGTTGATCATGGTGCTGTCGACGCTCACCACACCCTGGAACGTCGACACGACGCAGGACAGGAACGCGGCGAGGAAGATGACGAAGATCTTCGGGGTCTCCCCGATGCCCATGAGCAGGATGGCCAGCGGGATGACGGCCAGCGGCGGGATGGTGCGGAAGAACTGCACGTAGGGCTCGATCAGGCCGCGCGCGGTCCGGTACCAGCCCATGAGGAAGCCGACCGGGATGGCCAGGGCGCTGCCGAGCGCGAAGCCGATGAGCACCCGGCGCAGGCTGGCCAGGCTGTCGTCGAGCAGGGTGCCGTCCATGGTCAGCTCACCGGCGCGGACGGCGACCTCCTGCGGCCCGGGAAGGCCCGAGACCCCGATCCGGGCCAGCACGGTCCAGATGCCGACGCCCAGTACGACGGCGAGCACGTTCCACACCAGCAGCGGTACGGCGCGGCGCGGCGGCGACGTCGCGGTGGTGGTTTCCGGACCTCGGGGTGGGGACGGTTGCACGTCTATCGCCACGGTGGTGCTCCGTAGCCCAGCTCGGACATGGGGCTCCTCTCCGGTCGGCGGCGCTGAAGGTAAGCGAATCTTTGGCGACGGCACTATTCATGTCAACCCTTCGGACTAAAAAGCCCGAGCTGGGAGCGGTGCGGCGGTTCATAAGATGTCAGATGTCTGGCCGGCAGCCTAGGGGTGACCGGGCCACCTGACAACGCCCGGCCACGACCGGACCGGCCGCCGTTTTATTGTCCGGGGCATTGACTAAATTGGACGGCGTCAGCAGACTGCGGCGTACCCGAGCAACCAGTCCCCCGGCGAGCCGGGCGACGGACAGAGGAGTCCCATGTCGATTCCGCGCTCCCCCCACACCACCGGACCCAGACGCCGCCTGACCGCGGCGAAGCTCGCCCTGGTGATCGCCGCGTCGCTGCTCGCGCCGCTCACGGCCGCCAGCCCGGCCATGGCCGCGCCGGTGAACCTGGCCCGCACCGGCACCGCCACCGCGTCGAGCGTCGAACTCGACCGCGCCGACTTCGTCGCCACGCGCGTCAACGACGGCGACCGCAACACCCGCTGGTCGTCGAAGTACCAGGACGACAACTGGGTCCAGGTCCGGCTGGCGTCCGCCGCCCGGGTCGACCACGTGGTGCTGACCTGGCCCAACGCGTGCGCCCGTGACTTCTCCCTGCAAACCTCCACCGACGGCACCGCCTGGACCACCGTCACCCGCCTGCAGCGCGACACCTGCCCCCGCACGGACGTCATCGCCGTGAACTCGGCCCAGCCGGTGTCCTACGTACGGATGCAGGGGCACCAACGGTGGGCGGCCTACGGCTACTCGATCTCCGAGTTCGAGATCTGGGACAGCACCGCGCCCCCGCCGGCACCCTCACTGGGCCTGCTGCCCAAACCGGTGTCGCTCACCGAGAACGGCGGCACGCCGTACACGTTGAACCCGAACACGCCGGTCGTCGCGGTCGGATCGCAGGCCACCGCGCCCGCCATCTACCTCGCCGGGCTGCTCCGCCCCGCCACCGGGTACGCCCTGCCGGTGGTCACCCAGAGCACCGCGCCCGCGCCCATCGTCGTCGAGGTGGGGGCCGGCAAGGGTCCGGTCGGGCACGCCGCCGAGGGATACCGGCTCGTCGTCACCACCGGCACGGTCCGGATCAGCGCCGACACGGCCAACGGCGCGCTCAACGGGGTGCAGACGCTGCGCCAACTCCTGCCGCAGTGGGTGGAGTCCGACACCGTCGTGAACACCGCGTGGACGGTGCCGGCGGTGACGATCTCCGACTACCCGCGCTTCGCCCACCGCGCGATGATGCTCGACGTCGCCCGCAGCTTCTACCCGATGAACGAGGTCAAGGCGTACATCGACAGCGCGGCGCAATACAAGATCAATCGTCTGCACCTGCACCTGACCGACGACCAGGGCTGGCGGATCGCCATCGACAACCCGACCAGCAACCCGGCGGGCATCGACTACGGCCGGCTCACCTCGGTCAGCGGGCGCACCGCCATGACCTACAACGACAGCGGTCAACTGATGGGCACCGAACTGGGCGTCACCGGCTTCTACACCAGGGCCGACTACGCCGAGATCGTGCGCTACGCCGGCCTGAACGGCATGACGGTCATCCCGGAGATCGACATGCCGGGGCACACCAACGCGGCACTGCACGCCATCCCCCAGCTCAACACGGCCGGCGCCCAGCCCAAGCCGGCACCCGGCCAGCAGACCGCACCGGCCAACGGCACCGGCAACGTCGGCTACTCGACGCTCGACTCGGCCAGCGCGACGACGTACGAGTTCGTCACGCAGGTGCTGACCCAGATCGCCGCCATGACGCCGGGGCCGTACCTGCACATTGGCGGCGACGAGGCGCACGTGACCAGCCACGCGAACTACACCGCGATGGTCGACGCCTTCACCGCTACCGTCGCGTCGCTCGGCAAGACGGTGGTCGGCTGGAACGAGTACGCCGGCACGGCGCTGCCCCGCGACAACGCCGTGGTGCAGTACTGGAACGGTGACCGCACGGCGGTGAGCAACGCGGTGACCGGCCGTGGCGCCCGGGTCGTCCTCTCCCCCGCCGCCCACACGTACGTGCCGCAGAAGCAGGATTCCCGCCAACCGCTCGGCGGCTCGTGGGCCTGCGGCGGACCGTGCGGACTGGACCGGCACTACAACTGGGACCCGGGCACCTTCATCCCGAACATCGCCGAGACCAGCGTGCTCGGGGTCGAGTCGGCCCTGTGGGGCGAGTTCATCCGCCGGATCGGCCAGGCGCAGTACTACAGCTTCCCGCGCCTGATCGCCACCGCCGAGGTGGGGTGGACGCCGCAGACGCAGCGCGACTACGCCGACTTCACCACCCGGCTGTCGGTGGCCGGCGGGCGGTTGACAGTCGAGGGCGTCAACTTCTTCCCCACCGCCGACGTGGCATGGCGCAAACAGGCGATCGGCCGGTCCGCCGCCGTCGTCGTCGGCGCACCGGTCGGCGCCACCTGGACGGTCACCGCCCCCGGGCTGCGCAGCACCGACCTGGTGGCCACCGTGACCTGGAGTGACGGACGGGTGGAGGCGTTGACGCCGACCGCGACGCGCGAGCCGAGCATCCCGGCGATGCAGATCAACAGCGCGTTCACCGTCGTGTCCCGGCGCACGTTCGGTTCGGCGGGGACGTACACCGGGACGTTGTCGGTGCGCTCGGCCGGGCTGGCCCCGGTCCAGGCGGCGCTGACCGTCACCGTCCGCGCCAGCTGACCGCGGGCCGGCGCCGCCCCGGTGGCGGCGCCGGCCACCGCGCCGTAGGTTGCCGCGACGACACCCGGGAGCAGGCGTCGGTCATGATGGTGCCGTGATCGAACGTCCGGATGCCATGCAACGTGTGCGGCTGGCGCACACGGAGGCGCTGCTGGCCCAGCTCCGCAGCGCCGGCCCGCTCAGTCGGGCCGACCTCATCCGGCTGACCGGGCTGTCCCGCACCACCCTGTTCGACATCATCGGCGACCTCATCGCCCGCGGCGTGGTCGTCGAGCGGGAACCGGCGCTGTCCGGCCAGCGGGGTCGTGGACGGCCGTCCACGACCGTCAGCCTCAACCCGTCCGCCGGCCGGATCATCGGCATCGACCTCGGTCGGGTGACGATCACGGTCATCGTCGCCACCCTGGGGCACGACATCCTGGCCCGGGGCAGCCGCCCCATCACGCTGGCGGCGGGGCCGGCCCGGCGCGCCAACGCCGCGATCAAGCTGATCGACGACCTCGTGCAGGAACACGACATCGACCTGCGCGCGCTGGAGGCGATCGGCCTCGGGCTGCCCGGCCTGGTGGCCGGCCGGGAGCGCCCCGCGGGCGGCCGCAGCCCGTCGGTGGCCGCGAAGCAGGTCAGCACGCGCATCCAGGACCGCTACGGCGTCGCCGTCGTCACCGACAACAACTCGCGGTTCGCCGCGCTGGCCGAGGGCACCTGGGGAGCGACCCGTGACGTGCGGGACGCCATCTACGTCCGGTGGAGTGACGGCGTCGGTGGCGGGCTCATCGTCGACGGCCGACTCGCCCGGGGTGCGAACGGCGCGGCCGGCGAGATCGGCCACGTCAGCGTCGACCCCGACGGAGACCCCTGTCCGTGCGGTGGTCGCGGTTGCCTGGAACTGCTGATCCGTCCGTCGGCGCTCATCGAGCAGTGCGCCCGCCGTGGTGTGACAGTCGCGGACCCGGCCGACCTGGTGGCCCGGGCACTCGCCGGCGAGCCGACAGCGCGGGACGTGGTGCGGCACGCCGCGACGATGCTCGGTCGCGTTCTGTCCGGGATGGTGGTGCAGTTGGATCCGGGCAAGGTGGCCATCGGCGGCACCCTGGCCCACGCCGGCGAGGTGGTGCTCGAGCCGGTCCGCGCGGCGATCGCCGAGCTGGCGATGCCCCGGCACACCCGCCGCCTGGACGTCGTGCCGGCCCAGTTCGGCGACGAGGGCGGTGCCCTGGGCGCCGTCGCGGCCGCGCTGCGGCTCAACCTGTCCGAGCCCTCGCCGGCCTTCCCCGGGTAGTCCCCCGAGGGGCAGCGGCTACGACGCCTCGGGCAGCAGCGTGAGCAGCCGCTGGACAGTCTCGGTCACCGCGTCCCGGCCGGCGGCGAGATATCGGCGCGGGTCGCGAGAGTGCGGCAGGACGCCACGGACCGCGTCGGTGAACGCCACGTTGAGGGCGGTACCAACATTGATCTTCACCATGCCCTGACCGACAGCGGCGCGGATCTGCTCCAGCGGCACCCCGGAGGAGCCGTGCAGGACCAACGGCACCGGTACGGCCTCGCGGATCGCGGCCACCAGGTCGAGATCCAGCGAGGCGGTCCGGTCGGCCATCGCGTGCGAGCTGCCCACCGCGACCGCCAGCGCGTCGACGCCGGTCTCGGCGACGTAGCGGGCGGCCTCGGCCGGGTCGGTGCGGACCCCGGCGGTGTGCGCGCTGGCCGGGGCGTCCGGTTTACCGCCGACGTAGCCGAGTTCGGCCTCCACCCACAACCGGTGGTCGTGCGCCCACTCGGTCGCCTTGCGGGTGGCCGCCACGTTGGCGGCGTACGGCAGCGCTGACGCGTCGACCATCACCGAGCTGAAGCCGGTGTCGGGCGCCCGCTCCAGCAGGGTTGTGTCGTCGACGTGGTCCAGGTGCAGCGACAGGGTGGCGCTGGACAGCCAGGCGACCTCGGCCGTCGCCGCGGCGATGGCCGACACACCGGAGTGGTAGCGCGCGGCGTTCTGACTGATCTGCAGGATCGCCGGTCGGCCGGCCCGCTCCGCCGCGGTGGCGATGGCCTGGGCGTACTCGATCGTGATCACGTTGAACGCGAGCACGCCGGTACCGGCAGCCTGGGCCGCCGCCACCAGGTCGGCGGTGGGAACGAGGGTCATCAGCGGCCTCAGGCGACCGGAGCGGTGAGGACGACGGACCGGGTGAGCAGCCGGGGCTGATCCGGATGCAGACCGCGACGCACCGCCAGCTCGACCGCGAGCCGCTGCGCGGTCGTGAGGTGAGCCATGGCGTCGATGTCCTCGTGCACCACGATCGCGCCGGTGGGTGCCAGGTCCTCGAGGAGGCCCGGTGCCACCGGCCCGAAGATCCAGACCACGGACCGGTGGTCCACCACGCTGATCGGACCGTGCCGGAACTCCATCGCCGGGTACGACTCGGCCCACATCTGTGCCGCCTCGCGCAGTTTCAGGGCGGCCTCGTGCGCCACGCCCACCGTCCAGCCGGTGCCGAGGAAGGTGAACTGGTCCCGACCGACCACGGCCGGGTCCAGTGGGGTGCCGAGCTGGGCCCGCGCCTGGTCGATCGTCTCGGTCAGGTCCGCACCGAGGCCGGCACGCCAGAGGGCGAGCGCGGTCGTGGCGAAGCGGGTCTGCACCACCGACTGCTCGTCGGCGAAGTCGAGGACGACGCAGTCGCTCACCAGCCGGGTCACCGGCCGGTCGGCGTCGGTGGTGAGCACTGTCGAGCGGCTGCCGGGCGGCAGTTGCTCAAGGAGTCGGATCACCTCGGTGGTGGTGCCGGAACGGGTGATGGCGACGACCCGGTCATAGCGTCGCCCGGCGGGGAATTCCGAGGCGGCGAAGGCGTCGGTCTCCCCCTGGCCCGCCGACTCGCGCAGCGCCGCGAAACTCTGGGCCATGAAGTACGAGGTGCCGCAGCCCACCACGGCGACGCGTTCGCCCGGCTGGGGCAGTGCCTGCGCCACGCCCGGTCGGGCGACCAGATCCACGGCGCGACGCCACGTCTCGGGCTGGGAGGTTATCTCGGCGGCGACGTGCGACACGATTCCTGCTCTCTGTCGGTGCGGGGCTCTTCCAGTTGTTCGACGGTGGTTCCGGGCAACAGCCGGGAAGCCACGACGGCGTCGTACTCGCCGGCCCACCGGCAGGCGACGGCGGCCGCCGAGACGGCAGCGCCTCGGGCGAGGACGTCCAGCCAGGGCATGCGGGTGAGCAGTCCGTACGCGAGCACGGCCGCGAGGGCGTCACCGGCACCGGTCGGGTTGCCGGCCATCCGTTCGGGCGCGTGGGCGCTGTAGGCGGCCCCGCCGTTGACCGCCACGAAGCCGTCCGCGCCACGGGACACGACTCCGGCGACAGCGCCGAGCCGGACGAGCCGGTGCGCCACCCGCACGGCGTCGTCGCGGGTGCGCACCGGGCGGCCGAGCAGTTCCGCCGCCTCGTGGACGTTGGGTTTCACCAGCGTCGGCGCGGCGGCCAGCGCGTGCCGCAGCGCGGCGCCGTCGGTGTCCACGATGGTCTGGACCCCGCCGGCCCGGGCGATGGTGACGAGATCGCGGTACGCGGTCTCGGGGACACCCGGTGGCCGGCTGCCGGAGAGCACCACCACCCGTGCCGCCCGGACCCGCTCGGCGAACTGCTCTCGGAACGACTCCCACTGGGCGACGGTGACGCGCGGGCCCGGTTCGTTGAGGACGGTCGCCGTGCCTCGCCCGAGGACGGTCACCGTCCGGCGGGTCTCCGTGTCGAGGCGGGTGAATCGCGCCGGTACGCCGGCCGTCGCCAGCTCGGCCTCGATCCGTTCGCCGGCTGCCCCACCGGCCAGGCCGAGGACCATCGTCTCGACGCCCAGCTGCCGCAGGACCCGGGCGACGTTCAGGCCCTTGCCTCCGGCACGGGACACCACGTCCGTCACCCGGTGGGAGGTGTCCGGCACCAGGTCGGGCACGGTGTAGGTGACGTCGAGGGCCGGATTGAGCGCCACCGAGATGATCAGGTCGCCGCGCGCCCGGGAGTCTGGCGGACCGCCGTTCAGATCTCGTTTCATGTCCGCCTCTTCCAGAAGATGCCAGCCACACGAGCACGCATGATCTTTCGTGACATTCAGATGCCAGAATCAATCAGGATGTTGCAGACCCTAGGGATCTGACCCCGGCGGCGTCAAGGTCGGTCCTGAGCGCTCCGACACCGTCACCGCCCCTGCGGGCACCGCATCGGGGGAGCGTCGCGGCGTTCGAGCAGCCCCGGCGCGCGGGGTCCCGACCTGGCAGGAATTTTGCATCAACTTGCACGGGCTGCCACCGAGCCGGAGGCCGAGCGGCGGCCGAGGGCGGGGCAACGGCTCTCTTGACGAGGGTCGATATCACTCGTAAGTTCGTCCGACATCTGACGTAGGACATTCCCCCGCTGTCCGAAGGACATCAATGACCACACGCCTCCCCCGCCGCGCGGTCGCGCTGGCGGGCGCCGCCGGTGCCCTCGCCGCCGTCGTCCCGCCCGGCCGCGCCGACGCCGCCATCGCCTCGACGTCCCTCCCGGTGCTCGGCGTCGCCGACGACTGGAACACCGTCCTCGCCCGTACGCCTCAGGTGCAGCTCGCGCCCGGCGCCACGTACACCCTCACCGCTCCGGTCGCCCTGCCCGACCGCTGCCTCATCGTCGGCAACGGCGCGACCGTCACCGTCCCCACCGACCAGAGCGGCGCGCTGTCCATCGTGGGCCGCAGCGGCGTCACCATCAGCGGCGTCCACTTCCTCGGACGCCAGTCCAGCCCGGTCGGCACCGCGCCACAGTTCGCGCACGTCGCCGTCCGGATCAGCCGCAGTACCGGCGTACGGATCCTGGACTGCGACTTCACGAACTGGCGCGGCGCCGGACTGGCGATCACCGGATCGGCCGCCGACGACTACTTCGGCTACCGGCTCAAGGTCAGCGGCAACGCCTTCCACCGCTGCTACTTCGGTGTCTCGCTGGCCGACCGCAGTGAGTACTCACAGTTGACCGCGAACAGCTTCACCTCGTGCCGACTCGCGATCTGGAACTCGTCGGGGAACTGGACGATCAACGGCAACGTCGTCGTCGGCTGCTACGGCGCCTACTACTCGTTCGCCCAGACCAGCCCGTACGGGGCGCTCGCCAGCGACAACTGGGGGCACGGCAGCCTGACCGGCAACACCGTCAACCACTGCAACGGTGGCGTCCCGGTGCGCTGGAGCACCGCCCTGTCCTTCCCCATCGGCGGGGTCGAGCGCAACCCGGGCACCGGCGTCGTCGTCGACGGCGTCCTGCCACCGACCTTCACCGGCAACACCCTCTGGTACAGCGACATCCGCGCCACGAACCTACTCGGTACCCGGTGGCTGCTCTCCGGGTGCACGCTCTCCAACCTCGCCGTCACCTGCTCCGGCGCCGCGCCTGTGCACCTGGTCGGCACACAGTCCAACAGCGGCACCGCGCCCCTGTTGCAGGGCAACGTCAAGGATCTCCTTCCGCTCTGAACGACCGGAGGTACGTGACCGTGTTCTCCTCCCACAAGCGGCTTCTCCCTCTCCTCCTCGCCTCCCTGCTGGTCGGCGTCGGGCTCGCTGTCCCGTCGGCGGCGCGGGCGGCCAACCCGACGCCCCAGGTCGCGCCGAGCGTCCGGGAGTGGACCGGAGGGACCGGCGTCTGGACGCTGGCCCCGTCGTCCCGGATCCTGCTCGACCCGGCACACGCCGCCCAGTTGTCACCAGCCGCGACGGCGCTGCGCGTCGACCTCGGCGCGATCAGCGGCGCCGACGTACCGGTTGTCTCGTCGGCGACGCCCGGGACCGGCGACATCCTGCTCACCCTGGCGAGCACCGACGCCGGCATCGGGGATCAGGGCTACCTGCTGACCGCCGGCTCGACCATCGTGATCCGCGCGAACGCGGCGGCCGGCGTGTACTACGGCACCCAGACCCTGCTGCAAATGATCAAACAGAGCGCGACGAGGACGACAGTGCCGGCGGGCACCATCCGGGACTACCCGCAGTACCGGGACCGGGGAGTGATGCTCGATGTCGGCCGGCACTTCTACGAGATGGACCACCTCGAGAACCTGCTCCGCCGGATGGCGTGGCTACGCCTGAACACGCTGCGCCTGCACCTCACCGAGTGGAACGGCTTCCGGCTGCGCAGCGACCGGTACCCCGGGCTGGCCTCGGCGCAGTCCTACAGCAAGGCCGACCTGCGCCGGTTGCAGGACGTCGCCAAGCGCTACCACATCACGATCGTTCCCGAGATCGACCTGCCGGGCCACGCCACGGCGATGACGACCTACGACCCGACGATGAGGTTCTCCTGCTCGTCGATGGACTACGCGCCCTGGCCGGGCGGTGAGAGGGGCGGCTGGACGCTGAACCTCACCAAGGAGAACGCCCGGACGTTCGTGATGAACCTGCTGTCGGAGTTCGTCCCACTGTTCGACGGCCCCTACTTCCACATCGGCGGCGACGAGTACCAGACCGACGCCGCCAAGAACTCCTGCCCCGAGCTGGTCAGCTACGCGCAGGCGCGCGGCTTCCCGTACCCCGGTGACGTCTTCACCGAGTTCATGAACCTGATGAACGACAAGGTGCGCTCGTACGGCAAGACGGCGCAGTTGTGGAACTGGTGGGAGACGAACGGCCAGCAGACCAGCATCAAGCCGGCCACCAACATCGTCCTCACCCCGTACACCGGGTCGCTGAACTACTTCTACAACCTGGGCTACACGGTCGTCGGCGTGCCGGAGAGCACCCTGTACGTGACGCCCGGGCTGAACCTCTACGTCAACACCAAGAACGTCTACGAGAGCTGGGCGCCGGACCAGAACGCGAAGGTCAACGGCTACCAGATGGCCCGCTGGTCGGACGCGATGGAGCACCAGACCGACGAGTGGTTCGACCAGTACGCGAAGCGGCCGACCGAGGTGCTGGCCGAGCGACTGTGGGGCGGCCCCCGGTCGAGCACCGTGGAGGCGTACTTCGCCCGGGTGGACGCGATCGGCGACGCCCCGGGCGTGCCG
This sequence comes from Micromonospora parva, assembly GCF_000718515.1. Taxonomy (GTDB): domain Bacteria; phylum Actinomycetota; class Actinomycetes; order Mycobacteriales; family Micromonosporaceae; genus Micromonospora; species Micromonospora parva. The sequence continues at coordinate 45,996 of NZ_JNZS01000012.1, read as the reverse complement.
AGCGTGGTCCAGGTCAACGACAACACCACGGGGACCGGTGACAACCAGTTCAGCTACTCGGGGACGTGGTCCTACGGGGCCAACGGCAGCAGGCAGTTCCAGCGCGACGACCACTACAGCAGCACCCTCGACAGCGCGTACCAGGTGCGGTTCACCGGCAACAAGATCAAGCTCTTCGCCGCCAGGGCGGCGAACCACGGCCGGGCGGGCGTCTCGATCGACGGCGGCCCGGAGACTGTCGTCGACCTGTACTCCCCGACCCGGGTGGACCAGGCGATGGTCTTCACCAGCGGGCAGCTCGCGCAGGGCCCCCACGTCCTCAAGGTGCGGGTGCTGAACAGCAGGAACGCCAGTTCGTCAGGTACGGCGGTCACGGCGGACAAGGTCGAGGTGTCCCGGGCGGCGACCCCGGCCGCGGTGTTCGACCCGGCAACCGAACACCGCGTGGTCAACCGCAACAGCGCCAAGGTGCTGGAGGTGCCGGCGGGCAGCGGGGACGGCGCGAACGCCATCCAGTGGTCGGGCAACGGCGCGGCACATCAGCGCTGGACGCTCGTCGAGGCCGGCGGCGGCTACCACCGCATCGTCAACCGCAGCAGCGGCAAGGTGCTGGACGTGCCCGGCTCCTCCACCGCCGACGGGGCGAACGTCGTGCAGTGGACGTACCACGGCGGTGCGAACCAGCTGTGGAGCGTCATTCCGGTCGGCACCAATTACAAGATCATCAACCGGAGTTCCGGCAAGGCGCTCACCGTCGCCAACGCCGCCACCACCGACGGCGCCGCCGTCGTCCAGTCCACCTACCGCGGAGGTACCGAACAGCAATGGACCATCACCCGATGAACGGCCGGTGGACGGCGGCCCGGGCGGGCACCGCCGCGACCGTCGCCCTGCTGCTCCTGCTCAGCCTGTTGGTGCCGGCGACCGCCGGGCACGCCGCGCCCACCGCGACGGTGAACTACCCGGTCAACCAGGCGTTCAACGGCAGCAGCACCTTCCTCGACAAATCGGCCGACCTGTCGAGGGTGGCGAACCTGACCCAGGGGGCGATCGCCGTCCGGTTCCGGTCCACCAGCACCGCCGTCGCGAAGAGCTTCTTCAGCGCCTCGCACACCGCCGACGACTCCAGCAACCTGTCGTTCTCCCTCAACGGCGGCTCGGTGTACTTCGAGAACCGCGAGAACGGGGCGTACGCCACCCAGATGACCGCCACCGGCGGTCCCTACAACGACGGCGTCTGGCACACCGCCATCCTGACCGTCGGCACCGAGGGCACCCGCCTGCACGTCGACGGGGTGCTTCGCGCCACGCACCCCTCCACCCGGTTCTTCGCGAACGTCCGGGACCTGAACGGCATGTGGATCGGCCGCAACGTCGACGCCCAGGGAGCTCAGTGGCACTACAGCGGTGACCTGGACTACGTGCGGGTGTACGGAACCCCGCTGACGGCGGGCGAGATCAGCGACCTGAGCATGCGCATCGACTACACGATCCCGTTCCTGGACCTCAAGGACGACGCGCGCCGTCAGGTGCTCACCGACCGCCAGGCCGGGCAGTACCTCGGGCACCCCGACACCGTCCTGCTCGACGACGGCCGCACGATGTTCGCCGTCTACCCCATGGGCCACGGCACCGGCCAGATCATCCTGAAGCGCAGCGACGACGGTGGGCGCACCTGGAGCGGTCGACTCCCCACCCCGGCGAGCTGGGCCACCAGCAAGGAGACACCCACCCTCTACAAGGTGGTCAAGCCGAACGGGGCGACCCGACTCCTGCTGGTCAGCGGCCTTCCAGCGAGTCCGGGCGGGTTCAAGACCGCGTACTCCGACGACAGCGGCCGGTCCTGGTCGGAGTTCACCCACCACTTCGCCGACGCCGGCTTCGCCGGGTACGTCGCGCACGCCACGCTGGTCCGGCTGAAGAAGGCCGACGGGTCGTGGGACTTCCGGTACCTGGGCGTCTTCCACGACGGTGGCTACAACAACTGGAAGACGTACCTGACCTTCGACGCCGCCGGCAACGCCGTCTGGAGCACGCCGACCCGGCTGCTCGCCGCGCACAACACCATCGAGAAGTACGCCGGCCTCTGCGAGATCGAGATCATCCGCTCGCCGGACGGTCGCCAGCTCGCGATGCTCGCCCGGGCACAGCACAAGCGCACCAACGCCATGGTCGCGTTCTCGAACGACGAGGGGAACACCTGGACCGAACCGCGCGAGATGCAGGGCGCCCTGATGGGCGAACGGCACGCCGCCACGTACGACCCGGCGTCCGGTCGGCTCGTCATCACCTTCCGCGACATCATCCGCAACAGCGTGAGCAACACCGGCGCGTGGGTGGCCGGCGACTGGGTGGCCTGGGTCGGCACGTACGACGACCTGGTCAACTCCCGGGAGGGGCAGTACCGGGTGCGGTTGCTGGAGGACTTCACGCCCTCGGTCAAGAGCGGCGACACCGGTTACGCCGGCAACGTGGTGCTGCCCGACGGGACGTTCGTGCTCACGTCCTACGGATACTTCGACCCGGCCGACACCAGCTACCCGTACATCATGACCGTCCGGTTCAGCCTGAAGGAACTCGACGCCCTGAACGGCTCGTTCGACCCGACCGCGAGCTACACGCTCACGAACCGGGCCAGCGGGAAGGTCATCGAGGTCGCGGTCGCCGCACCGGGTGACGGCGGCGACGCCGTGCAGTGGGCCGACAACGGTGGTGTGCATCAGAAGTGGTCGATCGTTCCGCTCGGCAACGGGTACCACCGCATCGTCAACCGCCGCAGTGGCCGCGCCCTGGACGTGGCCGGCAGCTCGACGGCGGACGGCGCCGACGTGATCCAGTGGACGTACACGGGTGCGGCCAACCAGCAGTGGCGGATCACGCGCGTCGGCACCCACGTCACCATCACGAACCGCAACAGCGGCCGGGTGCTCGACCTCGACGGGACGATCACCGACAACGGGGCGGACGTCGTCCAGCGCACCGCCACCGGCGCGACCCGCCAACAGTGGTCCCTCTCCTAGGACCGTCGTCGCAGGACGCCGCGGGCTGCTCCAGCAGCCCGCGGCGTCTCGCTTCCACAGGTGTACGCGTCAACTCCCCGACGCCGACGCCACAGCTCTGCCGGTGACGGTCAGGTCGGCCACCGTGGTCCACGGCCCCCGGTCACCGGCCTCGCTCAGTGCCCGCAGGCGCAGGTACCGGCCGCTGCGCGCGGCGGTGAACGGCACCACCTTCTGCGTCGCCGTGTCGGCGAGGGTTCCCGAGGCCACCGGCGTGCCCCAGTTGCTCGGGCTGTCCGACACGTACACCTCGTAGCGGCCGATCCGGCCGTTGACTCCCCCGTCCTGCCGGGGCAGGTACCGCAGCCCGTCGACCTGGTACGTGGCGCCCAGGTCGAGCTGGATCTCGTGCGGCAGGGGCGCGGCAGTTGTCGACCAGGCGCTGTGCCAGAACGTGGACGTGCTGCCGTCGAAGGCGTTCGTGGCCGCGCCGTTCTCCGCGCTGGTCTCCTCGCTGTCGGCGTACACGAGTCGCCAGTTGTCGCGCGGGATCGGCGACGGTGTCGTGCTGGTGTCGGCGACCGGCAGCACCGCGCCGTCGATCCGGGTCTGGAACGCCGCGCTCCGCGACCCGGCCTTGATCCGCAGCACGCCGTCGGCGTAGAACCAGCCGCTGCTCGCCGAGTCGTACGCGGCGCGGGTGGCGAGCGACGGCAGGGTCTGGCCGGCGACGGTGACGGCGCGGGGAGCGGCCGCCAGGTGCGCGGTGAACTCGTAGGAGCGCGACGACGGCTTGCCGGCGTACGTGCCGACGGAGGCGCCCACGTCCACGGTGACCGTCCCGGTGCCGGACGTCGGTGCCGTCATGCTGACCTGCTGGGTGGCGTAGGCGCCGCTCTGGTAGGCGCGGGTGATACCGTCGTCCTCGTAGAGGGTGAAGCTCGACGAACCGCGCGGATACAGGTCGTAGGTGAGCGTGGAGACCGGCTTCTCACCCGTGTGGTTCATCTGCGGCCACATCGGCACGATGGAACCGCCCTTGACGAACAGGGGCAGCCGGTCGAGCGGCGCGGCGTACCCGTTCAGTGTGAGCGGGCCCTGGTAGACCCGGCCGGTCCAGTAGTCGGTCCAGGTGCCGGCCGGCAGGTAGATGCCGTCGCGCAGCTCGGTGTCGGAGACCACCGGCGCCACCAGGAACGCGTCGCCCGCCATGAACTGCCCCGACGTGGCGTTGCCCCGGGCGACCGGGTCGTTGGGATATTCGAGCACCAGGGCCCGGGTCGCCGGTACGCCGGTCACGCTGGCCACCCGGCTCATCGTGTAGTGGTACGGCATCAGCCGCATCTTGAGCTGGAGGTACCGGCGGTTGATCGACAGGTACGGCTCGGCGTACCGCCAGGGCTGCTTGTCCTGGTAGCCGGCCGCCGGGTTGGTCACCCCCCAACCGGACATCGTCATGAACGCCGGCGTGAACGACTTCCACTGCAGGTCCCGCACGTAGGTGTTCGGGCTGCCCCCGAAGATCCCGTCGACGTCACCGGTGGCGTAGTTGAAGCCGGACAGCCCGGCGCCCGCGACCGCCGGCACCGTCCACCGCATGTCGTCCCACCGCCCGTACGTGTCACCGGTCCAGACCACTGCGTTGCGCTGGGTGCCGGCCCACCCGTCGACCGTCCAGACGTAGCGACGCGCGTCGGAGTTGCGCTCGATGCCGTCCACCGCCTGCTGAACACCACGGAACGCGTTCTGGTAGCCGCCGCCGACCCAGGCGACGTCGGTCTTCACGCCACGGGTGCCGGCGGTGCCGACCTCGTAGTCGATCGACGACAGACCGCTGGAGGTCCACAGGCCGGTCTGGAAACCGAGCGCCTTGGCCCCGGCGACGGTGGCGGGCAGATCCGTGTAGCCGCAGCCGTACCCGTCGTTGGGCAGGAACCAGCCGGACGGCATGTCCTTGGCGCGGGCCTCCCGCGCGTACGACAGCACGTCGGGGGTCCGCTGGTGCCCGGCCCGGTTGTGGTCGCCCTGGTAGGCGGGGTTGGACGCGTTGAAGCAGTCGGCGTTGCCGAGTTCGAGGCCCCACATCGGGCTCAGGAACGGCTTGCCGGTCACGTCGGTGTACGCGCCGAGCACCCCCTTGAGCGAGTCGCCCACGAAGTAGTAGGCGTCGAACCGTTCCTCGTTGTGGGTGGTGGTCACCGGTGCGGTGAAGCCGTACGAGCCGGGTGCCCACGTGTTGCGCAGGACGCCGTAGCCGTTGGTGGACAGGTAGAAGGGGGCCGGACTGGCGTTGGTGTTCTCCCGCCACTGGTTGTCCACGGCGATCGGCACCGTCTTGTCGCGCAACGCCCACTCCCCCAGGCGCAGGCCGGTGCCGTAGAACTGCTCGTCGGTGGCGCGGGCCAGCCGTTGGGTGGTGCGGCCGGCGGTCCAGTCGAGCGGTTGCGCCTCCCGCCAGATGAGCCGCCCGTCGGGGCGCTGGACCTGCATCGTCAGAGGGCTCTTGGTGATCCGGATGACCACCGCCGAGGTGGCGATGCGGAAGGCGGTGCCCTCGTCGGTCGCGGTGCTGGCGACCGCACCGAAGTCGGTCCGCACGGTGATCTCGTTCGCCGCCGGTTCGGTGAAGGTGCCGTTGGGCGCGACCCAGACGCGGAAGATGTCCGCGCGGGCCAGTGTGAGCCGGATGCGGGCGGCCGTGCTGGTGGCGATGGTGTACGTGTTCCCGGCCCGGGTGAGGCCGGTCGCGCTTCCCGGTGTGCCCGCGCGGGCGGGTACGGCGTGCAGCATCGCGGCGAGCAGGATGAGGACCACGATGGCGGCGCGGCGGGTGTGCGCGGGCAGCGATGACCAGATCATCGTTTTCTCCCGGTGTGGTGAGGGGCAACATTCACGAAGACCGATGAGATGGAATGCTGCACCTGCTTGACTCAAGATGCAATAAGTAGGCCGCGATTTTGCATCGAGTTACATCTTTGCCAGGAGCCCCGTCAGACCTGGAGCACCGTGACACCGGCCTGCTCGACGAGGCTCACCTGCTGCGGGTCCGCCGCCCGGTCGGTGACCAGAGTGTCGATGTCGCCCAACGGGCAGATCCGGTTGAAGCTCCGGCGGCCCAGCTTCGAGGCGTCCGCGACGACGATCGTCCGCGCCGCGCTGGTCACCATGACGTGGTTGACCGCGGCCTCGCCGTCGTTGTGGGCGCTGGCGCCGTGCTGGTGGTCGATCGCGTCCACCCCCAGCACGACGACGTCCAGCGCCACGGACGCGAGCATCGTCTCCGCGATACGACCGACCAGCTCGTAGGACTGGGGGCGGGCCGTCCCACCGGTGAGCACCACCCGGATGTGCGGACGCACGATGAGCTCGTGGGCGATGTTCAGCGCGTTGGTCACCACAGTGGCCGCCGACAGCTGCCCGCTCGCGTCGGTACGCAGCGCGAGCGCCCGGGCCACCTCGGTCGTCGTGGTGCCACCGTTGAGCCCGACGGTGCTGCCCGGTGGGATCAGCGCGAGGGCGGCCGCGGCGATCCGCTGCTTCTCCGATGCCTGCCGCACCGCCTTGTAGCGCAGCGGCAGGTCGTAGGAGACGTTGGTGACGACCACGCCGCCGCGGGTACGGGTCACCAACTGCTGGGTGGCCAACTCGTCGAAGTCACGACGGATGGTCGCCGTGCTCACGCTCAGCTCGCGGGCGGTGGCCTCGATGTCGAGTTGGCCCTCGACGGCGACCATCTCCAGGAGCCGGTGCCACCGCTCGCGCTGGTTCACGTCTCACTCCGGTCGCTCCGCCCACCCATGCGGCCATCTTTGCATCTGTGATGCAAAGCCCGTACCGCACGTGGCCGAGGGGCGTCACGCCGGGGTGAGTCGCCAGTGCTGGGAGGCGCTGCCGGTGTCGGCCTGCTGCACGATCACGGCCCCGTTGGTGCTCGCCCCACCGGCCACGGCCAGGACCTTGCCGGTCTGCACGTTGACCAGCTTCACGAAGTCGCCGGACGCCGCGACGACCCGCCACTGCTGGTTACCACCGCCGGTCGCGGTCCACTGGATGACCCGCGCCCCCTCCGCCGTGGAGCTGGCCTCGACGTCAGCCAGCAGACCCGAACTGACGCTGGTCATCGTGGTGACGCCACCCACCGCGCCGGCCATCAACCACGCCTGGTTGGCGCCGCCGTTGGGGGTCCACTGGATCAACTGCACGCCGGTGGCCCCGGACAGGTCCGGCACGTCGAGGGCCTTGCCGCTGGCCCGGTTGACCACCGTGTGGCGAACGGCGCCCGACTGGCCGCTCAGGGTGGCCTCGAAGGGGATCGGCTGGGCCTGCGTCTGGTGCAGGTCGAAGACCACAATCTCGTTGGCGCCGACCCGCAGCCACGGCGCCGGGCAGTAGAGCCGCTGCTGCGGCCCCACCTTCCAGTAGCGGCCCAGGTTGCGCCCGTTGACCCAGACCACGCCCTTGGTCCACCGGGACATGTCCAGGTACGCGTCGCCGGTCTGGGTGAGGTTGACGGTGGCCTTGAAGAAGATGCCGGGCCGCGCGGCGTTGGTGATCACCGGACGCAGACCGGCCACGAACGTCTCGTCGACGGGCAGCAGGTGGGTCTGCCAGTTGGTCAACGTGCCGGTCAGGGTGCCCGCGTCGACAAGCGACACCCGCTCGGTGATGCCCTTGCGGTCGACCAGCGCCTGGCCGAAGTTGTTGCGGCCCATGCCCTCGACCAGGATGTCGAGCGTGGGGCTGCCGCTCGCCGAGGTCTTCAGCGCCAGCGGCGCGTCGCGCACCGTCACGCCGAGCGGCGTCGTGTAGGTCGCCGGCAGGTTGCTCCGGGACATGGCGCCCTGGTAGACGCCGTCGAGGAACACCGTCGCGTAGTCGCGCACCGACCTGACGTCAAGCGTGGCCCGGGTGTAGCCGGGAAGGACCCGGCGGTAGAGCATGAAGCCGGAGTTCTGGCCGTACATCTCCATCGGTTGCGGGTTCGTCTGGGTCGGCAACGCGGCCGGCAGGTTGTCCCACAGCGAGGCGTACGGGGCCGGCAGCACCGCCTGGGCGCCGGTCCGCACGATGGTGGGGATCGGCGCCGGGACGGCCGGCAGCGTCACCCCGAGGGCGGTGCCGATGATCTCCCGGTAGGCCGGGTACAGCCGCGACGGGCCGCCCTGTTCGGTGATCGGCGCGCCGTAGTCGTAGGTGGTGATGTCCGCCTGGTAGCCGGAGCCGTCGTTGGCGGCGTTCGCGCCGGCCCAGTACCCGAAGTTCGTCCCACCGTGGATCATGTAGAGGTTGAACGACAGGCGGCCGGCCATCAGACCCCGCAACTGGGTGGAGATGTCGGTGTTCGATCCGGCGAAGCCACCGTCGGCCCAGTGGGTCAACCAGCCGGTGTACAGCTCACCGGACATCGCCGGAACTGTCGGGAAGGACTGGCGGGCGGCGGCGATGGCCGCGGCGTCACCCCCGCTGAGCGCGACCGCGCCGCCGGTGACCACGGTGCGGTTGCCCTGCACCTGACCCAGGCCGTCCTCGGTGTAGAACGGCCCGTTGATCCCGGCGCGCAGCCACAGCTGCCGCAGCTCCTCCAGGTACGTCGTGTCGCTGCCGTACGACCCGTACTCGTTCTCGATCTGGACCATCAGGATCGGCCCGCCGTTGGCCACCATGAGCGGCTTGACCAGCGCGGCCAGCGCGTTGATGTAGCGCGTGACGGCAGCCATGTAGTTCGGGTCGGCGGCGGTGCGGACCCGCAGTTTGATGGTCGGGTTGCGCAGCAGGTACGGCGGTAGCCCGCCGAGGTCCCACTCGGCGCAGACGTACGGGCCGGGTCGCAGCAGCACGTACATGCCCTCGGCCTGACACAGCCGGATGAAGCCGGCGATGTCCCGCCGATCGGTGCTGAAGTCGAAGACGCCCTGCCGCTCCTCGATGTGGTTCCACATCACGTAGATGGCGATCGTGTTCATGCCCATCGCCTTGGCCATCTGGATCCGGTGCCGCCAGTACTGCACCGGGATGCGGGCCGGGTGCATCTCGCCGCTGCGGATCTGGAACGGCTGGCCGTCGAGCAGGAAGTTGCTGCCGTCGGCGGAGAACCCGAAGGTCTGCGCCGCCGCGGCGCTGGCCGGGCCGCCCGACGCCAGCATCGCCGCGAACGGACTGAGCACGCCGATGGTGAGGAGTTGGCGCCGTTCCATGGGGTCTCCTTCGGACAGGCGTCGCCGGCGGCGGTCGCGGGCCGGGGACGGGCCCGATCGCCGAGATGACGAAGGTGGTCGATGCAGTCGAGCCTGCCAGACGACGCAACATGATGTAAATATCCGAGCCCTATCCGGCATCTTCGATCAGCGGAACGTCCTGACCGCACCGTCCACGACGGACGAACAGGTCGGCGCCCGCCGCCCCACGTCGATCTATTGACGACCGGTGCGGCGTCCGGCTAGCGTCCCGACATCAGATATCCGACGTCTTATGCCTTGTCTTCCCCCGCCCACACCCCCGTCCCCCGAAGGAGTCCTGTGTCTCCTGTCCGAGCACTACCGCGCCGAGTGATCGCGGTCGTGGCCGCCGTCCTCGGCGTGGCCGCGATCCTGCCCGCCACGCCAGCCCACGCCGCCCCCGCCGGCGTGAGCGCGACCGCCAGCGCCGACTGCACGACCGGCCGGCTCAACCTCCGGCTCACCAACGGCAGCACCACCGCGCAGACCTTCACCGTCACCTGGCCGGGCCGCACCAACTCCCCCTGGACCCGGACAGTCGCCGCCGGCAGCAGCAGCAGCGAGCTGTACTGGACCCTCCCGGCCGGCACCGCGTACACCCTGCGGACCACCACCCCGACCGGCCTGGACGACACCTCCGCCGGCATCTTCCACTGCGGCACCGGCATGTCCGCGCTCACCAGCTACGACTGCACCGCCGGGCGACTCCAGCTCGCGCTGGAGAACCGCACCACGACGGCCCGGGACTTCACCGTCACCTGGCCCGGTCGCACCGGGTCCCCGTGGACCCGCACCATCGCCGCCGGCGGCAACTACCTGCACTACTGGACCGTCGGCGCCGGCACCGCGTACACCCTGCGGGTCACCGCCCCCGGTTTCGACACCACACTGCGGGGCACCGCCGGGTGCGGCCTGAGCGCCGGCACCCCGCAGATGAACACCACTGCGGTGCTGACCACCCAGAGCGTCATCCGCAACCTCAACGGCCCGAACGGCCGCTACGACGGCACCTCGGCCTCGGTCCGCATCCCGGGCATGGCCGTCACCAACAACGGCACCGTCATCGCCGTCGCCGACGCCCGGATCAACGGCTCGTACGACCTCGGCGGCGGCACCAACAACATCCAGATCGCGATGACCCGCAGCACCGACGGCGGCCGGACCTTCGACCAGCCGCGCGTCATCCACGCGCCCGCCACCACCAGCGAGGGAGCGGGCGACCCGAGCCTGCTGGTGGACCGCCGGACCGGCACCGTCTACTGCTTCTTCACGTACTCCCCCCGGCCGGGCATCAGCTTCTGGTCCGGCTCGTCCGGCCTCAACACGGCCAACGACCCGAACAGCCTGCACCTGCAATACATCACCAGCCGGGACAACGGCGCCACCTGGAGCGCCCCGGTCGAGCTGAACCCGACGATCAAGGTCGCGAGCTGGCAGCAGGCGTTCTTCTCCTCCGGGCACGGCATCCAGACCAGCACGGGCCGCCTGATCCAGCCGTTCGTCTACCGGGACGGGGCGGGTCTCACCCAGACCGCCAACGTCTACAGCGACGACAACGGCGTGACGTGGCGACGCGGCGGACCCGCCGGCGGGAACATCAACGAGAGCAAGGCGGTCGAGCGCGGCACCGGGGCGATCGTGCAGAACATGCGGCACAACAGCACCCGTAGCCGGTTCTACTCCACGTCCACCGACGGCGCTGTGACGTTCGGCCCGGCCACCGCCAGCGCCCTGCTGACCGACCCGCTCTGCAACGCCGACGAGATCTCCTACCTGCGCCCGTCGGAGGTGGGCGCGAACGGCGCACCGGTGCGTACCCGCACCGCCCTGTTCAGCAACAACGCGGCCCCGGCCGCGCGCAACGACCTCACCGTCCGGCTTTCCACCGACGACGGCGCCAGCTGGCCCGCCCGAGCGCTGGTCAAGCCGGGCGGGGCGGGCTACTCCACGATGGCGGTGCTGAACGACGGCACGGTCGGCAACCTGTACGAGGTGGGCAACACCGGCGGGATCTTCTTCGCCCGCTTCACCGTGGACTGGGTCAAGGGGTCCTGACCCACGAACCACCCGCCCCCGGTGCCGGCGTGGCGCCGGCACCGGGGGCGGGTGGTTCTTCCGCTCAGTCGTCGAGGGTGCGGATCACCTCCCCGGTGTCCAGCCGGGGCAGGCGGTCGGGCGAGTCCCCGACACTGGGGTGCCCGAGGTTGAGCAGCAGCAACACCTCGTGCCGACCGTCGGGGAAGAACTCCCGCTGCACGCCCGCGACGTCGAAGCCCGCCATCGGGCCGGCGGCGAGCCCCGCCGCGCGGACACCGACGATCAGATAACCGATCTGCAGGGTGGCGTTGAACCGGGCCTGCTCCACCCGGGCCGCCCGGTCCGCCAGCCAGTCCCGGGCCTGCGGGCGGTGCGGGTACAGCTCGGGCAGCCGCCGGTGGAACTCCACGTCGGCGGCGAGGATCGCGGTCAGCGGGGCGCGGGCCGTCGCGACCCGGTTGCCACTGGACAGGTGCGGCAGCAGCCGGGCCCGGGAATCCGGCGAGCGCAGCAGCAGCACCCGCAGCGGCTGGCCGTTGTACGCGGTCGGCCCGTACCGGATCAGGTCGTGGATCGCCGCGACCTGGGCGTCGGTGACCGGCTCGTCGGTGAACGTGTTCGCCGTGCGGGCCGCCCGGAACAGCAGGTCCTGGGCGGCCCGGTCCAGCGCGAGCAGGTCCGGTGCGGTCGGTGCCGTCACGTCGGCGAACCGGCGGTGGTGTAGCCACCCCGGTGGTGCACCAGCGGCGCGCCGTCGCCGCCGTCGCCGAGCGCCAGCGGCTCGGCGATCACCAGCGAGTGGTCGCCGGCCGGAACCCGGTGCACCACCCGGCAGAGCAGCCGGGCCAGCACGCCGCCGAGCAGCGGAACCCCGAACGGTCCCGACGTCCAGTGCGGGTACGCGGCGAACCGGTCGATGCCGCTGGTGGCGAAGACCGTGGCGGCCTCCCGCTGCCCGGCCGCGAGCAGGTGCACGGCGACGTGCTCGGCGCGGGCCACCACCGGCCAACTCGACGACGCCGTCCCGAGGCAGAACGAGACGAGCGGCGGGTCCAGCGACACCGACGTGAACGAGGTGGCGGTGAACCCCGCCCGGATCGGCGCGCCGATCCCACCCAGGCAGGCCGGCTCGGTGCCGCGGGCGACGGCGGTGACCACCGTGACGCTGGTGGCCTGCCGGCGCAGCAGCGCGCGGAACAGGTCCCCGTTGACCGGTCGCAGCTCGACGGTGCCCGCCGAGGGTCGCTCCACGGTGGTCACGCCGACACCAGGGCGGACGCGGCGTACGCGCTGGCCGGTCGGGGCAGCCCGTAGTGCTCGCGCAGCGTCCGACCGGTGTACTCGGTGCGGAACAGCCCTCGGGAGCGCAGCACCGGCACCACGTGGTCGACGAAGTCGGCGAGCCCGCCGGGCAGGTGCGGCGGCATGATGTTGAACCCGTCGGCGGCGCCCCGGGTGAACCACAGCTCGATCTGGTCGGCGATCTGCTCCGGTGTGCCGGCGACGACCCGGTGACCCCGACCGCCACCGAGCCGGCCGATCAGCTGCCGGACGGTGAGCTTCTCCCGGCGGGCCAGGTCGGTGACGAGTTGGTAGCGGCTCTGGTGGGCCTGCACGGTGCCGGAGTCCGGCAGCTCCGGCAGCGGCCCGTCCAGCGGCAGGCCGGTCAGGTCGATGCCGAGCATCCCGGAGAGCTGCGCGAGGGCGTACTCGGGGACGATCAGCTCCTCCAGCTCGGCGGCGAGCGCCCGCGCCTCGGCCTCGGTGCCGCCGATCACCGGCGCGATGCCGGGCAGGATCTTCACCAGGTCCGGGTCCCGGCCGGCGGCGGTGACCTGCCGGCGCAGCTCGGCGTAGAAACCCTGCCCGTCGGCGAGGGTCTGCTGGGCGGTGAAGACCGCCTCGGCGTAGCGGGCGGCGAAGGCGATGCCGTCCGGCGACGACCCGGCCTGCACCAGCAGCGGCCGGCCCTGCGGCGGGCGGGGGATGTTGAGCGGGCCACGGACCTGGAACTCCGGCCCCCGGTGCGCCACCTCGTGCACCCGGTCGGTGTCGGCGAACACCCCGGCCGTGGTGTCGAAGACCAGCGCGTCGTCCTCCCAGCTGTCCCAGAGCTTGATCGCCACGTCGACGAACTCGGCGGCCCGCCGGTACCGGTCGGCGTGCGCGGGGTGGCTGTCCCGGTTGAAGTTGACCGCCTCCCGCTCCTGGGCGGAGGTGACGATGTTCCAGCCGGCCCGGCCGCCGCTGAGGTGATCCAGCGAGGCGAACTTGCGGGCGGTGTGGAACGGCTCGTTGTAGGTGGTGGAGACCGTGGCGATGAGGCCGATGTGTTCGGTCACCGCGGCGAGCGACGCGAGCAGGGTCAGCGGCTCGAAGACGGCCTGGATGTTGTGGCGGGGGTTCGGCCCGACCGAGAGACCGTCGGCGAGGAAGAGCGAGTCGAGGGTGCCGCGTTCGGCGATCCGGGCCAGCTCCTGGAAGTGCCGCACGTCGGTGACCCGACGCGGGTCGGTGCGGGGGTGCCGCCAGGCCGCCTCGTGGTGGCCGACGCCCATCAGGAACGCGTTGAGGTGCAGGGTGCGGGTCATTGGTGTCCGTCCTATCCGGCAGTGACGTCGACGCGCCAGGTGGAGAAGCGACGTTCGAGGGCGACGAGGAGTTGGTTGACGACCAGACCGATGGCGGAGATCGTGATGATCCCCGAGTACATGTCGGCGATCGCGAAGTTGTACTGCGCGTAGTTGATGAGGTAGCCGAGCCCCGCCTTCGCGCCGACCATCTCGGCCGCGACCAGCACCAGGATCGAGTACGCCCCGGCCAGTCGGACGCCGGTGAAGATGGTCGGCACCGCGGCCGGCAGGATCACCTTCTGGAACAGCCGCAGGTGGTTGAGCCCCATCGAGCGGGCCGACCGGATCAGCAGCGGGTCGACGCCCTTCACCCCGGCGATGGTGTTGAGCAGGATCGGCCAGGAGCACGCGTACAGCACCAGGGCGATCTTGGAGGTCTCCCCCAGGCCGAGGATGAGCACGAACACCGGCAGCAGGGCCAGCGCCGCGGTGTTGCGGAACACCTCCAGCAGCGGGCTGAGCAGCTCGGCGAGCGGCCGGTACCAGCCGATCAGCAACCCGAGCGGGATGGCGGTGAGCACCGCCAGGCCGAGCCCGGCCAGCGACCGGGTCAGGCTCGCGCCCACGTGCTCGGCGAGCTGCCCGCTGCGCAGCAACTCCCACCAGGCCACCAGCACCTCCGACAGCGGGGGCAGGAAGACCCGGTCCACCAGCCCGAGCCGCGGCGCGCTCTCCCAGATCGCGGCCAGCGCGACGATCGCGACACCGCGGTGCAGCACCCTGCCGCCGAGGCCGAGCAGCCGGCCGGCGGGGCCGCGGGCACCGGATCCGGGGGCGGCCACCGCGTCGGGCGCGGTCGTCGGGGCCGCCAGCCGGGTGGGACGTTCGGCGATGTCAACCAACGCGGGCCTCCTCGGTGTGGGCCGCCGCCGGCGCCGCGCGCCGCGCGTCGGCTCCGGCGACGACGGAAGTACGACCACCACCTGCTCCGGGGTGGGCGGTGCGGCTGCCGGTGGCGCCTTCGGCGGCCTGGGCGGCGCGCACCTCGTCGCGCAGCAGGGTCCAGATCTGGTGCCGGTGGTGGCGGAACGCGTCGGTGGAGCGGACGTCCTCGGCCGCGTCCCGGTCGCCGAGGTCGATGTCGATGACCTGTTTGAGCCGACCGGGCCGGGACGTCAGCACCGCCACCCGCTGTCCCAGGTAGACGGCCTCGTCGATGCCGTGGGTGATGAACACGACGGTCTTGCCGGTGCGGGCCCAGATCCGCACCAGCTCGTCCTGCAACGAGTCGCGGGTCTGCGCGTCCAGGGCGGCGAACGGCTCGTCCATCAGCAGCACGTCCGGGTCGTACGCGAGGCTGCGGGCGATGGCCACCCGCTGCTTCATCCCGCCGGACAGCTCGTGCGGGTAGCGGTCGGCGAACCCGCGCAGGCCCACCAGGTCGAGGTGATGCTCGATCAGGGCGGCCCGTTCGCCCCGGGGCACCCCCTTGGCTTCGAGACCGAACGCGACGTTGCCGGCGGCGGTGCGCCAGGGCAGCAGCGCGTACTGCTGGAAGACGATGCCCCGGTCCAGGCCGGGGCCGGTGACCGGCCGGCCGTCGACGAGCACCCGCCCACCAGTGGGTTCGGTGAGCCCGCCGAGCAGGTCGAGCAGGGTGGACTTGCCGCAGCCGCTGGGGCCGACGACGACCAGGAACTCGCCGGGGCGTACCCCGAGGGTGACCTCGTCGAGTGCGGTGACCGCGCCGGCCGCGCCACGCCGGCCGCCGCGGACGCCGAAGGTCTTGCTCACCCGGTCAAAGAGGATCTTGTCGGTGTTCACGCGCTGCCACCGTCCACGAAGGGGTTGAACCGGTTGGTGTAGAGGTCGGCGGGCTTCGGACGGTCGCCCCTGAGCTCGCCCTCGGCGGCGAGCCAGTCGATCCAGGTGCCGAACTCCTGCTCGTCGATCACCCCGCCCCGGCCGGCGACGCCGCTGCTCTTCCAGTACGCGACCAGCGACGGGTCCTCGTTGCGACCCCGCTTGCCGATGATGTCCCGCATCCGGGCGACAACGGTCTCCCGGGGTTGGGTGCGCGCCCACTCGATGGCCTTGCCGACCCCGGTGACGAACGCCCTGACGGTCTCCGGGTTGCGCTTGATGAAGTCGTCGCGGAAGACGTAGGTGCCGCCGCTGAACGCGCCGAGCAGTTCGTAGTCGGTGACGATGGTGCGGATGCCGCCACTGGCGACCGCCTTGTCCCGGATCACCCCACCGAGCACCGCGACGTCGATCTGTTGCTGTCGCAGCGACTGCTCGGTGTTGACCGGTGGCAGCGCGACCAGCTCGACCTGCCTGATCTCGGCGGGGGTGAGACCGCCGCGAGCGAGCCAGGTCTTGAGCACGGCCTCGGCGTGCGCGCCGAGGGTGTTCATGCCGACCTTCTTGCCGATCAGGTCGCGGGGCCCGCGGATCGGGCTGCCGTCGAGCACGTAGTAGCCCTGGAAGGTCTGTGCGTCCGAACCGTAGTAGCTGACCACCGCGGTGATCGGGGCGTTGGCGGCGGCGAGCTTGACGATGGCGCCGTTGAACGCGCCGCCGAAGTCGCTCTGCCCGGTGGCGGTGGCCTGGATGTCCTGCGGACCGCCGGTGACGTTGCCGATCCAGGTGAGCGTGACGTCGCCGAGATAGCCGAGGTCGGCGGCGAGTTCGGGGAGGGTGACCTGGCCGACGGAGCCCTGGTAGCGCAGCTCGCTGACCTGGTCGCCGCTGGCGGTGGCGGCACCGCCGCATCCGGCGGTGGCGGCGAGCACGACCAGCGCGGCAGCGGTGGCGAGGGTACGCCGAACGGCATGACGGGGTGGGGACATGAGGAGTCTCCTGATCTGTCCACGATGGGAGTGGGGACGCCCGGATGGGGGCGTACGGGCACGCACGCTGCTCCGCGTTGAGCGGGCGGGCGGTGGGAGTGCGGCGCTGGAGCCGAGCCGGCTGAACCGGTCAGCTCAACAGAGCGCGCTCGCGTGCCGGACCAGGTCGATGTGCACACGAGCGGTGAGGAGAAGCTCATCCCGCTGCGACATGACCCCATGCTGCCGGGCGTCGGATCGAGCGGTCAACGGCCTTCCAGAAGATGAGACTTCTATCGCCGCCGATGTTACGGAGCCATTCTGGCAGCGTTTACCGTTCCGCAACACCTATCTGTTTGATAGGGATACCGGTGTCGGACGGGCACCGTCCAGGACGGACACCGAGAGGGTTTCAAAAGTTGTCGGTTCGGGCATGTTCGATCTCGACACGGCAGGGAACGGTGACGAGGGGAGACCTCCGATGGGCCTCATGTTTCGCAAGCGCAAGAAGTACGGTCCGATCATCCTGAACTTCACCGAGAACGGCTTCTCCTCGTGGAGCATCAAGATCGGTCGCTGGTCCTGGAACTCCAAGGCGCGTGCGCACCGCGTCGACCTGCCGGGTCCGCTGTCCTGGAAGCAGGACAAGTCCCGGTCGTAAACCTCCCGGGAGTCGAGCGGGGTGCCGGTGATTCACCGGCACCCCGCTCGGCGTCCACAACCCCCAAGCCCGCCCCGCCCCCGCCCTCCTCCCCCGCCGATCTTGCAGTTTCTGTTGGCGTTTCGCGTGGAATACCCGTTATGCCGAGACAAAAAGTGCAAGATCGCGTGGGGGTGGGGATCTGGGGATCAGCGGGTCAGGCTGATGATCTCGTCGCCGGCCAGGCGGCCGGACTCGCGGTCGCGGCGCACGTCACCGGCGTCGAGCAGGTCGGCGAGCGCCTGGTTGGCGTCGGCGGCCCGATAGAGGGTCGCGGTGAGGGTGTGCCGGCGCAGCTCGGTGACCGGCCGTGGCCCGCCCGCGCGCAGCTCGGCCAGCAACTGCTGAGCCAGCGGTTCGAGATCCGGATCGCCGAGCACGTCGACAGTGGTGCCGGTCGGGTCGAGGGGGTCGCGGTAGCGCACGCCGTGGTCCGCGCCGACCGCCCAGAGCGCGTCGCGGATCGCCTCCAGACTCCGGTCGGAGCGGCTGCCGAACGCGATCACACCGGCGGCCTCGCCGCCGGGCAGCACCGGTGCCACCTCGGCGACCAGGGGAAACCCTGCGGAGACGAGCACGTCTCGGGCACTGTCGGTGGTGTGCAGCAGTAGCTCTCCGGTCCGGCCGTTCGTCGCGGCGGCGAGCACCTTCGGCGTCACCGCGCCGGCCAGGTCCACGAAGGAGAACAGTGGCGCGCCGGCAGCCCCGGCGGCCTTCACGGCGACCGGCAGCCGGTACGCGTCGCCGGGCAGCAGGTGCACGGTGACCTCGGCGGGCAGCTCCGCCTCGATGGGGCCGAGCCGGGCCGGCAGGTCGGCGTCGGCGGCGTCGGCCAGCACCAGCACCGTCACCTGCCGGCCGCGCACCTGGTCGCCGTGTGCGGCGACCAGGCGCAGTGCCGCCTCCGCGCTGCCCGCGTCGACGCCCGCGAGGGCGACGGTGGCCCGCCGGGAGCGGTGCAGGGCCGCGGCCAGCCAGGTCGTCAACTGGCGGACCAGCAGCTCGCGGAGGAAATCAGTGGTCCGGTCGGTCGGCATCGGTCCGTTCTACCGTATGGGCGGTCAGGCCGGGACGGAGATCCCCACCCCGCCCCGGGTCTGCCCGCCGTAGCGCTGCCGCTCGGCGTCCAGGTCGAGCCGACCGATCTGCTTGCGGGCGGCCAGCGCGGTGTCGTCGAGCAGGTTGGCCGGGATCAGCCAGACCACCTCGAACTCCAGACCGTCGGGGTCCCTGCCGTAGAGGCTCTTGGTCGTGCCGTGGTCGGAGGTGCCGACCAGCGCGCCGGCCGCGACGAGCCGCTCGGCGGTGGCGGCCAGCTCGTCGAGCGTGTCCACCTCCCAGGCGAGGTGGTAGAGGCCGACGGTGGACCGACCAGCGGTCGACCGCCCGGCGCCCGCGCCGATCTCGAAGAGGCCGAGGTCGTGGTCGTTGGTGGAGTCGGGGGCCTGGAGGAAGGTGGCGCCCCGGAAGCCGTCCGGGGTCATCGCCACCGGGCGGAAGCCCAGCACGTCGCTGTAGAACGCGACGCTGCGGGCGAGGTCACTGACGTAGAGGACCGCGTGGTTGAGCCGATGAATACCCATGACCCGAGGCTAGCGCGATTTAGTTGAGCATTCAACCATCGGGGGTATGATGGCGGTCATGACCCGCTGGCTGGACCCCGACGAGCAACGCACCTGGCGCGCGTACCTGACCGCTTCCCGGGTGCTGATGGACACTCTCGACCGCGAGCTGCAACGCGACGCGGGCATGCCGCACGCGTACTACGAGATCCTGGTCCAGCTCTCCGAGGCCCCCGGTCGCCAACTGCGGATGAGCCAGCTGGCCCAGGCCGCGGGGTCCTCGCGCAGCCGGCTCTCGCACGCCGTGGCCCGGCTGGAGGCCGCCGGCTGGGTGCGCCGCGAGGACTGCCCCACCGACCGACGCGGGCAGATCGCGCTGCTCACCGACGAGGGTTTCGCCACCCTCGCGGCCGCCGCGCCCGGCCACGTCGAAGGGGTACGCCGACACCTGTTCGACGCGTTGAGCCCCGCCCAGGTCGACCAGCTGCGCCGGATCAGCGAGACCCTGGCCGAGCACCTGACCGGATCCTGACCAATCGACACCGGCGCGGGTCTTGTACTTACCGTCGTCGGATGAGCACGATGGGGCGTGTCTTCCGGCTTCGGTGAACTGACTGATCAGGCGCACCACCTCGTGTCCTCCGGCGATCTTGCCGGCGCACAGCAGCTGCTCTCCGACGCGCTCACCGACGCCGACCCCCGCCCGGCCAACGCCACCCCCGAGCTGGCCGAGGCGGCCAGCCTCCAGGCCCGGGTGCTGATCGCCCTCGGTGAGCCACACTCGGCCCGGGGGTGGGCCGCCTTCGCGTACGCGGCCACCACCCGCCTGCACGGTCGCGCCGACCCACGCACGGTGGCCGCGGCGGCCACCCTGGCCGCGGTGCTGCACCGGGTCGGCAGCCACTCCCGGGCGGCGCGGCTCTACCAGGAAGTCATCATCGAGCTGACCGCGCAGGACGGCCCGGAGTCGCTGCGGGTGCTCGCCGCGCACGCCGACCTGGCCACCGTGGAGTACGCGCGAGGCCAGTGCACGGTGGCCCGCGACCGCCTCCAGGACGCCTGGGAGCTGCACCGCGAGGTGTACGGCGACGGGCACCCCAGCGGCATCAAGATGCTGGCGCGGCTCGGGGCGATGCAGCGCGACTGTGGGCAGTTCGCCGAGGCGCACGACAACCTGGCGCTCGCCCGTGAGTTGTGCCGGCAGCACCTGCCCGCCGACGACCCGCTGGCCACCCAGGTGGCGGCGCTGGCCCGGGCGGCGGCGAATCCCGATCACGTCTGCGCCGACAACCCACCCACGGCCCGCGACACGCCCGTCGTACCGGCCGCCCGCGTTGCACCGCACGACGACGGGCCGACCGACTGGGGCCACCACCCGTCGGCAGCCGCACCCCACCACGCCGGGGCGGTTCCGAACCCCCGGCTGCCCTCCGACGAGGCGGTCGGGTCGACGGGCGGCAGGTGGCCGACCGAACCGGTGGACGGCCCCCCGCCCCACCCCGCCGACCCTCCGGTGCCCCCGTCGGTGGTCGGGCTGGCCGGCGGCGCGCAGGAGCAGCCCGGGGTGTACCGGCTGCACCGTCCCGCCGCCCCCACCGAGGCGTACCCGTCGTCCGACGCCTCGACACAGGTGGAGCCGTACACGCCGTCGCGGCTGCTGCCGGTGCCCGTGCACCGGGCGCCGCCGGAGCAGCGCAACCGGCTGGTGCCGGTGCTGGTGGCCGGCGTGGTCGTGGTGCTCCTCGGTGCGGCAGCGGTGATCGCCGGGGTGGCCCGGGTCGACGGCGACGACGAGCCGACCCCGCCGCCGGCCAGCGCCTCCCCCACCGCGGGCGCGCCGGCCAGCACCGCGCCCGCCCCGGGCGGCTCGGCACCCACGTCGGCTGCCGCCGCGGCGTCGCCCGGCACCCCACCCACCGCGGTGACCCTGCGCGACAACCGGGACAGCATCGCGCTGAACTGGACGTACCCGGCCGGCAGTGAGGGCCCGGTGGTCATCGCGGGCGGTCGCACCGGCCAGGCCCACAACATCTTCGCCACCTTGCCGGCGGGCACGACCAGCTTCGTCATCTACGCGCTCAACCGCACCAACGACTTCTGCTTCACTGTCGCTGTCGCCTGGTCCACCGACACCGTGGCCCGGTCCAAGCAGGTCTGCACCCGCCGCCGCTGACCCGCAAGCCACTACCCTGCCCGCCACTGCACCGCCGGCTACGCCCCGCAGACCTCACTCAGCGTGAGCTACCCGTTGACGAACCCGCCGTGACACCCCGTCACACCCGACGCCCCGCCCACAACTCCGGCCCAGGCTTTGCTCTGCTTACCTATACGCACCATCTCGGACGAGCAGCTGAAACGTCGCGACCGCCGCTACAACACGCGTCGGCGACCATCACGTTGCGTGGCTGTCGCGTCCGCGGGTGCAGAGCAAAGGGGCATCAGTGGGCGGTTGGGGGAGGCCGCCGTCACGGACCGTCTACTTTTGACCGTCCTCGGCTGGCAGCGCTGGCAGGAGCAGGCACACCCGCAGGCCTCGCTGCTCCGGCGCGTCGGTCAGGATGATGCTGCCGCCCGCGCGTCGCACCAGCTCCCGGACGATGGCCAGCCCCAGGCCGGCGCCCCCGTCGTCGCGGGCCCGTCCGTCATCCAGCCGGGTGAACCGGTCGAAGACCCGCTCCCGGTCCGCCAACGCGATCCCCAGGCCGTCGTCGGTCACCGTCACCAGGTGGTACGCCCCGACGCCAGGCCGGACCGCGGAGCCCTCCGTCGACGTTGCCTCGGCGGCGAGCACGACACTGCCGGACGCGTGGCGTACCGCGTTGTCCACCAGGTTGGCCAGCACCCGACGCAACTCCTCGACCGCGCCGATCGTCCAGAGCGGGCCCGCCGGCGGCGTCACCCGCACCGGCGGCGACGGGTAGCGGGCGGCGACGTCCGTCAGCAACGCGCCCAGCTCCACCGGGCCGGTCCCCCGCGTCGGCGGCGTCTCGTCCAGGCGGGCCAGCAGCAGGAGATCGTCGACCAGGCGGCTCAGCCGGTCGGTGTCGGCGAGCAGATTGGCGGTCACCGCCGTCCAGTCCGTCCGGTCGGCGAGGCGCTGGGCCACCTCCAGTTCCGTCCGGATGTTGGTCAACGGGCTGCGCAGCTCGTGTGCGGCGTCGGAGACGAAGGCCCGCTGCCGGACGCGGGCGGATTCCAACCGGTCCAGCATGCCGTTGAGGGTGACCGCCAGGCGGTGGATCTCGTCGGCCGACGCCGGCACCGGCAGCCGGCCCGCACCGGCCCTCCCGGTGATCTCCTCGGCGCCTCGACGCAACTGCTCGACCGGCCGCAGGGTCGCGCCCACCACCCGCCACGCCACCCCGGCCAGCACGGCCACCAGCAGCGGAAACGCCACCAGCAGGATGGTCCGGACCACGTGGATGCTGTGCCGCACGTCGGCCATCGAGCGGGCGACCAGCACGGTGAGCGGGTCGGCCGCGGTGCCGGCTGGTACGGCGACCACGCGGACCGGGCCGACCAGCCCGACCCGCTCGGCCGGCACCTCCAGCCGCTGCCGACCCGTCCGGTCCAGTCGCTCCGGGCGGACCATCGGCACCAGCCGGTCGGCGTCGATCGAGGCCGCCCTGATCCGCCCCTGCGCGTCGACGACCTGCACACGGACCTGCCCGCCGGCCACCGGCAGTGGGTCGGGCAGCGCGTCCTCGGCGGCGAGCAGGGCAACGGCATCGGCGGTGCGGAATGCCTCGGTGTCGACGGTGCGCTGGAGCACGAAGCCGAGCGCGCCGAGCAGCACCACCCCGCCCACCGCCAACCCGATGGTGAGGCCGAACACGCCGATCGCCATGAGCCGCCCCCGCAGCCCGAGGATCGGCATCCAGCCGGGCCGGGCCCGACCGGTGGGTGCCGGGCCGTCCGACGTCACGTGGCCAACCGGTAGCCGGCACCCCGGACCGTCTCCAGCCGGTCCCGGCCGAGCTTGCGGCGCAGATAGCCGACGTACACCTCGACGGCGTTCGGCGCGGTCTCCAGGCTCGCGTCCCAGACGTGGTCCAACAACTCGATCTTGGAGATCACCTGACCCGGCCGGCGCATCAGGTAGTCCAGCAGCGCGAACTCCCGCGCGGTCAGCGTCACCTCGGCGTCCGCCCGGGTCACCCGCCGCCGGGCCGGGTCCAGCCGCAGGTCGCCGACCGCCAGCACGGTCGGACGCTCCGGTGCGCCCCGACGCAGCAACGCCCGCAGCCGGGCCAGCAGCACCACGTACGAGAAGGGCTTGGTCAGATAGTCGTCGGCGCCGCAGTCGAGGCCGTCGGCCTGGTCGTACTCGCCGTCCTTGGCGGAGAGCATCAGCACCGGCAACCAGTGCTCCTCCGCACGCAGCCGCCGGACCAGCTCGTACCCGGAGAGGCCGGGCAGCATCACGTCGAGGATCATCGCGTCGTACCCGCCGTGCCGGGCCGCGTCCAGGCCGGCCGGGCCGGTCCCCGCCACATCCACCGCGAACCCCTCGGCCTGCAGGCCGCGTTGCAGGGCAGCCGCCAACCGGGCCTCGTCCTCCACCACCAGCACGCGCACCACTCAAGGGTGCCACCCGGGTCAATCAACCCCGTTCGGTGTCCTCAGCGCGTTCACAGCAGTGAGGGGGCAGGATGGGCGCAGGAGGTGCCACCATGTCCGTCCTGAGAAGCCGTCCCGTCCTGCGCTGGCTGGTCCCGGCCACCGCGGCCGTCGCCGTCATCGGCGGTGGCGCGGCGATCGGCACGTTCGCCGCCGAGGCCGAGCCGAGTCTGCCGCCCCGCACCGCCGCCCAGCTCCTCGTCGACCTGCAGACATCCCGGTTGGAGGGGTTGTCCGGGACCGTCGTGCAGCGCGCCGACCTCGGCCTGCCACCACTGGTCGGGCTGCTCCCCGGCAACGAGCTGACCACCATGCTGACCGGCACACACACCCTGCGGGTCTGGTACTCCGGGCCGGACAAGCAGCGGGTCGCGCTGCTGGACACCCTCGGCGAGCAGGACGTGATCCGCAACGGCCGGGATCTGTGGACCTGGCAGAGCCGCACCAACACCGCCACGCACCGCGCGTTGGGCGACAAGGCCGGGGCGTTCAAGCCCGCTCCGGAACCGGCAGCGAGCCTGCCGGCCACCCCGCAGCAGGCCGCCGACCTGGCGTTGGGCGCGATCGACCCGAGCACCGAGGTCAGCGTCGGCCGCTCGGCCACCGTTGCCGGCCGGGACTCGTACGAGCTGGTGCTCCAGCCGCGTGACCAGGACTCGCTGGTGCACCAGCTGCGGATCGCCATCGACGCCAAGCAGCACGTGCCGCTGCGCTTCGAGGTGCTCGCGAAGGGCAGTGACCAACCGGCGTTCGAGGTGGCCTTCACCCAGGTCGACTACCGCCGCCCTGACGCCGACCAGTTCACCTTCAACCCGCCGCCCGGGGTGACGGTCACCGAGGAGAAGGCCGAACGGCCGGCGGGCAAGCCCGGTCACGTGAAGCCAGCGGCGGACCCGCAGGTCCGTGCGGTCGGCGACGGCTGGACCACCGTGCTGGTCGCCCGCCTGGACGGTGCGCTCGACGGCGGGCCCGCCGCTGGGAAACCCGCCACTCCCCCGGCCGGCGCCGCACCCGACGTGGACGTGTCGAAGCTGCTCGGCGGGCTGCCCGCCGTCAGTGGTGACTGGGGCAGCGGTCGACTCTTCAGCACCAGACTGTTCACCGTGCTGCTCACCGACGACGGCCGGGTACTCGCCGGAGCGGTGACGCCGGAGCGGCTCTACCAGGCCGCCCGCGGCTGATCTCCGCGTGTTCGCGCCGGGTCGACCTGACGGTCGGCCCGGCGCTTCACCGTGCGCGCGGGCGGGTCAGCAGACGCCGAGGGCGCTGAGGTAAGCGTCGGCGAGGACCGCGTGGCCGGGCAGGTACGGGTGGACCCGGTCGTCGGCCCAGCGCGTCGCGGGACTCACCGCCAGCACCCGGTCGAACGCCGCCTGGTTGGGCACGTGCACCGCGTCGAACTCGGCGGCGAGCGCGGCCACGACCGCCGCGTACCGGTCGGTGTCGGCGCGTTGCGGATCGGTGCGGTCCGCCTCGATGAGGAACGGGTCGCCGAGGATCAGTCGGCAGCCGGTGCCGGTGACCGCCCGACGCAGCAGGTCACGCAGGGTGCGCTCATACTCGTCGATGTCAACGGCCTCATCCCGGCGGTCACCGTAGCGCCGCCAGATGTCGTTGATCCCGATCAGCACCGCGAGCCAGTCGGGGCGCTCGGCGATGGCGTCGGCGTCCCAGCGGGCGGCCAGGTCGCGCACGGTGTCGCCGCTCACACCCCGGTTGACCCACTCCACCTCCAGCTCGGGGTGCCGGGCGTCGACCAGGGCGCGCACCAGGCTCACGTATCCGTTGCCGTACGGCGCGGCGGTGTCGCGTCGACCACAATCGGTGATGCTGTCCCCGATGAAGACCACCCGTTGGCCGGTCCGCAGGATCATCCGCCGCCACCTCGCGATCACCGGCGCGCCGGACCGCCCGGCTTGGTGAGAACCGGCGGAACGCGCTATCTTCAACAGTTCGAAGGGCACAAAAAAGAACGGCTAAAAGCCGTTCCTGCAAAGGATTCTAATCTTTAGGGAGACGGCTTGTCAAGGCACTCCGGCGGTTCCGGCGAATTGCCGCTCGACGACGAGATCGGTCGCGAGCAGGAGTACGTCTCGATGCTCTACCACCGGCTGGACGAGCTGCGTGAGCAGGCCGCCCACCGACTCACCGCCGAGCTGCACAACACCGGCGGAACCCTCCAGGACCGCTCGCAGCGCGACAGCTCGGTAGCGATGTACGCCGATCAGGTCGAACAGTTCTCCGCCGTGGAGAACGGGCTCTGCTTCGGCCGTCTCGACGGCGACGACGACTCCCGCCGCTACATCGGCCGGATCGGCATCTTCGACACCACCGGTGACTACGACCCGCTGCTGATGGACTGGCGCGCCCCCGCCGCTCGACCGTTCTACCTCGCCACCGCCGCCAACCCGCAGGGCGTACGCCGTCGCCGGCACCTGCGTACCCGCCAGCGCAAGGTGACCGGGCTCAACGACGAGGTGCTCGACATCGACAGCGCCTCCCCCGGCGCCCACGAGGAGTTGACCGGTGAGGCGTCGCTGCTCGCCGCGCTCAACGCCGGCCGCACCGGCCGGATGCGCGACATCGTCGAGACCATCCAGGCCGAACAGGACGAGATCATCCGCGCGGAACTCCCGGGCGTCATGGTGGTCCAGGGTGGCCCCGGCACCGGCAAGACCGCTGTCGCGTTGCACCGGGCGGCGTACCTGCTCTACACGCACCGCCGCGAACTCTCCAGCCGGGGCGTGCTGCTGGTCGGCCCGAACGCGACCTTCCTGCGGTACATCTCCCAGGTGCTGCCGACGCTGGCCGAGACCGGTGTGTTGCTGCGTACCCAGGGTGATCTCTTTCCCGGGGTGAGCGCCCAACGGTCCGAGCCGGCCGAGACCGCGGCGCTCAAGGGCCGGGCGGTGCTGGCCGAGGTGTTGGCGCTGGCCGTGCGGGACCGGCAGTGGGTGCCGGACGAGCCACTGGAGATCGAGGTCGAGCGGGAGACGCTGACCCTCGACCCGGAGATCGTGCGCGCCGCCCGCGACCGGGTCCGCCGCACCGACCGACCGCACAACCTGGCCCGCGCGCTGTTCGACGTGGAGATCGTGCACGCGCTCGCCGAGCAGGTGGCCGAACGGATCGGCGCCGACCCGCTCGGCGGGGACAACCTCCTCGACGAGGCGGACCGGGCCGAGATCCGGCGGGAACTGCGCGAGGAACCGGAGATCCGGGCCGCCCTCGACCAGCTGTGGCCGGTGCTCACACCGCAGCGGCTGCTCGCCGACCTGTACGCCGACCCGGATCGGATCGCCGCCGCCGCGCCGATGCTCACCGCTGACGAACGGGCGCTGCTGCGGCGCGAGCGCGGTGGCTGGACCCCCGCCGACGTTCCGCTGCTCGACGAGGCGGCCGAACTGCTCGGCGAGGACGAACGTGCCGCCGCCGCCCGGCGGGACCGCATCCGGATGATGGAACGGGAGTACGCCGAGGGCGTGCTCGAGATCGCCAGGGGTTCCCGCTCGATCGACGTCGAGGACGAGGCCGAGGGCGGTGAGATCCTCGGCGTCACCGACCTGATCGACGCGGACCGGCTGCTGGAACGGCAGGAGGAGACCGACCGGCTGACCACCGCGCAACGGGCCGCCGCCGACCGCACCTGGGCGTTCGGCCACGTGATCGTGGACGAGGCGCAGGAGTTGTCGCCGATGGCCTGGCGACTGCTGATGCGCCGCTGCCCGAGCCGGTCGATGACGATCGTCGGGGACGTCGCCCAGACCGGCGCGCTCAGCGGCACACCGTCCTGGGCGGACGCTCTCGCCCCGTACGTCGAGCAGCGGTGGCGGCTCACCGAGTTGACGGTCAGCTACCGCACCCCCACCGAGATCATGGCGGTGGCCGCCGACGTACTGGCCGAGATCGACCCGGCGCTGCGGCCACCGCGCTCGGTGCGGGAGAGCGGCGTACCCCCGTGGGACCGGGCGGTGCCCGACGGGCGGTTGGCTGCGGAGTTGGTGGCCGAGGTGACCCGGGAGGCCGCCGGGCTGACCGAGGGTCGGCTCGGGGTGCTGGTGCCGGCCGGCCGGGTGGGCGAGTTGGGCGCGGCGGTCACCGCGGCCCTGCCGGAGGCCGCCGTCGGCGAGCATCCGGAGCTGGAGAGCCGGGTGGTGGTGCTGACCGTCGCACAGGCCAAGGGGTTGGAGTTCGACTCGGTGCTGGTGGTCGACCCGGACCGGATGGTGGCCGAGTCACCGCGCGGACGCAGCGACCTGTACGTGGCCCTGACCCGCGCCACCCAACGCCTAGGAGTCCTCCGCCCAACCCCCACCCCCACTCTCTGAGTCGATCATGAGGTTGACGTGGACTGTGATCTCTGTCAGCCACGTCAACCTCATGATCACGCCGCCAAGGGGGCGGGTGGGTGGGGTTAGTCGTTGGATTTGTCCCTGATGGACTTTGCCGGGCCCGTTGCGGACGTGGACTGGTCGCTGGTGCCACCGCCGCTCGGCGTGCTGAGGCCGCCGGTGGTGGCGTCGCCGGTCGTCGTCGGGGCGACAGTGCCCGGGTGTCGTTCCGGCTGTCGCGCCACCCGGCGTACGCTCGCCGGCCCGGCGGTGCCACCGGTGGTGGTCACCGCGCCCTGCCCGCCGACCGGGCCACCGTCGCGCAGCACCTGTGGGTCGATCCGTTCCTTCGCGGGGTCGAACGGGTCATCGCGTTGGATCTGACTCTCCACATCGGTGCGGGGCACCGTCACCTCGTCGAGGGCGCCCTTGCCGTACACGCCGCCGGCGATCCGGTCCTCGGCCTCGCGGGCGGCGTCCTGCCGCATGTCGTCCTCACGCACGTCCATCACCTCGCAGAAGCTGTGGAACTGACTGCGTGCCCGAGGGCCGGCCGACCAAACCCGGTGTGACCGGGAGGTCGTCCACGGCGGTTCACCGTCGCGCCGCCCGCTGGCCGCCTGCCCGCAGCCCGAGATGTCCATGCTGTCCCGCGACCGGTGGGAGGTGCCCGCCGGCAGGAGGGGATGACAGCGTGCGCACAGTACGCCGTACCGCCGTCGCGGCCCTGGTGGCCGCGACGGTGACGACCGGGCTCGCGGTGCCCGCCCAGGCGAAGCCGCGACCGGACCGGACATTCGACGTGCAGGCCCACCGGGGCGGCCTCGGGCTGCGGGTGGAGAACACCCTCGCCTCCTTCGGCAACGCCCTCCAACTCGGGGTGAGCACCCTCGAACTGGACGTGCAGATCACGGAGGACGGCCAGGCCGTCGTCACCCACGACCGGAAGATCAGTGGCGCCAAGTGCGTGGACACCAGCCCGGTGACGCCCGGCGACCCGGAGTTTCCGTACGTCGGGAAGTACATCAACACGCTCACCGTGGCCCAGGTACGCTCGCTCGACTGCGGCTCGAAGACGCTGTCGGACAAGCCCGGCCAGCTCGCCGTCCCGGGTGCCCGGATGCCGCTGCTGCGTGAGGTCTTCGCGCTGGTCAACCGGTACCGCGCGAAGGACGTGAAGCTCAACGTCGAAACCAAGGTCGAGGCGGGCGCGCCGACCGAGACCGCCCCCCGCGAGCAGTTCGTCCGGGTCACCGCTGCCGAGGTCCGCGCCGCCGGGCTGCTCAAGCAGGTGACCATCCAGAGCTTCGACTGGGGTGCGCTGATGCGCATGCGTCAGGTCGAGCCGAAGCTGCCGCTGGTGGCCCTGACCAACTACGACTTCCTGCAGACCGGCCAGCCGGGTGCCTCGCCCTGGCTGGGTGGGCTGGACATCGACGACTTCGGTGGCGACCCGATCACGGCGATCCGCAGCTTCGGCGCCAGTGCCTTCTCGCCGGTGCACGGCATGCCGCAGAACGGCACCGTCACCGACCCGGGCTACCAGCCGTACGTCACGAAGGAGATGGTCGACCGGGCGCACCGGTACGGGATCAAGGTGATCCCGTGGACGGTCGACGACGTGCCGACCATGACCAAGCTGATCGACGACGGCGTGGACGGCATCATCACCGACTACCCGGACCGGCTGCGCGGCGTGCTGGCGCAGCGCGGTTACCGGCTGCCGAAGGCGTACGCCGCGCCGTTCGACATCCAGGCGCACCGGGGCGGTCGGGCCACCCGGCCGGAGAACACCCTGCCGGCGTTCTCGAACGCGCTCTCCAACCGGGCCATCTCCACGCTGGAGCTGGACACCGGCGTGACCGCCGACGGCAAGCTCGTGGTGCTGCACGATCGCACCGTCAACGGGTCGCACTGCGTCGACACCAAGCCGGTGCGCCCCGGTGACCGGATGTTCCCGTACGTGGGCAAGCCGGTGCACGAGCTGACCCTGGCGCAGCTCAAGACCGTCGACTGCGGCACGAAGACGCTGCCCGAGCTGCCCGCCCAGGTGCCCGCGCCCGGTGCCCGGATCCCGACCCTGGACGAGGTCTTCGCCCTGGTGAAGGCCAGTGGCCGCACCGACATCGGCATGAACATCGAAACGAAGATCAGCCCGGTGGTGAACGACACCGAGCCGTACCGCAGCTTCACCCGCAAGCTCGTCGACGCGATCCAGCGGGCCGGCTTCACCAAGCGGGCCACCATCCAGTCGTTCGACTGGCGCACCATCACCTACGCACGGCAGCTCGACCGGCGGATCGGCACCGTCGCCCTGGTCTGGCAGTACGGCCCGGCCGAGTGCACGACCCTCGCCGACGAGTGCTCGCTGCAGGCGGTCTACGGCAACCCGGCGGTGAAGAGCCCGTGGACCGGTGGGCTGGACTGGTGGAAGTACCAGGACCTCGGCAAGCTGACCCGGGCCGCCGGCGCTGGCACGGTGTCCGCCAACTGGCAGGTGCACGACCCGAAGCAGGGCACCGTCGCGTCCGCCGACTGGTACCTGCGGGAGAACCCGGCATACTTCCACGGACCGGACGTTCGTACGCTGCAGACGCGCGACGGCCTGAAGGTGATCCCGTACACCGTCGATGACGCGACGGTGATGCAGCGGGTCATCGACCTCGGCGTCGACGGCATCATCACCGACGACCCGGACCTTCTGGTACGCGTGGCCATTCGCAACGGCCTGCGCTGACCCGCCGAACCACCCGATCGCCGGCCGGATTTTTCCGGCCGGCGATCGGTGTTACCTGCTCCGGGGCCTCGGGTAGTCGGGGGTTGTCCCCGCCACGAAAGCGAACCGTGCCGTGGCCGACACGCGGTAGCGGGGCGAGGGAATGCAGGTACGACTCATCGCATCCTGAGGAGGACCAGATGAGCACGCAGGCTGCTTCCACCCGGCCGATGAACCGGCCCATGAACGACCCGCAGAATCCCGCTGCGATGCGAGAGACGCAGCAGATGCCGGTCATGCACGACGGGCGTCGGAACGACATGCAGGCACCTGGTACGGAGACCAAGCAGGCGTTCAAGACCACCGAGTTCTGGATCTACCTGATCGCGGTGGCCGCCGTACTGGGCGCGTCGCAGGTCGTCGGTCAGAACTCCGCGGGAGTGGACATCTTCCGGGCCGACAATGCCTGGTTCCTGATCACCCTGCTGACGCTGGGCTACCTCGGTAGCCGTGGTCTGGCCAAGGCCGGCAGCAACTGGCGCAGCAGCGAGGAGCGCAAGGCCCGGCACTGACCGGTTCACAGTGCACGGTGGCCTCCGGGAGGATCTCCCGGAGGCCACCGTCGTCGCGTGTCGAACGGCTACTCGTCGCCACCGAAGTCGCCGAAGTCCCCCTCGAACGCGTCCTCGATCATCTCGCCGGCGATCATGCCGCCGGCGACACCGAGCGCCGCACCGGCGACCATGCCGCCCATGCCGTGCCCGCGGCTGTGACCGTGCCCGTGACTCGGGCCGTACTGCGAGCGCAGGCTGCCGTAGCGGGACGTGGTCTCGCGCAGCCAACCGTCGACGACCTGCGCCCAGTCCACCCGGTCGACGTCGGTGTGCGACACCTGGTAGCGGCCGAACGCGTCGTGCCCGGCGCTGAGGAACCCGCCGCGCTTGTCGCACTCCAGGATGACCTCCACACCGCGCTGGCTGGTCACGAAGGTCAGCTCGACCTCGTTGATCGTGCTCGCGTACTGCGGGGAGGCGAAGAACTCGATCTCCTGGTAGAACGGCAGGGTCTGCTGCACGCCCCGGATGTGACCGCGCTCCAGGTCGGCGCTCTTGAACCGGAAACCGAGGCGCTGGAACGCCTCCAGGATCCGCTCGTGCACCGGCAGCGGGTGCACCGCCACGTGGTCCAGGTCGCCCTTGTCGACAGCACGGGCGATGGCCAGCTCGGTGCGCAGACCCATCGTCATGCCGCGCAGGCGCTGCCCGTACACGTCGGTGATCGGGGTCTCCCACGGCACCGGCATCTGGAACGGGAGCGAGAGTTGCTGCTTCGGGGCGAGGACGAACGACCCGCTGACCGCCATGCGGTGGAACTCCATCGTGCCCGCGTACTCGGTGTCGTGTCCTTCGACCTCGACCCGGGTGACCAGGCCGATCACCACCTGCTCGATGGCTGCCTCAGCGTCGCCACCGACGAGGTTCACCTGCCCGTCGAGGGTCAGGCCGGGCCGGGTGTTGGGGTTGGTCAGCACGGTGTCCACGCTGGGACCGCCCACACCGAACGCGCTCAACATCTTCTTGAAGACCATCGGAACTCCTGTGCGACGCCGACCGCTCCACGCTGGAGTCGGACGTTGACTCGACCGGCACCCTATCCAGCACCCCTGTGAGATGGCTGTGAAGCGCCGCGCGACGCTCCGCCGGCGTGGCGTTTCGGGAGCAGGCCGAGCCAATTGACTGGTGGCGAGCCTGTGGAGCTGATGCCGCAAACGATTCAGGCGGTCGACCTCGATCACGCATCAGGGCGCGAAATCGCCGTCCTTCACCCCGTCGACGAACGCCATCCACCCGCCCGCCGGGTAGACGAGGGTCGCCGCCGCGCGATCCTTGCTGTCCCGCACCGCCACTCGACCGGAACCGTCCAGAACCGTCCCCGCCTCGACGCAGCTACCACCGTTGCTGTTGCTCCGGCTGCTGACGTGCCAGGCCACCGCGGGTAAGGCTTCACTCATGGCAGTCCCTCCTTGATCTCCGCGATCAGCTCGGCCGCCTCGCGCCGACCCAACGCGACACCACGAAGCCGATCGTACGCAAGCGCGTAGCGCTTCGACGTGGGAGATTCCATGAAGCGGCGCCCGCCCAGCGTCTCGGCATAGGCGACCTCCGGGTATGGCTTGGGCATCCCGAAGAGTACGAACGAGCCATCGAGACCGGCGTGCAGCCCCACCCGTGATGGCAGCACGCGAATGTCAATGTTCGGTTTTCCAATCAGGTCGCCCAGGTGGTGGAGTTGGCCGCGCATCACGGCAGTGCCACCGACGGGGCGGCGCAGTACGGCTTCATCGATGATCGCCGCCACCCGGACAGCCGGGTCTCGCGTCAGCACACGTTGACGGTCGATCCGGAGCTGTAGCCACTTGCCGACCGAGAATTCTGTCGCGCCTTCCCCTTCCGCGTTGCGGATCACTGCCTCCGCGTAAGCCGGCGTCTGCATGAGGCCCGGCACGAGAAAGGCATCCCACGAGTAGATGCGCTCGGCCCTACTCTCCAGCCACGGGAAATCGATGAATGAGGCATCGACCAGCTCGTCATAGTCGTCGTCCCATCGATCCGTTCGCCACGCATCCTCGGCAAGCTGGATGAAGCGATTCCGCTCGCGCCCGTCGTGCTCGCCGTAGAGGTCGAGCAGCGACACGACGACTCCACGCCGGAACGGCCACTCGGCGCGCTCCCAGCGGGCAATGGACGAAAAGTCGCGCTCCAGGAACTCCGCGGCCTGCTTGAGCGTGATGCCGCGCTGCTCCCTCAGCTGCCGCATCTGCTGACCGAGCCACTGAGCACGCAGCGTCTGCACGAACGATTCACGCCTGGCGGGCATGGTGCACCTCTCCTCGCGGACCCTCAAGACGAATTTTGTTGGTGTCGTTGCACCAATTCCGGCGCCACTGGAAACGTGGCCTTCGGGTGAGGGTGATCGCCGGCCCCCGGGGACGCCCGGTGCAAACACGGCAACCGCGGCTGTGCCAACAGCCGAGAAGGTGACGAGAGACGGCTTCGCGAGTGGCAGGCGCATACCGGCTCTCGTCGGGTCTCAACTAGAGCGTCGGGATGTGCGAATCCCGGCTCCGAACCGACTTGAACGAATAACTACCACGGCCCAGGGCGCCTTCGCGACCCTGACCCGCCCATCGGTCGACGACGCGCGAGGTGACGAATGACCCGAGGGACGCTCTACGACGGCACGCCCCACGGCGGCGCTCGGCTGGCTCGGCTGCACCCGAGCCAGGTCCGCGACCGGCAGTTCACCGTCGTCGGTTTCGGCCGACGAGGCGTGGACCCCGCAGAGGTACGACGGTTCCTGCACCGCGTCGCGCTCGACCTGGCGACGCTGCACCATGATGTGGCTCGACTCAGCGAGGAGAACGCCCGGGTGAAGCGAGCGCTGCGCGACTGGCAGAGCACCTGGTCCGAGCGGCGTCAGCCGTGAGCCCGGGATGGGAGCATCAGTACAGCGGGCTCTTCACGCCGTTGCCGCGGTTCGCTCTCGAGGCGTACACGGAGGAGCCTCGGCATGTGATCCACCTGCCGGTGGCGGTCACCGACCTGGCCGAGGCAGCGGACCTGGCGCGGACCATCGCCCGGTCGCTGGCCTCCACGCCGCAGGTCGACGTCGGCGGCATCACGGTGTCGGCCGAGGACGCGCAGCACGTACGACATTGGGTCTTCTGCGACCGGCTCATGCCCGATCGCCGCCGCTGCGCGCGGCAGGCCGACCACGCTGGAGCCTGCCTGCCCAACGACAGCCAGCGAGGCGCTCGGGCCCCACCCCGCTTTCCGCGATCTTGCGTTTTCTGTGGCGACTTAAAGGGCAATACAGGCATATCGACGTCCGAAAGCGCAAGATCGACGGCGTGGGGCGAGAGCGCGGCGCGAGGGCTTCAGGCCGCGTTGACGATGACCAGCTCGCCGACCTGTTCGCCGATCGTGGTGCGGGCCTCGGCGGGCAGCCCGACGTCGGTGATCAGCACGTCGGCGGCTTCCAGGGGAGCGATGGTGGCGATGCCGATCGTCTCCCACTTGGTGTGGTCGGCGAGCACCACGAGCCGGCGGGCCGCGCCGATGAGGCACCGGTTGACCCCGGCCTCCAGCAGGTTGGGCGTGGTGAAGCCGGTGCGTGGGCTCAGGCCGTGCACCCCGAGGAACAGCAGGTCGACGTTGAGCGCGCTGATCGCCGCCTCGGCCACCGGCCCGGTCAACGCGTCCGACGGGGTACGGATGCCGCCGGTCAACACGACGGTCTGGTCGGCGCGCGGGTTCTGGTACAGCGCGTCGGCCACCGGGATCGAGTTGGTCACCACGGTCAGCCCGCGTACGTCGGACAGGAGCGTGGCCAGCGCGGCGGTGGTGGTGCCGGCGGAGAGCGCGATGGCCATCCCCGGCTCCACCATTGTCGCGGCCCGCTCGGCGATGGCCCGCTTCTCCGCCTGCTGGCGGATCGACTTCGCGGCGAAGCCGGGTTCCTCGGCGGAGCCCGGCCCGGCCAGGGTCGCCCCGCCGTGCACCTTGTCGACCAGGCCGCGCTCGGCCAACACCTCCAGGTCACGACGGATCGTCATGTCGGACACACCGAACCGGCTGACCAGCTGACTCACCCGCACCCCGCCACGTTGGCGGATCAGATCGAGGATGGCGGTCTGCCGCTGCTGGGCGAGCATGTGGGGAACCTCCTTCGCGCCGTGCCGGTCGTACGGATCACTGCCGATCCTCACGGATGACAGCCACCTCACCGGCCGGCACCGTCAGCTCACCGGCACACGGTGTGCCACTGAGCAGCTCGACGCCGTGCGCCGGCAGGTGTACCTCCGTGTCGGTGTGGTTGATCGCGAAGAGCCAGCTCCGGTCGCCGTCGCGGCGGCGGACCACCTCCACCCCGGGCGGCGCCGACACCGCCGGGCGGACGCCGGCCTCGGTGAGCAGCCGGGCCACCAGGCGGTCCGTGGCCGGCTCGTCCAGCCGGGTGCCGACGTACCAGGCGGCGCCGTCGCCCACCTGGTGCCGGGTCAGCGCCGGCACGCCGGGCAACGGCCCATCGGTGTACGAGGCGAGCACCTCCGCGCCCTCGGCGTGCAGCCACTCGGTCCACACGTCGGCGGCGCTGCCGTCGTCGAGTCGGACCCGCTCGCCCTCACGCAGCGGGAAGAACTCCTCGGTCCGGATGCCGAGCAGTTCGCGGAACGCGCCCGGGTAGCCGCCCAGCCGGATGTGGTCGTTGGCGTCCACGATGCCGCTGAAGTAGGTGACCGCGGCGGTGCCGCCGGCCTCGACGTACCGGTGCAGCGCGTCGGCGTCGGCGTCGCTGACCAGGTAGAGGGTCGGCACCAGGACCAGCCGGTAGCCACTGAGGTCGGCCGACGGGTGGACGACGTCGGCGGTCACGCCGGCACGCCAGAGCGAGCCGTACAGGGCGTTCAGCCGGTCGGTGTAGGTGACGTCGACGCTGGGGTGCGAGTCCAACTCGACGCCCCACCACGCCTCCCAGTCGAACAGGATCGCCACGTCCGCGTCCACCCGACTGCCGCGTACCTCCGCGAGGGCCTTGAGGTCCGCGCCGAGCCGGCAGACCTCGCGGAACACCTTCGTGTCCGGCCCGGCGTGCGGCACCAGCGCGGAGTGGAACTTCTCCGCGCCGGCCCGGGAGGCGCGCCACTGGAAGAAGAGCACCCCGTCGGCGCCGCGGGCGACGTGCGCGAGGCTGTTGCGGCGCAGCTGCCCGGGCAGCTTGGCGACGTTGCGCGGCTGCCAGTTGACAGCGCTGGTGGAGTGCTCCATCAACAACCACGGGTCGCCGCCGGCAACACCCCGGGTGTGGTCGGCGGCGAACGCCAGCCCGAGGTGCGCCTGCGGGTCGGCGGCGGTCAGGTAGTGATCGTTGGAGACGAGGTCCACGTCGGACGCCCAGGAGTGGTAGTCCATGTGCCTGTCGCCCAGGCCGATCATGAAGTTGGTGGTGATCGGCTGCCGGACCAACGTCCGCAGCACCTCGCGCTCGGCGCGGAGTTGGGCGCGCTGCTCGTCGGACGAGAACCGCAGGAAGTCCAACTGCTGGGTGGGGTTGGCGAAGGTCGGCGCGGTGCGCGGTGGGTTGATCTCGGCCCAGTCGCCGTAGCGCTGGCTCCAGAACGCGGTGCCCCAGGCGTCGTTGAGCCGGTCCAGGTCGCCGTAGCGTTCGCGCAGCCAGCCGCGGAACGCCTCGGCGCTGACGTCGCAGTAGCAGTGCACGTTGTGGCAGCCCAGTTCGTTGGAGACGTGCCACATCACCACCGCGGGATGCTCGGCGTACCGGCCGGCGACAGCGCGCACCAGCTCCAGGGAGCGCTCACGGAACACCGGGGAGCTGGGGCAGTACGCCTGTCGTCCACCGGGCCAGAGGATCGCGCCGTCGGCCCGGCGGGGCAGCGTCTCCGGGTGCGCGCGCGCCAACCACGGCGGTGGGCTGGCCGTGGCGGTGGCCAGGTCGACCTGAATGCCGCCGTCGTGCAGCAGGTCCAGCACCCGGTCCAGCCAGCCGAACTCGAAGCGCCCCGCGCTGGGCTCCAGCAGGGCCCAGGAGAAGATGCCGACGGAGACCAGGTTGACCCCGGCCCGGCGCATCAGGTCGATGTCCTCCGACCACGTTTCCTCGGGCCACTGCTCGGGGTTGTAGTCGCCACCGAAATAGATGCTGTCACCCTGCCATCGCCGCATGACAGCTGAGGGTGCACCCGCCGGTCCACGGAAGTCAACAGGTTCCAACATCGAGATTCTTTCCAACGTTTACCAGGTAACGGCCGTGTCACGACTGGGTTATCAGAGGCGAACAGCCCTCTTGACAGCACACGACCGCAGGGTAGCTTGAGGCCCCAATGGCCGTTCGTGTTCGCCAATGTGGATTCTCGGTGGATCTCAATGTGTGATCACGACGCCGGACCTGCCTTCACCACCCTGATGACCCTTGGGCGTAGCACCTCTTCATCCGCAGGAGGCACAGATGTCCCGTCCCCAAACCCAAGCCGAGTACCTGGCTCGGCTCGTACCGCCCTCAGTCGCCGGCATCAACCGGCGGTCGTTGCTGGCCGCGGCGGCCGGCACGGGCGCGCTGCTCGGCACCGGACTGCTCGCCGGCTGCGGCGACGACTCCGGCTCCGGCGGGTCCAGCACTGACGTGTCGCTCGGCTCGAACCAGTCGGATCCGAAGCCGAAAGAGGTCCTCGTCAAGGTCACCGACGGCTTCAAGACCTCGTCCGGGGTGCAGGTCGCGGTGAACACCGTCGACCACAACACGTTCCAGGAAAACATCAACAATTACCTGCAGGGCAAACCGGACGACGTCTTCACCTGGTTCGCCGGCTACCGGATGCGCTTCTTCGCCCAGAAGGGCCTGGCCAGCGACATCAGCGACGTGTGGGGCAAGCTTTCCGGCTTCTCCGACGCCTTCAAGAAGGCATCGACCGGCGACGACGGCAAACAGTACTTCGTACCGGCGACGTATTACCCGTGGGCGGTGTTCTACCGCAAGTCCGTGTGGCAGCAGCACGGCTACCAGGTGCCCACCACGCTGGACCAGTTCACCGCGCTCGGCGCGCAGATGAAGCGGGACGGCCTCATCCCCATCGCCTTCGCCGACAAGGACGGCTGGCCGGCGATGGGCACCTTCGACATCCTCAACCTGCGCATCAACGGTTACCAGTTCCACATCGACCTGATGGCCGGCAAGGAGGCCTGGACCTCCGACAAGGTCAAGAAGGTCTTCGACACCTGGGCCGGCCTGCTCCCCCTGCACCAGCCCGACAGCCTCGGCCGCACCTGGCAGGAGGCCGCGCAGTCGTTGCAGCAGAAGAAGAGCGGCATGTACCTGCTCGGCCTCTTCGTCGGTCAGCAGTTCAGCAACGACGAGCAGGACGACCTCGACTTCTTCACCTTCCCCGAGATCGACCCGGCCATCGGCGCCAAGGCGCTGGACGCCCCGATCGACGGCTACATGATGGCCCGCAAGCCCAAGAACGAGGACAACGCGCGCAAGCTGCTGGAGTACTTCGGTGGCAAGGCCGCCGCGGACATCAACCTCAAGAACGACCCCGCCGTCCTGGTCGCCAACAGTGGCGCGGACGTCGGCGGCTACACGGCGTTGCAGAAGAAGGCCGCCGAACTGGTCGGGTCGGCCACCGAGATCGCCCAGTTCCTCGACCGGGACACCCGGCCGGACTTCGCCTCCACGGTGATGATCCCGGCGATCCAGCAGTTCATCAAGAACCCCAAGGACATCGACGGGCTCACCTCGTCCATCGAGAACCAGAAAAAGTCGATCTTCACTGACTGACGGCGGAAGGGGAAGGACATCGTGTCCGACCTGCCCCTGATCCAAGCGGATCGCGCCGTGCCGCCGCCGGCCACGACCACCTCCACGGGTGGCCGTCGCCGGCGGCTACGGCTCCTGTCCCGCACCGACCGCGTGGTCATCACGCTGATGGTGCTCGTCCCGCTGCTGCTCGTCACCGGGTTCGTCTGGCTGCCGGCGGCGGCCACCGTGCTGCTCTCCGGCACCAACTGGGACGGCATCGGCCCGCTCAACGAGATCGAGTTCGTCGGCGCGCGAAACTACAGCGACGTGGTGAACATCTACCCGCCGTTCGTGCCGGCGATCCAGAACAACCTGCTCTGGCTGGCGACGCTGTTCGTGGTCGCCACCCCGTTCGGCATGTTCCTGGCCGTGCTGTTGGACAAGGAACTGCGCGGCAGCCGCTTCTACCAGACCGCGCTCTACCTGCCGGTGGTGCTCTCACTGGCGCTCATCGGCTTCGTCTGGCAGCTGCTCTACTCCCGGGACCAGGGCCTGATCAACGCCGCCTTCGGTAGCAGCATCGACTGGTACGGCGACTCGAACGTCAACATCTGGGCGGTCATGGTCGCCTCCGGGTGGCGGCACGTCGGGTACATCATGCTGCTCTACCTGGCCGGCCTGAAGGGTGTCGATCCGTCGCTGCGGGAGGCCGCAGCCGTCGACGGCGCCTCGGAGAGCCGGACGTTCTTCCGGGTCGTGTTCCCGGTGCTGCGGCCGATCAACATCATCGTGCTGGTGGTGACCGTGATCGAGTCGCTGCGCGCGTTCGACCTGGTCTGGGTGGTCAACAAGGGCCGCAACGGACTGGAGCTGATCTCCGCGCTGGTCACCCAGAACGTGGTGGGTGAGGCGAGCCGGATCGGTTTCGGCTCGGCCCTGGCGACGATCATGCTGGTCGTCTCGCTGGTCTTCATCACCATCTACCTGGCGACCGTGATGAGGGAGAACCGGGAATGAGCACCGCGACCGTCACCCGGCGTACCGAGGGTGAGCCCGACGCGCCGACGCGCCGCCGCGCGCTGACCCCGATGCGGATGCTGCTGCACGGCTTCCTCATCGTCGTCTCGTTGGCCTGGCTCTTCCCGATCGCCTGGGCGGTGCTGACCTCGCTGCGCTCGTACGACTACACCGCACGCAACGGCTACGTCTCGTTCGGCGGCTGGACCTTCGACAACTACGTCACCGCCTGGCGGACGGCGGAGTTCGGGCAGCACTTCCTCAACTCGGTGTTCATCACCGTGCCGGCGGTGCTGCTGACCCTCTTCCTCGCCTCCTGCGTGGCGTTCGTCATCGCCCGGTTCAGTTGGAAGCTCAACCTCGTCCTGCTGGGGGTCTTCACCGCGGCCAACCTGCTGCCCCAGCAGGCGCTGCTCATCCCACTGTTCCGGCTGTTCACCGAGGTGCCGCTGCCGGAGTTCATGAGCGACTCCGAGCTGCTCTACGACAGCTACTGGGGCCTCATCCTGATCAACGTGGCCTTCCAGTGCGGCTTCTGCGTCTTCGTGCTCAGCAACTACATGAAGGCGCTGCCCCGTGACCTGTACGAGGCGGCGATGGTCGATGGGGCGAGCATCTGGCGGCAGTACTGGCAGGTCACCATGCCGCTGTGTCGGCCGGCCCTGGCCGCGCTGGCGACGCTGGAGGTGACCTGGATCTACAACGAGTTCTTCTGGGCCACCGTCCTCATGCGCACCGGCGACAAGTTCCCGGTGACCAGCTCACTGAACAACCTGCGCGGCGAGTTCTTCACCGACAACAACCTGGTCTCGGCGGGCAGCGTGCTCGTCGCGATCCCCACCCTGGTGATCTTCTTTATGCTCCAGCGGCACTTCGTCCGGGGCCTGACCTTGGGAGCCTCCAAAGGATGACGATCCTGCACCTGCGCCGCGCGCGGACCAGCCTGGTGCTCGACGCGCGCGGCCCGGGACTGCCCCGGGTCGTGC
The DNA here is from genome assembly GCF_000718515.1 of Micromonospora parva. Classification (GTDB taxonomy): domain Bacteria; phylum Actinomycetota; class Actinomycetes; order Mycobacteriales; family Micromonosporaceae; genus Micromonospora; species Micromonospora parva. Next base: position 5,093 of record NZ_JNZS01000012.1, on the reverse strand, counting down.
ACTGGGGCGGCGACGTCGGCGACCTCGACGACGACGGCCTGCGCCAGCTCACCGACGCGACAGCACCGCCGGTGGTGCCGAGCAGCTTCGACGAACCGACGGTGCTGTCAGTGCTGCCGGAGGCCAGCGCGGGTTGGAGTGGCCGCCCGGGGCTGGCCGGGCACCGCGACGGACGGGACTGGTCCACCTCCTTCCGCCTCGACGGGTTGGACGTGCGCGACCGCGGGCCCGGCGCGGCGCGGGTGACAGTGCGGGCCTCGGACCCGGCCGCCGGGCTGACCGTGACCATCGAGATCACGCTCGACCCGTACGGCCTGCTGACCGTCCGGCACCGGCTGCGCAACGACGGCGACAGCGGGTACGAACTGCGGGAGCTGACACCGGTGCTGCCGGTGCCGGCGGTCGCCACCGAACTGCTCGACCTGACCGGCCGGTGGTGCCGGGAACGGTCCCCGCAGCGGCACCCGTGGCAACACGGCGCCTGGGTTCGCGAGAGCCGGCGTGGTCGTACCGGGCATGACGCCACACTGCTGCTGGTGGCCGGCACCAGCGGCTTCGACTTCGGCCACGGCGAGGTCTGGGCGGTGCACACCGCATGGAGCGGCGACCACGTCACGTTCGCCGAGCGTCGGCCCACCGGCGAGTCGACGCTCGGTGGCGGTGAGCTGCTGACCGCCGGGGAGATCCGGCTCGGCCCCGGCGAGTCGTACGAGACTCCCCTGCTCTACGCGGTCTGGTCCGACGCCGGGCTGGACGGGCTCAGCGACGTGCTGCACACCCACCTGCGGGCCCGCCCCGGGCACCCGCGTTCCCCCCGCCCGGTGACCCTCAACGTCTGGGAGGCGGTCTACTTCGACCACGACCTGGACCGCCTGCGGGCACTCGCCGACCGGGCCGCGCAGATCGGCGTGGAGCGGTTCGTGCTCGACGACGGCTGGTTCCGCGGCCGGCGCGACGACACCGCCGGGCTCGGCGACTGGTACGTCGACGAGGGTGTCTGGCCGGACGGCCTGCAACCGCTGATCGACCACGTCACCGGCCAGGGTCTCCAGTTCGGCCTCTGGGTCGAGCCGGAGATGGTCAACCCCGACTCGGACCTGTTCCGCGCGCACCCCGACTGGTTGCTCGCCGTGCCGGGGCGGCTGCCGCCGGCCTGGCGTCACCAGCAGGTGCTCGACCTGGGCCGCCCCGAGGCGTACGACTACGTGCGGGAACGCCTCGACGCGCTGCTCACCGACCACCCCGGCATCCGGTACCTCAAGTGGGACCAGAACCGGGACCTCACCGAGGCCGGGCACCACGGCCGCCCCGGGGTGCACGGGCAGACCCTGGCGGTCTACCGGCTCCTCGACGAGTTGCGTGGTCGCCACCCGGGCGTGGAGATCGAAAGCTGCTCGTCCGGTGGGGCCCGGGTGGACCTGGCCATCCTCGCGCGCACCGACCGGGTCTGGGCCAGCGACTGCAACGACGCCCTGGAGCGGCTCAGCATCCAGCGCTGGACGGGGTTGCTGCTGCCACCGGAGCTGATCGGCACCCACATCGGCCCGGAACGCTCGCACACCACCCGCCGCGTCCACGACCTGGGCTTCCGGGCGGCGACCGCGCTCTTCGGCCACCACGGCATCGAGTGGGACATCGCGTCGATCAGCATCGCCGAGCAGGCCGAGCTGGCCGCCTGGGTGGCACTGCACAAGCGGCTGCGCCCGCTGCTGCACTCTGGCCGGTTGGTCCGGGTCGACCACCAGGACCCGGCCGTCTGGGCGCACGGCGTGGTCGATCACGAGCAGACCCGAGCGGTGTACGCGGTGGCCCGGCTGACCACCTCGGTGGCGCAGGTTCCCGGCGCGGTACGGCTACCCGGCCTCGACCCCGGCCGGCGGTACCGGGTGCGGCAGGTGTCGGACGTACCAGCCCCGGCGACCTTCGACCTGTCCGCGCCCGGGTGGTTGGCGGAGGGTGTGACCCTCAGCGGGGCGGCGCTGACCCGGGTGGGTGTGCAGCTGCCCGCCCTGCACCCGGAGCAGAGCCTGGTGCTGGAGGTCGACGCGGTTGGCTGACAGGATTCTCTGGAAAAAGTTGTGGCCGGGGTGTCGAGAACGGCAGAGCCTGCTTCTACCTCAGGGTGAGAGCACCGACGAGGGTGCGCGGGCGTGAGGAGCCAACCATGAAGTACATGCTGCTGATGCAGTTCAGCGCCGCCGGGGCCGACTTCCCGAGCATCGACACCTGGACCCAGGACGAGGTGCGGGCGCACATCGCCTTCATGGGCGAGGTCAACGACAAGCTCACCGCCGCCGGGGAGTGGGTCGACGGCCAGGGCCTCGGTGGCCCGCAGCAGGCCCGGATCGTCCGGGCTGGTCAGGGCGGGACGCCGGTCGTCACCGAGGGGCCGTTCGCCGAGACGAAGGAGTTCCTGGCCGGCTTCTGGATCGTCGACTGCGAGAGCCCGCAGCGGGCCGTGGAGGTGGCCGCGTACATCTCCACCGCACCCGGCCCCGGCGGTCGGCCGCTGAACATGCCGATCGAGGTGCACCCGGTGATGTCCGCTCCGCCAGCGGAGCTGTGAGGGCTGAACACCGAGCCCCGCGTCGAGGACCTGCTGCGCGAGTTGGCGCCGCAGGTCCTCGGCGTGCTCAGCCGCCGCTTCGGTGACTTCGCCACCGCCGAGGACGCGGTGCAGGAGGCGCTGCTGGCCGCCGCCACCCAGTGGCCGTCCGAGGGCCTACCGGTGAACCCCCGTGGCTGGCTGATCCAGGTCGGTTACCGCCGGATGATCGAGCTGGTCCGCGGTGAGCAGGCCCGACGCCGCCGGGAGGACCTGGTCGCCCGGCAGGCCCCGGACGACCGGCAGTACGCGCCGGCACCGGACGAGGAGTTGGCCGCCGAGCGGGACGACACGTTGGTCCTGCTCTTCCTCTGCTGCCACCCGGCGCTCGCGCCGACGTCGGCGGTGGCGCTGACCCTGCGCGCTGTCGGTGGGTTGAGCACCGCCGAGATCGCCCGCGCGTTCCTGGTGCCCGAGGCGACGATGGCGCAGCGGATCAGCCGGGCCAAGCAGCGCATCCGGGCATCCGGGCTGCCGTTCCGGATGCCCGAGCCGGCGGAACGGGCGGACCGGTTGGTCACCGTCCGGCAGGTGCTCTACCTGATCTTCACCGAGGGGCACACCAGCACCAGCGGCCCGCACCTGCGCCGGATCGACCTCGCGGCGGAGGCGATCCGGCTGACCCGCGCACTGCACACGCTGCTGCCCAACGACAGCGAATCGGCCGGGCTGCTGGCGTTGATGCTGCTCACCGAGGCTCGCGGGCCGGCACGGACCGGCCCCTCGGGTGAGCTGATCTCACTGGCCGATCAGGACCGCAGCCGCTGGGACGCCGCGGCGATCGCCGAGGGCATCACACTGGTCACCCGGGCCCTGCCACGTGGGCCGGTCGGCCCGTACCAGGTGCAGGCCGCCATCGCCGCCGTGCACGACGAGGCGCCAAGCACGGAGCAGACCGACTGGCCGCAGATCCTGGCGCTCTACGAGGTGCTGGAACGCCTCGCCGGCAGCCCCGTGGTGGCGCTCAACCGGGCCGTGGCGACGGCCATGGTGCACGGTCCCGCCGCCGGCCTGGCCGCCCTCGACGCGCTGACCCACGACCCGCAGTTGGCCGGACACCACCGGCTGGCCGCCGCCCGCGCCCACCTGCACGAGATGGCCGGTGACCGGGCCCGGGCGATCGCCGACTACCGGACCGCCGCCGCCCGTACGAGCAGCCGCCCCGAACAGCTCTACCTGACCATGCGGGCGGCCCGACTGGCCGCCGAGTCCGAGGACGGCCCGCCGACTGCTGTCGAGGTCGAGGTGTAGCCGATCGGCCTCAGCGGGCCGGCCCGCCGAACGCTCGTCGAACGAGCACGGCACGGGCACGAGCACGAGCACGAGCACGAGCACGAGCGAGAACGAGCACGGGTGCGGAGCGGGTGCGGAGCGGGTGCGGAGCGGGTGCGGAGCGGGTGCGGAGCGGGTGCGGAGCGGGTGCGGGGTGCGGCAGCCTTTGGAGCTGATGCCGTAAACGATTCATCCATCGGGACGGCGTCGGGCGCCCAGCGCATCCGATTCGTTTGCGGCATCAGCTCCAAAGGGGTGCTGTGGCAGATGTGGGGGCCGCGCGGACGTCGCCCCGACGGGGCGGCCGGTTGTCGCGCCGAAGCGCGGCCGGTCGTCGCGCCGAAGCGCGGCCGGTCGTCGCGCCGAAGCGCGGCCGGACTTCACGCCGACAGGACGGGCGGGCGTCACGCCGACGGGGCGGCCGGACGTGGACGTCGCCGGCACTAGCCTGGGCAGCGATGGGTTCGTCGACCACGGAGGACCAAGGGACGCATGGCGTACGTGCTGCTGGGGATCGCGATCCTCGCCGAGGTGCTGGCGACCAGCCTGATCAAGAGCACCGCCGGGTTCACCCGCGTGTGGCCGACGGTGGCCTGCCTCGGCGGTTACGCGGTGGCCTTCGTCCTGCTCGCCCAGGCCGTCAAGGAAATCCCGGTGGGCGTGGCGTACGCCCTCTGGTCGGGTCTGGGCACCGCGGCCATCGTGGCGATCGGGGCGGTGTTCCTGGGTGAGTCGGTGGGGCTCGCCAAGCTCACCGGCATCGCGCTGATCATCGCCGGAGTGGTCATCGTGAACCTGGCCGGGGAGCACTGACCGGACAGGTTCCGGTGGTCGGGACCGACGCGGACCCGACCACCGGTCCGACGATCAGCTCGCCGTGCAGCTCAGCGTCGGCGCGCTGTTGGTGCCGGTCCAACTACCGAGGAAGCCGAAGCTGGCACTGGCCCCGGCGGTCAGCCGCCCGTTGTACTCGGCATTGCGGGCGGTCACGGTGGTGCCGCTGCTGGTGAGGGCCACGTTCCAGGACTGGGTGACGCTCTGGCCGTTCGCGAAGGTCCACCCGGCGGTCCAGCCGGTGATCGCCCTCGCGCCGGCGGTCACCCGTACCTCAGCCTGGAAGCCGCCCTGCCACTGGTTGGTCACCGTGTACGTCGCCGTGCACCCACCGGCCGGCGGCGGCGTGGTGGGCGGGGGCGTGGTCGGCGGGGGCGTGGTG
>NZ_JNZS01000011.1 GCF_000718515.1 Micromonospora parva | reverse complement strand
ATCATAATTGGCACTGGCTTTACAAGCACCCTGTTGAGTTCTCAAAGAACAACCACACACCAGCCGCAAGCCCCACCCAAGTGGAACCCCAACCGGGGCATTTCCCGCTCTCGCACCCGGCGCTTCCAGCACCAGGCACTTTTACTACGTTACCCGCTCGTTTCCACCCTGTCAAACCGATATTTCGCGGTTCGCCATGCTTCAACGATATTGCGGATACTCTTACTGCTTCGAGTCCACGATGACGCGCGTCGTTTCCGACGTTCGTTTCTGTCGTGGGAAGCCGCAGACCGGCCGATCACCGCTTCGCGGCTCTCCGCCCGGCTCCTGCCGGCTTCAGAACTCTACCCGGTCGGCTTCGCGTTCGCAACCCCGTATCCGGAGTGTTCCGCACCGCCCGATCCTCAGTCTCGCTCGGCGTTCCCGCCACGAGCCTGGCGCCCGTTCTCGGCCGGTTTGTCCGGCCTCCCCCGTGCAGAGAGAAAGTTACGCGGACGGCCCGGAGAAGGCAAATCAGGGTTCATCACTGGTTCGGGCGAGGCGCGCGGCAGGCTCCTCGGTGCGGCCGAGGACGCGGACCGCCTCGACGTGCCAGAGTGTCAGTCATGGATGAGTCCGGGCACGGTGCCAGGGTGGTCGCCGAGGAGGCACTGCTCGGCCTCATCGGGCCGTTCTGGCAGGTGGTGATCGGTGCGGTCGTGCTGGTCGTACTCGTGCTCTCGGTGGGACGACTGGCCCGCCGGGGCCGGTCCCGGATGACCACGGCGCTGCTGGTCACCGCAGCGGCCATCGCCGGGTTCGCGGTGATCGGCGTCCTGCTGGAGGGCTGAGGCTCAGAGCCGGCGGTTGGCGAGGCTGGGCAGCTCGGCGCGGATCGCGTCGAGCCGGTCGAGGTCCAGGTCGACGACGGAAACGCCCGGTCCGTCCGGCACCTGGCCGATGACCGTCCCCCACGGGTCGACCACCATGCTGCGCCCGAAGCAGGTGCGACCCGGCTCGTGGTCGCCGGTCTGGCCGGCAGCCGCCACGAAACACTGGTTCTCGATCGCCCTGGCCCGCAGCAGAACCTCCCAGTGATCCCGGCCGGTGTGCATCATGAATGCGGCCGGAACCACCAGCAGCTGAGCGCCGCCCTCGGACGCGAGCCGCCGGTACAGCTCCGGGAAGCGCAGGTCGTAACAGATCGACAGGCCGACCCGCAGCCCTTCGACGTCGACCACCACCGGCTGGACCCCGGGCGCGACACTCGCCGACTCCCGGTACGAGACCCGACCGGGGATCTCCACGTCGTACAGGTGGATCTTGCGGTAGCTCGCGGCCAGGCTGCCGGAACGGTCAAAGACCAGCGACGTGTTCCAGGTGTGCTCCGGGTCCGGGCCGGCCTCGTGGAACGAGCCGGCCACCACCCACATCCCGAGCCGCCGTGCGACCCCGGCGAAGAAGCTGCCCACCTCCCCGTCGACCGGCTCCGGTTCGGGCAGCCCCGCGACGGGACCCAGGTAGTCGACATACTCCGGGAGGACAGCGAGGTCGGCGCCGCCGGCGGCAGCGCGCTCCAGCAGGGCCTCCGCGGCCGCCAGATTGGCCTTACGGTCGTCCCGGGCGTTCAGCTGGCAGACGGCGACACGCATGTGCAAAGGGTACGGCTGGAAGACCGCTCACGGACAGGGTCACGGCCCGGCCGGCGCGGGTGGTCAGCGGTCGGCGCCCGAACGCGATCACGCCGGCCGTCCCAGAACTCGACGACCGGCGTGATGCGGGGAGGATCAGGCGGACTTCTCTTCGCGATCGCGCCGGGCACGACGGCCGGTGAACTCACGCGGCACGATCGTCGGGTTGACGTTCTCCAGGACGACCTCGCGGGTGATCAGCACGCGGGCGGCGTCCGGGTTGCTCGGCACCTCGTACATCGCGGAGAGCAGGACCTCCTCGATGATCGCCCGCAGGCCACGGGCACCAGTGCCCCGCAGCATCGCCTGATCGGCGATGGCTTCCAGCGCCGGCTCGTCGAACTCCAGCTCGACGCCGTCCAGCTCGAACAGGCGCTGGTACTGCCGGACCAGGGCGTTGCGCGGCTCGGTGAGGATCCGTACGAGGGCGCTGCGGTCCAGGCTGCGAACGTTGGTGATCACCGGCAGCCGGCCGACGAACTCGGGGATCAGCCCGAACTTGAGCATGTCCTCCGGCATGACCTGGCTGAAGATGTCGTCGGTCGACCGCTCGGACACCGACCGGAGCCGGGCGCCGAAGCCCGTGCCACCCTGCCCGGTGCGGGACTCGATGATCTGGTCGAGGCCGGCGAACGCGCCACCGCAGATGAACAGCACGTTGGTGGTGTCGATCTGGATGAACTCCTGGTGCGGGTGCTTACGACCGCCCTGCGGCGGCACGTTGGCCACCGTGCCCTCAAGCATCTTGAGCAGGGCCTGCTGCACGCCCTCGCCGGAGACGTCCCGGGTGATCGAGGGATTTTCCGACTTCCGGGCGATCTTGTCGACCTCGTCGATGTAGATGATCCCGGTTTCGGCGCGCTTGATGTCGTAGTCGGCGGCCTGGATCAGCTTGAGGAGGATGTTCTCCACGTCCTCGCCGACGTAGCCCGCCTCGGTCAGCGCTGTGGCGTCGGCGATGGCGAACGGGACGTTCAACATCCGGGCCAGGGTCTGCGCCAGGTGGGTCTTGCCGCACCCCGTCGGACCGAGCAGCAGGATGTTGGACTTGGCCAGCTCGACGGCGTCACTGCCGGAGCCCGGCGCGCCAGCCGCCTCGGCCTGGATCCGCTTGTAGTGGTTGTAGACCGCGACGGCGAGTGCCTTCTTGGCCTGGTCCTGACCCACGACGTAGGTGTCGAGGAACTGGCAGATCTCCATCGGCTTGGGAAGCTCTTCCCACTTCACCTCGCCGGACTCGGCCAGCTCCTCCTCGATGATCTCGTTACAGAGATCGATGCACTCGTCGCAGATGTAGACCCCTGGGCCCGCGATGAGCTTCTTGACCTGCTTCTGCGACTTGCCGCAGAAGGAGCATTTCAGTAGGTCGCCGCCGTCACCGATCCGTGCCACCTACGTTCTCCCTGCACTCATCGGCCGGAGACCCGGCCCTGACCTGCGGACGTTGCGCTCCGCCCGGCTTCGTTCGCGCCGCCGGCCCAACCGGCGAAGCGGTACGGACCCGACGTTACCCGCTGGCGGGGCATTCTCCGACCCCCAAAACGGGTGTGTCAGAGGTCGGCCGGGAACGAAGCCCCGGCCAACCTCTGACCCGGTACAGCTCAGCGAGCGGCGTTGGCCGCCAGCAGACCCTTCTTGCGACTGGTCAGGATCGTGTCGACCAGCCCGTACTCCTTGGACTCCTCGGCCGTCATGATCTTGTCACGGTCGATGTCCTTGCGAACCTGCTCGATCGGGCGGTTGCAGTGGCGGGACAGCATGTCCTCCAGCTGCGTACGCATCCGCAGGATCTCCCGGGCCTGGATCTCGATGTCCGAGCCCTGCCCGTAGCCGCCCTCGGTGGCCGGCTGGTGGATGATGATCCGCGAGTTCGGCAGGGCCATCCGCTTACCCGGAGTGCCCGCCGAGAGCAGCACCGCCGCCGCGCTCGCCGCCTGCCCGAGGCAGACCGTCGAGATGTCCGGACGGACGTACTGCATGGTGTCGTAGATCGCCGTCATGGCGGTGAACGACCCACCCGGCGAGTTGATGTACATGATGATGTCGCGGTCCGGGTCGGTGCCCTCGAGCGTCAGCAGCTGGGCCATCACGTCGTTCGCCGACGCGTCGTCCACCTGGACGCCGAGGAAGATGATCCGGTCCTCGAAGAGCTTGTTGTACGGGTTCGACTCCTTGACCCCGTACGACGTGCGCTCAACGAACGACGGCAGCACGTAGCGGTTGTGCACGGCCGCGAACTGGGGCGGCAGGCTCAGATCGGTCATCGTCAGCTCCTCAGCTCAGGGTCCCGGCGCCATCCGGAACCTGTGCGGCCCCGATGATCACCTTGTCGATGAAGCCGTAGTCCATGGCCTCCTGGGCGGTGAACCAACGGTCCCGGTCCGAGTCGGCCTCGATCTGCGACTGGCTCTGGCCGGTGTGGTGCGCGACCCGCTCCTGGAACATCCGCTTCGTGTAGAGCATCTGCTCCGCCTGGATGGCGATGTCGGACGCCGTGCCGCCCAGACCACCGGACGGCTGGTGCATCATGATCCGTGCGTGGGGCAGGGCGTACCGCTTGCCCTTGGTGCCCGCGCAGAGCAGCAGCTGGCCCATCGAGGCAGCCATGCCCATCGCCACGGTCGACACGTCGTTGTCGATGAACTGCATGGTGTCGTAGATCGCCATGCCGGAGTAGACCGAGCCACCCGGCGAGTTGATCCACAGGTTGATGTCGCGGTCCGGGTCCTCCGCGGCGAGCAGCAGCAGCTGCGCGCAGATGCGGTTGGCGACCTGGTCGGTCACCTCACTGCCCAGGAAGATGATGCGTTCCTTGAGCAACCGGTTGTAGACCGAGTCGTCGAGGTTGCCAATGGAGTCGCCACCGCGCGCGTCAATCGCCCGGAGCGACTTCTTGGGGATGTGCATGTCGGTCATGGCAGCCCTTCGCTCTCCGTACCGTCTTTCCCGACACTAACCGCTGTGCGGGGCGGCAGAGTCCCGGTCGGGGCAGTGTTCGCTCTCAGCGCAGCTGTGTCGGGCGTACCCGCGGCGCGGGCTTCCGGGCGTACCCGGCAGCGTTTGCTGCCCCGGCGCACCCGGCAGTGCTTGCTGCCCGGGCGTACCCGGGAAGGGAAACGGCCGCCGTCTGCCGCTGAGCGGCGGACGGCGGCCGCAACCCGACGATCAGTGTTCGTGGTTGTGCTCCGCCTCGTTGGCGGCGCGCAGCGCGTCGAGGGTGATCCCGTTGCCGGCCGAGTCCTTGATCGTGATCCGCTCCATGACAGCCGCGAGCGCCTTGCCCCGCCGCACGTCGCCGAAGACCGCGGCGGCCGCGCCGGAGCGCACCAGCTGGTCGTAGTACTGCTGCGGGGCCATCCCGGCACGCTGCGCCCGGTGCACGATCTCGTGCCCGAACTCGTCGTCGGAGACCTGCACGTCCTCCGCGTCGGCCAGCGTGTCCAGCAGGAGCTGGACCTTGACGCCCTCGGTCGCCGCCTCGGTCAGCTCGGCGTCGATCTGCTCCTCGGTCTTGTCCTCGGCCGCGAGGTACTCCTCCATCGAGGCGCCGATCCGCTCCAGCTGGTCGATCATCGCCTGCTTGCGGCTCGCGACCTCCTCGCGGACGACACCCTCCGGGGCCGGGATCTCGGCGGCCTCGACCAGCTGGGCCAAAGCCTTGTCCCGAGCGGCGTAGATCTGCTCGACCTGCTTGCCCTGGGTGACCCGCGCCCGCAGGTCGCCGCGCAGCTCCTCGATCGTGTCGAACTCGCTGGCCATCTGGGCGAACTCGTCGTTCAGCTCGGGCAGCTCCTTCTCCTTGACCGTGCGCACGGTCACCGCCACGTCGGCGTCGCGACCGGCGAAGTCGCCGCCGACCAGCTGGGTGGTGAAGGTGGTGTCCTCGCCGGCGGCCAGGCCGACGACTGCCTCGTCCAGGCCCGGCAGGAGCTGCTTGCTGCCCACCTCGTGGGAGATGTTGCTCGCCTGACCGCCCGGCACGTCCTCGCCGTCGACGGTGGCGTTCAGGTCGATCTGGACGTAGTCACCCTCGGCGGCGGCCCGCTCGACGGTCTTGAGGGTCGCGAAACGCTCCCGCAGGTTCTTCACCTGCTCGTCGATCTCGCTCTCGTCGATCTGCAGCTCGTCGACGGTCACCTCGATGGTGCTCGCGTCCGGGATGGTGATCTCCGGACGGACGTCGACCTCGGCAGTGAAGTTCAGCGAGTCACCGTCGTTGAACTCGGTGATCTCGACCTCCGGGCGCCCCAGCGTCTTCAGGTCGTGCTCGCGCACCGCGGCGAGGATGTTCTCCGGGATGGCCTCCTGGACCGCCTCGTTGAGGACGGTGCCCCGGCCCACCCGCTGGTCGATCACCGCGGTCGGCACCTTGCCCCGGCGGAAGCCCGGAACCTGGACCTGCGAACCGATCTCCCGGTACGCCTTCTTGAGGCTCGGCTCGAGCTCGACGAACGGCACCTCGATGGCGAGCCGCACGCGCGTCGGGCTCAGAGTCTCGACGGTGCTCTTCACAGGCGTACTCCTTGACGGATCTCAGTTGAGTCTGGGCGTGATTCAGCCCATCGAGTGTAGGCGAGCCGGCCTGACGCTCCGGCATCGCCCGGGGACCGCACTGGGCGGCACCCGGGGCGGCCCGGCCGCGGACGACAGTCGGGGTGGCGGGATTTGAACCCACGGCCCCTCGCTCCCAAAGCGAGTGCGCTACCAAGCTGCGCCACACCCCGTGGCGACGTGCAGTCTATGCCGTCGCCACGCCTCAGGTGGTGCCGGGGCGTCCCCCACCCGGACACATCGCCCGAAAATCACCATTCCACCCACCCGGGTGCCACCAAGATCCGGTGGACGATCCAAGATCCGCACAACATCACTGATGTAGTGGTCTCCTCGCACGGCGAGGCCACTACATCCCGGATGTTGTGCGGATCTTGGAGGCGTCATGCCGCGGCGTCGGGGACGACGCGGCACCGCGGGGCGGAGGCGCGGTTAGCCGTCGGGCTCCGGCATTGGGTACGCTAGGGGTGCGTCCTGCTTCGGCGGGATGCACGCGGGCGTAGCTCAATGGTAGAGCTTCAGTCTTCCAAACTGACTACGCGAGTTCGATTCTCGTCGCCCGCTCCGAGTGCGAAGGCCCAGGTGGACCGCATGATCGCGGCACCTGGGCCTTTCACATCTCCCCATCGTGGTGCGGCGCGGTTGGCCGAACCGGCGAACGAAATCCTGGGCGACTGTCCCGCCAAGCGGGACCAACTGCCCGCTGGGACGTTTCGGCATAGCTCCGAGTCGCCCGGCTGATCGACGCCGTGACACCGTCGGCGCGGGTGTGTCTACCGGCCCACTTGGCAAGTAATCCGCATCGCCCGTCGTCACGTTCGACGACGAGCGCGTCGCCCGCCGCCGAATACCGACGGAAGACGCGGCCCTTCCCCTGTTCGAAGCCGTACCCGGCCAGTTGCTCCGCCACGCCCCTGACGAAGTCGTTGAACAACGTTCCCAGGGACATTGAGATGGCCCCTCCAGCTGGCCGGGACGGCAACGAGCAGATCAGCCGCGCAGCTTCGACTGCTGCGCGCGGCCGACAGCGCCAGCCGGGGCGCCAGACGTTCGATGTTCGCCTATGCGGCGCCTGTGCAGACGATGGTGGACGGCCGAGACTATAGCGATGTCATCCGTTGGTGCGGGCGCCCCACGCAGGCAGGTCTTCACTGCCGCTCTGCTCATCGTCGTCGGTGTGCTGGTCCTCTTCGTCCCGGCCGGTGACGAAGGCAGCGTTCTCGTACCCATCAGCGAGGGTCACGGGCTGTCCGCCGTGGACGGGGTCGGCGCAGCGCTGCTGGCGGCCGGCGGCACCTGGCTGGAGGTGCTGGTGGTGCGACGCCTGCCGCACCTCGCCCTACCGCCACGGGTGTTGTTCGCACTTGGCCTGCTGGCCGGTCTCGGCGTGGGGCTCCTGGTCGCCTCGGTCTTCTCGGGGTTCTTCTGGTGGTGGGCCGTCGGCGCCACCATGCTCGGCCTCGCCCTGCTCGTCCTCGTCCCCCTTACGGCACGCCGCTGAGAAGGACGCGCAGGTCACCGGCGCGGCGGCCCTGAGACACAGCAGGGCCCAGGTGAACCGATGGATCTCGGCACCTGGACCCACTCGGCAAAACCGAGTTGCCGTGTCACTTCAGGTGGAACCTCTCGTCGACGGCGAGCGCCGCCAACTGCGGTACGGAGAACGGCAGCTCCGTCAACGCGGGCCGGCTCTCGTCAAGCCGTACGCCCTGCGCCACGAACACCACCACGCCGTCCGGATGCCGGTACGCCGACCACTGGTCCAGCCGGTCGTCGCTGCCCGGTCGGACCACCACGCCGACCCGCGCCGCGCCGACGGTCTCGACCTGGCACTCGCCCCGCATGCCCCAGAACGTCTGGGCCAGGTCGCACGGCTCGGTCGGCATCGGATTGCCGGCGTCGTACACCTCGACCACAACGCGCCCGGTGCTGCGGCCCTGCGCGACGGCCACCGAAGTGGAGTAGCTCCACACGTCGGCGCCGTCCACCCTGGCCTCGAACTGCGCCTGGTGGGTCCGCAGCGTCCGCTGCTCGGCGGACTGACCAGATGGGTCGTCGGGCGTGGTGAAACCGGCGGGTACGACAGCGACAGCCTCGCTGAGCAGGTGCGCTCCCTGGTCGTACTTGGAGCCGGCCCGCGCGGTCCGGTCCTCCTGCGGTTGCCCGTTCGGCCCGGTCGGCCACGGCTCCTTGGTGGCCGGAGCAACCAGCGGCCCACCGCCCGCCGGCTCGTAGACGTGACCGTCCGGAGTGGCGACGGCCGCGAAGCCACTGACCGCCAGCACGACGGCCGCCGAGCCGAGCGACGCCCACACCACGCGCCGGCGGACGTGCGCCCGTCGTGCCGCGCCGAGCGCGGCAGTCGTACTCAATGGTGGTGGCGGGGTGATGCCCGCCATCTCGCTACGCAGCCCCTCGCGGAACTGTTCCTCGTTCATCGCTCCCCCATCTCGATCCCGCTGTAGGTGGGTGCCAGGAGGCCGCGCAACGTGTCGAGCCCGCGTGCCGCCTGGCTCTTCACCGTCCCTGGAGAACACTCCAGCAGCGCCGCGACATCCTCGATCGACAGGTCCTCCCAGTACCGCAGGACCAGCACGGTCCGCTGCCGCGGTGCCACCCGGGCCAGCGCCTGGAGCAACACCAGCCGGCTCTCCGGCGAGTCGGACGGGGCCACCTGCTCGGTGTCCTCGCCGCCCACCCGTTCCCGAAGCCACCAACCGCGGCGGCGCTCGTCGAGGAAGGTCCGGACCAGGATCTGACGCACGTAGCTGTCGAGCACCTCGTGCCGGGAGATCCGGTTCCAGACCCGGTAGAGCTTGACGAACGTGGTCTGGACCAGGTCTTCGGCCCGGTGCCAGTCGCCGCATAGCAGGTACGCGGTGCCGCGCATGGCCCCGGACCGTGCCGCGAAGTACTCGGCGAACGCCTCGTCGCGGTCGCTCATTCAGGCCTCCGATCCCCGTTTCGAGTTAGTCACGCGGGGTCCGGCTCGGAGGGTTGCTCCGAAACTCGCGCAGTTGTCAACGGATCAACGGAGCACCGGACGGGGAGGATATCGACCGGCACGAGCCGGCCCAGCGTGCCGGAGCGACTCCCGCGGGCCGCGGCGAGGACGAGCCCACCGCGGCCCCAGGTTGAGCAGTCGCCGATCGAACTGGCCACGAAGACCGACGGTGGGGCTCGTTCACTACCCGGCCCTACGGCGCGCCAGTTCCGACTAGTCGAGGTAGCTCGGACTGTTCGGCGTGTACCAATCCTGACGTCGAAGCCACTTCAGATAGTTGTCGTAGATCTTCAACAGCCCGTCTGTCGATTCACGGGCGGCCAGAAACTGGTCCAGCTGATCAAAGAGAACCCTAGTGATCCGCCGCTCATCATCCGCGGACGGGCCCTCTGACCCGCCGCTGCCGCTCTCTCCGTTGGCGAGGCGCACTACCAACGCGCGCCAGGTGAGATTGGCGCCGTCGCCGACCTGGACCACCAGCCACTCCCGAAACCCCTGGAGAAGGCCGCCCTGCTGCCCGACGTTCACGCCTTCGAGAAACGCGGCGGTCTGCCCGAACGACCCGTCAACGCCAAGCATCCCGGGGCGCCTCCGAAGTAGCTCTAGAGTGCGTTGCAGTTCCACAGCCCGCACCTCAGAATCCGAACTGGATCGTGTCATTGTATTCCCACAAGCCCTTGTACTCATTGATCGGGACGCCATTTCTGCCGCTGAACGCGTCGAAGACTCGGCCGTCCTTGACAACTACGGTGTGGGTATACCATCCGGTATCCTGGCCCCGATACTTGCCGAGGAAAAAGTTTCCATGCCTGATGGTCACGATCTCACCACCGATCTTTTTCTGAACCTGCGCAGCGACGCGCTCGCAACCAGTGCTGCAGGGAATTTCGGTCTCGGGACGCGGCTTCCATTTCGGGCCGAGGTCCGGGGCGCAGCCAGTGTTGTGGACGAGCACCGGGGTTTTGCCGGCGAGCACATAGTACGTGTGAAGATCCGCGACGGTCAGGTTGTAGGCCTGGCCTCGTCCCACCCATTCGAGGGCCGGGCCGTCGACGGCCACGCCCTCGCCGGTAGCGGTGCGCAGAACGTCGCCACGGTCGAGCTCGGCGGCCGGCTGCCACTGCCTGTCGGTGGCGTTCCAGAACGGATGGTCCTCGGTCGTCGCCAGGACCTTGCCGTCGACCGACAGCGCCACCATGTCGTCCTCGTGGACCCACAGGTGACCAACCGTCCGCGGCCCCTGCTCACCGGTGACCGGGTCGGTCGCCAGCACCTCGTCACCGACCTTGATGTCCTTGATCGGCTTCGTGCTGCCGTCCGCCATCAGGACTTCGGTCGCGCCGGCGAAGCTGCACGGGCCGCCCTGCTGCCACACCGGCTTGAGGCCGGTCTGCGTCGGTAGCTGGGCACCGGGGGGCAGCGCCGCGCGTCCCAGGGCCGTCATGCCGACCGGCAGGGCGACTCCGTCGTCGTCGGGCAGGGGCATCATGGTCGCCCAGTAGCCAGGCCACAGGACGTCCTGAATCCACTTGTGGCATGCCTCGTCGTCGATCTCCCCGCAGACCTGCATCGCCAGTTGGAACTCCTGGTGCAGGACCTGACTCGGGTCCCAGCCGGCGGCCATGCCGAGCACTTCCGCCTGGGAGTCGGCCCAGAGCTCGGTGAACCGGTCCAGGTCGATGGTCGGCGGTACGAGGATGACGTGACCCAGGATGTTCGGGTTCTTCTGCTTCATGACGCTGCTGCACTTGATGGGCCAGCAGGTCTTCTTCTTGCTGTTCTTGCGGTTGGCCTTCTCGTTGCCGACCTGGTAGTCGGGGCAGCCGCCCACGATCTCGGCACAGTCGGCGGGGATGAGGCCGCTGGGGTCGCTGAAGGTGGTGGGGTTGTTGTTGGAGTAGGCGTAGCCGTGCCACTGCTGCGGATCGCTCAGGTCCTGCAGCGGGTCGACGCTGACGAACCGTCCGATCGTGGGGTCGTACTCCCGTGCCCCGAGGTGGGTCAGGCCGGTGTTGTCGATGGTGCCGCCCACGAAGCCCTTGCTGTTGGGCCAGGCGACACCGGTGCCACGGTCCTTCCCGTACGGCAGTTGCCGCCGGATGCTCGCCTGCTGCGACGTGTCGTTGACGCTGACCTGGGCAGTCCCGTGGTTGTCATTGCTGAGCCAGCTCAGGCCGGCGGTGGTGCGGGAGGCGATGGTGGCGCCCGCGTGGGCGTAGTAGCGGGTGCACGCGGTGGAGGCGGTGCTCTTGGTGTAGCGGATCTCCTGACCCGGGAGGTAGAGAGTGCTACCGGTCGGGTCGCGGCGGATGAGCCGCTTGCCGTCCGCGTCGTAGACGAAGCTGGTCGCCCCGGTGCTGTCGGTGGAGGTCTGCAGGCGACCCTCGACGTCCCAGGTCAGGGTCTGCGTGCCCGAGGAGTCGGTGGGTCGGGTGAGGGTGTTGCCGCTCTTGTCGTACGTGTAGGAGCCGGTACGGGCGCCGGTGGTGCCGGAGAGGGCATGCGGTTGCGGACTGCGCGCCGCCGGGTAGGCGTAGTCGGTGGTCGCGTTCCCGGTACTGGTGTGCTCGGTGTGGGTACGCCGGTTGCCGACGTTGTCGAACGTCCAACTGTGCCAGTACTTCGCCGGGCCGCCCAGGCCGGCGACGGACGGCGCGGTGCCGCAGTCCCCACTGGCCGGGGTCCACGCCTCGGTGAGTCGGCGCAGCTGGTCGTAGCCGAAGCACTGCGTGTCATCGACCGGATCGGGCGTGACGTCCTGGGTCTTGACGATGTTGCCCGTGGGGTCGTACGTGTAGCGCACGTCGGCGACGATGTTCGGCGCCACCGTGTCGCGGTCGGTGCGGATCCCGGTCAGCCGACCGGTCTCCAGTTCGCGGGTGAACGCCTGCCAGACGCGTCCGCCGCTGCCGGTCCAGAAGCGGTACTGGTCCACCTGGCCGAGCGCGTTGTAGTCGGTGCCCTCGACGTACGACTGGTTGCTCGTTCCGTAGATCGTGTCGACTGTGGTGGGCAGCCCGAGGTCGTTGTAGCCGTACGTCAGGGTCTCCGCGGGGAGGCCGCTGTTGGTGGACGGGAAGGTGCTCGACGCCAACGAGCCGTCCCGGTTCCAGTTGCTGGCGAAGGTGTAGGTGCCGGCGATGCCGGTTTCCGAGGCGGGGATGACAACGGAGATGCCGGTGGGCTGGTAGGCGTCCGTGTAACCGGTCGTCTTGACCTGGTACGAGCTCGACCCCACGAACCGGGTGCTCTGGGTGAGCTGGCCCTTGGCGAGGGTGTCGTACACCCACTGGGCCCGCATGGTCCCACCGACCTGGTCGTCGTAGACGGCGCGCTTTCGGTTCAGCGGGTCGTACAGGTACGCGAGTTTCTTCCCTCGACCGTCGGTGGTGGTGGCGGTGCGACCGGCGTTGTCGTACGTGAGGCTGGTGACGCCCGCGTCGGGATCGTCCACCGTCTTCTGCCGGCCGCGGATGTCGTAGGTGTACGTCCAGTCGTTGCCCGCCGGGTCGGCGAAGCTCGTCAGCTGACCCTTGCGGTTGAAGGTGTAGGTGCTGGCGTCCCAACTGCCGGCGGTGCCCGGTGTCGGCACGGCCCCCCGGTACTGCCGCAACTGCACGGTGCGGCCCCGGGCGTCGGTGACGGTCGAGGTGGCGGTGCCGCCCGCCAGCGGGGTGACGTCGGTGCGGTCGCCGGCGTAGTAGGTGCTGGACCTCCACTTCTCGACGTCGTAGGGCTGGAAGACCGTCGCGGTGACCCGCCCGGCACCGTCGTACACGGTCAGGTCCTGGGTGGGGACGAAGGCCCGCTCGGTCGCCGTGACCAGGGTGGTGCCCGGCGCACCGGCTGCGTGGTACGGCGCGAAGGTCTTCACCTGTCGACCGGCGGTGTCGTAGAACACGTCGGTGAGCAGGCGACCGCCGGAGGGCGACGGCGCCTGGGTCTGCCGGTTGCGCAGCAGCCCGTCGTAGAAGGTGTACGCCGTGACGTAGTCGCCCTTCGCGTTCAGTTTCGAGGCGGAGACCACGGTGGCGGCGTCGTTACGGACGTGGTACCCGTAGGTCAGGTCGGCGGTGTCGGTGCCCTTCGTCCTACCCGGCAGCCACACGGCAGTGAGCCGGCCCAGACCGTCGTACGTCACGTCGGTGCGTTTGCCGTTCGCGTCCACCACCGACGTCGCCGTGCCCCAGGCCGGTTCGATCGTGGTGGTCAGCACGTGCTGGAGCGGATTGGTCACCGCGGTCGACGTCACCGGACCCCCGCTGGCCGGGGTGTAGGCGGTCTTCGTCTCGTAGCTCAGCGCGTCCCGTGACGAGGTCATCCGGCCCTGCGCGTCGTACCCGGCCTGGTTCACGGTGGTGAAGGTCGGCGCGCCCGCGTTCCAGGCCTCCATCTCCTCGGTGCGGGTGGTCAGGCCCCTGGTGGCCGCCTCCTCGAAGGCGTTGCCGTCGTACCAGGTCCGGGTCTCACCGATGACGTCGTCCTCGGTCAACGATCCGGGGGTGGCGGCGTCGGCGCACTTCACCGCGTAGCGCTGAACCCGGTGGACCCGGTCCATCAGCCAGTTCGTGGTGTTGCGCGGCGTGTAGTCCGTCTTGGTGCACTGCTCGTCTCCGGCGACCTTGTCGTCGCCGAAGTCATCGACGCTGACGGCCATCCCGTACGCGTCGTAGCTGGTGGTCGTCCGGGTGACCCGTTCACCACGGCCGGCGTCGAGCGTGGTGTACGCGCGGGTGGTGCCCACCCGGAGAATCCGGGCGCTGACGGTGTCCCCGTTGATCGTCCGGCTGGCGGTCGCCGCGGACGCCCACGGATCACTGGTCTGCCGGGACACCACCGGGCCGGTCGGCCCGTTGAACGTCCTGGTCTCCCGAGGCGTACCGGCGTACCAGTCCTCGTCGGCGATCCCGTCGATGGTGACCGACCTGGTGCCGCCGGTCGGCGCGGCGCGGTCGCCGTTCATGCCCCGGAAGTAGCGGGTCTCCGTGTACGACTGTTCGCCCGTGTCGCCGACGGTGACCCCGACCCGGCCGTAGCCACGGAAGTCGGACCAGGTCTTGTGCTTCGGGTCGACGAGCCCGTCGTCGTCGTTGTAGTGCCAGGCCGCGCCGTCGTAGTAGTCGTACTTGTAGGCGACGCGAGGGCTGCCCTGCGGCGGCGCCCCGCCGGTGTTGTCGTTCTCGTAGACGGTCGTCACCACGTACTTGTGGAACCAGTCGGTCACCGGTTTCTGGTAGCCCTCCGGCATCCAGATGACCGGGTAGCACCGTCGGGTGTTCGTGTGGGGTGTCGGCGTCTGACCGGCGACGCAGTCGGGTGCCGAGTAGGTGACGCTCGTGGTGCCGCCCGACTCGGTGCGGATCTTCGCGATCCGCATCCAGTTCATCGCCGCGGCGAAGTCGATCGTGTCCACCCGGTTGGAGAGTTGGACCGGGGTGAACTCGATGTCGGGCACGGTGCTGGTGGCACCGGCCAGACCGGTGTGGGAGATCTTGTCCAGCCACAGACCGGCCCGGGTGCCGTCACCGGGGTCCGGGAAGGTGTGGCCGAATGTCCACCGCTCCACGTTGCGGTAGCCGGTGCCGTTGCGCACCTGGGTGGTCACCGAGGCGAGCCGCTTGGTCGTCCAGAACGTCGGAGAGAAGGTGTCCTCGCAGGAGCTCCCGGTGCACTCGCTGTCCCAGGGGGTGTCCGGCCAGCGCACCTCGTCGTGGGTGGTGCAGCTGCTCAGGCAGCGGTCCGCCTCGGTGAGCTCGACCCGCAGTGGGGCCGGCGTGTTGAGCACCGACTCCACGCCGTCGTCGCGCCGGGTGCCGTAGTCGATCCGGTCCAGCCAGCCGCCCCGGTCGTAGCTGGCGGCGTCGTCGGCGTCCCGGTTGCGACCGTACTTGTTGGTCTCCTTCACGTACCAGTACGACATCGAGTTGCCGTGCAGGTCGACGACGTAGTCGAGGTTCCAGCGCCAGGCCTGCGTGCAGTCCGAATCGGCGTACCTGGTGGCGTGGCAGGGCTCCCCCGTCTCGTTGCCGAACACCGGCATCGTCCACGTCGAGTTGGTCACCGGGTTGCCGGACGTCCAGCCGGGCAGACGGTGGGCGCCGAACCAGTACTGCTTGCCGTCGGTGGTGGTGACCACCCAGTACTCGCCGTCGTTGTCGCCGTTGACCGCGCCGGTCTTGCGCTCGATCCGGGAGCCGTCGTCGTTGCGCAGGTGCCAACGGTCTTCCGACGAGTTGTAGATCAGCTCACCGGAATGGCCGCTGAGCGACAGCGTGGCGTTGTTGGTTTCCCAGCACTGGTCACCGGTCTCCAGCTCGTTGTTGGCGGTGCCGTCCATGTCCTCCGCGCAGGACCGGTAGCGCCGCTCGATGTAACCCCCGAACCCGGCCTCGAAGCCCTCGCCCACCCAGGACGGCTGGTTGTTGGACGCCGCGTGGCGACCGTCGACGGACTGGGACGAGTAGCTCAACTCCAACTGCGGGGCGGGCCCACCGGGGGCCGGCGGCACCCGCATCGGGTACGACCAGGTGAAGGCGCCCGAGTGTCCGCCAGCTGACCAGGTCGACGACGGCTGCAACGGGGTGGCCGAGTAGTCACCGGCGGGCCCGGACGCGGCTGCCGCCGCCGCGACCAGACTGGTGGCCGCGCTCACCTGAACCGTCGCGGTGACCGTCTTCGCGGCGGGATCGTTGCGGGAGGGCAGCGGCGTACCCGCGCACTGCTTCTTCGCTGGGGTACGCAGCGCGCACTCCGGCAGCGCCACCAGCCGCAGCCGGCTCGCCCAGTCGGCGCCGTACGCGCTCGCGAACGAGCGGTAGTCCACTGTGACGTCGACCGGGCCCGCTGCGGTCGCGCCGTCCGCCCGGTTGACCGAGAAGAGGGCACCGCGGACCCCGGCGCGGTCCGTGGTGGCCCGGTCATGGATCTCGACCCGTACCCTGCGCGGTCCCGCCGTCGCCGAGCGGTTCGTGGTGGCGGGGGCGGCCAGCCGTACCGATGAACCGCCGGCCCGGACCTTCTCCCCCGTCGCCGCGGTCGACAGGTCGACCACTGCCGCACCCGCCGCCGGCCAGACCGCCGCCGGCTTGGCGCTCGCCGGCGCCGGCTCGGCGGCCTTGCCGGCCGGGCGGGCCTGCACAGCGGTGACCGGAACCGTTGACACCGCCTTGGGCGTGGGTGGTCGGTGCGCCGCGGCCTGGGCGGCGGGCACCGGCGCGACCAGCAGGTTCGCCACCAGGGCGGTCACGACGACGGCCGCGATGCCCGAGCGGCGGCCGGCACGGCGGCGACTGGCCCGCTGGATGAGAGAGGCGAACGCGGCAACAGGCGCAGGCGAAAACCAACCAGGCATCAGCAACCCCCGTGATCAAGCCCGGATAGTGGGCCAGACATTAGAGATCGAGTAGCGGCACTGTAAAGAGCCGTCACAACTTGCGAGAACAAGCAGGACATCTGACCTAATTGATTGATCGCGACCACGTTCCGTGAGCTTCGCCCCGGCGGGTCCGCGCCACCCCGTCTCTTGACAGTTGTCGATCTGTGCACTGGTGTAAGGACCACGCACATCTACGTCCGTCACAGGAGGGCACATGATCGTCCGACGACGGTGGACAGCTGCCGCCACCACAGCGATCCTGATCAGCGCGGTGCTGTCCCATCCCGGTTCGGCAGCGGCGGCACCCGCTGCCCCGGCCAGCCCGATCACCCTGACCGCCACCGAGACCGCCCTGGTCCGGGTCCAGCTCCGCGATCAGGCCCAACTGGACCGGCTCGTCGCCGCCGGCGCGGACCTGGCCAACCGACCCCGCGCCCGCGACGGGCGGATCCTCGCCGACCTGGTGCTCACCGGTACGCAGCTCGCCGAACTGACCGCGCAGGGCGCGACCGCCGTGCAGGTCGTGCAGCGTGCCGGAGACGGCACCCGGAACTACGCCGACAGCGTCCGCGCGGCTCAGGCCCGCACCGCCGCCGGCCTGCGTACGCCGGCCGCCGGCCAGCGGTCCACCGCCGCCGCCACTGCCGTGGACACCCTCCAGGTGCAGCAGGCGTACTGGTGGACCATCGGAGGGCAGACCTTCCTGCAGGCCCAGGTGGCCACCACCGCCACCGACGACCCGGACGTGGAGATCACGGTCAGCTGGCGGACGGCGGACGGCGCCACCGGGTCGTTCCCGCTGTACCGGTTCGAGGACTCGGGCGAGTACCAGTACCACTACAACCTTCCCCAGCCGGTGCCGAACCGGCCGGTCCAGTTGACCGCCACCTCCAGCCTCGGCGGGGTCAGCCGGGTGGTCACGCCGGCGCTCTGGCCGAACGTCTCCCCGCCCCCGCTGCCGGCCGGCTACCAGAAGGACTTCATCGACGCGTACCTCACGCCGATCGACATCCAGGCGCGGATCAAGCGCCTGGCCCGCCAGTACCGGGACCTGGTGGACGTGATCGACCTGCCGAACAGGACCCAGGGGTACCGGCGCAACGCCGCCGGCTACCTGGGCGACCCGGCGGTGGCCGCCGTGGTGGTCGAGTCGGTCCGCTTCGGCGACCAGAACATGAACGGCGTACAGGTGCGGACGGTCGACCCGGGCCGGGCGAACCGACCGCTGACCGTCAACTACCGCGACCGCGTCCTCACCGTCTCGCTGGCCACCGACACCGCTGGCAAGACGGTGAGCACCACCGACGAGGTGGCGGCGGCGATCAACGCCCGCCAACCGGAGCGGTTCCGGGCCACCGTCGAGGACGGCTCGGCCGGGCTGCCGATGCCCGTCGCCGGCCCCACCCGAATCGACGACGGCCTCCAGGGCACCGAGGTGCCCGCCCGGCCGTGGACGGTGCAGGCGCTGCGCCTCGGCGTACACCGGGACGGCTCCCGGGTCGGGGTGCTCGCGTACTCCCAGGAACACGCCCGCGAGTGGGCCACCCCACTGGTGACGCTGGAGTTCGCCGAGCGGATGCTGGCCAACGCCCGCACCGACCCGGCCACCCGTGAACTGCTGGAACAGGTCGACATCTTCGTTATCCCGACGGTCAACCCGGACGGCGCGAACTACTCGTTCAACGACTTCAACTTCCAGCGCAAGAACCTGGTCAACCACTGCACCGGGGCGGCCCGCGACCCGAAGAACCGCACCTCGTGGGGCGTCGACATCAACCGCAACTACACCGTCGGGTCGTACTTCGACGGCTACGTGGGCGCCAGCGCGAACTGCCTGTCCGGCAACTACGCGGGCACCGCCGAGCTGTCCGAGGCGGAGAGCAGCAACGTGATCGCGCTCGCCAAGGACCACCCGAACATCAAGTTCGCGATGAACGTGCACTCCTACGGCGGGTACTTCATGTGGCCGCCCGGGGCGTACCGGGCCGATGGGCGGATCACCCTGCCCCGGCCGTCGATCGACGAGTCGACGCTGTTCCTCAACAGCGCCCGGCGGATCGTCGGCGCCATCGCACAGGAGCGCGGCACCGTGACCTGGCCGTCGCAGACCGGACCGGTCGCCGACGTGCTCTACTCCGCCGCCGGCAACTCGGCCGACCAGCTCTACTACGAGCTGGGCATCTTCGCCTGGGACTTCGAGGTCGGCAACGACCGGTGGAACCCGGCGACCAACCAGTGGGAGGGCGTCGGCTTCCAGCCGCCGTTCGACGAGGCGCACGGCGAATCCCAGGAGTACGCCGGCGGACTGGTGGAGATGGTCCGGGTGGCCCGCGACTACGCCGCCGCGGAATCCGCCGGCTGATCCCTCAGCGGGTGCCGCGTCCACTCATTGGGCGCGGCACCCGCTGGGCGGATTCACCCGTTTCCGCCAGATGCCTGGCGGGTAGGGGCCCTGCATGGACACCAACACCACAGCCCACCTGGTGGGCGGCCCCCGAGACGGCAGCACGCACGAGACCGGCGACGAGGCACTCGTCGAGGTGAAGATCGACGGCCTGATGCACCGCTACATCAGGACCACCAAGCAGCACGACGATGGTCGACCGCTCTACAACTACGACGGCGCGGTCGCCCCGGACGGCGGCGAGCCCGGCGTCGAGGACCCGGCCGCCCGGGTCGCGTCGCCCCGAGCCGACGCCGAGGGGCACGGCGGCACCCACTGACCGCCGCACCATCGCGGGCACCCGAGCCCTCGAAGGAGGTACCGGTCGGAGCGGCCGGCCACGGATGAACCGCTACCGGCCGGGTAAGCAGCGACCTTGCCTGGTGGGGAGACGACCGGGTGCACGGGTGGGCGGGCATCGACCGGCCCGCCCGTGCGCGCTCCGGATCAGTTCGAGGAGATCCAGTTCCAGGCCGAGACGACCCACTCGGTCTGCTGGAGCCACGCCACCCCCAGGCCGGCGAGGAAGACCGCCGTCGCCAGGTGGGCACCCCGGGCGCTGCGCCGGACCCGGCCCAGCTGCCGTTCCAGCACCACCCTGCCGACCAGTCGGGACAGGGCGAACAGGCCGACCGCCACCAGCAGGCTGAGCACCAACACCAGCAGCGGGCCGCTCAGGTCACCCTGGCCGGACAGCGCCCAGATCCCCCAACACACGAACGCGAAGAGGCCGGCCGCCGCGCTCCACTCACCGCCGCGCCGCAGTTGCGCCATTCGCGAGCTCAGCGAGCGGCGTGGCACCGGCCCGTCGGGCCAGCCCATGCCGGTCGGCTCCTCGGCGACCACCGGGAACGGCTCCGTCCGCGGGGTGCGCGGCTGACCCACCGGGGCGACCCCCCGACGGAACCCGTCGCGCTGCGGCGGCACCCCGACGCCGGCCTGCGGTGGCACCTCCACGGTCCGCTCCGCCCACGGCTGCGTCTGGTCTGCCATCTCGTCCTCCCCCTGACCGACGGCAACGACACCGCCTGGATTCGAGGGTAGCCAGCCGGCAAATCGGTCGCCGACCCCGGCCGGGACGCGCAGCCCACGACGGTGCCGGATCACACCGGGCAGGGTACGGTCGGCTGATGGGTGACAGCGACCGACGACGGCGACGGCTGCGCCACCCCGCCGACCCCGAGACGGCCCGACCGGGTGCCGACGGCCCGGCCGCCAGCACCGCGGGCGTGCACGACGGTGACGACCCGCCCGCACGACGCAGGGGCGCGGGCGGCGACGAGCGCGACGGCGAGCGAGGGCTGCGCGGGTTGGTCGGTTCCGGCTCGTCCCAGGTGGGGCTGAGCGCCGCGCTACGGGCCCGGGATGCGGCCCGCCCCAACGACGACGACCTGGCCGAGGCGGAGGCCCGCGTGGTGGTGGTCCGCCGCAACTGGGTGCCCCGCGAGGAGCTGCCCCGCTCGCCGCGCTGAGCGCCGCCCGTCAGGGCAGGTCGGGCAGCTTGCGGGTCTGCTCGTACTCGGCCACCTGGGCGATCCGGCGAGCGTGCCGCTCGTTGCCGGAGAACGGCGTGTTCAGGAACGCCTCGACGATGGCGGTCGCCTCGTCCAGCGTGTGCTGGCGGGCACCGACGGCGACCACGTTCGCGTCGTTGTGCTGGCGGGCCAGCTGAGCGGTCTCGACGCTCCAGGCCAGCGCGGCGCGGACGCCGGCGATCTTGTTCGCGGCGATCTGCTCACCGTTGCCGGAGCCACCGATGACCACTCCGAGGCCCGTCTCGTCGGCCACCACCTGGTCGCCGGTGTGCAGGCAGAACGTGGGGTAGTCGTCGTCCGGGTCGTAGGCGTGCGGGCCGACGTCGACCACGTCGTACCCCTGCATGGCCAGGTGGTTGGCCAGGTGCACCTTCAACTCGAAACCGGCGTGATCGGATCCCAGGTAGACGCGCATACCGGGAAGTCTGTCAGGCCGCGCCCGGGGACGTCACAGGGGCGTCCCCGGGCGCGGGTTCGTCACACGGTCGTGCGGACGGCGCTCATCGCGGCAGCTCGGCGACGACCAGACCGCCGCGCGCCTTCGGGGTGAACCAGGTGCTCTTGCGGGGCATCTTCTCCCTGGCCAGGTTGACGGCGACGAAATCCGCCACGGTCACCGGGGCGATCAGGATGGCCAACTCGGCCCGCCCGGCGTCCACCTCACCGGTGAGCCAGCTCGCCGGGTAGTCACCGCCAACGTAGGTGATCCGCTTGTCGCCCGGGTCCAGACCGAGCGCGTCGCGCAGCACCAGACGCTCGACCAGGGCGTGGTCCAGGTTCTCCAGGCGGGCGGAGGCCGTGGCGGGCAGGCGCACCGCGTACCCCTGGCCGTCGAGGCGAAGGTGCACGGTGCCGCCGGTCTCCGGGACCTCGACCGGGCCGTCGATCGGCTCGACCTCGGCGCCCGCGGCCCGCAGCCGGTCGAGCAGCTCGGCGGGGGTGGTGGTCAGCTCGCTGACCAGCCGGTTGTACGGCTGGATGGCCACCGACGCGGGAGTGGTGACCACGGCCAGGAAGCGCGGCAGCCCTCCGGTCTGGGCGGCCAGGCTGCGGTGGTTGCCGTCCGCGACGACCAGGTCGCCGCCACCGGCGAGCGCTGTCAACGTGGTCTGCTCCGGGCCGGGGCCGAGCAGCCAGATCGCGTGCGTGCGCCCCGCCTGGTCGGTGTCCGTCGCGGCGGGCGCACCGGCCGCGTCGGTCGCCGCCGCGAGCGCCGCGTGCAGCTCATCGCCACGCCCGGTCTGCAGCAGGAGTACGGGTGAGAGCAGGTGGCCCAGCGCGTCGGCCAGCGCCACCCGCTCGCGGACCTTGGCGATGAAGACGTCCTCGTTGCGGATGACCAGGCCCGGCTCGTCCGCCCGGGTGGAGATCTGGTCGGTGTCCACCATCGCGAACATCCCGTACGCCGGCTCCTCGCCGGGTGCGCTGATCCGGTAGAGCACCACCACCTGCTCGGCGGGGGTGTAACTGCCGTCGGCCTTGGCTTCGGCGAGGCGGGACACCGCGTCCGGCAGCGCGTCGAGGAACGACTTGCCCAGGCTCTGCGGGGCGCGATGCGGCATCTCGATGCCGAGAGCACTGTGCGGGTTCGACTCGATGATCGCGGTGATTTCCGCGTCGTCGGCGAACTCGTCGTAGTTCTGCGCGCCGGTGCCGCCAGTGGTGACCCAGGCCCGGGTGATCGGATGCACGACCGTCATACCCACTGACGCTACCGGCGACGGTGTCGCCGCCGACGGGGACCCGCAGGGCGTCCACCAGATGAAAGCGCCCGGTCGGTCAGCCGGCGCGGTCGGACGTGCCCCGGCGGTGTCGACCCGCGCTCACCGGCCCACCGTTGCCGCGTCGACCGCTCCCGATCGGCCCGGTGTTCACGGAGCGGCGGGGCGACGTGGGCGGCCCCGGCACGGGACGGTCCGGGGGCGGCGTCGGAACGGGCCTCGGGTTCAGCGGCGGCGTCGGCACCGGACGCGGCGGAGCCGGCGGCGGGGGCGCGGGTTCGGCCGGCGCCGCCCCCGACGGCACCAGCGCCGGCACGTCCGCCGGCACGGCGTCGGCGGGCGACGGGAGCGGGTCGACCACGGCGGGCGGGGTGAGCCGGGACGTCACCGGTACCCGCGCCACGCCCACCACGATGGGCGGCGCGAGCAGATCCACCAGATGGGCGGGAAGATCCGGGCGGACCGTCGGCCAGCGGGAGTCGTCGACGGACCAGTAGTCCGCGCCGGGAGGTTCGATCACCCCCTGCCGGGTCGACTGTTCGTCACCGGACGCGCGGTGCTTGGCCATCGGGAATGCCTCCACGAGCTGCGGCGTGCGGCCCTACGGGTCGCTGCGGCGGACACCGAGGGAAACGACGCCGCCCGCCTCCCGGTGACGCCACGACCGCCCGCCGACCTCGGCACCCGACCCGAAACGCCCCCGTCCACGCAGCTGACGCGGCACGGACGGGGGCGCGGTGGCCGTCGCTCAGTCGAAGATCGGGTCCTGCTCCCGGGTGCGCTTGAGCTCGTAGAAGCCCGGGGTGCCGGCGACCAGCAGCACGCCGTCCCAGAGCCGGCCGGCGGCCTCACCCTTCGGAGCCGGGGTGATCACCGGGCCGAAGAACGCGACAGGAGCGCCGTCCGGGCCGGGCGCGTGCACGACCGGAGTGCCCACGTCCTGTCCGACCGGGCGCATGCCCGCCTCGTGGCTGGCCCGCAGCGCCTCGTCGTAGTCGGTGCTGTCGGCGGCCGCGGCCAGCGCCGGGTCCAGGCCGGCGTCGGTGAGCGCGGCCACGTACAGCTCGGTGTTCCGCTCCTGCTTCTGCAGGTGGATCCGGGTGCCGAGCGCGGTGTAGAGCGGGCGCAGCACCTCGTTGCCGTGGCGCTGCTCGGCGGCGATGCAGACCCGCACCGGGCCCCACGCCGTCTTCAGGAACTCCTTGTACTCCTCGGGCAGTTCCTCGCGGCCGTCGTTGAGCACGGCGAGGCTCATCACGTGGAACCGGATATCCACATCCCGGACCTGCTCGACCTCGAGCAGCCAGCGTGAGGTGATCCATGCCCACGGGCAGGCCGGGTCGAACCACATGTCGGCGGTGACACGTTCGGTCACGGTGAGATCCCTTCACAACGGGTGGCGCCGGGAGTCGGCGTCTCAGAAGAATCTTCACCCCGCAGCACATCGACCGGCACCCGAATGAGAGCGTGACCTCGGCCACCGCGGGCTGCCCGTACATGGAAGACTCGAATCGGGCCGGCCGTCACGAGCGGTAGGCGAACGGGCGCCGCCGGGCGTACGGCGACACGTGGGATGGAGACGAACAGTGCCGGGAGTGCGCAACCTGACGCAGGTCGAGGCGACCGAGCGGGCACGCCTGCTCAACGTGACGGGGTACGACATCAGTCTGGACCTGTCCACCGCCGTGCTGGCGGCCGACGGTCGCACGTTCTCCTCGACGACCGAGGTTCGGTTCCGCTGCTCCGAACCGGGGGCGAGCACGTTCATCGAGTTGGCCGCCGAGTCGGTGCGGTCCGCGACGCTGAACGGCACGCCCGTCGACCTCTCCGACTGGTCCGCCGAGAAGGGCCTGACCCTGTCCGGTTTGGACAGCGACAACGTCCTGGTGGTCGAGGCCGACTTCGGTTACTCCAACAGCGGTCAGGGCCTGCACCGGACGGTCGACCCGGTGGACGGCGAGACGTACCTGTACAGCCAGTTCGAGACGGCCGACGCGCAGCGGGTGTACGCCTGCTTCGACCAGCCCGACCTGAAGAGCGTCTACACCTGGCACGTCACCGTGCCGGCGCACTGGCGGGCGGTGTCCAACATGCCGGTGCAGCGCGAGGAGCCGGCGGGTGAGGCGCTCAAGACGCTGCACTTCGCCGAGTCGCCCCGGATGAGCACCTACATCACGGCGATGTGCGCCGGGCCGTACCACGAGGTGCGCGACGCCCACGACGGCATCGACCTGGGGGTGTTCTGCCGGGCGTCGATGGCGCGATACCTGGACTCCGACGACCTGTTCCTGATCACCAAGCAGGGCTTCGACTTCTTCCACGAGAAGTTCGGGGTGCGCTACCCGCTGCCGAAGTACGACCAGCTCTGGGTGCCCGACTTCAACGCCGGCGCGATGGAGAACTTCGGCTGCGTGACGCACGCCGAGTCGCACTACCTGTTCCGCTCGCAGGTCACCGACTTCGAGTACGAGCAGCGGGCCAACACGATCCTGCACGAACTGGCCCACATGTGGTTCGGTGACCTGGTCACCATGCGCTGGTGGAACGACCTGTGGCTCAACGAGTCGTTCGCCGAGTGGGCCAGCCACTGGTGCAACACCAACGCGACCCGGTTCACCGAGGCGTGGACGACCTTCCTGTCCATCCGGAAGAACTGGGGCTACCGGCAGGACCAGCTCTCCTCCACCCACCCGGTCTACACCGAGATGCCGGACATGGAGGCCGTGGAGGTCAACTTCGACGGCATCACCTACGCCAAGGGCGCGAGCGTGCTCAAGCAGCTCGTCGCCTACGTGGGTGAGGAGCCGTTCGTGGCCGGGCTGCGGGCCTACTTCGGCAAGCACGCCTGGGGCAACGCCACCTTCGACGACCTGCTCACCGAGCTGGAGGCCGCATCCGGTCGGGAGCTGCGCAAGTTCGCCGCGCAGTGGTTGGAGACCGCGCAGGTCAACACGCTGCGGCCGGAGGTGACCATCGGGGCGGACGGCACGTACGAGCAGGTGCTGGTGCGACAGGAGGCGCCGGCGGCGTACCCGACGCTGCGTACACACCGGATCGGCGTGGGCCTGTACGACCTGACCGACGGGCGGCTGGTCCGTCGGGAGCGGTACGAGGTGGACGTGACCGGCGAGCACACGGATCTCGCCCCGCTGCGCGGTGTCCGGGCGGCCGACGTGCTGCTGCTGAACGACGACGACCTCAGCTACACCAAGCTGCGCCTCGACGAGCGTTCGATGGCGACAGTGGTGCAGCACATCGGTGGCTTCGACTCGTCGCTGGCCCGCGCGCTCTGCTGGACCGCCGCGTGGGACATGATCCGCGACGCCGAACTGTCCGCCCGCGACTACGTGGCGCTGACGCTGAGCGGGCTGCCCGCGGAGACCGACATCAACCTGGTCACCGCCACCCTGCGGCAGGCGACCACCGCGCTCACCCTGTACGCCGACCCGGCCTGGGCGCCCACCGGCTGGGCCGACCTGGCCCGTACCGCCCGCGACGCGCTCGCCGCCGCCGAGCCCGGCAGCGGGTTCCAGTTGGCCTGGGCCCGCGCGTTCACCTCGGCGGTCCGCTCCGAGGAGGACCTGGCGACGCTGCGGGGTTGGTTGGACGGCACCGGCGTGCCGGCCGGGCTGACCGTCGACACCGAGCTGCGCTGGTCGGTCCTCGCCGCGCTGGTGGCCAACGGTGCCGCCGGCGCCGCCGAGATCGAGGCGGAGCTGAGCGGCGACCGTACGGCCAGTGGTGAGCGGGAGGCCGCGTACGCGCACGCGTTGATCCCGACGGCGGAGAACAAGGCCGCCGTGTGGGCCCTGCTCACCGGCCCGGACGCGCTGCCCAACTGGCGGCACCGGGCGCTGTTGCAGGGCTTCGCCCACCCGACGCAGGTGGAGCTGGTCACCCCGTACCGCGAGCGGTACTTCGCGGCGGTCGGGCAGGTGTGGGCCACCCGGGACAGCGAGCCGGCGCAGGAGTTCGCCCAGCTGGCGTACCCCACCTACCTGGTGGCGGACGACACGGTGGCGGCCACCGACGCGTGGCTGGCCGGCGACGGGCACCCCGCCCCGCTGCGTCGGCTGGTGGCCGAGGGTCGCGACGGTGTGGTGCGGGCGTTGAAGGCCCGCGCGAAGGACGCACAGAGCGCCTGAGCATCGAGTACGTGGCCCGGGCCGGCGTGGGTGCGAACCGACGCCGGCCCGGGCCATTATGGTTGCGAGAGGAGGTGAACGCGATGGCACAGCCGACCTACGAGTGGCGACCCCCTGCGCGCGCGTGGCGTGAGCAGGACCTGTTCCACCTGCCTGAGGACGGGAACCGCTACGAGATCGTCGACGGGAGCCTGCACGTAACACCTCCAGCCGGTCCCGAGCACCATGAGCTGGCGGACGACATCCGGATGGCGATCCGCCTGGCCGCGCCCACAGGTTGGCGGGTGATCCGGGAGATCGGGGTACGGGTCCCGGGCGGCAATCTCATCCCTGACCTGACGGTGTTGCGGCCAGACGCACCGCGCGAGCGGATGTGGGCCGAGCCGGCGGACATCGGTCTCGTCCTGGAAGTCGAGTCGACAGGAAGTCGTCGCCACGATCGGTTCACCAAGCCCGCCCTCTACGCCGAGGCTGGTATCGCACATTACTGGCGGGTGGAACGGGGCAACTTCGGCCCGGTGGTCTACCGCTACCGGCTCGGCGAGGGCGAGCACTATGAGCTGTTGGGCACCCTGGGTCCGGACGACCCAGTGAACGTGGACGAGCCGTGGCCGATGAAGCTGGACCCGTCTGCCTGGCCGCGCTGAGACAAACACCCGGACAGACCGAAGCCCGGCCCGCTGCACGCGGGGCCGGGCTTCGTCGTCTGTGTAGCTCAGCCCTTGCCGGCGTGGCTGGCGAGCTGGTCGAGGCCGTTGATGATGCCGCCGGCCAGGTCGCCGCCGCTGAACGCGCCGACCATGGAGAGCGCGGCCAGCTTGGCGTACGTGTCGGGGATGCGCTTGCGGGCGTATCGCCCGGTGACGATCTCCAACTGCCGCTGGTTGGGCGACACGGCGATCAGCACCGACTTGTCGGGCTCGGCGAGCTGACGGTGCAGCCGCTGGGCGTGCTCGCGGATCGGCTCGTCGAGACCGCCGACGAAGACCGAGAACACCAGGCCGGTGCCCTTGTCGGCCAGGCGCAACGCCTCGTCGATGCGCAGCAACTGGCGGGTCGAGAACGGCCCGTCCAGCACCTCGGGCGGATTTTCCGACCCGGCCTGCTTCTCACCAACGGTCACTTGCGCCTCCGGTTCCACCGGCCGGCGCCTCGACGCTGGCCTTCTCAAGCTTGTGGCTGGTCAGCGCGGGCGCCTGCGCCCCCGCCGTCAGCGCGGTGCCGGCCGAGTCGGCCAGCTGCTCCGGGCGGCCCAGGAACCAGACCGGAGTGAAGTCGAAGGGCCGGCCCGGCCGGTAGCGCTTGGCGTGACCGCCACCGCCGGTGGCACCCCCACGGCTACCGGCGTACGACAGGCCGGCGATGACCAGCACCGCTGCCAACGGGATGCCGACGAAGACCAGCAACGTCTCGGTAACAGACAATCCCAACGCCCCCAGGCGGAAGAAGGACGACCTTGAAAAACCGGGTCGGATGGACGATCACGCTGCCGACCGCCCGACTCCGTCGCCATTCACGTTAGCGGAGTCGACGGCCCGCCAGATTGCGGGGTGCCGATCCCATCCGTCACTGGAGTTCTCCAGTTGCGCAGCGGTAGCGATAAGCCGCGCGTCGTCGCCGTACCGGCCGGTGAGCAGCACCCCGACGGGCAGTCCGTCGGTGGTGCTGCCCAGCGGCAGGGAGACGGAGGGATCGCCGGTGACGTTGAAGATGGCGCAGTAGGGCGAGAACCGGCGTTGCCGGTCGAAGTCGGCGGCTGGGTCCGCGTCGGCGCTGAACCAGCCGACCGGCGCCTGCGGGGTGGCCAGAGTGGGGCAGAGGAGCAGGTCGCAGCCAGCGGTGCGACGGGTGCCCAGGCGGACCTGCGCCTGCAACTCCCCGAGGGTGGCGGCCAGGGTGCCGGCGGAGAGCTCGGCGCCCCGGGCCCGCAGCAGCCGGGTCAACGGCAGCAGCTCCGCCTCCCGCTGCGGCGGCACCGGGGCGAGCGCCAGCACGTACCAGAGGATCTCGAACAGCGGCCACGCCGCCGGCCCGAGCGGCGGCGGCACCTCGACCACCTCGTGGCCGGCCGCCGTGAGCAACGTGGTGGCCCGGTCCACGGCGGCGACGCAGTCGGGGTGCACCGGCTCGTCGGCGAGCATCGGCGTGGTGAACCGGCCGATCCGCAGCGGGCCGGGCTCGGCCCGGCGCGCGACGGCCAGGTAGCCGCCGGGCGGCGCGACCGGCGGCAGGTAGGGCTCGCCGGGGACCGGGACGGCCATGACGTCGAGCAGCGCGGCGACGTCGGTGACCGTCCGCCCGAGCGGACCGCTGATGGGCAGGCCGAACGCGCCGGAGCCGACCGGCCCGCCGGAGACGAGGCCCCGACTGGGCTTGTAGCCGACCAGGCCGCAGAGCGACGCCGGGATGCGTAGCGACCCGCCGCCGTCGGACCCCTGGGCGACCGGGACCAGCCCGGCCGCGACCGCCGCCGCCGCGCCGCCACTGGACCCACCCGCGGTGTACGCCAGCTGCCACGGGTTGCGGGCCGGTGGCGCGACCCGGCCCTCCGAGTAGAGCGAACAGCCCAGCTCGGAGGTGGTCGTCTTGCCCAGGCTGACCAAACCGGCGGCCTTGATGAACCGGACCACGTCGGCGTCGACCGGCGGGACAAAATCGGCGAACGCCGCCGAGCCGAAGGTGGTGCGCACCCCGGCGGTGAGGGTGAGGTCCTTGATCGCGGTCGGTACGCCGTGCAGCGGGCCGCGCTCCCCGGTCGGCACCGCGTCGGCGGCCCGTGCGGCCTGCCGGGCGAGATCCGGGGTGACGGTGACGAACGCGCCCACCGTGTCGCCGAGCGCCGCCACCCGTCTCAGGCAGTGCTCGACCAGGTCGACGCTGGACAGCTCGCCGCGCGCGATGGCGGCGGCCTGCTCCAACGCGGTCAGGTCGTGCGGTTCGGCCATCCCGCCATCCTGCCGCCCGTCGGCCCTTCGCGCAGCCGACACGCGCTGCCGTCCCTAATCGGACCAACCGGACGGCCCGGGTTGGTCAGCCGTGCAGGAAACGCAGGGCGTTGGCGGATCGGAGCTTGTCGCGCTGGGCGTCGGTGAGGAAGTCGGCCGCGTCGACAACAGCGCCGGCCGGCCGTTCGCCAAGCGGGTACGGGTAGTCGCTGCCGATCAGCACCCGATCCTCCCCCATGGTGTCCACCAACAGCCGCAGCGCGGGCGGCGTGAAGACCACCGAGTCGACGCTGAACCGGTCGACGTAACTGCTGGGCGGGGCGGCGGACGCGCCCCGGACCAGGTCGCCGCGGCGGTGCCAGGCGTTGTCGGCGCGACCCAGCCAGAACGGGAAGCTGCCACCACCGTGCGCGAAGCAGATCCGCAGCGTCTGCGGCACCCGGTCGAAGACCCCGCCGAGGATCATCGCCAGCACCGACAGGTGCGTCTCGGCGGGCATCCCGGTGAGCCACCGGGCCATCCAGCGGTCCAGTCGCGGTCCGCCCGGCATGTCCCACGGGTGGACGAAGACGGGTGCGCCCACCTCGGCGCAGTGCTGCAGGAAGGTGACCACACCGGCGTCGTCCAGGTCGCGGTCGCCGACGTGGTTGCCGATCTCCACGCCCACGTGCCCGGCGGCGAGGCTGCGGTCCAGCTCGGCGCAGGCGGCGTCCGGGTCCTGCAACGGCACCTGGCAGAACGGCACCAGCCGGTCACCGCCGGCCGCGGTGACCTCCAGGGTCAGGTCGTTGAAGATCCGGGCGACCTTGACCGCCTGGTCGGCCGGGCGGTCGTAACTGAAGAAGACCGGGGTCGGCGAGACCACCTGCACGGCCACCCCGTCGGCGTCCATGTCGGCCAGTCGCGTCGAGGCGTCCCAGCACTCCGCGCCGACCGGGCGGAACTCCGTCTCCCCCACCATGATCATGGCGGCGCGCTCGGAGTCCACCCGCAACCACGGCCAGCCGGACCCGCCGCACGCCGCGCCGAGGTCCGGCCACCCCTTCGGTACGACGTGCGTGTGCACGTCGACAACGGCTGCGGGCATCAGCCCTTACCCGGGTGCAGGGTGCCGCAGTTGGCGCAGGTGCGCGCCGCCTCGTCGGCGTAGAACGCCTGGAACACCGGCGGCAGGTCGGCGGCGATGTCGCGGACCTGCAACTCCACCTCGTGCACCTTGTGCCCGCACTCGGGGCAGTACCACTGGAATGTCTCCAGCGTGCCCTCCTCGCGGACCCGCTCGACGACCACGCCGATCGAGCCGGCCTCGGGCCGCTGCGGGGAGTGCGGGGTGTTGCGCGGCAGCATCCACATCTGACCCTCGCGCACGTGCACCGTACGCGGCCCCTCGGGAGTGACCAGGTTGATGTGCATGTTGCCCTTGACCTGGTAGAAGAACTCCTCGTACGGGTCCACGTGGAAGTCGGTGCGCTGATTGGGCCCGCCCACCACCATCACGATGAAGTCGTCCCCGCCGGGGAACATCTCCTTGTTGCCCACCGGGGGCTTCAACAGGTGCTGGTTGTCCGCGATCCAGCCCGGAAAGCTGAACGGCTCGGCGATCTCACTCACGACTGACCTCCCGAGGGAAGAAGGGCCACGGCCTGGATTTCGATCAGCAGGTGCGGGTGCGGCAGCTGGTGCACCGCCACCGTGGTACGGGTCGGCCCGGAGGCGTCGAAGAACTCCGCCCACACCTCGTTGTAACCACCGAAGTCATTCATGTTGACCAGGTACGTCGTCACCTGGACGAGGTCGGTGAGGTCCGCGCCGACCGAGCGCAGCAGATCGCCGATGTTCTCGATCACGGCCCGCGTCTGCACCCGGATGTCGAGGTTCGTGGTGCCGAACTCGTCCACCTCGACGCCCGCGAAGCTGTTGTCCGGCCGCCGGGACGACGTACCGGAGACGAAGACGAACCCACCCGCCACCTTGACGTGCGGAAACGCCCCCCGAGGAACGGCCTTCCCGGCGACGACCCGGGCGGTCACGACGACGCCCGGAGCGACGCCGTGCCGAGCTTCTCGACGACCGCGCGGACATGGGCACCGGGACGCAACGGCACCGCGGCGGTCGCGGCACCGGCCAGGAAGACCCACCCCGACTCCAGCCGCACCCCGTGCCCGCCCGCCAGCCGGATGCCCTCGTCGAGCGCCCGACGCGGGTCACCGAGGATCGCCGCCGTCGAGCCGACCTGCGCCACCCGCCCGTCGACCTCCAGCAGCACGCCGAGGTTGTCCAGCCCCGCCGGCACCGGCGACCACGGTCCGATCACGAAGGCGGCGGCAGAGGTGTTGTCAGCGATCACGTCCGGCAGGGAGAAGCGGAAGTCCGCGTACCGGGAGTCGATCAACTCGATGGCCGGGGCGACAGCGCGGACCGCCGTGGCGAAGTCGCCGACCGGTTCGCCCGGCTCGGGCAGCCGGTCCAGCAGGAACGCCACCTCCGGCTCGACGCGGGGATGGATGTACGCGGCCGGGTCCACGGCGCCGCCGTCGGGCACCCGCATCGCGTTGGTGAGCCGCCCCCAGATCACCTCGTCCACACCGACCTGGGCCATCTTCGCCCTGCTGGTCAGCCCCATCTTCAACCCGACCAACCGTTCACCGGCGTTCAGCCGGCGGTGCAGCAGCGCGGCCTGCACGGCGTACGCGGTGTCCACGTCGAGGCCGGTCTCGGCGGCGAGCTGCGGGATCGGGGTGGCCGTGTCGGCCGCCGTACCCAACTTCTCAGCGATCCCGGCGATGTCCGGTCCGATCATGCTGCGCCACCTTCCGTTCGCGGCTGCGGGGCTCGCAAACCCGGCTCACTCACCGCCGGCTCCTTGCCGGCCAGGTCGAGTGCGACGTCGACGATCATGTCCTCCTGGCCGCCGACCATCCGGCGGCGGCCCAGTTCGACCAGGATCGACCGGACGTCCACGCCGTACTTCGCCGACGCCCGTTCGGCGTGCCGCAGGAAGCTGGAGTAGACCCCCGCGTACCCCAGGGAGAGCGTTTCCCGGTCCACCTGGACCGGCCGGTCCTGCAGCGGGCGGACGATGTCGTCGGCCGCGTCCATCAGCGCGAACACGTCGCAGCCGTGCTTCCAGCCGTGCAGCTCGGCGACCGCGACGAAGACCTCCAGCGGGGCGTTTCCGGCACCCGCGCCCATGCCGGCGAGCGAGGCGTCGACCCGGACGGTCCGGCCGTGCGCCGCGTCGGGGCCGACCGGCGCGGACCCGGTGACCCGCCCGTGCTCGACGGCGAGCACGCTGTTGGCCACCCCGAGCGACAGGTTGTGGTGGGCGTGGATGCCGATCTGCGTGTCCGGGGCGAGGACCTGCCGGTACGCGTCGACCCGCTGCGCCACGTCGGACATCAGCAGCCGCCCGCCGGAGTCGGTGACGTAGACGCAGTGCGCGCCGTACGACTCCATCAGCTTCGCCTGACCGGCCAACCCGGCCGCGTCGTTCATGTGCGACATCATCAGGAACCCGGCCACGTCCATGCCGTTCTCGCGGGCCCAGGAGATGTGCTGGGCGGAGATGTCCGCCTCGGTGCAGTGGGTGGCGACCCGCACGCTGGTCACCCCGAGCGCCTTCGCCGCCTTCAGGTCGGCGATGGTGCCGATGCCCGGCAGCAGCAGGGTGGTCAGTTTCGCGGTGGTCAGCACCTCGGCGGCTGCGGAGATCCACTCGGCGTCGCTGGCCGCGCCGTGACCGTAGTTGACGCTGGAACCGGCGAGCCCGTCACCGTGCGCCACCTCGATGGCGGCCACCCCGGCGGCGTCCAGCGCGGCGGCGATCGTCCGTACCTGGTCGACCGTGTACCGGTGGGCGATGGCGTGCATGCCGTCGCGCAGCGTCACGTCCTGGATGTACAGGTCGGTCATGCCACCGCTCCCGTCGACCGCAGGGCGACCAGCCGCTCCGCCGTACGCAGCGCGGCGGAGGTCATGATGTCCAGGTTGCCGGCGTACGCGGGCAGGTAGTTCCCGGCACCGGAGACCTCCAGGAAGACCGACACCTGCAACGCGGTGAGCTGCCGCCCGAGCGAGGGCAGGTACGTCTCGACCCGGTCGAACTGCACGTCCTGCTTGAGCCGGTAACCGGGCACGTACTCCTGCACCGTCGCCACCATGTCCGCCACCGAGGCCGCGATGGCACCGGTGTCGGCGTCGGCGTCCGGGCAGAGGCAGTAGACGGTGTCCCGCATCAGCAGCGGCGGGTCCGCCGGGTTCAGCACGATGATCGCCTTGCCCCGTTCGGCCCCGCCGACCACCTCGATGGCCCGGGCCGTGGTCTCGGTGAACTCGTCGATGTTGGCGCGGGTGCCCGGCCCCGCGGACTTCGACGCGATCGACGCGACGATCTCGCCGTACGCCACCGGCGTGACCCGACGCACGGCGGCCACGATCGGCACCGTCGCCTGTCCGCCGCAGGTCACCATGTTGACGTTTGGCTCGTGCAGGTGCTCGTCGAGGTTGACCGGCGGCACCACGTACGGGCCGAGCGCGGCCGGGGTCAGGTCGACCACAGTGCGGCCGTGCGCGCGCAGCACCTCGTCGTGACGTCGGTGCGCGCCCGCCGAGGTGGCGTCGAAGACCAGCTCGACGTCGGCGAACTCGGGCATCGCGACCAGCCCGTCCACACCGTCGGCGGTGGTGGCCACGCCGAGCCGGCGGGCCCGCGCCAGACCATCGGAGGCCGGGTCGATGCCGGCCATCGCCACCATCCGCAGACTGTCGCTCAATCGCAACACTTTGATCATCAGGTCGGTGCCGATGTTGCCGGAACCGAGCACCGCCACACCGACGCTCATGCCGAACCCTCCCTGCTGAAAGAGGTACGCACCGAGCCGAGCCCGGAGATGCGGGCCTCGTACGCGGCGCCCGGGGTGACCGGCACCATCGGACCGAGCGCCCCGGAGAGCACCACGTCCCCGGCGCGCAGCGGGTCGCCGGCCCGGGCGAGGGTGCCGGCCAACCACTGCAGGGCGTGCAGCGGGTTGCCCAGGCAGGCCGCGCCCGCACCGACGGAGACCGGCTCACCGGCGTGCTCCAGCACCATTCCGCACAGCCGCAGGTCGACGTCGGCGAGCCGGCGCGGCGTGGTGCCGAGCACGAAGAGCCCGCTGGAGGCGTTGTCGGCGACGGTGTCCACGATGGAGATGTCCCAGGCGGCGATCCGTGAGTCGACGATCTCGATCGCCGGCAGCACGTGGTCGACCGCGCGGATCAGGTCGACTGTGGTGAGCTGCGGGTTCGGGAGATCCTTGTCGAGCACGAAGGCGATCTCCGCCTCGACGCGGGGCTGGAGCAGCCGGTCGATGGGCACCTCGACCCCGTCGCCGACCGCCATCGCGTCGGTCAGCATGCCGAAGTCCGGCTGGAACACCCCGAAGGTCTCCTGCACCGCCCGGGAGGTCAACCCGATCTTCGCGCCGACCCGGCGTTCGCCGCGACCCTGCCAGGCCCGCGCCTGGAGCTGCTGCACCCGGTACGCGGACTCCACGTCGCCCTCCGGCAGCAGCCGGCCCCGCAACGGCGCGCACGGCTTGCCGGTGCTGCGGGCGTCGGCCAACTCCCGGTTGGCGGCCTCGATGTCAGCTTCCATGCCCGCTCCCTCGGTACGGCTCACGACAGGTCCACGCAGACGTTGGTGAGTTCGGAGTAGAAGTTCAGCGAGTGCACGCCGCCCTCACGACCGATCCCGGACGCCTTCACCCCACCGAACGGGGTGCGCAGATCCCGCAGGAACCAGGTGTTCACCCAGACGATGCCGGCGTCGAGCCGGGCGCCGGCCCGGTGCGCCACGCCCACGTCCCGGGTCCACACGGTCGCCGCCAGACCGTACTCGGTGCCGTTGGCGAGGGCGTACGCCTCGTCCTCGGTGTCGAACGGCGCGACGTGCACCACCGGGCCGAAGATCTCCTCCCGGTTGGTACGGGCGTCCGGGGCGAGCCCGGTGAGCACCGTCGGCTGCACGTACGACCCGCCGTCGCGGGCGTCGCCGAAGGTGGGCGTGCCGCCACCGGTGAGCACCTCGGCGCCCTCGGCGCGGGCCAGGTCGTACGCGCCGAGCACCTTCGCCCGGTGCTGGTGGGAGATCAGCGGCATGGTGGCGGTGGCCTCGTCGGTCGGCCAGCCGTACGCCAGCTCGCCGGCCCGCTTGGCCAGCCGGGCGGTGAACTCCTCGAAGACCGGGCGCTGCACGTAGATGCGCTCGGTGCAGAGGCACACCTGCCCGCCGTTGGTGAAGCTGGACCGCACCGAGCCGGCGACCGCGGCGTCCAGGTCGGCGTCGGCGAAGACCAGGCCGGCGTTCTTGCCGCCCAACTCGAAGCTGACCGCCTTCACCCCGTCGGCGGCGGCCCGCATGATCGCGCCGCCGGTGGCCGACTCGCCGGTGAAGGTGATCGCGTCGACCCCCGGGTGGCGGGTGAGATGTTCACCGGCCGAACCCGGCCCGAAGCCGTGCACCAGGTTGAACACCCCGGCCGGCACCCCGGCCGC
Source organism: Micromonospora parva (assembly GCF_000718515.1). GTDB lineage: Bacteria > Actinomycetota > Actinomycetes > Mycobacteriales > Micromonosporaceae > Micromonospora > Micromonospora parva. Next base: position 273,320 of record NZ_JNZS01000011.1, on the reverse strand, counting down.
CGCCATCACCTCGGCGAGCAGCGTCGCCGAGGCGGGAGTCTCCTCGCTGGGCTTGACCACCACCGCGTTGCCGCAGGCCAGCGCCGGAGCCACCTTCCAGGTGAGCAGCAGCAGCGGCAGGTTCCACGGCACGATGACAGCTACCACACCGACCGGCTTGCGCAGCGCGTAGTTGAGCGCCCGGCCGCCGGTCGGGGTGACAGTGGTGAACGACTCGGTGGGTGCGGTCGCCACGATCTCCGCGAACGCCCGGAAGTTCGCCGCACCGCGCGGAATGTCCAACGTGCGGGCCTGGGCGATGGACTTGCCGGTGTCGGCGACCTCGGCGGTGATCAGGTCGTCGAAGCGGCGCTCCAACTCGTCGGCGACGCGGCGCAGCACCTCGGCGCGCTCCCGCTCCCCCATCCGACCCCACGGCCCGCGCAGCGCGGCCCGAGCGGCGGCCACCGCGTCGTCCACGGTGGACTCCGATGCCTCGTCGACCTCGAAGACCTGCTCCCCGGTGACCGGGCTGGCCTTGGCGAACGTCGTCGCGCCGTCGACGAACTCACCGGCGACGAAGTTGCGCAACCGGTGCGGGCCACTCGGCGCGTGGCCGGCCATCAGTCGCGGATCCCAGGTGCCGGTCATGCGCGCCTCCCTCGGCTCAGTGCCGCACCGATCGCGCCGACCAGCAGCAGCGCGGCCCCGCCGACGACCGCCCCGAGCACCCGGTGCTGTCGGCGCACCCGGCGGCGCACCTCGGCGTACGGGGTGGTGGAGAACGACACCAGCTCGTACTGGGAAACGTACCGGCCGGGCAGGGCCCGTTCCAGTGCGTGCTCCACCCGCCGCCGGGCCTGGAAGACCGGTGAGGCGACCTTGTCCCGCATCTCCACGAAGTTGGTGAGCGCCATCGTCGCGATGGCCTCGGCGTTCTCCTGCCGGCGCCGCTGGAACAGCGGCAACGCCGCCAACCAGTCGTCGGCGCACTCGTCCAGGCAGCGGTCCAGCTCCACCACGTCCTCGAACGCGCAGTTGGCGCCCTGGCCGTAGAACGGCACGATGGCGTGCGCCGCGTCGCCGAGCAGGCCGACAGTGCCGCTGACCTGCCAGGGGGTGCAGCGCACCGTGCCGAGCACGCCCACCGGGTTGTGCTGGTAGTCGTCGACCAGGTTCGGGGCCAGCGGGACCACGTCCGGATAGTGCTCGGTGAAGTGCCGTTCGATCTCCGCCGGGCTGGTCAGGGAGGCGAAGCTGCCGGCACCGTCGTTGGGCCAGAACAGCGTGCAGGTGAAGGAGCGGTCCGGGTTCGGCAGGGCGATCATCATCGAGGTGCCACGCGGCCAGATGTGCAACGCGTCCGGGTCCAGGGCGAAGTCCCCGCCCAGCGGCGGGATCGTCAGCTCCTTGTAGCCGTAGTCGAGGAAGTCCACGCTCTCGTCGAGCAGCCCGTACGCCAGCAGTTGCCCGCGCACCGCGGAGCCGGCGCCGTCGGCACCCAGCACGACCGACGCCTTCGCCGCGACCGGGCCCTGCGGGGTCTCGAAGCTCAGCGCGCCGTCGGTCGGGTCGAGCCCGACGAGGCGGTGGTCGAAGACGACCCGTACCCCGGGCAGCGCGGCGGCCTCGTCCAGCAGGGCGTTGTTCAGCGCACCCCGGCTGATCGAGTTGATCGCCCGGTCGCCGGCCGCGCTGTACGACTGGAACTGCTGCTCACCCTCGACCGGGTGGATCATCCGGCCGCGCATCGGCAGCGCGTCGGTCATCACCTGCTCGGCCAGCCCGATCCGGCGCAACGCGTCCAGGCCGCGCTCGGAGAGCGCCAGGTTGATCGAGCGGCCGCGCTCGGCGGTGCCGGCCCGCGGGTCGGGGCGGCGCTCGTAGAGGGCCACCGGGTAGCCCCGCCGGGCCAGGAAGCAGGCCGCCAGACAGCCGGCCAGGCCGGCACCGATGATCGCGATCTCGTCGCGCCGCGCGGTCACGGGTTCACCCGCCCGACCGTCGCGGCCAGCGCGGACGCGGCCCGCCAACAGTCCAGGTACGTGGAGTACAGCGGCACCGGGGCGAACCGGACGACGTCCGGTTCGCGGGCGTCGGCGATGACCCCGTGTTCGTACCGGAGGCGTTTGGTCAGCTCGGCGGCGCTGCCGGAACCGATGCGCACGGAGAGCTGGCAGCCCCGGCGGGCCGGGTCGCGCGGGGTGACCACCCGCAGCGGCCGGCCGACGGTCACCTGGTCGAGCAGCGACTCCAGCCAGCCGGTGAGGCGCTGGCTGCGCGCGCGCAGCGCGGTCATCCCCACCGTGTCGAACAGCTCCAGCGAGGTACGCACCGGACCCATCGCGAAGATCGGCGGGTTGGAGATCTGCCAGGCCTCCACAGTGGCCGGTGGCCGGGACACCGGCGTCATCTCGAACCGGGTCGCCGATGCGGTGCTCCACCACCCCTCGAAACGGGGCAGGCTGTCGTCGCCGAGGTGCCGCTCGTGCACGAAGACACCGGCCAGGGCACCGGGGCCGGAGTTCAGGTACTTGTAGGAGCACCACGCGGCGAAGTCGACATCCCAGTCGTGCAGGGCCAGCGGCACGTTCCCGACGGCGTGGGCCAGGTCCCAACCGATCACCGCGCCGGCGGCCCGGCCGGCAGCGGTGATCGCCGGGATGTCCAGCAGCTCGCCGGTGAGGTAGTTGACGCCGCCGAGCAGCACCAGCGCCACCCGGTCACCCTCGGCGGCCAGGTAGTCGGTCACATCCTCGGTGCGCAGGGCATCCTCACCGTCGCGGGGACGCAACCGGACCACTGTGTCGTCCGGGTCCAGGCCGTGGAACCGGGCCTGGCTGCGCACCGCGTAGCTGTCCGAGGGGAAGGCCGCGTCCTCGATGACGATGCGGGTGCGCGCGCCGGCCGGGCGGTAGAAACTGACCATCAGCAGGTGCAGGTTGACGGTGAGCGAGTTCATCACCACGGCCTCCGCCGGGCGGGCGCCGACCAGTCGGGCGGCCGGCCCGGTCAACAACTCGTGGTACGGCAGCCAGGCGCGCTCCGCCTCCAGGTGCCCCTCCACGCCGAGCCGCCCCCACGCGTCCAGGTCGGCCAGGAGTTCGTCGCGGGTGGCCCGAGGTTGCAGGCCGAGTGAGTTGCCGGCCAGGTACGCCGACTCGGGGTGCTCGCCCCCGTCGGCCGGCGGCACGTGGAACAGGTGCCGGTGGCCGGGGTCGGCCTCGTCGCGGCGATGCGCTTCTTGTTCTGAGGTGTGCATGTCTCGCTCTCCGGTCACATCGCGGTGCGGGCCGACCACAGCTCCGGGAAGACCACCCGGGCCATGCTGCGTTGCAACCACGCCAGGCCGGCGGAGCCTCCGCTGCCGACCTTGGCGCCCATTGTCCGCTGCACCGCCTTGACGTGATTCCAGCGCCAGTCGCCGAACTCCTCGGCGACCGCGCTCAGCGCCTCACCGAGCAGCCGCAGGTGGTTGTCCGGGCCGGCGTCGTCGTAGATCCGCACCCAGGCCGCCTCGACCGAGGGCTGCGGGTCGTGCTCGACGGCCACGTCCCGGTCGAGCAGGTCGGCGGGGAGGTCGAAGCCGCGGCGGGCGAGCAGGGCGAGCACGTCGTCCCAGAGGCTGGGGGTGGCCAGCGCGGCGCTCAGCGCGGCGTGCACCTCGGCCTGCCGGCGGAACGGGCGGATCAGCGTCGGGTCGCGCAACCCGAGCAGGAACTCCAACTGCCGGTACATCGCCGACTGGAAGCCGGAGGCTTCGCCGAGCAGGTTGCGGAACCGGTTGAAGTCGGCCGGGCTCATCCAGCGCAGGCCCTGCCAGGCGGCGTTGAGCCCCTCAAGGTGCAGCTTGGCTCGGCCCAGCGGGGCCAACGCCTCCCAGACCTGGTCGGCGCGGATCAGCCGCTGGGTCTCCCGCAGCTCGTGGCAGGTCAGCCCGAAGTACAGCTCCATGATCTGGCTGACCATCAGGAAGGACATCTCGCCGGGGTCGTCGCTGAGCGGGTGCTGCATCTTGTGCAGGGCGCTGGCCTGCACGTACGCGTCGTACGGCACCATGTCGGCGAACTCCAACGTCGGCTCGCCACCGGTCCGCTCCGCCTGCGCGGCACGCTGCCCGGGGGTCACCGGCTGCACCGTGGCACGGCGGTTCGTCGCCCGCCGCTCCGTCTGATCCACCATCTCGTCTCCCTCCCCCGGACTAGGCGACGCCATGATCTCGCGGTCGGATCGGCCTGCGGAATGCCGAATCAACGGCTCTCGCCGCCTTCTCCTGGCAAACCAAAGGCAACTAGGCGAAGTCGGTTCACGAAAGTAAGGTCTGAGCGTGGACGACATGGACTGGGCGCTGCTGCGCGAGTTGCAGGCCGACGCGCGGCTCTCCTTCAGCGAGTTGTCCCGGCGGGTGCACCTGTCGCCGCCGTCGGTAGCGGAGCGGGTCCGCCGGCTGGAGGAGTCCGGGGTCATCACCGGCTACCACGCCCATGTCGACCTGACCCGCGCCGGCCGAACAGTGGTCGCGTTGATCCGGATGTCCTGTTACGGAACGCGGTGCATCCTGCACGACCCGGCGGTGGCCGGCTGGCCGGAGATCCTGGAGATCCACCGGATCACCGGGGACGCGTGCAGCGTGCTGAAGGTGGCGGCCGGCTCGATCGGCGCGTTCGAGGGGGTCATCGACCGTCTCGCCCCGTACGGCCAACCGTCGAGCACGATGGTCCTTTCCTCCCCGCTGAACTGGCAGCCCGTGACCCCCCTTGCCAGCCCGAACCCCGCACCCCGCCCCCGCTGACCCCCCGCACCCCGCCCGCCTGCGGGTTTGCGCCTGCGCCAACGGGAAAGCAGCGCGCGTGCCCAGGGGAGGGTTCCGGCGGTCGTCGCCGGTTGGGGGGAAATCATGCAGGGAATCCGCACGATCAACCGCGCGCTCTCGTCGCTACTGACACTGGTGGGGCTGGTCGGGGCGTTCGTCCTGTTGTCGGTCGCACCGGCTCGGGCCGGCGAGAACGTCTTCGTCGAGGTGACACCGAACAGCGCCCAGGCCGGTAGCCGGGTCAGCATCAAGGCAAGCTGCGACAACGACAACAACAACCGCCAGTCCAATGTGCACTCCGACGCGTTCGGGAACGTGATGCTCAAACCGGACAAGGGTTTCCTGACCGGACAGGTGACCATTCCGCGTGACAAGCCGGCCGGTGACTACCCGGTCGACCTGCGCTGCGAAAACGGCCAGACCTCGTCGACCACCCTGACAGTGCTGAACATGGCCTCGCCCAGCAAGGGGCCGGCGACCGGTGGCGGCGGTATGGCCGGCGGTCGCGGCACCGGCTCGTTGCTGGTGCTCGGCGGCGTCGCGTTGGTGGCCACCGCGATCGGGCTCGGGATGGCCGGCGGCCGGCGTCGATCGGGAGCCGGCTCCTGAGCCGGATCACCAATGACCCGCAGATCCGCGCGGGCGCGGCGGGACCGCCGCGCCCGCCTCCGGGCCGGGCCGGCGCTGCGCGCGTCCGGCCGGCTGGTGGCGCGCGTCTCCGGGCGGCTGCGCCGGGTCGCCGGGCAGGCCGTGTCGGCAAGTGTCGCCACCATCGATCCGGCCGCCCGCCCGCTGCCGCCACGGCGTCCGGCCGGGCCGCCGTCGGCCCGACACCGTTTCGCTACGAGCCCCGGGTTGCCGGTGCTGGCCATCGGCGCGCTGATGGTGCTGATCGTGGCGATGCTCGGCGTCGAGCAGGTGACCGGGATGAGCCTGCTGCCGGACCGGCTCAGCGCCGGCCTGCGACCACCGCCGAAGAAGTTCCCGGTGCTGCCGGCCAGCCAGCCGACCAGCCTCGCCATCGAGGAGATCGGCGTGCGGGCGCCGGTGCACGCCGTGGGCATCGCCCCGGACGGCACGATCGCCGTGCCGGACGCGGGCCGCGCCCAGGAGGCCGGGTGGTACGACCAGGGGCCCACCCCGGGCCAGTACGGTCCCGCCGTGATCGTCGGGCACGTCGACACCACCAGCGGCCCGGCGGTCTTCCACAAACTCCGCGAGCTGCGCTCCGGTGACGAGATCGAGGTCACCCGCACCGATCAGCGGGTGGCGGTCTTCGAGGTCAACTCGGTGGAGAAGTTCGACAAGGGCCGGCTGCCGGTGGACGAGGTGTACGGGGACTTCAGCCGCCCGAGCCTGCGACTGATCACCTGTGGCGGGCAGTGGGTCGGCGGCGAGACCGGCTATGCGGACAACGTGGTGGTCTTCGCCTCGCTGGTCAAGGCGCGTTCCGGCGGCTGAGCAGCGTCGAGGTAGTCGGCGAGCCGGGCGGCAGCGGTGAGCATGGCCCGGCCCCGCTCGGTGAGTCGCTGCCGCCACTGACCCAGCGACGCGGCGAGCGGTTCCGCGCCGCCCGCGTCGCGCACCCGACGCAGCACGTCGGCGATGTGGTCGAGCCGGTACCCGCCCCGGCGCAGCAGGTGGGCCAGTTCGGCGTCGCGGACGTCGTCAGCCGAGTAGACGCGGTAGCCCGTCGCCGGGTCACGCACCGGCCGCAGAATCCCGGCCCGCTCCCACTTGCGTAGCGTGGCCGGTCGTACACCGAGCCGGTGGGCCAGCACGCTGATCGGCACGGCTCTGCGGCTCTGCGGCTGCGGCGGCGCCCCGGTGAGCGTCGCCACCGCCGCCTCGACCGCGTCCAGGGTTTCCCGATCGCGCTGGAGCAGCGCATGACCCTGGTCGACGACGCGCAGCGCCGTGTCGATCTCACCCCGGTTGACGGCCCGCATGATCTCGCCGCTGGCCGGATAGCCGTGGCCCACGATCAACGCGAGGTAGGCGCCCAGGGCCTTGGCGTGCAGCTCGGTGAAGCGACGGTAGCCGTTCGGGGTGCGCTGGGCCGGCGGCAGGACGCCGTCGCGTTCGTAGTTGCGCACGGCCTGCGCGGAGAGGCCGTGCGCACGCGCGAGATCCACCGGTCGGCGTACACCCAGGTTTGAGGGTTTTGTGGCTGTCACCGCGCTCCGCCGCTCGTAGGTCTCAACCGCTGGTTCAACGATACGGTTCATGGAATGGCATCTTTTCTCGACCTGCTGGCGGCATCCCCGGACCTTCTCGCGCTCGGTGAACCGACGCACGGTGAATCCGCCTTCCTGCAGCTGCGCAACGAGGCCTTCCTGTCGCTGGCAGAGCACGGCTACCGCTCGATCGCCCTGGAGAGCGACCGGGCGGCCGGGCTGATCGCCGACGAGTTCGTGCGGGGCGTCGCCGACGTGACGCTCGACCGTGCGCTCGCCGAAGGGTTCAGCCACGGGTTCGGCGCGTACCCGGCCAACCGCGACCTGCTGCTGCGGATGCGGGAGTGGAACGCCGGACGGCCGGACGCGGAGCGATTGACGTTCCACGGCTTCGACGCCCCGGTCGAGCTGGACAGCGCGCCGAGCCCACGCCACCACCTCCGCCAGGTCTGCCACTTCCTCGGCGTGGACCGGTCCGCCGAGATCGACGACCTGATCGGGGACGAGGCGCGGTGGAGTGACCCGGCCGCGATCTGGGAGCCGGGCCGGTCGGTCGGGCGTTCGGCGGACGCGCAGCGTCTGCGGGTGATCGCCGACGACCTGCTGACCGAGCTGTACCTGCGGGCACCGGGCAGGTCCGAGGGCTGGTCGGCGGCGTTCGTGCACGCCACGGCCGCAGTGGAGTTGCTGCGCTACCACGCCGCAGCCGCCACCCCGGTGGCGCAGGAGGAACGTTTCAACCGCCTGGCCGCGGTCCGGGACGCGCTCATGGCCGAGAACCTGCTCGCGATCCGGGCCGTCGAGGCCCATCGCGGACCCACGGTGGTCTTCGCGCACAACGCGCACCTGCAACGCCACCAGAGCACGATGATGCTCGCCGACAGGCAGCTGACCTGGGCCGGCGCCGGTGCGATCGTCGCGGCGCTGCTGGGTGACCGGTACGCGGTGATCGCCGGCAGCCTCGGCGCGAGCCCGGCGCTCGGCATCGGAGCGCCCGCCGCCTCGACCTACGAGGGCAGACTCCAGCAGCAGGCCGGCCTGCCCCGGTACCTGCCGGCGGCCGACATCGCGCCGGCCGAGCGGCGGACGCACGACTACCGCTACTTCCCGCTGGATCAGGCCACGATCGACCACGCCGACCTGGTCCTGCACATCCCGACCGGTGTCGACGCGGCGGTGCTCGCCGATCGGATCCTCGCACTGCCCGACGTCGAGCAGGTGGTGGCGAGCGAGGAGAACGGATCACCCGAGGCGGCGTGGGGCGACCGGTTCTTCCACGTGGGCCCGGACCGCCGCCAGCCGTTCGCCACCATCGTCGAGCACGACGTGCCCGGCTTCGACGAGGCCGCACAGCTCGACCGCCCCGGCGTCTTCCGCCTCAACCTGGACCTCGGCCGGGCCGAGTTCGAGCGGCTGTTCGGCTTCCCGCCCAAGGAGTTCGAGGAGCACCGGCACGAGTTCGACTTCGCCCGGCTGGACACCCTCGCGCCGCACCCGGGCTACGCCCTGTACGGGTTCGCCAGCGTCGTCATGCCCGGCCCGCACCTGCTGCCCGAGATCGACCGGCTGCTCGCGGTCGCGCACCGCCGGGCTGTCGACCGCCACGAACGCGCGACCCGCCGAGCACCCCACCCGCAGTCCGGAGCCTGACCACGCCCCTCGACGTCAGGCGGCGGCCTCGGGCTCCCGCAGGTCCAACCAGTCGGCCCAGCGGGGGTCGGGGGCGCGGTGCCCGAGGACCCGCCAGGCGGTGCCCTTCGGGGCGGCCGGCAACGCGTGTAACCGCCACCCCATCTCGGCCGGGGTCTTGTCGCCCTTGGTGTGGTTGCACCTGGCGCACGCGGCGACGACGTTCTCCCAGGCGTGCCGGCCGCCCCGGCTGCGCGGGAAGACGTGGTCGATGGTCTCGGCCGGGCCCCGGCAGTAGGCGCACCGCCACCCGTCCCGGGCGAAGATCGCCCGCCGGGACAGCCCGACATGCGTTCGGTACGGCACCCGGACGAAGCGCGTCAGCCGGACCACCGACGGCACCGGGAGCGCGTCCCGGGCGCTGTGCAGGATGCCGTCACCATCGGCGACGCAGACCGCCTTGGCGGAGAGGACGAGGATCGCGGCGCGACGCACCGACACGACACACAGCGGCTCGTAGGTGGCGTTGAGGACCAACGCGCCGGAGCCCACCGTGGGTCGTATGTCAGGCATCGCGCTCACCCTCCCGGTTCAGCGGCTGCTGGGGACCGCCGCCGACCGGGGCCGGGCACAACGGCCCACACGGTCGACGCCGGGCCGATCACCGACGTCCGTTGCGCCAATAGTCCCTGATCGGACCCCGGATTGCACGTACTAATCTCTCTTCTGGTAAGCGGATCACCCCTGCCGGGTCGGGTAGCTGCGGCAGTGGCCATCGACACCTATGGTCACGGGCATGATCGACAGACTTTCCGCCGCCACCGTGCGCCACCGGCACGTCGTCCTGGCGCTCGGGCTTGTCCTTGCCTGCGTGAACGCCGCCGCCCCGGGTTCCACCGTGGGGACCCGCGTCCTGCTGTTGCTGTCCCTGGCGGCGCTGGTCCTGTCGGTGTTCCTCATGGGGGTCCGTCCGGCCTACTTCGTGGTGCGGCCGCAGGTTCCCGCCTTCGCCACCCCTGGTCCGGCCTGGATGGTGTTCTTCGCCCTGGGCTACCTCGGGCCCGCGTCGCTCTGCCTCGGCGCGCTGATCCGCTCGACCAGCGAGGGCACTCTGTCGACGTTCGACCTGGTTTTCAATCTTCTCTGGTTGCTCCTGGCCGCGTTGGTGATCACGCGGGCGTGGCGGGGTCACGGGGTACGCCTGCATCCGTCCGGGGTACGGCAGACCTGGCCGCTGGGCTCGCTCACCGTGCCGTGGGAGGCAATGCTGGCGCCGCAGGTTCCCCCGGCGACCGACAGTCGTCCGTGGCTGGCGATGCGGATCACGGAACCCGAACTGGTTCGGGGGCGCGGCATCCCGCGCAGCCGGCGGGCGTTGCGGACGGACGTCGTCGATCCGGGATTCCTCGCCTCTGCCATCGGGCACTACGTCGCGCACCCCGAACACCGGGCGGCGATCGGCAGTCACGCCGAGTACGAACGGCTGCGCGCCGAGTTGCCCGCGAGAGGGTGAGCAACGACCGGCAGGCAAGCCTGCCGGTGGAATCACCGGCCGGTGGGTCGGCGGCGGACGCCCGGTCTCCTTACGGTACGAAGACAGGGTGAGTGCCGCCAGCGTGACGCCCCTAGCCCTGTCCGACGCCGTCTCGGTGAGCTGCCAGGGCAGCACCTCCTGCGAGTGGATCTACCGGATCACCGGGTCCGGCTGGTTCGCCGAGGGCAGCTACTGGATCCTGCTCAAACCGCTTCGGGTGCTGCTGATCCTGGCGCTGGCGATGGTGGCCCGGTGGGCGCTGCACCGGACGATCAACCGGTTGGTGCGGACGACCACCGACGGCGCGGTGCCGACGATGCTGCGGCCGCTGCGCGAGCGGGTGCCCACCGCCGCGGCCGACCCGGCCGAGTTCGTCCCCGAGCGACGACGGCAGCGGGCCGAGGCGATCGGGTCGGTGCTGCGCAGCCTGACCACCGCGTTCGTCTTCGGCATCGCGCTGCTGATGATCCTTCGCGAGTTCAGCTTCGACCTGGCTCCGCTGCTGGCCAGCGCGGGGATCGCCGGCGTCGCGCTGGGCTTCGGTGCGCAGAGTCTGGTGAAGGACCTGATAGCCGGCCTCTTCATGCTGATCGAGGACCAGTACGGCGTGGGCGACAACGTCGACCTGGGCGAGGCGATGGGTGTGGTCGAGTCGGTCGGCCTGCGGGTCACCACGGTGCGCGACGGCCGGGGCGTGCTCTGGTACATCCGCAACGGCGAGATCATCCGGGTGGGCAACAAGAGCCAGGGCTGGGCCCTCGTGGTGGTGGACCTGCCGATCGGCTTCAACAGCACCGAGGAGGCCACCGCGGTGCTGCGGACCGCTGCCGCCTCGGTCGCGATGGACCCGGAGCTGTCGCCGGAGATCGTGGAGGCACCCGAGGTGCTGGGGGTCGAACAGGTGACGGTGGACGGCGCGGTGATCCGCACAGTGGTGAAGACGACCGCGGACGGGCAGTTCGCTGTGGGTCGGGAGTTGCGTCGGCGGCTCGCGGAGGCCCTGGAGAACTCGGGGATCACCGCGCAGATCGCGGCGGCCCGCATCTATCCCGGTCTCTCGACCCGCCCGCTGTCCGACGGTGAGACTGGTCAGGGCGGCGCCACCTGACCCGGCGACATCGTCCTGCGATTCAGGGGTCGCGAGCCGGCCGGCCCCTCGGGTATCGTCCGTTCGTTCAGTCGGGGAGGCGACGAACGACCCGTTCGACCTAGCTAGTTGTCAGACGATCGGGCAGAATCCGGAACACGCGTTCCCACCAAAGCGTGATCACATCCTCGCTGATCCGTAGATCTGACGAGAGCTTCCGGCCGTGCTGCCACGAGCGGCCAAGCCGGGGCCGATGGAGGCGACGGTGCCTAACGAGCGACCTTCCGCGGAAGGCCCGGCCACATTTCGCGAAGTGTTCTCCCAGCGCGAGTTCCGGGCTGTGTTCGTGGCCAGCGCGCTCTCCTGGGTCGGCGACTATGTAGCGAAGGCCGCCGTCACCCTGCTCGTCTTCCAGCAGACCCGGTCCGTCGCGCTCTCCGCGGCCGCCTTCGCCGTCAGCTTCCTGCCCTGGCTGCTCGGTGGTCCGGTGCTCGCCGCACTCGCGGAGCGGTACCCGTACCGGCGGGTGATGGTGGCATGCGACCTCATCCGGATGGCGCTGATGCTGCTCATCGCCATTCCGAGCCTGCCGTACCAGGCGGTGCTGGTGCTCATCTTCGCCGCCACCTTGGCCAACCCACCGAGCCAGGCGGCGAAGTCCGCGCTGATCCCGCAGTTGCTCACCGGGGACCGACTGGTGCTGGGTCTGTCGCTGAACAGCAGCGTCGGGCAGGCCGCCCAGGTGGTGGGGTACGCCTTCGGCGCCGCTCTCGCCGCGATCACCCCGGAGGTGGCGCTGCTGTTCAACGCGGCCACGTTCGGCCTCTCGGCGCTGCTGGTACGCCTGGGCGTGCGCGACCGCCCGGCGGTGATGAACCCGGCGCACCGCAGTCACCTGCTGCGCGAGACCCGCCAGGGGTTCGGCATCGTGTTCGGCACACCGGTGCTGCGGGCCATCGCGGTGCTGGTGTTCAGCGCGATGCTCTTCTCGATCGTTCCCGAAGGGCTGGCCGCGGCCTGGGCCAACGACGAGAGTCGCGGCGCCGTCAGTGCGGGCACCGCCCAGGCAGCGATCATGATGGCGAACCCGATCGGCTTCATCCTCGGCGGGTTGCTGGTGAGTCGCCTGTTCGGGCCGGCCCGCCGACTGAAGCTGATGCGGCCGCTCGCGGTGCTCGCCCCCCTGATGCTCGTGCCGGCCCTCCTCGACCCCCCGCCGTTGATGGTCGCGCTGCTCGCCGCGCTCTGCGGGTTCGCGGTCGCCGGCATGATGCCGATGGCCAACGGGTTGTTCGTCCAGGCACTGCCGGACGGGTTCCGGGCCCGCGCCTTCGGCGTGATGGCCACCGGTGTGCAGGTCATCCAGGGTTTCGCGGTGCTGGTCACCGGGGTGCTCGCCGACCGGTTCCCGATCCCGATCGTGGTCGGGGTGTGGAGCGCGGCCGGGGTGGTGCTCATGGCGGTGGCCACGCTGCGCTGGCCGGACCGGCAGACGGTGGACGACGCGATCACCGCCGCTGCGAAGGCCAACGTCGAGCCGCCGGCCGTCGGACCCGACGGCCCTCCCGGTGACCGCTCGCCGGGAGGCGCCACCGCCGACCCGCACGCCGGTGACGGACACCGCCGGCACGCCGTCACCTGACCCGTCGCGCCGAGGTCGACACGAGCGGGTCGGACGCCCGACATCGGGGGGCGTCGACCCGGCGTGATCCGACGCACGCCGTGCGGGTCGGGTCGGCCCGGGGCGCACCTGGCAGGATGGAACTGTGACTTCCGCAGGCGAATCCGACCGTCCCGGTGCGTCGATGACCCTCTTCGAGGCGGTCGGCGGCGAACCCACCTTCCGCAGGCTGGTCGACGAGTTCTACGCCGGTATCGCCACCGATCCCCTGCTGCGCCCCATGTACCCGGAGGAGGACCTGGGCCCGGCCGCGGACCGGATGACCCTGTTCCTGATGCAGTACTGGGGCGGGCCGAACACCTACTCCGCCCAGCGCGGGCACCCGCGGCTGCGGATGCGGCACGCGCCGTTCCGGATCGGCGCGGCCGAACGGGACGCCTGGCTGCGGAACATGCGCCGGGCCGTGGATCGACTCGACCTTGAGCCGGAGATCGCCGGCACCCTCTGGGACTACCTGGAGCGGGCCGCGTACTTCATGGTCAACGTCGAGGACGACCCCGCCCACGGCGTCTGACCCGCCCGGCCCGCCACACCGTCAGAGCAGCGCGCCCTCGTCGTGCAGCCAGTCCACGAAGCTGGTGGCGACCGCCGCGCCACAGTCGAGCATCTCGACCAACAGCGCGTCGTGGGTGCCGGCACCGAGCGGGACCTGAAGCTCCGCGTAGATCGGCAACTGACCGCGCTCGGTCGGGTCACCGATGTACGCCTTGCAGAACCGGCGGGTGTGGTTCCACTCGTTGACCACCCGGTACGCCCGGTCGGCCCAGTCCGGCGGGACCGTGGCGTGCGGACGGGCCCGCATGACGAGGATCTCGTCCTCGGGGCCTTCCAGGGTGACCAGCACCGCGTGCCGCTCCCACATCGCCAGCAGGTTGCCGTCGCCGTCGGCCAGGTAGCGCACGTCCAGTAGATCGAGTGCGTCACAGACCCGGCGCAGGCTCACCGGCTCGACGGTGGCGGGCATCTCGGTCAGCACTGGCCGCTCGTTGGACGGGCAGTCGTCCCCCGGCTGGCGAGGGCTGGGCGGACCAATCCGGACCGCACTGTCGACTGTGATCCCGCTTCGGGTTTCCGGATCGCCGCCGTCGGCGGGACCGGGGCGCCATGACCACCACGGCATCGCTCGCGCACCTCACTCCCCAGCGGATCCAGTCGCCTACGGTGCGTTGGATCCGAGGATGGACGGTACCCGGACAGCCGGGTTGAAGCACCCCCCCAACGACCGCCCCTGACCAGAAGAATGAACCGGGGTCATCCGTTCGGACGAGCGCTCAGGGGTGTCACGGCAAGATCCGTGGCCTTCTGCAACCACGCCGCTCCGTGCGGTCCCACCAGGCCGACCCAACGACCGGCCACCCGCACCTGAACGGTGCCCCCGCCCTCGCCGGCCGACGAGCCGTCGGCGGCGCCGAGGAAGCCCATCCGGACCACCCCCTGCACCAGCCGCTGCGGCACCTCGACCGGCGCGGCGGGCGTCCCGTCCGGGGTGATCAGCACCGCCACGTGGTCGAGCAACGCGTCGCGCAGCGCCCGCTGGCCCACAGCCCGGCCGGCGACACCCTGCTCGCTCGCCGTCCGCAGGGTGCCCGCCGCCGCGTCCGCGATCCGTCGCAGCTCGGCGACGGGCAGCGCCTCCACCTGCTGGCTCCGCGCCGGCGGCAGCGGCCACCGCCACTGGGCGTCCCGCCGGGCCGGCAGGGCCGTACCGCCGCGCTCCAGCTCGGCGAGCAGCTCCGCGGCGGCCACCGTGACGTCCTCAGCGGCGCCGTCGGCCGGCCCGCCGGCAACGGTGCGGACCACCAGAACCTGCCACGGCAGCCGGGCCCACAGCGCGACCCGGCCGGGTGCGCCGGCCGGCCGCAGCCGGACCGGCGCGGCCGGGTCCAGTCGGACCAGCCGGGCCAGGAAGGCGCCCGCGTCGGCCACCCCGGCGACACCGTGCGTCGACGCCGCCACCCGGCCCGGCCCAGCGGTGCCCGGCCGGGTCACCCCACACCGCCCTGCGGTGCGTACGTGAGCAGGAAGTCCCGTTCCTCGGTGGTGATCCGCCGGGGCACCTGACGGGTCAGGTCGAACGGCACCAGCACGGACCGGGCCCGGCTGGCCAGCACGTCGCCGTCGTACAGCTCGTAGGCGACGGTGAACCGGGAGGCCCGGATCTCCTCCACCCACAGCTCGATCCGTACGGTGGGCGCCGCCTCCGCGGTGGCCCGGCCGAGCGCGTAGTCGACCGGGCGCAGGTAGTCGACCTCGTGACGGCGGATCACCACCCCGTCGGCGAACGAGCCGACACCCCAGGCCCGCCCGCCGGCGAACATCAACGCGACCCGCGCCTCCTCGTACAGGGTGAGGAAACGCGAGTTGTTGACGTGGCCGTACGCGTCCAGGTCGGACCAGCGCAGGGTGCAGTGGTAGACGAAGCGATCAGACACCGTCTGCGCCGGTCAGTCGCGGGTCAGCTTGCGGTAGGTCACCCGGTGCGGCCGGGCGGCCTCCGCGCCGAGGCGGTCGATCTTGTTCTTCTCGTACGCCTCGAAGTTGCCCTCGAACCAGAACCACTTCGCCGGGTCCTGGTCGTCGCCCTCCCAGGCCAGGATGTGCGTGGCGACGCGGTCCAGGAACATCCGGTCGTGGGAGATGACCACGGCGCAGCCGGGGAACTCCAGCAGGGCGTTCTCCAGGCTGGAGAGCGTCTCCACGTCCAGGTCGTTGGTCGGCTCGTCGAGCAGGATGACGTTGCCGCCGATCTTCAGGGTCAGCGCCAGGTTCAGCCGGTTGCGCTCGCCGCCGGAGAGCACCTTGGTCGGCTTCTGCTGGTCCGGGCCCTTGAAGCCGAACGCGGCGATGTACGCCCGCGACGGCATCTCGACCTTGCCCACCATCAGGTAGTCCAGTCCGTCGGAGACGACCTCCCAGACGGTCTTGTCGCCGTTGAGGCCCTCCCGGTTCTGGTCGACGTACGACAGGGAAACCGTCTCGCCGACCCGGACCGACCCGCCGGTCGGCTGCTCCAGCCCGACGATGGTCTTGAACAGGGTGGTCTTGCCGACGCCGTTCGGGCCGATGATGCCGACGATGCCGTTGCGGGGCAGCGAGAACGACAGGTTGTCGATCAGCAGCCGGTCACCGAAGCCCTTGCTGAGGTTGTTCGCCTCGATCACCGTGCTGCCCAGGCGCGGGCCCGGCGGGATCTGGATCTCCTCGAAGTCCAGCTTGCGGGTCTTCTCCGCCTCGCTGGCCATCTCGTCGTAGCGGTCCAGGCGGGCCTTGGACTTGGTCTGTCGGGCCTTGGCGTTGGAGCGGACCCAGTCCAGCTCCTCGGTGAGGCGCTTCTTCATCTTGGCGTCGCGACGACCCTCGACGGCCAGCCGGGCGGCCTTCTTCTCCAGGTAGGTGGAGTAGTTGCCCTCGTACCCGATGGCCCGGCCGCGGTCCAGCTCCAGGATCCAGCCGGCCACGTTGTCGAGGAAGTACCGGTCGTGGGTGATCGCCATGACCGTGCCGGCGTACTTCGCCAGGTGCTGCTCCAGCCAGGAGACGCTCTCCGCGTCCAGGTGGTTGGTGGGCTCGTCGAGCAGCAGCAGGTCGGGCGCCTCCAGCAGCAGCTTGCAGAGCGCGACCCGGCGACGCTCACCGCCGGAGAGCTGGGTCACGTCGGCGTCCGGCGGCGGGCAGCGCAGCGCGTCCATGGCCAGTTCGAGCTTGGAGTCGATGTCCCAGGCGTCGAGGTGATCAAGCTCCTCCTGGAGCTTGCCCATCTCCTCCATCAGCTCGTCGGAGTAGTCGGTCGCCATCTGCTCGGCGATCTTGTTGAACCGCTCCAGCTTGGCCTTGGTCTCGGCGACCGCCTCCTCGACGTTGCCGAGCACGGTCTTGGCCTCGTTGAGCGGGGGCTCCTGGGCGAGCATGCCGACGGTGTAGCCGGGCATCAGCCGGGCCTCGCCGTTGCTCGGCTTGTCCAGCCCTGCCATGATCTTGAGGAGGCTGGACTTACCGGCGCCGTTGGGGCCGAGCACACCGATCTTGGCCCCCGGCAGGAAGCTCAACGTGACGTTGTCGAGCACGACCTTGTCGCCGTGCGCCTTGCGCGCCTTTTCCAGGACGTAGATGTACTGGGCCACGGTGCGGGCTACCTCCGTCGGTTGCTGTCGCTGATCGGCGGCGCGGCGCGGGCTGCGAGGACCGCCCGCCGCCGCCGGCCGGGAGCCGGCCGCGCGCACGCCATCGTCAATCCTGACAGGTACGACGCGCTTCGCCCACATCACCCCGCCCCAGGAGTACGCGGGCGAGCCTCTTTGCCGACAGCGGTACTACCAATTAGCGTTCCAGTATGACCAAGAAGATCGCCATCAGCGTGCCCGACGACGTGGCCGACCGGTTGGCCACCGAGCCCAACGTCTCCGCCTTCGTAGCCCGAGCCGTGCGCCGCCAGATGGCCGGCGAAAAGACGCGGGAGGTGCTCGCGCGCGCCGGTTTCGTCATCACCGACGAGGACGTAGCCGAAGCTCATGCGGAGATGGAGCAGCTCAAGGCACGCATCACCCCCGAACTTCGTGAGCAGGCCGCCCGGCTACAGGCAGAGGTCCTCGCGGCACGGGCGAAGGCACGCCGGTGATCGCGTTCGGGTTGGCGCTGGACACGACCGCGCTGCTCTCCTACTCATCCGGCGCCAGGGATGTCGGAAAGAGGATCGCGGAGGCCGCCGACTACAACAGGGATGTTCTTGTGCCCGCACTGTGCCTCGCGGGCGCCCATGAGCGGGCCACGGCCGAGCAGTGGGAGATGCTCGAACTGCTCGGCGCGCTACCGCAGGTGCAGGTCACCCCCGTCGAACCGGAAATGTGCAGCTATCTCGGCGGTTGGTCGCGCCGGATGAACGGCCGGATGGACCTGGCCCAGTTGGCGATGGACGCCGCTGTGCACCCTCTCGTACCGATCATGACGGATCGGCGGGAGCTGCTCGGCGAGGTGCTGCCCAAGGAGTGGCCGATCATCGACCTCTGACCAGGGCGGCTGTCGAGAAGATCACCTTCAGGGTTCGGTCAGACGGAGGCGGGTAGGAGACTCCGGCACTAGGCACAAGACGCCGCAGCTACGCTCAGTACGCTCATCGCGGTGGACCCGTCAGTACCCGGAGGTGGCCGATCGTGACCGTCCGTAGCTCCTTTGTCGTAGTGGCGAACCGTCTGCCGGTCGACGAGGTGAGCACACCCGAGGGCCGGCAGTGGCGACGTAGCCCTGGCGGGCTGGTCACCGCGCTGCACCCCGTCCTCGCCGAACACAAGGGCACCTGGGTCGGCTGGGCCGGTGGCACCGGCGCGGCCCCCGAGCCGTTCGACCTGGAGGGGATCCGGCTGCACCCGGTCCCGCTCAGCGCCGAGGAGCTGGAGCGCTACTACGAGGGCCAGTCCAACGCGACGATCTGGCCGCTCTACCACGACGCGGTGGAGACACCGGCCTACAAGCGCCGGTGGCGCGAGGCGTACCGCCTGGTCAACGCCCGGTTCGCGGAGGCCGCGGCCGACGTGGCGGCCGAGGGCGCGACGGTCTGGGTGCAGGACTACCAGCTCCAGTTGGTCCCGGCGATGCTCCGTGAGCTGCGCCCGGACCTGCGGATCGGGTTCTTCCTGCACATCCCGTTCCCGCCGATCGAGCTGTTCATGCAGATGCCGTTCCGCACCGAGATCCTGCGCGGCCTGCTCGGCGCCGACCTGGTCGGTTTCCAGCAGCGGCTGGCCGCGCAGAACTTCGTCCGGCTGGCCCGGCACCTGCTCGGGCTGCGCTACGAGGGGCAGATGATCCAGGTTGACGGTCGGCAGGTGAAGGCCGGCGCCTTCCCCATCTCGATCGACACCCAGGAAATGGAGCGGATGGCCGCCGACCCGGCGATCCAGGCCCGGGCCAAGCAGATCCGCGCCGAGCTGGGCGACCCGAAGACGATAATCCTGGGCGTGGACCGACTGGACTACACCAAGGGCATCGAGTTGCGGCTCAAGGCCTTCCGGGAACTGCTGGCTGACGGAAAGTTGACAGTTCCCGACGCGGTCATGGTTCAGGTCGCCACGCCCAGCCGCGAGCGCGTGGAGCACTACCAGGCACTACGGGTCAAGGTGGAGCGCGAGGTCGGCCGGATCAACGGCGAGTTCGGCAGGGTCGGCGTGCCGGCGGTCCATTACCTCCATCAGTCGTACAGTCGCAGTGAGCTGGCGGCGATGTACGTTGCTGCCGACGTGATGATGGTGACCCCGCTGCGAGACGGAATGAACCTCGTGGCGAAGGAATACGTAGCATCACGTGCCGACCAGGGTGGAGCGCTCGTACTCAGTGAGTTCGCCGGTGCCGCCACCGAGCTTCGCCAGGCATTTTTGTGTAACCCGCACGACCCGGACGCGGTCAAGGACGCCCTCCTCCGGGCCGTGCACGTGGAGAAAACCGAGGCACGCCGCCGGATGCGGACAATGCAACGTCACCTGCGTACCCACGACGTGGGCCACTGGGCCAAGTCTTTCCTCTCGGAGCTCGGAGTTCCCGAGGCGGAGGCCGAGTGAACACGTCCGTCAACGATGGGGCGGCAATCGCCACCGGGGTCATGGACCCTGAGCTGCGCGCCGCCATCGGCCGGATCGCCCGGGTCCCCCAGCTCCTGGTCGCCTGCGACTACGACGGCACGCTCGCGCCGATCGTGGAGGATCCGAGCACGGCCGTCCCGCTGCCCGAGTCGGTGGCCGCGGTCCGCGCACTCGCCGCGCTGCCGCAGACCACCGTCGCGGTGGTCTCCGGTCGGGCGCTGCGCGACCTGGCCGCCCTCTCCCGGCTGCCCAGCGAGGTGCACCTCGTCGGCAGCCACGGCTCCGAGTTCGACATCGGCTTCGTCGAGCGGCTCTCGCCCGAGCTGGTCGCCGTTCGCACCCAGGTCCGCAACGCGCTGCGCGAGATCGCCGCCGAGCACCCGGGCATCCGGCTGGAACGCAAACCGGCCAGCGTCGCCATGCACACCCGGGGAATCGACCCGCAGGTCGCGGCCTCGGCCATCGAGGCGGTGCTCAACGGTCCGGCCACGTTCGACGGCGTCACGGTGACCCAGGGCAAGGAGGTCATCGAGCTCTCCGTGGTGGCCACCCACAAGGGCACCGCTGTCGACCAGCTCCGGACCCAGCTCGCCGCCAGCGCGGTGCTGTTCATCGGCGACGACATCACCGACGAGAACGCGTTCGGCAACCTGCACGGCCCCGACCTCGGCATCAAGATCGGCCCCGGTGACACCCAGGCCGGCTACCGGGTGGCCGACCCGCTGGAGGCCGCGCGGGCACTCGCGCTGCTGCTGGAGACCCGCCGGCACTGGCTGTTCGGCGAGCGGGCGGTGCCGATCGAGCGGCACTCCATGCTGGCCAACGGTCGTACCGTCGCGTTGCTCACCCCCGAGGCCAAGGTGAGCTGGCTCTGCCACCCCAAGCCGGACTCGGCGGCGATCTTCGCCGATCTGGTCGGTGGCAGCCCGGCCGGCCACTTCAGCATCGTCCCGGAACGCGGCGGCATCCCGCTGGGTCAGCGCTACCGCTCCGGCACGATGACAGTGGAGACCCGCTGGTCCGGGCTCACCGTCACCGACTGGTTGGACAAGCCGGCCCGGGAGACCACCCCGGACGGCCCGGCGGTCGTCACCGGTGACTCGACCCTGGTCCGGGTGCTGACCGGCGGCGGCAAGGCCCGGGTGGAGTTCGCACCACGGCCGGAGTTCGGCCAGGTGGCCGTGCAGTTGCAGCCACTCGGCGACGGCCTGCTGGTGCTCGGCTCCAACGAGCCGGTCGCGCTCTACTCCCCCGGCGTGCAGTGGGAGGTCGGCAACGACGGCGGGTACGAGACCGCCAAGGCGATCGTCGACCTCTCCGCGGCCGGCGGACAGGTCGTGCTGGAGCTGCGCTTCGGCACGCACAGCCTGGAACATCACCGGGTGCCGATCCACGAGCGTCAGGCCGCCGCCGAGCAGCCGTGGAAGGACTGGGTGGCCTCGCTGCGGCTGCCGTCCACCGCTCGTGACCTGGTCGCGCGCAGCGCCCTCACCCTGCGCGGGCTCTGCCACGAGGCCACCGGCTCGATCCTGGCCGCGGCGACCACCTCGCTCCCCGAGGAGCTGGGCGGCGTCCGCAACTGGGACTACCGCTACTGCTGGCTGCGCGACGCCGCGCTGACCGCCCGCGCCCTGGTCGACCTGGGCTCCGTCGAGGAGGCCGAGGCGCTGCTGCGCTGGGTGGACGGCTGCATCGAGCGCACCGGCGGGCACCCGGAGCGGCTGCACCCGCTCTACACCATCGACGGTTACGAGCTGGGCGCCGAGGCGGTCATCGACACGCTGCCCGGGTACGCCGGCTCCCGGCCGGTCCGGGTCGGCAACCTCGCCAACCACCAGTTGCAGCTGGACGTCTTCGGCCCGATCGCCGACCTGATCGCGGCCGTCGCCGACGCCCGCGGCTCGGTCCGCGACGACGAGTGGCGGGTCCTGGAGAACATGGTCGAGGCGGTCCGCCGCCGCTGGCACGAGCCCGATCACGGCATCTGGGAGGCCCGGCTGCCACCCCGGCACCACGTGTTCTCCAAGGTGATGTGCTGGATGACGGTCGACCGGGCGCTGCACGTGATGCGCCAGCACGGCGGCGAGGACCGGCCCGAGTGGAAGGACCTGCGGGACCGGATCGGCGCCAACGTGCTGGAGCACGGCTGGCACTCCGACGTCGAGGCGTACAGCGTCGCGTACGGGGACGAGGACATGGACGCCTCGTCGCTCTGGATCGGCCTCTCCGGCCTGCTCCCGGGCGACGACCCGCGCTTCCTGTCCACAGTCCTGCGGATCGAGGCGGACCTGCGCAGCGGCCCGGTCGTCTACCGCTACCACTGGGACGACGGCCTGCCCGGCCGTGAGGGCGGTTTCCACATCTGCACGGCGTGGCTGATTGAGGCGTACCTGCGCACCGGTCGGCGCACCGACGCCGAGGAGCTGTTCGCGCAGATGGTGCTGACCGCCGGCCCGACCGGCCTGCTCCCCGAGCAGTACGACCCGCTGGCCGAGCGCGGCCTGGGCAACCACCCGCAGGCGTACAGCCACCTCGGGCTGATCCGCTGCGCCCTGCTGCTGGACAACATGCTCAAGCAGTAGTCGACCGACAGACCACGACGGGCCGGAGCAGCGCTGCTCCGGCCCGTCGTCTGTGCCGGCACCGCCACGTCGCCGGCCCGCTGTCCTGACCCTCGCCGCACCGGCCATCGCTGGCAATCTTGGACAGTTTCCGTCAGCACGTGACGGAAACTGTCCAAGATCTCGTCCGTGAGCACCCTGGCACGCCCGACCGGTGTCGCCGGCGCGGTCGGAACGGACCCTCAGCCGTCGAGCGTGCCCACCACGTCTCCCACCACGACGACGGCGGGCGGGCGAAGGTCGGCGGCGAGCAGGTCGGCGGCCACCTCGCCCAGCGTGGACCGCAGGACGCGTTGGGTGCCGGTGGTGGCTTCCTGGACGACGGCGGCCGGCGTCTGCGGCGGCCGACCGTGGGCGATCAGGGTGGCAGTGATGGCAGCGAGGTTCTTCAGCCCCATCAGGATCACCAGGGTGCCGTGCAGACCGGCGAGGGCGTCCCAGCGCACCAGCGAGGCCGGCGAGTCGGGTGCCAGGTGCCCGGAGACCACTGTGAACTCGTGCGCCACCCCCCGATGGGTGACCGGAATCCCGGCCGCCGCCGGGGCGGCGATCGAACTGGTCACCCCGGGGACCACTGTCACCGGCACACCGGCCGCCGCGCAGGCCAGCAACTCCTCACCACCGCGCCCGAAGACGTACGGGTCGCCGCCCTTGAGCCGGACCACGACGGCGCCGGCCAGGGCCCGGTCGACCAGGATCTGGTTGATCTCCTCCTGAGCCCGGGACGGGCCGTAGGGGATCTTCGAGGCGTCCACCAGCTCGACGTCCGGGCGCAGCTCGTCCAGGAGCAGGCCGGGCACCAGGCGGTCGGCGACCACCACGTCCGCCTCGGTGAGCAGCCGCCAGCCCTTGACCGTGATCAGCTCGGGATCACCAGGCCCCGCCCCGACCAGCACCACCCGCCCGGCCCGCCGCCCACCGCCCGCACTGCCCGCACCGGTCGCGCTGGCCGCACCGGTCGCGCTGGCCGCACCGGTCGCGCCGCCCGCGCCGGCTGTGCCGGTCGCGCCGACCACGTCGGTCCCACCTGTCGCACCGGCCGAAGAGCCGGGCCGGCCCCGCGTCGAAGCGGTCCTGTCCGATCCCAGGCGGACCGCGAGCAGGTCGCGGATCGCGTCACGGACGGTCATCGCCCGTCGGGGGTCGCCGCCGCCGAGCACCGCCACGGTGACCGGACCGTGCCGGGTCACCGCCGGGGTCCAGGCGGTGGCGGCCGTGCGGTCGTCGGCCCGGATGCAAAAGATCCGCCGCTCGGCGGCGACGGCGCTCACCGAGGCCGCCGCCATCGGGTCGTCGATGGCGACCTGGACCAGCCAGGCGCCGTCCAGGTCCTCCGGTTCGAACCGGCGCGGCACCCAGTGCAGCCGCCCCGCGTCGACCTGGGCGCGCAGCGCCGGGGTCAGTTCCGGGGCCACCAGCAGGACGTCCGCACCGGCGTCCAGCAGCGCGGGCACCCGCCGGGTGGCGACCGTGCCGCCGCCCACCACCACCACCCGTCGCCCATGCAGGCGCAGCCCGAGCGGGTACGGGTTGGCGGTCATGCCGCACCGCCGGGGCGGACGGCTCGTTCGTCGCGCGCTGTCACTTCTCGGCCACCCCGGCGGAGTCGAAGGTGGCCACCTCGTGCAGCACCCGGACCGCGCCGGTGACCACTGGCAGCGCCAGCAGCGCGCCGGTGCCCTCGCCGAGGCGCAGCCCCAGGTCGATCAGCGGGTCGAGCCCGAGGTGGCGCAGCGCCACTGTGGCACCGGGCTCGGCCGAGCGGTGGCCGGCGACCATCGCGCAGACCGCAGCCGGGGCGAACGCGGCGGCGGCGAGGGCGGCCGAGACCCCGATCACGCCGTCCAGCAGCACCGGCGTGCGGCGCGCCGCGGCACCCAGGATCAGCCCGGCCAGGGCGGCGTGCTCCAGGCCACCGACGGCGGCCAGCACCCCCAGCGGGTCGGCCGGGTCGGGGGTGTGCCGGGCCAGCGCGGCCCGCACCACCGCCACCTTGTGGGCGTACGTCGGGTCGTCGACGCCGGTGCCCCGACCGGTGGCGTCGAGCGCGTCGACGCCGGTGAACGCGGCGATCAGCGCGGCGGCAGGGGTGGTGTTGCCGATGCCCATGTCTCCGGTGAGCAGGATGCCGGCACCGGCGTCGATCAACTCGTCGGCGATGCGGATGCCGGTCTGTACCGCCGCCAGCGCCTCGTCCCGGGTCAGCGCGGTGGTCACAGTGAAATCGCTGGTGCCCCGGCGGACCGACGCGACGACCAGCCGGGGCACTGCCGGGTCGAGCACTGCCGGACCGGTGACCGCCGGGTCGAGCACCGCCGGGTCGGAACCGGCCGGCGCGGCGGCCGGGTCGGTGGCCAGCGGGGTGGCCACGCCGACGTCGACGACGGTGACCGAGGCACCAGCCTGCCGGGCGAACGCGTTGACCACCGCACCGCCGGCCAGGAAGTTGCCGATCATCTGCGCGGTGACCTCCTGCGGCCAGGGGCTGACCCCCTGGGCGTGCACCCCGTGGTCGCCGGCGAAGATCGCCACCGCGGCCGGCTCGGGCAGCGGCGGTGGGCACGCCCCGGCCAGACCGGCGAGGCGTACCGAAAGCTCCTCCAGCGCGCCCAGCGAGCCCACCGGCTTGGTCAGTCGTCCGTGCAGCTCCCGGGCGGCGGCCATGGCCGCCTCGTCCGCCGGACGGATCGCCGCGATCGTGGTCTCCAGCATCATGCCTCCATGGTCTCGCGCAGCACGTCGATGAACGCGTCGGTGGTGTTTCGGTCACGTACCGCCACCCGCAGCCAGTCCGGGCCGAGGCCGGGGAACGTGTCGCCCCGGCGCACCGCCCAGCCGCGCTCGCGCAGGGCCGCCCGGATCCGGGCGGCGCCCGGCAGGTGCAGCAGCACGAAGGCGCTGGCGGGACGGCCGACGACGCGTACACCGGGCAGGTCGGCCAGTCGCGCGACCAGGTGGTCGCGGTCGGCGGCGAGGTCGGCGGCGATGGCGCGTTCGGCCTGGACCGCGACGACGCTGGCGCAGGCCGACGCGGCCGCCAGCGCGGGCGTGGAGACGGCCCAGAGCGGCTGGACGGCGGCCAGCCGGGACAGCAGTTCCGCTTCGCCGAGCAGGTAGCCGATCCGGAGGCCGGCCAGACCCCACGTCTTGGTGAGGCTGCGCACCACGAGCAACCCGGGCAGGTCGCGGCGTTCGGCCAACGACTCCGGCTCGCCGGGGTGCCCGGGGGCGGTGGTGGTGTCGGCGAACGCCTCGTCGACCACCAGCACCCGGCCGGGGCGGGCCAGCGCGGCCACCGTCCGGGCGGGGTGCAGCACCGAGGTCGGGTTCGTCGGGTTGCCGATCATCACGAGGTCGGCGTCGGCGGGCACCCGGGACGGGTCGAGCCGGAAGTCGTCGGCGGCGTCGAGCAGCACCCGCTCGACCTGGTGTCCGGCGGCCCGCAACGCGGCCTCCGGCTCGGTGAACTGCGGGTGCACCACCACCGGGCGGCGGACGCCGCGCAGCGCCTGGGCGATCAGCACGAAGCCTTCGGCGGCGCCGGCGGTGAGCAGCACCTCGTTCGGGTGACGGTGGTGTCGGGCGGCGACCGCCGCGCGGGCCGGCACCGGGTCCGGATAGCGGGCCAGGTCGGTGAGGGTCGCGGCGATCGGGTCGGCGAGCCAGGCGGGAGGCCGGGCCCGACGGACGTTGACGGCGAGGTCGATCAGGCCGGCGGTGGCCTCCGCGTCGCCGTGGTGCCCGAGGTCCGGCTCGAACCCGGTAGGTGGGGCGAGCGTGCTCGGCTGATCAGACATGTCCGCGATCCTGCCGGGAAGGTGGCCGGTGGGACAGCCGATCTCGACGTAAGCCGCGTCACCACTCGCCGGTTTAAGAGTTCTTCTCATGTACGAATCGGAAATGTCATAACTTGACCAGGTGAGCAATCGACCCCTTGCCGCCGCTGGTCGTCTCGTCCCTCTCCTGCGTGCCGGGCTGATCGCCGGAATCGTGATCGCCGCCGCCGCGTACCCACTGGTCGCCCTCACCGGGCTCGGCGCGAAGGCCACCGCGCACGCCGTGGACCAGAAGACCCGGGTGCTGAAGACCGCCCTGCCCGCCGAGACCTCGTACCTCTACGCCCCCGACGGCAAGACCGTGCTGACCATGTTCTACGAGGAGTACCGGCAGTACACCAAGCTGTCGGACATGTCGCCGAACATCCAGCAGGCGATCGTCGCGGCCGAGGACTCCCGCTTCTACCAGCACCACGGCGTCGACCCGAAGGGCGTGGCCCGGGCCTTCGTCTCGAACGCCCGCTCCGGCGGCTCCCAGGGCGCCTCGACGCTGACCATGCAGTACGTCCGGATGGCCCTGCGGGACAGCGCGACCACGCCCAAGGAGGTCCAGCAGGCCACCCAGCAGACCAGCCTGCGCAAGGTCAAGGAGATGCGGATGGCGCTGGACCTGGAGAAGGAGCTGAGCAAGGAACAGATCATGGAGCGCTACCTGAACTCGGCGTACTTCGGGCACCGCGCGTACGGCATCTACGCGGCCAGCGAGATCTTCTTCTCCAAGACCCCCAAGGACCTCACCCCGGTCGAGGCCGCCACCCTCGCCGGACTGGTCAAGTCCCCGTCCGAGTACGACCCGGCCGACTCCGACCAGAAGGAGGCCACCGGCCGGCGCAACTACGTGCTGGACCGGATGAGCCAACTCGGCTACCTCTCCCCCGACTCGGCCGCCGCCGCCAAGTCCGAGCCGATCCGGCTCAAGCTGACCACCCCACCGCACGACTGCGCCGCGGTGACGGAGAAGTACAACAGCTGGGGCTTCGCCTGCGACTACCTGAAGAACTGGTGGAGCGCGCAGCCCGCGTTCGGCGCGAACCGGCTGGAACGGATGGACAACCTGCGCCGGGGCGGCTACCGGATCGTGCTCAGCCTCGACCCGAAGATCCAGGAGGCGGCGGAGAAGAGCGTCGGCGCCAAGGACGCCACCGGCAGCCCGTTCGCCAACGGCATCGTGGTCTCCGAGCCGGGCACCGGGCGGGTGAAGGCGATGGCTGTCAACCGGACGTACTCGCTGGACCTGGCCGAGAACCCGCAGAGCTCCAACCCCGAAGCCGGGCCGAAGGTGAAGGCCAACTACCCGAACACTGTCGCGCCGCTGCTCGGCGGCGGTGACCTGGCCGGCTACCAGGCCGGGTCGACGTTCAAGATGTTCCCGATGTTGGCCGCGCTGGACTCGGGGATGACCCTCTCCACCTCGTTCAACGCGCCCTACCGCTACAAGTCGTCCGTGTACGACGGCTGGGCGCCCTCCAACGCCAGCGGGGCCATGACCGGTCAGCAGACCATGTGGTCCGGCTTCGGCAAATCGGTCAACACGTACTTCGTGTGGCTGGAGGAGAAGGTCGGCGCGGACCGGGCGGTCCGGTTGGCCGAACAGCTCGGGCTGCGCTGGCGCACCGACGTCGACCGGGAACAGGCGTCCCCGGCCAAGGCGAAGAAGTGGGGCGCGTTCACCCTGGGCGTCTCCGACGCCACCCCACTGGAGATGGCGAACGCCTACGCCGCCATCGCCGCCGACGGCCGCTACTGCGAGGCCATCCCGGTGCAAGCGATCATGAACCGGGACGGCACGCCCGCCACGTACGCCACCCCGGGCGGCCTCCACCGCGAGGTGGCCAAGCCACGGTGCCGGCAGGTCGTCAGCGCGGACGCCGCGCGGGCAGCCACCGACGCGGCCCGCTGCCCCACCGGCGACACCCCGGCGCGCGGCAGCTGCGGCGGCTGGTCCACCGCCGACAGCGTGCGGGGCACCGTCGGACGCCCGGTGGCCGGCAAGACGGGTACGACCGACAGCACCAGATCGGCCTGGTTCGTGGGCTACACCCCGGAGTTGGCGGCGGCGAGCTTCATCTCCGACCCGGACAATCCGTTCAACGCGGTCGGTGACGGGCAGTCCCAGATCCCCATCAAGGCGGTCTCGGAGACCCTGCGCGACGGCCTGAAGGGCAGCCCGACCCGCCAGTTCACCCCACCATCCGACGCCATCGTCGGCTGACCGGCGGGCGGGTCAGCGCAGGTCGGCGCGGGTCAACGGCGACTCAGCGCAGGTCGGCGGCCACGAACGACCACAGCTCCAGATCCACCCGGCCGCCGCTGACGAACCCGGCGTTACGCAGCAGGCCCTCGTAGCTGAACCCGGCCTTCTCGGCAACCCGGCGCGAGGCCAGGTTGCCGGGCGCCACCCGCAGCTCGACCCGTTGGAAACCGTGCTCCAGGATCAGCGCGATGGCCACCGCGTCGACCGCCTCGGCGGCGAAGCCGAAGCCCCGCGCGGATGCCGCCATCGCGTAGGAGATCTCGGTGAGGCGGGCACCCCAGTCGGTACGCCGGGTCCACAGCGACCCCACCACCTGGTCGTCCTCGCGCCGCACCACCGCGTAGTGGTCGCCCTCCCCGCTGTCGCGCCGCTGCCGGGCCAGATCGGTGCACCAGGCCAGCCCGTCGATCGGGCCGGAGTCGTCGGGCAGCGGCAGCCAACGCCGGGTCAGCTTGTCGGCGAAGATCTCCCCCGCCGCCGCCGCGTCGGCAGCCGTGAGCTGACGCACCTCGGTACGCGGGGTGGACACGGTCAACGCCGGGAATCGGCGCACCGCCACCTGACCGATCACACCGACACCCCGCCGGCCTGCGCGGCTACCACCTCGCCCGTCGGGTCGGCCGCCGCCGCAGCGACCAGCCGGGTGGCCGTCGCCGGATGGCTGGCCCAGTGCACGGTGAGCTGCGAGGCGTGCACGTTACGCCAGACGAAGCCCTCCGGCGCGCCGCCCTCCCAGCTCCAGGCCGGGCGCTGACCGGCGCGCGGGGTGAGCACCGCACGGTGCGCCTTGTGCCCTACCAGCACCGTGCCGCTGGCCGCGACCACGCTGTCGGTCTGGGCGGTCGCCTCCCGGTAGCCGGCCACCACCCCGTCCCGGCTGACGCCGACCGCGTCCAGGACACCGCACATCGGCAACCCGTCCAACTCCCGGGCCAGCCACAGCAGCCCGGCGCCCTCGGCGATCACCGGACGCCCGGTCCGCGCCAACTCGGCCACCGCGATGCAGAGCCGCCGGTTGGCCGACAACTGCTCGGCGTACGCCTCGGGCAGCGCGCCGCCGACGACCAGCGCGCGGGTGCCGACCGGCAGCGCCTCGTCGCGCAGCGGGTCCAGGACGACGACCTCGGCGCCGGCGGCCCGGAGCAACTCCGCCGTCTCCGGGTGGCTGAAGCTGCCGCCCGGCCCACCGGTCACCGCCACCAGCGGACGGTTCGCCGGGGGTGTGAACGCGCCGATGGCCTCCTCGGGAGACCAGGCGGGTGCCGGTAGCGGCGGGGCGGAGCGGGCCAGCCCGAGCAGCCGTTCCAGGTCGACGGTGGCGGCGACGGCCTCGCCCAGCCGGCGGACCGCCCGGACGGCGTCGGCCGAGTCGTCGACCACCGGCGCCACCCCGTGCCGCCGCGACGGCAGCACCGCCGGCAGGTCCTGGCGCCGCAGCGCGCCGTAGACCGGCACCCCCACGTCGTCCAACGCCTCGCGCAGCATCCCCTCGTGCCGCGACGACGCCACCCGGTTGAGGATCACCCCGCCGAGCCACAACTGCTCGTCGTACGAGCGGAACCCGTGCACCAGGGCTGCCACCGACTGACCCATCGCGGCCACGTCGACAACGAGCACCACCGGGCTGCGCAGCGCGGCGGCCGCGGCGGCGGTGGACTCCTGCTCGGGACGGCCACCGACCGAGTCGTACAACCCCATGCTGCCCTGCACCACGGCGAGCCCGGCACCGGTGGCGCCGTGCGCCACCAGCGGGGCGAGCCGGTCGACGCCGACCAGCCGGGGGTCGATCACCCGGCCCGGCCGACCGGAGGCGAGACCGAGGTAGGCGGCGTCGACGTGATCCGGCCCGAGCTTGAACCCGGCGACGTCGACCCCGCGCTCGGCCAGGGCGGCGAGCAGCCCGATCGCCAGCGCGTTCTTACCGTGCCCAGAGGACGGCGCGCTGAGCACCAGGCGCGGCACGACGGTCATCATCGACTCCTCGCGAGCGGCGGCGGGTACGCGACGGGACGACCGGGGCCGATCCGTCGGCGTGACGATACCCGCCCGGCCGCAGGCGCGAGCACCGCCAACCGGGGCGGACGGTCCGGCCCTGGCAGGGGCCCCGGACGACGATCCCGGCCCGGTCCGGCCCGGTCCAGGTCAGTGGCGCCGGTCATACGAGTAGCCTCGGTGCCGTGTACCGGTTCCTGCTGAGCCCACGCTGGCTGGGCGCTCTCGCGCTGACCCTGGTCGCCGCCGCCGTCATGGTGTTCCTGGGCAACTGGCAGTTGGACCGCTACCGGGGGCGCACCGAGGTCAACGAGCGGATCGACGCGGGCCAGCGGATGGCCCCCGCGCCGCTCGCCGACGCGCTGCGCGCCCCCAGCGGCGGCCCCGGGACGGTGGGTCCGGCCCCCGCCGAGGACAAGGTCTGGACCCGGGTCACCGTCACCGGCCGGTACGACCCCGCGAACACCGTGCTGGTCCGCGGCCGCACGGTGGACAGCCGCGTCGGCTTCGAGGTGCTCACCCCGCTGGTGCTCACCGACGGCACGGCGCTGCTGGTGGACCGGGGCTGGATCCCGCCGGCAGCCGGTGGGGCGACCGCCCAGCCGTCGGTGCCGGCCGCGCCGACCGGCGACGTGACGGTGGTCGGACGGGTGCACGAGACCGAGAGCGGCGCCGGCGCGGTGGCCCGACGTGACGGGCTGCTGGAGATCCGGCGGATCGGGGTGTCACGGCTGGCCGGCGAACTTCCCTACCCGGTCTACGGCGCCTACCTGCTGCTCGACGAGCAGACCCCGGCAGCCGACCCGGTGTTCAAGGCGGTGCCGGTGGGGCACGCCAACAACTGGCAGAACTTCGGCTACGTCGTGCAGTGGTGGCTGTTCGCGGTGATGGCCCTGTTCGGCTACGGCTGGGTGGCCCGTCGTGAGGCCCGCCGGGCCGCCGGCATCGGCGTCACCGAGGCTCCCCTGGACCGGGCCGCCGAGCCTGCGCCGACCGCGTCCGCCTGAGCACTCCCCGTCAGCCGCTCACCCGGCCGGCGTGGATGGCGCGGACCGCGTCGATGGTGTCCGCCTCGGCGGCGGACTTGTCGTCGCGGTAACGCACCACCCGGGCGAACCGCAGCGCCATCCCGCCGGGATAGCGCGAACTCGTCTGCACCCCGTCGAAGGCGATCTCCACCACCTGCTCGGGCCGGACCCGGACGACCCAGTCGCCGCGCTCGACAGCGAGGTCGAGGAACCGCTCGGTCTGCCAGCGCAGCAGCTCGTCGGTGAGCCCCTTGAACGTCTTGCCGAGCATGACGAAGTCGCCGGTGCGCGCGTCACGCGCACCCAGATGCAGGTTGGACAGCCAGCCCTTGCGTCGGCCGCTGCCCCACTCGACGGCGAGGACCACCAGGTCGAGCGTGTGTCGCGGTTTCACCTTGACCCAGGCGGAACCGCGCCGGCCGGCGTCGTACGGGGCGTCCGGGGCCTTCACCACCACGCCCTCCTGCCCGGCGTCGAGCGCTGCGGCGAACGCGCTGGCGGCCTGCTCCGGATCGTCGACCTCCATGCGGCCGACCAGCAGCGACGAATCCACAGCACCGGCGAGGGCGGCCCACCGCTCCCGGCCGGGGAGGTCGATCAGATCCTCGCCGTCGAGGTGCAGCAGGTCGAAGAAGTACGGGGTGAGCACCGTCGCGCCCGTGCTGGCAGCCGCCGCGAGCACCGCCGGGGCGACCGGGGTGCGCCCGGTGGTGCTGGGGGTGGTGCGTCGGGCGGCCCGGCTCGACGTCTGTTGGAACGGCAGCGGGCGGCCGGTCTCGTCCAGGCCGATCGCTTCGCCGTCGAGGACCATCTCCCGGCCGGGCAGGGCGCGGACCGCGGCGACCACCTCGGGCACCCGGGTGGTGATCTCGTCGAGGCTGCGGGTGAACACCGCGATGTCGATGCCGGAGCGGTGCACCTGGATGCGGATGCCGTCGAGCTTCACGTCGACCACCGCCGGCGTGCCGGTCGCGGCGAGCGCTTCGTCGACCGAGGGGGCGCTCTGCGCGAGCATCGGCGCCAGCGGCCGGCCGACCCGCAGACCGAACCCGGCCAGCTCGGCGGCCCCGCCGGCCAGCGCGGCCACCGCCACGGCCCGCAGATCACCGGCGAGCAGCAGCGCCCGACGGACCGCTGCCACCGGCACCTCGGCGGCCCGGGCCACCGCGTCCGCGAGGAGCCCGGCCTGGGCGCCCTGACGGAGCTCGCCGCTGAACAGACCGGTGAGCAGGCGCTGCTCGTCGGCCGTCGCCGCCGCGTAGAGGGCGCCGAGCAGCGCCCGACGTCGAGCCTGCGAGCCCGAGCCGTGCACGGCGGCGATCTGCGCGATGGCGGCGTCCACGGCGGCCACCGTCAACGTCGGCTCGGCGGCCGGGGGCGGCAGGTCACGCAGGCTCGCGTAGCCAACCCCGGTCTGCCGTTGGCGCAGCTCACCGGCGAGATAGCCGGCGCCGGGCTCGACCTCGTCGGGATCCAGTCGGCGCAGCGCGTCAGCGAGCAGCTCCACCTTGGCGCGTCGGCCGCTGGTGGCACCGACGGCGGCGGAGGTGGCTGCCAGATCGAGGAACCGCACGCAGCTCATCCTGCCAGGCACCTCCGACACCGCCCGGGCATTGCCGTGCCCGGGCGGTGTCGGCAGGGTGCCGCCCGCTCACGCGGACGACGGGCGGGCAGCCCTAGGCCGAGACGGGCTCCTCGATGCGTAGCCCCCGGGCCCGGACCTCGCCGGCCACGCGGGAGAGCACCGAGTCGAGGGCGACCAGTGCGGCGGAAAGCTCACCGAGCTGTTCGTTGAGCGTGTCCTCGGACCACGCGGAGACGTCGACATCTCCCAGCGCGCTGACAGCGGCCCCCAACCGGGCCATCACCTCGTTCGTACTCATGTACGAAAGGCTATAACAGACAGCGGGCCGACACGCCGTAAACCCCCAGATCAGACCCAAAGTTCCCGCGCCGTGCCGGAGGCCTACCCGCCCGCTGCCGCCACCTTGCCCAGCAGGAGCGCCTCGGCGAGGCACACCCGGGCGAACTCCCCCAGGTGCAGGCTCTCGTTCGGGCCGTGCGCACGGGCGTGCGGGTCCTCCACACCGGTCACCAGGATCGCCGCCTTCGGGAACATCTCCTGGAAGGTGGCGATGAACGGAATCGAGCCGCCGACGCCGATGTCCACCGGGTCGGTGCCGTCCCAGGCGGCCCGGAAAGCCGACCGGGCGGCGTCGAACATCGGCCCGGACGCGTCGATCACGCACGGGTCACCGTCGTGCTCGAAGGTGACGGTCACCTGCGCACCCCACGGGGCGTGCCGCTCCAGGTGCGCGCGCACCGCCGCGTACGCCCGCTTGCTGTCGTCGCCCGGGGCGAGCCGGATGCTGAGCTTCGCCTTCGCGGACGGGACCAGGGCGTTCGGCGCCTCGCCCGTGGACGGCGCGTCGACACCGAGGATGGCCAGCGCCGGCTTGGTCCAGAGCCGGTCGGTGATCCGGCCGGTGCCGATGAACCCCACGCCGTCGGCCAGCCCCGCCTCGGCCCGGATCCGGTCCTCCGGGTAGTCGACGGTGGCGCCCTCCCGGCCGACCAGCCCTTCCACCGCCACGTCACCGGCGTCGTCGTGCAGCGTCGCCAACAACCGGACCAGCGCGGTGAGCGCGTCCGGCACGGCGCCGCCGAACATGCCGCTGTGCACCGCCTGGTCGAGCGTGCGCACCTCGACGAAGCAGTTGACGATGCCCCGCAGCGAGGTGGTCAACGCCGGTACGCCGATGTCCCAGTTACCGGAGTCGGCGATCACGATGACGTCGGAGGCGAGCTTGTCGCGGTGCTCGACCAGCAACTGCTCCAGCGAGTCGGAGCCGTACTCCTCCTCGCCCTCGATGAACAGGACCACGCCGACCGGCAGCGCGTCACCGTACGCGCGCAGCGCCGCGACGTGCGCCATGATGCCGGCCTTGTCGTCGGCCGCGCCCCGGGCGTAGAGCCGGCCGTCCCGCTCCACCGGCTCGAACGGGTCGGACTCCCACAGCGACAGGTCGCCGACCGGCTGGACGTCGTGGTGGGCGTAGAGCAGCACGGTGGGCGCTCCGGGCGGCGCGGCCCGACGGCCGATCACCGCCGGCTGGCCGCCGGATCGCACGATCTCGACGTCCAGGCCGCAACCGCGCAGCAGCTCGGCCACCGCCTCGGCGGAGCGTTCCACGTGCGAGTGGTCGAAGCCCTCGAAGGCGATGCCGGGGATGCGGACGAGGCGCTCCAGGTCGGCCCGGACGCCGGGCATCTCCCGCTCGACGGCGGCTCGCACCTCGGACTCGGACATGATCGGTGAGGTCATGACCGGCATCGTATGCCGGCCTTACCTGGGCGTGCCGGCGGAGCCCGTACCGTCACCGCTGTCCGTGGGGCCGGCGCCGGCCCGCGCGCCGGGGGCAGCCCGCCCGGCGCGGTGGGCGCGGCCCGCCGCCTCGGTGGCCGCGTCCATCCAGGAACGGGCCCGACCGGCGGTGCCGCCCACCCACTCGCCGACGTCGCTCGCACCGTCGCCGAGCCGGCGCAGCAACCCGACCAGCGGGTCGCTGGACCTGCTGAACTCCTCCCGGTACGACTCGGCAGCCGCCTTGATCTCCTCCGTGACGCTGGTCGAGCTGTCGTCCTCGCGGCGTGGGTAGTCCCCGGCCAGCACCCGCCCGTACGCCCCGGAGTCGATCCACTGGCGCAGCTGCGCCGCCCGCGCCACCGGCACCGGGTGGGTGCTCCACGCGGTCATCCGGATCTTGTGCAGGCTGTCGCGCAGGTCGCCGCCGCCCGCGTACTCGGCGGCCTGCTCCAGGAAGGCGGTGGTGTCGACCTGGGACAGGTCACCGCCACCGGCCAGCTTCATCAACAGCCGCAACGCGGCGGCCGGGTCCTGCCCGGCGAGCAGACCCGCCCGGTCGGCGGACAGCTCCGCCTTGCGCCACCACTCCAGCATCGCCGCGATGATGGCCCGCAGCGCGATCGCGCCGACCGGCAACCAGCTCAGGTTGGCAGCCCAGCGGGTGAGGATCATGAGCATCGTCTTGTAGACCGCGTGCCCGCTGCCCACATGCCCCAACTCGTGGCCGAGCAGACAGCGCAGCTCGTCCTCGTCGAGTTGTTGCACGCAGGCGGAGTTCACCACGATGAACGGCCGCTCCAGCCCGACCGCCTCGGCGCCCAACCAGGGCGACTGGGTCACGTACAGCTCGGGCAGCTCGGCCACGTCGAGCGCCGCCGCGGCCTCGGTGTAGCGCTGCCACACCGCCGGGTACTGCCGGTGGTCGACCCGGATGCCGGAGGCCAGCACGGACAGCCGGAAACCCCGCTCGTTCCACATGCCGAAGAACGACCGCACCACGTCGTCGAAACCGCGCAGCTCCCGCAGCGCGACCAGGGCACCCCGGTCGGCGGGATGCTCCCAGGCCCGTGAGCTGATGCCGGTGAGGGTGATCCGACGCCGCGCTGGCGCGTCCGCTGCCGTCATGGTGGCTCCCCGTTCGCCGTAGCTCCCCGCATCGTGCCGTAGTCGGTGGCCGACGTCCATGCCCCGCTCAGCGCAGCCGCACGTAGTACCGGTCCGCGTCGTGCGGCAGGCTGGGCGCGCCGTCGACCACCAGGTCGGCGTGGGTCGCGGTCTCGTCGACGGCGAAGTGCACCCGCTCCCCGTCGTGCCAGCGGCGCAGGTCGGGCAGGATCTCCGGCCCGTCCCGGGCGACCGCGCGTGCCAGTCGCAGCGACGCGGGTGCGGTGACGAACACGGCCAGCGTCAGCTCCGGCCGGACGACCGCGCGGGCGGCGCTGACCCCCTCGACCAGCAGCACCGGAGCCGCCGGCACCGGCACCGGCCGGGGCAGGAAACGGTGCCGGACCCAGCTGTACCGCCGGTAGGCACCCGGCGTCCCGGCGCGCAGCGGGGCGAGCACCCAGTCGTCGAGCCGGGGCCAGAAGGTGACCTGGTCGTCCCACCCGTCGAGCAGGTCGTCGGTGTGCACCACCGGCGGTCGGCCGCCGAGCGGCCCCGCCAGGGCATCCGCGAGCTGCGCGGCGAACCGGCTCTTGCCCGCGCCGCTCGGCCCGTCGACGGCGACCAGCCGGGTCCGCCCCAACCGCGCCGGGCCCGCGAGCACCCGACGAGCCAGTTCGGCGTACGCCTCGACAACCGCCACGGTCAGGCCGGCAGTCTCCGGGTTCAGCACAACCTCGCGTGGTGCATGACCGAAGTATGCCGTCGCCGCCGGCGGGCAGGGCGACCGACTCCGGTTCGGTGCGGTCGCGGTGTCCCTGCCGAAGGGGCACCGCGCGGCCGTGTCGATCATGCTGGCTGAGGGGCCAGGGTGGGCCACCGTGCCCCGTCCGGCTGGTCGCCCTGGCCGGCCACCGTCACGTCCGGGGGAATTGGGGCGACGACGGGTGACGGGCGGCCCGTTCGCCGCCCGGGGTGCCACCGAATCGGGATGATCGGGTGGTGCTCCGAGACGTGATGAGCCCCGGCATAGACGCCCTGCTCGAACAGGCCCGCGCCGGGCTGCACCGACTGACTCCGCAGCAGACCGTCGAGGCGGTCCGCGGCGGCGCGCTGCTGGTCGACACCCGTACCGACCTGCAACGCCGCGAACAGGGCGACCTGCCGGGCGCGGTCGTCATCGACCGGACCGTACTGGAGTGGCGCCTCGATCCGGCCAGCGCCTGGCGGATCCCGGAGGCCACCGGGTACGACCGGGAGATCGTGCTGGTGTGCCGGCAGGGCTACAGCTCCAGCCTGGCCGCCGCCAGTTTGCAGACCCTCGGGCTGCGCCGGGCCACCGACATGATCGGCGGTGTGGACGCCTGGCTCGCCGCGGGCCTGCCCACCACCGACCGCCCCGCCGACGTCCGCCCCTGACTCCCACCACCGGGCGCCCACCACCGGCGGGCAGCCCGGCTCACGATCGCGCTCGATCCACGAAACAGGCCCCTCCTCGCGCGGAGAGGCCCCTGGAACAACGATCGAGCACGATCATGGGCGGTCCCCACCTGCACTGTCCCCAGGGGACGGTGTCCCAGTCAGGAGGGTGGCGCGCCGGGTGGGATGAAGGGGAGGCCGGCGGGTGGGCCGGCTTCGATGAGACGCCAGAGGGCATCGGTGTCCAGGTGTTCCTCGACCAGGTCGCCGAGCAGATCAAGCGAGCGTTCCCGGGCGGCGGCGAAGCTGGTGGCCGGTGCGACCCGGAACCCGCTGCGGCCGGCCAGGCGAGCCGCCTCGGTGAGGAACCACCGGCGGAAGCCGTCGGACTCGAACGCCCCGTGCCAGTGCGTGCCGTGTACCGCGCCGAGCACGGCCCCCTCTCCGACACCGTCGTCGCCGGTCAGCAGCGGCGGCAGGCCGGGGTCGGCCTGGGACACGTACCCGTGGTGGATCTCGTAGCCGTGCACCGGAAGGCCACCGTGGCCGGTGCCCACCGACTGCCGCACGGTCTTGCGCGGATCGAAGGTGATCTCGATGGGCAGCAGACCGAGCCCCGGCACGCTGCCCTGCCGACTCTCCACCGGGTCGTGGATGGCGCGGCCGAGCATCTGGAAGCCGCCGCAGAGGCCGAGCAGAGGTTTGCCGGCCGCCACATGGGTGGCGACCGCGTCGGCGAGGCCGGTCTCGCGCAGCCAGGCGAGGTCGGCGACGGTGGACTTGGAGCCGGGCAGGACGACCAGGTCGGCGGCGGCCAGCTCGGCCGGTTCGATGGTGAGGCGTACCCGGACACCCGGCTCGGTGGCGAGCGCCTCCACGTCGGTGGCATTGCTGACCCGGGGCAGGCGAACGACGGCCACGTCCAGCCATTCGGTGCCGTGCGGGGCGGCGGGGCGCCCGAGCACCCGGCCGTAGGCGAGAGAGTCCTCCGCGTCGAGCCACAGGTCCAGCGCCCAGGGCAGCACCCCGTACGTGGGACGGCCGGTGACCTGACGCAGCATGTCCAGACCCGGCTGGAGCAGTCCGCGGTCACCCCGGAACTTGTTGATCACGAAGCCGGCGATCAGCGCCTGGTCGGCCGGGTCGAGCAGGGCCACGGTGCCGAACATCGAGGCGAACACACCGCCCCGGTCGATGTCGCCGACGACGATGGTGGGCAGGTTGGCGTGC
Organism: Micromonospora parva; assembly: GCF_000718515.1. Lineage (GTDB taxonomy): Bacteria > Actinomycetota > Actinomycetes > Mycobacteriales > Micromonosporaceae > Micromonospora > Micromonospora parva. The sequence continues at coordinate 235,000 of NZ_JNZS01000011.1, read as the reverse complement.
CGGGCCAGCCCCATGTTGACGTAGTCACCGGCCCGCAGGTTGATCTCGGCGGGGCTGCCGGCGCCCTCGCAGATCACCACGTCGTACGTCTCGCGCAGCTCGGCGAGCGCGGCGTACGCGGTCTCGGCGAGCCGGGGGCGCAACTGCCGGAAGGTGCCGGCGGTGATCGTGTCGACCGCCTCGCCCAGCAGCACCACCTGACTGGCCAGGTCACTGCCCGGCTTGAGCAGCACCGGGTTGAACCGCAGGTCGGGTGCGAGCCCGCACGCGGCGGCCTGCATGGCCTGGGCGCGCCCGATCTCGCCGCCGCGCCCGTCCGGCCCGACGACCACGGCCGAGTTGTTCGACATGTTCTGCGCCTTGTACGGCGCCACCTTCACGCCCTGGCGGTGCAGCCAGCGACAGATGCCGGCGGTGAGCACGCTCTTGCCCGCGTCGGACGTCGTGCCGGCCACCAGCAGCCCGCCACTCACCGCCCGTTCCCCCGCCGCACCCCGACACCCGCGTCCACTCCGCCGGCCCGCCCGCGCCCGCCGGCCCCGACGGCCAACCCGCGCCGCCCGACCAGTCCGCGCGTGCCGACCCCGGCTGCCAGCCCGGTCCCGCCGGCCCGCACGCGCCCGCCGGCCACGGCGGCCAACCCGCGCCGGCCCACGGCGCCGATCAGCCGGCCGAGGGTCACCGGGTACGCGGCGGCCAGCCCCACCGCGGCCAGCCCCACCGCGCCGGAGATCCGGGCGGCCCGCTTGAGGTGCCGCGCCTCCGGGCGGGGACCGTCGCCGAGGAACGGCCGCACCTCGGAGCGCCCGAAGTAGACGTTGCGGCCGCCGAGGCGGACCCCGAGCGCACCGGCCATCGCCGCCTCGCACTGGCCGGCGTTGGGGCTCGGGTGGTCGTTGCGGTCGCGCAGCCACACCTGCCAGGCGCGCTGCCGGTCCCCGTGCGCGACCGGCGCGACGGCGACGGTGAGCAGCCCGGTCAGCCGGGACGGTACGAGGTTGAGCGCGTCGTCCAGCCGAGCGGCCGGGGTGCCGAACCGCGCGTAGCGCGCCGACCGGTGCCCGACCATCGCGTCGAGGGTGTTCGCCGCGCGGTAGCCCAGCAGCCCGGGCAGGCCGGCGACCGCACCCCAGAGCAGCGGAGCGACGACCGCGTCGGAGGTGTTCTCGGCGACCGACTCGACTGTGGCACGGGCCAGCTCCGACTCGCCAAGCGTCGACGGGTCCCGCCCGCAGAGGTTGCCGAGGCGTCGCCGGGCAGCGGGCAGGTCGCCGTCACGCAGCGTCCGGCCCATGACAGTCGCCTCGTGCCGTAACGTGCGGCCGCCCAGCACGCTCCACGTGCCGGCCGCCACGAGCACCGCCCGGGTCACCGGCCGGTGCCGGGTAGCCGCCGCGGCGGCCGCTCCGAGCAGCACCGGCCCTCCGACGGCCAGCGCGGTGAAGGCCGTACCCGCCGTTCGGTCCGGGCGGTAGAGGCGGCGCTCCAGCGCCCCGGCGGCCTGCCCGAAGCCGGCCACCGGGTGCCACCGGCGGGGGTCGCCGAGCAGCCTGTCCAGCGCGTAACCGGCCAGCAGCCCCACCGCGTTCGCCATCGGCGCTGTCCGTCGCACCCGCACCACCTCCGGCCGGCCAGCCTAGACGAGCACCCCGGGAACCAGCCCAACACACGGTGCCGCAGCCGCGACGAGAACCCCTGGAGCGAACAGTCGGGCCGCCCCGCCGACGCCCGTCACGCGGGGTGACGACGCTGCAGGCGCCGCCACCCCGCCCCCGTTCGTGCCGCCCGGATCGGTCAGGCCGGCTGCGGGATCCGGCCCCGACCGCGCCGCCCGCGACCGAGTTGCGTCGGCTCGGGCTGCCCCTCGTCGGGCACCGCCCCCAACTCGAGGTCCAGGTCACCGTCGGCGTTGTCGTCGTTCGCCTCGGGCGGAGCTGTCAGCTCGTCGATGCCCAGTGCGGCATCGACCTGCTCGACCTGCCCGCCGCTCGGGGAATCGTCCTCCGGGTCGCTGCCGAACGGGCTGGTGCCGAACGGACTGCCTCCGAACGGGCTGGTGCGCAGCTCGGCGTAGTCAGGCAGCTCGAAGTCGTCGTCCAGCGGCCGGTCGTCGGGCAGTGCGGGGGCCTGCCCGGCCGGCACCGACTCGGTGGGCTCGCCGTGCACCCGGCTCTCGGCCTCCGCGTCCTCCACGGTGCTGGTCGTCACGCTCGGCCGGTTGCGCAGGAACCGGGCCCGGCCGCGGGACAGATCGTGGCCGACGGCGACCGCCTCCAACTCGTAGAGCGTGCGGTGGTTGCCGGCGTCGTCGGTCCAGTCGCGGGTGTAGAGCCGCCCACAGACCACCACCGGATCGCCGACCATGACAGAGGCCGCCACCCCCTCGGCGAGCTTGCGCCAACAGTTGACGCGGACGCGGAGCGAATTGCCGTCCACCCACCGGCCACTGTCCCGGTCGAGCCGGCGGGCGGTGGAGGCGACCTTGAAGTTGGCCACCAGGGTGTTGCTCTGGGTCGTACGCCGCCACTCGGGCGTGGTCAGCACGTTGCCGACGATTGTCACGTAAGTGTCGAACATCGTCCCTCCAGGGGGATCGGGGCCTGCCAACGCGAGTCGACTCGCCACCGAGCCTCGACACCGAGGCCGCCCACCGCCACCGCCCACCGCCGGCCTGTGGATGACGAACCCACCTGTGGACAACGCCCTGATCACGCCCGGGTGTGGTACGCCCGACCCGCCCGACCCGCCGTCAACGGTTTCCCGGGCCGCTCGAACTGGGTAAGGACTTGATCAACGCACCACCGACAGTTGCACGTCGACGAGAGGTCAGCGCCATGACGATCACTACCATCGGTTCCGCGAACGCTTCCGAGGCGCGGCGATGAGCGCCGTGGCGAACCCGGCCACCGTGGCTGAGTGCCTGCGGGTGGGCGCCGGGTTCTCGCAGGGCGACCGGAACTGGATCGCCGAGCAGTTCGCCACCCTCGACGCCCGGCTCGCCAGCTTCCACGCCGACGCCACCGAGCTGGAGGTGTCGGTGAAGGACCGGGAGGCACGCGGGCAGAAGGTCACGCTCGAGTGCTGGATCGCCGGCCGGCAGAAGATCGTCACCACCTCCGCGGAGGAGGACCTGCACGCAGCCCTCAACGACGTCCGCGACGACCTGCGCCGCCGTCTCAACGACGCCAAGACCCGCCAGGAGCCCCGGCACAACAAGCACCTGCGCGACCTCCCCCAGCCGCAGGCCGAGTCCGACGACGAGGCCCCCCGCGCCGACGCGGAAACGGCCTGACCCACGCCTCACCCCCGCGATCTTGCACTTTCATCGCCCGAATAGCGGCTACGTCCCCCATATGTCGGGACAGAAAGTGCAAGATCGCGGGGATGAGCGTGGCGGGCGGGCGGACCGAGCGGGCGTGGGCTACCGCTGGGTAGGTCGGCGGCGTAGCGTCGCGTTCGTGGAACCGGACGTGTTGGGGCCGCCGTACGAGCGGCAGACGATCGACCTGGGCGCCGACGACGAAGGCCCCGTTGTCGCGACGCTGGTCCGGAGGCGGGCCGAACGCCCCACCGGGCGGGCCGTGCTCTACGTGCACGGCTTCGTCGACTACTTCTTCCAGACCCACCTGGCCGACTTCTTCGCCGAGCGAGGGTGGGACTTCTACGCCCTCGACCTGCGCAAATACGGTCGCAGTCTGCTCCCGGGCCAGACCCCGAACTTCTGCCACGACATCAGCGACTACTTCCCCGAGCTGGATGCCGCCGCTGAGATCATCCGCAAGGACGACGGGCACGAGACCCTGCTGGCGATGGGCCACTCCACCGGCGGCCTGATCATCTCGTTGTGGGCGGACTCCCGCCGCGACACCGGCATCGTCGACGGCCTGGTGCTCAACAGCCCCTTCTTCGACCTCAACGCCCCCTGGGCGATCCGTCGACCCCTCGCGGCCGCCGCGTCCCGGCTGGGCCGCAGAGCGCCGCACCGCATCCTGCCGTTCGGGCTGGGCACGGTGTACGGCGAGAGCATCCACTCCGACCACCGCGGCGAGTGGACCTACGACCTGGCGTGGAAGCCGCTGGCCGGGTTCCCGGTCCGGGCCGGCTGGCTGAACGCGATCCGCACCGGGCAGCGTCGACTCCGTGCCGGGCTGGACATCCAGGTGCCGGTGCTGCTGGCCTGTTCGACCCGGTCCTTCCGGGGCACCAAGTGGCACGCCAACGCGACAATGGCCGACGCCGTACTGGACGTCGACCACATGGTCCGTTACGCGCCCCGCCTCGGTCGCCACGTCACACTGGCCCGCTTCGACGGCGGGCTGCACGACCTCACGCTCTCCGGCCCCGCCGTACGGAAGAAGGTCTTCGACGAGGTGGGCCGCTGGGCCGAGGCGTTCCTCGCCGCCGGCCCCACCGCCCCGGCCGACGCTGACCCGACCAGTTCACCGACAGCCGACGCGGCGACGGCGACAACGCCCGGCAGTTGACAGGCCGGGATGGCGTCGCCGCTCAGACGTCACCGGACAGCGGGGGCAGTCCGACATCGCCGGACGGCGTCCCGGCTCAGACGTCGCCGGGCGTCGCCGGGAGGACGGCACGGATCCGGTCGAAGGTCGCCACCGGGTGCGCGCCGACGCCAGGCAGGACCAGACCCAGGCAGTACGGTGCGACGTCGCCGGTGTCGCCGGCCTGGACGATGAAGACCGGCGCCCCGACGTACCCCGGCGGCAGCTCCGTGGTGATCAGCACGGCGTCCCCGTCGCGGACCACCCGCTCGATCGCGACCTCCAGCGGGCGCGACCCGTCTTCGCGTACCCCATGGGCCAGCACGAAAGCGGAACCGGCGTCGGCGCCGAGGCGGGCGACCACCTCGGGCCCGGCGGCGATCCCCGCCGGCACCGGCTGGACGCGCCACCGCCAGCCGCCGTCACCGGCGTACCGGTGCAGGCCGGCGGTCGGCAACACCGCCACCCCGTCGCCCCCGAAGCGGGCCCAGCCAGGCACCATCTCCGCCTCGGACACGACCTCCGGGGCCACCCCCGCCGGTTCGGTGACGCTCGACCGCAGGCCCAACTCACCCCCGGAAGCGCCCACCAGGTCGGCCGCCGTCAACAACGACTCCCCCACCGGGTCGTCGCCGCTGCGAAAGAAGAACGCGGTACCGAAACCGCCCGATGACCGGTACGGCAGGATGGCGCGACCGACGACCTGGCACAGCTCGTAGGCGACGTCGCTTTCGGCGTCGGAATCCAGCAACACCAGCCAAAGGTACGGTCCGGGGCCGGGCCGGTCCGCGGTAACCCGGATGCCCGCTCCGAGCCGGACGTGAGACTCTGCTCGGCAACGTGGACGCGGGCACCCTTTCCGCCGTCGGGCAGTGGGACGGCGGTACCCTCTGGGCGCGACATCCACGCCACACGCGCCCGTAGCTCAGCGGATAGAGCAGGGGACTTCTAATCCCAAGGCCGCAGGTTCGAATCCTGCCGGGCGCACAGGTATTTCCTCAATCTGACCGGCTCGCATGGGGCCATTCGTGGTGCGAGCGCGTTACGGTGGCCCCGTGGCAGCCTCGAACGGACGCACCAAGCGCCAGCGCGGCGAGATCGAAACCCTGCCCAGCGGGTCACTGCGGGTGAAGGTCTATGCCGGGGTCGACCCGATCAGCGGGAAGCGGCACTACCTGACCGAGGTCATCCCCGCCGGCCGCACCGCGGCCAAGGAAGCCGAGAAGGCGCGTACCCGGTTGCTGGCCCAGGTGGACGAGCGGCGGAACCCGCGCACCCGCGCGACGCTCGACCAACTTCTAGACCGATGGCTTGAGGTGGCCGACATCGAAGCAACCACCCGCATGGGCTACGTGAACAAGCTCAACAAGCACGTCCGCCCGGTGTTGGGCAAGCTGCCGGTTGGCCGACTCGACGCCGAGACGTTGGAGTCGTTCTACGCGAGCCTGCGCCGCTGCCGCGATTGGTGCGGCGGCAAGGCGTACGTGAAGCACCGCGTAGAAGGTGAGCACACCTGCACGGCGAAGTGCCGGCCGCACGCTTGCAAGCCGCTCAGCGCTTCGTCCGTGCGCCAGATCCACTGGATCCTCAGTGGTGCACTCAGTCGCGCCGTCCGGTGGCGCTGGATCGCCGTCAACCCCGCCGGGCAGGCCGAGCCCCCTGCGCCGCCGCACCCCGACCCGCAGCCGCCGAATCCTGCCGACGCGGCCAGCATCATCAATGAGGCGTGGCGCGATCCGGACTGGGGCGCACTGGTCTGGCTGGCCATGACGACGGGCGCCCGGCGCGGCGAACTGTGCGCGCTGCGTTGGCAGCATCTCGACCTGGTCGCCGGTGTGCTGACGCTGAGACGCAGCGCCTACCTGGATGAACACGGCGAGCTGCGGGAAAAGGACACCAAGACGCACCAGCAGCGGCGGGTGGCGCTCGACCCGGAGAGCATGGAGGTACTGCGTGAGCTGCACGGTCGGTACCTTGACCGCCTGGCGCAGCTAGACGCTGACGCGGACACTGCCGATTACGTCTTCTCCCCCGAGCCGGACAACAGCCGTGGCTACCGACCCGACACCATCACCCAGCGGTATGGCCGGCTCGCAACCCGGCTCGGCATCGACAGCCACATCCACGCCTTGCGTCACTACTCGGCAACCGAGCTAATAAACGCTGGCGTTGACGTGCGGACGGTCGCCGGCCGGCTTGGTCATGGCGGCGGTGGGACAACGACCCTCAGGGTGTACGCAGCCTGGCTGTCGGAGTCTGACCAGCGTGCTGCCGGAACGCTGGCCGCGAGGATGCCACCGCGCCCAGTCGCGCCGACGCAGCACACAAATGAAATCAGTCCGTACCAGCGGATCGCCGCTGAACTGCGCCAGCAACTCACGGCCGGTCGACTGCGGCCCGGCACCCAACTCCCGGCAGTTGCCGAACTAGCTGCGGTGCATGGCGTCTCGGTCGGAACCGCGCATCGGGCGGTGGCTCTGCTGGCCACGGAGGGCTTGGTAAACGTTGTCCGGGGTCGGCGGGCAACAGTCGCAGATCCTCGCCGTAAGCACTCACCAGACGGCCTTGGAGCCAACCCGGTCTAGGGTGTCGCCCACATTCGACCCAAGCCACGCCGGTCTGCTCAACCGAAACGGCGACACACGCACCACGAGATTAAGCCGGCCTCGGCTCGCCGAACGGGGAGCTGGCACATGCAGGACTTCGCGCTGGGTGGCATCCAAGTCCCAGCGGACACTGAGTTCGGTGATGGCCGACACGCCGCAGGCGAGCATCCGCGCTACCTGTGTCCAGGCAGCACCGCAGCCATGAGCGCCACACTAGCCACTCAAGGTCGTCTACTCACGCCGTATAGTGACGTGGTCAAACGTGCTGCTTCCCAGCGAGGAGCCCAAACGTGCCTGAGTCACTCCTCAGTGATCGTCACTTCGGCAACGCCATAAGCAACATCAAGCCACGTTCGGAGAGACAGCGCGACGTCGCGGCACTACAACGCACCTATGTAGAAACGGGCGTTTTCCCTCAACTCAACAATACAAATAATCAGATCCTCTATGGCCGCCGTGGCACTGGAAAGTCGCACGTGCTGAGAATCCTCGACCTAGAGGTTGCAAGTCGAGGCAATGCTGCATCGCTTTACATAGATATACGAACCATTGGAAGCGCTCACTTAATGACAGACGACAGCCAACCGCTTGTCGTTCGATGTGTTGGAGTTTTTAAAGACATATTGGCTCTCATTCAGTCGGAGCTGCTGGACATTGCTACCGATCCAGATAGAGACGGATCAGGCATGGAGGAAGTGAGCGAACTTGCTGACGTCATCCAAGCAAGAACTGTCGGGGTAGCGAGCGCCGAGTTTGAAGATACTACCCAAGATAAGGTCGGCGCCACCTCCAAGTTCGGCGCTAAGGTTTCCGAGAGGCCGGAGCTATCTGCGGAATCCGGCAGAACGGCGGAACGCACGACTGGGCAAAGAGTGAGGTTCACCGAAGTTTATCGGGAAACGGTCGTATTTGCCGAAATTGCAACCTTTTTGAACAAGGCGCTGACGGCCCTCGGGATCGAAGAACTGTTCATCCTCATCGACGAGTGGACAGCCATTCCTCCCGACGTACAGCCATACATCGCCGAATTCCTTAAGCGCGCTCTGTTCCCAAGCAACCGCGTGGTGGTCAAAATCGCGTCACTTGAGTACAGGTCGAACTTTACCATCGGAGTCGAGAGGGGAAACCCCACCGGGTTTGAGCTAGGTAGCGACATCAGCGCAAATCTAGATTTGGATGACTACTACGTCTATGATCGCAACCCGGATAACGTAGTAGAGATCTTCCTAGAGCTGTTATTCAAGCACGTAGAGGCAGAACTGCCGGCAGGAATGCTTCACGATAACGGAGTTGACTCGCCCGTCAACCTTCGAGTGCGACTATTCACGGAACGCGAGACATTCGTCGAGCTCGTGCGAGCAGGCGAAGGAGTAGTTCGTGACTTCCTCGGCATTTTCTCACAAGCGTTCTTTCGCGCGCAACGCTCAGGACGACTGAAGATTGATCGATCGTCTGTCGAGGAAGCCGCCAGAGACTGGTACGAAACAGACAAGTCCACGACATTATCGCCTGACCTCCGAAAGGCTCTAGATACGATCGTCACGGACGTCATTGGCACTCGCCAAACGACCATGTTCATGCTGGCGCGCGAACATAGCGACAACCCCGTAATTCAGTCACTCTTCGACCAACGACTGATTCATTTAATCTCGCGCGGTTATAGCGACAAAGAGAATCCTGGCTTAAGATATAATATTTATTCACTGGACTACGGCACTTATGTTGATCTCAAGCGGACCAGGGCGGAGCCCGACCGCTTCGAAATATTCGACGAAGACACGGACGACGATGCCAAGGACCGTGTCGTTCCCTTCGCCGATAAGCGAAGCATTCGACGAGTGATCCTGACACCGACTGCGCTGACGTAACGGGCTGCTCGGGGACAACGCTGAGCCGGGACGGTCGCGAGCGGGATCAAGGGCGCTGCCTGTCTGCATGCCGAGGAGTGACCTGTGGAAAGGGCAGGGAGAGCGCGGCAGTGCCCTTCGCCTAGCCCAGGGCCGGGCCAGCCGCGCGGCCCGCCTTGACTTGGTAGAGCCATTCGGCAACTCGGCCAGTTGCGTCTGGTCGTTAAACTTGCTTGATGGCCAACCGGCACCGTTTGCCCTACGTAATACTTCATGATCTGGCAACTGCCCTCCGTGGGCTACGGCGTCACGGAGAAGCTATCTTCAACCGCGACGTTCCAGTGTTCGTGCAGGCGGCGGCTGCCCTCGACTTCGTTGCAAGGCGTCCACGCGGGACACGACTGACTAAGGACGACGTTGCCAATGCGCTGTCTTTGCTAGCGGGCCTACGGCTGATGATCGACGAGCGGGAAGGGGATCTACTTAGGTACGCCCGCAAGCGAGGGCTTACCTATGAAGAGATCGCTCACGCGTTGGGCCTCAAATCTCGTCAGGCCGCCGAGCAGCGCACTCTCCGACTTGAAGCTGCGGACACTTATGAGCAGCAGAGGCATCTTGAGACGAGATACCTTCAGCGATTTGGGTTTTCGCGCCCGCGCCGTACCAGCCCGTCTGAGTGGGTTAGCGTACGGCTCTCAATGGCCGATCCAGATGATAGCGATCTGGTTGACGATTGATTGAAAGCGGACAACAGGCTCGCCAGAGAGCCAATTAGAGCCGCCGCAGCCATTGCGCGGTCTGGCTTAAGGGTCGCGATTGCCATGAATAAGAAGACGACAAGTAGAACCGCTCCGCACGTTTTCCTAAATCGTTTTTGCTGATTGATTGCAGATAAGAGCCTGATGCGCGGCCTCATTGCGACTTGTCTCCCTACGGGGCTCGGCGGACCCCCTAATTATTGAATGCGCCTGCGAGTTCCCCTCTGGACCAAAATTTGTTATCCGGTACCAGCAGGCTTCTCGCGGCAGGCTCGATGTGCGGCTGACCTGCGGCGCTGGCCGAGACTTCTATTGCGAAGTGTCAACGACCCGTTGACAGGCACAAGCGCGGGCGCTTGTCGACGCCTTGACTCGATCCTCGTGAGCAACTCGACAACTGACGGCCGGCACCCTCTACCGACCGGCTGTCGCCCCTGCTCGGCATGATGGATGCATGCATCTGCTAGTGCTCGGCGGAACCTGGTTCGTAGGACACGCGATCGTCACGGCTGCCCTCGACGCCGGCTGGGAGGTGACGACGTTCAACCGGGGCACCTCGGAGCCCTTCCTGGAAGCCGTACGGCCCATCCGGGGCGACCGGACCTGTCCTGAGGACGTCGCCGCCCTCGCCGCCGCTGGCCCATGGGATGCCGTGGTCGATACCTCGGGCTACGTGCCTAGGAACGTTCTCGAGGTGGCTCGGGCGCTTGCTCCCGTCGTCGGTCGCTACGTCTTCATGTCCACGGTCAGCGTCTACCGAGACTGGCCACTGAAGCCGCTCACCGAACGCTCCGAAGTGCTCTACTGCCCGCCGGACGCCGGCCCGGACTACGGCACCGACACCGAAGACGGACCGACCCGATACGGCTATCAGAAATCCGGATGCGAGGCCGCAGCGGTCGCTGCGTTCGGAACAGACCGGACGACGCTCCTGCGCCCCGGCGTCGTGCTCGGCCCGCGTGAGTACGTCGGCCGCCTGCCGTGGTGGCTGCGCCGCGTGGCTGCCGGTGGGCGAGTCCTAGCCCCCGGCTCCCCCGACCGCACCATCCAGCCTGTCGACGTACGCGACCTGGCCGCGTTCGCACTCCACACCATCACCGAAGGTTCCTCCGGCGCGTTCAACGTCTGCGCCCCGAGGGACGGCGCGACCTTTGGCGGACTACTGGCGGACTGCGTCCACGCGACTCAGGCTGACGCCTCCTTCGACTGGGTGCCCGATGAGGTGCTGCTCGGCCAAGGCGTCCGGCAGTGGTCCGAGCTGCCCCTCTGGCGCACATTCGACGGCGTCTGGCGCGTCGACATCGCCAAAGCGCAAACAGCCGGCCTGCGCTGCCGGCCGCTCACGCTGACCGTCCGCGACACCTGGCGATGGATGGTGGAGAACGGCGAGGTCAGCAACCACGATCGGGCTGCGGAGATCGGCATCAGTCGGGAGAAGGAAGAGCAGGTGTTGACCGCATGGCACCAGTCAGGTGAGCGGACGGGCTGACGTTTCCGACAGCCACGCCGAGATGCGCTCGGCGAGCTGGCGCGCGTCCGTGTCGCGGTTCCACGGCGACTCGCTCAGCAGACGCTCTATCCGCGACAGCCGGCCAGTCAGCGAGACGTTGCGCTTCTGCGGCGGCAAGTCCAAGACGGTACGAAGCGCGTCGGCCGCACCATCCTTGTCCCGCATGTGTAAGTGAGCAGCAGCTACATCGATTTGCGTCCCGTTAATCTGGGAGTACGGCCGCCTGGGCGAGGGCAACGTCTCGTACACCTGCAACGCCTCTCGGGCGTACCTCGCGGCCTGCTCGCCGTTCCGGAGGTCAAGCCATGCCGCTGCCGCACATGCCGCCGCCCGCGCTTCACCGAACGCGAATTCCCCGCCAGTAGAGGTGGCGAGTTCGTCGGGTCGGTCCGCTGCCGATTCCCTATCTCGCTGGGCTGCTTCCAAGACGGCCGCGACTGAATCGGAATCGGCGAGCAGCGCATGAGAGCGGGAAGCGATATAGCGGAGCCTCAGCCTCGGCTCTCCCTCCGGGGCCGCTCGTATAGCACGAGCGAAGTAGCTCAGCGCGGAATCAGGCTCGTTACGCCAGTTGGCGAGTGTCATTTGCAGCCCGTAGGTCCACGCTTTCAATGACGCATGTCCGGCCAGGTCGGCGTACTGCGTTGACGCCCTGGCTAGTGCCGCCGATTCGTTCCAGTGCCCGAGATCGAAGGCGGTGGAAGCCATCAGGGAGGCGCTCTGGCCGATAATCACGTAGAGATCGGCCAGCTCAACCGGCCGACGGGTGCGCTCGACTAAAGCCCTTGCCTCGTCGCGCAACCGCCGGGCGCCGCGGAACACGTCGAAGGCTGTCATGCCACCCGAGCGGGCGAGCAGCATTACGTCTTCCTGTAGGGACTCGATGCAGTCGTGCGGCAGAGCAAGGCTCATCAGCAAGGAATCGTTGGCGACCGAGTCGGCAGCAGCGCTCACACCATTCAGAACAATGCCGCCACTGCCAACAATTCCCTCCGACTGAACGCGGCTGAGCGTTTCGAAAAACCGGGATCGAACCGAATCCGATACACGGCCCAGGGCGGCGTTCAGCACGTCCTGATTCGCGTTTCCAGGAACAGTGTCCGGCCGGCTATGCCAGTAAGCGACTGTCCTTGTCGCGATCCCGAGCCACCCCGCGAATCCCTCGTTCGTCATTCCGGCGGCGGCTTGAAGCGAACAGGCGAGGTTTCCTGTCCACCGGCCTACCGTCGCCACCGTGGTCTCCCGAGCTTGCAAGTTGCATCGGATTGCCGCGTATTGCACTGGGTTTGCATGGGCGCTTCGCTCGCTTTCGACTTCACTGGTTTCAGCAAGCCGAACGGAACGCCAACCACAGACTACTGAGGAGACTCCCGTGGCTGAACCCCTCGCGTTCAAGAACGATCACCCCCGGTTCCGGTCGGTCGCGGACACCGCAGCGATCCTCGGCATGTCGGAGGTGACCCTCTACCGGGCGATTCACGCCGGCCAGTTCCCAGCCATCAAGGTCCGTGGCCGCTTCGTGATCCCAGCGCGCGCCATCGACGATATGGAGGCGTCCGCGCTGACGTACGGCCTGGTGGACGCCAGCAATCACACGTTGCGGGCCACTGGATGACTGCTACCGGGCGACCCGCTTCGGCCCCGGCGGCGCAGGAGGGACGCTGTGCTCCCGAGCGAGCTTCCGGACGTAGGCACCGCTGAACGGCGATAGCCGCTCGACCTCAGCCGGGCCGATGCCATCACGAAGCGCCGCAACTACCGCTGCAACCACCGCCTCGCGTGCGGCTTCATGAGCAGCTTCAGTACGCCGGTACCGCTTCGTAGCTGCTGACAGCTCACCTCGCGCATCACTCATCGGACCAACATACCGCTACCCCCTTGCGCAACAGACCCGCGTATCGCTACGTTGTTGCGCAACAGAGGCGCGCATCTAGGAGCGCCAGATCAGTTAGAAGGGACACGAAGTGACCGACTCGAACCACTCCCTGGAGATCGAGCCGAGCGGGGCTGACCTCGCCGAGATCGAGCAGGAGTTGCCGCTGATCGAGGCTGAGGTTCTGCTGCTCGACGCACAGATTGTTGCGCTGACCAGTGATGCCGGTCCGACCGAGTTGGACTGGCAGCGGCTTCGCCGGGCGCAGCGTCGGGTGCTGCGGGAAGCGCGTGCCCTGCTCGCCGTTCGTTCGGTTGCCGGCCAGGCCGCGTAGGCAGGGGCCACCGTGAGCCGTCGATTCCCGATCCTCCGCCCCGCTGACGACGACAGGCGCGGCGCGGACCTGCTGGCCCTGCAACAAGCCATGTTCTCGCTCATCTACGGCACTGATGCATCGGAGGGACACCTGTCATGACCGCCCCCACGCTGTCGGCCTTTCCCCGGCCGGTCGAAGACCTGATCCCCGCCGCCCGAGACCTGGCCGACCAGCTCGGCGAGATCCCGTCGCGCAATCGCATCAAGAAGGAACTGCGGGTCGGCGGTCCGAAGGCAGACGCAATCCTCGCCGCTCTGGCCCACACCGGTCCCCCGCCGGCCGACACCGAAGCCACTACGGACCCGGCCGACACCACCCCGGACCCGATCGCCGACCCGGCACCGGCACCGGACCTGTCGCCGGCCGCCGGCCACGGCTCGCCGGTCTTGTCGGAGCAGGCGGTACCCGTCGCAGACCTGGGCACCAAGGTCGCCATCGAGGCCGACCCGACCGACTCGACGGACAACCGGCGGGCGGTGGCCTGGCCGGTGGTGCTGCTAGCGCTGCCCGCGTTCGTGGCGATCTGGTCCGGGTGGGTTGGCCTCGGCGGACTCACCGGGTTCGGCATCGTGCACCCGCTGCCGGGGATCTGGGACAGCTTCTCCATCAACAGCGCGATCACGCTTCCGATCGGTGTCGAGACGTACGGCGCGTACGCGCTCTATGTGTGGCTGTCTGGGCGGGTGCCCGAGCGTGCACGGACGTTCGCTAAGTGGTCGGCCCTCGGCTCCCTCGCCATCGGCGCGCTCGGCCAGGTCGCCTACCACCTGCTCGAAGCCGCCGGAGTGACCTCGGCCCCGTGGTGGATCACCACCGCCGTTGCCTGCCTTCCGGTGGCGGTGCTCGGCATGGGCGCCGCCCTCGCGCACCTCGTCCGCACCCACGACTAGCGCCGCCCGGCGGCACGGCCCTCGTGGCCTGGAAACCCGTGCCGTGCCGCCGGCCCTCGACCCCCGACCCCTTACGGATCAGATGGAGGAACCCCCATCATGACGTCCCCCCGAGATGACGACCGATTCGACTGGCAGGCCGCCGAGAACGACCTGACCGGACCTGATGCCGACGTGGTGGACCTGGACGCCGCCCGCTCCCGCCGACAGGCACCCAGCACCCCCGATAACGACAGCGACCCGGGCGACACCGGCCCGCGTCTGGTGGACTCGCCGGCCGCGCAAAGGTCGCCGCGGTTCACGGTGGCGGGGTTGCAGGACGCGAAGCGTCGGCCGATCGTTCCGGCGTGGCTGCGCTCGCGCGCCGAGCTGCGCGACGCCGCCCGGTGGACGATCGGGCACCTGTTCCACGCCGGAGCGTTCCACCTGACCCGCACCCCGAAGTACGCCGGCAAGCTCGCGTGGCGAGCGCCGCGCGGCGCGGGCCGACTGCTCGGCGGGTGGGGCCGGTGGTTGTTCGACCTGCAAGGCGAGCACGTTCGCCAGTTGACGGCGGACAAGGGCGACGCGGAGATGTACCTCAAGGTGTCGCGGCTGCGTGACCAGCGCGTGCGGTGGCGCGGGTTTATCACCGCCGCCGTCGTGCTGGGCGTGCTGCCCGCGCTGGGCATCGCCTACGCCCTCGCCCCGGCTGAGGCCCGGTACGCCACCCTCGCCGCGCTGCTGGCCGGGCTCGGTGCGCTGGGCCGTCCGGCGGACAAGCCGCTGCTCGACACCGCCGTGGTCGTGCCCCGCGTACAGAAACTCACCTCCGATGTGGTGGTGCGCGCGCTGGGCAACCTCGGCATCACCGGCATCAACCAAGCCCTCTCGAAGGGTGATCGGGGCAAGGACTGGTTCCCCGCCCCGATCACCCGCGACGGCCCCGGCTGGCGCGCCGATGTGGAGCTGCCCAACGGCGTCACCGCTACCGAGGTCATCGAGAAGCGGGAAAAGCTCGCCGCCGGCCTCTCCCGCCCCCTCGGGTGCGTGTGGCCCGAGGGGCAGCCCGAGGTGCACCCCGGCCGACTCGTGCTCTGGGTCGGGGATCAGGACATGTCCAAGGCCCGTAAGCCGGTGTGGCCGCTGCTCAAGGCCGGCACGGTGGACCTGTTCCGGCCGCAGCCGTTCGGCACCGACCCGCGCGGCCGGTGGGTCGACCTCACGCTGATGTTCATGGCGATGGTCATCGGGTCCATCCCGCGTATGGGCAAGACGTTCACGCTGCGGGAGGTGCTGCTGATCGCGGCGTTGGACCCGCGTGCGGAGATCCACGCGTACGACCTCAAGGGCACCGGCGACCTATCGGCGTTGGAGCAGGTCGCGCACCGCTACCGCGCCGGTGAGGAAGACGAGGACATCGAGTACGCGGTGGCCGGGATGCGGGAGCTGCGCGACGAACTGCGCCGCCGCGCCAAGGTGATCCGCGACCTGCCCCGCGACCTCTGCCCCGAGAACAAGGTCACCCCCGAGCTGGCCTCGAAGAAGTCCCTCGGCCTGCATCCGCTGGTCGTCGGGGTGGACGAGTGCCAGAAGTGGTTCGAGCACCCCGAGTACGGCAAGGAGCTGGAAGCCATCGCCACCGACCTCGTCAAGCGCGGACCGGCGCTCGGGATCATCCCCGTGTTCGCCACCCAACGGCCCGACGCCAAGAGCCTCCCGACCGGAATCAGCGCGAACGCGTCGACCCGGTTCTGTCTCAAGGTGATGGGGCAGACCGAGAACGACATGGTCCTCGGCACCTCGCAGTACAAGCAGGGCATCCGAGCGACCATGTTCGCCTGGACGGACAAGGGCACCGGCTACTTCGTCGGGGAGGGCGCCGACGCGAGGATCACCACCACCGTCAACATCGACGGACCCCTCGCGGAGACGATCGCGGCCCGCGCCCGCATCGCCCGGGAAGCCGCCGGACGGCTGACCGGGCACGCCCTCGGCGAGCAGCCCGCCAAGGTTCAGGCGCTGTCCTACAACCTGCTCGACGACATCACCGCCGTGGTCCCCGCCAGCGAAGCCAAGGTGTGGTGCCGCACCGTCGCCGCCCGCCTCGGGGAGCTGCGGCCGGAGGTCTACACCGGGTGGGACGGCGAGCAGGTGACCGTCGCGCTCAAGCCGTTCGGGGTGAAGGTCGGCCAAACGTGGGGCACCGACCCAAATACCGGCAAGGGCGCCAACCGGGGCGGCTTCGAACGCGCCGCCATCATCGCCGCGATTGCGGAGCGTAACCGAAAGCGCAACGCAAGCTAGCCGCAGATCGGTCCTAGGTCTAGGAGCAGACACCTCCTAGACCTAGGACCACCCCTAGGACGCCATTCGAACCGTGATCAGGACGCTAGGAATCTAGCGGCCTCCCCCAACCACACCCGAAAACCGGCCCTGGAGGCTGTCATGGACCCCCACGACCTGCTAGCCACCGCACCCTGCCTCATCCTCACCGCGCTCACGCTCGGTTACCTTGCCCTGTGCGTGGCTGCGCCGTTCGGACGCTGTCGCACCTGCAAGGGCACCGGCCGCAAGCGGTCCACGTTCGGCCGGCTGCGGAGGGAGTGCCGCCGCTGCGCCGGTACGGGGCTGCGGCTGCGCGTCGGCCGGCACGCCATCAACCACATCAAAGACGAGTACCAAGCGGCCAAGCGATGAACCGCCGACCACGCGACGGGCACACCGGCTGGTGCGGCAAAGACCACCGCTGCGGCCTCGGTGAGCACCGCTCCGAGGAGATCGTGGTCGACGTCGCCGGCCGCTCCCGCGCCGTCCTCGTCAGGGTGCGCACCGCCGCCGGCCGCGAACACGCCGAGGTGCGCGTCAGGGTCGCGCTCGCACCGTCCGATCTGGCCGCGCGGCGGCAGTTGGTAGGGCTGCTCGGTGACCTGCGCGAGACCGTGACCCGCGCCACCATCGCGGGCCGCCCCCGACCTCGGCGGGCCGCCTGATGCCCGGTCCTCGCCGCGATGGCCCCTCCCCTCGTGACGCCCGGCTGTCCGGGTTGGAGGTCTGGCTCACCGGCACGCCCGCCGAGCTGGACGCCGCCACCACCGCGCTGGTCGACGCCGGGCACCTCACGCAGCACGGCACCCGCCGGCCGCTGACCGCTGCCGACGCCGGCCGCTACCGGCTCTATCTGCGCCTGAACGTCGCCGCCGGGCGGCAGCGGCCTACCGGCACCCCGGACGCCTCTGGCGGCGCGCTGATCGATCTTGCCGCCGTCCGCGCCCAGCGTCGCCCGGCCTGACCCATCCCCGCGAGCCTTTGGGAGATGCCCCATGCCTGACCTGTTGACCGCCGCGCTCGCGCACGCTGCGCGCGGCTGGCACGTCTTCCCCCTGCGTCCCGACGACCGACCCGACGATCCGGACCACGCCAAGCGGCCGGCGTTTCCCAACCGCTGCACTGCCGAGCACTGCCCCCGCGCCGACCCGCGCTGCCGCGCCGCCGGCCGTCACGTCGGGTGGGAGGAACGCGCCACCACCGACCCCGGCCGTATCCGCCGGGCGTGGTCGACCCGCCCCTACGGCATCGGTATTGCCTGCGGCCCGTCCGGGCTGGTCGTGGTCGACCTCGACGTGCCCAAGCACGCCGACGACACCCCGCCGCCGCAGTGGGCCGCGGCGTGTGACGGCCTGGACGTGTTCGCCACCCTCGCCAACCGGCACGGCGGCATCGACGCCACGTACACCGTGACCACGGCCAGTGGCGGCAGTCACCTCTACTACCGCCACCCCGCCGGGCCGGACCTGCGCAACACGACCGGCGACCGGGGCGGGCTGGGCTGGAAGGTCGACACCCGCGCCCACGGCGGATACGTCGTGGCGGCCGGCAGCACCGCCGCTGGCCACCCGTACGCGGTGGCGTTGGATTGCGACCCGGCACCGCTTCCCGCGTGGGTGGCCGGGCTGCTCGCCCCCGCACCTCGACCCGCGCACCAGCCCGCCCCGGTGGCGCTGCCGCCGGACCGGCGCGGCCCGTACCTCGCCGCCGCGATCCGCCGGCAGGTTGCCCACCTCACCGCCGCCCCGGAGGGGCAGCGCAACCACGCCCTGTTCGCCTCAGCGGTGGCGCTCGGCCAGCTCGTGGCCGGAGGTGCGCTCACCGACGCCGACGTGAGCGCCGTGTTGGAACCGGCCGCGCTGTCGCTCGGCCTGCCCGCCGGGGAGGTCGCCCGCACGATCGCATCAGGGCTGCGGACCGGGGCGAACAACCCGCGCACCCTCGCCGGGGTGGGGAGGGCGGCGGCATGAGCACCCGGTTGCAGATCGGCTCTGGCCCCGAAACGATCCGCGTGCTCAAAGCGGCGCTGGTCGACGGGCTGCTGCCCGACACCTACGTGTCCGCCGGGGCGCTCGTGCACATGGAAGCCGTCTCCGGTGGCCTGGCCACCGCCGCCGACGAGGACTCCCCGCTGCCGGTGTCGGCGAGCATGGTCAACCCCGCCGGGCTGGCCGGGCTACTGGCCGAGCACGCCTACGTGTACCGGCTCAAGACCCGCAAGAGCGACACCGGCGACCCCGAGGTCTACGAAGACGAGGTAACCCCACCTCGCGACATCCTGTCGTCCGTGCTGGCCGGCAAGACGTGGCCCGGCGTGCCGCCGCTACGCGGAATCATCGGCGCCCCGGTCCTGCGCCGGGACGGCACCCTGCTCCAGCAACCCGGCTACGACCCAGCAACCGGCCTCTACCTCGCGTCCAAGGTGGCGCTTCCCCCGGTGCCGGACGAACCGACGCCGGAGCAGGTCGACGAGGCGCGCACGTTCCTGCTCGGCCGATTCCTGCGCGACTTCCCATGGGCATCCGCGGCTGACCGGGCGAACTACGTGGCGCTGCTGGCTACGCCGATCCTGCGGCACTTCACCCGTTCCCTGACCCCGTTCGCGTTGATCGACGCCACCATGCCGTCATCGGGTAAGACGATCCTGACCGCCGGGCCGGGGATGCTCTACGGGCAGCGGGTCATGACCTGGGCTTACTCGGATGAGGAACTGCGCAAGTCCATCACGGCGGTGCTGGCCGAGCAGGTCGGCGTGGTGATCTGGGACAACCTGGCCGAGGGCACCGTCATCGACTCCGCGGTGCTCGCCCAGCTCGTCACCTCCGGTGTCTGGTCCGACCGGCAACTAGGGGCGTCGCGCAACGTCGCCACCGTCAACGACCGGCTGTGGATGGCCACCGGTAACAACCTTCAGGTGGGCGGGGACATGGCCTCCCGCACCGTGCGGGTGCGCCTCGACCCGGACATGCCCCGCCCCGAGCTGCGCGACCAACGCGGGTTCGGCATCCCGCACCTTGACCAGTGGATCACCGACCCGGCGAACCAACTCACCGTTCTGTGGCATCTGCTCGTGCTGGTGCTCGATTGGACCCGGCGGGGAGCACCTCGGGTGTCGGGGTTGTCGATGCGGCAGTTCACCCCATGGGCGCAGACCCTCGGCGGGTTCCTCGCCCACCACGGCATCGACGGATTCCTGACCAACGCGGCCGACATTCGTGAGATCGATGAAGACGAAACGCGCTGGCGCGCGTTCCTCACCTGCTGGCACGACCGCCACGGCGGCCGTGCGATGACCGCCGCCGAACTCCGGCAAGACGGCGAGCCCATGCACCTCGGCAGCGACGTGAACGACCCGTGGGATGGGCAGTTCATCACCACCCACAACGGGCGGCTACCCAACCCGCTGCAACTCGGCCGTCTGCTTACCGGGCAGGCCGGGCGGTGGCGCGGTGAGCACGTCGTGCGTGCCGGCCGCAACGACCGCGGCGACCGATCTGTGTTCTGGGTGGAACAGCACGAGGGGTGAAACCCGCTGAACCATCTCCGCATCTCCGCAACGCCGCACCAACCCCGCTCTACCAGGGAAAACACCCTGCGGAGATCAGAACCAAGAGGATCATCAATCTCCGCATCTCCGCAACCAACTGCGGAGATCCCGGCTCTTTGCGGAGATGACCCCTCACCACCTCCGACCATCTCCGCAAGCATTTGCCCAGCTCACAGGCATTTTTGCGGAGATGCGGAGATGCGGAGATGGTTCAGCCCTCCCGCCACGCCTGGCGACCACCGCGACCGCCCCACTCGACCGCCTCCCGCCGATCGCTCATCGATGCTCTGCGGTACCGCTCATCGAGTCGTTCGCGCGAACCATCGATCATGCGACACCTGACACGACATGCCGGCTGCGCTAGAGACGCCGAACCTTGTATGCAAGTATTGGCGGGTTCTGCGCAACGTTGGATGAGACGGGGTGAGATGCGCGATAGCGATATACGGCAGGCGCTAATGACTCGCCTCGTTGAGAAGTACGACTCAGAGCCGGGCACTCAAATTCGGCACGAGTTAGGTCTTTGCGCTGGCCGGACAAGGGTCGATGTAGCCGTCATCAACGGCCAAATCTCCGGGTTCGAGATTAAGAGTGACGAAGACAAGTTGAGCCGGCTCGTAGGGCAGGCCGATTTGTATAGCAGGGTGCTCGACCGCGCCTCCCTTGTGACGACCGACCGGTACCTCGATCAGGCATCCCAAATGATTCCATCATGGTGGGGCGTCTGGCTTGCCGTTCCCGGCAAGCGCCAAGTCCAGCTTCGGAGCGTCCGTCGCGGCCGCCGTAACCCCAGCCCAAATCCCTTTTCGGTGGCGCAACTGCTGTGGCGGGACGAAGCTATGGCCCTACTGAAAGAGCGCGGGAACCACCGGGGCTTGTCAAGGGCACCGCGATGGTTCGTCTGGGAACGCCTCACTGAAACATTAGAGCTAGACGAGTTGCAAACAGAGGTTCGGCGCGTGCTTAGGACGCGGCAGGATTGGCCAGCTCGCTTGTGACATGAGCGAGGTGATGGGAGGTTCCCCAAGCCCGCCAGCTCGTAGCATTACCTGGCCCCGGCTGCCGTCGAGCGCAGCGCGCGAGTTCCCTGTCCCCCCAGGAGAACTCGGGGCCCACGAACGGCCAATGGTCCGATGAAGTTAGGGTTTCGCACAAGTCGTAGAAGCTGTTGTTACCTCCGGTCTCAGGGCGATCCCAACGATAGATCCACCAATTTTCACTTGAGGTATATCTGAGACTCGGCAAGGGCGCTCGGCCTCCGGTTTGCATTGCGGGATGAGCAATCCCATAGTCGCCGAATTGTGGGCTCCGATCGGCCAGCCGCCCCCAAAGCTTCCAGTCCCACCTCGTCAAGGGCGTCGCCTCGTTGCGGGGGAGAGCCGAGATGGCTGGCGGCATGGCGCCCGAGGTGACGACGACGGAGTGCCACCCTTGGTCGCCCAGTCCATCGAGCACGTTCCTCACAACCAGTTCGGCTCGGCTCACATCCCTGTCCGATGAGACTTCACCCATGTCCACCATCAGGTGGCAGCGTTCAGGGCCGACTTTGGCCAGAGACAACGCTCGGGCTATCCGAGGAGCGTCGGCCACCGGATCGGGATCTGCCGTAAGGCTGCCGAGACGGATGATGACGTTGCCGCTGTGCAGGCGCGCCGCCTCACCGCAGGCCAGAACATGGTCGTCCGGATCTTGAAGGCGGATAACCGGCGCAATCGGGACGCCCCACTGCTCTAAGTCCTCTGCCAGTTCTACAATCAGCGGTCGGCCCTCATCGTTGGTCCTGACATGCGTCGTGTCCACGCCGACGGTCATGCCAGCAGGCACTGATTCTCGGACTTTTCGCACGAAGCCGACGCTAGCCTTAGTCGTCCCACCATCCGAGGGGCAGACCTCAAGCAAGGGGTGCAGGTGACTGACGTCGCGATCCCCTAGTTGACTCAGCGCCTTGAACTCACCCTCGCGCCCCTTGAGCACCGGCCAATATCCGACCATAGCGACCCCCGAAGGATTGCTGGTTAACCTGTGGCTACTCAAGGTATCTAAGCAAGCTCACAATGTAACCAGTTGACATTCACGGAGAGGCATGTCGTAAGGGCGGAGCGTAGCCATTGACGGCCGATTAGCGAGATTAATTAAAGATGCACTGTTTCTACGCTTTTAGCTGCTGCGCCCGGCACGCGAGAGTCGATGAACAAGAGGAGGGTGCGGTGTTCGAGCTGGAACCACTACCCGGCCATGGTGCGTCGCGTGGTGCGAAATGAGGCGCACTGGAGCAACTGGAGCGCCCACAGTTGCCCAACATGAGGGCAGAGCGGCCTGATGAAGGCTTAGTCCTCGCACCCCAAGCCACTTCTAATCCCAAGGCCGCAGGTTCGAATCCTGCCGGGCGCACCTACCTCACCGCAGGTCAAGGGGCTTCCGCTCCCCAACGAAGCCCTTCTACAGACGACAGACGGTCCCTGCCCTGAGGGGAGGGACCGTATGGCGTTCGGCTTCACCTTGCGGCAGGCCAGCACGGACGGGTGTGCTCAGCCCTGCTGGTGGCGCTCGTTGCGTCGAAGGGCCTCTTCGAGTTGGTCCTCAAGAATAATGATCCGACAGGCCGAGGCGATGTCGGTGCCCTGGTCGCACATCTCGCGGGCGCGCGCGGCGAGGCGTATTTGGTAGCGAGAGTAGCGGCGATGCCCGCCACCGGAGCGCTGCGGGTCGATCAGTTTCGCGTCGCCCAGTCGGCGTAGGAAGTCCTGCGAGCAGCCGATGATCTCGGCGGCACGGCCCATCGTGTAGGCGGGGTAGTCCTCATCGTCGAGCATGTCGTCGGGTTGAGCCATGAAACCTCCATCACGAGGGCCCCGGTGCTCGGAAGCACCGGGGCCCAAGGGTTGTGGGTCAGGAACACCATCTACCGACAGAACGTCGGCTTGTCTTGTCCGCACCGGCCGTCAGGGACGGCTTCGGGTGCGAGGATCGCATAAGCGTGACCGGAGACCACCTCTCGTTCGAGGGAAACTGCGGTGTCCGCGCCCAGCCCACAGATGCAACTGGTAGCGGGCGATCCAACGGTGTAATGCCCTCCCTTGCCTCTGATTCCTCTGCCTTACTCCGTGCTGTCTCGTCAGTGCCCGAGCCCCACGCGACTTCATGGCCCCGACACATACGACGAACTCTCCTTGCCTCGGGTGAAGCCCTGAACAAGCGTCGGCCTCACCCGCTGTCACACACGTACTACCGAACTACGGCAAATGTCTGCCGCCGAGCTGAGCAGGACTTGCACGTTCCCTGTCCCGACTCCTTCGCCCTCGTGGGGGGCGGCAACGTCAGCGTCTTTGCTTACTCCGTCTTCGACCTCAGGAACGTTAGTCGGGACCGGCAAGGATGTCTAGCGTTTCGAGCATAGATTTTCTCCGAGGACGGAGATAGGACGACGTATACGGGAAGCGCGGTGGGCAAGCGGTACCGACGGGAGGATCCCCGCCCTGAGCCGACCGCCGCCGCACCTCAGGTTCGGTGCCCGGCAGGTGTCTACGGGTTGACCGGTCCACGGCGTTAATAGGGCGTGACGTTCGAGGAGTACGCGTTCGCCCGCACGTCGGCCCTGGTGCGGCTCGCCCGGTTGCTGACCGGTGACGAGCACCGGGCCGAGGACCTGGTGCAGGAGGTCCTGGCCCAGGCGTACGCGAGGTGGGGGCGGATCGCCCGGACGGATCGTCCTGACGCCTACGTCCGCCGGATGCTGGTCAACGCCCACAGATCCTGGTGGCGTCGGCGGAGCAGCCGGGAGGTCACCGTCGCCGCCGTACTCGATCAGGCCGGTGACGTGGACGAGGCGGCCGGGGTCGCTGAGCGCGACGCGCTGTGGCGGTTGGTCTGTGCGCTGCCGGCGCGTCAGCGCACGGTGATCGTCCTGCGCTACTACGAGGATCTTGACGACGCGTCGATCGCGGAGATCCTCGACTGTTCGACCGGGACGGTACGCACCCACGCGAAGCGGGCGCTGACGGCGCTGCGTCAACGACAGGCTGCGGCATCCCCCGCACGGGCAGGAGAGTTCTGATGTTCAGCGACCTTGATGAGCAGCTCGCCAGCACGCTGAAGCATCGTGCCGGTGGCGATGTCGACCCGACACCATTCGTGCAGCACGCCCGGATTCGCGGCCGGCGGTTGAGGCTGCGGCGACGGGCACTGATCGCCGGCGGCGTGGCGGCGGCGTGCGCTGCTCTCACCTCGGTGGTTCTGGTGCTCCCGGGCGGCCGGACCACCGACGACCCGATCGCGCCGGCCTCGGCACTGATGTTGCCGGAGGCACGAGGCGCTGCGACCGTACGGCCGGAGGAGGTGGGTGCCGATCCCGCGACCGTGCACTTCTCGCCCGGCGCCCTGGTGAGCGGTGCGGAGTACGCGACGTGGCGTGCCGGGCGCGGCATCGAGAGCGTCGAGTTCCGGGGCCGCAGTGGGCAGGCCCGGTTCGTGTTGGCCCGCACCGAAGTGTCGCTGGACGAGCTTCAGCAGACGTTGTCGTCGGCGGGACGACCGCAGCCACGCTCCGATGTACGAGTCGGTGACCGCCCGGGTGTCGCCTGGTTCGACCCGTCCGGTGACCGGCAGTTGTGGTTCGTTCGCTGGGAACCCGTCGACGGGCTCTGGGCCCAACTGGACACGTACGCGACCACCCGGGACGAGGCGACGGGCACGGCGGGCCGGGTCCGGTTCGATGGCGCGCACCGTTGTGTGGTGCCGTTCCGCCTGGAGTCGGTGCCACCCGGCGGACGGCTGCTCGAATGCTCGGTCACGTTCGGCCGCTCGGCGCGGGGGACGTTCGTCGAGGGCGCTCTCGTGGTCGGTGACGCATCCGGTCGCTGGCTGACCGTTCGGGCGCAACCCGCCCCGGCCGGCGGGGCCCGGGCCGGGGATCTCACCGCCGGCCCCTACCGGGCCCGCCGGCAGGGCAGTGACGTGTTGGAGATGACCGTCGAGCCGTTCGTCGTGGAGGCGTTCCGCAAGGGGTGGGGGGACGGCTACACCGAGGCGGAGGGCTTGACGATCCTCGGCGGGTACCGGCCGGCCGCCGACCCCGACCGCCCGGATACCTGGTGACCGGGCGGCCGGATCAGATCGGCCCCAGCAGGTTGACCAGCGTGTCGTCGCCCTGGCCGAGCTGGGCTGCACCGATCGGTGGCGTGACGAGGAACCGTCGGCAGCCGTCGAGTTCCACGTACCAGTCGGGGCGTTCCCCGTCGAGCGGTCGCAGCACCGCGAAGCGGGTCGCCGGGGTGGCACAGTCGACCACCGCCCGGCGGTTGTTCAGCGCCCGGAGCACACCCGCCTGGCGCTCGGTTGGCAGTGGCCCTCCGTACACGAAATCGCCGGCCGGCTTTTCGCCCTCCTGGAGCGACTCGGGCACCTGGTAGACGCAGAGGCGCAGCGGCCCGGCGGCCGGTCGGGCGACCGGCCCGGCCGGCCCGGGGCGACGGCTCCTGGTTTCCACCCACACCATGTCCGTCCACTGCTGGGCGCATCCGGCGGCCTCGGCCGCCGCGGATTCGACCTGCCCGATGGTACGGGTGTCCACAGTGCTCCACTGCGGCCCGGCCAGGGCCGCGATGACCTCGCGGCGCGGCTTGCCGCAGGCGTCGGTCGGGATCTGGGGGCGCAGCCAACGCCCCCGGTCGTCCAGCAGGGCCAGCCACGGCGGGACGACCATGTCGAGGGTGCAGGCGACCTTCCCGCCGGTCGGCTCGCTGGGCAGGCGCAGCGCGGCGAGCAGTGGTGCAATCTCCTCGGCGCGCCGCTCGGTGGCCAAGTGCTGCTGGCCGCCCCGGCGGCCCGGCCGGGTCTCCCGCCCGCAGATCACGGCCGCTACCGGGGTGAACGTGGGGTCGATCCGACCGGTCGTCGGTTGTTTGGAGGCTGGTGGCGACGTCTGCGTGCCCGGCAACGTGATTGTCTCGCCGGCTCGGGGGGCATCCTTGGCGCAGGAGGTCCACTTGTCGACGATCTGGGCCGGGGCGGGCTCGGCAGCCTCGCCCGGCCCGTTCTCCGTGCCACCGCAGCCGCTCAGTGCCATGCCGAGCAGTGCCACCGCCAGTACCGTCCGGGACGAGCGCATCCAGCTCACCATCCTTTCACCCGAGGATGAGACGGACGGCAGGTGTGCTCGGTTCCGATCGGTCGCGGCACCCGTGCGACCACCCCCAGCCGCGCGGGCACAGAGTGACACATTAGCGACACTCCGTGCACTAGGGGTCATCAGATGTCAGCCGACATGCTATTGTCCAATGTCTATCTGCTTCGTGTGGACCCGGACCGGGTCGTTGTCGGAAGGGCACTTCCCGATGCCGGCCGTTGCCACTCCAGCCGTGCCGCCGCCCACGTTGGACAATCCGGCCGGCGGGGCCCTGGGCCTCATCTTCACCACGTTGCCGGCGTTGCTGCGGCTGACCTGCGGGCTGTTCGGCGCTGCGGTGGCCGTGTCCGTGCAGACCCCGCCGGTCGAGCAGGCGGTGCTGCTGCCCGCTGTCGGCGTGCTGACCGGCTGGTCCCTCTGGTACGCCCACCGCGCGTTGCGCCACGGCATCGGTCCCGCTCTCGTCGCCGGTGACGTCGCGGTCACCGCGTCGGCCTGCCTCCTCATGCCTGTGCTGGTGGCACCCGAGGTGTTGCCCGGCGAGGGCAGTTGGATCGCCGTGCTGGCCAGCACCACGGTGATCAACACACAGGCCACCGCCCTGGCGCGCTGGTCGATCCCCGCCGGGCTGCTCGTGATCGTCACCTACGTGACCGGCGCGCAGGCGGCCGGCAACCCCACCGAGGCGCGGGCGCACGCGGCCACGCTGCTGGCGCAGACCGCCTGCACGGCGATGATGGCGGGGGTCATGCGGCGACGCATCGGCCGGGCGGACCGCGCCTTCGCCGAACACCAGCGGCTGACCCGGGAGGCGTTGGTCGCCCGCGCCGCCCGCGAGGCCGAACGCCAGCAGAACCGCGACCTGCACGACACCGTGCTGGGAACGTTGACCATGGTGGGGCTGGGCGCGGTGGCCGGTCCCTCGACCGTCTTCCGGGACCGGTGCGCGGCCGACCTGCGTACCCTCGTCTCGCTCAGCGACGTCGGCCCGGTGGCCGGCGACGGCCCGGTCCCGCTCGACGGACGGCTGCGGTCGGTGGTCGAACGGCTGCCCGAGCTCGCGGTACGGCTGGACCTGACGTCCTGCGCCGTCCCGGTCGGGGTGGCCGACGCGATCAGCGAGAGCGCCTACGCGGCGCTGTCCAACGTGGTCCGCCACGCCCCCGGCGCCGAGGCCACGCTGCGTCTGGTCCGCGACGCGATCGGCGTCGTGGTCGAGGTCGCCGACGACGGTCCCGGCTTCGACCTGGCCACCGTCCCACCGCACCGGTACGGGCTGCGCGAGTCCATCCGCGGCCGGATGGCCACCGTCGGTGGGCGTGCCGAGGTGCACTCGGCGGTCGGGATGGGCACCCTGATTCGACTGGAGTGGCCCGGTGTCGGCTGACCTGAACGCCCCTGCGCACCTCACCGACGCTCCCGAGGCACCGATCTGGGCCGGCGTTCCGACGCCCCGGGAGCCGGTCTCCCCCGAGGCGCTCGCCGCGCCGGCCGCCGTCGCGCACGCCTCCGACCGGGGCGCCCGGATCGCCGCCGTCGTCATCGCACTGGCCTGGCACGTCGCGATCGCGCTGCCGGCGGTGCTGGCCGCCCGCGCGGAGTTCGCCGCGCCAGCAGTGGTGCTCGGCGCCTGGATACTGGTCGCCGTGACCGGCGCGGTCGCCGGGGTACGGCTGCTGCTGGGCTCGCCGCTGCCGCCGTGGCCGCTGGCCGTGTTGCTGCTGGTCGTCGACGCGGCCGTCTTCGCCGCGGCCGGGGATCGGCAGTTGTTCACGGCCGCCAACTGGGTGTGGGGCACGCTCGGCTGGTTCTTCGTGCTGGCGGTGTGGGGCCAGCGCGTGGTGGGGCTGATCGCGCTGCTGAGCACGCACGCCCTGATCGCCCTGGTGGCCGTGCTGGGGCACGGCGCCGACCCGGCCGACGTGGCCCGCTACGTGATGTACGTCTACGGCACGTTCTCGCTGCCGGTGGCGGTCTTCGTGGGCAGCGCCGTCATCGTCGGCCTGGCTCGGGAGCGGGCCGGCGTCTCGGCCGCCGGTCACGCGATGGCCGCCGAGCGGGATGCCGCCGAGCGTGGCCGCCAGGAACGCCGCGACCGGCTCACCCTGGTCAGCTCGGCGGCCGGGCGGGTCCTCGGTGACCTCGCCGCCGGGCAGGCCGACCCGGGCGACCCGGAGGTGCAGCGCCGGTGCATGTTGGCCGCCGCACGGCTACGCCGGCTGATCGCCGAGTCCGACGATGTGCCCGACCCGTTGCTGCACGAGTTGCGCGCCGCCGCCGACCTGGCGGAACGCAGCGGCCTGCCGATCGACCTGGTCACCATCGGCACCCCGCCGCCGCTGCCGGTGGAGATCCGCCGCCGGCTGGCCGACCCGCTCACCGGCACCCTCGCCGACGCCCGGGGATGGGCGCGGCTGACAGTGGTCTCCGGCCCGGACGAGGTGGTGGTCAGCCTGGTCACGCCGGACCGGGAAGGCCCGGAGGCGACCGGCCCACCGCCCGGGGAGCGTGACGACGGGCCGGTGCAGTACCTCTACGAACGGGACGGGAACATCAGATGGGCGCAGACCCGATGGCGGCGGTGAGCGGCGATCAGCCGGTCGGGGTGGCGATCGTCGACGACCACCCGGTGGTGGTCGAGGGAGTCCGCGCCTGGCTCGCCACCGAGCCGCGCCTCACGGTGCTCGCCACCGGCGACGACCCGGACGAGGTGCTGCGGTCCGCCCCGGACGCCGCCGTCGTCCTGCTCGACCTGCGGTTGCACGGGCGGATGGCGTTGGACAAGTTGGCCGAGCTGAGCGCCGCCGGGCGGCGGGTGGTGGTCTATTCGGAGCACACCGACCCGCAGACGATGCTGGCCGCACTGGACGCCGGGGCGGTGGCGTTCCTGGCCAAGCACGAGGGCCGGGAACACTGCGTGGAGACGGTGCTGGCCGCCGCGAGCGACCGCCCGTACGTGCCGCCGGCGCTGGCCGGTGCGATGGTCGGCGACCCGCGACCGGACCGGCCGATGCTGTCCGACAAGGAGCGTGAGGCGCTGCTGCTCTGGTTCCAGTCGATGTCGAAGGCGTCGGTGGCTCGGCGGATGCAGATCAGCGAGCACACAGTGAAGCAGTACGTCGACCGTGCGCGGATCAAGTACACCCGGGCGGGGCGGCCAGCCGCCACAAAGGCGGCACTACTCGCCCGTGCGATCGAGGACGGTCTCGTCCGCCCGGAGGAGATCGGCATCTACCGGTCACAGGCGACGCACGACCGGCCGACCCCCTAACAGGCGTCATGACAGGGGCGCTGTTGTCCGCGAGGCTTCTCTTCACAGCCAGCTGACCGGAAGGTCGTGACGATGCACTCCGATGCGTCCCCGTTCTTCATCGGTCCCCACCGGTTCGACGCCCCGGACGACGACGTGGGCCCGACCCTGGACCGCCGCTACCACCTGCGACCGAGGCCCGGTGAACGATTGCTCGGGCGACATCGGCTGCTGGTCGCGGGCTACCTGCTCGGGCCGAGCGAGATGCGACGCCGCTGGGAGCTTCCCGAGCCGGTCGAGGTGACCGTCACCGACCAGCGGATCTGCTGGGTGGGCAGCGGCTCGCAGCTGTCGCTCGTCGCCGACGGCACGCACCGCGCCCGGCCGCCCGCTCGGCTCAACGGCCTGATGAGCGGGCAGATCCGTTGGCAGTGGCCGTCCCGGTTGGAGTTGTCGGCGACCACCCCTGACGCACCGCTGCGACTGCTGATCGTCTGCGACGCGCTGCGCACCATCCAGCAACCGGCGTTGGCGCTCAGCGGAGCCGCCGCCGAGGTCGTGGCGCTCGCCCGGCAGGTCCGCCGGGCGGTGGCCCTGTTCCGGCTCAACCGTCCGCAGCTGGTCGACCTCTCGGCTCAGGAACGCGACGTGCTGCTCCTGCGGGCCGGCCCCGGTCTGCTCGCCGGCGACACCCGGATCACGCTGCCCGGCTCGTTGCCGGTGGAGTTCCACTCCCGGGACGACTACTACCGGTCAAGACCGGAGCCGACCTCGTGGGGCGGGCTCGCAGGCGGCGCAGCATCCGGGCATCGGTGAAGCCGACGGCCCGCGCGGCGGCTTCCACGGTGCTGCCGTGCCCGATCAGGTGCTCGGCCCGTTCCACCCGGAGCAGCTGCTGATAGCCCAGCGGGGTGAGGCCGGTGCTCGCCCGGAACAGCCGGGTCAGTGTCCGTTCGGCAACGCCGCCGGCGGCGGCAAGCTCGGCCAGCGGCAGGGGCTCGGCGTACCGACTGTCGATCAGATCCTGCACCCGGTGCACCGAGTCGGACAGGTGGGAACGGTGCCGCATCAGGGCGCTGGCCTGTGGCTCGTGCCCGTTGCGGCGGGCGTAGACGACCAGCGTGCGGGCGATCTTCGCGGCGGTCGCCGGGCCGTGCCGGGTCGCCACCAGGTGCAGCGCCACGTCGATGCCACTGGCGATGCCCGCCGAGGTGACCACCCGGTCGTCCACCACGTACAGCACGTCGCGGACGACCTGGGCCGCCGGGTGCCGGCGCGCCAGGTCGTCCTGCACCTCGTGGTGGGTGGTGCAGCGGCGGCCGTCGAGCAGCCCGGCCCGGCCGAGCGCGTACGCCCCGGCGCAGACGCTGGCCACCGTGCCGCCGGCCGCGTGGTGCGCGGCGAGCCGCCGCAGGTCGCCGGGAGACACCGGCCCCTGCGGCCCGTGCGCCGCCGGCCGCCAGCCCGGCACTATCACCAGGTCGTCCGGGGCCAGTTCGGGCCACCGGGTGTCGGCGACCAGCGGTACGCCCTGCACAGTCGGCACCTGTTCGCGTTCGGCGACGTAGTGCAGCTGGTAGTCGTACCCCAGGTCGGCGGCGCTGGAGAAGACCTGGGCCGGTCCGGCGAGGTCCAGCAGGTGCAGCTGTGGGACCAGCAGGAAGACGACCCGGGTCACCAGGTCAGCCCCCGCTGCCGACGACTGTCGCGCCGACCAGTTCGTCAACGGTTCGGATGGTCGCGAAGCGGCCGGCGAGCGCGTACTCGGTGCGGGTCACGATCTCCTCGTTGGTCAGGGTGCGCGGGTCGGCGAGGATCTCCGCGACGGTGGCGGTGTCCGGCAGGGCCCGGTGCGGGATGGGGAAGGTCAGCGTGGCGTCGGTGACGAAGGTCATCCGGTAGCCGAGGTCGGCGCCGACCCGGGTGGTGGTCTCCACGCACTGCTCGGTGCGGATGCCGCAGACGGTGATGTCGGTGATGCCCGCCTGGGTGAGCAGCTGCTGGAGGTTCGTGGTGGTGAACGCGTTGTGCGCCGTCTTGACCAGTGTCGGCTCATCCTGGGCGGGGACCAGCCCGTCGATCAGCCGCACGTACCCGAGGGCGGGGTCGAACAACCCGCCCGTGCCGGGTTCTGAGTGCAGGACCCAGACCACCAGGTCGCCGCGCTGCCGGGCGGCAGCCACCAGCCGGTCGACCTGGCGGATCATGTCGGGGTTGGAGCCGTACGCCCAGATCGGGCGCTGACGGAAGGACTCCTGTACGTCGATCACGACGAGTGCTGCTCTGTTCATGACCTCGATACTGGTCCGACGGCGTTCACACCGGCAGACACCATCCTGCCCGGGTGCGGAACGATCCGGCCAACCTGGCGTCAGACGCTGGGGGTGCGCTCTTCGGCGGCGGCGTCCAGCGCGGCGGCCTCCTCCGGCGTGGGCGCGCTGCCGCCCAGGTGCGCGGGCTGCCACCAGGTGTCATCCGGGCCGGCCGGAGTGTCCGGGTAGTCCCGCTGCGCCCGGTCGACGAGGGCGCTGAGCCGGGTGGTCAGCTCGGCGGCCAGCACGTTCGGGTCGGGGAAGTCCGCCGGGTTGATGGGCTCGCCGATCAGGATGGTGATCGGCGTGTGCCGGCGGGTCAGGGTGCGCGGGCGGCCCTTGGTCCAGAGGCGCTGGGTGCCCCACAACGCGACGGGCAGCACCGGCACCTTCGCCGAGCGGGCCATCCGGACCGTGCCGCTCTTGAGTTCCTTGACGGTGAACGACCGGCTGATCGTCGCCTCGGGGAAGACACCGACGACCTCGCCCTGCTTGAGCGCGCTCACGGCGGCGCGGAACGAGGCCGCGCCGGCCTGCCGGTCCACCGGGATGTGCCGCATGCCGCGCATGAGCGGGCCGGAGATCCGGTGGTTGAAGACCGACTCCTTGGCCATGAACCGAACCAGCCGACCCGACGCGTTAGCGCCCAGACCGGCGAAGATGAAGTCGAGGTAGCTCACGTGGTTGCTGGCCAGCACCGCCCCACCAGTGCGGGGTACGTGGTGGGCGCCCTCGATGGTGATCTTCAGGTCGAGGACCCGGAACAGCGTCTTGGCGGCGGCGATAACGGGCGGGTACACGAGCTCCGGCATTCGCAGAATCTACCCTGACCGGCTGGAGATCGGCTGGGTGGCGAACCGGCGGCGGCACGGGTGGTGCGCGCCACCGCCGGTTCGGCTGTCGAGCCGGTCAGTCGGTGAGGGCGTTCAGGTCCAGTCGACCCCGGGCGAACGCGTCCACCCGACCCCACCGACCCGGGATGTCCAACACCTCGATGCGGCCCATTCCGACCGGCAGCCGGGGCGCGACCGCCAGGTGACCCTCGTGCGGCTCCAGACCGAGCATGGTGCGCAGCAACAACAGCGGTGCGCCCGTCGACCACGCCTGCGGGCTGCACGCCGTCGGGTACTCCACCGGGAACTTGGTCAGCTCCCGCGGGTAGCCGCCGAATGCCTCCGGCAACCGGCCGTCGAAGTACGTTGCCGCGTCCAGGATGCCGTTGGCGATGGTCGCGGCCTCCTCGGCGAAGCCGTAGCGGCGCAGACCCCAGGCGATGAACGAGTTGTCGAACGGCCAGATCGTGCCGTTGTGGTAGCCGATGGGGTTGTACCGCGCCTCCCCCTCGGCGAGCGTCCGCACCCCCCAGCCGGAGAACAGCCGCGGCCCGACCAGGTGTGCGGCGAGCTTCTCCGCCCGCTCGGGCTCGACGATCCCACTCCACAGCAGGTGGCCGATGTTGGAGCTGAGGATGTCGCACTGGCGGCCGTCCGGGTCCAGGGCCAGGGCGAAGTACTCGCCGTCGTCGACCCACCAGTCCCGGTTGAACCGCTCCTTGAGCTGCGCCGCCTCCCGCTCCAGCTGGTCGGCGAACTCCGGGTCACCCCAGAATTCGCGAGCCAACCGGGCCGCCCGGACCTTCGCGTCGTACGCGTACCCCTGCACCTCGCAGGTTGCCCGTGGGAACGGCGGCAGCGTGCCGTCGGAGTAGGAGATCGAGTCCCAGGAGTCCTTCCAGCACTGGTTCTCCAGGCCGGTGTCGGTGTTGCGGCGCTCGTACCAGATGTAGCCGTTGCCGACGAGGTCGGCGTAGTTGTCGATCCACCTCAGCGCCGCCCGGGACTCCTGCTCCAGCTCCCTGACCAGCTCGACGTCCCCGCTCCACCGCTCGTACTCGTCGAGCAGCACGATGAACAGCGGCGTCGCGTCCACCGAGCCGTAGTACGGAGAGTGGGGCTGCTCCTCGAAGGCGGCGGTTTCGCCGTAGCGCATCTCGTGCAGGATGCGCCCCGGGTCCTCGTCCCGGAAGTCGTCGAACCGGCTGCCCTGCAGGGACGCCAGGATGCGCAGCGTCGTCTTCGACAGCTGCGGGGTGAACGGCAGCGTCTGCAGGCAGGTGAGGATGCTGTCCCGGCCGAACATGGTCATGAACCAGGGCAGACCGGCGGCCGGCAGGGTGGCGCCGCCCAGTGACAACGGCGGGAAACGCAGCGCGGCCAGGTCGATCAGGCTGCGCCGGTACGTGCTGGCCACCCGGCCGTGCTCACTGTTGACCTTGGGCGCGTCGGCGATCCACTGCTCCAGGTCGTGCTGGAGGGCGAGCCGCTCGGTGCCATGCTTGCGCAGCCCCAGACGAAGGTCCCGGCCGGTGGGCCCGACCGCGTTGGTCTCGACGTCGATCGAGGCTTCCCACTGCTCGTTCGGCTCCAGGTGCACGGTGTACGCGAAACCCTTGCTGTCGTACCGGGCCGACATCGACGACGAGATCACCGTCTCCCGCCGGAAGTTCCCCCGCCGGTAGCCCAGCCGCAGCCGATCCGGCTCCACCTCGGTGTAGATCTCGCCCTTCTTGTTCAGGATCTCGTCCTTGACCTGGAACAGGTCGGCGAAGTCCGACGCCGCGTCCATCCGGACTTCCAGGTCGACCGGCTTCTCGTCGTGGTTGAGAATGGTCAGTTGCTCCCGGAAGCTGCCGCCCACCGCCCGCTCCCGGATGATCGACAACTTCGCGTCCACGTAGTGCGTGGCCATCCCGGGGACCAGGAAGAAGCGCGACTCGAAATACTGCAGGTCGTCGAAGGAGAGCGAGTTGAGTCGCTCACCGTTGACTGTCAGCACCCAGGTCGACAGGAACCGGGTGTCGATGGAGAAGAGCCCGGTGGGCTCGCTCGGCGTCGCCTCGATGTCACCGGTGTCCTCGCAGACGACGAACGTGTTGCCGTCCAGGATCCGGATCGTGTTGCTCTGCCCCATCAGTGCACCTCCCCGGCGAAACGTCGACGTGGCCCACGGGCGTCCGGTGACCCCGGGAAGATCCGCTCCACCTGTACGACCAGCCGAAGGTCGCCCGACGCCGTCATGTCGCCGCGCAGCAGCGCGGCCAGGCCGTGCTCGCGCCCCGAGGCGATGTCGTCGAAGAGGCTCGGGCTAGCGCCGATCACCGTGTCGGCCTCCTGGTCCTCCTGGCTGACGTTCAGCCGGCCGTGATCGATCCTCAGCAGCCAGTGCCGGGTCTGCGCCCCCTCGTGCAGGTCGATCCGCAGCGTCCCGGAGGTCTTGGCCAGCAGGGGTTCGTACCCCCGCCGGTCCAGGTCCTCGAAGAACCTCGTGGTCGCGTCCACCATCGGGTCCACTCCTCCCAGTTGCCGGGCCGGGGATCCCACCCACCGCGCTCGCGTCGCGCGGACGGCCGGCGTTGCACGTCCCCGCACGGGTCCCCGCCCTCCCCCACGCCCAACCTCACCCAATTCAGGTGACCCCCACCCCCTTGCTCCTTGCTCTCGGTGATCAAGAGGTTTGCGTCACCACAGTGGGCGGGTCGTGACGCAAAGCTCTTGATCACGCGGGGAGGGGTGGGGGACAGAGCGCGCGCCGGCTCTCCCCTTGGGGAGGGCCGGCGCGCGTCTGGCGCGGCGGACGGTCAGTTGTTCGGGTCGTCGGCGCTGATGTCGGCCAGGACCGACTGCGGTTCACGCTCGACCGCGAGGTCACCCATCGAGACCAGGCCAACCAGGCGTCCGTCGTCAATCACCGGCAACCGGCGTACGGCGTACGTCCGCATCAGGTCAGCGGCGGCCACGGCATCGTCGTACTGACTCACCGTGATCACGTCGCGAGTGGTGATCTGATTCAACCGGGTCGAGCCCGGATCCATGTTCTCCGCGACACCTCGGACCGTGATGTCCCGGTCCGTGACGATGCCGACCACACTGTCGCCGTCGGTCACCACCACGTCTCCGATCGCGCTGTCACGCATCTCCTGCGCGGCCGCGATGAGCGTGTCGTTGCCGTCCATCGTCACCAACCGGGTCGTCATGAACTCTCCGACCGTTGTCATGGTGCTCCCCTCTCGGTGTCGGCACGGCCCGTCTACCCGCCGCCCGGCACCGGGTAACGCCCCGCCGCCGGTCGCTACCGGCGCTGCCGCACACGCCGCACCTCGGACCCGCCGCCCGCCGACCCGCCCGGGGGCAGTGCACCCCGGGGTGGCCGCCTACGGTGGGCTGATGGCGGCGGACGAGTCGGAGCTGCGGGAGCTGGTGGCCGGCAACCGGTGGTTGACCCGGGCGCTGACAGTGGTGCGCGACTCGGGGCTGCCGGACGCCTGGATCGGCGCGGGCGTCCTGCGTGACCTGGTCTGGGGCGAGCGGTACGGACACGGGTTCGACCCGGCGACGGTCCGGGACGTGGACGTGGTCTTCTTCGACCCGACCCGGCTGACCCGCGAGGACGACGACCGGGCCACCGCCCGGCTGACGGCGGCGTGGCCGCAACCGCCGTGGGAGGCGCGCAACCAGGCGGCGGTGCACACCTGGTACGCGGCGAAGTTCGGCGGCGAACCGATCACCCCGTACCGCGATGTCACCGAGGCGGTCGCCACCTGGCCGGAGTACGCGACAGCGGTGGCCGTCCGCCTGGACTCGGCCGACCGGCTGAAGGTCTGTGCGCCGTACGGCCTCGCGGACCTCTTGCGTGGGGTGTGGCGACACAACCCGGCCCGGGTGGGTGTGGCATTGTCCCGGCGACGGCTGGCCCGGCACCGACCGGCGCAGCGTTGGCCCGGCGTGACCGTGATCGAACCGGGCTGACCGGTCGGGGTCAGCCCCTCGGCGGCATCCCGTAGAGCCGCTCCACGTGCAGCCGCAGCACGATCCGCCCCTCGTCGACCATGGCCTGGCGGTATTCGTCCCAATCGGGGTGTTCGCCGCTCAGCGCCCGGTAGAGCACCACCAACTCCTCGACCGTGTCGTCGCCAAGCTCGGCGGACGGCGGGGTCAGCTCGGCGCGACCCTCGACCACCGCGTACGCCCAGCCGTCCTGACTGCTGACGTGGAGGCTGGCCCGGGGGTCGCGGCGCAGGTTGGCGGTCTTCGCCCGAGAGTCGGTGACCGAGACCCGGATCAGGCCGGCGTCCCGGTCGAAGGAGTAGAGCACCGTGGACAGCTGCGGGCGACCGTCCCGCTTGATGGTGGCGAGCACGCCCATCGAGTGGCCGGCCACCAGGTCGGTCAACGCCTGCTGGGTGCGGTCGTCGGGCATGGTGTCCTCCAGGTTGGACGATCGTCTCCGACCCATCCAAGCACGACCCGCCGGCCCTCGCGGGCGACCACCCGGTGCTGGCCCTCGTCCAGAGCGACCGAGGTCGAGCGCACGCACCGACAGTGCGACCACCCGGAACGGCAGCGAGCCCTCGCCGACGGGCGGCGAGGGCTCGGTGCTTGTTGGATGTCGAGGGCCTGTGGTGTGGCGACCGGTGCCGGTCAGCGGCGCTCGGCGGCGACCAGCTCGGCGAGCTGCACCGCGTTGAGCGCGGCGCCCTTGCGCAGGTTGTCGTTGGAGCAGAACAGGGCCAGCCCGTGCTCCACCGTCTCGTCGGCGCGGATCCGGCCCACGTAGGTCGGGTCCTGGCCGGCGGCCTGCAACGGCGTCGGGACGTCGGTCAACGCCACCCCCGGCGCGTCGGCCAGCAGCTCGTGGGCGCGCTGCGGGGTGAGCGGCCGGGCGAACCGGGCGTTGATCTGGAGCGAGTGCCCGGTGAAGACGGGGACCCGGACGCAGGTGCCGGAGACCCTCAGGTCGGGGATCTCCAGGATCTTGCGGCTCTCGTTGCGGAGCTTCTGCTCCTCGTCGGTCTCGAACGAGCCGTCGTCGACGATCGAGCCGGCGAGCGGGAGCACGTTGAAGGCGATCGGCTGGGCGAACGAACGCGGCGCGGGGAACTCCACGGCCGACCCGTCGAAGGCCAGCCCGGTGGCGTGCTCGGCCACCTTGCGGACCTGCTCGTCCAGCTCGGCGACGCCGGCCAGCCCGGCACCGGAGACCGCCTGGTACGTCGACACGACCAGGCCGACCAGGCCGGCTTCGGCGTGCAGCGGGCGCAGCACCGGCATCGCGGCCATCGTGGTGCAGTTGGGGTTGGCGATGATGCCCTTCGGCCGGTCCAGGGCGGCGTGCGGGTTGACCTCGGCGACCACCAGCGGCACCTGCGGGTCCATCCGGAACGCCGAGGAGTTGTCGATCACGACGGCGCCGGCCTCGGCGACCCGGGGGGCCAACTCCCGGGCGGTGCCCTTACCGGCCGAGAAGAGCACGATGTCCAGCCCGGAGTAGTCGGCGCTGGCCGCGTCCTCGACGATCACCTCGCCGTCGCGCCACGGCAGCGTACGCCCGGCTGACCGCGCCGAGGCGAACAACCGCACCTGCTCCGCCGGGAACTCCCGCTCCGCCAGCACCTGCCGCATCACGCCACCGACCTGGCCGGTGGCTCCCACAATGCCGATCCTCATGCCCGCGAGGCTACCGACCCGACCCCCGGAACCGGGACCCCTTTCCCACCCCCCGGGTCCCGCATCACACCCACCCACCCACTCCCCCAACCCCCACCCTCACCCCCGTCGACCATGAAGCTGTTGCCGCGACACGCCGTCGGAGGTGGCAACAACTTCATGATCAACGAAGCGGAGGGCCGGGAGGCCGGGAGCAGGGGTGGGTGGGGTTAGGGGAGGAGGTCGCCCAGGGCGGTGGCCTGGAGGTCGTCGCGGATGGCTGCGGCGTCGCCCTCGATGACCAGGGTCAGGGCCTCCGGGTGCAGGTGGGTGGCCGCCGCCGCGGAGACCTGCTCCACGTCGGCGGAGAGCAGCGCCTCCCGCAACCGCGCGTGGTAGTCGTCCGGCAGGTCGTGCACCACCAGGGTGGTCAGCGCGGAGGCGATCGCCCGAGGGCTCTGCAACTCGACCGAGAGCTGCCCGGCCCGCCACGAGCGGGCCACCTCCAGCTCGTCCTCGGTCACCCCGCTGGCCTGGGTACGGGTGATCTCGCCCACCGCCTCGACCACTGCCGGCGCGGTGACCGCCGTCTGCACCCCGGAGCTGACCGCGAACCGACCGAACCGGCGCGACGCGGCGAAGTCAGCCCGGATGCCGTAGGTGTAGCCGCGGACCTCACGCAGCAGGTGGTTGAGCCGGGACGTGAACGCACCGCCGAGCACCGTGCCGGCGAGCGTCATCGGCACGTGATCGGGGTGCGCCCGGTGTGGTGCCGGGTGGCCCAGCCGCAGCGTCGACTGCACCGACCCGGGTCGGTCCACCAGGATGATCCGCCGACCGTTGTGCGTCGGCACCTCAAGGGGGCCGCCGCGCTCGGCGGGGCCACCACCGGTGCCGGCGAACGCCGCGGCGGCCAGCGCGTCGAGGTCGATCCGGTCCAGGTCACCGGCGACGATCAGGGTGCCGGGGCGCAGGAACCACTCGGAGTGGAAGACAGTGACGTCCTCCACGTCCAACCCGGCGACCGACTCCGGGTCGCCGTGCATCGGCCGCCCCCAGCGGTTCTGCGCGCCGAACAGGTCGGCCCGCAGCGCGGCGTCGGCGCGCGGGCCGGGGTTGGCCCAGTCCATGCGGAGCGCTGTCGCCTCGTCGTCGCGGACCCGGCGTACGTCGGCGGGGTCCAGCCTGGGCGTGCGGACCGCCTCGGCCAGCAACTCCACTGCCGCGTGCAGCCGGTCCACCGGGATCACCACGCTGGCCTGGAACGAGTCCCAGTCCAGGCCGGTCGACAAGGCGGTGCCGAGCCCTTCGACGGCGAGGGCGTACGCGGCGGCGTCCCGCTGCGCGGTCCCCTCCTCCAACGCCTTGGCCAGCACACCGGACAGGCCCTCCTTGCCGACCGGCTCCTGGCCCGCGCCCACGTCGAGCAGCAGCAGGGCCACGGCGAGGTTCTGCCCCGGCAGGTGCGCGGCGACGACCTGACCACCGGCCACGGCGCGGCGGACCACCGGCGGGAACCGGTACGGGCGGGCGGCACCCGGGCCGGGACGGTCGGCGATCAGCGTCATGAGGTCTCCTCGGGCAGGTAGGTCAAGGTCACCCGGTCGGTGGCGAGCACGTCGGCGGCGGCCTCGGCGATCTGCTCGGCGGTGACCGCGAGCAGCGCCGGCAGGTGGTCGGCGACGCGGGCCGGGTCACCGAACTGCGTGGCGTACCGGCCGAGCAGGTCGGCGCGGCCGTCGACGGTGGACAGCTGACGCCACCAGCCGGTGCTGAGCAACGCCTTGGCCCGGTCCAGTTCGGCGGCGGTGACCGGCACGGTGGCCAGCTCGTCGACGACCTCGGCCAGCCCTTCGGCCAGCCGCTCGGCGCTCACTCCGGGACGGGCGGTGGCGGTGGCGATCAGTGGTGCCGGGCCGTGCGCGAGGTCCACCCCGTACGCCCCGACCAGGTCCGGCTGCGCGATCCGCTCGCCGTCGGCGAGGCGCTGGTAGAGCCGGCTGCCCCGGCCGCTGCCGAGGACCGTGGCGAGCACGGTGATCACGTCGTACCCCGGGCTGCCGAACGGGTAGCTGCGGTGGGCGATGTACACCCGCGGCGCCGGCACGTCGGCGCTGACCGACTCGACGGCCGTCTGCCCGGTGGCGGGGACGCTGCGGCCGTCCGGTGCGGGCGGGATGTCGTCGCGGGCGGGCAGCGCGCCGAAGTACTTGTCGGCGAGCGCGAACACGTCGGTGGCGGTGGCGTCGCCGACCACGGTGAGCACCGCGTTGTTC
Organism: Micromonospora parva; assembly: GCF_000718515.1. Taxonomy (GTDB): domain Bacteria; phylum Actinomycetota; class Actinomycetes; order Mycobacteriales; family Micromonosporaceae; genus Micromonospora; species Micromonospora parva. Next base: position 194,340 of record NZ_JNZS01000011.1, on the reverse strand, counting down.
GGCGCGTAGTAGGTCTGATGGAACGCCTGGAAGGTGGCGAGGTCGGCGGCGTTCAGGTCGGCCATCGAGCCGATCGTGGCGTGGTGGTAGGGGTGCCCCGGCGGGTAGAGCATCGGCAGCAGTCGCAACCAGGCGTCCCCGTACGGCACGTTCTCGTAGCGCTGCCGGCGCTCGTTCTTCACCACGTCCCGCTGGTTGTCCAGCGTCTCCTGGGTGAGGGCGGGGACCAGCCCGCCCATCCGGTCGGCTTCCAACCAGAGCGCCAGCTCCAGGTGCTCGGCCGGGACCGTCTCGAAGTAGTTGGTCCGGTCCGGGTTGGTGGTGGCGTTGAGTGAGCCGCCGGAGCCCTGGATCAGCTTCATGTGCTCGGTCTTCGCCACGTTCACCGAGCCTTCGAACATCAGGTGCTCGAAGAGGTGGGCGAAACCGGTCTGCCCGGCCGGCTCGTGCCGGGAGCCGACGTCGTACCAGAGGTTGACGGCCACGGCGGGCGCGGTGCGATCCTCACTCACCACCACGCGCAGGCCGTTGTCCAGTCGGGACGTCTGAATGGGCCAGGGGTAACCGCTGTCGGGCATGCCCCGACGCTATCTGATCTCGGGGGCGGAAAGGTGACGCGCTGTCGGTCGGCGAGCCGACCCGGGCGGCATCGGTGCGGCCGCGCGGGGTACCGGAGGGGAATGACCGTCACCCCGCTCCCGTCCCGGGCCGCCACCGCCGTCGAACGCGCCAGCACCGCACTCGGCCGGCTGCGCCGCGGCCGGCTGCTGCATCCGGCCGGTCGCTCGTTCGTCGGCGAGACGGTGATCTGGGGTACGCCGGGACCCCCCACCGGGGTCGCTCTGCTCGACGACCCCGGCCGGTACCGGACCACCGTCCGGCTCTCCAAGGGCACACCCACGCCGGGCAGTTGGCCGGACGTGCTGGGCCTCGCGGTGCGCCTGCACCGCGACGACGGCCGGCCGTTCGACCTGTTGGTCAGCTCCAGCGGCGCGGCCCCGGTGCTGCGGAACCTGCCGCTGCCCCGCCGCCGCTTCACCGGCACGTACAGCACGATCACGTGGTTCCGCGCAGGTCGGCGACGCCTCTGGCTGGCCGCGTTGGCCGACCCGGACGCGGCCGACCTGGGCCGCAGCCTGGCCACGGTGGCCGCCGCGACGCGGACGGACACCCCGCGCCTGGTGCTCGCGGTCGCGTCGGCGGTGGGGCCGTGGCGGCTGGTCGGGCAGGTCAGCCTCGGTGCCCAGCTCAGCGCCGAGCAGGACGCGGCGCTCGCGTTCGACCCGACGCGCAACCTGCCAGCCGAACTGCGGCTGGCAGGTCCGCTGGCCTGGCTGCGCGACCAGACCTACCGGGGGTCGCGCCGGGCGCGCGGGGCGACCGCTCAGTCCGGCGGTTCGACAGCGACAACGGTCTGATCCGACGTACGACGTTCCAGCACCGTGTCCGGGGCGGCGTTCTGGTCCGCCGTGCGGATGTCCGACTCGGTGAGGATGGCTTCCGCCTGCGCCTCCGGGTCGTCGCTGCCCACCGCCGTCTCCTCGGGCAGGAGGTGGTGTGCCCGGGACTCCACCCGGTCCTGATCGCTCTGTTCGTGTGTCATGGGACCCCTGTTACCCCGACCGCATCCCTGGCACGCGATGTTCGCTCCGCATCTTGGGACGACGGGCCGGGTGACCGCGTCCGGTCGGGTACGCTGGCCCGGTGACGCGTTCCTATCGATGGTTTAGGCAGCCGGCTCGCACGCCGGTGACTTCACCATGAACTGACGTCACCACGGACCGAGCCGGCTGGGCAGGAGCTGTCGTTCCTGCCCTTTTGCGTACGAGCAGCCGGCTCGTCCCGGGCACCGGCCCCGGGCACGGTCGGCGGAAGGATGCCCACCGTGACGACCCCGGAGACCGATCGGGTCAGCGATCAGCGGATCGACCGTGTCGTGCCGCTGACCACGCCCGCCCTGCTGCACCACGAGTTACCCCTTGATCCCCCGCTCGCGTCGGCCGTACTGAACGGCCGCCGTGCGGTGGGGCGCGTGCTGGACCGCGAGGACGACCGCCTGCTGGTGGTGGTCGGTCCCTGCTCGGTGCATGACCCGGCCGCCGCCCTCGACTACGCGCAGCGGCTGCGGACGGCGGCCGACCGGCTGGCCGACGACCTGCTGATCGTCATGCGGGTCTACTTCGAGAAGCCACGCTCCACGGTCGGCTGGAAGGGCCTGATCAACGACCCGGGGCTGGACGGCAGCGGGGACGTCAACACCGGGCTGCGGTTGGCGCGGGCGCTCCTGCTCGACGTGCTGCGTCTCGGCCTGCCGGTGGGTTGCGAGTTCCTCGACCCGATCACCCCGCAGTACATCGCGGACACGGTGGCCTGGGGCGCGATCGGCGCCCGTACCGTGGAGAGCCAGGTGCACCGGCAGCTGGCTTCCGGTCTGTCCATGCCGATCGGCATGAAGAACCGCCCGGACGGCAGCATCGGCACGGCGGTGGACGCGATCCGCGCCGCCGGGGTTCCGCACGTCTTCCCCGGCATCGACTTCTCCGGCACCCCGGCGATCATGCACACCCGGGGCAACACCGACGGGCACCTGGTGCTGCGCGGCGGGGGCGGCCGGCCGAACTACGACGCCGCGTCGGTCGCCGGGGCGCTCGATCTGCTCCGCGCCGCCGACCTGCCGGAGCGGCTGGTGATCGACGCCAGTCACGCCAACAGCGGCAAGGATCACCGCAACCAGCCGCTGGTGGCCGCGGACGTGGCAGCGCAACTCACCGCCGGCCAGCGTGGGATCACCGGCGTGATGCTGGAGTCGTTCCTGCTGCCCGGCCGACAGGAGCTCGACCCGACCCGGCAGCTGGAGTACGGCCGGTCGGTCACCGACGCCTGCCTCGGCTGGGACGACACCGCCGAGGTGCTCGACCACCTCGCCTCGGCCGTGCGGGCCCGGCGGGCCACAGTGCCGACGACGGTGTGACCGCCGACACCGGGCCGCACGGAACACGAGCGGGGGTCGGCTCGTTGACTGGGGTGTCGGTGTGCCCAGTGTCCCCGGGCCTCACCTAAATAGCCTTCGCGGAATACCGTCCGGCTGGAGCCGCGTAGCGCCACTCGCCGAGAGGCGACCTGCACACCGACACCAGCGCCGCCCCCGGCCCACAAGGCCGGGGGCGGCGCTGTCGATTGCCCCTCGAACCCGTCCGGGGGCGACGGCCGGCCCGCTGGCGTGACGTTTGACCGATTCCGCCCGGGGTAGCTGATCGACGTGACCGACGACGCATCAGTGGCCGGCGAGCCGGACACCCGGGCCCTCGACGACCTGCTCGACGACCTCTACCGGGGGCAGGAACGGGTCACCCAGGCGGACATCTACCGCAAGGCGGTGGCCGCCGAACTCCCGCCGGACCTGCTCGCCCGGATCGACGCGCTGCCCGAGGGCGAGTACGCGGTGGACGAGGCCAGCGACCTGCTGGGTGGTTCCATCGGCTGAGCGCCTGTGCCAGCTCCGCCGCGTGAGCGACAGCAGAAGGGACACCACATGACGCACCACGACGAGGACCACGACGAGAAGGTGCCGGCGCTGGGTCAGCCGCCGAAGGGCACTGACACCACGCCCGAGCCGGACTTCGCCAACGAGCACGACCGCACGGCGGTGGACCGGGACATCATCACCGGGGCGGACGAGCACGAACGGGAGCCGGAGTCGCCGCACGGTTGGTCCGGCATGCAGCGCTGAGGGGTACGAGAAAGGGGGCCGATTTCCGCCGGCCCCCTTTCTCGTGCGTGCTGATCAGTCGTCGTCGTGCCCGCCCTCGGCGGCCTGCTGGGCCGTCGCGTACGCCATCTGGAGGAAGTCGGACGCGGCGACCGCGGTCAGCGCGGTGGCCACCAGGCGGGTGAGCCGGGGCGCGAGGACCAGGCCACCGGTCAGCCCGGTGGCCACCCACACGGCCAGGCAGAACGGGCAGCTCAGCAACTCGCCGATGGCGTGCCGGGTCGGGCTGCCCGAGTCGCGGACCTGTTCCATCACCTCGCCGCTGCCGATCGGGCGGTCATAGCGGGTGAACGGCGCCCGCAGCGGGCTCGTCACCGCGTCCTTGGACAGCAGCCGGCTCAGCTTGTGCGTGGCGATGGAGAGCAGCACCACGTCGGACGGCGCGGGGCGTTCCGGCACCGGCCGACCGGTCGCCTTGACCAGGCCGGCGAGCGCACCGGTCACCCCGGCGTAGGCGCCCATCGCCACCAGGTAGCCGCCGAGCGGCCGGTGTTCGTGCGGCGCGTACGCCCGGCGCAGCCGGGCCGCCTTCTGTCGCAGGCCAGTGTCGCTCACCCGATCTCCTCACGTGTCGTGGTGGTGGCGGGAGCGGCGTCCCGCTGTGGCCGGCTCAGCCGGCCTGGAGGTTGTCGGCGACCTCGCGTGCCAGGTTGGTGAGCGCCTGGTCGGCCAGTTGGTCCGGCCCGGGCCCGCCCGACCCGTCGGCCAGGTCCAGCTCGATCCGGGCGCCACCGGAATCCGCCGGCTCGACCCGGATCTCGGCGGACCAGTCGTCGGTGTCGCCCCACCGGGCACGCAGCTCGTCGCCGTTGATTTCCGCGGCCGGGCTGCCGTCGCCGCGCAGTGGCTCCGGCAGCCAGGCCGAGGCACGGTCGGGGTCGGTGGCCGTGCTGAAGACCACCTCGGGTGGCGCGGACATGCCGCGTACGGCGCGCGCCGGCATCAGGCGTCCCGCAGGCGGCTGGGATCGACCTCGCGACCCGGGTGGCGGGCCAGGTACTCGGTCTCCAGCTCCGCCGTGCGTCGCAGGTGGTTGGCGAGTGCGGAGTCGGCAGCGTGCCGCAGGGTGTCCAGGCGGGTGCGGTGCAGACTGTGCATCTCGCGGATCAGGTCCTCGTCGGTCAGCTCCGTCGGGTCGATGCCGAGCAGCTCGCCGTCGAGACCGGGAGCGCCGGCCGGGTCGGCCAGCTCATCGCCGCCCCACTCGGGCACCCGCTGCTCCGGGCTCACATCCGCGCCATCACTGGACGCGAAGCCGTCCTCACGTACCGATCCGGTCATGATCGCCCCCCTTGATCTCGTTTGGGCTGGCGTCTAGACGATTGCCCAGGCGTGGTGATGCCAAACCACGCCGACGAGGCGACAACTACGACACGGTGTCGGAGACCGGCGGCGTCCCCGGTACCCTCGATGCCATGAGGCGGCTCTGGACTCCGGCGTGGATCGCGCGCCACGTGGCCATGGTCGTGCTGGTCGTGGGCTTCCTCGGGCTGGGTTGGTGGCAGATCAGCCGGGCCGCCGCCGGCAACAGCCTGAGCTGGGGGTACGCGGTCGAGTGGCCGATCTTCGCCGGTTTCGTGGTCTACGTCTGGTGGCGTGAGGTGAAGTTGGCCCGCCGCAGGATGGCGGAGGTCGACGCACCGCCCGCGGACCCGGCCGTCGAGCCGGCGCCGGCGGTCACCACCGGGTCCCGACCGGCGGTACGCCGACCGGTGCGGGTGTCCCGGGTGCCGGCCACCGGTGACGTCGGCGAGGACACCGACCTGGCCGCCTACAACCACTACCTGTCATGGTTGAACGCCAATCCGGGCGCCCGGCCCGGTGACTATCCCGGCTGAGCCGGGCTCGGAAGGACGGACAAAGGTGGGCGCTGCCCTTACCCGGTACCGCGTGATCGCCTGGATCGTGGGCGTGGTGCTGATCCTGCTGGTCGTGATCGGCATGCCGCTGAAGTACGCGTTCGACAACCCGGTCGTCGTGGAGACGGTGGGGCCGGCGCACGGCTTCCTCTACATGATCTACCTGGTGGCCGCGTTCGACCTGAGCCGGCGGGCCGACTGGCCGTTGAAGCGGATGCTCCTGGTGATGCTGGCCGGCACCGTGCCGTTCGTCTCGTTCTACGCCGAGCGCCGGGTCAGCGGGTGGCTGGCCCGACCGGTGCAGCGCACCCCGGAGACGGTCGCCAGCTGACGCAGACGGTCGGCGACTGACGCACCGTCGGTCAGCGGGCGCGCCGGGCGATCAGCCACCCCGCCACCGCCAGGGCAGCGCCGATGACGGCCAGGGCGATCGCGTCGGTCAGCAGACCCACCAGGATCAGCACCGCCCCGCCGACAGACACGGCGAACGCCGCGGGGTTGCGGGCGGCTGGCGGTCGCCAGCCGCCCTGCCTGGTCTTTCGCGCCATTGGTGTGTCCTCTCTCGGCGATCCCCGAACCTGGCTCAGGCCCAGCTGTCCTTGTCCTTCACCACCACGAACAGCAGACCGGCGCCGATGATGGTCAGCACCGCGCCGATCGGGATCAGCGTCCACGACATCAGGAACGACAGCGAACCGTTCGTGTGGCCGTTCTCGGCCACGAACAGTTCCGGATCGGCGGGGTCGACCCGGATCGTCACCTGCGGCCCCGGCGTGCTGTGACAACCCGTCAGACCGGCGCACGGGATCCACTTCTCGTACTGCACCCCGTCGAACAGATAATTGATCTCGATGCGGTCGATGCCGCTGCCTCGGCCGCCGCCACCGGAGCGGTCAGAGATGGTGGCAGTGATCGGCACGCCATCGCTCTGCAACCGGTCAGCCTCGGCCGAGACGTGCCACCGATAACCGAGCGAACCGCCGAGCAGGGCGACGCCTGCCAGCAAGAAGGCGGCGGCCATCAGGCCGACCTTGAATCGGACGCGCCCGGCGCCGCTGCCGCGCGCGCCAACGCCGACCCGCTGCTTTCCCATCCACGCCTCCCCATCGAGGGACTCACGATAGCCCGGTCGGGGCCGCCACGACCCCGACCGGTTGCCAGCTACTGACCGCGGTTCACCATTTCAGCGGATCGGTGAACGGAATGTCCTGTTGCCAGGGTGCGATGCCGCCGGGTGCCGACACCCCCCACCAACCGAGTTGTCCGGCAGTGCGGCCTCCGCCCGCCAGCATCGCTCCGCCGTCCCAGGTGCCGCCCGGTTTGAACTGCTGCCGCCAGGTCAGGCTGTAGTCCTGGGTCGGGTTGCGGGCGCTGCGTGGAGCATGGACTGTCGCCCCGGAACGGGTTGTCTTGAACAGCCGCACGCCTGGGATCTTGGACGAGGCATAGTCGATCGCCATACCGGTGAACATCCGTTCGACGTTGTCCTGGGTCCAACCGCTCTTCGAGGACTGGACGTCGAGCATCCGGCCGCCGAGGGCGACCCCGAGGCCGACGGCACCGGCGACCGCGCAGACCCCGGCGGTGGCGACGATGCAGATACCCACGCCGAGCGTTCCGACGGTGCCGGTGACCCAGTCGCGGTTACCGCGCCACCACTTCTTGGCGCCCTCACCGCCGCTGAACAGGCACTTGAAGTCGCGGAACTTGCACGTCGGGCCGTCCAGCTCACCCTCGGGCTTCGCCGGCACCGGCACTGTCGGGCAGGCCGGCGTCGTCGGGATCTGCACCCGGGGTTTCGGGCTGCTGGCCGGGCCAGCCACCGGTCCGGAGAAGTTGAGCGCCACTCGCCAGACGTGCACCACCACGCGGGCCACCAGCCATACGCCGGGCAGGCCGGCGTACTGCATCGGGATCCAGTACGCCGTGCCGCCGACCCCGCCCAGGCACTGCGACCCGCCATATCGGCAGAACAGGTAGTAGTCGGCACGGAAGTGGTAGCGGTAGCCACCCTTGGTGCTGGTCCACCGGTCACTGCCGACGTACATCCAACTGCCGCCGGGCTCCCGTCCGCTCGGGTCGGAGTGGGTGATGGGGCTGTTGCCCGAATAGGCGTAGCCGTTCATCTGCTCCGGAGCGTCCTCGTTGAACACCGGGTCGATGCTGACGAAGCGGCCGATCACCGGGTCGTACTCGCGCGCGCCCAGGTGGACGAGGCCGGTGTTGTCGACCGTCCCACCCACGAAACCCTTGCTGTTCGGCCAGGCCGGTTGGCCGCCGCGCGGAGTGCCGTAGGGGGTCTGCCGGCGTACGGTGACCTGCTGGTCGCTCTCTCGCACCGAGACCTGGGCGGTGCCCTGGTGGTCGCTCGCCAGCCACACCAGGCCGGCAGTGGTACGTGAGGCGACCGCCTGGCCGGCGAAGGTGTAGTAGCGGGTGCAGGTCTTGCTCTGGTCGGAGTTCCGGTACCGCAACTCCTGGCCGGCGAGGTACAACGTCTTGCCGGTCGGGTCCTTGCGGATCAGTCTGTTGCCGTCCGCGTCGTAGACGTAGCTGGTGGTTCCGGTGCTGTCGGTGCTGGTGGCGAGCATCCCCTCCGGGTCCCAGGTCAGGGTCTGTTTTCCCGCGGTCGGCGTCGGCCGCGTCAGGGTGTTGCCCGCCTCGTCGTACGTGTACGCGGCCGTCTCGGTGACGACACCGTTGACAGTGGTGCTGGTGCCGTTCAGCGCGTGCGGCAGCGACGATCCGCCCGCCGGATACCCGTACGTGTAGCTGGTCGTCCGCTCACCGGAGGGCGCGGCACGGTCGATCTCCGTCATGCGACGCCCCGCCGGGTCGATGTCCCACTTCAGCCAGTACTTCGCGGGGCCACCCAGCGTGGCCACTGTCGGTGCCGCGTCGCAGTCGCCGTTCGACGGGGTCCACGCCTCAGTCAACTGCCCCCGGAAGTCGTGGCTGAAGCACTGGTTGTCCGCCCCGCCGACCGCAGCGAGGTCGGACATCTTCTTGATGTTGCCGACCTCGTCGTAGCTGTAACGGACGTCGGTGATGGTGTGCGGCGCGACCGAGTCCCGGTCAGTGCGACTACCGGTCAGCCGGCCGGTCTCGAGTTCGTAGGAGAAGGAACGGAAGAACCGCGACCCGGTCTCCGAGTAGAGGCCGGTGTACATCTCGTACTGGTCGACCTTGCCGAGAGCGTTGTAGTCCGTGTCCGCCACGTAGCTGGACTGCGGTTGCGCGCCGTAGAGCGTGGTCATCTGCTTCGGCAGACCGTTGACCGGGTCGTAGTGGTTGAACACCGTCTCGATTGGAAGGTCGCCGGTCTGCGGGTAGGCCGAGGACGCGACGCTGCCGTCCACGTTGTAGGTGTAGGCGAAGTTGTAGGTGCCGTCGAGCCCCGTCTCCGAACTGGGGATGATCACTTGCGTTCCGGTGGGTTGGTACGCGTCCGTGTAACCGGTGATCTTCACCTGGTACGGCGCGGAACCGACCATCCGCGTGCTCTGGGAGAGCTGCCCCTTGGCGAGGGTGTCGTAGACCCACGCCGCCCGCTGCGGCCCACCGACCTGGTTCTCGTAGGTGGCCCGCTTACGACCCAGCGGGTCGTAGACGTGCACGAGCTTCTTGCTGCGGGCGTCGGTGCTGGAGGTGACCCGGTCGGCGTTGTCGTAGGTCATGGTCGTCGAGCCCTTGTCCGGGTCGTTCCGACTCACCTGGCGACCGCGTGCGTCGTACCCGAACGTCCAGTGGTTGCCGGCCGGGTCGGTCACCCGGTCCAACTGACCCTTGGCGTCGTACCGGTACCACGTCGACTCGTAACTGCCGGTGGGCGTGGCGCCGTGGAACTGCCGCAGCTCCACGGTGCGGCCCAACGCGTCGCCGACCTTGGAGGTGACCGTTCCGCCGGACGGCGGGGTGACGTCGACGCGGTCACCGGCGTAGTAGGTGCGGGTGCGGTAGCGCTCGACACCGTACGGCTGGAAGATCGATGCGGTAGGTCGGCCGGCGCCGTCGTACTCGGTGCGCATCTGACTCGGCACGAACGCCTTCTCGGTGGCGGTGACCAGGGTGGTGCCCGGTGTGCCCGACGCGTGGTAGGCGCTGTACGACGTCGCCTCCCTGCCGGCGGTGTCGTAGAACGTGTCGGTCAGCAGCCGCCCCCCTGACGGCGAGGCCGCCTGGGTCTGTCGTTTGCGCAACAGCCCGTCGTACAGCTCGTAGGCGGTGACCTGGTTACCGGCGGGGTTGAGCGCACGGGTCGTGATCACGGACGGGGCATCGGCCCGGATCAGGTACTCGTAGCTGGTGTTCGCCGACTGCGTCGCCTTGTCCCGGCCCGGCTTCCAGACGCCGGTGAGACGACCGAGTCCGTCGTAAGCGAGTTGGGTCACCTTGCCGTTCGCGTCGGTGATTCTGGTGGCCAGCCCCCACCCCGGCTCCTGTTCGCTGGTCGTGGTGTGACTGAGCGGGTTGGTCACCACCGTCTTGGTCAGCGGACCACCGCTCGCCGGGGTATAGGTGGTGGTGGACCGGAAGTCCATCGCGTCCCAGGTCTCGGTGACCCGGCCGTACGCGTCGAACGCCGCCCGGGACACCGTCACGAATGACGGGACGCCAGCGGTCCAGGCCGACATCTCCTCGTTCCGGCTGACCTCACCCCGCGTCGGCGCGACTCCGTGGGCGTTGCCGTCGTACGAGATCCGATCAACCGAGATGACCTTGTCCGCGGTGAGGGTGGTCGGGTTGGTGGCGTCGGCGCAGCTGACCGCGTAGGTGGACCGGGTGTGCGGCTGACCGATCAGCCAGTTCGTGGTGTTGTTCGCGTACTCGGTCTTCACACACTGCTCGTCGCCGGTCTTGGCGGTGTCACCCCGGTCGTCCACCCGGGTGGGCAGGCCGTCGCCGTCGAAGGTGGTGTACTGCGAGGTGACCCGCTCGCCGCGTCCGGCGTCCAGGGTCACCCGGTTGTGCTTCCCGGAGACGTCGACGAATCGCGCCTCGACAAGGTCGCCGTTGATGGTTCGGGAGGCGGTGGCGGCGGACTGCCACGGCTCGCTGACCTCCCGGGAGATCACCGGGCCGCCGGGACCGTTGTGCGTGGTCTTCTCCCGCTCCATGCCGGCGTAGGCGTCCTCGTCGTTCACCGTCGGCACGCCTGTTCCGGTCACCGGCACGTTGCGGGTCCCGGACGGCTGCTTGTCGCCGTGCATGCCGCGGAAGTACTTCGTCTCGACGTAGGTCTGCTCGCCCGGGTCACCGACGGTGACACCGACCTTCTCGTAGCCCCGCCACACCGACCAGGTCTTGTCCTTCTTCCCGATCAGTCCGTCGTCGTCGGCGTAGTGCCACGCCGGATCGCCGAGGTAGCTGTACTTGTAGGCGGTTCGCGGGCTGCCGTTCGGTGGTACGCCACCGGTGTGGTCGATCTCGTAGATGGTGGTCACCACGTACTTGTGGAACCAGTCGGTGACCGGGTTGGGGTACCCCTCCGGTGTCCAGCGGACCGGGTAGCAGCGCAACGTGTTGTTGTGCGCGGCACTGGGCATCCGGGATCCGATGACGCAGTCCGGATCGGAGTACGTGACGTTCACAGTGCCACCGCTCTCACTGCGGATCGCCGCGAGACGCATCCAGTTCATCGCGGCCGAGTGGTCGATGGTGTCCACCCGGTTGCTGAGCTGCGTCTCGGTGAATTCGATGTCCGGTATTGAGGTGGTGGTGCCGACCAGTCCCTGATGGGAGATCTTCTTCAGGAACAGGCCCGCCCTGGTGCCGTCACCGGGGTCCGGGAAGGTGTGGGTGAGCGTCCATCGCTCCACGTTGCGGTAGGCGCTGCCATCGCGGACCTGGGTGGTCACCGCCGACAGTCGCTTCTTCGACCAGAAGGTGGGCGCGCCGATCAGGCAGGAGTCGCCGGTGCACTCCTGGTCCCAGGGAGTGTCGGGCCAGTGGGCGGCGTCGTGCTGGGAACAGTCGTTCAGGCAGCGGTCCGCCGTGGTGAACTCCACCCGCATCGGCGCGGCCACGCCACGGTAGAGCGAATCGGTGCGGACACCGCCGACCTCGGTGCGGTTGTCGGTGCCGTACTCGATCCGGGTCAGGTAGCCGCCCCGGGTGTAGGAGGCGACGTCGTCAGCGCTGTTGTTGCGGGCGTACCCGTTGGACTCCTTCGCGTACCAGAGCGACATGGTGTTGCCGTGCGGATCGACGACGTAGTCGAGGTTCCACCGCCACGCCTGCATGCAGTCCGAGGCGGCGAAGCTGGAGCCCCGGCAGGGCTCGTTGGGGTCGTTACCGAAGACCGGGACCGTCCAGGTGGAGTTGGTCACCGCCTTGTCGCTGGTCCAGCCGGCCAGCTTGTGCCGACCGAACCAGTACTGGGTGCCGTTGGTGGTGGTGACCTTCCAGTACTCACCGTCGTTGTCACCGTTGCCGTACGACGTCCCACCGACGATGCGCTCGGCCCGGGTGCCGTCGTCGCGGCGCGGGTGCCAGTACCCGTCGGTGGCGTTGTAGATCAGCTCACCGCCGGAGCCGCCCAACGACAGCGTCGCGTTGTTGGTCTCCCAGCACAGGTCACCGGTCTTGGTGGCGTTGTTGTTGCTGTCGCCGTCCATGTCCTGACCGCAGGAACGGTAGCGCCGTTCGATGAAGTCACCGGGGACGAACTCGAACCCCTCGCCCACCCAGGACGGCTGGTTGTTGGAGGCGGCGTGCCGGCCGTCGACGCTCTGCGCGGAGTAGGACAGCTTCATCTCCGGCGTCGGGCCGTTCAGGCCCGGGGGGTTGCGCATCGGGTACGACCAGGTGAAGTCACCGGAACTGCTACCTGCCGACCAGGTCGCCGACGGGGACAGACTCGTGGCACCGTAGTCGCCGGCCGCACCGGAGGGACCGGCGGTCAGGGCGAACAGACTTCCCTGCGCGGCCAGGTCGAGGCCGCCCTTCTCGGTCAGCCGAGGCTCGACCGGCACGGCGGCCGTCGCTGTCCGCGCGGCGAGGTCGTTGCGAGTCGGCAGAACTGTGCCGGCGCACTCCGGGCGCTCCGGGCTGCCGAGCGCACAGGCGGGCAGGGAGACCAGGCGAAGTCTGCTCGCCCAGTCGGCACCGTACGCGGTGGCGAATGCCCGGTAGTCGACGCCGAGTTCGACGGTGCCCCGACCGGTGGCGCCGTCGGCCCGGGCGACCCGGATCAGGACCCCGCGGATCCGGGCCTGCTCGGCGGCCCGCTGGTCGAGCACGCTGACCCGGACCCGGCTCGGCACCGAGCTGGCACCGCGCGCGGTGGCCTCGGGACGGTTCACCCGCACCGGCAGCGTGCCGGCTCGGGCTGGCGAGGCCATCCGGCCCTGCGCCGGTGCCGCGGGCAGGTCGACCTCGGCGGTGCCCGCCGACGGCCACCGGGGGGCCGGTTGCGCGGACGCCTCAGGCACCGCCGCCGTGGCCGGCGCCTTGCCGGCGGGTGCGCTACGCACCGGTACCGCCTTGACCTTCGCCGCCTTCGGTGCGGCGAAGGGTTCCGGTGCCGCTGCCCGAGCCGGTGGGACGAACAACGTCGTGGCAGTTAGCGCCGCCACCAGAAGCATCACGAAGAATGCCCAGGTTCGGCTGGTTGTGGACGACGACACGGGCCCGTGTGTGGGCAGGCTCGACTGCACCGGGTTACCTCCGGAAGGGTCCGAGGAGCTACGGCAGTTGCGGGAACCGGCTGTGGTCAGGAAGCGGGTGGGTTGATCCGTAGGCCAAGGCCGGCACGGAGTACCGGTTGCCGGTGGGTGTACTGAAGAGCTGCTGTGCCGTCGGCACCCTCGATGCCGATCGTCGCCGCGCCACCGCGCTCCAGGAACGTCCCGTCGAGGTCGGCGTACGCGAAGCTGTATCCGCCCGCCTCGTCGAAGATCAGCTGGAAGGTGACCCGACTGTTGGGGTCCTCGTAGGAGTGCACGTTGCGCCACTCGATGACGAACTGCCGGTTGGGTGCCGCACCGCGCAGCGCGGTCCGGACGCTGGCCGAGGAGTCGACCACCCAGTCATGCCAGAACGGGTAGATGCCGCTTGCTGGGCTACCCGCCGACGGGATCGGATAGGGGTACGGGAACGGCTCCTCCGGGTTGGCGAAGCTGACCAGCCCGTTGGTGTCCACCCAGGCCGAGCTGACCGACTGCCCGTACAGCGTGACGGGGAAGGGCAGGTCGACCCGGGTGTCCCGGTCGTCACCGCTCAGGGACAGGACCGTGCCGTCCGCGGGGGTGTAGGTGATCGGTTGTTCGGCGATGGTGTAGCCGGCGCCGGCCGGAGTCGCCGCCGTCGGGAAGTTGACGACCCGATCGGCACCGGCGCTCACCGTGGCGTGCTGCACCGAGGAACCGTTGCAGGTACCGGTGGCGCTGGTGGCGATCACCGCGTACGAGCCGCTGGGGACGCTCGTGACCTGGTAGCTGCCCGTCGCCGAGGTGACGGCGGTCTTTCCGGCGACCGCCACTGTCACGCCGGCCACCGGAGTTCCCTGACAGCTGACCGTGCCGGACACCGTGCCCTGCCCGGGTGGGCTGGGCCGGAAGGTGACGCCCTGGCCGCTGGTGAGCCGGGCCTCCCGGTGCAGGTACTGGAAGGCCGTGTTGCCGGCGGCGTTCTCGATGCCGATGGTCGCCTGACCGCCGCGCTCCCGGGCGTCAGCGGGGTCGATGTCCGCGTAGGCCAGCGAGATGTCACCGTTCTCGTTGAAGATGACCTCGAACGACGCGCGGTACGCCTTGTTGCCGGAGCGGTACACGTTGCGCCATTCGACCACCCACTGCCGGTTGGGGGCCGTGCCGCTGACCTTCGTGGCGATCGCGCTGGATGCGTCGACTCCCCAGTCGTCGTAGAACGCGTACACGGCGTTGTCGATCGTCCCGCCCGGCTCGTCGTACGGCAGGGGGGTTGGCATCGGCTTGTCGGTGTCGATGCCGTCGAGGCTGCTGAAACTGATCAGGCCGTTGGCGCTGATCCAGGCGGAGGTGTGCGTCTCCCCGTAGAGGGCGATCGGGAAGGGCGCGGTCTTCTGCCAGACCTTGTCGTCACCGCGCCACGTCTCCACCACGTCGCCCGGGATGAAGGTGACCGGTCCGGTGGTGCAGGAGTAGCCGAACTCGTCACCGTTGGACATCACCGAGAGATCGAGGTCCTGGGTGCCACCACCGGGATGGTTGACGAACTGACGGGCGTACTGCCCGACGCACCGGTTGTCGGTGCCGACCGCGGCCACCACCTGCTCGCCGATGGGCACGTTGGCGAACTGGTAACCACCGTCGGCCGCGGTGACCGTCGTGCGCCCGCCCGGGTCGAGGGTGACGGTGGCGCCGGCGATCGGCTCCCCCGTTCCGGCCGTCGTCAGGGTGCCGCTGATCGATCCCGGCGGCGCCGGGGTGAAGGTGATGGACCCGTTGCTGACGGCCGCCGGCTCCATGAAGGAGTAGACCTCCGCGACCGAGCCGGAGGCACTCTCGATGCCGATGGTGGCGCTGGAGCCCTTCTGGACGATGTTGGTGAGCGTGCCGTAGTGGAAGCCGATCCGTCCGTCCTCGTGCAGCGTCGCCTCGAAGCTGACGTTGTAGCTCGCGGTGAACGTCTGCAGCGACATGTTGGACCACTCGACCACATAGGTGCGGTTCGGCGCGGTGCCGATGGTCTTGGTACGGATCACGCTGGCCGATCCCATCAGGAGCTGGTCGTCCCAGAACGGGGCGATGACGGAGTTCGGCGCGTCGACCCTCGGCATGTCGGGGTTGATGACCGTGATCGGGGCGGCGTCGAAGCTGATCAGTCCGTTCGTGTCCACCCAGCCCGTGGTGTAGGTCTTGCCGTGCAGGGTGAAGGGGAACGGCAGGTTCACCTGCGCGGTGCCGTTGGTCAGGGTCAGCGGCGTGTCAGCGGTGACATAGCCGGACGCGCCGACGACGCAGCTGTAGCCGAGGCTGCCGTAGTCGACGGCGAGTTGCAGCGCCCGCACCGTGTCCTCGGTCAGGTCGACCTGGCTCTCCGCCGACGGGCCACACCTGTTGTGTTGCGACGACGAGATGGTGTAGCTGTCGGCGACCACGTCGGTGAAGCTCCAGGCCCCGCCGGCGCCGGTGGTGGTGGCCAGACCGGTCGGGTCGAGGGTGACGGTCGCGCCGACCACCGGGTTGCCCGCCGGGTCGACGAGGGTGCCGGAGAGATCGTGCTTCTCCAACGGCTCGGCCGTCACCGGAACCGCGAAGGTGATCGCCTGACCGGTGGCCAGTGCTGGAGTCGCCGCCGAATACACCAGGCCGTCGTCGCCACCGGGTGCCTCCATCCCCACCACCGCGTTGGCCCCACGCTCAGCGTCGTTGTCGAGCTGGTCGTAGTTGGTGGTGACGGTGCCGTCGGCGGCCAGCAGGACCTGGAAGGAGAGCCGCTGCGCGGTCGACGACTTGCGATGCACGTTTCGCCATTCGATGACGAACTGTTCGTCGGCGCCGGTTCCCACCGTCCCCGTACGCACGCTCGCCGAGGCGTCGACAACCAGGTCGTCCCAGAACGGGGCGAGCAGGCCGTTCGGATCGGCCGGGGCGGGCAGCGCGCCACCGGTGTACGGGTGGGATCCACCCGGGTCGGTGAAGGAGACGAGACCGTTGGTGTCCACCCAGGCGCTGCGGTACGCGTGGCCGTAGAACGGGAACGCGAAGGGCAGTGCCACCTCGCCGACCGCGTCGTCACCGGTCAGCGCGAGCGCGGTGTCGGCGGCGATGAACTGCTTCGCCGAGGTGGCGCAGGTGTGCCCCTCGTCGTCGCGATACCGCTGCATGAAGATGTCGACACCGAGCCCCTGGCCGTCGATCTCCCACGGGCCGCTGGTGCCGGTCAGCCCGCAACGGCCACCGAAGGACCCGACGAGGGTGTAGGCCCCGGGCGCGAAGTTGCCGAGGTTGAACGCCCCTTCGGGGCCGGTGGTCGTCTGCGGGCCACCTGGTTCCAGTCGCACCGTGGCACCGGCCAGCGGCAGCCAGTTGTCGTCGTAGACGGTGCCGTAGACGAATGCCGTCACCTTGACGGTGAACGACGCCTGGGTCATTGCGCCGGTTCGGCCACCGTCGTCCTGGGCCGCCACGTAGATCAGGCGTTCTCCCGTGACGGTACCGACGCCGACGTCGACGGTGGCGGTCCCACCGGCGGCCGTCGCGTTCGCCGTGCTGCCCAGCGCGGTGTCGCCCACGCTGTACCGGAACTTCGTGATGTTGGTGTCGCCGCCGGCGTTGAAGGTGACTCGGAGCTGCCCTCCGGCGGTCACCTCGGCGCCGTTGGGGAAGGAGACCGCCGGCTGCAGGGGCACTGCCAACGCGGCGAGCTTGGCCGCGGTCTCGACGAGGTTGTAGACCCGGATGTCATCGACGGCACCGGAGAAGAGCCCGTCGTCGGCGCCGTCCCACCTGCGCTTGCCGACTGTTATCGAGCCGGTCGCGTGGAAGCCGCCGACCAGCGTCGTCGTCGCGGTCTGGGCCACCCCGTTCACGTAGAGAGTCATCTTCTTCGTGGCACCGTCGTAGGTCGCCGCGATGTGAGTCCACTTGCCGGCGGTGGCCGCCGAGTTGGACAGCACGTGGTACAGCGTGGTGTTGATGGTGTCCGAGGCGGACATGGTGAACCGCCACCGCTGGCTCGCGCCGGAGTAGCCCAGACTGTAGGCGTGCGACTGGGTGCCGTTGGCACTGAGCACGGCCTGGTAGCCGCTGGTCGGCACGGTCGGCAGCCGAACCCAGGCAGCCACGGTGAAACTTCCGTCGGTACGGACCGGGGTGGCCGCGCCGGTGTCCGGGTTCGGGGTCATCACCGTTCCGGTCAGTGAACCCGTCGTGCTGCCGTTGAGGCTGAGCGCGGTGCCGACACCGGCCCGACCCGGCGTCCGGGTTCCCGACGGCGTCAGGGTGAGAGTGTTGCCGTGGCCGGTGGCGTCGACAGCCGTGTTCCCGGTCTCGTCGAATGTCCAACGGGCGGCCGGACCGGACCCGGCCCGCACGCTGAACGTGTAGGTCGCCGGGACGAGCGAGTACCGACCGGAGTGGTCCCGGGACCAGACGCGCAGGGTGTTCACCCCGTCGTGCAACGGAATGACGCTGATCGAGGCACCGAAATTCGACTGGGCCGGCACGTTCACCGCATCGGTGAGCACGCCCGAGTCGAGGGTCCAGGCGTACTCCTTCACCTCGTACGCGCGCTGCGTCGGCGGCGCCACGGTGAACACGCCCGTCACGCCGACCCCGCCGCGCGGCGTACCGTCGTTGCTGTAGGTGGTGGAGCTGAGGCCCCCGGGTTCCTTCGGCGGTGTGGCGTCCACTGTGAACTCGCAGGTGCCGGACCAGTCGCTGTTGACCGAGCCGTCCGACGTGATCGCCTGCCACACGTAGGTGGTGCCGTCCACCAACCTGCCGGACGGGATCTGCTTCGACACCGCGGACGGGTTGCCCGACGCCTGGGAGATCTTGTTGGTCTCGTTGCGCGAGCCGCCGAGCGGCCACCAGTAGAACCACGTCGTCAGGGACTGCTGCGAGCTGTCCGGGTCGGCCTGCTTGACGGACAGGTACGGGGTGGCGCTCAACACGTACGGTCGGGAGCTGCCGACGGCGCACGGCTTACCGTCCGACTTGTGTCCCGACGGCGGGCTGGGCTTGGTGTTGTAGGTGATCGCCAGCTTCGGCGTCGAGTGCTTGAACCGCTTCCACTGGTTCTTGGTGCCCTCGTCGACCGCCCGCAGCCCGACTGTCAGGTCCGCCCAGCCGCTCTTTGCCGCCCGGTCGACCATGCGGGTGACGTCGAACTCGATCGTCCCGCTGCCCAGACAGCCGTGTGCGCCGCCAAGCTTGCGGTTGGCGGCCGTCTGAGCGGTGTAGCTGCTGTCCCAGCTCGGCTGGTTGTTCCAGGTCGTGGAGGACGAGATCTTCCCGGTGAGCCAGAGTTTCGCGTTGGACTTCGGGTTGCAGGTCCAGGAGTGGAGCTGCTCGATCCTGAACTGCGCCTTGCTAATGATCTTGCCCTTGACCGCGCTGGTGTTCATCCGGAACAGGGATCGGATGATGTGGTCCGCGCAGCCGTCGCAGTCCTCGGTCCGACCCGCTCCGGCGCCGCCGTAGGTCGACGCCCGCTGGAGCGCGGTGGAGTTCTGCCAGAACGAGCTGGACTTGTGCTTGCTCCACACCGACGTCCAGGCGTTGCTGGCAATCCCCCCGGTCCACGACGGGTCGATGTAGATGGGCAGCTTGGTGCGCGGGTCGTCCAGCATCGCCCGGTCCGGCACGATGGTCAGGGAGTCGCGGCCGACCGTCACCGGCATCACCGCGCGCCGGGTCACCCCGGAGGTGCCGGCTGGTGCGTCGCTCGATCGGGCGCCCTGGCCGGCGAGGTCCGGCTCCGCGCCGGCGACGGTGGCGTCCCACATCAGCGGGGCAGGCGCACTGAAGACGTCCCGGCCGCTCCCGTCGCGGGCCGCCAGACCACCGCCGGCCGCCGGACTGACAGTCACCCCCTTGCCGGCCAGGCCGAAGCGCAGGGACCGGAGCTTCGGGTTGGCCGCCGCCTTGCGGGTGTGCACCACCAACACCTCGGAGAAGCCGAGAGCGCCGGCCGTCACGCGCAGGTCGACCTCGGGCAGCACGTTGCGGTAGACGGCGGTGGAACCGTCGAGCACCGGCGCGGGCAGTCGACCGGGCCAGGACATCGTCAACTCGCGCGCACCGTCACGCAGGCGAGCCAGCGGTGCGTTCTCGCCCCCTGGGGAGAAGACCATCGGGAGCACCGACGCCCTGGGGGTGAGCCCCTCCGGGGTCGCCTTGAGGGCGGTGTCCACCGGCACCCACGAGTCGCCCTTGCGCACCCGTACGGGCTCGATGCTCTGCTCCAGGGTGAGCGATCCGTCGGGGTTGAGGAATGTCTGTGCGTATTCGGTGCGCTCCGACAGGATCTCCACCTGCCGGTCGCAGGTGGCGAGCATCGCGCGTGCGCTCTTGGCGTCCGGTTGGACGTCGACGCAGGCAGCGGCGGGCGTGGGCGCGGCCGCGCGGGCCGGAGCCGCAGGTGGGACGAGCACCGAGGCCGGCAGGAGCGCCATGACCAACAGAGCGGAACCACGACGACGAATGCCCAAAAAGGGCGTGCGACGCCCACCATGAACGACCATGAACAGCCCCCGTGTTGATCGATCCGCCGCTGCGGCGCGCTCAACATACTGAGGGGATCTTCAGTTTTCAATATTCAAGATCAGTGAGTTCACGCCTGATGCGTCAAGCGCCGAAACACGGCCTGCTGGGGCGTAAGGGTCCGCACCGCCCAGACTGGTCAGCCGGCGGAGGATCATCTGGGCGGATCGGGGCGCGTCAGCGGCTGGGCCGCCACGGGTCCGCTGCGGCGAGCGGATCGACCCAGCCGCCGTAGCGGTTGACCTCCCGGGCCCGCAGCAGCGACCGGGTGACCTGGCCGAACTGCCGTTCGTCGTCGGCGCTGAACAGCAGCACCTCCGTCCCCCGGTACCACCCCCACAGCTCGTGGGGCGGCGGCCGCCAGCGGTCACCGACCACTGCGAGCGCGGCCGGGAGCAGGAACACCGCACCGAGGATCAGGTACGCCTCGGCGGTGAGACGTTGCAGACCGCCGGTGAAGCCGAGGAGCACCCCCACCCCGCCGAGCATGCTGGCGGTGAGGACGACGGCACGGACGGCGATCCGGTCGTGCGGGCCTCGGGTGGTACGCAGATGGGTCAGGTCGGCGACCCGGTAGCTGTTGCGACCGACGGTGAACCGGTCGACGGTCACGATGATGCCGGGCCGTGCGTACAGCAGGGTCGACCGGGCGCCCGGCACCGTTCGCGGCGGTCGCGTCTTTGCGCCTTCACGATTCACGGTTCCTCCCGCAGGGGACGGTGGGCCGGGTGGACCGCCGGTGACAGTCATCGCCACCTGCCGACGGGATTCCCGGCTCCGGACTTCATTGTGTTTCGGCATTGCCAGTCGACCTGGGCATTTGCGGGCTCCCGACAGCTCGCCCCGACGGGTGACATCGCCGAGAAACAGCATCCATTTCGGGTTTTATCGGTTATGGCGACCAGGAAACCGGCGGCATGCGCCGGGAACGACGAAAGTCGCATATCCGTCAGTGGCCCTCGGAAAGGGCTATATCCGCCCCTTCTGAGTCGTCATCAGCCACGATGACGCCACCCAACACACCGGCCACGACCGGCAACTCCGCCAACTTTCGCCACTGCTTCAACTGCGAGTGACATCCGTCCCGGGTTAGGTTGGGCGAGCCGGTCCGGCCCAGTGCCGTCCGCCCGGATGGCCCCGGCCGGTGTCGTCGCGGGCATCAGCAGCCCCGGCGGCCGTGGGAGAGGGGCCTTTCGCTCTTGTCATCCCTGAGAAATCTGCTGCGCACCGTGGCGCTGGTCGGCATGTCCGCCGCGCTGATCGCCCCGACGGCGGTGGCCCAGGCCGAGCCGTCCCCCGCCGAGCTGACCCGCCGGATCGAGACGTCCTCGGCGGAGCTGGAGCGGGTCGTCGAGTCGTACAACAAGCTGCGTGAGGAGATCAAGACGAACGAGGCCGCAGTGGCCCGATTACAGGCCCGCATCGGCCCGCTCGAACAGCAGGTCGAGCAGAGCCGGGCCGACGTCGCCAAGATCGCCTCCACCGCGTACAAGAGCGGCAGCCTGCGCACCGCTGACGCGCTGCTGCGTCCCGGGGGTTCGGCCACGCTGCTGGACCGGCTCGGCACCGTCGAACAGTTGACCCGCCAACGGCAGGCGAGCATCTCCGGCTTCACCGCCAGTCAGCAGCGACTGCTCGACGAGAAGGCCAGCCTGGACGCCACGCTGGCCCGGCAGGCCGCGCAGGCTCGCCAGCTCGCCGCGGGTAAGAAGCAGATCGAGCAGGACCTGGCCAGGCTGTACGAGCTGCGCCGGCAGGCGTACGGGGCCGCCACCGAGCGACCCGAGCCCACGGCGGCGAAGAACGAGGCGAAGAACGTGCCCGCCGTGTCCGGTGCCGCCGGCACAGCGGTGCGCTACGCGTTCGGCGCGATCGGCAAGCCGTACGTGTGGGCAGGCGACGGGCCGAACGGGTACGACTGTTCCGGGCTGACCTCGGCGGCCTGGCGGGCGGCCGGGAAGTCCCTGCCGCACAACACCCGGATGCAGTGGAGCGCGGTCACCCACATCGGGCGAAGCGACCTGAGCCCCGGCGACCTGGTCTTCTACAGCGGGCTCGGGCACGTCGCCCTCTACGTGGGCGGCGGCCAGGTGATCGACGCGCCCAGCGCCGGTCGCAACGTGCTCAAGCGCGGCATGAACATGATGCCCATCCAGGGCTACGGTCGGGTTCGCTGACCACGCTCGGCAAACGGCGAACGGCCGGCGTCCCCCTATCGGACGCCGGCCGTTCGCCGTCATTACTACCAGGTCAGGCTGCCTGCAGCCCCTCTGCCCGGGCCAGCTCACGGAGCCGGCCGAGGGCCTGGATCTCCAACTGCCGGATCCGCTCGCGGGACAGCGAGAACCGGGACGCGACCTCGGTGAGCGAGTGCTCCCGGCCGTCCTCCAGCCCGTAGCGGGCCCGCATGATGCCGGCGGACCGGTCGTCGAGGTGGTTGAGCAGCCCCTCGATGCGCTGCCGCTCCAGGCCGCTGAGCACGATGTCCTCGGGCGACGGCGCGTCACTGTCGGCGACCAGGTCGCCGAGGTTCGTGTCGCCGTCGTCACCCACCGGGGTGTCCAACGAAACGGTGTCCTGCGACCAGCGGCGCAACTCGTTCACCCGCTCGACGGTGACGCCGAGGGAGGCGGCGATCTGCTCCGGCTCCGGGTCGCTGCCCAACTCGCGGGTCAGCTGCCGCGCCACGTTGCGCATCCGGTTGACGTCCTCCACCAGGTGCACCGGGAGTCGGACGGTGCGCTCCTGCTGGGCGATCGCCCGGCTGATCGCCTGCCGAATCCACCAGGTGGCGTAGGTGGAGAACTTGTATCCACGCTCGTAGTCGAACTTCTCGACCGCCCGGACGAGGCCGGTGTTGCCCTCCTGGATCAGGTCCAGCATGGGCATCCCGGAGCGTACGTAGCGCCGGGCGATCGACACGACCAGCCGGAGGTTGGCGCGGATGAAGAGGTCCTTCGCCCGCTCCCCCTCGACGACCAGCCACTCCAGGTCAGCCCGGTCGACACCGGCGGGAACGGCTTCCTCACCGAGCAGGTGCTCGGCGTAGAGGCCGGCCTCGATCGCCTTGGAGAGATCGACCTCCTTGGCGGCGTCCAGCAGTGGCGTCCGGGAGATCTCGTGCAGGTAGACGCCGACCAGGTCGCGCTCCTCGGCAACCTCGTCGGTTCGCATGCCGATGTTCTTGTCCACGTTGCCCACGGTCCCCTCGCTCGCGCCGGTTGCCCGGTTCCTTGCCATTTCCCACGCCTGTCAGCCCCTGGTAACTTCTGCTGTGCCCATCGGTGCTGACACCTACACAACAGATGAGACGTGTCGGGGATTCCTCGCCGTGAGTCGAAAGTGTCACGAATGCCTGAGTAGTAGCTGAGAGCACGGTCCATGTTTGCTGTCAGCACCCCATCGGGTGGGCTCACCATTGGGCACCACGTACGGGTTACCGCACCATGGCAACACCGCCCGCCGCGGGGGACAGCGACCCGGGTCACCACCACGATGCGATCCTGCTCACTGCCAGATACGCACCGGTGAACCGGTCGGTTCATCCACGGGGGTGTTATTACCCCCGGGCCAGATGAACAATCCGAAGCCCCGTTCGCTTCCCGGGGGTGGGCGGCGTTAGGAGGCGAGCAGGGCGAGGGCGCCGCGCACCTGGTCCGCCGAGCGGGCCAACGCGGCCCGGGCGGCGTCGATCTCGGCGCCGGAGACGAGGGAGACGAGCGCCGTCTTCAGGTCACCGTCGGCCTCGGTGAGGGCCCGCCGGGAGATCTCCTCCGAGCAGCCGGTGGCCTCGACCAGAATTGAGATCATTCGTCCGCGGAGTTTCGCGTTGGTGGCCACCATGTCGATCATGAGGTTCGAGTAGACCCGCCCCAGGCGCACCATGACGGCGGTCGAGAACGTGTTGAGCACCAACTTCTGCGCCGTGCCCGCCTTCATCCGGGTCGACCCGGTGACCACCTCGGGTCCGGTGTCCACCCCGATGAACACGTCGACCGACCGGGCGGCCTCCGCCTCCGGATTGGCGCAGAGCAGCACCGTGGAGGCGTCGATGGCGCCGGCTGCGGCGAGCGCCCCGAGGACGTACGGGGTGCGTCCGCTGGCCGCCAGACCAACCACCAGGTCCCCGGCGCGGACACAACTGGCCGCTTCGACCGCGCCGCCCCGGTCATCGTCCTCGGCGTCCTCCACGGCCCGCCACATGGCGTCCGGGCCGCCCGCGAGGTGTGCGCAGAACCAGTGCCGGGGCGAGTTGAAGGTGGGGGCCAGCTCGGCCGCGTCGATCACGCCCAGTCGGCCGGAGGTGCCGGCACCGAAGTAGTGCACCCGGTGACCGCCGCGAAGCGCCTCGACCGCCAGGTCGACGGTGGTGGCGATCTCGTCGAGCACCGCGGCGACAGCGGCGGGCACCCGCCGGTCCGCGTCGTTGATCACGGTGAGCACGTCCCGGGTCGACATCAGGTCCAGGTCGACGCTGAGCGGGTTACGCCGTTCGGTCGGAGCACCCACCCGGACCGTCGGGCGAGCGGGCGGTGCGGGCATCTCCGCACCGGCCGTCATGCCCGCCTCCGGTTGGCACCCACCCGGTGCGACTGGACCGCCTCGGCGGTCGCCTCCAGGGCCTTGCGGGCCCGGGCACGGTTGCGGGCGGCCACCCCGACGAAGAGGCAGTCGACCACGGTGAGCTGGGCCAGCCGGCTGGCCGTCGCGCCGGAGCGGTAGGTGGTCTCCCGGGCCGCCGTGGTCAACACGAAGTCCGCCACGTCGGCGATCGGCGAGCGCGGGAAGTTGGTCAGGGCCACTGTCGCGGCACCGCGCGTGCGGGCCTGCTCCAGCACCTCGATCACGTCGGAGGTGGTGCCGGTGTGCGAGATGCCGATCGCCACGTCGCCCCGGCCCAGGAGGGCGGCCGAGGTCAGCGCGGTGTGCACGTCCGGGAAGTAGAAGGCGATCCGCCCGATGCGGTGCAGCTTCTGCTGGAAGTCCGAGGCGACGAAGCCGCTGGCGCCGGCGCCGTAGATGTCGATCCGACCGGCGCCGCTGATCGCCTCGACCACCTGCTCGCAGACGGCAGGGTCGAGTTGCTCGGCGGTCTCCTCGACGGCGCGGGCGTCGTTGAACGCGATGGTGGCGATGATCTGGGCGAGGTCGGCGCCGGGCGGGATGTCACCGCCGACCACTCGGGCGTCCGGTGGCTCGATCCGCCGGGCGGCCTCGGCGGCGAGGCGGATGCGCAGCTGGGGGTAACCGTCCATGCCCACCGAACGGCAGAACCGGATGACGGTCGCCTCCGACGTCTCGGCTGCGGTGGCGAGGTCGGTGATTGTCCGCCGGGCGGCGGCCGCCGGGTCGGAGACGACCAGCCGGGCGACCCGCTGCTCGGCGGGCGACAGCGATGGCAGCAACCCACTGATGTGGACGATCAGTCCACCGGGCTCGTGACTCGCAGAAATCTTCGGACTCTTCGCCACGGGTGAAACTTACTTTCACCAGGCGTGAGCGTCAACTATGACTGTCCGGTAGGGAAAAGTGTCGGCAGCCGGGATCACCGGTCCCGCACAGCCTGCCACTCCCCCAGGACCACCGCCTCATCCGCCGGGTCGAGACCACCCTGCCGTACGGCGGCCGGATGCGCTGCCATCCAGGACGCGGTCGCCCGAACGGTGTCCGGCAGCGGACGGACCGCCAGCCCGGCGTGCAGAGAGGGTCGGGCGTCGCGGTCCATCAGGCCGCCGTACTCCGGCAGTCGCACCCACAGCGGCAGCGCCCGCTCCCCCGACCACTCGCGGACGTCGTGGGAGATCAGGAACTCCTGATCGACCCAGGTCAGGGCGGGTTCTGCCAGGTCCAGCCCGGCCGCGACCCCGGCCAGCAGGTCCGCCCGGGTCATCGCCGGTCCGATGCCGTCGTACGTGCCACCGAGGCGGGTGCCGGCGGCGTGCAGCAACCAACCCGCCAGGTCGGCGACGTCCACGAACTGCACCCGGTCGGTCGGCGCTCCGGGGGCCAGCACCTCACCACCGGCCGACAGCCGCCGCACCCAGTACGGGAAACGGTCGCTCGGGTCCTCGGCGCCGACGATCAACCCGGGCCGGCAGATGAACGAACGGTCCACCCCCATCCGCCGCCGGACCAGCTCCTCGATGCTCACCTTGCACTCGCCGTACCAGCGGTGATCCGGGCCGACCGGACCGTCCACGTCCGCCGGGGCGGCCGGCAGCACGGGCGCGTCCGCGACGCTCTGGCCCGGGGTGGTGTTGTCCGCGTACACCGAGATCGTGGACACGAACGACCAGTGGCCGACGTGGTCGGCGAGCGCGGCGAGCGCGTGCCGGGCGTGACTGATCTGGCGGGTCACGTCGATCACGGCGTCGAAGCCCGCGTCGGCCAGCGGGGCGAGCGCCTGCGGATCATCGCGGTCGACCGGGACGAACCGCGCCCCGGCCGGCACGACACCGGACACTCCCCTTGCCGCGCAGGTCACCTCGTGGCCCTGCTCGACGGCGAGCCGGGCCGTCGCCCGGCCGAGGAACTGGGTGCCACCCAGGATGAGGATCCGCATGCAGCGATCCTGCGCCCCCAACACCCGACCAGCCCAACCCCTCTGCCCACGGCAGACGGTGATCGTGAAGTTGTTGCCACTCAGGCCCGGCGTGTCACGGCAACACCTTGATGATCGACGCAGGGGTGGCGAGGGCGGGGGCGGGAGCGTGGGGTGGGGGTGGATGGGGGCTAGCGTGGGGGGTATGGCGGAGCGCAGCGTGGTGGTGACCGGAGGTACCGGCGGGCTCGGCGGGGGGGGCGTCACCGCGTTCGTCGAGGCGGGCTGGCGGGTGGTCGTACCGCAGCGGGAAGCCCGGCCCGGATCGGAGCCGGCGGCAGCGGGGGTGGTCCCGGTGGTCGCGGACCTGGCCGACCCGGCGGGTGCGGCGCGGGCGGTCGAGGCCGCGCTCGGCGAACCGGCGGCGCCGCTGCGCGCGGTGGTCAACCTGGTCGGGGGGTACGCCAGCGGCGGGCTGGTGCACGAGACCCCGGTCGAGGAGTTCGAACGGATGCTCACCGTCAACCTGCGGCCGACCTACCTGGTCACCCGGGCCGCGCTGCCGCACCTGGTGGCGTCCGGCGGCGGCGCGGTGGTCTGCGTCTCGGCCCGCGCGGCGATCGCCCCGTTCCGGGGCGCGGCCGGCTACTCGACGGCCAAGGCGGCGGTGCTGGCCTTCGCCAACGCGGTGGCGGTGGAGTACCGGTCGCAGCACGTGCGGTGCAACACCGTGCTGCCCAGCGTCATCGACACCCCGGCGAACCGGGCCGCGCAGCCCAACGCCGACCATTCCCGCTGGGTGACCCCGGCCGAGATCGCGCCGGTGATCCGGTTCCTCGCGTCGGACGAGTCCGCCCCGACCAGCGGCGCCACCGTTCCGGTCTACGGGCGGGCCTGAGCCGCCACCGACCCCAGGTCGT
The DNA here is from genome assembly GCF_000718515.1 of Micromonospora parva. Taxonomy (GTDB): domain Bacteria; phylum Actinomycetota; class Actinomycetes; order Mycobacteriales; family Micromonosporaceae; genus Micromonospora; species Micromonospora parva. The sequence goes on along the minus strand of NZ_JNZS01000011.1, from coordinate 167,059 downwards.
CCCCGGCCGGCGCGGACGACGGCAGCCAGGTCTCCAGGTGCGCCTGGATCTGCTCGGTCACCTCCTCGGCCGGGCGGCCCGCGTCCACCACCACGAAGGTGGGGTACTCGGGCAGCGCCCGGTAGGCGGTGTCGGCGGCGGTCAGCCACCCCATCGTCTCGTGATCGGTGCCGCGTTCCTCGATGCGCCGGTATGCCTCCGCCGGGTCGACGGAGAGCAGGAAGGTCACCTGCGGCGTCGGGAACAACCGGTAGCCGGCCCGGGCGAGCCGCTCCCAGCGCTGCCCGCCGTGCGCCCGGATGCTCGCGTACTGGCAGGCCGAGTAGCGGTCCATCACCGCCGTCCGGCCGGTGAGCAGACAGCTGATCAGGGCGATCGCGATGGCGAGCCAGCGCAGCACCGACTCCACGGCCAGCACGCCGTCGCGCCCGACGAGCCGTTGCGCGTCGGGCCGGCCGAGTCGGTGGGCGAGCCGGGCGAGCCAGCGCCGGCCACTGGCGTTGCGCCGGTACCTGGCGGGTCGCCCGGCGGCGGTCAGCGCGTCGGCCAGCCGGTGCGCCTGGGTGGTCTTGCCGGAACCGTCGATGCCGATCAGGGCGACAGTGCGCAACCGGGCCTTGCGTCGTCGCATCCCCGATGATCTGGCCACTCTCCACAGATTATCCGACCGACGCACCCGCCCCGCGAGGTTTGTCATGCTTCATCCCTGTTGACACCCGACCGCGACACCGGCAGGTGTGGCCGACCGGAATGCCGGGTACCGGACTTTGAAATCCAACCGCCGGTCCACCAACACGACGACGGAGGAACCAGATGGCTGAGCGCGGGGACGAGAGTCTTGTGCACACCCTCAAGAAGGTCGCCGCCGTGCTCAAGCAGTCCGAGATTCCGTTCGCCCTGGGCGGCAGCTTCGCCGTCTACGCCCACGGAGGCCACTCCAGCGATCACGACGTCGACTTCCTGATCCGGGAAGTGGACGTGGAACAGGCGCTGCAGGCCCTGGTGGCCGCCGGTTTCGTCGCCGAGCGCCCACCGGAGGACTGGCTGGTCAAGGTCTTCGACGACGGCCGGATGGTGGACCTGATCCACCGGCCGATCGAGACGCCGGTGACCGAGGAGACGTTCGCCGACACCGTCATCCGGCCGGTGGACGCGATTCACATGCCGGTGCTGTCCGCCACCCAGCTGATGGTGCACAAACTGCTCAGCTTCTCCCAGCACTACTGCGACTTCGCCCGCGGCCTGCCGCTGGCCCGCTCGCTGCGGGAGCAGATCGACTGGGAACGGGTACGCAAGGAGACGCAGCACTCGCCGTACGCCGAGGCGTTCCTGGTGCTGCTGGACCGGCTGGAGGTGGTGCCGGCCGCCGGCACCCAACCAGGAGAGGGGACATCGTGACCCACCATCGCGACATCGACACCGGGCCACCGGACGAGTACGTCGAAGCGGAGATCCAACGGTTGCTCGTCGAGGACCCCGCCGTCGCCGAACAGGGGATCACCGTGATCCGGCGGGAACGCGCCCTCGTGCTCTACGGCGAGGTGGAGAGCCCGCACCGGCGGGAGGAGATCCTGCGTCTGGTGTCGGAGCGCTTTCCGGACGTGCCGGTCACCAGCGACATCGGGGTGATCCGCGCGCAGGCGCCCACGGAGATCGAGCAACTGCCCTGAGGGAGGTTCCATGGTGATCCGGATCGCCGCCGTGGGCGACGTGCATCTGGACGAGGACGTCGTCGGTCGGTTCCGACCGGCGTTGGAGGAGCTGCCGGAGTGTGCCGACGTGCTGCTGCTGGCCGGGGACCTGACCCGGCACGGCACCGAGGCCGAGGCGCGCTGCGTGGCAACGGAGTTCGGTGGGTTGGCAGTGCCGGTGGTGACCGTGCTGGGTAACCACGACCACCAGTGTGACCAGGTGCCGCAGGTGGTCAAGGTACTGGAGGACGCGGGCATCACCGTGCTGGAGGGCAACGGCGTCGTGCTGGACTGCGCTGGTGGTCGTCTCGGCATCGCCGGCGTGAAGGGCTTCGGCGGCGGGTTCGCCGGCCGGTGCGCGAGTGACTTCGGCGAGCCGGAGATGAAGGCGTTCGTCCGCACCACCACCGACAGCGCGGACCGGCTCGGTGCGGCGCTGCGCTCGTTGGACTGCGACATGCTGGTGGCGCTCACCCACTACTCGCCGGTGCCGGACACACTGGCCGGTGAACCGTTGGAGATCTACCCGTTCCTCGGGTCGTACCAACTGGGGCAGGCGATCGACTCGGCGCCCACGGCACTGGCCGTGCACGGGCACGCGCACGCCGGGACCGAGCGCGGCACGACCCCCGGTGGGGTACGCGTCCGCAACGTCGCACACCCGGTGATCAAGCAGGCGTACAGCGTCTTCCACGTTGGCGATCAACTCGACACCGACCAGGTTTCCCCGATCGGCCAGTCGGGTAGTCAGAGGTCATGGAGCTGATTCTCTGGATTCTCGCAGTCGTACTCGTGGTCGCCGGCATCCTCGCGCTGTTCCGCCGGCAGATCCTGTGGGGCATCGTCCTCATCGTCGTCGGGCTGTTGGTCGGCCCGGGTGGTGTCAGCATCTTCAATTAGCGCTCATCATCGGTAACACCGGGACCCGCCGGGGTCGCCGCGACCGGAGCTTCGTCCTCCCGACAGAGGCACCGGCCGCAGCGATCCCGGCGCTTTCGTGTCCGGCGGTTTGCCACCGCCGATCCGCGGAAACATCTTGACTATGGAGACATCTCAGAACGCCCCGAGGACCTCCGGCCGCCGCCGGTGGTGGGCCCTCGTCGGCTTCGGGGTGGCGGTCTTCATCGCCGCCGCCATCGGCGGGCTGGGCGTGCAGGGCACCACCGACGAGTACGCGAGCCTGCGGCAGCCCGACTGGGCGCCGCCCTCGTGGCTGTTCGGCCCGGTCTGGTCGCTGCTGTACGCACTGATCGCGGTGGCCGGCTGGCTGGTGTGGCGACGGGTCGGCTTCTCCCCCGCACTCTGGGCCTGGACCGCCCAACTGGTCCTCAACGCCATCTGGACCCCGCTGTTCTTCGGCGCGGGGCAGTACGGACTGGCGTTCGCCGAGATCGTGCTGATGTGGTTGGCGATCGGCCTCACCGTGCTGCTGTTCACCCGGGTCTCCCGGGTCGCCACCGCGCTGATGCTGCCCTACTGGGCGTGGGTCACCTTCGCCGCCGCGTTGAACCTGTCGATCTGGCGGCTGAACGCCTGACCGGCGGATCTCCGGCGGGCGCTCGCCCGCCGGAGACCGGCCGTCCGCTGCCTCAGCAGCGAGGGACGTTCGGGATGTAACCGTCGTAACCGGTGTAGACGTACGCGTCGGCGATGAACCGCCCGGCGCCGATGCGGTCCCAGATCGTGCTGGTGCCGTAGGTGCCGGTGACGCTCGTGCCACTGGTCTGGCAGGCGATGGTCACCCGGGTGCCATCGGCGACGGTGCCCACCGAGGCGTACCCGGTGCCGGGACCGGAGCGAACGGTCAGCGGCGTGCCGCTGGTGTCGACGGTGCCGTTGCCGCTGCCCGACGAGCACCCGTTGCCACTGGTGTAGCTCTTGGTGCCCCAGTAGAGCGCGAGGCTGCCGTTGAAGCGGACCTGGATGTCGGCACCGTTGAGGCGCTGCTCGTAGTGCAGGTGCGGGCCGGTCGATCCCCCGGTGCTGCCGACCCAGCCGATGACCTTGCCGTACCCGACCGTCTGCCCGACCGAGACGTTGAAGCCGCTGAGGTGCGCGTAGTAGGTGCTGTAACCGCCCCCGTGGTTGATTCGGACGTATTTGCCGTAGCTGGTGCCGCCGAGGTCGGTGACCCGGTCGACGGTGCCGGGGGCGCTGGCGACCACCGGGTCGCCGGCGTCGTCGGTGCGGTTGAAGTCGATGGCGTACGCCGGGCTGTGATCCGACCGGGTCTGCCCGGACCAGGTCTGCCCGCACGGGAAGGGCACCCTGAAGGTCGGCGCGGCCAGCGCGGGCGTCGCCGGCGCCAGCGCTCCCCCGACCAAGAGACCCGTCACCAGCAGGCTGATCCACCGCTTTCGCATACAGCTCCTCCTATGTCGAAAACCTTCGATGCGTAGGCATCAGCCTGACAGATATCGTCACTCTTCGAAAGAGTCCGAAGCGTGCCCCGGGAGCGCGCCCACCAGGCAGCCGGCAGGTTTCCGGATTGTTACTCGGTCGTGTCTGGCAGGGGGTGGACCCAGCCGGATGCAAGCGCTTACATGTGTGCACGCCCAATCGGACCGGCGACGGGTCACCAGCGAGACCGCGCCGGCTAGGAAGGAGGACGGCATGGCGGTCTTCACCAGACCACGCCAGGCCTTCGTGATCGCCGGCGTACTCGGGCTGGCGCTCAGCGCCACCGCCTGCGGTACCGGCGACGACAAGAAGAGCAGCAACGCGGGCTCCGCGGAGTGCGCCGCATACGACAAGTACGACGGCCACGACGGCAAGAAGGTCTCCATCTACGCGTCCATCCGTGACGCCGAGGCCGATCTGCTCAGGAACTCCTGGAAGACGTTCGAGGACTGCACCGGCATCGAGATCGACTACGAGGGCAACGCCGAGTTCGAGGCGCAGCTCCCGGTCCGGGTCGACGGCGGCAACGCGCCCGACCTGGCCTTCGTGCCCCAGCCGGGCCTGGTCAAGCGGTTCGCCGACGCCAGCAAGCTGAAGTCCCTCGGTGCCGACACCAAGACGATGGCCGAGCAGAACATGCCGGCCGACTGGCTGAAGTACGGCACCGTCAACGGCACCCTCTACGGTGTGCCGCTCGGCGCCAACGTGAAGTCCTTCGTGTGGTACTCGCCGAAGCTCTTCAAGGAGAAGGGCTGGACCGTCCCCACCAGCTGGGACGACATGATCAAGCTCAGCGACACGATCGCGGCGAGCGGCATCAAGCCGTGGTGCGCCGGCATCGAGTCCGGTGACGCCACCGGCTGGCCGGCCACCGACTGGATCGAGGACGTCATCCTGCGTACGCAGGGCCCCGAGGTCTACGACCAGTGGACCACCCACGCCATCCCGTTCAACGACCCGCGGATCGTCGACGCCGTCAACCGGGCCGGCACGATCCTGAAGAACGAGAAGTACATGAACGGCGGCTTCGGCGGGGTGAAGAGCATCGGCACCACCGCCTTCGGTGAGGCCGGCCTGCCGGTCACCACCGGCAAGTGCGCCATGCACCGCCAGGCGTCGTTCTACGCCAACCAGTTCCCCGAGGGCACCAAGGTGGCCGAGGACGGCGACGCCTTCGCGTTCTACTTCCCGGCCATCGACACGGCCAAGGGCAAGCCGGTGCTCGGCGCGGGCGAGTTCGTCGTCGGCTTCGCCGACCGCCCCGAGGTGCAGGCGGTGCAGACCTACCTCGCCTCGGCCGAGTACGTCAACAGCCGCGCGAAGCTCGGCAACTGGGTCACGGCGAACAACAAGCTGGACATCGCCAACGTCGCCAGCCCGATCGACAAGCTCTCCGTCCAGATCCTGCAGGACAAGACCGGCGTCTTCCGCTTCGACGGATCCGACCTGATGCCGGCCGCGGTCGGCGCGGGGACGTTCTGGAAGGGCATGGTCGAGTGGATCAACGGCAAGGACACCGCGTCGGTGCTCCAGGGCATCGAGAGCAGCTGGAAGTGATCTGAGCGGTGGGCCGGTCCGCACCTGCGGGCCGGCCCACCGACGGATCTGGACCTGGGAGGGTCGATGGAGTTCGACTTCGCTGAGGAGCAGCCGAAGTTCCTCATGCTGATGTACGGGCTGATCGCTTTCGTCGCGGTGGTGGGCGGTCTGCTCCTGCTTCTCGACGTGGTGCCGGCCTGGTTCGCCCGCCGTCGGGAGGCGCAGCTCGTCGCCGCGTCCGCCAGCGGCGCCCCGCTCCCCCGCCGACGCAAGCAGGGGGAGGGACTCTTCGCGCTCTTCTTCCTGCTGCCGACGCTGCTACTGCTCACGGTCGGGTTGGTCGTGCCGGCCATTCGCACCACGCTGCTCTCCCTGATGGATGGAAGCAGCACCAACTGGGTCGGACTGCGCAACTACAGCTGGATGTTCTCCGACGACTCGATCGTCCGGGTTCTGATCAACACCCTGGTCTGGGTGGTCCTGGTCCCGTTGGTGGCGACCGGGTTCGGCCTGATCTACGCCGTACTTGTCGACAAGGCCCGGTTCGAGGCGGTCGCCAAGTCACTGATCTTCCTGCCGATGGCCATCTCCTTCGTCGGCGCCAGCATCATCTGGAAGTTCGTCTACGCCTATCGGGGCGAGGGCGACCAGATCGGTCTGCTCAACCAGATCGTCGTCAGCCTCGGCGGCGAGCCGAAGCAGTGGTTGCTGGAATCGCCGCTGAACACGCTGCTGCTGATCGTCATCATGGTCTGGATCCAGGCCGGCTTCGCCATGGTGGTGCTCTCCGCCGCGATCAAGGCGATCCCCGGTGACATCGTGGAGGCCGCCCGGCTCGACGGCGTCAGCCCGTGGCAGATGTTCTGGCGGATCACCATGCCGAGCATCCGGCCGGCGCTGATCGTCGTGGTCGTGACGCTCACGATCGCCACGCTCAAGGTCTTCGACATCGTCCGGACCTCGACCAACGGCAACTACGACACCAGCGTGATCGCCAGCGAGATGTACAACCAGGCGTTCCGGTACGGCCAGAACGGGCAGGGCTCCGCGCTCGCGGTCTTCCTCTTCATCCTGGTCATCCCGGTCGTGATCTACCAGATCCGCAACCTCCGTCAGCAGCGGGAGGGCTGAGATGACCACCGCAACGCCCACCGTCGCCGTCGGCACCCAGAAGACCGACGGCACCCCGACCACCACGGCCGCCCGGGTCCGCAAGCGGTTGAACAGCCGCACCGCGACGCTCGTCTCGATCGTCATCGCGGTGCTCTGGACCATCCCGACCTTCGGCCTGCTCGTCTCCTCCCTCCGCCCGGAGGACGAGATCAAGACCACCGGCTGGTGGACGGCCTTCACCAACCCGCAGTTCACCTTCGAGAACTACGAGCAGGTCCTGTTCGGGCGGTCAGCGTCCTCCGGGCAGCTCGCCGGTTCCTTCATCAACTCGCTGGCGATCACCATCCCGTCGGTGCTCTTCCCGCTCGCCTTCGCGTGCCTCGCCGCGTACGCGCTCGCGTGGATCAACTTCCGCGGCCGGGACTGGGTCTACATCGCGATCTTCGCGTTGCAGATCGTGCCGTTGCAGATGGCCCTGGTGCCGTTGCTGAAGTTCTTCTCCACCGGCGTCAGCCTCGGCGGCGTCACCCTGATGCCGGCGTGGGACCTGGTCGACGAACAGAAGTTCGCCCAGGTGTGGTTCGCGCACACCTGCTTCGCGCTGCCGTTCGCCGTCTTCCTGCTGCACAACTTCATCTCGCAGCTGCCCGGGGACCTGATGGAGGCGGCCCGGGTCGACGGGGCCACCCACCCGAAGATCTTCCGCACCATCGTGCTGCCGCTGATCACCCCCGCGCTGGCGGCTTTCGGCATCTTCCAGTTCCTCTGGGTCTGGAACGACCTGCTGGTCGCGCTGATCTTCGCCGGTGGCGGCAACGAGACCGCCCCGCTCACCGTCAAGCTCGCCGAGATGGCCGGCACCCGGGGCAACGAGTGGCAGCGGCTGACCGCCGGTGCGTTCGTGTCGATCGTCGTACCGCTCATCGTGTTCCTGTCCCTGCAGCGCTTCTTCGTGCGAGGTCTGCTCGCCGGCAGCGTCAAGGGCTGACCGCGCGCCCGCCGTCGCCTGGCCCCTCGGGCGGCGGCGGGCACCGGGCACCGAGCGGGGGTAACCGTGACGAGGATCGATGATGTGGCCCGACTGGCCGGGGTCTCCACGGCCACCGTCTCACGGGCCCTGCGGGGGCTGCCGACGGTATCGGCCGCCACCCGGCGCCGGGTACTGGCCGCCGCCGAACAGCTCGACTACGAGGTCTCACCGAGCGCGTCCCGGCTCGCCGGTGGTCGCACCGGCACTGTCGCGGTGGTCGTTCCCCGCATCACCCGGTGGTTCTTCAGCACCGTCGTCGAAGCGGTCGAGGAATACCTCCACCAGTCCGGCTACGACCTGCTGCTCTACAACCTGGGCGGCCGGGAACAGGTCCGCCAGCGGGTCCTGCGGACGGCCAACCTGCACAAGCGGGTGGACGCCATCATGCTGGTCGCCACGCCCCTGCGTCCGGCCGACCTGACCGCGCTCGCCACGCTGGACCTGCCCGGAGTCACCATCAGCTCGGGCAGCAGGGTGCCCAACTGGCCGTGCGTACGCATCGACGACGTGGCCGCCGCGCGGGTCGCCACCAAGCATCTGATCGACCTCGGCCACCACCGGATCGCCCACATCTCCGGCGACCCGGACGACGAGTTGGCCTTCACCACCCACCTCGACCGACGGCGGGGTTACCAGGCGGCGCTGCGCTCCGCCGGCCTGCGACCCGACCCGACCCTGGACATCGAGTCCACCTTCACCATCGACGGCGGCAACCGGGCCACCGCCGAACTGCTGGCCCGCGGCGAGCCGCCGACAGCGATCGTCGCCGCCTGCGACGAGATGGCGATGGGCGCGATGACCGCCCTGCGCGACGTCGGGCTGCGGGTGCCGCAGGACGTCAGCGTGGTCGGTATCGACGACCACTACCTGGCCGGTGTGCTCGGGCTCAGCACCGTCGCCCAGCCCGCCGCCGAGCAGGGCCGGCTCGCCGCACAGATGCTGCTCGACCCGCTCGGGGCCCGACCGCCGAACCCTGTCGTCAGTCAACGGGGCACCGGTTGCGACACTCCGGTGGTCCTGCCCACCCGGTTGGTGGTGCGGGATTCGACGGCGCCGCCCCGGGCACATTGAAATCAACACACCGCAACACGGGAGACGACCCTGAACACCGACCCGACGCAGCAGACCTCCTCCGACCAACCGGCCACCGGCTGGTGGACCGAGGCCGCCATCTACCAGATCTACCCCCGCTCGTTCGCCGACTCGGACGGGGACGGAATCGGTGACCTGCCCGGCATCACCGCCCGCCTCGACCACCTGGTCGAGCTGGGCGTGGATGCGGTGTGGCTCTCTCCCTTCTACCCGTCGCCACAGGCCGACGCCGGCTACGACGTGGCCGACTACCGCGACATCGACCCGCTGTTCGGCACCCTCGCCGACGCGGACAAGCTGATCGCCGAGGCCCGTTCCCGCAACCTGCGGGTGATCGTCGACCTGGTGCCGAACCACACCTCGTCGGCGCATCGCTGGTTCCAGGCCGCGCTGCCGGCCGCGCCCGGCAGCCCGGAACGGTCCCGGTACATCTTCCGGGACGGCCGAGGCCCGGACGGCGACCAGCCGCCGAACGACTGGCAGAGCGTCTTCGGTGGTCCGGCCTGGACCCGCACTGTCGACGCCGACGGGCAGCCCGGCCAGTGGTACCTGCACCTGTTCGACACCGGGCAGCCGGACCTCAACTGGGACAACCCGGAGGTGCACGCGGAGTTCCTCGACGTGCTGCGGTTCTGGCTGGACCGCGGGGTGGACGGCTTCCGCGTCGACGTGGCGCACGGCCTCATCAAGCAGGCCGACCTGGCCGACTGGCAGGAGCCCCAGGAGATCCTCTCCGGCAACGAGATCGACAAGCCCCGCCCGCCGATGTGGGACCAGGACGGTGTGCACGAGATCTACCGGCAGTGGCGGCAGGTTCTGGACAGCTACCCCGGCGAGCGGGTGCTGGTCGCCGAGGCCTGGGTGGAACCGGCCGAGCGGTTGGCCCGCTACGTCCGCCCGGACGAGATGCACCAGGCGTTCAACTTCGAATACCTGCTCGCGGCGTGGACCGCACCGGCCCAGTACGCGGTGATCACCCGCTCGCTCGAGGCGACCGACTCGGTCGGCGCGCCGACCACCTGGGTGCTGTCCAACCACGACGTGGTGCGGCACGCCTCCCGGCTCGGCCTGCCGGTCGGCACCGTACGCCCCAACGGCATCGGTATCGGTGACCCGCAACCCGACGCCGCACTCGGTCTGCGCCGGGCCCGGGCGGCCACCGTGCTGATGCTCGCGCTGCCCGGCTCGGCGTACCTCTACCAGGGCGAGGAGCTGGGGCTGCCCGAGCACACCACGATGCCCGACGAGGCCCGGCAGGACCCGACCTGGGCGCGCAGCGGGCACACCCAGCGCGGCCGGGACGGCTGCCGGGTGCCGATCCCGTGGGAGGCCGACGCCCCGTCGTACGGCTTCGGGCCGACCGACGCCAGCTGGTTGCCGCAGCCCGCGCTCTGGGCGGAGTACGCGCTGGACCGCCAGCGCGACGTGCCCGGCTCGACGTACGAGCTGTACCGCACGGCGCTGCGGTTGCGCCGTGCCCACGGGCTGGGCCGCGGCACCCTGGAGTGGTTGTCCTCCGGCGACGAGGTGCTGAGCTTCCGCAACGGTGAGCTGACCGTGCTGACCAACTTCGGTGCCGCCCCGGTACCGGTGCCGGCCGGCGCCGAGGTGCTCGTCGCCAGCGCGGCGCTGGACGACGACGGCGCGGTCCCGACCGACGTGACCGTCTGGCTGCGCGGCTGATCTCGCGCCGACCGGCCCGCCCCGGCCACGCGGTGCGGGCGGGCCGCTCGGTGCGCGACGGCCCGCTTTGGAGCTGATGTCGTAAACGATTCACGCCCGCCTGCACCTCGCCAACCTCAAGATCGCGCTACCTCCACGATCTAGTGGCCTCCGTCCGCCAGGAGGCGACTAAAACCAGGAAGTAGCACGATCTTCAGGTTGGCGCGCGAGGTTGGCGCGCGGAGTCAGGCGCGCGGGGCGGGGCGCGGAGTCAGGCGCGCGGGGCGGGGCGCTCGGGGTGTCAGAGGCGGTCGGCTCGGTTGTGGAGCAGGTCGTGCACGTTGTCGATGTCCGCCGGTGAGGTCCGCGAGGCGAGCCAGTACATGACACCGGTCGGGATGAAGAAAAGCTGGAACGCGGCCAACCCGACGGCGAAGTTCAACGGTGGCGGGAATGCCGTTCGCAGCGCCTGGAAGGCCACCCCGACCAGCCCGTTGCCGGCCGCGCGACCGACACCGTTGACGAGGTTGCCCAGGCTGTAGACAGTGCCCCGGTGCTCCGGCGGGTTGACGTCGGCGATCAACGCGAACCAGTTCGGCGAGTTGGCCGAGGTCAACGCGAGCGCCACGATCGCGGTGAGCAGGCTCAGCCCGACCGACGGCTCGGTGAACACACTGGCCAGCACCGCGCCGACCACCGCGCCGCCGCTCGCGCCGTCCGGCACGTCGATGGTCACCGGGACGAAGAACAACACCAGGTAGAACGGCAGCGCGGCGAGGATGCCGACCGAGGCGACGAGTGCGCGCCCCCGCGGTGTCCGCCGCTGCACCGCGTCGCCGATCAACCCACCCACGATGGACAGCACCCCGCCGAGCTGGAACAGGGTGGCGAACACGCTGCCCACCACCACCGCCGTGGACGTCGAGTAGCCCTGGGCCTCGGCCCGTTCGGCGAAGAGCACCGGCAGCCAGACCAGCGAGCCGAACGCGGCCTGCGCGGTCAGCCCCTGCAGGATCAGCCACCGGTTGGTCCGCCGGGCCAGGATGCGCGGCAGGTCGGCGCGGCTGATCCGGTAGTCGTACTCGGCACCGGCGTCGAGCCTGCCGGCCAGTTCCGGCTCGCTCTGGCCCCGTCGGATGTCGTACGTGAAGAAGTAGGCGAGGGTGGCGACCAGGCCGACGCCGGTCAACAGCAGGAACGGCCGCCGCCAGTCGGCCGCCCCGAGCAGCCCGCCGACGAGCGTGCCGGCGAGGGTGCCGATGCCCTGGGAGAGGCCCCAGAAGCTCATCACCAACCCGCGCCGGGTCGGCGAGATCAGGTCGGTGACCACGGAGAAGCCCACCGAGCCGACCGCGCCGAGGCCGACCGCCGCGACCAGCTGCGCGGACAGGAACGTCAGGTAACCGCCGGCGAGCGCGCTACCGCCGGTGCCCGCCGCCCAGAGCAACGTGCCCACCATGAGCAGCGGCTTGCGGTTGGTGCGGTCCCCGACGTACGCCCAGCCGACGGCCGCGACCGAGCTGACCAGGAAGCTGACCGCGGTGACCACGCCGAGCAGCCGCCCGGACACGTCGAACGCGTCGGAGATCGGACCGTACAGCGGGGGGACCAGCCCGATCGCCACGTTGTCCAGCGAGGCGAGCAGCACGAACACCACGACGCTGTACAAGCGGTGCGCCGGCCCACCGCCCCGACCGTGCGCGCGCAGGCCGGGCCCGCCACTGGTCACCGTCATGACCGGCAGCCAACCAGACTCCGTGCGGGCGCGCGTCACGCGGGTGGCCGCCGGTCACCGTCGACCGGCGGCCACCCGCACAGATCGCGACGCTCAGCGTCGGTCGAGCACCAACCCGCGGGCCGCGGCGTACTGGTCGCGGACGGCGGGAACCGCCGCTGCCGCGTACTCCTCGGTGCCCTCGACCGCCCAGGTCGGCGGCGCGGCACCGCCCAGGGCGACCCAGGCGGCCTGTCGGGCGGCCCCGTCGGCGACGTACTCGCCGGCCGGCGGGACGACGACCGGGCAGCCGAAGACCTGCGGGGCGATCTGACGGACCGCGGCCGACCGGGCTCCGCCGCCGATCAGGATGACCCGGCGGGCGACGGCACCCTGCGCGATCAACGCGTCCAGGCCGTCGGCGAGCGCGCAGAGCATGCCCTCCACGGCGGCCCGCGCCAGGTGCGCCGGGGTCGAGGTGCGCAGGGTCAGCCCGTGCACCGCGCCGGTGGCGAGCGGCCGGTTCGGCGTCCGCTCACCTTCCAGGTACGGCACCATGACCAGCCCGTCCGCCCCGGCGGGGGCGGAGAGCGCCAGCTGGGCCAGCTCGTCGAGGTTGACGCCGAGCATCGCGGCGGCGGCGTCCAGCACCCGGGCGGCGTTGAGCGTGGCGACCAGCGGCAGGAAACGACCTGACGCGTCGGCGAAGCCCGCCACCGCGCCGCTCTCGTCGCCCGCCGGCACGTCCGCGACGCTGAACACGGTGCCGGAGGTGCCGATCGAGACGATCACGTCACCCGGCCCGGCACCGACACCGAGCGCGGCAGCGGCGTTGTCCCCGGTGCCCGCACCGAGCAGCGCCCCACCCGACCCGCCCAGGTCGTCGGCGAGCTTTCCCGCCGACTCCGCCGGACCGAGCACCTCGGGCACCACCAACCGCCGACCGAAGCCCTGCTCCAGCAGGTCCAGTCGGTAGTCATCGGTGGCCGGCGACCAGTAGCTGGTGCCGCTGGCGTCGCCCCGGTCGGTACGCAGCGCGCCCAACCCCGGTGCGCCGGCCAGCCGCCAGGTCAACCAGTCGTGCGGCAGGCAGACGGCGGCCACCCGGGCCGCCAGCTCCGGCTCGTGACTGGCCAACCACCGCAGTTTGGTCAGGGTGAAGCTGGCCACCGGAACGCTGCCGGTCGCTTCGGCCCAGAACCGGCGCCCGGCCGCGCCGCCGCCGGCCTCCTCGATGAGATCGGCGGCGGCGTCGGCGGATCGGGTGTCGTTCCACAGCAGCGCCGGGCGGACCACCCGGCCGTCCTCGTCGAGACACACCATGCCGTGCTGCTGGCCGGCGACGGAGATCGCCGCCACGTCGGCGAACCCGCCGGCCTGGTCGGCGGCGCTGCGCAGCGCCTGCCACCAGGCTTCCGGGTCGACCTCCGTGCCGTCCGGGTGCGGTGCCCGGCCCTGCCGGAGCAGGGCACCGGTCTCCGCGTCCCGGATCACCACCTTGCAGGACTGGGTGGACGAGTCAACGCCTGCGACCAACGGCATGGCGGGGCCTCAGCGGGCGCCGAGCAGGTGCTCGACGGCGAGCTGGTTGAGCCGGACGAAGGCGAAGCCCCGGGCGGCGACAGCGTCCACGTCGACATCCTCGAACGCGGACCGGTCGGCCAGGAACTCCTCGTAGCCCTCGCCGTCGCCGAGCGTCGGCGTGCTCAGCTCGCCGACCTTGCTGGCGGCGAGCGCCTCGATCACCTCGGGGTCGGCACGGAACGCCGCCGCGCGCTCCTTGAGCAGCAGGTACGTGCTCATGTTGGCCGCCGCGGACGCCCACACCCCGTCCATGTCCTCGGTACGCGACGGCTTGTAGTCGAAGTGCCGGGGACCGTCGTAGGTCGGCCCGCCGTTCGGGCCACCGTTCTCCAGGAGGTCCACCAGGGCGAACGCGTTCATCAGGTCACCGTGGCCGAAGACCAGGTCCTGGTCGTACTTGATGCCGCGCTGGCCGTTCAGGTCCAGGTGGAACAGCTTGCCCTGCCAGAGCGCCTGGGCGATGCCGTGGGCGTAGTTGAGCCCGGCCATCTGCTCGTGCCCGACCTCCGGGTTGAGGCCGACCATCTCCGGGTGCTCCAACTGGGAGATGAAGCCGAGCGCGTGCCCGATGGTGGGCAGCAGGATGTCGCCGCGCGGCTCGTTGGGCTTGGGCTCCAGCGCGAACCGCAGGTTGTAGCCCTTGTCGATGACGTACTGGGTGAGCAGGTTGACGGCCTCGCGGTAGCGGTCCAGGGCGGCCTGGACGTCCTTGGCGAGGTCGTACTCGGAGCCCTCGCGGCCACCCCACATGACGAAGGTGCCCGCACCCAGCTCGGCGGCCAGGTCGACCTGGCGCAGCACCTTGCGCAGCGCGAAGCGGCGGACGTCGCGGTCGTTGCTGGTGAAGCCGCCGTCCTTGAAGATCGGGTGGGTGAAGAGGTTGGTGGTGACCATCGGCACCACCAGGCCGGTCTCGTCGAGGGCCTTGCGGAACCGGGCGATGTGCTGGTCACGGGAAGCCGCGTCGGCGCCGAACGGGATCAGGTCGTCGTCGTGGAAGGTGATGCCGTACGCGCCCAGCTCGGCGAGCCGGTGGACGGCCTCGACCGCGTCCAGCTCGGGGCGGGTGGCGTCACCGAACGGGTCGCGGGCCTGCCAGCCCACGGTCCAGAGCCCGAAGGAGAACTTGTCGGCGGGGGTGGGACGGGGTGCCATGAGCGACCTCCGGGGTGGTGGTGTCAGGTATTTGTTCAGCGATTGAATTATTTGCCCACCCTATGGCACTGTCAAGGGGTGAGCCTCACCCACGCCCCGGCCGGCGCAGTCCGTCAGGGCAGTCTGCGCGAGCTCAACCTCGCCCTGGTCCTCGGTCGGATCGCCGCGGCCGACCGACCCCCCTCCCGAGCCGACCTGGCGACCGCCACCGGCCTGACCAGAGCCACCGTCTCCGCTGTCGTCGAGGACCTGCTCGGCGGTCGGCTGGTCAGTGAGTCCGACCCCGCGCCCCGCTCGGGCGCCGGCCGCCCGGCGCGCGGGCTGGTCCTGGCCGAACAGGGGCCGGCCGGGCTCGGCCTGGAGGTCAACGTCGACTACCTGGCGGTCTGCGTGGTGGACCTCACCGGCCAGGTGCGGCACCGCACCGTGCACCGGGCCGACCTGCGTCCGGTGGCCCCCGCCGACGCCCTGGCCCACCTGGTCGAGATGGCCGGGGCAGCCCGCGACGACGCCGCCCACCAGGGCCTCACCCTGGTCGGGGCCGCGCTCGCGGTGCCCGGCCTGGTGGACGACGACGGGCTGGTCCGGCTCGCGCCGAACCTCGGATGGTCCGACGTGCCGGTGCCCGCGCTGCTCGCCGAGCACCCTCCGCTGGTCGAGCAGGTGCCCGGGGTCCCCGCGTTGACGGTGGACAACGAGGCCAACCTCGCCGCGCTCGGCGAGCTGCACTCGCAACCACCCGGCCCGTCCAGCTTCCTGCACATCTCCGGGGAGGTGGGCATCGGCGCCGGCATCGTGCTGGACGGCGCGCTGTTCCGCGGCGTACGCGGGTGGAGCGGTGAGATCGGGCACCTCCCGGTCCACCCCGAGGGCCGTCCGTGCCGCTGCGGCGGGCAGGGCTGCCTGGAGCAGTACGCCGGCCAGGAGGCGATCGTGTCCGCCGCCGGGCTGGCCCGGGCGGAGCTTCCCGCGGACACCGCGACCGCCCGGTTGGCCGAGTTGGCCGAGGCCGGCGACGCCGACGCGCTGCGGGCGCTGCACGAGGCCGGAACGGCGCTCGGCGTCGCGGTGGCCGGTGTCGTCAACCTGCTCGACCTGGACACCGTGGTGCTCGGTGGCGGTTACGCCGCGCTCGCACCCTGGTTGTGCCCCCCGGTCCTCGCCGAGATCGACGCCCGGGTGCTCACCGCCGCCTGGTCGCCGGTAACGGTCCGGCCGTCGACGCTCGGTGCGGAAGCCGCAGCGGTGGGAGCCGCCGGCTCGGTGGCCCGCCGGATCATCGCCCAGCCCGCCGGCTGGCTGGCACGCTCCGGCTGATCGCCGCCCCCGCGCCCCCGTCGGCACGGATCGGTACCCTTGCACTCAGGCAACGATCCCCGGTGAGGAGTCGAGAAGCAGCATGCGCACACGTCGCCAGACGCGAGCTGGCGTCCGGCGGTGACCACGACCCGGCAACCCGGCGACACCCCGCTGCCGGCCGACGACCGGTTGGCCCGCGAACTGCTCGACGGGCTCGCCGAGGCCGTGCTGACGACGGACCGGACCGGCCTGGTCACCCTGGTCAACGCCATGGCGGCCGAGCTGCTCCCGGAGATCGAGGCCGGCACCGGGCTGGCCGACTGCCCGGTGGCGGCCCTGGCCCGGGCGGTCGTCACCGGCGCCGACCGCTTCGACGCCGACCACCACGGCCGGCGACTGCGTGGCGTCCGGCGCCAACTCGCCGGCTCCCGGTGGGCGTGGTATGTCCGCGACGTCACCGAGGAGCACGCCCGCGCCGACGCCCTGCTCGCCGAACGCTCCCGCACCGCGTTCCTCGCCCAGGCCGGCAGCCGGCTGGCGCTGGCCCTGCACCGGGACCAGGTCCTCCTGTTCGCCACCACGCTCGCCGTCCCCTACCTGGCCGACGTCGCCGTGGCACTGCCCCGACCGACAGCGCCGGCCGAGCCACACGCCAGGTGGATCCGGTACGCCGACGGTGATCCGGCCCCGGTCACCGGGCTGGCCAGTCCCGCGCTGGCCAGCGCCGTGCCTGGTCTCGCCGAGGCGCTGGCCGGCGACCGCGCCGAGCCGGGCCGCTGGTCGGACGCCCCGCTCACCGACCTGGCCGACCTGCTGCCGCCCGGGTTCGGCCCCCCGGGGGCGGTGCTGGCCAGCCCCCTGCTGAACGCCAGCGAGTCGACCGGCGCCCTGCTGCTCATCCGTCGGCCCGGGCGGGCCGGTTTCGAACCACGCGACGTGGAGCTGGCCCGGGAGTTCGCCGCCCGCGCGGGTGCCGCGCTGGCCACCGCCGACCTGCACAGTGAGCAGGCCCACCTGGCCCAGGTGCTGCAGAGCAGTCTGCTCCCGCCCGAGCTGCCCGCCGTGCCCGGCGTGACGATGGCCGGCGGCTACCGGGCAGCTGGCGACACCCTGCGCATCGGCGGGGACTTCTACGAGGTGTTCCCGCACCCCGAGGGCGCCCTGTTCGCGCTCGGCGACGTGTGCGGCAAGGGCGTGGGCGCCGCCGTGCTGACCGGCCGGGTCCGCCAGTCGTTGCAGACGCTGCGGCTCGTCGAGCGACGCCCCCTGGAGCTGATCCGCCTGCTCAACCAGGCGCTGTTCGACGCGCCGGACGCCGCGCGGCGCAGCCAGTTCACTACAGTGCTGCTCGGTTCCCTGGACCGCAGGCCCACCGGACTGGACATCCGGATCGCCGGCGGAGGGCACCCGGCGCCACTGCTGGTCACCGCCGACGGCACTGTCACCACCGTCCCGGTCGGTGGCATGCCGGTGGGGGCGCTGACCGCCGCCCGGTTCGCCGAGGCGAGGGTGCACCTCGATCCGGGCGACGTGTTGCTCGCGTACACCGATGGGGTGACCGAGGCGCGCGGACCGCGCGACACGGCGATGTTCGGTGAGGCCCGGCTGCGGGCCGCGCTCGTGGCGGCGGCCGGGCAGCCACCGGCCGCGCTGATCGACCGGGTGCTGCGGGAGGTCGACGACTGGCTGGACGGGCAGGCCCACGACGACATCGCGATGCTGGCCGTGGGCGCGTCGACGCCGGCCTGACCGACGGCGACCGACCGGCCTGACCGACGGCGACCGACCGGCCTGACCGACGGCGACCGACCGGCCTGGTCAGGCGGTACGTGCCACCGGCGGGTCGCCGGCCGGCCACTCCCGGGTGCTGCCGGCCGTCGGATCCGGACCGCCAGCGGCGCCCGCCCACAACCCACGGGTCTGCCGCGCCGAATCGACCGACCAGTCCCCCGACCGCCCACCGGGCTGGTCCGGGCCGTCCGGCCAGTCCCCCGGGCCCGGCGGCTCCCCGGGCGTCGCCGGCCGCTGCTCCTGCTGGCGGCGCGCGGTCTCGTCGAACTCCCGCATTCCGCGCAGCAGCGCGTCGCGGCCCTCCCGGCTCATCCCGGTCAGCACGGCGTCGAGTTGGGCCCGGCGGTTGGCCCGTAGCTCGGCGAGGAGCCGGCGGGCCTCCGGGGTGAGGTGCAGCGAGATCTCCCGCCGGTCGAAGCGGCCCGGCTCGCGCTCCAGCATGCCGGCGGCGACCAGCCGGTCGCAGAGGCGGCTGGCGGAGCTGAGCAGCATGTCGAGTCGGGTGGCGAGCCGACGCAGGTTGATCCCGTCGGCCTGCTCCACCACCATCACTGCCCGTAGTTGGGCACCGGAGACCCGGTTGGCGGTCCCCTCCCGGGCAGATTCCCAGATCCCGAGCAGGGCAGCGGCCGCCGCGTCCAGCGCGGCAGCCATACTCGTCTCGGGGTCCGTCGGACGGTTCAGTTCGGCCATGGTGGCCCGAGAGTACTCCGAACCCACTGGTGGTCGAGCTTTCAGCGAGGGAGTGACGATGAGCAAACCGGTCGATCGGGCACGACGTGCCCTGAACGAGACACCAGCTGACCGGCTCGTGGGTGGAATCGGGGACGTGCTCGCCGGGTCGTACGGGATCACCGACGTTGAGCTGTACCAGGTCGACTACCGGCTCGCGGAGTTGCTGCCACTCACCGACGGTGACTCGATCACGAGCCCCGGGCACCCCGCCTGGCGCGCCTTCGACCACCAGTCGCCGCTACTGACCGACGGCGTCGCCTGGATGCCGGTCACCATGCGTGGCGAGCGCCGAGGGGTGCTGCGGCTGTCGCCCGTGCCGGACGACCAGGAGGTCGTCAACGCGCTGGCCGAGGTCGCCACCGCGCTCGCGCACGAGGTGGCGGCGGTCTCCGCCGGCACCGACGTCTACCGGGCGGCTCGGCGCACCCAACGCCTCACCCTGGCCGCCGAGATGCAGTGGGAGCTGCTTCCCGGCCGCAGCCGGATCCGTCCCTCGTTCAGCCTGGCCGGGCAGTTGGAGCCGGCGTACGCCGTGCGCGGCGACGGCTTCGACTGGTCTGACGACGGGGAGCGGCTCTGGTTGTCCACCATCAACGGCACCGGTGAGGGCGTGGCCGCCTCCCTGCTCACCTCCCTGGCCACCCACGCGCTGCGCAACGCGCGACGGGCCGGGCTGAGCCTGGCCGACCAGGCCGCCCTCGCCGATCAGGCCATCTACGACCTGTACCGGGGCGAGCAGCACCTGTCGGCGTTGCTGATGGAGCTGGACCTGCGCTCCGGGATGATGACAGTGGTGGACGCCGGGTCGCCCCGACTGGTCCTGCTCCGCGGCGGCGAGGTCAGCGAGCAGCCGCTGGAGGCGCAGTTTCCGCTGGGCATGTTCGAGGCGACCGACTACCACGAGCAGAAGTTCCCCCTGGAACTCGGCGACCGGGTCTTCGTGGTCAGCGACGGGGTGGTGGAGGCCACCGGTCAGCACATGCGCTACGGCGAGACGGCACTGGACCGGTTCCTACGGCGGACCGGGCCGATGGCACCGCTGGACGCGGTCCGGTCGCTGATCGGTGATCTGCGCGCGTTCGTGGCCGGTGACCTGGTCGACGACGCGGTGGTCGTCTGCCTGGACTGGACCGGCCCGCAGCCGTGACCTGTGGTCAGTACGCTCCGCGGCCGTTCAGCACCGCGCCGAAGGTCTTCCAGAGGATGGTGAGGTCGGCGGTGAGGGACCAGTTCTCCACGTAGTAGAGGTCGAGCCGGATGCCGTCCTCCCAGCTCAGGTCGGAGCGGCCACTGACCTGCCACAGGCCGGTCATGCCGGGCTTGACCAGCAGCCGCCGGGCCACGTCACCGTCGTAGCGGGCCACCTCCGAGGGCAGCGGCGGGCGCGGCCCGACCAGGCTCATCTGCCCCAGCAGCACGTTGACCAGTTGCGGCAGCTCGTCCAGTGACCATTTGCGCAGCAGCCGGCCGACGCGGGTCACCCGGGGGTCGTGGCGCATCTTGAACATCAGGCCGTCGGTCTCGTTGCGGGCGGCCAACTCGGCGAGCAGCGCGTCCGCGTTCACCACCATGGTGCGGAACTTGAACACGCCGAACTCCTGCCCGCCCCGGCCAACCCGGACCTGCCGGAACAGCACCGGACCCCGGCTGTCCAGTTTGATGGCCAGGGCGATGAACGCGATGAGCGGCAGCAGCACCGCCAGCGCCAGCGACGAGACGGACCTGTCGACGAAACCCTTCACCAGTTTGCGAACGCCGCGGAACTCGGGCGCCTCGACGTGGATCAGCGGCAGTCCGGCGACCGGGCGGGTGTGGATCCGCGGGCCGGCGACGTCGGTCAGCGCGGGTGCCACGACCAGGTCGACGCCGGTCCCCTCCAACTGCCAGCCGAGGCGGCGCAGCCGGGTCGCGGTCAGCTCACCCGAGGCGGTCACCGCGACAGTGTCCGCGCCGATCGCGGTGGCGGCCTCCGGGATGCCCCGGAACGACCCCACCACCGGCACGTCACCCAGCCGCTGCGCCACCGGCGCGAGCAGCGCGTCCGGGATGCAGGCGCCCACCACCTGGTAACCGGCGTACGGCTCGCGACGCAACGTGTGGACCAACTCCAACACGTGGGCGGTGTCGCCGACCACCAGCACCTTCCGGGACCAGCCGGCGCCGAGCGAGCGGGCCCGGTGCAGCCGCTTGCGGGCGGCGAATCGGGCCACCTCCAGCCCGACCGTGCCCACCGCGAAGGAGATGCCCAGGAAGCCCCGGGAGACTCCGACGTCGGCGATGTAGCCGATGATGGCGATCGCCCCGGCCAGGCGCAGGCTGGCGGAGCTGACCCGCCGGTACTCGTCCGCCCCGTAGCCGATCACCCGGTCGTCGTAGCAGCCGAGGGCCTTGAGCGAGATCAGCCAGGCCAGCACCAACCCGGGGGCGACCAGCACGTACGGGATCTCCGAGCCGGTCGGCTCGCCCTCACCGAAACGGGTGACGTACCCGATCAGCAACGCGATGATGAGGATGGTGGTGTCCAGCACCACCAGCACCCGGACGTAGGACCGTTCGTCGGCTCGTGCCAGCAGCCCGGTGCGTTGACCATCGGGCTCCGCCGACGTGGCGGGGGTCAACAGTGTCGCCACGCTCACCGGCCCTCCCACTCTGTACAGGATGGCCCCGGCCAACGGGTCGGACCGGAGGCGGACCGACCATGCCGGAACAGTCGACATCCTGCCCTGACAACTATGACTGCCGATTGCTTCCGACGTATTGCCGTCACTTTTCTTCAACAACTGGCGGGCCGAAAAGGGGCCTGCCACACCGGATCGACGGGTGTGGCAGGCTCCCCGACCGCTGAGCGTCGGATCAGCGCGGTGCTGGCGGGCGCCGCGCGATGGCGCTGAGGAAGATGCTGCCGATCTCGCTCGGATCCTTCGTGACGAAGACGTCGCCACCGGTCACCTTGGTGATCGACTCCAGCTCCGCCTTGCTGACGCCCTCACCGATACCGATCATGATGACCTGGACCGGCCGCTCCGGGTCGGCGGCCTGCTTGAGCTTGCCGAGCAGCTGCTGCTGGTTGAGACCGTTGTCGTCCTCGTTCTTGCCGTCGGTGAACAGCACGATCGAGTTGACCCGGCCGGGCTGCCAGTTTTCCTGGACCGCCTGGTACGCGGCAAACATCGTGTCGTAGAGGCCGGTGTCGCCGCTGGAGGGCTTGATGGTCGCGAGCGCGCCCTCCAACTGGCCGCGCTGGCCGGAGAGCGGGCCGATCGGGACCAGCTCCCGGTAGTCCCGGTTGCCGACGAGCTGGGTGGAGAAGGTCCACAGACCGATCGACCAGGAGTCGTCGAAGAGGCTGAGGCCACGACGGGCCGCGTCGACAGTGACCTCCTCCCGGCTGCGGTTGTTGGCGGAGGGCACCGGCTCCTTCATCGAGCCGGAGACGTCGATGACGGCGAGCATCCGACCGGACTGGGTGGCGATCGACCAGCTGGAGACGACCCGCTGGATGGCGGCCGGGTCCAGGCCACCCGCCGCGGTGCCGCCGTTCGCCGGTGCGGTGGGCGCGCCGCCGGACGGGCTCGGCGCACCCTGCGGCGCCTTGAAACCCTCGCCCCAGTTGCCGTCCGGCGCACGCAGCGACTGCGCGGCGAGCCGGTTACGGAAGGTCGGGCTGGTGAGCAGTTCGAACAGCACCTTGGCCGCCGACGCCTTGCTCGGCTCGATGCCGGGCAGCACCGCGTACGGGTAGTCCAGCGGCATCGGCGCCGGCTCCATGTAGAGCGCGGCGAGCGGCACCGGCGGCTTCTTGCTGTTGTACGCGATCACGTCTTCTTCGGACAGGGCCGCCGCACCGAGACCACTGGCGATGGACGTGGAGTCGTTGGCAGTGGGGAAACGGGCCAGCAGGTCGTTGCGGAGCGAGGAGCGGCCGGTGGCCAGTGCGCGCAGCGCGCCGACGGTGTTGCGCTGGGCGTCGCCGCCGGCCGCGCTGGCGGCGGCGGTCAGCGAGAGCAGTCCGGACAGGCCCGCCGCGTCGCGGGTCGGCTCGACGATCCCGGTCCGCAGCGGCGTGCTGCTGTTGACCTGCTTGAGCAGGTCGGTCCAGTTGAACTTCTTGTCCGGCCAGCCGAGCCGGGTGGCGATCGGCTCGGGCATCGCGACGACGATCGGGCTGCGCGCGATGGACGCGCCGTTGGTCGGAGCGAACGCCGTCGCGTCCTTCTTCAACCGCAGCAGCCAGGTCGAGGAGTCGGGCACCCAGACGTCGGGGCTGACGGCGGTGCCGCTGGCCTGCCCCACGCCGGCGAGCACCGCGCCGTGCTTGGCCGCCACCACGGCCGCGACGTCGACCGGGTCGGACGCGGAAACGTCGACCCGGATGCAGGTCGGGCCTACCGCCGCGCCGTCCTTCACCCACTGGGACGCCGCCGCGTCCACCGCTGGCGCGAGTTCGGAGGCGACCGCCACGGCGAGCCGGATCTCCCCCGAGCAGCTGGGCTGGATCAACTCCCGATAGCCGAACCACGCGCCCGTCGTGACGACGAGCACCCCGACCGTTGCGGCGGCGGCGGCTAGGTGGAGTTTCGAACGCATGCGATGGCGGCCTGCTGACACGGTGACCATCTTGCGTACTAGGTGCCGTCTCTGCCACATCCGTTCGGACTAAAGTTACGCAGGAGAAACAGTTGACCTCTCTTTTGCAACACAGAGTGACGTAGCAGCCTCGTGGCGTTGCCAAACGAGTGCGGCGCTCACGTCTCTAAACCATCGTTCAGGGCAAAACGCACGTCGGGCTCGGCACCGGAACCGGCTCGCCGACCGCCTCCGGGACGCCGGTTTCGGCGTCGCGCCGGAACACCCGCACCATGTCCGCCCGCTCGTCGGCGACGTAGAGGTGCTCCCCGATCAGGGCGAAGTGCCGGGGCCACTCGCCACCGGTGTCCACTTCGGCCACCAGCTCGGGCAACTCCCCGGCCAGGGTGAAGACCGCCACGGTCCCCGCCCCACGGTTGGCGACGTGGAGGAAACGGCCGTCCGGGGTGACAGCGACCTCCGACGGTTGGACGTGGCCGGCTCGCTCGCTCGCCTCGACCCGCCCGCGTTGGTGCAACGCGCCGTCGTCGGTCAGCTCGTACGCGGTGACCGAGGCGTCCAGCTCACCGACGAGGTAGCAGCGCCGTCCGTCCGGGTGCCGGGCCAGGTGCCGGGGACCGGTTCCGGGCGCGGTCCGCATCCGCGGCGCACGCGGCACCAGTCGTCCGGTCGCCGTGTCCAGGTCGTACCGGTAGACGGAGTCGGTGCCGAGATCCACGGCGAGGATCGGCCCCCGGCCCGGTCCCGGCGAGACCATGTGGGCGTGGGCGTGGTCCTGGCGCTCCGGGTCGGGGCCGTGCCCCTCGTGCACCACCAGGTCGGTGCGGTCGCCGGGCACGCCCCGCGGGTCGAGTGGGAAGACCGCGATGCTGCCGCTGCCGTAGTTGGCCGCCAGCAGGTGATCGCCGCCGGGCAGCACCGCCAGGTGGCAGGGCTCGGCCCCGCCGGTCGACCGGCTGCCGAGCGGGTCCAGCGCGCCGTCCGCACCGACCTGCCAGGCGCTGACCTCCCCGTCGGTCAGCTCGTTGACCGCGTAGAGCACCGGCTGGGTGGGGTGCCGCGCCAGGAAGGACGGGGACGGGGTGACCGCCACCGTGCCGAGCGGGGTCAGCGCCCCGGTCGTCGGGTCGCGACGTGCGGCGACGATGCCGCTGCCCCGTCCACCGCTCTGCGCGGTGTAACAGCCGATGTGGACGACCTCACCCTGACCGCTCACGTACCACTCCTCCGCCGGCATCCTCCGTTGATCCAACCAGAGCGTGCCCGCGTTGCCCGCCCGTTAACCCGCTTTCCGGCCCGGTTCTCAGGCGGCCGGCACCGGCTCACCGCGCTGCCGGGCCACGTGCTCCACCAGAGAGATCAAGACCATCTTCCCGGACTGCCGGTCCCGGGCGTCGCAGAGCACCATCGGCACCTCCGGGTCCAGGTCGAGCGCTCGGCGTACGGTCTCCAGGTTGAACCGGCGGGAGCCGTCGAAACAGTTCACGCCCACCACGAACGGGATGCCGCGCTGCTCGAAGTAGTCGATGGAGGGGAAGCAGTCGGCCAGTCGCCGGGTGTCGGCGAGCACCACCGCGCCGAGCGCGCCGAAGGCCAGCTCATCCCAGAGGAACCAGAACCGGTCCTGACCCGGCGTGCCGAACAGGTAGACCTGCAGGTCGTCGTTGATGGTGATCCGGCCGAAGTCCATCGCCACCGTGGTGGTGGACTTGCCCTCCACGCCGGAGATGTCGTCGGTGCCGATCCCGGCCCCGGTCAGCACCTCCTCGGTCTGCAACGGACGGACCTCGCTCAGGGCGCTCACCAAGGTCGTCTTGCCGGCCCCGAAGCCTCCCGCGATGAGGATCTTCAGTGCCAGCGGGATGGTGGTGCTGGTGCCCACCTGGTCACAGCGCACGGAGTCCACTGACCACCGCCTTGAGGATGTCGTCGTCGGGAAGGATGCCGGCTTTCGGCGGCTCGTGCACCGCGACCAGGCCCTCGGCGAGGAGATCACCGAGCAGTACCCGGATCACGCCGACAGCGAGGTCCAACTCGGCCGCCAGTTCGGCCACCGACACCGGCCGGCTGGCCAACGCGACGAGCCGTCGATGCTCGGGCAGCAGGTGCGCCTGACCCGCCGGGTCGACGTCCGCCGCCACCACGAACGCGACCAGGTTGAAATTGTCGACGGCGGAGCGTACCCGGCCCCGGGTGAGCGTGTACGGGCGCATCACCGGGCCGGCGTCACCGTCCAGCCACTCGTGCTGCGGCCCGGGCGGCTCAGTCCGCATCTCCGGCGTCCGCTGCCGATCGGGCCGGTGCGGCGAGGCTCTCCCCCACCCGGATCACCAGCATCGCCATCTCGTACGCGACCAGCCCGATGTCCGCGTCGGCGTCGCTCACCACGGCCAGGCAGGCGCCCTGCCCGGCGGTGGTGACGAAGAGGTACGCGGCCTCCATCTCCACCACCGTCTGTCGCACCGGGCCGCCGTCCACGTGCCGGCTGGCGCCGCGGGCCAGGCTGGAGAACCCGGCGGCGAGCGCACAGAGGTGCTCGGCGTCGGAGCGTTCCAACTCGGCCGAGCAGCCGAGCAGCAGGCCGTCGGCGGAGAGCACCACCGCCTCCCGGGCGGCCGGTACCCGTTGCACCAGTTCGTCGAGCAACCAGTCGAGGCCGGCGCTCTGCTTCGTCGAATGCCGCACTAGGCGTCCCTCTCAGTCGCGGTCGGTGGTTCGGGGCTCGTCGGCGGGTCGGTGGGTGCCGTCGGGACCGCGCTGCCGGTCGGCGTCGTCGGGCCCGTTGACGGCGGTGCCGTCGGGGTGACGGCGGTGGCACGGCCGCGCGCCGTGCCGGCCTGCAGCGCCGCCATCACCTGGCGGACCTCCTCGGGCGAGCGGGGTGACGGCGTGTCGCCGACTGTCGACCGGGGTTGGGCGGCGGGGGTCCGGCGGCGCACCCGGCGGGGCAGCCCGTCCAGCTCGTCGTCCGGCTCGTCGGAGGTCGCCGGCCCCTCGTCGGGCGTGCTGGCCGGCGCGGTGACCGAGGTCGGCGCGCCGGTGGGCGGGGCCGGCGGGGCCGTGCTGCCGGTCGGGGCCGTCGGTGGGCGGGTACGGGGTCGGGTCACCGCGCCCCGGCGTGCCGTCCGCACCAGTCGCCGGCCCGGGTCGGCCGACGCGGCGCCGAGCGTGGCCGGGTCGGGGCCGGCCGGCGGTTCGGTGGTGATCAGGTCGCCGGGGAGCAGCACCACGGCGGTCACGCCACCCTCCCCCGACGGCCGCAACCGCACCCGTACGCCGTGCCGGGCCGCCAGCCGGGCCACCACGAACAGGCCGAGTCGGGCGCTCTGCGCCGGGTCGAACTCCGGCGAGCTGGCCAGCCGGGTGTTGGCGGTCTCCAGCGCCGTGTCGGACATGCCCAGCCCCTGGTCGGTGATCTCCAGGGCGTACCCGTTGGCCACCTGCGCCCCGGTGACGGTGACCCGGGTGTCCGGCGGAGAGAAGGCGGTGGCGTTCTCGACCAGCTCGGCGAGGAGGTGGATGACATCGCCGACGGCCCGCCCCAGCACGCCGGCCGGTTGCACGTTGGTGATGTCCACCCGTTCGTACGCCTCGACCTCGGAGATCGCGCCACGGATCAGGTCGACCATCGCGACCGGGTTGCGCCAACCGCGGCCGGGGGCGGAGCCGGCGAGGATGACCAGGTCCTCGGCGTGCCGGCGGAGCCGGGTGGCCAGGTGGTCGACCTGGAACAACTCGGCCAGCTCGTCCGGGTCCTCGCTGCGCCGCTCCATCCGGTCCAGCAGGTGCAGCTGACGGTGCACCAGGCTCTGGCTGCGTCGGGCGATGTTGAGGAAGACCTCGTTGAGCCCGCGCCGCAGGGTGACCTCGTCCACAGCGGCCTGCACGGCGGTGCGCTGCACCTCGGTGAAGGCGCGCCCGACCTCGCCGATCTCGTCGTGGCCGTACTCCAGCGGCGGCGCCTCCCGGGCGACGTCGACCTGCTCGCCACGGCGCAGCCGGGTCACCACGTCGGGCAGCCGGTGCTCGGCCAGCTCCAGCGCGGCGGTGCGGACGCCGCTGAGCCGCCGGACCAGGGTGCGGCCGACCCGCAGCGCCACCAGCACCGAGACGACCACGGCGACGAGCCCGAGCACCCCGGCGGCGGCCAGCCGCACCAGGATGCGGACCGCCATCGGCACCGAACGGTCGGTGAGGGCGTCCGCCTCGGACAGCTCGAAGTCCCGCAGCTGCTGCTGCACCGCGTCCTGGCTGGCCTGCCAGGCCGCCGCGTCGACCGCCGGTCGGCCGGACCGGCTGGGTACGACCAGCGCGTCCTGCATGGCGCGCAGCCGGGTGAACGCCTCGCCCTCGGTCAGTCGTTGGTACGCGACCCGGCTGCTCTCGGGCAGGTCGGCCACGGCGCTCTCGGTGAGCCACCGTTGGTTGCCGATGGCCTGGACGAGCTGGGTGTGCTCCCCCTCGGCGAACCGTCCGGCGGTCAGCGCGCCGGCCAGCAGCGCGTCGCTCTGGCCGAGCAGCTCCCGGGAGCGGCCCAGCGCGGTGAGCGCCAGGGCCTGCCGGTTGATTCCCGGGTCGGTCAGGGTCGCCATGCCGGCGAACGCCTGAAAGGCCGCGGAGACCATGCCGCTGTACAGGTTGAGCGCGCCGGCCCGGTCCACCTTGCGGTCGTCGATGAACGTCCGCCCGCTGGGCAGCGCTGCCAGGGCGGTGATGAGCTGGTCGATCCGGGTTTCCAGCAGGTCGTCAGCGGCGTCGCGCAGGGGTTCGCCGTCCACCCGGCGGCGCAGCTCGGCGACCGCCCGGTCGGTGCGCCCGCGCTGCTCGGCGAGGGCGGGCAGCTCGGCGTCGCCGGCGAGCTGCACCACCGAGAGCCGGCGTTCCCGTTGCAGCTCGGTGACCACCGCCTCGCCGGGGCGACCCAGGTCGTACAGGAGGGTGCGGGCGGAGAGCAGGTTCAGGGCGGGACCGAAGGTCAGGGAGGTCGCGAAGATCCACAACGCCAGGAGCGCGGTCACCGGCGCGACGACCAACGCGGTCAGCTTCGAGCGGATCGGCCAGTCGCGGGTTTTCATCAGACCTCGCCCGTACAGGGTGGCAGGAGGGGCGCCGGCACCGCCGGGCAACGCTCCGGCCGGCTGCGCGCCCGGCCGTTCGTCGGGCACCGGCGCGGGCGCCTTGGGCAGGATACGTAATCGAGAGCTGTTGCACTACCGCCTGTCGCGCCGACATCGACGCTCCGGGATGTGCGCGGGCGTGGTCCGAATCCCACTTTTCTGGAACGAGTCAGATTCTGGCAGGTGGGGCAGTTGGGGCCTCGTCAGGAAAGTGTCTCGGATCGGGATTGGCGATCACTGCGCGGAGGGAATACCAGATGACGAAGGAGGAGCCCATGTCGTCCACGCAGATAGTCGTCATCGTGCTCGTCGTGCTGGTGATCGTCGCGGTGCTGGCCGTGGCCGCCCGCTCGCTCACCAACCGTCGCGCGCTCCGCAACCGGTTCGGCCCGGAGTACGACCGGGTGGTGGCGGAGCAGGACAGCCGGTCCGCCGCCGAGCGCGAACTGCGCGACCGGGAACGCCGGCATGCCGAGCTCACGCTCACCCCACTCACCCCGGAGTCCCGGGCCCGGTACGCCGCCGCCTGGGAGGAACTTCAGGTCCGCTTCATCGACTCCCCCGGCGAGACCGTGGGCGACGCGGACGAACTGGTCACGCGGCTCATCGAAGAGCAGGGCTACCCGACCGGTGACTTCTCCGACCAGATCGCCCACCTCTCCGTCGAGCACGCCCGCACCCTCACCAACTACCGGGACGCGCACGAGATCCACCTGCGCAACTCCCGGGGCGAGGCCAACACCGAGGAGCTGCGGCAGGCGGTTGTGCACTACCGCGCACTCTTCGCCGACCTGCTGGGCGAGGAGCCGGTCGGCCAGCAGACGCCCGAGCAGCGCCACCACCCGGACCACGACACCACGAGCCGCTGAGGAGGCCACCGATGCGCCAGGAAGAGCAGCAGGTGAGCAACGACCACCCGGAGGCCGTGCGGTCCGCGCCCGTGCCGGTACCCCCGGCCGGCGACCGGTCCGGCCGCTCCGACGTCCCTGAGGACGCCCTCGACGACCGGGGCACCTTCGACGACCAAAGCACCGTCCACGACCGGACCGACGACACCGACCGGGCCGACGACACCGACCGGGATGGCGCGTACGACCCGGCCGACGACGAGCTGACCGACGACTCCGACCCACGCCACCGACGCGACGACCGGTCCACCGACGAGGGCGGTTTCCACGAGCCGGGGCCGCTGCCGACCACGTTCGGCGCCACCACTGTCGCCGACGCGGTGGCCGCCTCCGCGCTGGCCAGCCCGCGCCCGCAGGACCAGCCGGACCCCCGGGCCGAGCGGACCGCCCAGCCGGGCGACGGCGCCGAGGATGGCGAGCGGGAGGGTCTGCGCGCCGACCCGACCGCCGAGCTGCACCGCCGCGACTCGGACGTCGACGTCGACAGCACCGACGTCGACAACCGCAGCGACGTCGACGACCGCGCCGACGCGGACACGTCAGCGCGGACCGTCGTCCCGCCGGGGAGCACGAACGGCGACCCCGAGCGACGCGGCGATCTGACCGGCGATCGGGAGGCCGCCGCGGCGGGCGCGGCCGGCTACGGCAGCGCCACACCGGAGATGGTCGACCCGGACGCGGACGGCGAACCGGTCCCCGGCGACGACACCAGCCCCACGCTGGCGGCCGCCGGAACATCCCGACCCGCCGGGTCGACTGTCGCGGCCGGGCCGGCCACGCTCCTCGAACCGGACACCGCGCAGAGCTTCCGGGACCGTTGGCGGGACGTGCAGCTGCGTTTCGTCGACGACCCGAAGGCGGCTGCCGGCGAGGCGCAGTCGCTGGTGGAGGAGGCCATCCAGGCCCTCTCCTCGGCACTGGCCGCGCAGAAGACCACGCTGGGCGGGTGGCAGGACGCCGGCTCGGCCGACACCGAGCAGCTGCGCATGGCGGTCCGCAACTACCGGGACTTCCTGGACCGCGTCCTCGGTCGCTGACCCACCCCGCAGACAGGCGGCGCCCCGGCCCTGACGGCCGGGGCGCCCTCTTGCGCGCGCTGGTCGGCGCCCGGGCGCCCCCAGACCGCCCGACCGGGGTGGAACAGGACGGTTCCCACCTCCAGGCGTGAAACCGCGCAGGCGGGGTAATAGGGCGCGCGGCAACCAGCGCGGACGTCGGGACGAGGGGTGGCGGGATGGACGGCGACGGTCTCCGGCTCAACATGAACGGCCTGGACTATCTGATTCTGGCGCTGTACTTCGTCACCGTCCTCGGGGTCGGCTTCGCCGCCCGACGGGCCATCCGGACCAGCGTCGACTTCTTCCTCTCCGGCCGCTCCCTGCCGGCCTGGGTGACCGGTCTCGCCTTCGTCTCGGCGAACCTGGGCGCGTTGGAGATCATCGGAATGGCCGCGAACGGGGCCCAGTACGGCGTGATGACGGTCCACTACTACTGGATCGGCGCGGTCCCGGCGATGGTCTTCCTGGGCATCGTGATGATGCCCTTCTACTACGGCTCCAAGGTCCGCAGCGTCCCCGAATACCTGCGGCTGCGATTCAACCGCCCCACCCACCTGCTCAACGCGCTCAGCTTCGCCGTCGCCCAGGTGCTGATCGCCGGCGTGAACCTCTACGCGCTGGCCCTCGTCATGCAGGCGCTGCTCGGCTGGCCGCTCTGGACGGCGATCGTGGTCGGGGCGGCGATCGTCCTGGCGTACATCACCATCGGCGGCCTGTCCGGGGCGATCTACAACGAGGTGCTCCAGTTCTTCGTCATCCTCGCCGGCCTCATTCCGGTCACGGTGATCGGCCTGGTCAAGGTCGGCGGGTGGAACGGCCTCATGGACGCGGTCGCCGACACCAAACTCGGAGAGGCGGGCCTGCACGCGTGGCAGGACACCGGCAGCACGGCCAACCCGCTCGGCGCGCACTGGATCGGCATCGTCTTCGGCCTCGGCTTCGTGCTCTCGTTCGGCTACTGGACGACGAACTTCGCCGAGGTGCAGCGTGCCCTGTCGGCGAAGAACATGAGCGCCGCCCGGCGTACGCCGATCATCGCCGCGTACCCGAAGCTGTTCATTCCCCTGGTCACGGTCATCCCCGGCCTGGTGGCCCTGGTCACCGTGAAGGGCCTCGGCGCGGAGAGCGGCGACCTCCAGTACAACAACGCCATCCCGCTGCTGATGCGCGACCTGCTCCCCAACGGCGTGCTCGGGGTGGCGGTCACCGGCCTGCTCGCCTCGTTCATGGCGGGCATGGCGGCCAACGTGAGCGGCTTCAACACCGTCTTCACCTACGACATCTGGCAGGCGTACATCCGCCGGGACCGCTCGGACGAGTACTACCTGCGGGTCGGCCGGTGGGCGACGGTCGCCGCCGTGGTGATCGGGATCGGCACCGCGTTCATCGCGGCCGGTTTCAGCAACATCATGAACTACATCCAGGCGCTCTTCTCCGTCTTCAACGCGCCGCTGTTCGCCACCTTCATCATCGGCATGTTCTGGAAGCGGATGACCGCCCTGGCCGGCTTCTGGTCACTGCTGCTGGGCACCCTGGTGTCGCTGAGCCTCTACCTGCTCTACAAGGGCGGTGTGGTCGATTTCAACTCCGACCTGGAGGAGAGCTTCTGGGGCGCCGGTCTGGCGTTCGCCACCGCGGTGGTGGTCGCGGCGATCATCACCCCGCTCACCTCGCCCAAGCGCGACGAGGAACTGCGCGGGCTGGTGTACGGCATGGGCGGCGTCGACCTGAAGGGCGACGTGCTCGCCGGGGACGCCGTCTGGTACCGCTCCCCGGTGCTGCTCGGTCTGATCGCGGTCGCGCTGGCCGCCCTCTTCTACATCCCGGTCTTCTGAGGAAAGGGGTCGGCAGATGAGCAACGACGGCCAGCCGGCACAGGACCCGCTGATCGACGAGACGCAGGAGGAGCAGCGGCGCTCCGCCGCGGCCCGGCTGTTCGACATCCGCCGGGTGATCGGTGGTCTCTTCGTCGCGTACGGGATCATCGTGACGCTGATCGGCATCTTCGACAGCCGGGCCGAGATCGACAAGGCAGAGGGCGTCCGGATCAACCTGTGGGCCGGGCTGGCGATGCTCGTCTTCGGCCTGCTCATGCTGCTCTGGCAGTGGTTGCGCCCGGCGGAGCCGCCGACCCCCAACGAGCACCAGCCCGGGGCCTGACCCGCCGCCCCCACCGAGCACCAGCCCGGCGCCTGACGGCCGGGCCGCCCGGCATGAGCGCGACACGAAGGGGTACGTGAGGAAATCAGGCACCGTGTCGGACACAGGAGGCAGCACGATGACCGATCGCGATCGCCAACCGCCGTTGGAGGACAGCCCCGAGGTGGCCTCGGCGGTGGATGATGACGCCACCGTGCCGCAACTGCGGACCGGAGGTGGCCCCGACCGAGACACGCCGAGCTTCGCCGAACCCCGCAACCGACCAGACGACCTGGCACCGGACACCGACGATCTGATCGGCGATCCGTACGCTGCCGGCACCGGGGCGACCGGGACGGGCACCGGCGCTGGCGGGGACAACATCCGCACCGGCGGCGAACAGCAGTGGGAGCCGGAGGACCTGGTGATGGCCCGCGGCCAGGACCTGACGCCGGAGAACCTGGACAGGGCCCGCCGTGACCTGGCTGAGCAGGGTCGGGCGGCGATCGAACGCACGGTGCCCTGACCGGGGCGAGGGGGGTCCCCGACCCGACCTGTGACGGTCGGGCCGGGGACCCGGGGGGAACCTGCTGCCAACAGTGCCTCACCAACCACTGGCAGCGGGTTGGTGCGTGAGCTACCCGATCAGAGCGCCGGGTAGGCGTTGCGCATGAGCTCCTGGAACTGGGCGGAGAACCACGCACCGGAGATCGGCGCGTCGCCCAGCGCCCCGGACGGGTTGTTGCCGTTGCGGGCGTTGCCGCCGTACGTCGGGTCGCACATCCGGTCGAAGCCCTTGCCCTCGTTGTTCGGGATCTCCTTGCTGGAGCCGTCCGACTCACCCGGCGGCTTCACCCAGACGTAGGCGTCGATCCCCGTCGCCGGGTTGGCCCGCGGCCGCTCACCAAGACCGGCACCGGCCTGGTTGCACCAGTTGCCGAGGTGCAGGCGTCGGTCGACCCGGCCACCGTTGACGTAGGTGTCGACGCTCGTCATGGCACCCGGTCCGGTGGGCCGCGCGGAGCCACCCCATCCGTTGCGGGAGGTGTCGATCAGCATGCCGATGTTCGAGTTGAAGCCCAACGAGACCAGCTTGGTCCGGAACGCCTGGGCGAACGACAGCTCGTCGACGTAGAAGTTCCAGTCGACCCACTTGGACTGCCGCACCGTCTGGCCGTTCACGTTGTCGGTGACCTTGAAGTACGGCTCCTGCAGCGCCGAGTAGTTCGCGGTGTTCGTGATGAACCCGTGCACGTTGTTGACCGTGCTGCCGGAGGCGACCGCGGCGGTCTTCAGGATCTCGGCGCTCGGGCCGAAGTTGGAGTCCCAGCCGAGCCAGCCGTGGTGACCGGCATCGATGTAGTTGTAGACGTTGCCGATCGAGCCCAGCTTGGCGAGGGCGTAGCCGACACCGTTGACGTAGGCACCGTTGGCCTTGACCGTGTCACACATGACCGTGCCGCCAGGCTGGCCGGAGGTGTTGGTCACCAGGTTCGGCAGCGAGTCGATCTCGATGATGTTGATGATCCGCAGGCTGCTGTACTTCGAGTCGCCCTGGATCGCGGCGATCGGGTCGATGTACTGGGCCTTGTACTTGGGCAGCTCGTCCGGGCCCAGCTCACCGTTGGAGGCGAGCGCGGAGCAGTCCCGGCCGGGCAGGTTGTAGATCACGAACTGGATGTAACCGGCGCCCTGGCGCAGCGCCTCGTCCAGGTGGTCCTTCACCCCGAAGGCACCGTTGGAGCTGCTGTCCGGCGTGCCGTTGATCGCGGCGATCCGGTCCAGCCAGACGGCGGTGGGGTTGTTGGAGACCCGGCTTCCGCCGGGCTCGGCGTCCGCCTTGGCCTTCCACTCCGGGTTCACGTAACCGCGCACCCCGACGTAGGGGTTGTCGACCTTGGTGCCGGGCGGCGGGTTGGTGGTGGGCGGCGGGTCGGTCGGCGGCGGGTCAGTGGGCGGCGGGTCGGTCGGCGGGGGCGTGGTCGGCGGGGTGGTGCCACCGTTGCAGACCACGCCGTTCAGGGTGAACGAGGTCGGCTTCGGGTTGCTGCCGCTCCACGCGCCGTTGAAGCCGATGCTCGTCGACGCGCCGGTGGCCAGGGTGCCGTTGTAGGACAGGCTCTGGGCGGTGACCTGGCTGCCGGACTGGGTGAACGTGGCCGACCAGCCCTGCTGCACCCGCTGGCTGGAGTTGGGGAAGGTCCAGCCCAGCGTCCAGCCGTTCAGCGGGTCACCGACGTTCTTGATGGTGATGTTCGCGGTGAAGCCGCCCTGCCAGTCGTTGCTCGTGTACGCGATATCGCACTGCGTCGCGGCCTGCGCCGCGGTGACCGGAATCGTTACGAGCCCACCGGCGACCAGGGCACCCGCGCCGGCGAGCGCGAGGGCCCGGCGTGGGCCGGTTAGCCTTCTCCACACATTCATGCCACTGATCTCCTTGGGCGAGACCGGGCCCAGGTACGGCCCGGCGGGACGGCCCGATGGGCGTCCTGCACGGACGACCGTCGGCGCCAACGGGATTCTTCGGGGGCGCCCGACCCGGACGGGCGATGGTGGTGGTGCCCGACCCGATGCGGCCGGTCGATCGGCGGCGGCATGTCGCCCGATGAACGGGTGCCCTCGACTGCCTGCCTGCACGGTGTGGCTCTCTGAACCGCGTTCGCCGATTCTTGCATGGGAGCGCTTCCATGGCAATGGCTCGATGCGTCGCCGGAGCCGTTCCGGACGATACCCCCCGACCGCGCCTTAGCGGCACGGTGCGGCCGCAGCCGCCGGTACCGGATGACTGGGCGGGGCGAGCACGAGGTGCTCCGAACGCCGCGAGCGCGCCTACCGCGTTACGGCCCGCCTGACACCACACTCAGCGCGCCGAAAGCCGCGTACCACCCC
Organism: Micromonospora parva; assembly: GCF_000718515.1. GTDB lineage: Bacteria > Actinomycetota > Actinomycetes > Mycobacteriales > Micromonosporaceae > Micromonospora > Micromonospora parva. The sequence continues at coordinate 131,556 of NZ_JNZS01000011.1, read as the reverse complement.
TTTGCCTCTTACCGGAACAAAGGTCAAAACGCGAATCTTTCACTTCATAAGTCATGAAACCGTCTAACGTCGGTCTTAGCTCGGTTGTCGCCGGGCTCAGGACAACAGGGATGGAGTGACGCAGGTCATGGCTAAGAAGATGCTCGGGAAGGTCGTTGCGGGCGCCGCGCTCGGCGGCGCGTCGCTCCTGGTGTTCGCACCGGGGATCGCGTTCGCCGACGGCCACGACGATGGCAAGGTCTACGCCAAGCCGCACGTCGTGAAGGCCGGCGACGAGGTCAAGCTCCTCGAGATCTGCCCGGATCGCCAGGAGCACGCGTACGTGTGGTCCAAGGTCACCGGCAAGGTCAAGCTCAAGCCGGCGCGTGAGGACCGGGGTGAGGACCGCGACTGGCGCGAGGGGGAGAACTCCTCCGACCACGACAAGGGCAAGGACGAACACGGCAAGGACGAGAACGGCAAGGACCACGAGGGCAAGGACGAGAACGGCAAGGACGAGCACGGCAAGGACGACAAGGGCAAGGACCACGAGGGCAAGGACGAGAACGGCAAGGACGAGCACGGCAAGGACGAGCACGGCAAGGACGACAAGGGCAAGGACGACAAGGGCGGCCAGGGTGCCGGCGCTGCCGCCGACGCCTACGGCGACGAGAACGGCAAGGACTGGAAGGGCGAGGAGCACGGCCAGGACGCCGAAGACAGCCGTGACAAGAAGGACTGGGAGTCGAAGGACGAGCACGGCTCGGGGACAAGGGCTGGGAGTCCAAGGACGAGCACGGCTCGGAATACGGCTCGGACAAGGGCTGGGAGTCCAAGGACGAGCACGGCTCGGAATACGGCTCGGACAAGGGCTGGGAGTCCAAGGACGAGCACGGCTCCGAGTACGGCTCGGACGAGCGCGGCGGTTACGGCAAGGACGAGCGCGGCTCGGACGAGCGTGACTGGAAGAAGGAGCGCGAGTTCGTCTACTACGGCGAAGCCACTGTCGACAAGGACGCCAAGCCGGGTCGCTACGAGCTCAAGGGCTCCTGCGGCGAGGGCGAGCTGGTCGTGCTGCCGCACGGCGGTGTCGACGGCGGTGACGGCGGCGTCAGCACCGGCACCGACCGGGGTCTGGCCACTGGTGGGGCGGGCCTGCTCGGCGCTGCCGCGCTGGGCGGGATCGTGCTGATGCGTCGTCGGCGGACCGATGGTTCGCTCGTCTGACGTGACGACGACACCGGCCGGCGGCCGTCGCGGGAAACCGTGGCGTGCCGCCGGCACGGCCGTCGTCGTCACCATGGCCATGATCGGCGCCGGCATGATCGGCGCCAGTCTGAAGGACACACCCGCCCCCCGACCGCCGCAGCCGTTGGCCCAGGCCGCCCCGCAGACCACCGGGCCGGCGAGCACCGCCGACGACGCCCCGCCGGTCGACGGGCAGCCGATCGGGGACTCGCCGGCAGGGCTGGCCCGGTCGGCGCCGACCAGCATCGAGATCCCCCGGATCGGTGTCGACGCGACGATCATGTCGTTGGGCACCAACCCGGACGGCACCGTCCAGGTCCCGCCGTTGGACAAGGCCGACCAGGCCGGGTGGTACGAGCCGGGCGCGAGCCCGGGCGAGACGGGTAACGCTGTCATCGTCGGGCACGTGGACTCGGCGGTGCTCGGCCCGGCCGTCTTCTTCGACCTCGGCGCTCTCACCCCCGGCGACACCATCACCGTGCGCCGCGCCGACGGCGTTCCGGCCAGCTTCACTGTCGACTCGGTGACGTCGTACCCGAAGACGGCCTTCCCCACCGAGCTGGTGTACGGACCGAGCGACCGGCCCGGCCTGCGGGTGGTCACCTGCGGCGGCCAGTTCGACCAGGCTGCGAAGAGCTACCCCGACAACATCGTCGTCTTCGCCACCCTGGCGGCGTGACCCACGACGAGGCGAAACGCGGTCCGGCCGGTCGGGGGTTCCCGACCGGCCGGACCGCGTCCGGCGTACCTGACTCAGGCGGCGGCGGAGGTCCGCACCAGGGTGCGGATCTGACGCAGCAGCACCGACAGCGCGGCGAGATCCGCCCGCGACTCGTCGAACTCTCCCATCGCCCGTCGGGCCCGGTGGATGGACGTGGCGTTCGACTGCTCCCACTGCTGCACCCGCTCGTGCGGCGGCAGGTCACCCGGGGTGGAGTCGAGCACCTCCGCGGTGAGCGCGGCCAACGCGGCGTACAGGTCGTACCGCAGCGCCATCCGGGCCAGCGTCTGCCAGCGGTCCTCCCGCGGCAGCAGGGAGATCTTCGACAGCAGCGAGTCCACCCGGAACAGGTCGGACAGCACGAAGTAGACCGAGGCCACCTCGCTGACGTCCCGCCCGCTGGCGTTCGCGGTCTCCACCACGTCCATCAGGCCGAAGCTGTACATCAGCCGGGTCGCCCGCTCCGCCAGTTCGCGGGGCAGCCCACGCTCGGTCATCGAGTCCATGTGGGCGGCGATGCCCTGGCGCTCGTTGCCGTAGAACAGCTCCTCCAGCCCGGGCAGCAGCCGGGTGACCCCGTCCCGCAGTCGGGCGATCTCGGCCGGCACGTCGATCGGCGAGCGCCGGTTGGAGACCAACCACCGCACCGCCCGGTCGAGCAGCCGGCGGGTGTCCAGGTAGACGCTGGTCTGCAGCTCCGGCGCCACCTTGTTGTCCAGCGCCTCGACCGCGTCCCACAGGTCGCGCAGGCCGAACACCTCGCTGACCACCACGTACGCCCGGATCACATCCGCCGCGCTGGCCGCCGTCTCCTCGACCACCCGGAAGATGAACGAGATGCCACCCCGGTTGATCGCCTCGTTGACCAGCACTGTGGTGACGATGTCCCGGCGCAGCCGGTGCCGGCCCATCCGGTCGGCGAACCGCTCGCGCATCGGCGTCGGGAAGTAGTTGACCAGGACGTCGGTCGTCCACTCCTCGTCGGCCAGACCCTCGGTGAGGATCTCCCGCTCCAAAACGATCTTCACGTACGCGAGCAGCACCGCGAACTCCGGCGCGGTCAGCCCGGACTCGCTGCGGACCGCCAGTTCCTCGTCCGGCGGCAGCGCCTCCAGGGCCCGGTCCAACCCGCCCGACCGCTCCAACTCGTTGATCATCCGACGGTGCACCGGGAGCAGCGAGGCGGCCTGGGCCTGGGCGTTGTTGATCGCCCGCGCCTGGTCGTAGTTGTCCCGCAGCACCAGCTCGGCAACCTCGTCGGTCATCCCGGCCAGCAGCTCGTCCCGCTCGGCAGTGGTCAGCTCGCCGTCGGCCACCGCCGTGTTGAGCAGGATCTTGATGTTCACCTCGTGGTCGGAGGTGTCCACCCCGGCCGCGTTGTCGATGAAGTCCGTGTAGATCCGGCCACCGGTCAACGCGTACTCGATCCGGCCGAGCTGGGTCCAGCCCAGGTTGCCGCCCTCGCCCGCCACCCGGCAGCGCAGGTTGCGCCCGTCCACCCGGATCGCGTCGTTGGACTTGTCGCCCACCTCGGCGTTGGTCTGGCTGGAGGCCTTGACGTAGGTGCCGATGCCGCCGTTCCAGAACAGGTCCACCGGGGCGGTGAGGATCGCCTTCATCAGGTCCTGCGGCGACATCTGCGTGACGTCGTCGTCCAGGCCGATCACCGCCCGGACCTGCGGCGTGATCGGGATGGACTTCGCGGTACGCGGGAAGATGCCACCACCCTCCGAGATCAGCTCCGTGTTGTAGTCCTCCCAGGACGACCGGGGCAGGTCGAACAGCCGCCGACGCTCCGCGTACGAGGTGGCGGCGTCCGGGGCCGGGTCGAGGAAGATGTGCCGGTGGTCGAAGGCGGCCACCAGCCGGATGTGCTCGGAGAGCAGCATCCCGTTGCCGAACACGTCACCGGACATGTCGCCGACGCCGACCACTGTGAAGTCCTGGGTCTGAGTGTCCAGGCCCAGCTCCCGGAAGTGCCGCTTGACCGACTCCCAGGCGCCCCGGGCGGTGATGCCCATCTTCTTGTGGTCGTAGCCGGCGGAACCACCGGACGCGAACGCGTCGCCCATCCAGAAGTTGTGGTTCTTGGAGATCTCGTTGGCGATGTCCGAGAACGTGGCGGTGCCCTTGTCGGCCGCCACCACCAGGTACGGGTCGTCCTCGTCGTGCCGGACCACGTCCTCGGGCGGCACGATCTGCCCGCTGACGATGTTGTCGGTGACGTCCAGCATCGCGCCGACGAACTCCTGGTAGCAGGCGACCGCCTCGTCCCGGTCACCCGGCTTCTGCTTCAACACGAAGCCGCCCTTGGCGCCCACCGGCACGATCACCGTGTTCTTCACCATCTGCGCCTTGACCAGGCCCAGCACCTCGGTCCGGAAGTCCTCCCGACGGTCGGACCAGCGCAACCCGCCCCGGGCCACCGGCCCGAACCGCAGGTGCACACCCTCGAACCGCGGCGAGTAGACGAAGATCTCGAACTTCGGTCGCGGCGCGGGCAGGTCCGGAATGGCCTGCGGGTCGAGCTTGAACGCCACGTACGCCTTCGGCCGCCCGTCGGCGCGCTTCTGGTAGAAGCTGGTCCGCAGGGTCGCCTCGATCAGCGTCAGGTACGAGCGCAGGATCCGATCCTGGTCGAGGCTCGCCACGTCGTCCAGCGCGCCCCGGATCGTCTCCACCAGCTCACCGCTGCGCTGCCGGCGCTGCTCGGTGGTCTGCTCCCCCGGCGCGAACCGGGTCTCGAAGAGCTCCACCAGCAACGCGGCGAGCTTCGGGTACGCGATGAAGGTCTGCTCCATGTAGTCCTGCGAGAAGACCGTGCCGGCCTGCCGCAGGTACTTCGCGTACGCCCGTAGCACCACCACCTGCCGCCAGGTCAGCCCCCCGCGCAGCACCAGCTCATTGAACCGGTCCACCTCGGCCTCGCCGCGCCAGGCCGCCGCGAAGGCGTTCTCCACGTGCGGGCGCACCTCGGCCAGTTCCTGATGCCCCTCGGGCAGCATGAGCCCGAAGTCGTACAGGTAGACGCGACCGTCGATCCGGTCCACCTCGTACGGGTGCTCGTCGACCACCCGCACACCGAGCGAGTGCAGCACCGGGAGCACGGCGGAGAGCATCATCGGCTCGCCGTACCGGTAGACCTTGAACCGGACGTCCATCGCCTCGGCCAGGTCCGCACCCGGCACCCGGGTGCCGGGTCGGGGCGCCAACTGCTTGCGGAACAGGTGCATCTCCAGCTGGCCGGGCTCCTCCAGCAGCTCCAGCTTCGCCAGGTCCTTCATCGCCTCGTACGGCGTGTGCCCGTCCTTGTAGCCCTCCGGGAACGCGTCGGCGTACCGGGTGAACAGGTGCTTGGCCTGCTCGTCGCCGAGCTTGCGCTCCAGCACCAACCGGTAGTCGTCGTCCCACAGTCGGGTGGCGTCGGCCAACTCCTCGGCCAGCAGGTCGGCGTCGATGTCGCCGGGCGGCCGCGTCGGGTCGGTACGGACGATGAAGTGCACCCGCGCCAGCATCGACTCGGTGACCCGGGTGGTGTAGTCCACCCCGACACCGTTCAGCTCGCGCAGCAGGATGTCCTGCATGCGCAGCCGGTTCTGGGTGGTGAACCGGTCCCGGGGCAGGTAGATCAGGCAGGAGATGAACCTCCCGTACGCGTCGCGACGCAGGAACACCCGCAGCTGCCGGCGACCGGCCATCCGCAGCACGCCGATCACCGCGTGGTACAGATCGTCGGTCTTGATCTGGAACAGCTCGTCGCGCGGGTACGTCTCCAGGATCTGGATCAGATCCTTGCCCGAGTGGCTGCGCTGGCTCAGGCCGGAGCGGTCCAGCACCTCGGCCACCTTGCGGCGCACCACCGGCAACTCGCGGACGCTGGTCCGGTAGGCGGCAGTCGAGAACAGGCCCAGGAAACGCCGCTCACCGATCACGTCACCGGCGGAGTTGAAGATCTTGAAGCCGATGTAGTCCAGGTACGCCGAGCGGTGCACGGTGGCCCGGGAGTTGGCCTTGGTGATGATGAGCAGGCGCTTTTCCAGCACCTTCTCGTGCGCCTCGGGCGTCATCGAGGACAGCGACCGCGCCTCCGGCGAATCGGAGCGCAGGATGCCCAGACCGGTGCCGAGCACCGCCTCCAACGCCTTGCTGTCGGTATCGCCGCCGTCGGCGTCCACCAGCCGGTACTCGCGGTAGCCGAGGAAGGTGAAGTGGTCGTGGGCGAGCCACCGCAGCAGCTCCACCGAGTCGGTGATGTCCTTCTCCGGCACCGGTGGGCGGTTGTCGGAGGTACGGGCCGAGGCCAGCTCGTCGGCGAGCGCGAGGGCCCGCTGACGCATCTTCGGCCAGTCCTCCACCGCCTCCCGCACGTCGGTGAGCACCCGCTGCAACTCGCGGCGCAACCGGTCCCGCTCGGCCGCGTCCCGGACCGGGTCGATCTCGATCCGCATCCAGCTCTCGATGATGTCGCCGGCGATCGCGTCGTCCGGCTCCACATCGGCGGAGACCTCGGTGAGCCGGCCGAGCGGCTCGCGCCGCACCACCACCAGCGGGTGCACCAGCAGGTGCACGTCGAGGTGGTACGAGTTGAGCAGCGCCGTCACCGAGTCGACCAGGAACGGCATGTCGTCCGTGACGATCTCGACGACCGTGTGGTGCTGGTCCGCGTGCGGTTCGTGGATCCGCAGCTTCAACTCGCCGGGCACCCGTTGCTGGGCGAGGTCCCGGTGCGCCCGGGCCGCGTCGAGCATTTCCTCCGCCGTGAAGCCGACCAGCTCCTCGTCCGGGGCGAACCGCCAGAAACGGCCGACAAGTGTCGCCGCGTCGTGATCGTCCCCCGCGAGCGCGACGGCCTGGGCCACCAGGCGCTCCGCGTTGGGAACGGGTTCGTCGAGCTCCGCGTCCTCCACGTCGTCGGCCAACGCCTCGGTCGGCAGGCCCAGATCGTAGATGGTGTCGATGCTCGACCCGGTCAGCCCGGTGACGCCCGTGTCGAGCCGGCCGTAGCCGTCCCCGTCGGTCGCCGAATCGAAGCTGTCATCGTCCCGGCCGGAGTCATCCTGCCGGAGGTCGGGTTCCGGTTTGATCGCCGGACGCCGGTCCATCGGTGCCACTCCCCTCGACCCACCGCGTTGTGGGTCACTCTGCCGCCCAGCCTAGGCCCTGCCGTTCTGCGCCTTCGTCGGCGGACCACTGGCCAGACGTCCGGATCGGGACTTTGTCCTTTCACCCGTTGCGGGTCCGAGGTTGGCCGGCTGCGGGATACCCCGCCACGCGATGTTCATCACACGGGTGCGGCCCATCTTTGAGCGCGGCCGAACACCTGGGGGACGTTGGGGACGTCGTTCACGTACTACCGTGCGAGGGCAGTCCGAGATCGGAAGGACCAGCTTCATGACCTTGTCGTACCCCCGGCCCCACCGGCCGAACCACGCTCGCCGCCTGGCCACTGCGGTCAGCACGGCGCTGCTCGCGGCGGGCGTCCTGGTCGGTTGCTCCGGTGACGACGGGCCGCAGCGCACCGTTGACGCCTTCCTCGCGGGCTGGCGCAGCGGCGACCTCCAGTCGGTCGGCATGATCGACCCGCTGGGCTCGAAACTGCCGTCGGCCGACGTGGCCCGCGAGATCAAGGACCTCTCCGGCGAGCTGGCGGCCACCCCGCCCACCCTGACGCGACGCGGCGAGCCGAAGATCACGAAGGACATCGCCACCACGACGGTGCAGGTGGAGTGGACCCTGCCCGGCCAGACCCGCTGGGCGTACGACCGGGAGGTGCGGCTCGCCCACGGCGGTGACGACCAGTGGCAGGTGATCTGGGAGCCGACCGTGGTGCACGAGCGGCTCGCCAAGGGTGACCGGTTGGCGCTGCGCCGCGACACCGGTGCCCGCGCCGCCGTGCTGGACAATGCCGGGCAGCCGCTCGTGACCCCGCGCCCGGTGGTCCGGGTGGGTGTGCAGCCCAACGGGGTCGCCGACATCAAGAAGCTCGTCAAGGACCTCGACGCGGCGTTCAAGGCCATCCGTCCGGCGCTGGTCCCCGGCGTCGACCTGGCCGACCTGCCCACCCGGGTGGCCGAGGCGGAGCCGGGTGCCTTCGTCGAGGTGGTGTCGCTTCGCGAGGAGGCGTACCGGCAGATCAAGCCCCGGATCTACGACCTGCCCGGCACCAAGTTCATCTCCGACAAGATCGACCTGGCGCCCACCCGCGAGTTCGCCCGCGCGCTGCTCGGCACCGTCGACCCGGCGCAGGCCGACGACATCGCCGCGCACCCCGACCGGTACGTCGTCGGCGACCTGGTGGGGCACGGCGGGCTGCAGGGCCGCTACGACGAACGACTGCGCGGCGGCCCCGGGCTGACAGTGGTGGTCGAGCGTCCGGCTGAGGGCGGCAAACTCGAACCCACCGGCACCGAACTGTTCCGCCGGGAGCCGCAGCCCGGGCAGGCGCTGAAGACCACGTTGGACGTCGCCGTCCAGAACGCTGCCGACGGGGCACTGCGCGGCGAAGCACGCCGGTCCGCCCTGGTGGCGCTCCGGGTCAGCGACGGTGCCGTGCTCGCCGCGGCGAACGGCCCCGGCCCGGCCGGGGAGAACCTGGCCTTCAACGCCCAGGTGCCGCCGGGTTCCACGTTCAAGATGGTCAGCACGCTGGGCCTGCTGGACCGGGGCGCGGTCACCCTGGACGGGCCGGTGGCGTGCCCGAAGGCCTTCACCGTTGACGGTCGGTCCTTCAAGAACTCCGACAACTTCGAGCTGGGCTCGGTGCCGTTCCGCACCGACTTCGCCAAGTCCTGCAACACGGCGTTCGCCGCGCTGGCGCCGAAGCTCGGCGGCGACGGGCTGGCCGCCGCCGGCCGCACGCTGGGCCTGGAGGGTCAGTGGGACCTCGGCACGGACGCCTTCACCGGCAAGGTCTCCACGGGCGGCAGCCCGGCCGAGCAGGCCGCGGCGTCGTTCGGGCAGGGCACCACGTTGGTCAGCCCGCTGGCCATGGCCGGCGCCACCGCCGCCGTCGCCCGCGGCCACTTCGAGCAGCCGAAGCTGCTGATCGACCCGGCGCCGGCCAAGCCGGCTCCGGCGGGTGAGCAACTCAAGCCAGAGTCCGTCGCGGCGCTGCGCACGATGATGCGCGAGGTGGTCACCACCGGCACCGGCAGCGCGCTCAAGGATGTGCCGGGCGAGGTGTACGGCAAGACCGGCACCGCCGAGTACGACGACAACCCGGCCCACACCCACGCCTGGTTCGTCGGCTGGCGGGGTGACGTGGCGTTCGCCGTCTTCGTGGAGAAGGGCGGGGCCAGCACCGCTTCGGCCGTCCCGATCGCCGAGCGCTTCCTCCGCGCCCTGCCCACCAGCTGACCCGGACTGCCACGCCCCGGGGCGCGACGCAAGGCCGACCACGCCTGCGGGCGCGGCGCAGAGCCGACCAAGCCCCGGGGCGCGACGCAAGGCCGACCACGACTGCGGGCGCGGCGCAGAGCCGACCAAGCCCCGGGGCGGCGAAGCGCCCGGACACCGCGCCTTCGGGCGGGCCCGCCAGCCTTGATCCACTCGGGTTTCAGGAAAGCGCGCTATCCGGCGCGGCCGGATGCCCCAACTTCAAGAAACCCGAGTCGATCATCCGCCCACGACCCGCGTTCGGGTCAAGCAGTATCGGCTTTGTGCAGATCTGCGCTGTTCTCGGTAGCTGAACTCGGACGCGGAGCGTCCTCGGCGGGCTGAGCGGGTCGCCGGAGCAGGCCCGGACCCGCCGATGCGGGCGGGCCGACCGGCTCGCGCTCGACCGCAGCCGGGATCATCGCCGGCACTACTCCCGACGGCTCGGCCTTCGGGTGCCCGAGCAGGCCAGGTTGCGCCGAATCGACAGCGCCGTCGCGGTCGGCATCAGCCAGTCCCCCACCGGGGCCATCGCCGCCGGCAAGATCCACGGCGTCAAGCCCGTCCGGCCGCGCAGCACCGTCCAGCCGCCCCGCTGCACCGGACCGTCCGTCACCATCCAGCCGCGCCACGCCATCAACCCGCTTGGCATCATCCAGCCGCGCCACGCCGCCAAGCCGCTCGGCACCGTCCCGCCGCTCCATGCCGCCAACCCGCTCCACCCGGTCGCTGGTGCGCCGAGGGCTGGGCGTCGGCCGGGCCGACAGCAGTCGGGGCGGCACCGCTTCCGGGGCGGTCACCGGCGCCAGACCGGCGACCACCGTGTTGACGATCTCGGCCGCGTACGAGCCGTCCGGGTCGTAGTCGGGGTCGAAGACGGTCAGCTCCACGCCGAGGCAGTGCGGGGTGTCGACCAGGCCGGCGAGCAGGATCTCCAGTTCGGCGAAGGCGATCCCACCCGGGTCGGGGGCGTCCACGGCGGGCATCACCGCCGGGTCGAGCACGTCCACGTCGATGTGCACCCAGTAGCCCGCGCAGTCGGCGAGCTGCTCGTGCGCCCACTGGGCCGTCCGGGCGGCGCCTTCGGCCCGCAGTGCCGGCACCGGTCGGGTGGTGATCCCGGCGGCCTGGAGGTCGAGCCGGTACTCGTCCTGGGCGCGGATGCCGAGCACCACCACGTCGATGTCGCGGAAGTAGGGCCGACGACCCTCCAGCGCGGCCAGGTCCGCCTGCCCCCGCCCAGTGACCAGGGCCAGGTCCTCACCGGCGGCGGCACCGACGTAGGAAGCGTTGCCGGGGTGCCGGAAGTCGGAGTGCCCGTCGACGAAGACCAGCCCGATCCGCCCGCCGACGGCCTCACCGAGGCGGTGCATGGCCAGGGCCGAGCCGAGCAGCACGGAGCAGTCGCCGCCCAGCACCACCGGGAACTCGCCCCGGTCGATGATCGAGCCGATGCGTTCGGCGAGGGCCAGCGAGTAGTCGGCGATCTCGCGGGCGTGACACACCCCGTCGCCGGGCCGCCAGTCGCCCGGGTCGTACCGGGCGGGGGTGACGCAGCCGGCGTCGCGGGCCCGGAGCCGGGCCAGCAGGTCGTGGTCGCGCAGCGCCCCGGGCGCCTTGGCGCAACCCGGGACCGACGTGGGCGTCGGCGGCCGTAGACCGAGATTTGTCGGCGCGTCGAGGACGGCGATCCGGCGCATCATGAGCTCCCGTCCTCGGTGGTCGGGCGGGCCGGCCGGAACGCCGGCCCGCGCTGGCGTGCTACGAACTCAGAACAGGGCGCTGGCGAGGGCCCGACGCGCCGAGGCGACCGCCGGATCGTCCGGGCCGGCGATCGAGAAGAGCGAGACCAGGTGCTGGCGGGCCGTCTCACGATCCTCACCGGCGGTGCGCCGGACCAGGGCGACGAGCCGCGCGTACGCCTGCTCGGCCAGGCCGCTGAGCACCTCGATGTCGGCGGCCAGCAGTTGGGCGGCGACATCGTCGGGGGCGCTCTCGGCGGCGGCCAGCGCGGCGGACGGGTCGGCGCCGGCCACCCGCCGGGCCACCCCGACCTGGGCCAGTCCCGCGGTGGCGGCGGCGTCCGCCGGGGCGTCGGCGAGGATCTTGCGGTACGCCTGCTCGGCGGCGTCCAGATCGCCGCTCATCAACGCGTCGTCGGCCTCGTCGAGGCGCGGGTCCTCCGGCTCGGCGACTGTCACGCCGCCGGCCTTGAGCACGGCCTGGATCCACTGCCGCAACTGCGGCTCGGGCACCACTCCGGAGAAGGCGTCGACCGGCTGACCACCGACGACCGCGTAGACCATGGGAATGCCCTGCACCCGGAACATCTGGGCGATTCGGGGATTTTCCTGCACGTCGACCCGGGCCAGCACCCAGGCGCCGCCACCCTCGGCGTTCAGCCGCTCCAGGACCGGGGCGAACTCGTCGCTCTCCGGGAAGCCGGCCGCGCCGAAGAACACGACGACGGGCGTGGTCATCGAGCGTTCGAGCACGTCGGACTGGATGGTCGCCTCGGTGACGTCCACGATGGCGGTGTCACCGCCAGCGGAGGGCGCACCGGGTGTGCCGTTGGACGGGCCGCCCTGAGGGGGCGTGCCGGGGCGGGTACCTGCTGGTGCGGGGCCACGCAGCGTGCTGAGGTCGACCGCGCCGCGGGTGAAGATCGACGAGGTGATCCGTGGGTCGCTCATGGTTACCTAGTCTCGCACGTGAGCCCCCGATCTCAGCTCACCCGCAACCCCGACGTTGCAACTCTCACGCCCCCACCCGCACCCCGCCCTCACCCCCGCGATCTTGCACATTCTGTCGCCGATACGCCACATTCACGCCTTATGACGGCACCGAAACCGCAAGATCGACGCGGGTGAGGGAGGGAGGGAGGGTTAGAAGCGTGCTGGCTCTCGGTAGGTGCCCCACTCGGCGCGCAGGGCGTCGCAGATCTCGCCCAACGTCGCCTCGGCGCGGACCGCGTCGAGCATGGCGGGGATCATGTTCTCGTCGGTACGGCTCGCCTCGATCATCCGGGTCACCGCCGCGCGGACCGCCGACTCGTCCCGCGCGCTCTTGCGCTCGGCGAGCACCCGACGCTGCTCCAGCTCCACCTCGTGCGAGATGCGCAGGATCTCCAGCTCCTTGGCGACGGTGCCGGTGTGGCAGTTGACCCCGACGATCTTCTTGTCGCCCTTTTCGAGGGCCTGCTGGTAGACGAAGGCCGACTCGGCGATGTGCCCGGTGAACCAGCCGTCCTCGATGCCGCGCAGGATGCCCGAGGTCATCGGACCGATCTGGTGCGGCCCGTCCCCGCCGAGCTGCCGGATCCGGGCGAAGATCTCCTCCGCCTCGGCCTCGATCTTGTCGGTCAGCGCCTCGACGTACCAGGAGCCGCCGAGCGGGTCGGCCACGTTGACCACACCGGTCTCCTCCATCAGCACCTGCTGGGTACGCAGGGCGATCTCGGCGGACTCGTCGGTGGGCAGCGCCAGGGTCTCGTCCAGCGCGTTGGTGTGCAGCGAGTTCGTGCCGCCGAGCACCGCCGCGAGCGCCTCGACGGCGGTGCGTACCACGTTGTTGACCGGCTGCTGGGCGGTCAGCGACACCCCGGCGGTCTGCGTGTGGAACCGCAGCCACAGGGCCTTCTCACTGGTCGCGCCGTACACGTCACGCAGCCAGCGGGCCCAGATCCGGCGGGCGGCCCGGAACTTGGCGATCTCCTCGAAGAAGTCGAGGTGCGAGTCGAAGAAGAAGCTCAGCCCCGGGGCGAAGACGTTCACGTCCAGCCCGCGCGACAGGCCCAGCTCGACGTAGCCGAAGCCGTCCGCCAGGGTGTACGCCAACTCCTGCGCGGCGGTCGAGCCGGCCTCGCGGATGTGGTAGCCGGAGACCGACAGCGGCTTGTAGCGCGGGATCTCCCGGGCGCAGTACTCCATCAGGTCGCCGATCAGGCGCAGGTGCGGCTCCGGGTCGAAGAGCCACTCCTTCTGCGCGATGTACTCCTTGAAGATGTCCGTCTGCAGGGTGCCGTCCAGCTTGGACAGGTCGGCACCCTGCCGCTCGGCGGCGACCAGGTACATGCAGAACACCGGCACGGCCGGGCCGGAGATGGTCATCGAGGTGGTGACGCCGGACAGGTCGATGCCGTCGAAGAGTGCCTGCATGTCGGTGGCGGTGTCGATGGCCACGCCGCAGTGGCCGACCTCGCCGAGCGCCTGCGGGTCGTCCGAGTCGCGGCCCATCAGCGTCGGCATGTCGAACGCGACCGACAGGCCGCCGCCACCGGCGCCCAGGATCATCTTGTAACGCTCGTTGGTCTGCTGGGCGTTGCCGAAGCCGGCGAACTGCCGGATCGTCCAGGTCCGCCCGCGGTAGCCGGTCGGATACAGACCCCTGGTGTACGGGTACTCGCCCGGCCAGCCGATCCGTTCGAAGCCCGGGTACGCGCTGCCCTCGGGTGGCCCGTAGACGGGCTCCACCGGCATCCCGGAGAGCGTGGTGAAGTCCGCGTCCCGCTTGCGCGCGGCGTCGTACCGGGCCTGCCAGCGCGCCCGGCCGGCGTCGATCTCGTCGGCGTCCATGAGCAGGGCTCCTCCTCGGGTCCTCGACTGCACGTCGAGTGTAAGGCCCCCACCTGAACGATCGCTAAGTCGTGTCGTACCGGCAAGTAACACCCCGCCGCACGGGACGGCCGCAACCCGACTCAGACCGTCGGCGACCCCACGGACCCGCCCATCGCCACGTCGTCGACCCGGATGTTGACCTCGTCCACCCGCAGCCCGTACGCCTCGACCGCCTCGGTCACCTGGGCGCGTACCTGACCGGTGATCTCCGGCACCGGCCGACCTGCCTCGATCACCAACACCAGGTTGACCACGGCGGCGTCCCCTGTCACATGGGCCGAGCAACCCCGCCGGGCGTCACCCACCTGGTCCAGCCCGACCCGGTCGAGAACCGCGTTGAAGAACCGGGCCACGTCCCCGCCCAGGTCGGCCACGCCGGGCACCGCGCGGGCAGCCGCGACGGCGATCTTCTCGATCACCTCGTCCGCGACCTGGGTCGTGCCACCGGCCGGCACCGACGCCCTGGTCAGCTTCTGCGTTGCTTCCAGGTCCACAGTCGCTCCCTGCTCCTCGCACCACCGCGTCTGGGGGCACGTCCTGCCCTCCGACGACGGTGGGCGGTGCGAGCCTACTGCGACGGTGCGGCCCCGGGCTGTCCCCGGTGGATGGTCAACGGACGGCCCACCAGCCGTCACCGGCCGCCGGGCAGGTACGCCTCAGGCCCCGGCAGTCGCCCCGGGCTGGTTCAGCTCGATGTCGTCCACAGTGACGTTGACCTGGGTGACAGTGAGGCCGTACTTCTCCACCGCCTCGATCACCGCGGCCCGCACCGCCTCGGTCACGTCGGTCACGACGTGCCCGGCGTCGATCACCAGGACCACGTTGATGACGACGGAGCCGCCCTTCACGTCGGCCGACACGCCCCGCCGAGCGTCGCCCACCTGGTCCAGGCCGACCTTGTCCAACACGCTGTTGAAGAACCGGGACACGTCACCACCGAGATCGGCGACACCGGGCACGGTACGAGCGGCCGCACCGGCGATCTTCTCCACGACCTCGTCGGAAACCGACGTGGCACCCCGGGCCGCGCCCGTCGCGGGCGACACCGCACCGGCGTTCTCCACCGCGTCCGTCATGATCACATCTCCCCTGGTCCCGGTGCGATGTGGACCGACCGTCTCGTCAGCCCGCCGCGCGGCGGCCGACCGCCGGCCACGCGCCGCGAGCCTACTAAAACCGGAGCCAGCTTCGCGTCCGGGCGCTCGGTGCCGGCGCGCCTGCCGGTCAGCGGGCGAGCTGGGCGAGCAACTCGTCCGCCGCCGTGTACGGGTCGGTCGCGCCCTCGGCCACCCGGGCGGCGAGAGTGGACAACTGCGTACCGTCGCGAAGGGACCCGATCCGGGCGCGGAGGGTGCCGAGCGCGATCGCCTCGATCTCGGCGGCGGCCCGCGCCTCCTGGCGGCGGCGCAGCTCGCCGTGCTCGACCAGCCAGCCCCGGTGCTTGTCGATGGCGGCGGCGATGTCGTCGATGCCCTCGCCGCGCGCGGCGACCGACCGGACCACCTGCGGCCGCCACTGCCCCGGGCCGCGCTCACCGAGAGCGATCATGCCCTGGATGTCCCGGACGGTGGCGTCGACGCCGTCCCGGTCCGCCTTGTTGACCACGAACACGTCGGCGATCTCCAGGATGCCGGCCTTGACCGCCTGGATCGCGTCACCCATCCCCGGTGCGAGCAGCACCAGCGTCGTGTCGGCCAGCGAGGCGACCTCCACCTCGGCCTGCCCGACGCCGACGGTCTCCACCAGCACCACGTCGCAGCCGGCGCCCTCCAGCACCCGGACCGCCTGCGGCGTCGCCGCTGCCAACCCGCCGAGGTGTCCCCGACTGGACATCGACCGGATGTAGACGCCCGGATCGGTGGCGTGGTCCTGCATCCGCACCCGGTCACCGAGGATCGCCCCACCCGTGAACGGGCTGGACGGGTCGACCGCCAGCACACCAACCCGGTGCCCCTGCGCCCGCAGCGCCCGGACCAGCTCGTTCGTGGTGGTCGACTTGCCCACCCCGGGTGAACCGGTCAGCCCGACCACCTGCGCCTGCCCCGCGTACGGCGCCAGCGCCGCGGCGATCGCCGGGAGCAGCTCGTCGCCGTTCTCCACCAGGGTGATCAGGCGGGCCACCGCGCGGGGGTCACCCGCGCGGGCCCGCTCGACCAGCAGCGGTACGTCCCGACTACGGCGCACCGACGTGCTGCCCGCCGCCGGGACGGGCTCGGCCGCTCCGCTCACTGGCCCGGCACGTGGATGATCAGCGCGTCGCCCTGCCCACCGCCGCCGCAGAGCGCCGCCGCGCCGGTGCCGCCACCGCGCCGCTTCAGCTCCAGGGCGAGGGTGAGGACGAGACGCGCGCCGGACATGCCGATCGGGTGGCCGAGCGCGATCGCGCCACCGTTGACGTTCACCTTGTCCGGGCTGATCCCGAGGTCCCGGGTGGACTGGATGCCGACCTGGGCGAACGCCTCGTTGATCTCGATGAGGTCCAGGTCCGCGACGCTCAGGCCGCCCTTCTTCAGGGCGTGGTTGATCGCGTTGGACGGCTGCGAGTGCAGGGAGTTGTCCGGGCCCGCCACGTTGCCGTGCGCGCCGATCTCGGCCAGCCAGGTCAGCCCCAGCTCCTTCGCCTTGGCCTTGCTCATGACGAGCACCGCGGCGGCGCCGTCGGAGATCGGCGACGAGCTGCCCGCGGTGATGGTGCCGTCCTTCGCGAAGGCGGGGCGCAGCTTGGCCAGCGACTCGACGGTGGTGTCCGGGCGGATGCCCTCGTCCTCGCTGATCACCAGCGGGTCACCCTTGCGCTGCGGGATGACCACCGGGGTGATCTCGTCGGCGAAGTGGCCGTTCTTCTGCGCGGCGGCGGCCCGCTGGTGGCTGGCGGCGGCGAAGGCGTCCTGCTCCGTGCGGGAGATGCCGTGCTTGACGCCGAGCCGCTCGGTCGACTCGCCCATCGAGCAGCAGTCCCAGGCGTCGCTGAGCCCGTCGTGCGCCATGTGGTCCTTGACCACCACGTCGCCGTACTTGTAGCCGGTGCGCTGGCCCATCAGCAGGTGCGGGGCGTTGGTCATCGACTCCATGCCGCCGGCCACCACGATGTCGAACTCGCCAGCCCGGATCAGCTGGTCGGCCAGGGCGATCGCGTCCAGGCCGGAGAGGCAGACCTTGTTGATGGTCAGCGCCGGCACCGACATCGGTACGCCGGCCTCGACCGCCGCCTGCCGGGCCGGGATCTGACCGGCGCCGGCCTGCAACACCTGCCCCATGATCACGTACTGGACCTGGTCCGGGCTGACGCCGGCCCGCTCCAGCGCCGCCTTGATGGCGATCCCGCCGAGCTTGGTGGCGGGAAGGTCCTTGAGGTTGCCCAGCAGCCGGCCCATCGGGGTCCGCGCGCCGCTGACGATCACCGAAGCCATGCCTGCCTCCGAGGGGGGTGCCGAGCTGTACGCCTTAACGATTGTTCGGCCAGACTAGCGCCATGGCAGAGAACTCCCCCGTCGAGCCCGGTGCGGACTACGTCACAGACATCGGGCTTCGCAAGATTGACCACGTCGGGATAGCCGTGGCCGACCTGGACGCCGCGATCGACTTCTACCAGCGGACGTTCGGGATGCGCTGCGTACACGTGGAGACCAACGCCGAGCAGGGCGTCCGGGAAGCGATGCTGGCCGTCGGGCCGACCACCGAGGGCGGCTGCGTGCAGTTGCTCGCCCCGCTCACCCCGGAGTCGACGATCGCGAAGTTCCTGGACCGCAACGGGCCGGGCGTGCAGCAGGTCGCGTACACCGTGGTGGACATCGACGCGGCCTGCGCGGCACTGCGCGAGCGCGGCATGCGGCTTCTCTACGACGCCCCGAGGCGCGGCACTGCGGACAGCCGGATCAACTTCGTCCACCCGAAGGACGCCGGCGGCGTCCTCGTCGAACTGGTCGAGCCCGCCGCAGCCCACTAGCCCTGCGCCCCGCCCCGCCCCCTGCCACCCCGCGCCGCACTGCTGCGCACCACGTGCGACACGGCGACACCGCACGCCATGATCGCGCTGCAACAGGGATCTAGTGGTCTCCCACCGCCGTGACACCACTACATCAAGGATCGAGCACGATCTTGACGAGTCGGCGGGCCGGGGGGCGGGCGCGGGCCGGGGCGGGCGCGGGTCGGGGCGGGGCGGGCTGGGGATCGCGGGGGCTGCGCGCGCACGTCAGTGCGCGGTTGGCGGGGTGGCCGGACACCTTCACGCATCGGTGGATGCAGTTTTTCACAGAGGACTTCCCGGCCTAGCTACCGTTCAGTAACGTCCGGCCCCACAGGAGCGCGACCGGTGCCGGATGTGTCGAATGCCGACATGGCGGTCGTGCCCACCGGCGCCGACGATGGCAGCACCCGGGCCCGTGCGGGTGCGGACGAACCGGAGGTCACCGTGCAGGACATCCTCGAAGCGATCATGGCGGCGGAGGAATCGAACGATCCGGACCGCGAACTCGCCGGCGTCGCCGGACTGCCCGTACCGGAGAGCTACCGGGGCGTGGTCGTCCGCGCCGAGGAAGCCCGGATGTTCGACGGCATGGCCACCCGGGACAAGGACCCGCGCAAGGCACTGCACGTGCAGGAGGTGCCGACACCGCAGCTGGCGCCGGGTGAGGCGCTGATCGCGGTGATGGCCAGCGCGATCAACTACAACACGGTGTGGACAAGCATCTTCGAGCCGGTGTCCACCTTCAGGTTCCTGGAGCGCTACGGCCGGGTCTCCGAGCTGACCCGCCGGCACGACCTGCCGTACCACGTGGTCGGCTCGGACGCGGCCGGCGTGGTGCTGCGCACCGGCCCCGGGGTGACCCGCTGGGCGCCCGGCGACGAGGTGGTCGCGCACTGCCTCTCCGTCGAGCTGGAGGACGCGGCCGGCCACGACGACACCATGCTCGACCCGCAGCAGCGGATCTGGGGCTTCGAGACCAACTTCGGCGGGCTCGCCGAGCTGGCCATCGTCAAGGCCAACCAGCTGATGCCCAAGCCACGGCACCTGAGCTGGGAGGAGGCGGCCAGCCCCGGGCTGGTCAACTCCACCGCGTACCGGCAGCTCGTCTCGCACCACGGCGCCAACATGAAACAGGGCGACGTGGTGCTGATCTGGGGCGCCTCCGGCGGCCTCGGCGGGTACGCCACGCAGATGGCGCTCAACGGCGGCGCGATCCCGGTCTGCGTGGTGTCCTCACCGGAGAAGGCCGAGCTGTGCCGCCGGATGGGCGCGGATCTCGTCATCGACCGGGCCGCTGAGGGCTTCCGCTTCTGGAAGGACGAGGAGACCCAGGACCCGGACGAGTGGCGGCGCTTCGGCGAGCGGATCCGCGAGCTGACCGGCGGCGAGGACCCGGACATCGTGTTCGAGCACCCGGGACGGGAGACGTTCGGCGCCAGCGTCTACGTGGCCCGACGCGGTGGGACCATCGTCACCTGCGCCTCCACGAGCGGCTTCCAGCACCAGTACGACAACCGCTACCTGTGGATGCACCTCAAGCGGATCGTCGGCAGCCACTTCGCCAACTACCACGAGGCGTGGCAGGCCAACCGCCTGGTGGCGCTCGGCAAGGTGCACCCGACGGTGTCCCGCACCTACCCGTTGGAGCAGACCGGCCAGGCCGCGTACGAGGTGCACCGCAACGCCCACCAGGGCAAGGTCGGCGTGCGCTGCCTCGCGCCCGCCGACGGGCTGGGCGTACGCGACGGGGAGCTGCGGGCCCGGCACGAGGACGCGATCAACCGGTTCCGCGGTCACTGACCGGCCGGACGGGGGAACGCGGGATGACCATTGCGATGATCGCTCATTGTTCTTCCGCCCTCATTAGCGGATAACCCACCCGGATCGAACAAAGGGCCTCGGGGTAACCCCGGGGCCCTTTTCCGCGTCACGCTGCGTGGCGTCCGACAGGCCGGGACCTGCCAAGATCGCCGATTGGTCCGACCTCGTCGACACCAGGAGTTGACCATGTAAAGAGGGCACGAAAGCTTCCCACCGCTCTTGCGAAGCACCCTGGGGCGTCTGCCAGTATGTCCCAATGCCCCAGCAGCAGTCCTCCCCTCTCGCGTTCTTCGATAACGCGAACTCGCAGCCAGATTTCACCGTTGGCCTGCGCGGATACAACACTCATCAGGTCGACGACTTCCTCGGCCGGATGACCGCCGCGCTGACCCAGTCCGAGCAGGCCCGTGCCGAGGCCGAGCAGCGGATGAACGACGCCCAGCGTCGGCTCCGCCAGGCCGAGCAGCGCATGAGTGCGCTGGAGCAGAAGCTCACCGACACGAACAAGCAGCTCGAAGAGAACAGCCGGCCCACCCTCTCCGGGCTCGGCACCCGCGTCGAGCAGATCCTGCGGCTCGCCGAGGAGCAGGCCAACGACCACCGCAACGAGGCCAAGCGCGAGTCGGAGGGCATCCTCTCCGCCGCCCGCCTCGAGGCCCGCGAGATCACCGACAAGGCCCGCGCCGAGGCCGCTGCCATGAAGGCGAGCGCCGAGCGCGAGGCGGGCAACCTGCGCACGGCCGCCGAGCGTGAGGCCGCCGAGGTCCGGGTGCAGGCCCGCCGCGAGGCTGACACGCTGCGCGCCGACGCCGACCGTGAGACCAAGCAGCTGCGTACCGTCACCGCGCACGAGGTGGCCGAGCTGAAGTCGACTGTCGAGCGGGAGGTCGCGACCCTGCGGGCCACCGCCGAGCGGGAGATCACCCAGCAGCGGGCGAAGGCCGCCCGCGAAGCTGAGGAGAAGCGCGCCGAGGCGACCAAGCTGCTCACCGACGCGCGGGACAAGCGCGACAAGGACCTGCAGGCCCTGGAGCTTCAGCTGGCCGAGCGGCGGGAGAAGGCCGAACGCGAGGAGTCCGAGCGCCACGCCGCCCAGGTCGCGCAGACCCAGAAGATGGTCAGCGAGGCCGAGCAGCGGGCCCGGGCCGCGCAGGAGCGGGCCAAGGAGATCGAGCAGCGCGCCGAGGCGCGGCGGATCGAGTCGGAGCGCAACGCCGCCGAGACGATCGACAAGGCCAAGGCCCACTCGGAGAAGACCCTCAACGAGGCGAAGGCCGAGTCGCAGCGTCTGCTCACCGAGGCTCGCACCGAGGCGGAGCTGACCACGCAGGCCGCCCGCCGCGAGGTCGAGGACCTCACCCGGCAGAAGGACGCTGTCACCTCTCAGCTGGGTCAGATGCTCTCCGGGCTCGCCGGCATCGTTCCGGGAATGCCGGCGCAGGCCGCTCCGGCTGCCAAGCCGGACGCCAAGAAGAACGACGACGGTCAGGAGCGGGTGCCCGCGGAGACCGCCGGCTGACGCGAGGCGTCAGGTCGGGGCATCGACGGCGCGAGGTGACACCGGGTAACCGGTGCCACCTCGCGCCGTATGCGTTTCCCTACCCGTGGTATCCGTCAGCCGCGACGGAGTGAAGTAGCTCCCACAAGGCCCGTCCGTATCGCCCCAGCAGGGCCCGTTGCGTGTGAGGATGGGGGCATGTCGCACGGCGAGGAACTGTTCGCCCTTGGCGGGGACGTGACGACGGAGCCCAGCTTCGAGTCCGCTCTGCGGGGGTACGAGAAGAAACAGGTCGACCGTTATGTCGCGCGTGCTGAGCACGAGATAGCGACCCTCGCCTCCGAACGGGAACAGGCGTACACACAGATCCACAAGCTCGCCGGCCAGGTCGAGGTTCTGCAGCGTGACCTGACCCAGGTGCGCAAGCAGATGAACGTGGTCGACCGGGCGTCGTTCCGCCATCTCGGCCCGCGGGTCGAGTCGATCCTCACTCTCGCCGAGGAGCAGGCCGAGCAGATCCTCGCC
Source organism: Micromonospora parva (assembly GCF_000718515.1). GTDB lineage: Bacteria > Actinomycetota > Actinomycetes > Mycobacteriales > Micromonosporaceae > Micromonospora > Micromonospora parva. The sequence goes on along the minus strand of NZ_JNZS01000011.1, from coordinate 109,807 downwards.
GACGCCAATGGGGAGCTCGATGCCCGCCGCGCCGCCGCCGAGCACATCATCGAGGAGGCCCGCGAGCAGGCCGCGCGGGCGCTGAAGGACTTCGAGATCGCTCTCGCCGCCCGACGCGCGGAGGAGGAGCGGCACAGCGCCGCCCGGCGGGCCGAGGCGGAGGAAACCCTGCGGTCGGCCAAGGACGAGTCGGCGCAGTTGCGCAAGGCGGCGCAGGACGCGCTGGCGAAGGCCCAGCAGGAGGCCACCCAGCTGCGGGATTCCGCCAAGGAGATCCACACCCGGGCCCAGCAGGAAGCCACCAAGCTGCGCGAGACGGCCCGCGAGACGCTGGCCAACGCCCGGCAGGAGGCCAGCGATCTGCGCGATGCGGCCAAGGAGGTGCATGCCAAGGCCCTCCAGGAGGCCAAACGGCTCACCGACACCGCGACCGAGGCCGGGCGGGCCACCCACGCCAAGGCGCAGCAGGAGGCCAAGCAGATCATCGACGACGCGTCGATGGCCGGGCGGGCCACCCGCGCCAAGGCGCAGCAGGAGGCCGAGCGGCTGACGACGCAGGCCACCGAGTCGGCGAAGCGCAGCCGCGCCGAGACCGAGGCGTACGTGCAGCGGATGCGCACCGAGACCGAGGCGTACGTGCAGCAGACCCGGGCGCAGACCCAGCAGGAACTGGGCGCGTGGCGGGCCGGGGTGGAACAGGAGGTCAACTCCCGTCGGGAGGCGGCCGACCGGGAGCTGGCGCAGCGACGGTCCGCGGCCGACCAGGAGTTCGCCAAGCGCCGCGACGAGTTGGACAAGCAGCACGCGGCACGCCAGCAGGAGCTGGAAGCCGCGTTCACCAGCCGTCAGCAGGAGCTGGAGCGCGACCTCACCACCCGCCGCGACGAGTTGGAGACGGAGTACTCCACCCGCAAGAACGAGCTGGAGACCGCGTACACCGCCCGCAAGAACGAGATCGAACAGGGTGCGGCCGGCATCCGTCAGGCGGCCGAGCAGGACGCGGCGGCGCTGCGCCAGCGGTCCGAGGCGGAGGCCACCGAGCTGCTGAGCCGGGCCGAGACCGAGGCCGGCGACAAGCGCCGCAAGGCCGACGAGCATGTCGCGGCGTCCCGGCGGCAGTTCGAGGAGTACGCGGCCACCACGCAGCAGCACCTGGCCACCACCCAGCAGCACCTGGCGGCGACGCAGCAGGAGGCGGCGGCGGGCCGGCAGCAGTTGGCCCAGGTGATGCTGGAGATCGCCCAGGCCCAGCAGCAGCTCGCGGATCTGCGGCAGGAGACCTGGAAGGCCCGGCAGGAGTCCGACGAGCTCCAGCGTCAGATGTCCGAGCTGCGGTTGCAGAGTGTCGCCGGCCCGATCGACGGCCCGACCGCACCGGACGCGGCGTCCGACGCGAGCGCGGACCTGTCCGGTGGTGGGGACGACGGCGTGAGCGTTTCCGCCGGCACCGGCGCCCGGTCGGGTCCGGGCGAGTCGGGTACGGGCACCGGGCTGAAGGCAGAGCCCGCCGACACCCGGCAGCCGGTGAACGCGAGTACGGACGAGTCGGGGCAGCCCACGACGCGGCCGGTGGCCGAGCCGGTGACCACCCTGGACGGTGGGACGGCGAGCGCCGGGGTGGACGGGGAGCCGACAGTGGCCGCCGTTCCGGGCGAGGGTGGCCGGGGCGCCAAGCCCACCAAGATCACTAGCACCGGCGAGAACGGCAAGCGACCCAGTAAGCCGACCACCGACGAGCGCAGCGCCAAGCCCAGCAAGGTCACCCTCGACAAGGACTGACCGCCCCATCCAGGCTTCGAGATCTTGGACACTTTCCGTCAGGTGTTGACGGAAAGTGTCCAAGATTCACTTTGCCGTTGGGTGACGCAGCGGTGGGGTGGGGGTCCAGCCGGCCGCTACGAGAGCGCGGCGGACGGTGTCGGCGACCTCGTCCGGGCGGGCACGGACCAGCCAGGCCGGGAAGCGCAGGATCCGGTCGCCGCTGGTCCAGACGTCGTTCTGCCGACGCATGTCCGCCGCCCACTGCCTGGCGTCCATGTGGTGCGCCCCGTCGACCTCCACCTGCACCCGCCACTTCCGCCAGTACGCGTCCAGCCAGCGGTTGCGGCCGGCCGCGTCAACCCGGTGTTCCTGGAGATCGGGTGCGGGCAGCCGGTGCCGGCGGCACAGCCGCAGAAAATCGATCTCGGAGAGCGCCTGTGCGCCGCCCGCGATGTCGCCGACCGTCTGCCCGATCAGGTGCCGGCGCGGCGCCCGGGGCAGCACGTCGAGCACCGCCCGCAACTCCTCGGGCATCACCCGGCGTTGCTGGCAACCGGCGGCCAGCACCGCCTGCGCCTCGTCCATGCCGGCCGCCCAGCCTGCCGCGTCCACCAGGGCCCGCGCCGTCGTGGTACGCGGCGGGCGGGCGAGTTGACGGTGTGATTCGGGCAGCACCGTCGTGCGATGCACCAGCACCGCTGGCATGTCGATCGGCAGGCGACGCAGTGTGGTCCGCGCCGCACGGCGAGCGGCCGGCACCAGCACGTGCAGTGGTTCGCGGCGCAGCCCCCGTACCCCGGCCTCGGCGGCTGCGGTCACCCCGGCCAGCATCGCGCCCGGTCCGGCGGCCAGCACCGCAACCCACAGTTGCTGGTCACGGGTCAGGCGGCCGTTGCCGGTCAGCAGGATCCCCCGGCAGATCGACCGCCATCGGCCGGTGCGAATCCGGCCCCGCACCGCCCCCTCGCTGAGCAGCCCGGCGACCTGCGCGGTGGTCAGCACGCCCGCCTGCTCGAAGGCGAGCCAGTCGAGGGCGTCGGCGTCGTCGGCGGGCAGCATCCGAACAGCCTTCACCGCCGGGACGCCGCCTCACCACCAGATCTTGGACAGTTTCCGTCAGGACGTGACGGAAACTGTCCAAGATCTACGAGCCTGGTCGACGTCCGGGGTGTCGTCGGCCTTTCCGGACCGTTCAATCCGGCCGGGGGCGCTGACGATGGTTGGGTGGGGCACATGGGGCACACCGGATTGACGGTCGCGTGGTCGATGGCGACCATGAGGTGGCTACGCTGCTGGCGCGTGGGGAGATGATCAGAAACGGTGCGGTTGTCCCGCCGCCAGTCGATCGAACTGATAAAGGAAGTCGTGACCTCATGGACCTGACCGGCCCGGTGCTGGTGTTCGCGCCTGCCGCGTGGCGGGCGTTCGTGGTCGTCGCCCGTCGTCCGACGGCCTGAGCCGGGAGGTCCCTGGTGCCACAGCACGACCCGGCTGGCGACGACCCGGACGTGACCGCCGGTCCCCCGCCAGCGCAAACACCGCAGCCGGCGCAAACACCCGAGCCGGCGGAAACACCGCACCCAGCGGAAACTCCGCAGGCAGCGCAAGCACAGCGGGCGGCAAGTCCGCAGCCGGTGCAGACGCCACCGCCGGTGCCGGTTCCCGCCCCGGGGATCGACCCGGACGAGCCGCCCGCGGTCCCGTCCGGAAAGTTCGGCACGCCGGGGCGGCCACTGCGCCGCAGCAGTTTCCTGATCGGTTTCACCGGCGCGCTGGGCGTGCTGCTGGCGTACACCCTCTATCTGGGGATTCGCAATGCCGGCGGCATCCTGGTGCTGGTGGTGATCGCGCTCTTCCTCGCTGTCGGTCTCAACCCGGCGGTGGTCCGGCTGGGCCGCTGGGGTGTGCCGCACGGCCTGGCGGTGGCCGCGGTGGCGTTGACAGTGGTGTTGCTGCTCTGCGGCGGCGTGGTGGCGCTGGTCCCGCCGATCGTCACCCAGTCGGGGCAGTTCATCGATCAGATCCCGAGCCTGCTCGACGAGCTGCGCCGCAACCCGACGGTCAATGACCTGGTGGAGCGGTACGACGTGGTGGAGCGGGTGCAGAACGCCGCCAACGCCCAGACGGTCGGGCGGGCGCTCGGCGGGGTGCTGGGCGGCGCACAACTGATCTTCGGCACGGTGTTCCGGACGCTGACCGTGCTGGTGCTGACGATCTACTTCCTGGCCTATTTCGACCGGTTGCGCTCGCTGGGCTACTCGTTGGTGCCCCGGTCGCGCCGGGAACGGGTGCAGCTGATCGGTGACGAAATTTTGGCAAAGGTCGGCTCCTACATGGTCGGCGCGCTGAGCATCGCGGTGCTGGCCGGCGCGACCACCTTCGTCTTCGCGCTGATCGTCGACCTGCCGTACCCGTTCGCGCTGGCCGTGGTCGTCGCGGTGACCGACCTGATCCCGCAGATCGGCGCCACCCTCGGCGCGGTGATCGTGAGCCTGGTCGGCTTCGCCGCCGACCTGCCCACCGGCATCGCCTGCGCGGTCTTCTTCCTCATCTACCAGCAGGTGGAGAACTACCTCATCTACCCGAAGGTGATGCGGCGCTCGGTGGAGGTCAACGAGGTGGCCGCCCTGCTGGCCGCGCTGCTCGGGGTGTCACTGCTGGGCGTGGTGGGCGCGCTGATCGCCATCCCCACGGTGGCCGCCCTGCAACTGATCCTGCGCGAGGTGGTGCTGCCCCGCCAGCAACGCCGCTGAGGTCGCACCCCGCGCCAGCCCGCCGCGCCCCGCGCTGCCCGCACCGCCCCGTCCCGCGCCGCCCAGGTCCCACGCCGCCCAGGTCCCGCGCCGGCCCGCGCCGCCCCGCCGAGATCGTGCTCGATCCCGGAAGTAGTGGCCTCGCCATCTTCTGATGCCACTACAACCAGGATCGAGCACGATCTCGGTGCGGCCACGCGAGGATGCGCGGGACCGGGACCGGGACCGGGACCGGGACCGGGACCGGGACCGGGACCGGGACCGGGACCGGGACCGGGAGACGTCCGGGTCAGTCGGCCTGACCGGCGGCCGGGCCGGGGACGGGCGTGTCGGCGAAGGCAGCCACCGTACGGTCGGCGTACGCGCTGACGTCGCCGGCCTCCATCGGGCCGTCCCAGGTGGTCGGCAGCGGCACCTCGACGGCCGGGTTGACCCGCCGGACGATCTCATCGAGGACCGTCTCCGCGTCGCCCACCCAGAGGTGCTTGGCACCCGGGACCCCGACCACCTCGGCCTGCGGCACGGCGGCGAACCGCTCCCCCGCCTCGGTGGGGCGCAGGTAGTCGTCGAACTCCGGCACCAGCGCCACCAGCGGCCGACCCGAACTGGCCCAGGTGGCCAGGTCCTCCGGGGCGGAGAAGCGCAGCGGCGGGGAGAGCAGGATCGCCCCGGCGATCGCCGGGTCGCAGCCGTACTTCAGCGCCAGGTCGGTGCCGAACGACCAGCCGACGAGCCAGATGTTGGGCAGTTCGGCGAACTCCGCGTACTCGATGGCGGCGGCCACGTCGTACCGCTCGCCCACCGCGCCGTCGAAGGCTCCCTCGCTGGTGCCGCGCACGCTGCTGGTGCCCCGGGTGTTGAACCGCAGCACCGCCAGGTCGGCCAGCGCGGGCAGCCGCCAGGCCGCCTTGCGGAACACGTGGCTGTCCATCATTCCGCCGTGGGTGGGCAGCGGGTGCAGGCAGACCAGGGTGGCCACCGGCGGCCGGTCGGCCGGCAGGGCCAGCTCACCGACCAGCCGCAGACCGTCGGCGGTGTGCAGCTCGATGTCCTCCCGGCGGCCGGGCAGGATCGACGACGCGCGGATCGCTGTGCTCACCGCCCAAGTCTGTCGCGAAGTCGCCGCCGCCGCCCGCCCAGGCGAGAAGAGGGTGACCCAGGTCGCTCGGGCCGCACGCGCGAGGCCTCCCGGTGGGCCAGCTCAGTAGCGCGGGGTGCCCCGGCCGCGCTGCACCGCCGGGCCGCGCTGCACCGCCGGGCCGCGCTGCACCGCCGGGCCGCGCTGCACCGCCGGGCCGCGCCGGCCCCGGGCCCGCCAGCTCAGTAGCGCGGGGTGCCCCGGCCGCGCTGCACCGCCGGGCCGCGCCGGTCCCGGGCCCGCCAGCAGCCGCTGTGCCAGTGCCGCCGGTCGGTCAGGTCACCCAGGCCGTCCGCCGGCCAGGCCACCAGGTGCGCCACCCCGGGTCGGATCTCCTGGTCACAACCGGGGCAACGGTACGTCTTGACCGACGCGCCGGCGCCGATGCCGCGTACCTGCCAGGCGCCGTCGGTCCATTGCTGCACCGAGGCGACGCCCTGCCGGACCCGGTCGGCGTCCAGGTTGGCGTTCTCGTCCCGGCGAGGGCGATTGCGACGGGGGCTCACAGTCACCAAGCGTACGTCCGGCGGGTGCGGCCGCCCGGGGCGGTCACCAGGTCGTGGGTCGGTCCAGGTGCTCGGCGACCTGCACCCCGCCCAGCACCGTCGCCGCGTCCTCCTCGGTGAAACCCTCGTTCGGCCGGCCCCAACCGGCGGTGACTTGGGCCTTCGGGACGTCGAGCAACTCCATCGTCTCGCCCTGCGGGTCGACGTAGGCCGGCCGCCCGGCCGCCGTCGCGTTGGGTTCCGGGCGGTCACCGACGATGCTGTGCGGGGATCGGAGCCGCACCTCCATCGAGCGGAACCCGCTCCCGTTGACGACCAGCGAGACGTCCAGCGCGGCCGGGAGGTTGGCCACGGTGACCTCGCATCCGGCACTCCACGCCCCGGCCGGCATCGCGGCGAGCCGCATCGGGGCGCTGCACCGGTGCGCCACATCCAGCCGCAGCGCGCTCCTGGCCGCCTGCAGCGCCGCGTCGGTGGGCGCCACCGTGCGCAGGCGGGCGAAGAGGCCGGGCACCGGCTGCCACCGCAGCACCCAGATCGGGTCACTGTCGGCCACGTCCAGGGAGAACCGATTCAACTGACCGTCGTAGGGCGGGTCCGCCGGTTGCGGGACGTACCTGTCGCCCTCCAGGTGGACCTCCTCGGCGACGGCGGCGCTGCGGGCGAGGGAGAAACTGACCGGCGCCGCACCGCCGAGATCCAGTTGGGCGCTCTCCAGGCCGGCCGCCGACCGCCAGCTCAGGTAGCGGGCGTGAGCCGGGTCGACGCCGAAGTGCAGCAGACCGGGGTCCTTTCCGACCAGATCAGGCCGGGTGAGTGCCCCCGGCACCCCGGGGGCCGCCGCCGGCGTGGCCGCCTGGTCTGCCGGTTTCGCCCCCGTCCACGGCACCCGCACGGGCAGCCCACCGCCGCCCGCCACGCCGAGGCCGAGCACGGTCACCACGCCGAGCGCCGTCCCGCCCACCGCGGCCCGTCGCCGCATCCGCCGGGCCCGGCCCCGGGCAACCGCCCCGCTGGTCAACCGGCTGATGTCCACCTGACCCTCGGCGTGCTTCCGCAGGGTGGAGATGATCCGCTCGTCGAGGTCTGTCACGGTCGGCTCCCGTTGCTGGCCGGGGCACCGCAGCGCTCCCGGAGGTTGGCGAGCGCCCGCATCGCGTGGGTACGGACGGTGACCGGCGAGCAGTTCAGGATCTGCGCGATCGTCGCGTCGTCGAGGTCCTCGTAGTAGCGCAGCACCAGGACCGCCCGCTGACGGTCGGGCAGGCCCAGGATCAGCCGCCACATCTCGTCCCGGTCGGCCGCTTCGCCGCCCAGGTCGCCCCGGTGCGCCCGCTCGGCGAAGGTGTCGACGACCAGTTCCCGGCTGGACCGTCGCCTCCACCAGGAGATGTTGGCGTTGACCAGCATCCGGCGCACGTACACGTCCGGACGGTCGGCACGGGCGATCCGGCGCCACTGCACGTACGCCTGGGACAGCACGTCCTGGGCAAGGTCCTCGGCCCGGTGCTCGTCACCGGTCAGCAGCCGGGCGAGCCGGACCAGCGCCGGACCCCGGCTGCTGACGTACTCCTCGAAGGTCACACCCTGCAGACGCGCCCAGCGCCCACGGGCGTTGACCCGGTCAGCGGTGTGAGTGGTCGCGGAAGCCGCGGCGGGTCTTGCGGCCCAGATAGCCGGCGGTGACCAGGTGCTCCAGCAGCGGCGCGGGCGCGAAGCCCGGCTCGCGCAGTTCCAGGTACAGCTCGCGCTGGATGGCCAGCGAGACGTCCAGCCCCACCACGTCCAGCAGCTCGAACGGGCCCATCGGGTAGCCGCAGCCCAGCTTCATGGCGTGGTCGATGTCGTCGGCCGTGGAGTAGCTGGCCTCCAGCATCTTCACCGCGTCGTTCAGGTACGGGAAGAGCAGCGCGTTGACGATGAACCCGGACCGGTCGCCGCAGACCACGCCGGTCTTGCCGAGGGCGGCGCAGACGGCGCGGGCGGTGGCGGTGGCCTCCGGGGAGGTGCGGATGGTGCGGACGACCTCGACCAGCGGCATGACCGGCGCCGGATTGAAGAAGTGCAGCCCCACCACGTCGGCCGGCCGCTGGGTGGCCATCGCCACGTCGATCACCGGCAGCGACGAGGTGGTGGTGGCCAGCACGACGCCCGGCTTGCAGATCTCGTCGAGGCTGGCGAAGAGGGCCTTCTTGACGCTCAACTCCTCGACGACCGCCTCGACCACCAGGTCGACGTCGGCGAGGTGGTCGAGCGTGGCGGACCAGCTGATCCGGCCCAGCGCGGCGTCCCGGTCGGCCTCGGCGAGCTTGCCGCGCACCACGCCCTTGTTCAGCGAGGTCTTCACCGCCTCACAGACCTTCGCGGACTTCTCCGCGCCGCGGGTGACCGAGACGACCTCGTAGCCGGCCTTCGCGAACACATCGATGATCCCGGTGGCCATCGTCCCGGAACCCACCACGCCCACCTTCGCGATGGCGCGAGCCCCGTCGGCGAGCGCCGACTCCGTGGCCAGCGGCGTCGCCTCATCCGGTACGACCACCGGGGAGCCGGGCCGCTCGTAGGTGTAGAAGCCCCGGCCGGACTTCCGGCCGAGCAGTCCCGCCGTCACCATCTGCTTGAGCAGCGGCACCGGGGCGTGCCGGCGGTCCCGCCCGCCGCGCCGGTACATGGTGTCGAGGATCTCGTACGCGGTGTCCAGACCGATGAGGTCCATCAGCGCCAGCGGGCCCATCGGCAGGCCGCAGCCGAGCTTCATCGCGGCGTCGATGTCCTCCCGGGTCGCGTAGTGCGACTCGAACATGCCGACGGCGTGGTTGAGGTAGCCGAAGAGCAGCGCGTTGGCGATGAAGCCGGCCCGGTCGTTGATGGTGACGTCGACCTTGCCGAGCCGGGCGCAGAGCGCCTCCACGTCGGCGACCACCTCGGGCGCGGTGACGACGGTGCGGACCACCTCGACCAGCTTCATCACCGGGGCCGGGTTGAAGAAGTGGATGCCGATGACCTGGTTGGGTCGGCTGGTGGCCACCGAGATCTCGGTGACGCTCAGCGACGAGGTGTTGGTGGCGAGGATCGTGTCGGGGCGGCAGACCCGGTCCAGCTCCGCGAAGATCCGCTGCTTGAGGTCCAGGTGCTCGGGCACCGCCTCGATGACCAGGTCGACGGAGTGCAGCGCGTCCAGCCCGACCGCGAAGTGCACCCGCTCGTGCAGGGCGTCGCGGTCCGCCTCGGCGAGCTTGCCCTTGGCGACCGCCCGGTCGGTGGAGCCCTTCAGGGTGGCCCGGCCGCGTTCCAGGGCGGGTGCGGAGATCTCCACGGCCACCACGTCGATGCCGTTGCGGGCGAAGACCTCGACGATGCCGGCACCCATGGTGCCCAGCCCGACCACGCCTACGGTGCTGAACTCGCGCGCCACGACCCGCCTCCCCAGAGACTCCGCACGACCACTGAACGGCCGCTAAGGTTATGCGCGCGAGTCTGCCACGTGACGGTGAGTTGTCGAGACGCCGTGGCATATTTCACCCACGGCACGGCGCTGCTTTCCGGCCGACCGTCGGGCCGTCGGTCAGGCGGTCGACCCGCTGGTCAGGGCCAACAACTCGGCGACGAACTCCGCCGGGCGCTCCAGGTGCGGGCTGTGTCCGCAGGCGGGCAGCACCACCTCGTGGTACGCCCCGCCGGCCGCCGCGTACCGGTCGAGCACCGCCCGGGTCTGGCCGACCATCGGCTGCGGCGGGCAGGCGTCCGCGCCGGGCCAGCCGGGCACCAGGTCCAGCGACCCGAGGTACGCCAGGTCGAACAGCGAGGTGTCCGAGACGATGACGTCGGCGTCGCCGCGTACCCAGGTGACCGGCGGTTTCTCGGCGACGGCCACCAGGTCGTCGGCGAGCCGGAACCAGGTCGGCGCGAGCGCGTTGAGCACGCCGCGCTCCCCCGGCGCGGTGCCCGGCCAGTTCTCCGACGACACTGCCGTGCCCGGGTAGTTGTCGTCCCCGGTCGCTGTGGAGAGCACGGTGTCCAGCAGCAGTTCCTCGTCCGCGCCGAGCGAGGCGGGATCGGCCACATAGGTGCTTCGCAGGACGGCGCGCGGGCTGGCCGGCGCGTCGGCGCTCCGGTCACGGGCGGCGAGTCGGGCCACGAAATCCCGGTTCGCGGTGCCCGCGCCGGTGCCGGCGAAGTCGGGGGTGGTCGGCGTGCCGGTCAGGTCGCGGGTGCCGCCGAAGCCGTACGGGGAGACCGGCGCGGCGAGCAGCAACGCCCCCACCCGGTGCGGGTGGTCGACCAGCAGGCTCATCGCCACCCCGCCGCCGAGGGAGTGCCCGACCACCACCGGGCGCGCGTCGGCGGCGAAGAGCGTGGGGTCGGCCAGCAGGGCGGCGACGTCGTCGGCGAAGTCCCGCAGGCCCCGGGTGGCGTCCACCGGAGCGGTCGCGGAGTCGCCGTACCCCCGCAGGTCGGGGGCGACCACCCGTAGCGTCGATGGCAGCCGGCGGACCAGCGGCTCCCAGAACAGCGCGGACGAGCAGTTGCCGTGGATCAGCAGCACCGGCGCGCCGTCCGGCGGACCGGCCACCCGTACCGCCTGGGTGATGCCGTTCGCCGTCACGATCCGCTGCTCGGTTTCCATCCGCGGCATGCTGCCACGGGTGTTCGCGCCGGTCCAGGTGTCGGACCGCCATCCAGCGCGGCAGCCCGGTGTGGCTGACCGCCAGGCGGTCAGCGGCGGGTACCCGGCGGTGTGGCCAGGGGCAGCGGCACTGTCGGCCGGACGTCGCGCCGGGACGGGCCGAAGCTGAGCCCCACCGGGTCGGTGAGCGCCACCCCGGGGTCGAACAGGCGCAGTTCGGTACGGCCCAGCCGGATCACGTCACCGTCGGAGAGTCGTTCCACCTCGGTGATCCGCCGGTCGTTGAGCCAGGTGCCGTTTGTCGAGCCGAGGTCCCGCAGGGACGGCCCTTCCGGCGCCAGCCACACCTCGGCGTGGCGACGGCTCAGGTGCGGGTCGTTGATGACCACCTGGCCGCTCGGCGCTCGGCCGATCACCTGTATCTCGGCTCGCATACGAAAACTCGCGCCGCGCATCGGCCCACCCGCGACCGTCAACAGCGGCATCAGTTCCGGATGTTCCTCCATGGACAGTCAGCCCTCCACCCCACACCGTCACTCCGCGCGTCAGCTTGCCATCAGACGGTAGTCGTCAATACCGACCGGCCGGTCAGCCTCTCGTCACCTCCCGGCCACCTGCCGTTCGACGATTCGGGCGGGCCGCGTTCGCCACCACCACGCTGACCTGCACTGATCAACGATCGGCCGGGTTGGTGCGACGCCGGCCCCCCGGCCCCGAATCGGCGACCCTACCGGTGAGTAATCCTCGGGTCTAGACTTCCGCCATGACGGCAGTGCATATCCCGGGCGTTCCGGTCATCGAAGCGGGTCAGTTGGTCTCCACCAGCCCGGCGACCGGCGTCGAGGCCGGTCGCTTCCCGGTCGCCACCGACGCCGACGTACGGCAGGCCGTCGCCCGCACCCGCGCCGCCGGCGAGTGGTGGGCCAGCCTGGGCTTCACCGGCCGCCGTCAGCGGATGCTGCGCTGGCGCGCCCTGCTCGCCACGCGCATCGAGCAGTTGGCCGAGTTGGTGCACGTCGAGGGCGGAAAGCCCGTCGCCGACGCCATCGTCGAGATCGTCACCGCGATCGAGCACATCGACTGGGCCGCCCGTAACGCCGGGCGCGTGCTCGGCCCACGCCGGGTGCGGTCCCGGCTCATCCTCGCCGAGTTCTCCGGGCACCTCGAGTACCAGCCGTACGGGGTGGTCGGCGTCATCGGGCCGTGGAACTATCCGGTCTTCACGCCCATCGGCTCCGCCGCGTACGCCCTCGCCGCCGGTAACGGCGTGGTGCTCAAGCCGAGCGAGTACACCCCGGCCGTCGGCCAGTGGCTGGTGGACAGCTTCGCCGAGGTGGTGCCCGAGCAGCCGGTGTTCACCGCCGTGCACGGACAGGGCGACGTGGGCGCAGCGCTGTGCCGCTCCGGCGTCGACAAGCTGGCCTTCACCGGCTCCACCGCCACCGCCCGCAAGGTGATGGCCGCCTGCGCCGAGTCGCTGACCCCGGTGCTCATCGAGGGCGGCGGCAAGGACGCCATGATCGTCGACAGCGACGCCGACCTGGACGCCGCCGCCGAGGCGTGCGTCTGGGGCGGCATGACCAACGCGGGGCAGACCTGCATCGCCATCGAGCGGGTGTACGCCGTCGACGCCGTCTTCGACACCTTCGTCGACAAGGTGGTGGCCCGCGCCGGTCGGCTGACGGTCGGGCCGCAGGGCACCGACATCGGCCCGATCACCATGCCCCAGCAGATCGACGTGATCCGTCGGCACATCGACGCCGCGATCACGTCCGGTGGGCGCGCCGTGCTCGGCGGCCCGAGCGCCGTGCAGCCGCCGTACGTCCACCCCACAGTGCTGGTGGACGTCCCGGAGGACTCGGCCGCGGTCCGCGAGGAGACCTTCGGCCCCACGCTGACCATCAGCCGGGTCCGCGACGCCGACGAGGCCGTCACCCGCGCCAACGCCCTGTCGTACGGCCTCGGTGGTTCGGTCTTCGGCCGGCGGCGCGCGGTGTCCATCGCCCGGCGGCTGCGCTCCGGGATGGCGTCGATCAACTCCACGCTGACCTTCGCCGGCATGTCCACCCTGCCGTTCGGCGGTGTCGGTGACTCCGGTTTCGGCCGGATCCACGGGGAGGACGGCCTGCGTGAGTTCGGTCGGACCAAGGCGATCACCCGACGCCGCGCCCGGTCGCTGCTGCCGTCGATGACCTTCGACCGCACCCCCACCGACGTGGCCCGGCTCGTCAAGGCCATCAAGGTCATGTACGGGAGGTAAGTGTCGGATAACCGATCATCAAGAAGGATCGGCGTATCCACATGTTTATACGCCGTGGTCGCGGCGGTACATTGCGTTAAATGGGCCCCAATCGATTGCGCTACCGCCTTGTCGACAGTGACCAGTCGTGGAGCGCCCGACGGCGTCGGCACCGCTCGGACTGGCTGGCGCGCACCTTCCCGGACATCGGCGACATGCACGTCGTCGATCTCGGTGGCCGGCTCGGCACCTGGCACCGGGCCACCGTCCGGCCGGCCCGCGTGACAGTAGTCAACCTGGAGTCGCCGCCCACCGTCGTCCCGGACTGGGCCCACGTCGAGCAGGCCGACGCCTGCGACCTGCCCCCGCACCTCGTCAAGGGCAGCTACGACCTGGTCTTCTCGAACTCCGTGCTGGAGCACGTGGGCGGGCACGAACGCCGGATCCGCTTCGCCGCCGCCGCCCGCTCCCTTGCCGACCGGCACTGGGTGCAGACGCCCTACCGCTACTTCCCCATCGAGCCACACTGGATCGCGCCTGGCATGCAGTTCCTGCCGGTCCGGCTGCGCACCGCGTTCGCCCGCCGCTGGCCGTTGGGGCACAAGCCCACCCGCAGCCACGACGCCGCCATCCACCAGGTGCTCTGGACCGAGTTGCTGGACCGCTCGCAGATGCGGCACTACTTCCCCGACTCCACCATGCTGGTGGAGCGGGTGTTCGGCCTGCCGAAGTCGCTGATCGCGGTGCGCAACGGGTAGGGCCTGTTTCGTAGGGGCGGTCGAGCCGAGGCGGAGTCCGGGCGGCGATCCGGCAAGGCGGGGTTTCGTCCGGATACCGGTGTTGTATCCGGACGAAACCGCAACGCCGCCGGTCGTCGTCCGGGCCCGCCGCAGGCCGGCCAGTTCCTACGAAACAGGCCCTAAGGCGCCGGGGGTCAGAAGAGGGTCAGCTCGTCCTTCACGATGCCGCGCAGCTTGTCGTAGTCCACCACCACACAGCGGATGCCCCGGTCGGTGGCGAGCACCCGGGCCTGCGGCTTGATCTCCTGAGCGGCGAAGACCCCGACGACCGGGCTGAGCAGCGGGTCGCGGTTCATCAACTCCAGATAGCGGGTCAACTGCTCCACCCCGTCGATGTCGCCGCGCCGCTTGACCTCGACGGCCACCGAGCCGGAGTTGGCGTCCCGGCAGAGCAGGTCCACCGGGCCGATCGCCGTCATGTACTCGCGGCGGACCAGGGTGAACCCCTCACCCAGGGCACTCGGGTTGGCGGCCAGCAACTCCTGCAGGTGCGCCTCCACCCCGTCCTTGCGCAGACCCGGATCCACCCCCAACTCGTACGAGGTGTCCTGGAAGATCTCCTCCAGGGTGATCCGCAGCTCCTCGCCGGCCTTGTTGACGACCCGCCACACCCCGGGGGCCTCCTCCAGCCGGCAGGGTGGGCTCATCCAGTTCAACGGCTTGTACGCCCGGTCGTCGGCGTGAATGGACACCGACCCGTCCGCCTTCACCATCAGCAACCGGGTGGCCAGCGGCAGGTGAGCCGAGAGCCGTCCGACGTAGTCCACCGAGCATTTCGCAATGACCAACCGCACCCGACGAGGGTAGCCGAGCACCCACCGGTCGCCAGCGAGCGGCACTGGCGCGTCGATGCGATGCTGAGATCGTGTTCGAAGTCCTCACCGGCACCGGTCTCGCCGCCTCGGCGGGGCTGAACGCCTACATACCCCTGCTCATCCTCGGTCTGCTCGGCCGCTACACCGACCTGATCGACCTGCCCAGCGGCTGGACCTGGCTCGGCAACGGCTGGGTCATCGTCATCATGGCCGTACTGCTCGCCGTGGAGGTGGTGGCGGACAAGGTGCCAGTGGTCGACCACATCAACGACGTGGTGCAGACAGTGGTCCGACCCACCGCCGGTGGCCTGGCCTTCGGTGCCGGCTCCTCGTCGGAGACGGTGACGGTCAGCGACCCGGGCAGCTTCTTCTCGTCCCACCAGTGGGTGCCGGTCGTCACGGGCGTACTGCTGGCGCTGGGCGTGCACCTGCTCAAGTCGGCGGCCCGGCCCGTCGTCAACGCGGCCACCGCCGGTTTCGGCGCCCCGGTGGCCAGCACCGCCGAGGACGCCACCAGCGTGGTGGTCTCCCTGGTGGCGATCATCCTGCCGGTGCTGGTGCTCGTCTTCCTGGTCGGCCTGGCCTTCTTCATCTTCTGGTTCATCCGCCGACGTGGCGAACGACGTCGTGAACGGGAGGCTGCCCGTGCCGCCGGCTTCCGCGTCTGACGGCGGGCGGCTCGCCGTACCGGGGTTCGTCAGGCCGACAAAAGCCTAGTATCGGGGCAGGAGCCTAGAGGAGGTCGGCATGACCGCAGCGTTGGAGATGCCCCGAGTCCAGGAATGCGTGGTCGCCGCCTGCGCGTACAACAGGTCAGGTGACTGCCACGCCTTCGCGATCACGATCGGCAGCATGGATCACGCGCACTGCCACACCTTCGTCGAGTCGCCGGTGCAGGGCGGTGTGGAGAGCCTGATCGCGCAGGTCGGCGCCTGCCAGCGCGCCGACTGCCGGCACAACGAGCAGTTGGAGTGCCACGCGTCGTCGATCAGGGTCGGCCCGGACAACGACATGGCCGACTGCATGACGTACGCCGGCCGCTGACCCGCGCCGGCCCGCCGGGGTGACGAGTGATCAGGGCAGGTCGTTGGCGCGACGGATGACCGTCACCAGGTCGTCGATGATGCCGGTGAGGGCGAAGTCCTTCGGCGTGAAGACCCGGGCGACCCCGGCCGCCCGCAGGGTGTCCGCGTCACCGGCCGGGATGATGCCGCCCACCACCACCGGCAGGTCCGCCCGTCCGGCGGCGCGCAGCCCGTCGAGCACCGCGGGCACGGCGGCCAGGTGCGACCCGGAGAGCACGGAGAGCCCGACCAGGTCGACGTCCTCCTCCACCGCGGCGGCCACGATCTGCCCCGCGGTCAACCGGATGCCCTGGTAGACCACCTCGAAGCCGGCGTCGCGGGCACGTACCGCGATCTGTTCCGCACCGTTGGAGTGCCCGTCCAGGCCGGGCTTGCCGACCAACAGCCGCAGCCGGCCGCTGCCCAGCTCGCGGGCGGTGGCGGTGACCCGCTCACGGACCGCCGCGAGACCCGGCTCCCCGCCGCCACCGGTCGCACCGGCCAGGCCGGTCGGTGCCCGGTACTCGCCGAAGACCTGGCGCAGCGCGCCGGCCCACTCGCCGGTGGTCACCCCGGCCCGCACGCACTCCACTGTCGCCGGCATCAGGTTGGCGGTGGTCGCGGCGTCCGCGCGGAGCCGGGTCAGCGCCGCGTCGACCACTGCCGCCTCCCGGTCGGCCCGCCACCGGCGTACGCCATCCACGGCGGCCGCCTCGACGGCGGGATCGACCTGTTCGACGGCGCCCGCACCGGCGGCGGTCAGCGGCGAGGGTTCGGTCTCGGTGTACCTGTTGACCCCGACCACCACATCGGCACCGGACTCCATCCGGCGACGACGGTCGGCCAGCGAGGCGACCAGCGCGCTCTTGAGGTAGCCGGTCTCCACGGCGGCGACGACACCGCCCAGTTCCAGCACCTTGTCCAGCTCGGTCCGCGCCCCGGTGACGATGTCGTCGACCAGCGCGGTCATCACGTGCGAGCCGGCGAAGAGGTCGGGATATTCGAGCAGATCCGACTCGTACGCCAGGACCTGCTGCATCCGCAGCGACCACTGCTGGTCCCAGGGGCGGGGCAGGCCGAGCGCCTCGTTCCAGGCGGGCAGTTGGACCGCCCGGGCCCGGGCGTCACGGGACATCGTCACGCCGAGCATCTCCAGCACGATGCGCTGGATGTTGTTCTCCGGCTGCGCCTCGGTGAGGCCGAGCGAGTTGACCTGCACGCCGTAGCGGAACCGCCGCTGTCGGGCGTCGGTGACCCCGTACCGGTCCCGGGTGATCTCGTCCCAGAGCACGCCGAACGCGCGCATCTTGGCGATCTCCTCGACGAAGCGCACCCCGGCGTTGACGAAGAACGAGATCCGCTGGACCACGTCGCCCATCCGTTCGGCGGGCACCTGGCCGGAGTCGCGGACCGCGTCGAGCACGGCGACCGCGGTGGCCAGCGCGAAGCCGACCTCCTGCACGGGCGTGGCGCCGGCCTCCTGCAGGTGGTACGAGCAGATGTTGACCGGGTTCCACCGGGGCATCTCGCGCAGCGTGTACGCCACCACGTCGGCGGTGAGCCGCAGCGACGCCGCCGGCGGAAAGATGTAGGTGCCCCGGGACAGGTACTCCTTGATGATGTCGTTCTGGGTGGTGCCGGCGCAGCGGGTCAGGTCGGCGCCCTGCTCCAGCCCGACGGTGCCGTACAGGGCGAGCAGCCACATCGCCGGGGCGTTGATGGTCATCGAGGTGTTCGTGTCGGCGAGCGGGAGACCGTCGAAGAGCGCCCGCATGTCGCCGAGGTGGGCCACCGGCACACCGACCCGTCCGACCTCACCGGCGGCGAGTTCGTGGTCCGGGTCGTACCCGGTCTGGGTGGGCAGGTCGAAGGCGACCGAGAGCCCGGTCTGCCCCTTCGCCAGGTTGCGGCGGAAGAGGGCGTTGGTCGCCGCTGCCGACGAGTGGCCGGCGTAGGTGCGCATCACCCACGGGCGGTCCCGCTCGGGCAGCCGCCCCGGGAATGCCGTCTCATCCATGGCCGGAGTCTAAGTTACCGTTCAGTAAAAAGGGCTGTGCAAAACCACACAGGTCCATGTCGGGGACGTCCGGGTGTCAAGTTCCCGCAGTGGCGCGGACCGCCACACCCCGGGCACCATGCGGGCCGGGTCAGGACGCACACTGGACGGCATGGATGACGAGCTGGCCATCTCCGTACGTGGGCTGCGCAAGGCGTACGGCGACAACGTAGCGGTGGCGGGCGTGGATCTCGACGTGCACCGCGGCGAGGTGTTCGCGTTGCTCGGCCCGAACGGCGCCGGCAAGACCACCACCGTGGAGATCCTGGAGGGTTACCGGCACCGGGATGCCGGCGAGGTCTCCGTGCTCGGCGCGGACCCGGCCCACCCGGACATCGACTGGCGCTCCCGGGTCGGCATCGTGCTCCAGGGCACCGGCGAGTTCGACGAGCTGACAGTGGCCGAGGTGATTCGGCACTTCTCCGGCTTCTATGCCGACGCCGACGACCCGGCGAAGGTGATCGAGCGGGTCGGGTTGGCCGGCAAGGCGAAGGCCCGGACGCACACCCTCTCCGGCGGGCAGAAGCGCCGCCTGGACGTGGCGCTGGGCATCATCGGCCGACCGGAGCTGCTCTTCCTCGACGAGCCGACCACCGGCTTCGACCCGGAGGCCCGCCGCGAGTTCTGGGAGCTGATCCGCGACCTCGCGGCCGCCGGCACCACCATCGTGCTCACCACCCACTACCTGGACGAGGCCGAGGCCCTCGCCGACCGGGTCGGCGTGATCGCCGGCGGTCGACTGGTGGAGGTGGCCGCTCCCAACCGGCTGGGCAATCGACAGGAGGCCCTCGCCACGGTCTCCTGGCGTACCCCGGAAGGGACAGTGGAGAGCGCGCAGACCGCGACGCCGACGGCCTTCGTGGCCGACCTCGCCGCGCGCCACGGCGGTGAGGTCCCCGGTCTCACGGTGACCCGGCCGACCCTGGAGGACGTCTACCTCACGATGATCGGACACTCGCGATGACGACCACGACGAAGCCGGCGACGCCGGTCACCGCGACCCGCGGCCGGCGGCCGGGCGCCGGCGCGCTCGCCCTGCGCCAGGGCCGACTGGAGATCACCCAGTTCCTGCGCAGCCGGGAGTCCGTCGTCTTCACGATGGGGTTCCCGGTCATCATGATCCTGATCTTCGCGTCGATCTTCGACGGGACGATCGGCGGCGGAGTGAAGTTCACCCAGTACTTCATCACCGGCATGATCGCGACCGGCCTGATGACGGTGAGCTTCCAGAACCTCGGTATCTGGATCCCCGTCGAACGGGATCGGGGCGTGCTCAAGCGCTACCGGGGCACGCCGATGCCGAAGTGGGTCTGGTTCGCCGGCAAGGTGATCATGGTGATCGTGATCGGCATCGCCGAGACGGCGCTGCTGCTGGCCTTCGCGGTGGCGCTGTTCGACCTCGACCTGCCGGGCACCGCCGGGAAGTGGCTTACCTTCGGCTGGGTCGCCGTGCTCGGGGTGACCGCGTGCACCCTGTCCGGCATCGCCATCTCGTCGCTGGCCCGCACCGCCCGCAGCGGCTCGGCGGTGGTCACCCCGGTCTCGCTGATCCTTCAGTTCATCTCCGGGGTGTTCTTCGTCTTCACCGACCTGCCCACCTGGATGCAGCAGGTGGCGGCGCTGTTCCCGCTCAAGTGGATGTGCCAGGGGCTGCGGGCGGTCTTCCTGCCGGAAAGCTTCGGCGCCCAGGAGCCGGGCGGGTCGTTCGAGCTGGGCCGGGTGGCGCTGGTGCTCGCCCTGTGGTGCGTGATCGGCCTGGTGGTCTGCCTGACCACCTTCCGCTGGACCACCAAGCGCGACGGCTGAGCGGCCGGCCGGGGCGGTTGACCGCCCCGGCCGCCACACCTCAGTACGTGTAGAAGCCCTTGCCGGTCTTGCGGCCCAGGTCACCGGCGGTGACCATCCGCTGGAGCAGCTCCGGCGGGAAGAACTTCTCGTCGGCCGTGTCGGTGTAGATGTTCTTCGAGGCGTGCAGCAGCACGTCCACGCCGGTCAGGTCGGTGGTGGCCAGCGGACCCATGGCGTGCCCGAAGCCCAGCCGGCAGGCGGTGTCCAGGTCCTCCGCCGACACCACGCCGGACTCGACCAGCTTGACCGCCTCCATCACCAGGGCGGAGATCAGCCGGGTGGTGACGAAACCGGCGATGTCCCGGTTGACCACCACGACCGTCTTGCCGATCTCCTCGGCGAAGGCCCGCGCGGTGTCCAGGGTGGCGTCGGTGGTCTTGTAGCCGCGAACCAGCTCGCAGAGCTGCATCATCGGCACCGGGGAGAAGAAGTGGGTGCCGACGACCGCCTCGGGCCGCTCGGTCACCGCAGCGATCTGGGTGACCGGGATGGCCGAGGTGTTGGTGGCGAGCACCGCGTCGGACTTGCAGATCTTGTCCAGGGCACGGAACACCTCGTGCTTGATCTCCAGGCGCTCGAAGACCGCCTCGACCACGATGTCCGCGTCCGCCGCCGCCTCCAGGTCGGTGGTCGGCGTGATCCGCGCCAGCGTCGCCTCGACCTCGGACGCCTCGATCTTGCCCTTCTCGGCGAACTTCTCCAGTGACTTCCGAATGCCGCCCAGACCCCGGGTGGTGGCCGCGTCGTCCAGGTCGCGCAGCGTCACCTGCCAGCCCGCCTGCGCCGCCACCTGGGCGATGCCGGAGCCCATCAGCCCGGCCCCGACGACCGCGAGTCGACCCGCCATCTGCTTCTCCCTCGCTGCGATTGAGTGCCTGCCTGCACCCTAGTCGGCGAGCCTGAACGATGGCTAAGTGGCGGTCGGGACGGGTCGCTGAGAGCCGACCTCAGATCTCCAGCGCCGGCTCCTCCGGCGTGGTGCCCCGCTCGACAGCCACCCCGAGCGCCCGCAGGTCGGCCACGAAGTCCGGGTAGCCCCGGTCGACGTGATGCACGTGGGAAACCTCGGTGACCCCGTCCGCGCAGAGCCCGGCGATGATCAGCCCCGCGCCGGCACGGATGTCGGTGGCCCGCACCGGGGCGCCGGAGAGCCGGTCCCGTCCCCGGACCACGGCGTGATGCCCGTCGGTCTTGATGTCCGCGCCGAGCCGCATCATCTCGTTGGCGAACATGAACCGGCCGTCGAAGATGTTCTCGGTGATCAGCGACGCGCCGTCACTGACCGCCGCCAGCCCGATCGCCATCGGCAGCAGGTCGGTGGCGAAGCCGGGGTACGGCAGCGTCACCACGTCCACCGCCCGGGGCCGCTCGTCCATCCGTACCCGGAAGCCGTCCCCCCGCGTCTCCACCAGCCCGCCGGCGGCGACCACCTTGTCCAGCGCGACCTCCAGGAAGGCCGGGTCCAGCCCGGTCACCGTCACGTCGCCCCGGGTCATCGCCGCGCCGAACGCCCAGGTGCCGGCAACGATCCGGTCCCCCACCGTGGCGTGGCGCACCGGGCGCAGACCGGGCACACCGGTGATCCGCAACGTGGACGTGCCCGCGCCGGCGATGCGCGCGCCCATCTGGTTGAGCATCGTGCAGATGTCGACGATCTCCGGCTCGCGCGCCGCATTGTCGATCATCGTGGTGCCCTGGGCCAGCACCGCCGCCATCACCAGGTTCTCGGTGGCGCCGACGCTGGGAAAGTCCAGCATGATGTCCGCGCCACGCAGCCCGTGCGGGGCGGACGCGATGACGAACCCGTGCTCACCGGAGATCTCGGCGCCCATCCGGGTCAGCCCGGAGATGTGCATGTCCAACCCCCGCGACCCGATCGCGTCGCCGCCGGGATGGGCCACCCGCACGTACCCCCGGCGCGCCAGCAGCGGGCCGAGCACGCAGATCGACGCGCGCAACCGGCGGACCAGGTCGTAGTCGGCCTCCGCGCCCGGCTGTTCGGGTACGTCGATCGTCACCGACCGGGACCGGGCCACGCCACCACGAGCGACCATCGGGTCGACCGGGTCGTCCGCGTCGAACTGGACGTCGCAGCCCAGTCGGCGCAGCACCTCCCCCATGATCGCGATGTCGGTGATCCGGGGCACGTTGGTGATCACGCTGCGGCCGGGGGCGAGCAGCGCCGCCGCCATCAGCTTCAACGCCGAGTTCTTGGCACCGACCACGTGCACGGTGCCGGCCAGTCGGGCGTCACCGCGGACCCGGATGACGTCGACGTCGTTGACCGCCGGATCGCCGGCGTCGCCGGGGCCCACCACCACCGGCCAGCCGGCGGTGCTGTCCGGCCGCGCCGGGATCGTCAGGTCGGGTATCCGTAGGCTGTGCGTCATGGCCGTCCACCTCACGCGCATCTACACCAAGGCCGGCGACGCCGGCATGACCAGGCTGAGCAACAACGAGCAGGTGCCGAAAACCGATCCGCGGATCGCCGCGTACGCGGATGTCGACGAGTGCAACGCGGCGATCGGCGTCGCCCTCGCGCTGGGAAACCTCGACGGGGAGCTTCGCGGCGTGCTGGGGTCGGTGCAGAACGACCTGTTCGACGTCGGCGCCGACCTGTCCACCCCGGTCGAGCCGGAGCCGAAGTACCCGCCGCTGCGGGTGACCGAGGAGTACGTCGAGCGCCTGGAGGGCTGGTGCGACGAGTACAACGCACGCCTGAGCAAGCTCGACTCCTTCATCCTCCCCGGCGGCACCGCAGGCGCGGCGCTGCTGCACGTGGCGCGGACCGTCGCCCGGCGTGCCGAACGGGCGGCGTGGGCGCTGGTGGCCCACGATCCGGACCGAACCAGCACGCTCCCGGCAAAGTATCTCAACCGGCTCTCCGATCTGCTCTTTATCCTGTCAAGAACGGCAAATCCGGCAGGAGATGTGCTATGGGTGCCGGGCGGCAAGCGCTGAACGTCGGCACTCCGCACCACGTCAAGAGGGGGATTCCCGATCTGACCGCTGCCACGCGTCGCCAAGGCCGACTCGTCCTCCGGCGCCCCGCCACGGCCAGGGCTGACCTCCTGACGGTTCAGTGTCTAGATCGACTCGGGTTCCATGAAGTCGGGCCATCCTGGCCACCAGGACACCACGGTTTCAAGAAACCCGAGTCGATCACCGCGCCCGGCCACTGAACAGGCGAGACTCGACTTTCTCAGGCAAAGGCAGGGGATTGATAACCACGCCGGAACGACGCACGGCGTGGCGGACGGGTTTCCGGGGCAGCCCGCCCGGCGCAGGGATCAAGCCTGACCGCCCGGAGCCGGGCGGGCTGCCCCGGAAACCCGAAAGAGCAACCGGCCGAAGAGCAGATCAGGCAGCAGGCCAGTCCTGGGAGGCCATACGCGGCGAGACCGCCCCCGGAGGGGCGGCCTCGAGCCAAGAGAGAAAACCGGTAACTGTCGATCGCGCCATGGCAATCTCCACCGGTGCGTGGTGACTGGTACAGCGGAGAATCACCCAGTCGGCCGGCATGGAGAATCGTTCCTGACCTTCGGGCAACCGGCGGCGCTCCACGGCCAGCCCTTTACGGGAGAGCACCCGCTTGGGCCGGATGGCGAAGCTGAACATGCGGTACCAGCGCAGCTCGTCACCGACGAACCGACCGAAGCCGGGCGACCAGCCACGGCCGTCGAGCATGGTGGAGACCCGGACGCTGAGCCGGATGATGCCACCGCTGCGGGTGACCAGAGCTCGCCGGACGAAGAGGATCAGAAGCGCGCCGAGGATGACGACAACGCCGATTCCGAAACCTTCGACGATCTCCATCCCCGGTGTGGCTCAGCGGCTCTGCGCGGAGACCGGGGTAGCGCTCTCGGCCAGCACGGTGACACCGTCGGCGCTCACCGAGAGGAAGCCACCGGCCACCTCGTAGGCGACCTGCTCACCGCCGGCGAGCTTGATGCGCACCTGACCGGGCTCGGCGAGCTGGCCGAGAAGCGGCGCGTGCCCCGGCAGGACACCGAGCTCGCCCTCGGTCGTCCGGGCGACGACCATCTCGGCGTCACCGGACCAGACCTTCTCCTCGACGGCGACGAGCTCGACGTGAAGCTGCTGTGCCACGCTGTCTCCTTGCTGCGGCTACGGATTGCCGAAAGTCTAGCCTGACGGCGCGGCGCGCCCAACGCGGGTGGGGACAACGACGCCGGGACTACTTGGCCTTGTTGACGAATTCCGGGTGCTCGAGCAGGAACGGGTCGAGTTGCTCGTTGTGCAGGGCGGTGAAGAAGTCCGGGACCCCTTCCTTGAACTGCTCACCCAGGTACTTCTTACCGTCGAAGACGCCACCACCGGGCAGCTTGATCATCTCGATGGTGTTCGGGCGGATGTCCTTCAGGGCGATCCCGAAGTCGACCACGCTGTTTCCCCGACCGTTGAAGATCAGCGACTGCCCGGCGGCGCGGAGCACCTTGTCCAGCTTGATGGGATTGGACACCACGTCGGCGCTGAACGCCTGGCCGACCATGGCCTTGACGAACTGCTGCTGGTGGCGCTGCCGCCCGTAGTCGGAGTCCGGAACGCCGTTCTTCGGGTAGCGCTGCCGGACGTAGTCCAACGCCTGCCACCCACTCAGGTGCTGGTTGCCCTTCTTGTAGACCGCCTGCGGGCCGACGTAGCCCTCACCACGGGTGTTGCCCGGACGCGGCGTGCCGTCCGGCTTCTTGTGCTCGGACCTCACGTCGCGCTCGATGTACATGTCGACGCCACCCATGGCGTCGACGATCTTCTGGAAGCCGGTGAAGTTGATGATCGCGCCAGCGTCGAAGCGCTTGATGCCGGTCACCTTCTGCACTGTGGTGGCCAGCAGCTCGAAACCCCGTGCCGCGTCGGGGTTGGCCCCCGGCACCCTGCTGCCGAACGACATGGCAGCGTTGATCTTCGTGGTCTCGCCCGGGAACTCGGCCTTCTTGAACGCTGGGATCTGCACGTAGAGGTCGCGCGGCAGCGAGAACAGGTAGGCCCGGTCCATCGACGCCGGCACGTGCAGCACCATGATCGAGTCGGCCAGTGGCGCGGCCGTCGGCGTACGCGGGTCGATGCCGACGAGCAGGATGTTGAGCGGACCCTTGATCTCGCTCTTCTTCGCCTGGGCACCCGCCGCCTGGTCGCCGAACAGGTCGGCCTTGCCGACGGCCCCCTCGTAGCGGGCCATGAGCACCTCGGTGCCAACCAGCACCGCACCGCTGAGCACTGTCAGCACGGCGCCGAACACCGTGCAGATCCTGGCCCACCGTGGCACACCTCGCCAGATGGACGGCTTGCGGCCACGCTTGCCGGCCTTACCCACGAGCATCTCCGTTCGTTACGCCCACGACGAGAAAGACGGGCGCACGTCCTCGAAAGGTTGCAAAGATCAACGCTCGTTCAGGTGAGCGCGCGGAACGAACCGTAGCTCGGCAGTCGCGGAAGTGCCGACCACGAGTAACGGACCGCGACGATGGTAGGACGCGAACATGAACAAAAGACTGCCCCGGCATTGCCGGGGCAGTCTTTTTGTTGCGGATCAGATGGGGCTGGTCAGCCCTTCATCAGCTCCTCAGCCTTCTTCTCCAGGTCGTCGAGACCGCCGCACATGAAGAACGCCTGCTCGGGGAAGTGATCGTACTCACCCTCGCTGATCTTGCGGAACGCCTCGATGGTCTCCTTGATCGGGACCGTCGAGCCCGGAACGCCGGTGAACTGCTCCGCCGCGTACGTGTTCTGCGACAGGAAGCGCTCGATCCGCCGGGCCCGGGCCACGGTGATCTTGTCTTCCTCGGAGAGCTCCTCGATACCGAGGATGGCGATGATGTCCTGCAGGTCCTTGTAGCGCTGCAGGATCCGCTTCACCTCGGTGGCGACCTGGAAGTGCTCCTGGCCGACGAACTCCGGGGCGAGGATCCGGGACGAGGACGCCAGCGGGTCCACTGCCGGGTAGATGCCCTTGTCGGAGATCGACCGCTCCAGGTTGGTGGTCGCGTCCAGGTGGGCGAACGTGGTGGCCGGGGCGGGGTCGGTGTAGTCGTCCGCCGGCACGTAGATCGCCTGCATCGAGGTGATGGCCTGGCCCCGGACGGAGGTGATCCGCTCCTGGAGCTCGCCCATCTCGTCGGCCAGGGTCGGCTGGTAACCGACGGCGCTCGGCATCCGGCCGAGCAGGGTGGACACCTCCGAACCGGCCTGGGTGAAGCGGAAGATGTTGTCGATGAAGAGCAGCACCTCCTGCTTCTTCACGTCCCGGAAGTACTCCGCCATGGTCAGCGCGGAGAGCGCCACCCGCAGACGGGTGCCCGGCGGCTCGTCCATCTGGCCGTAGACCAGCGCGGTCTTGTCGATGACGCCGGACTCGGTCATCTCGGCGATGAGGTCGTTGCCCTCACGGGTGCGCTCACCCACGCCGGCGAAGACCGAGGTACCACCGAAGTTACGGGCAACACGGGTGATCATCTCCTGGATGAGCACCGTCTTGCCCACGCCCGCGCCGCCGAACAGGCCGATCTTGCCGCCCTTGACGTACGGGGCGAGCAGGTCGATGACCTTGATGCCGGTCTCCAGCATCTCGGTCTTCGGCTCCAGGTCCGCGAAGGCCGGGGCCTTGCGGTGGATACCCCAGCGGTCGTCCGGGGTGAGGGTCTCGCCCTCCTTGAGGTTGAGCACCTCGCCGATCGCGTTGAACACGTGGCCCTTGACCGCGTCGCCCACCGGAACGGTGATCGGCTCGCCGCGGTCACGAACCTCCGCGCCGCGGACCAGGCCGTCCGTCGGCTGCATCGAGATGGCGCGGACCAGGTTGTCACCCAGGTGCTGGGCGACCTCCAGGGTCAGCGTCTTCTCACCGCCGGACAGGTCCACGGTGACGTTCAGGGCGTTGAACAGGGCAGGCATGGCGTCGCGCGGGAACTCGGCGTCGACGACCGGGCCGATGACCCGGACCACGCGACCCGTGGCCGTCTTGGTCTCTACTGGGGCAGTCATCACACTTCACTTCCCGACGCGGCCAGCGCGTTGGCGCCGCCGACGATCTCGCTGATCTCCTGGGTGATCCCGGCCTGGCGAGCCGAGTTCATCTCACGCGTGTACTTCTCGATCATGTCTTCGGCGTTGTCGGTGGCGCTCTTCATCGCCCGCCGCCGTGCCGCCGACTCACTCGCCGCCGACTCGATCAACGCCGCGTAGATCCGCGTGTTGATGTACCTCGGCAGGAGCGCGTCGAGCAGCGCCTCCGCCTCCGGCTCGAACTCGTACGCCGGCAGCAGCCCCTCGGAGCGCGGCCGGTCCTCCACCTGCATCGGACCAATGATCTTGGTAACCGGGTTCTGCGTCATGAGCGAGTGGAACTCGGTGTAGACGATGTGCAACTCGTCGACGCCGAGCACCCCGTCCGCACCGGCACCGCCGTCGACGTCGTCCGCACCGGCGGTGAACGCCTTGATCAGCGTCTCACCCACGGCGCGGGCGTCCTCGAACGACGGCTGCTCGCTGAACCCGGTCCAGTTCGCCTCGATCGGCCGGTCGCGGAACCGGTAGAACCCGACACCCTTACGCCCGATGACGTAGAGCACGGGCTCCTTGCCGTCCGCCTTGAGGCGTGCGATCAGCGACTCGGCCATCCTGATCGCGTTGGAGCTGTAACCACCGGCCAGGCCACGGTCGCTGGTGACCAACAGGACGCCGGCCCGCCGCACCCGCTCGCGCGGGGTGAGCAGCGGGTGGTCGATCCGCGCGTTGGACGCCAGCGCCGTGAGCACACCGGTGATGGCCTGGGCGTACGGCAGGGACGCCTGCACCCGGGCCTGAGCCTTGGCGATCCGGCTCGTCGCCACGAGCTCCATCGCCTTGGTGATCTTCTTCATCGACTTCGCCGAGCGGATCCGTTGACGAAGAACGCGTACCTGGGCCGCCATCAGATCAGCTCTCGGCCGGGCGGTCGGTCGCGCCGTCGCGGAAGCGGGTCACCGTCTCGCGGTTCTCGTCGCCCTCAAGCGGGGCGGCCGGTGCGTCGTTGACCCGACGCTCCTCGTCCTTGTTGAGGAAGACCTGCTTGAACTCGGTGATCGCCGTGTCCAGCGAGCTGACGATGTCGTCGCCCCACTGGTTGTCGGCGATCCCGGCCAGCACACCCTCGTGCTTGTGCCGCAGGTACTGGAGGAACTCGGCCTCGAAGCGCCGGATGTCACCCACCGGGATGTCGTCCAGCTTGCCCTCGGTGCCGGCCCAGACCGAGACGACCTCTTCCTGCACCGGGTACGGCGAGTAGTTCGGCTGCTTGAGCAGTTCGACCAGCCGGACACCGCGGTCCAGCTGGGCCCGGGAGGCCCGGTCCAGGTCGGAGGCGAAGGCGGCGAACGCCTCCAGCTCGCGGTACTGGGCCAGGTTGAGCCGCAGCGAGCCGGCGACCTTGCGCATCGGCTTCACCTGGGCGGCGCCGCCGACCCGGGAGACCGAGGTGCCGACGTTGATCGCCGGACGAACGCCCTGGTTGAACAGGTCGGTCTCCAGGAAGATCTGGCCGTCGGTGATCGAGATGACGTTGGTCGGGATGAAGGCCGAGATGTCGTTGGCCTTCGTCTCGATGATCGGCAGACCGGTCATCGAGCCGCCACCCAGCTCGTCGGAGAGCTTCGCGCAGCGCTCCAGCAGGCGGGAGTGCAGGTAGAAGACGTCACCCGGGTACGCCTCACGGCCCGGCGGGCGACGCAGCAGCAGCGACACGGCCCGGTACGCCTCGGCCTGCTTGCTCAGGTCGTCGAAGACGATCAGGACGTGCTTGCCGCCGTACATCCAGTGCTGTCCGATGGACGAGCCGGTGTACGGGGCGAGGTACTTGAAGCCGGCCGGGTCGGACGCCGGCGAGGCGACGATGGTGGTGTATTCCAGCGCGCCCGCCTCCTCCAGCTGCCCCTTGATCGAGGCGATGGTGGAGGCCTTCTGGCCGATGGCGACGTAGATGCAGCGAACCTGCTTCTTCGGGTCGCCGGTGCGCCAGTTGTCGCGCTGGTTGAGGATGGCGTCCAGGGCGACGGTGGTCTTGCCCGTCTTCCGGTCACCGATGATCAGCTGCCGCTGGCCCCGACCGATCGGGGTCATCGCGTCGATCGCCTTGATGCCGGTCTGCAGCGGCTCGAACACCGACTGCCGGGACATCACGTTCGGAGCCTGCAGCTCCAGCTCGCGGTAGCCCTCGTCGGCGATGTCGCCGAGCCCGTCGATCGGCTGGCCGAGCGCGTTGACCACGCGGCCGAGGAAGGCGTCACCGACCGGAACCGAGAGCACCCGGTTGGTGCGCTTGACCCGCTGCCCCTCCTCCAGCTTGGCGGAGTCACCGAGGACGACGACGCCGATCTCCCGCACGTCGAGGTTCAACGCCACGCCGAGCGTGCCGTCCTCGAACTCCAGGAGCTCGTTGGTCTTGGTCGAGGGCAGGCCCTCGACGTGGGCGATGCCGTCACCGGTGTCGGCGACGGTGCCGACCTCCTCGCGGGAGACGTCGGACGTGTAGGAGGAGACGTAGCGCTCCAGGGCGCCGCGGATCTCCTCCGTCGAGATGGTCAGCTCGGCCATCCTCTGCTTCCTTAAAATTCAGGGGCCCGGGATACCTAGTACCAACCGGTCCGAATGGCGTCTGTCAATCCGGGCGCTGGGCGGCGAAGCCGCTCAGTCGCTGGGCGGCTGAGCCGCTCAGCCGCGGGGCGGCGAAGCCGTTCAGCGCTTCGCGAGCGCGTTGCGGGTCTCGTTGAGGCGGCGCAGGATGGTGCCGTCGTACAGGTCGGAGCCGACCCGGACGCTCACGCCACCGAGGACGGCGGGGTCGACCGTCTGCTTGACGGACACCTCTCGACCGTATATCGCGGTGAGGCTCGCACCCAGCCGACGCTCGTCCTCGTCACTCAACGGGGCCGCGACGGTCACGTACGCCACCTGCCGGTCACGCCGGTCGGCGGCCAGCTCGACCAGCCGGGTGAGCGCTCCGCTGAAGGAGCGTCCCCCGAACCCGCCGAGCGCCGCCTCGACGAGGCGGACGGTGACCGGACGGGCCTTGTCGGCGAGCAACTCGCGGGCCAGGGTGGCCCGCTGCTCGATCGGGGCGACCGGGTCGGCGAGCGCGTTGCTCAGCGCCGGCTGACCGGCCACGACCTGGCCGAAGCGGAACAGCTCGTCCTCGACCTCGCCCAGCTCGCCGGCCTTGTCGGCGCTGGCGAGCAGCGCCTCCACGCCGAGGCGCTCGGTGCCGTCGAGCAACTCCGACGGTGCCGACCAACGGCCGGAGACCAGCGAGACGAGCAGGTCGAGCGCGTCGGCGCCGATCCGCCCACCCAGCATGTCGCCGAGCAGCGCGCCGCGGTCCGCACCGGAACGGGCCGGCTCGGACAGCGCCCGACGCAGCCGCGGCTCCCGCCGCAGCAGGGACGCCACGGAGAGGATGGCGTCGGCGGTGGAGGCCACCGCCGACGGCTCCGCGCCGCGGACGTACTCGTCGAGGCGCTCGGCCGCGATCTTGTACGACTCCCGGCTGGCGGCCTGCATCAGCGGGCCCCCGTGCTCTCGAGACCGCTCAGGAACCGGTCGACGGTGCCCTTGCGCCGTGCCTCGTCAGCGAGCGACTCGCCGACGATCTTGCTGGCCAGGTCCACCGCGATGGTGCCGACCTCCGCGCGCAGCTCGCGCACGATGGTGGCCCGCTCGGCGGCGAGCGCGTCCTTGCCGGCCTGGATGACCCGGTCGGACTCCTCCCGCGCCTTGGCGAGGATGTCCTGCCGGATGCCCTCGGCGTCGGCCCGCGCGTCGTCACGGATCTTGGCGGCGTCGGTCCGGGCCTCAGCGAGCTGGGCACGGTACTGCTCGAGCAGCTGGTTCGCCTCGGCCTGGGCGGCCTCGGCGCGCTTGATGCCGCCCTCGATCGCGTCGACCCGAGCCTGGAACGTCTGCTCCATGCGCGGGAAGACGAACTTCATCAACACGAAGCAGAGCACGGCGAAGGCCACCGAACCGACCACGACCTCCTGCCAGAGCGGGATGATCGGGTTGTGGGCGGACTCACCACCCTCAGCGGCGAGGAAGTACATGATTGCCTCCCGGTCTAGGGGCGGGATCAGGAAGCCGAACCGGCCCAGATGAAGCCGAAGGCGATGCCCAGCAGCGCCAGCGCCTCGATGACGGCGAAGCCGATCCAGACGTACGGCAGGGTCATCCGGGACGACTCCGGCTGGCGGGCGGTCGACTGGATGTAGGCGGCGAAGACCAGGCCGACGCCGATGCCGGGGCCGATGGCGGCGAGGCCGTAGCCGATGGCAGCGGTGCTACCGGTGACCTCGGCGAGAACGCTAGCGTCCATTGGTGTGGTTCCTCCTGGTTATCACGCGTGACTCTCACGCGGGACGACAACGGTTGGTGCGGTGGATCAGTGCTCGTCGGCGAGCGCGCCCTGCACGTAGCTGGCGGTGAGGACGGTGAAGACGTATGCCTGCAGGCAGATCACCAGGAACTCGAGGAAGGTGAGCGCGATGGTCATCACCCAGGAGAGCACCGAGACCGGAGCCAGCCAGGCGTTGGCGCTCAGCATCGCGAAACCGCCGAGCGTGAAGACCAGCAGGAGCATGTGACCGGCGAACATGTTCGCGAAGAGACGAACCGCGAGCGAGAACGGCCGGACGATGAAGGTCGAGAAGAGCTCGATCGGGATCAGCAGCGGCAGGATGTACCACGGTGCCGGCGGGATCAGCGAGTTCTTGAAGTATTTGACGAAGCCGTGCTTCTTGATGCCGATGTAGTTGAACAGCACGTAGCTGATGATCGCGAGGATCGCCGGGAAGGCGATGTGCGAGTTCGGCGAGATCTGGAAGAACGGGATGATCGCGAACGCGTTCGTCAGCAGCACGAAGCAGAACAGGGTCGTGAAGTACGGGGCGAACCGCACCCCCTGGTGACCGATCATGTCGACGGCGATGTTGTTGCGCACGAAGCCGTAGATCGACTCGGCGAACCACTGCTTCTTCGTCGGTACCAGTTGCGGGTTCCGGTAGGTCGCCAGGAAGAAAATGATCAGGACGCCGACCGCGATCCAGACCATCGCCGTGATCTTGGTGAACCAGATTGAGTCCTGACCCCAGGGCAGGATGCTGGGCAGGTAGAAGTCGTCCACCGTGGGTGGGAATCCCGCCTGGCCCGCTGCCAGAACGTTCGCCTGTCCGAACACCGCGTCCCTTCCTAAGTTGGCGTGCCGAGCCGGCGAACGACCAGGATGATCCCCCCGGCCATACCGAGCACGACTCCGATGCCGGTGGCGACGCCACCGGTGTCGAGCCACTGGTCAACCAACCAGCCGATGAAACCCCACACGAGCATGCCTCCGACGAGGTAGCTGAGCGCGGTCCAACCCTGACCGGCGCCGGACGGATAATCGTCCGGTTCACCGGCGGGACGGGGGGTTTGGTCACCAGCCATGACGGGGCGAACGATATCAGCCGGGAAGACGAGGCTGTGCCTCACCCCCCGCACAACCGTCGTTGTGTGGGCTTCTCGTGGGCGCCGTCGTCTGTGGGCACGCTACTCCCCTTCCGCCCGTCGGAAAATGACCGGAGGCCGACACATTGCGGCGCGTCCGAAAAGTGGGACGACCGTCAGGTCAGCTGTGCGCCCGACGAGCGTGCACCGTGGTCAGCCACCAGATGTGTACCGCCGTCCACACTGCCACCCCGGCGACGATGCCGAGGCAAAGCGGGATCAACCCGGACCAGCCGGTCGACGCCACCGCCACCAGCACCCCACCCAGCAGGCTGAACTTCAGCACGTACAGCCCCACGCCGAGCGGCAGCAGCAACTGCGGGTTGATCTGGTCGGCCCGGGCCAGCACCACAGTGGTCAGGGTGTAGCTGAACACCGTGACACCCACGCCGGCCGCCGCGCCGAGCGCCCCGGTCAGGCCGCCGGTCACCCCGCCCACCAGCGCGGCGACCGCGGCCAGCACCGCCGACGCGGCCAGCAGCACCGGCAGGTGCCGCAGCCGCCACCGCCGGTCGGTGTCCGGCTCGACCACCCCGGGCTCAGCCACGGGGGTACGCCGGGAACGTCGCGACCAGCTCGGCCACCTCGGCGCCGAGCCGGGTCAGCTGGTCAGCCCCGCCCGGAGTGCCGGGATCGGTGCGCACCGCGCGGGCGATCATCGTCGCCACCTGGCGCAGCTCCCCCTCGCGCATCCCCTGCGTGGTCACGCTCGGTGTGCCGACCCGGATGCCGGAGGCCACCATCGGCGGCTGCGGGTCGTACGGGATCGCGTTCTTGTTCAGGGTGATCGAGGCGGCGTCGCAGCGACGCTCGGCCTCGGTGCCGGTCACCCCCAGCTCCCGCAGGTCGATCAGGGCGAGGTGGGTGTCGGTGCCACCGGACACCGGGCGCATCCCCTCGTCGGCCAGCCCGGCGGCGAGCGCCTGGGCGTTGCTGACCACCTGCCGGGCGTACGTCTGGAACTCGGGCTGGGCGGCCTCGCGCAGCGCGACCGCCTTGGCCGCGACCGCGTGCATCAGCGGGCCGCCCTGGGTGAACGGGAAGACCGCCTTGTCGATCCGCTGCGCCAACGACTCGCGGCACAGGATCATGCCGCCGCGCGGGCCACGCAGCACCTTGTGGGTGGTGGCGCAGACGACGTCGGCGTACGGCACCGGCGACGGGATCGCCCGGCCGGCGACCAGGCCGATGAAGTGCGCCGCGTCCACCATCAGGTACGCGCCGACCTCGTCGGCGATCTCCCGGAACCGGGCGAAGTCGATCAGGCGCGGGTAGGCGGTGGCCCCACAGATGATCAACTTCGGTCGGTGCGCCCGTGCCAGGTCCCGTACCTCGTCGTAGTCGATCAGCTCGGTGTCCGGCCGGACCGGATAGCCGACCGGGTGGAACCACTTGCCGGAGAAGTTCACCCGGCTGCCGTGGGTGAGGTGCCCGCCGTGCGGCAGGTCCATCGCCAGCACCGTGTCCCCCGGCTGCACCAGCGCGGCGTACGCGGCCAGGTTGGCGCTCGCCCCGGAGTGCGGCTGGAGGTTGGCGTGCTCGGCCCCGAAGAGCTCCTTGGCCCGGGCGATGCCGATCTCCTCCGCCCGGTCCACCTCGGCGCACCCGCCGTAGTAGCGCCGGCCCGGGTAGCCCTCGGCGTACTTGTTGGTCAGCGTCGAACCGAGCGCCGCCAGCACCGCGGGCGAGGTCAGATTCTCGCTGGCGATCAGCTGCAGGCCGCCCCGCAACCGGTCCAACTCGCCGAGGACCACCCCGGCGATCTCCGGATCGGTGGCCCTGAGCTGGGCGAAATCCGGCCCCCAGAAGGTGCTCGTCTCGGTCTCCACAGCAAACGAGTCTAGGGGGCAGCAGACTGGGACCCGTGAGATGCCTCGTCACCGGAGCGACCGGCTACATCGGCGGGCGGCTGACGCCGCTGCTGCTCGCCAACGGGCACACCGTGCGCTGCCTCGCCCGTAAGGCGGTGCGGCTGCGCGACGTCCCCTGGGCCTCGGCGGCCGAGATCGTCGAGGGCGACCTGAGCCGACCGGAGACGCTGGCCGCCGCGTTCGCCGACGTGGACGTCGCGTACTTCCTGGTGCACTCGCTGGGCCGGTCCGACTTCGAGGCGGCCGACCGGGCGGCGGCGACCAACTTCGCGGCGGCGGCGCGGGCGGCCGGCGTCCGGCGGATCGTCTACCTGGGCGGCCCGGAACCGGCCTCCGATGCTGAGGTGCCGTCCCCGCACCTGCGTTCCCGCGCAGAGGTGGGCCGGATCCTGCTGGCCAGCGGAGTGCCCACGGCGGTGCTCCGGGCCGCGGTGATCATCGGGTCCGGCTCGGCGTCGTTCGAGATGCTGCGCTACCTGACCGAGCGACTGCCCGTCATGGTCACTCCGCGTTGGGTGCACAACCGGATCCAACCGATAGCGGTCCGCGACGTGCTGCGCTACCTGGCCGGCTGCGCCGATCTGCCGGCCGAGGTCAACCGGGGCTTCGACGTCGGCGGGCCGGACGTGCTGACCTTCCGCGAGATGATGCAGCGCTACGCGCGGGTGGCCGAGCTGCGCCGACGCGTCATCGTGCCGGTCCGTCCGCTCACCCCGTCGCTCTCGTCGCACTGGGTCGGTCTGGTCACCCCGGTGCCGAACAAGATCGCCCGCCCGCTGGTGGAGAGCCTGATCCACGAGGCGGTCGCCCACGAACACGACATCGCCCGCTACGTCCCGGACCCGCCCGACGGCCTGACCGGGTTCGACCAGGCGGTGGCGCTGGCGCTGGCCAAGGTACGCGACGCCCAGGTGGAGACCCGCTGGTCCACCGCGAGCGGCCCGGACGCGCCCGCCGAGCCGCTGCCCAGCGACCCGGACTGGTCCGGCGGCACCGCCTACACCGACGTCCGGGAGCGGGTGGTGGACGCCCCACCGGCGGCGCTCTGGCGGGTCGTCGAGGGCGTCGGCGGCGAACACGGCTGGTACTCCTTCCCCCTCGCCTGGTCGATCCGGGGCTGGCTGGACCGGCTGGTCGGTGGGGTCGGGCTGCGGCGGGGTCGACGCGACCCGCACCGCCTCCAGGTCGGTGAGGCGCTGGACTTCTGGCGGGTCGAGGAGATCGTCCCGGGCGAGTTGCTGCGACTGCGTGCCGAGATGCGGCTGCCCGGCCGGGCCTGGCTGGAGATGCGCGTGCTACCCACCGACGACGGCCGCAGCCGCTACCAGCAACGCGCTGTCTTCCTGCCACGCGGCCTCGCCGGGCACGCCTACTGGGGATCGGTGGCCCCGTTCCACGCTGTGGTCTTCGGCGGAATGGCCCGCAACATCGCCCGCAACGCCGAACAACCCCGCTGACGTCGCCCGCCCCGCCCCCCTACCCGGCGATCTTGCACTTCCTGTCGTCGAATCACGAACTTTCGTGCCTTTTGTCTGGGCAGAAAGTGCAAGATCGCGGGGGTGACAGGTGCGGGGGGTTAGTTGCCGGCTTGGGGCTGGGTTTGGAAGGCCGTTCGCTCGCTCGGCGGGACGAAGTCGCGGACCGGTTCGTCGCGCAGGGCGTAGGACAGCACCGCACCGACCGCGTTCACCATCTGGGCCTGCACCGCCTGACCGACCGCGTCGCGGGGATCGTCCGGGTTGGCGGCCATCGAGGCGACCGCGAGCTGCGGCGTGAACGCCACCACCGTCTCCGTCTCGTACCGTTCCGAGCTGCCGGTCTTGCCGGCCACCGGGCGGCCGAGCTTCGCCCGCAGCCCCGGTGCGGTGGCACCGTCGCAGCGCCCGTACATCGACTGGTCCCCGACCGGGCAGCGAGCCGCGTCGGTGGCCGCCCGCGCCACGTCGGCGTCGAGCACCTGCCGGCAGTCCGGCTTGGCGGCGTCGACCGGCCGGCCGTTCGAGTCGGCGATCGAGACCACCGGCAGCGGCGCACACGAGGTCCCCTCGGCCGCCACCGTGGCGTACGCGCTGGCCAGGTCCAGCGGGGTCGTCGCGGCCACGCCCAGGGTGAACGGACCCCAGTCCTTCGCGCCGTAGCGGGCCAGCTCGGCGTCGGACTTGGCCCGCAGCACGATGCCGAGCCGCTCGGCCATCTCCACCACCCGGTCGGCACCGACCTTCTCGGTGAGCCAGGCGAAGTACGTGTTCACCGAGCGGCCGAACGCGCTCCACATGGTGCGGGGGCCGTCCATCGACGACGGGCTGGCGTTCGCCGGGCACCAGCGGCCGTCGCAACTCGCCGCCCCGGTCACCGGGAAGCGGGTGAGCAGCTGGGTCGGCGCCACGAACTCGGTCGACAGCGGCAGGCCGGACTCCAACGCCGCCAGCAGGGTGAAGAGCTTGAACGTCGAACCGCCCTGGTATCCCTCGATCGCGCCACCGCCGGCGATCAACTGGTTGACGGTGTTCGGGTGGTTCTTCTGCCCGACCGGGTTGTCCGCCACGCTGTACGCGCGGTTCACCGACATCGCCAGCACCCGCCCGGTGCCCGGTTGCACGACGGCGGTGGGCACCGCCTCGGCCCGGCTCATGGGATAGATCTTCAACACCTGCTCGGTGGTGGCCCGCTGCACTCCCGGGTCCAGCGACGAGACGATGGAGAACCCGCCCCGGCGCAGCGCGCGCTGCCGCTCGTCGGCGGTCGCCCCGAACGCGGACTGGCTGCTCCACCAGCGGGTGAAC
This sequence comes from Micromonospora parva, assembly GCF_000718515.1. GTDB lineage: Bacteria > Actinomycetota > Actinomycetes > Mycobacteriales > Micromonosporaceae > Micromonospora > Micromonospora parva. The sequence goes on along the minus strand of NZ_JNZS01000011.1, from coordinate 73,018 downwards.
CAGTCGCAGAAGAAGCCCCAGTCGTTGTGCGCGTCGGGCACCCCGGTGCAGTCGTTCGGGGTCTCGCTGGGCCGCAGCTGCAGGGGTTCGGCGCGCGCCGCCGCTGCCGCGTCCGCCGGCACCTGCCCCGACTCCACCAGCCGTTCCAGGACGTACGACCGCCGGGCCACCGCGCTGTCGGCGTCGCCGTTGATCGGGTCGTCGCTGTCCGGCGAGCGCACCAGGCCGGCGAGCAGCGCCGCCTGGGCCAGGGTCAACTCGGCCGGGGACCGGGAGAAGTACCGCTTGCTGGCCGCCGCGATGCCGTACGCCCCGGCGCCGAAGTAGGCGATGTTGAGGTAGCGGGTCAGGATCTCGTCCTTGTCGAGCTCCCGTTCCAGGGCGAGCGCGTACCGCATCTCCTGGAGCTTGCGGACGGTGGTGAGTTCGGTGGCGGCTTCCCGTTGGGCCTCGGTGAGTCGGGGGTCGTTGCTGAGCACGTTGCGCACGTACTGCATGGTCAGCGTGGAGGCGCCCTGCCGGGTCTGGCCGTCGCGTTTGTTGACGGTGAACGCGCGCACCACGCCCCGCAGGTCGACCCCGCTGTGCTGGTAGAACCGGACGTCCTCGGCGGCCACTATCGCCTGGCGCATCACCGGGGCCACCTCGTGCAGTGGCACGTCCACCCGGTCCTCCTGGTAGAAGGAGGTGATCAGGGTGGTGCCGTCGTTGGCGTAGAGGTTGGACCGCTGCGCGGTGGGCGGCGTACGGAGTGTGTTCGGCAGCTCCGAGTACGGCGTCGACAGGGCGCTGAAGCCGATCCCGAAGACCAGGGCGACGGGCAGGGCGGCGGCGGCCAGCACCAGCCCGGCCAGCACGCCGGCGATCACCACGGTCAGCAGTTTGTCGAGTTGGGCCCGGATCATCAGCTCTCCCCGCAGGAGCCGGTCACGCTAGGACCCGTTCAGAATGACCCGGAACACCCCTTTAGCCCCGGGTTTTCCCCAAACCCGGAGGAAACTCGCACCACGCCCGGGCGGCAGCGCGCACCACGCTCAGGGCAGCAGTACGCCGGCCAGCGGGTGGACCGTCTCCTCGATCTCGTCGGCGACCCGGCTGAAGCACTGGTCGCCACGACCCCACGGGTCGTCCAGGTCATCGGTGGGCAGCGCCGAAGTACCCAGCCGCGCGTCGTGGGCCGCCGCCACCACTGCCACGCCCCGGGCGTACACGGCCTCCGGGGTGGCGTCGCCCGGCGGCAGCGCGGCGGCGTCCACCGCCGCCAGCAGCCGACTGAACTCGCCGAGCACGAACGTGCGGGCCGCCGCGTCCGGGCGGAGCGCCACCACGTACTCCTGCTGGTCGGCGGTGGCGGTCAGGACCAGGTCGGCGGCGTCGATGTGGTCCGAGCGCAGCTTGCGCGCCGCGAACCCGGCCACGTCCCCGCCACGGCCGGTGACCTGCCGTGCCGCCGGCGGGTTCATCTCCTCGCCCGCGTGCCAGCCACCCGTGCCGGCGCTGTGGCTGTGCACCAGCTCCTCGGCCTGGGCCGGGTCCTGCCCACGGCGGGTCAGGCGCTCCCGCACCGCCAGGGCGAGCAGCCGCTCCGCCATCGGCGAGCGGCAGATGTTGCCCATGCACACGTGCAGAACCGTGAACGGGGGCACTCAGACCGCCCGACCGTCGACGAGATCCGGAACCACGTCGCGCAGCTTCTCCAGAGGGATCGCCCCGGCCCGCAACAGCTGCGGCACCTCACCGGTCAGATCCACGATCGTGGAGGGCACCGGGTCCGGGCACGGCCCGGCCTCCAGATAGGCCCGCACCGAGTAGCTGAGCTGATCACGCGCCTCGTTGGCGGTGACAGCGGCCGGCTGGCCGGTCTTGTTCGCCGACGACACCGCCATCGGGCCGGTCTCGCGCAGCACCTCCAACGCCACCGGGTGCAGCGGCATCCGCACCGCCACCGTGCCGGTCTTGTCGCCCAGGTCCCACTGCAGGCTCGGCGAGTGCTCGACCACGATCGTCAACGCACCCGGCCAGAACGCCTCCACCAGGTCCCGGGCGGCGGTGGGCAGCGAGAAGACCAACCCGTCGAGGGTGTGCCGCGAGCCGATCAGCACCGGCGGCGGCATCTGCCGACCCCGGCCCTTGGCATCCAGCAGCGCCTTCACCGCGTACGGGGTGAACGCGTCCGCGCCGATCCCGTACACCGTGTCGGTCGGAAGAACAACCAGCTCGCCGTTCTTGACCGCCTCGATCGCCGCAGCGATGCCGCGGTCCCGATCGGCGGGCGACCGGCAGTCGTAGAGCATCACGAGGAGTCAGTCTGCCACGCCGCCCCGATCTAGGCCCGCTGGCCGTCCGCCCGTCGGGACGCAGTCGCGAAGCGGGGACGCCCGGTGAGGTCCGGATGCTCCGCCACGGCGGTGAAGCCGCCGTCCTCGGCGAGCAGCCCGGGCACCGCCACCCCGTGGGTGTCGTCGTGCTCGACGCCGAGCACGCCTCCAGGGCGCAACAGCACCGCCGCCCGGGCGACGACCGGCCGGATCACCACCAGACCGTCCGCGCCACCGAAGACCGCCTCCGCCGGGTCGTGCCCGGCCACCTCGGGCGGGACCACCACGTCGTCCGGCACGTACGGCGGGTTGCACAGCAGCACGTCCACCCGGCCCACCAGCTCGGCCAGCAGGTCCGGCGCGGTCACGTCGGCCTCGACCACCTCGATCGGCCGGTCCCCCGCGGCCGCCCGCTCCGCCGCGTTGCGCCGCAGCCAGGTCAGCGCCGCCGGGGACCGTTCCACAGCGATCACCCGCGCCGCCGGCAACTCCTGGGCCACCGCCAGGGCGATCGCGCCCGAGCCGCTGCACAGGTCCACCACCAGCGGCTCCGGCCGACCCTGGGCCTGCTCGATGCCCCAGCCGGCCAGCAGCTCGGTCTCCGGCCGGGGCACGAAGACACCCGGGCCGACCGACAGCTCCAGGTGCCGGAACCCGGCCCGACCGGTCAGGTGCTGCAACGGCTCACGCGCCGCGCGGCGGCGGGTCAGCTCGTCGAGCCGCACCAGCTGGTCGCCGCTGAGGTCGTCGGCGAGCGCCAGCCGGCCCCGGGGAACCCCCAGCACGTACGCCGCCAACAACTCGGCCTCCACCCGGGCGGAGCCGACCCCGGCGGCGGCGAGCGAGCGGGCCGCCCGGGCCACCGCGGCGGACGGCCGGACCGGGCCTGTCCCTTCGGGGGGGTGTTGCGGCAAAGTACTCACGACATAATCATGAAGCGTCGCGGGCGACGTGACGAACAGGTGCGCCCTGGCGCGCACGACAGGAGGTTGGCGGGTGGGCTGGCTCGACCGGGTCGAGGACCAGGTTGACGCCCTCACGCACGCCCGGGCGTTGCAGGAGGCCAGCCGCTCCGCGGAGTCGTACGTCCTGCTGGAGCGGGTGATCCGCACCACCAACGACCCGGCGGCGCGAGCGGACGCCATGGTGCAGCGCCTCTCCGCGCTGATCAATCTCGGTCGAACCGCGGAGTTCACCAGGGCCATCGAGGAGGCGTCGGCGGCCGTCCGCGACCTCGCCGAGCCGTACCTGCACGGTCACCTCAACGCGCTGGCCGCGCTCGCCGCGCACCACCAGGGAGCGCTGGACCGCTGCGTCATGCACCTCGTCCGAGCGGCCCGCGCGCTGGGCGCCGTCGCCGACCCGGACCGGGACACCGCCTGGGGCTGGCACGACCTGGCCATGGCCTACAGCTACCTGAGCTTCCACGGGTACGCGCTGGGCGCCATCGAGCGGGCCCGGCAGCTCGGGCTGACCGCCGGGATCCCGGAGGAGACGTTCGCCGCACCGGGCATCCGGCTGCGCAACGCCGTGGCCCTGGACCACAACGGCGACAGCGACGGTTGTCTGCGGGTGCTGCGGGACGTGGCGGCCGACCTGGCCCGCTTCGTTCGCGCCGGGCGGGCCGGGCAGCTGCGCCCGAGCAGCCTCGCCGCGTACGGCTACGCGGCCGCCCGACAGGCCGCGCTCGGCGACCAGGTGGCGACCGAGGGCACCGAGCCAGCCCGGTTGATCAGCCACGGTGGGGACAGCGCCCGTGCCCGCGACCTGCGTCAACTGGGGCAGGTGTGCCTCGCGGTCGCCGACGGTCGACCGATCGAAGCGGTCACCCGACTGGACACCGTCCAGGTGTCCAACGAGACGCTCGGGGCGGCCGAGCCGGCCCGACTGCGCAGCATCGCGCTGACCCGCGCCGGGGACCACCTGGCCGCGCACCGGGCCGACCGGCTGGCGTTCCGGCTCGCCGCGCAGCGCAACGACCGGCTGCGCGACGTGTACATCGACGGCATCGCCGCCCGCATCGACCACGAGGAGATGCGCCGCGAGGCGGCGCGCTTCGAGGGCGAGGCGTTGACCGACCCGCTCACTGGGCTGCCCAACCGCCGCCGGCTGGAGCGCTACATCACCGCTGTGGTCACCCGCGGCGACCGGGTGGTGATCGGCGTCTGCGACCTGGACGGCTTCAAGGCGGTCAACACCCGGCACGGGCACCACTCCGGCGACCTGGTGCTCCAACGCATCGCCGGCGTGATCAACCGGGTGATGCGCCGGGGCGATTTCGTGGCCCGCTACGGCGGTGACGAATTCGTGGTGGTGCTGCCGGACACCGGCATGGCCGAGGCCGCCGAGGTGGCCCGCCGGATCGAGGCAGCGGTCCGACTGGAGGACTGGGAATCGTTGGTGCCGGGCACCCCGGTCGGGGTGAGCATCGGCTTCGCCGAGGTCTCCGGTGGCAGCGGGCTGCGCGACGCGCTCAGCGTCGCGTTCGAGCAGGCCGACCGCGAGATGCTCCGCGCCAAGACCCGCCCCCGAGCGAGCTGACCGCCCGGCCCGCCCCGATCAGCGGCGGGTCGAGCGCCGCGACCAGGTCGAGCGCCGTGGTCAGCGGCGGGTCAGCTCGGTGTCGCCGGCGAGCCGGGCGGCACGGTCGGCCTCGGTGAGGGCGTCCAGCACCCCGTCCAGCTCGCCGCCGAGCGCCAGGTCCAGGTTGTACGCGGTGTAGCCGATCCGGTGATCGGTGATCCGGTTCTGCGGGAAGTTGTAGGTGCGGATCCGCTCCGAGCGGTCCACAGTGCGTACCTGCGCCTTGCGCGCGTCCGAGGCGGCGGCGTCGGCCTGCTCCTGCGCGGCGGCGAGCAGCCGGGCCCGCAGGATCCGCATCGCCTGCTCCCGGTTCTGCAACTGGGACTTCTCGTTCTGGCAGGAGACCACGATGCCGGTCGGCAGGTGGGTGATCCGCACCGCCGAGTCGGTGGTGTTGACCGACTGGCCGCCCGGGCCGGACGAGCGGAACACGTCGATGCGCAGGTCGTTCTGGTCGATGGTGACGTCGACGTCCTCGGCCTCCGGCAGCACCAGCACCCCGGCGGCGCTGGTGTGGATCCGGCCCTGCGACTCGGTCACCGGGACGCGCTGCACCCGGTGTACGCCGCCCTCCCACTTGAGCCGCGACCAGACGCCGTTGCCGCCCTCCGGCACACCCTTGGTCTTGATCGACAGGGAGACGTCCTTGACCCCGCCCAGGTCGGAATCCTGCGCGTCGATCACCTCGGTGACCCAACCGTGCCGCTCGGCGTAGCGGGTGTACATCCGCAGCAGGTCACCGGCGAACAGCGCCGACTCCTCGCCACCCTCGCCGGCCTTGATCTCGACGATCACGTCCTTGGCGTCGTGCGGGTCGCGCGGAATGAGCAGCTCGGCGAGGCGCTCCTCCAGCACCGGCAGGGACTCGGCGATGGACTCCGCCTCACCCGCGAAGGACGGGTCCTCGGCGGCCAGCTCGCGAGCCGCGGCCAGATCGGCGCGGGCCTGCTCCAACTCGTCGGCGGCCTTGTGCAGCGGCACCAGCTCGGCGTACCGGCGGCCGACCCTGCGCGCGGTGGCCTGGTCGGCGTGGATGGCCGGGTCGGCCAACCGCTTCTCCAGCTGCGCGTACTCGTCGAGAAGGCCGGCCAGACGCTCGCTGCTCATGCTGCGGATGCTCCTTCGACGGTGCGCGACGACCGGGCCGGGCCGGGGGGCCAGCGGCCGGGCGGAAAACTGAGGGAAATGCGGACGGCGCCCGCGTCCGGCGGAAAACCGGACGCGGGCGCCGAACGAGGAGCTACTTGGCCTTCTTGGCCTGAACCTTGGCGTACTTCTGCTGGAACTTCGCGACCCGGCCGGCGGTGTCGAGAACGCGCTGCTTACCGGTGTAGAACGGGTGGCAGGCGCTGCAGGTCTCGGCGTGGATCGCCCCGCCCTTGGCGGTGCTGCGGGTCGTGAACGTGTTGCCACAGGAGCAGCTGACCTCGGTGGTCACGTACTCCGGGTGGATGTTTGCCTTCATCTCGCCTCGGTCCTCTCGTTGGTGGTCGCCGGGTCGCCGTCATCGCTCGTCGCGCCGTACGCGACGGGCTCGGGCGTGAACCGGAACCGGTGGCCGATTGACCAGTGTGCCATGGGCCTGAGCCGACCCGGTAATCGGGCCGCACACCTCGTCCGGCATCGTCAACACGTGCCTACCCGTCCGCATTCCCACCGCCCGACGGGGCATTCGCGCACCCGGCGGACCGCCGCCAGGTACCCCGGCCGGGGTACGCCCGTCGAGCCGGAGGTGCGTCGATGACCCGCCTGATCGCCACCCGGGGACTGCCCGCCTCGGGCAAGACGACCTTCGCCCGCACGCTCCAGCCGTCCGTCGCGCGGGTCAACCGGGACGATCTGCGCCGGATGCTGCACGGCGAACGGTTGTTCACCCAGTGGGCCGAGGCGCAGGTGACCGCCGTGCAGCAGGCTCAGGTCGAGGCGCTGCTGCGGGCCCGCGCGGACGTCTGCGTGGACGACACCAACCTGCGCTCGCGGACCCTGCGGGGCTGGGCCGACCTGGCCGCCCGGCACGGCGCGCAGTTCGAGGTGCACGACTTCACCGACGTCCCGCTGGACGAGTGCCTGCGCCGCGACGCCGCCCGTCCGGCCGCCGACCAGGTGGGTGCGGACGCGATCCGCCGGCTGCACGAGCGGTACCTGCGGGGGCGCACCCTGCCGTTGCCGGTGCCACAGGCACGTACCGGACGCCCCGGCACCGTGCACCCGTCGTCGACCGAGCCACCGGAGATCGTTCTGGTGGACATCGACGGCACCGTCGCGCTGGCCGTCTCCCGCAGCCCGTACGACATGACCCGGGTGGGCGAGGACCAGCCGAACCCGGCGGTGATCGCGGCGGTCCGGGCGATGCACGCCGCCGGGTACGGGGTGGTCTTCTGCTCGGGGCGGGACGCCTCCGCCCGCGCGGCCACCGAGGCCTGGCTGGCCCGGCACGTACGAGTGCCCTACCTGGGTCTGCACCTCCGGGCGGTCGGTGACTCCCGCAAGGACTCGATCGTCAAGCGGGAGATCTACGACCGGGAGATCCGGGACCGTTACCGGGTGGCCGGCGTCTTCGACGACCGCGTCCAGGTGGTCCAGATGTGGCGGGCCCTCGGCCTCACCGTCTTCCAGGTGGCCGAGGGGGACTTCTGAGCCCCGGGCGGGGGCCCTCCGCGCCGGAAGGGCCCCGCCCGCTGCTCACCGGGTGAGGGCGATGGTGGCCTCGGCGCTGAGGCCGTTGACAGTGACAATCAGGCGTATCGGCGCGCCGGACCGCAGTGCCGTCAGGGTGCCGGTGGCCGGGTCGAAGCGGGCGGTGTGCCACTGGCGCACCCCCGCCGCCGAGCCGATGTGCACCTGCGGCGACCCGGACCAGTCGGCGCTGACCGGCGCGGCCACCGGGACCGTACGCCCGCCGGGCTGGGTCAGCGTGGCGCTGACCGACACCGGGGTGCCCACCGCGACGCTGGCCGGGGCGGTCACCGTGAGCCGGTCGGCGTGCGCGTGGAACTCCGCGTCCACCCAGGCCGGCCCCTCGGCGAGCGGGTCCCGGCGAGCGCGCTCGGCCTCGGCCGGGGTGACCGGGTCCACGCCGAACTCCGTCCAGCCGGTGAAGCCGCCCTGGTCGGCGGGGGTGGATGGCGTCTTGCCGGCGTTGCCGTTGATGACGTAGGGCACCCCGTCCACCCGGTCGGCGTGGAACGTGCCGACGTGCCCGCCCACGAACAGCGCGCCCTTTCCGGTGCGGTGCTGGAAGTCGGCCATCCACTGCTCCAGCAGCGCCGCCTCCTTGCGGTCACCGAGCTGGCTGGCCTGCGCCGGGCTGGGGTCGCGCGCCGGGTGGTGGTGCAGCACGACGACCGAACCCACGCGTCGGTCGGTGGCCGCCGCGTCCAGCGTCTCGCGCAGCATCCGCACCTGGTCGAAGCCTCCGCCGCGCAGCGTCCCGGTGGACGAGTTCAGCGTGACGAACCGGGTGCCGTTGTGGTCGAACACCCGTGAGGTGGCACCGAAGGCGGCCTCGAAGTTGCTGATCGGCGCGCCCATGATCTCGTGGTTGCCGGGCACGTAGTACCAGGGCAGGGCATCGCCCAGTTCCTCGGCGAGGATGCGCTTGGCCAGCGCGAAGTCGGCCGGGTAGGCGGTGTCCACGAAGTCACCGTTGATCAGCAGGAAGTCCGGCCTGGCGGCCTTGACCTCGCGCAGCGTCCGGCGGGCCTGGGCGACCAGGTCACTGTCCGGGTCGGCGGCGACGAACTGGGCGTCGGAGAGCACCGCGAACCGCCACGGCGCGCCGTCCACGGTGCCGTCGCGGACCACCACCCGATCGGTACGCGGCGGCACCGCCGGCACGTCGACGGTCGGGGGCACCTTCGCCACCAGGTCGTCGATGATCACCTCGCTGGTGTACTGCGCCGCGGCGTTCGTCTCGGCCACGTAGAACCGGCGCACCCGCACCGGGTACTGCACCCCGGCCGGCACCGCGAACTCCACGTACCGCCAGCCGGTCCAGGTGATCAGTGGTCCGCGCAGCACGTGCTGGGTGTCCTGGGCGTCGTGCAGGTGCAGGCTCGGCCACTCCCCGGTGCCGTTGCCGTGGATCCACATGCCGAACGCCTGCGGCTGGCCGGGCACCTCGATCCAGGCCGGCGGGTCGGCGTACGCGGCCCGCGTGCCGGTGGACTGGCTGAAGTCGTACGTCATCCGCAGGCCCGTGCCGGTGTGTCCCGGCGCCGGCGCTACCGACCCGCTGGCGCGGGCCTGGCTGAACCGCCAGGATCCGGCGTCGTCGAAGCCGGCCACCGGCACGTCGGTCAGCCCGACGGTGACCGGCAGGACGGTGCTGCTCCGTCCGACGTGCACGGTGACCAGGGCGGAGCCGGTGTCCCGCAGCGAGCTGACCGCGAGGTTGCCGTCCGCGGTCGGAGTGATCCGTAGCAGGTCCCTGTCGTAGTCGAGGGTCAGGTCGGCCGGCTCGATCGGCGCGGTGTTGCCGTCGCCGTCGTACCCGACCACGCCGACCACCGCGTTGCCGTCCCGCCCGGTCAGCCCGACGCGCGGCACGGTGGCGCCGATCCGGGTCAGCGGGCCGAGCACGGTGAGACCCAGCGAGCCGGTGGCCCGGCCACGTGCCGCGATGACCGTGCTGGCCCCCGGGGTGCCGGCGTGGAACACCCCGTCACCGCCGACCCGGCCGCGTACCGCCGGGGTCACCCGCCAGCTGGGGGCGCCGGCCGCCGGGCCGTACGTCTCGTCGTAACCAGCGGCGGTGAGGACGCGGGTCAGACCGGGAAAGACCCGGTCGGGCCGGCCACCACGCACCGGCGAGATGCCCGGGGCGGCGGTGGGGTCGCTGGCCGTCTCGACCCAGTAGCCGGTGAGCCGGCCGCTGCCCTTCGGCGCGTAGATGGCCAGGCCGTTGGGCACGGCCCGCTCGGTCCCGTCCGACGGGCCGTTCTCCACCTGCACAGCCGGTGCGCCCGGCTCCCGGGCCAGCAGCGTGGACGAGCCGCCACCGTCGAGGTTGAGCGCGTGATGGGCACCGAGTTCGGCCATCATCCGGCCCATCTCGGTCTGCGTCACGCCGCGGCTGTCGACCTGCCGGCCGTCCACCGTCAACATGATCATCTTTCGCCCGTCGGCGCTGAAGCCGACGGAGGTGCGCGGAGCCAGCGTCGGGTCGGCGATGCTCTGGACGACGCCGTCGCGGACCAGCACGTTGCCGCCTCCGACGGCAGCGTGCAGGCTGCTGCCGTCGGACGGCTTCGGACGCCAGGCCACCGTCACCGGGTCACCGGGGCGAAGACCGGCGAGGGCGTCCGCACCGGCGTCCCGGCCGAGCAGCACGGTGCTGCCGGCGGCGATCGGTCCGCTGCCGGCCACAGCGCTCACCCCGGTCACCCGACCGCCGGAGACGGTGACCTCGACCACCCGGGCCGCGCCCTCCACCGCCCGCTGCCGGGAGTACGTCCCCCAGAGTTCGGTGAACGCGCCGATGCCGTCGGCCTGCACCATGTTGTTGAACTGGGTCAGCGGCACCGGCCCGGTGGGCAGGGTGGCGCTGCCGTCGAAGTTCACCTCGATCACCCGGCCGAGCCCGCTCGTGGTGACCGCCACCGCGTTGTGGTGGCCGCCGACCGCCGACTGGATCAGCTCGCCGTCGCGGATGCCGACGCCCTGGGCGGCACCGGAGTTGTTGATGTCGAAGAAGTCACCGTTGACGGCGGCGACAGCCCGCGTGGCGTCCGCCGCCGTGCGCAGGGGCTCGGCCCGGCTGACCGCCCCGGAGTTGACGTAGTCGACGGTGGACCCACCGGCGAGGTCGGTGGTGAGGGCGTCGGCGCGCAGCCAGCCGTCGGCGTCGTACCGGTCGAAGGAGGTGAGCTGCACGCCCGGGGCGACCGGTCGGGTGGTCTTCGTGGTCTCCAGTCCGCCGGCCGGCTCCAGACCGTCGGTGGCCGAGGTCGAGGCGGTCGCGGCAGGGTCGGTGACCAGCCCGACGGAACCGAACGGCCACGACGACGCGGACGGCGCGTCCTCGGCGAGGGTGGACGGGGCGACGGTGGACGGGGCCGGCGGGGCGGCGGTGGCCGGCAGCGGCGCGGCCAGCGAGAGCAGTGGCGTCAGCAGCAGGACGCCGGTGCGGCGGGCGGATCGTCTGCGGGTACGCATGGACGACAGTCAACCCGGTCCTGAATAGAAGTTTCAAGACCCCTGGACTGAAGCGAAGGAAAACTCCACAATGACATCATCGGGGGGATCGGGCTGGGGACATGACGAAGGGGCACGACCACAACGGCCGTGCCCCTTCGTCGGTCAGCGCAGGAGGATCACTCCCCCGGCGTCGACTTCGCGATCTGCATCAGGAACTCGATGTTCGTGCGGGACTGCTTGAGCCGGTCCAGCAGGAGATCCATCGCCGCCTGCGAATCCAGCGAGTGCAGCACCTTCCGGAGCTTGTGGATGATGGCCAGCTCTTCCGGTGCGAGCAGGACCTCTTCCTTACGCGTACCGGACGGGTTGATGTCGATGGCCGGGAAGGTCCGCTTGTCGGCGATCTTCCGGTCCAGCTTCAACTCGGCGTTGCCCGTGCCCTTGAACTCCTCGAAGATGACCGTGTCCGCCATGGAACCGGTCTCCACCAGCGCCGTGGCGATGATGGTCAGCGACCCGCCGTTCTCGATGTTGCGGGCCGCGCCGAGGAAGCGCTTCGGCGGGTACAGCGCGGTGGAGTCGATACCACCCGACATGATCCGGCCGCTGGCCGGTGCCGCCAGGTTGTACGACCGACCGAGCCGGGTCACCGAGTCGAGCAGCACGACGACGTCGTGCCCCAGCTCGACGAGGCGCTTGGCCCGCTCGATGGCCAGCTCCGCCACCGTGGTGTGGTCCTGCGGCGGACGGTCGAACGTGGCCGCGATGACCTCGCCCTTGATCGACCGCTGCATGTCGGTGACCTCTTCGGGCCGCTCGTCGACCAGCACCACCATCAGGTGGCACTCCGGGTTGTTGCGGGTGATCGCGTTCGCGATCGCCTGCAGCACCATCGTCTTACCCGCCTTGGGCGGAGACTGGATGAGTGCCCGCTGGCCCTTGCCGATCGGCATGACCAGGTCGATGACCCGGGTGGTCAGGATGTGCGGCTCGGTCTCCAACCGCAGGCGCTCCTGCGGGTAGAGCGGAGTGAGCTTGTAGAACTCCGGACGACGCCGCGCCTCCTCCGGCTCCATCCCGTTGATCGTGTCCAGCCGCATCAGCGGGTTGTACTTGTCGCGCCGCTGGTCACCGCTGTTGCCACCCTCACGGGCCGCCCGCACCGCACCGGTGATCGCGTCACCACGGCGCAGGCCGTACTTCTTGATCTGGGACATCGAGACGTACACGTCGTTCGGGCCGGCCAGGTAACCGGTCGTCCGCACGAAGGCGTAGTTGTCGAGCACGTCGATGATGCCGGCCACCGGGACGAGCACGTCGTCCTCGCTGACCTGCGGCTCACGCCCGCCGGTGTCGGCACCGGTCTCGGCGCGCTCGCCGCGCCCGCGGCGACGGTCCCGGAAACGACTGCGCCGGCCGCGCCGGCCGCCGCCCTCGCCGTCGTCGTCGTCGCTGTCCCGCTCGGCCCGCTGACCACGGTCGTTGCGGTCGTTGCGGTCACCGCGGTCTTGGCGGTCGTTGCGCTCGGCCCGCTCACCCCGGTCGGCACGCTCACCACGATCGTTGCGCTCGCCCCGGTCGGTACGCTCGGCCCGCTCGCTCCGGTCGTTGCGCTCGCCCCGGTCGGCCCGCTCGCCCCGGTCGACACGCTCGCCCCGGTCGACACGCTCACCGCGCTCGGCACGCTCACCGCGCTCGGCACGCTCGGCACGCTCGCCCCGGTCGGCACGCTCGCCCCGGTCGGCACGCTCACCGCGCTCGGCACGCTCACCGCGCTCGGCACGCTCACCGCGCTCCGGACGCTCGGCCCGGTCGCGACGGGTCTCGCCGCGGTCGGCACGCTCGCCGGCTTCCGCCTCGTCGCCACGGGTTTCGGTCGCCCGCGCCTCGGTCGCCCGCGCCTCAGCGGGACGTGCCTCGGTCGCCCGCGCCTCGGCGGGGCGCGCCTCGGTGGCACGGGCCTCCGCCGCCGCGGTCCGGCTGCGCCGGGTGCGACTACGGCCCTCGGTCTCGGCGGCCGGCTCGGCCGGCGCCTCTTCGGCACCGCGTCGACCCTCGGCTGCCGGCCGGTCGGCGGTCTCCCGCACCTCGGCCCGCACCCCCTCACGGGTCGGCGCGGCTGCGGCCGCGACCTCGGCCCGTGGTCGAGGGGTCCCGGCGGCGTTGCCGCCCTGCCGCTCGGAAATCGCGGCGATCAGCTCGCCCTTGCGCATGCGAGCCGTGCCGGAGATGCCGAGCGACGCAGCCAGGCTCTGCAGCTCTGGCAGCAGCATCGCCGACAGACCGGTGCCGCTACGCCGACGACGGGCGGGAGCGGCGGCGGTGGCATCGCCAGCGACGTTGGAAACATCCGACGTCACGTCGGTGGTGTCGCTCAATGGATTCCTTCCCTCGATAGGCCGGGACTGCCCGGAGTCGGAACTCAGGTGGCCGGGCGGCCTCGGTGCACCCGCCTCGCAAGGACGCGTCGCGGGAGTCTGTGACACAGCAGCCGGTCGGTATCCCGACTCACCAACGTCGGTGAGCAGGTCTCGCCGTCTGCGGCGACCTGTGGAAACTGCGGCGCGGCGTGGGCCTTGGGCAGGGGTAGACGGGCTGACCGCCGAGAGCTTCGGGGGTGCGCCGCCCCGCAGGAGATCGCGTGCTTCGCGGCTGTGCTAGGTCTAGAGCGTAATCAACTCTTCCGACCTGCGGCAACAGGGTCCCGCTCGGCGTGTCCAAGTGTACCCCGGGCGACCCGCGCGCCGCTGACGTCTATCGGTAACTGCCAGATCTCCCAGTCTGTTCCCAGCGGGAAGTCCGCTGGCGGCTCGCTGAGCGCCAGGACAGTCGGCCCCGCCCCACTGACCACAGCTGCCACACCCGCCGCGCGCAACGCGTTGACCAGCGAAGACGTGCCCTGCATCCCGGCTGCGCGATAGTCCTGGTGGAGCCGGTCGACGGTGGCCGGCAGCAGCAGGGCCGGGTCCGTGGTGAGCGCGTGCACCAGCAGGGCCGCCCGCCCTGCCGTCAACGCGGCGTCACCATGCGGCACGGTGGCCGGCAGGGCCGCCCGCGCGGTCGCTGTCAGTCCGCGTTCCGCCGGGACGAAAACAGTGGGCCGCACCGCGTCGGCGACCGGCAGGGACACCGCCCGGGCACCGCCCGGCTCGGACCAGGCCACCGTGAAACCGCCGAGCAGGCACGGTGCCACGTTGTCGGGGTGACCCTCGATCTCGGCGGCCAGCCGCAGCGTGCCGGCGTCGTCGAGGCGGTGCTCCCCGTCGACGACGAGGGCCCGGGCCAGCAGCACACCGGCGACGATCGCGGCGGACGAGGAGCCCAGCCCACGCGCCTGCGGGATCCGGTTGACGCACTGCACGCTCAGCCCGCCGGGTTGGGCCCCCAGCACGTCGAACGCGGCGCGCATGGCCCGCACCACCAGGTGTCTGTCGTCGTCGGGCAGCTCACCGGCGCCCTGCCCGGTCACTGTCACCCGGACACCGCTCGGCGCGACCTCGGCGGCCAGGTCGTCGTAGAGCCCGAGGGCGAGGCCCAGCGCGTCGAAGCCCGGGCCCAGGTTGGCGCTGGTCGCCGGGACGCGGACCCGGACCGACTCGGCGGTGAAGTTCGTCGGCACGCGCTCATGCTAGGGCCCGGGACCGACGAACCGGGCCCGCGCCCGCTGCCTGGGATCGCCGAGCTCAGCCGGCCGGGTCCGGGACCGGCTCGGCGGCCGGATCGGTGAGCGAGAGCCGGCGGGTGGCGATCCGCCAACCGACCGCGTACACGAGGGTGATCAGACCGCAGCCGGCGAGCACCACCCGTTCGTCGACCACGTCCACCACCAGGGCCACCGCCAGTTGGCTCACCGAGATCGCCAACGTCGCCAGCATCATGTCGGTGGCGAAGACGCGGCCCCGCAGCCGGTCCGGGACCTCGCCCTGCAGAGCGAAGTTCGACATCACCCAGTTACTGCCACCCGCGAAGTGCGCCACGAAGACCAGCAACAGCACCAACGGAAACCAGCGCACGACGGAGGTGCCCAGGTAGGACAGGCCGTACAGCGACATGGACAACGCCAGCCCGGGCAGCAGCCAGGCCCGGTTGGTCAGCACCCGGCGCATCAGGATCGGCCCCACCAACGCTCCCGCGCCGCGTACCGCGAAGAGCAGGCCGGCGCCGAGCGGGCCGACACCGTAGACACCGGCCAACAGCGGGAACACGGTCAGCACGCCGTTGCCCAGGCCCACCGCCGACTTCACGGTGACCAGCGCCAGCACCCGGGGGCGGTGACCGATGTAGCCGAGTGCCTCGCGGACGGCGGACCAGGTCCGCTGGGGCGGTTGGTCGGCGTCCCGGGGCACCTGCAGCGGCCGGCGGATCCGGGTGGCGAGGGCCGCGGCGACCGCCAGGCCCGCCGCCGCCACCCAGAAGCAGACGTACGGGCCGGCAGCGGTGCTCAGCACGCCGCCGAGCGAGGCACCGACCACGGTCATGGTGCCCCAGGCCGAGCCGGCGACGGCGTTGCCGGCGGCGAGTTCGTGCGGCTCCAGCACGTTGGGCAGCGCGGCCTGGGCCGCCGGCGAGTAGAACGCCTTGGCCACCGCCACCGCGCCGATCGCCACCAGCGCCAGCCACGCCGTTGCCGCGGTGCGCACGCCGAGCAGCAGCAGCACGCCCGCCAGCGCCGCCACGTTCGCGGCGATCATGATCTTCCGGCGGTCGAAGCGGTCGGCGATCGTGCCGGTGTACGGCAGCAGCAGCGCCACGATGCCGGTGTCCACCGCCAACACCAGCGCGCCCCAGACACCGCTGCCGGTCAGATGCGGCAGCAGCACCAACAGCGGCACCATGACGAACCAGTCGGCGCCGAAGACCACCAACTCGGCGAGGAAGAGGTTGCGGAAGCTCCGATTGCCGGTCAGAACCGAGAGGGTGGACGCCACGGAGCGCGACCCTACCTGGTCTGTGGCGGCGCGACACCCGCTCCCAGCAGCGCCGAGACCGTGACGAAGGTGTAGCCGCGCGACCGTAACCCGTTGATCATGTCGGTCAGGCCCCGCAGTGCGACAAGCCGCCGCCGCGCCCCCACGTCGTGGCCGAGCACGATCGTTCCCGGCCGGACGCCCGCCACGATCCGCCGGGCGTGGCCGGCCGGATCGTCGGGGAACTCACGCTCCACCATCTGCAGCGACCAGAGCACCAGTCGGTAGTCCAGTCGGGCCGCCGCGTGCAGCACCGCACCGCCCAGGTGGCCGTACGGCGGACGGAGCAGCACCGGCGGCGACCCGGTCAGCTCGGCGATCACGTCGTGGCTGCGGCGCAGGTCGTCGTACGCCTCGTCGGCGTCCAGTTCGGCCAGGTCCCGGTGCTGCCAGCTGTGGTTGCCCACCTCGTGCCCGTCGAGCCGGTCGCGGACGACGTCGGCGTGCCGATGGACCTGCGCCCCGACCATGAAGAAGGTGGCCGGAACCCGGTGCTCGGCCAGGGTGTCGAGCACCATCGGAGTCCACTGTGGTGCGGGGCCGTCGTCGAAGGTGAGCGCCACCAGGCGCTGGTTGGTCGGTGCCGACCAGATGACCTCCAGCGCGCCGGAGCCGACATCCTGCTGACCGTTGCCGAGGGTGGCGCTGGCGGGGCCACCGGCGATCGGCAGTTTGCGATGGCCGCTCCACCACGCCTCGGACGTCCCCGCGCCGACGGCCACACCGCTCACCACCAGCAGGCCACGGCGCAGCAGGTCGCGTCGCCCCCACCCGCGCGCGTCCTCGGCCATCCGCCCGCCCCGCTCCACCCACACCCCCATCCATCTACGAGGAGTATGCAAGAAGTTACACAAAGTGCGGAGCGGTCGGGTCGGAGTGTTTCGGCTCATACAACTGGAACGCCCCCGGCAGAAATCCACCGGGGGCGTTCCGAACCTCGCTGCGACCTACTCGGTCGGCTCCGCCGGGGGCAGCGGCGAGGTGCGGCTACGGGGCAGCCGCAGCACCTCGAACTGGTCCGTGCCCTCCACCAGCGCGGCCGACGGCGCCGGTCGCCCGGCCAGCTGCGCACCTTCGGCGGTGGCCGTGGCCGTGGCCGGGGCCGGCGCGGGCGCGCCGCTCGGCACCGCGACCTGGTTCGGGGCTGGCGACTCGTCCGCCTCCACGGTGGTCACCGCCGACCCCCCGGAGCGCCGCCGTGCGCGCCGAGCGCGCAGCGACTCCTTGGTGTGCTCCACCATCGTGTACAGCGTCGGCACCAGGATCAGCGTGAGCAACGTCGAGCTGAGCAGACCACCGATCACCACGACCGCCAGCGGCTGGGAGATGAAGCCGCCCTCACCGGTCAACCCGAGCGCCATCGGCAGCAGCGCGAAGATGGTCGCCACCGCCGTCATCAGGATCGGGCGCAGCCGGCGACGGCCACCTTCGACCACCGCCTCCTGAACCCCCATGCCCTGCGCCCGGTACTGGTTGATCAGGTCGAGCAACACGATCGCGTTGGTCACCACGATGCCGACCAGCATCAGCACACCGATCAGCGCCGGCACGCCGAGCGGCGTTCCGGTGACCAACAGCAGGCCGATCGCACCGGTCGCCGCGAACGGGATGGAGATCAGCAGGATCAGCGACTGGGTCAGGCTGCGGAACGTCGCCACCATGATCAGGAAGACGATCGCGATCGCGGCCAGCACCGCCAGGCCCAGGTCCGCGAAGGCGTCCGCCTGATCCGCGCTGACACCACCGATGGTGAAGCTCGCACCCGGCACGTTGATGCCGTCCAACCGCTTCTGCAACTCAGTGCTGGTCGCGCCCAGGTTCGAGCCGGTCGCCGAGCCGGTCACCGACACGCTGCGCTCACCGTCGATCCGACTGACCTGCTGCGGCCCCTCGCCCTGGGTGACCTTCGCGATGTCGCCCAAGGTGACCGGACCCACCGGCAGCGCCCGCAGCGCCTCCACCGTCGTCGGCGGCTGCGTGCCCAGCCGCAGCACCACGTTCTGCTGCCGGCCGTCGAGCGTGACCTGCCCCAGCGGCGCTCCCCGGAACGCCTGCGACACCAACTGCCCCACGGCGGCCTCGGTGAGCCCGACCCGACCGGCGGCGACCCGGTCGACCGTCACGTCGACTCGCGGCACCTGCGCGGCCAGGCTGGTGGTGACGTCCTCGACGTCCGGCACCCCGGCCATCGCCGTGCGGGCCTCCTCGGCGGCCCGGGCCAGCACCTCCGGGTCGCTGGCCTGGACGATCACCTCCAGCTGGCTGGTCGACGCCTCCTGCCCGCCACCGAAGCTGATCTCGCCCAGCCCGCTGCCGAGCTTGTCGAACTCCTCGCGCAGCACCTCACGCATCTTCTTCGCGTCGGTGTCACCGTCGAGCGCCAACGACCAGTTGGCGACGTTGTTGCCGCCACCCCCGAACGGGTTGTCCCCGCCGCCGGCGGTCACCTGGTACGTCTTGACGCCCTTGGTGCGGGACAGCACCGACTCGATCTGCTTGGCCGCCGCGTCGGTGGCCGCCAGACCACTGCCGGCCGGCAGCTCCTGGCTCATGTTGAGGGTGTCCTGGCCGGAGTCGTCCAGGAAGTTGGTCTCCAACTTCTGCGACAGGCCGAAGGTGCCGAAGAGCACCAGCAGGCCGAGCCCGATGGTGATCCAGCGGGTGGACCGCTTGCGGGTGGCGAAGCCGATCACCGGCAGGTAGCCCCGCTGCAACGGGTTGCGCAGCTCCTTCTCCTCCGCGCCGCGCCGTACCGCCTCGTCGTCGGCGGTGCCGCTGGGCGGCTTGAGGAACCAGTACGCGAGGACCGGGATCACGGTCAGCGACACCAGCAGCGAGGCGAGCAGGGCCACCGTCACGGTGATCGCGAACGGCGCGAAGAGCTGGCCCACGAACCCGCCGACCAGCGCGATGGGCGCGAACACCGCCACCGTGGTGAGGGTGGACGCGGTCACCGCACCGGCCACCTCCCGGACCCCGGTGATGATGGCGTGCCGCTTCTCCTCGCCGTACTCCAGGTGTCGTTTGATGTTCTCCAACACCACGATCGAGTCGTCGACCACCCGACCGACAGCGATTGTCAACGCGCCGAGGGTGAGCAGGTTGAGCGAGTAGTCACCGATCCACAGGGCGATCAGCGCCACCAGCACGGAGAGCGGGATGGAGACCGCGGTGACCACCGTCGAGCGCACCGACAGCAGGAAGACCAGGATGACGATGACCGCCATCACCAGGCCCAGCAGGCCCTCGGTGGTCAGCGACTCGATCGACTTCTCGACGAACGGCGCCTGGTCGAAGACCACCGTCAGCTCCGCGCCGGAGGCGTCCTTCAGGTCGTCGAGCCGGTCACGGATCTCGTGCGAGATCTGCACGGCGTTGCCGTCCGGGGCCGCGGTGACCGCGACACCGAGGCTGTCCTTGCCGTTGGTACGGGTGATCGCGGTGGCCGGAGCGAGCTGCTGCTCGACGGTCGCGACGTCACCGAGTCGGACCGGTGCCGCAGCCGGGGCGACCACGATGCCGCGCAGCTCCTCCAGGGTGGCGATCGGCGTACCGACCTGCACCGGGAGGGCCAGCGTGCCGTCGGTCACCGCGCCGGCTGGCACCGCCACGCCGTTGGTCTTCAACGCCGCGCCGATCGCCGTCGGTTGGATCTTCGCGGCGGCCAGCTTCGCCGGGTCCGGGGTGACCACCACCACGTCGTCCCGGTCGCCGGTCACCTCGACGGTGCGTACCCCCTCGATGCCCTCCAGCTCCGGCACCACTGTGGCGCGCAGCTTCTCGGCGAGCGCCCGCTCGTCCCCGGTGCCGGCCGCGGCCAGCACCACCGCCGGGAGGTCGTCGGTGCTACCCGCGATGACCTGCGGGTCCACGCCCTCCGGCAGCTGGGCGTCGATACGGCTCAACGCGGTCTGCATCTTGTTGACCACGTCGTCCAGGTCGGTGCCGAACTCGTACATCACCTGGACGGTGGCCGCCCCCTCGCGGGACGTGGAAGTGATCTTGTCCAGCCCGGGGATGCCCTGCAGGGCGTTCTCGATCGGCTCGGTCACCTGGGACTCGACGATCTCGGGGCCGGCGCCGGGGTAGGGGGCCACGATGAACGCGGCCGGGAACTCGAGCGACGGCAGCAGTTGCTGCTTCAGCGACGGCACGGCGAACGCTCCGAACACCGTGGTCACCACCGCGATGAGGGCAATCAGCCCTCGGTTGGCGAGGCTGAATCTGGCGAGCAGCGACATCGGCCTGGCTCACTCCTGAACGAGAATGCGGGCGGGGATACCCGAAAGTGTGCCGGACTCGCCTACCTCGGCCCCCGCCGCCCCCGGGCCGCCCGCCCGCCGTCGATCACCACCAGGACGGTGGCGCGCTCAGGCGAGGTCGAGGGCGCGGGCCGCCGCCAGCGGGTCGTTCCCGATGGTCACCGGCGCCGGTGCGGTGGAAATCGCCCATTCCGGGTCCTTCAACCCGTGACCGGTCACCGTGCACACGACAGTGGAACCGGGCGGCACCGCGCCCGCCGCACCCTGCTGGAGCAGACCGGCCACGCTGGCCGCGCTGCCCAGCTCGACGAAGACCCCCACCTCGCGGGCGAGCAGGCGGTACGCGGACAGGATCTCGCGGTCGGTCACCGACGCGATCAGGCCACCGGAGGCGTCCCGGGCATCCAACGCCTTGGTCCAGCTCGCCGGGTTGCCGATCCGGATCGCGGTGGCGATCGTCGACGGCTCCGGCACCACCTGGCCGGTCACGATCGGGGCCGCCCCGGCGGCCTGGAAGCCGTACATCTTCGGCGTCCGGGTGGTGGCACCGGCCGCCGTCTCCTCCGAATATCCCATCCAGTACGCGGAGATGTTGCCGGCGTTGCCGACCGGCAGGCAGTGGATGTCGGGCGCGTCACCGAGCGCCTCGACGATCTCGAAGGCGGCGGTCTTCTGCCCGTGCAGACGGTCGATGTTGACCGAGTTGACCAACGCGACCGGATAGTCCTGGGCGAGCTTGGCGGCCGTCGCGAGGCAGTCGTCGAAGTTGCCGTTGACCTGCAACAGCTTCGCGCCGTGCACCAGCGCCTGGGCCAACTTGCCCAACGCGATCTTGCCCTGCGGCACCAGCACGGCACAGGTCAACCCGGCCCGAGCCGCGTACGCCGCGGCGGAGGCGCTGGTGTTGCCGGTGGAGGCGCAGATGATGGCCTTGTTGCCGGCCTCGACCGCCTTGGACACCGCGAGGGTCATCCCCCGGTCCTTGAAGGAGCCGGTCGGGTTGGCACCCTCCACCTTCAGGTACACGTCGCAACCGAGCCGGGCGGACAGCACCGGCGCCGGCAACAACGGGGTGTTCCCCTCGTGCAGCGTGACGACCGGCGTGGCCGCGGTGACCGGCAGCCGATCCCGGTACGCCTCGATCAGACCCCGCCACATGTCGTTTCTCCTCGCCTCTACCGCCGCGCCCACCCGAGCGTCACGGCCACCTTGGACCAGCCTGCCGGAGCGGTCGATGGCACACCCCGGCGTACCCACCTGACGGGACGCGCGAGCCGTGCCGTCGATGATGCAACGACTCAGGCGTCGCCCTCGACCCGCAGCACACTGGTCACCGACCGGACGATGTCCAGCCCGCGCAGCTCGCCGACGGTCGCCGCGAGCGCGGCGTCCGGGGCCACATGCGTGACGATGACCAGCTCGGCGTCGCCGTCGCGGCCCGCCGGTCCGCCGGCCGAGCCCTGCCGCACCGTCGCGATCGACACGTCGTGCCGGGCGAACACGCTCGCCACCGACGCCAGCACACCCGGGCGGTCGGCCACGTCGAGGCTCACGTGGTAGCGGGTCAACGCCTCACCCATCGGCCGGACCGCCAGGTCCGCGTACGCGCTCTCGCTGGCCGCGCGCACCCCGGCGAGCCGGTTACGGGACACCGCGACCACGTCGCCGAGCACCGCGCTGGCGGTGGGCGCCCCGCCGGCGCCCCGACCGTAGAACATCAGCTGCCCGGCGGCGTCCGCCTCCACGAAGACCGCGTTGAACGCGTCACCGACGCTGGCCAGCGGGTGGCTGCGGGGGATCATCGCCGGGTGCACCCGGACGCTGACCGTCTCCCGGCCGGTGGGGTCCACGCCCCGGGCCGCGATGCAGAGCAGCTTGATCGTGCAGCCCATCGCCTGGGCGCTGGCCATGTCCGCGGCGGTCACCTCGGTGATGCCCTCGCGATGCACGTCGGCGGCGCCGACCCGGGTGTGGAACGCCAACGAGGCGAGGATCGCTGCCTTCGCCGCCGCGTCGAAGCCCTCGACGTCGGCGGTCGGGTCGGCCTCCGCGTACCCCAGGGCGGTGGCCTCGTCGAGGGCCTCGGCGAAGCCGGCGCCGGTCGCGTCCATCGCGGAGAGGATGAAGTTGGTGGTGCCGTTGACGATGCCGGTGACCCGGTTGATCCGGTCGCCGTGCAGCGACTCGCGCAGCGGGCGCAGCAGCGGGATGGCCCCGGCCACCGACGCCTCGTAGTAGAGGTCGCCGCCGCCCTCGGCGGCCGCCTCGTGCAGGGCCACCCCGTCCTCGGCGAGCAGCGCCTTGTTGGCGGTGACCACGCTCTTGCCGGCGCGCAGCGCCTCGACCAGCCAGCTGCGGGCCGGCTCGATGCCACCGACCACCTCGACCACCACGTCGACGTCGTCGCGCTTGATCAGGCCGAGCGCGTCGGTGGTGAACAGGTCCTCGGCGACCGGCAGGTCACCCCGGTCGCGGCCGAGCCGGCGGACGGCGATGCCGGCGATCTCCAGCGGAGCGCCGATCCGCGCGGCCAGGTCGGCCGACTGCTCGTGCAGCAGCCGGACCACCTCCTGGCCGACAGTGCCACAGCCGAGCAGCGCCAAGCGCACAGGTGACGTCATCCAACATCCAATGCGAGCAGGTCCTCTTCGGTTTCCCGCCGGACGATCAGGCGCGCCTGGCCGTCGCACACCGCGACCACCGGTGGCCGGGGCACATGGTTGTAGTTGCTGGCCATGCTTCGGCAGTACGCACCGGTGCCGGGCACTGCGACAAGATCTCCGGGCTGCACGTCGGCGGGCAGGAATTCATCCTTCACCACGATGTCCCCGGACTCACAGTGCTTTCCCACCACGCGGGCGAGCAACGGCTGCGCGGTCGAGGCGCGCGAGGCCAGCGTCGCCGAGTAGGACGCGTCGTACAGGGCGGTGCGGATGTTGTCGCTCATCCCCCCGTCGACGCTGACGTACGTCCGGAGGCCGTCGAGATCCTTGACCGTGCCGACCTCGTAGAGGGTGAACACGGCCGGCCCGACGATGGCCCGGCCCGGCTCGATCGACAGGTGCGGCACTGCCAGGTTCTCCACCGCGCACTCCGAATCGACGATCTTGCGAAGTCGCTTGGCCAGATCCTGCGGTGTCGCCGGGTCGTCCTGGGTGGTGTACGCGATGCCGAACCCGCCGCCGAGGTCCAGCTCGGGAAGCTCCACCCCGCGCGCGTCGCGGATCTGGGCCTGCAGGGCGAGCACCCGACGGGCCGAGACCTCGAAGCCGCTGGCGTCGAAGATCTGCGAGCCGATGTGCGAGTGCAGACCGCGCAGCTCCAGCACACCCTCGTCGAGGATCTTGAACGCGGCGTTGGCGGCGGCCCCGCCAGCCAGCGAGAAGCCGAACTTCTGGTCCTCGTGGGCGGTGGCGATGAACTCGTGGGTGTGCGCCTCGACACCCACGGTGACACGGACCAGCACCCGGGGCCGGACCCCGCGCTCGCGGGCCAGCGCGGTGAGCCGGTCGATCTCGGTGAACGAGTCGACGATGATGCGGCCCACCCCGGCGTCCAGCGCCCGGCCCAGCTCGGCGACCGACTTGTTGTTGCCGTGGAAGCCGATCCGCTCCGGCGGCATCCCGGCCGACAGCGCGGTGGCCAGCTCGCCGCCGGTGCAGACGTCCAGGTGCAGACCCTCCTCGGCGATCATCCGGACCACCGCCCGGCAGAGGAACGCCTTGCCGGCGTAGTAGACGTCCTCGGTCGGGAAGGCCGCCCGGAAGTCGCGGCAGCGCGAGCGCAGGTCGGCCTCGTCCAGGACGTACACCGGGGTGCCGAACTCGGCAGCGATGTCGCGGACGCTCAGGCCCGCGACGGCGACAGCGCCGTCCGCGCCACGCGTCACCGACCTCGGCCACAGCGCCGGCACGAGGGCGTTGACGTCGGCAGGGGTACGCAGCCAGGCCGGCCCCTGGTTGCTGATGTCCGCGTGCAGCGCACCAGCCTCATGAGCGCGCATGTCACATCCTCTCGGGGGCGGAGACGCCGAGCAGGTGTAGACCGTTGGCGATCACCGTGCGGGTGGCGTTGTTGAGCCAGAGCCGGGCGCGGTGCAGGTCGGTGACCTCCTCGTCGCCCAGCGGCAGCACCCGGCAGTTGTCGTAGAACCGGTGGTAGGAGGCAGCGACGTTCTCCTCCAGGTAGCGGGCCACCCGGTGCGGCTCGCGCAGCTCGGCGGCGGTGGCCACCACCGCCGGGAACTCGGCGAGCGCCTTGAGCAGCTCGTTCTCCTTCTCGTGGTCGAGCAGCTCGGGGCGGAACGCCTCGGCGTCACCCGGAACCAGCCCCACCTCGGCGGCGTTGCGGGCCACGCCCGCCGTCCGGGCGGCCACGTACTGCACGTAGTAGACCGGGTTGTCGCGGGTCGCCCGGGTCCACAGCTCGATGTCGATGTCGATCGGCGAGTCGCTGGAGTAACGGGCCAACGCGTACCGGGCGGCGTCCACGCCGATCGCCTCGACCAGGTCCTCCAGGGTGATCACCGTGCCGGCCCGCTTGCTCATCCGCATCGGGGCGCCGTCGCGCAGCAGGTTGACCAGCTGCCCGATGAGGATCTCCAGGTTGCGCTCCGGGTCGTCGCCGAAGCAGGCGGACATCGCCTTCATCCGGCCGATGTAGCCGTGGTGGTCGGCACCCAGCATGATCACGACCCGCTCGAAGCCGCGCTCGCGCTTGTCCAGGTAGTAGGCGCAGTCCGCGGCGAAGTACGTCCACTCGCCGTTGGACTTGCGCAGTACCCGGTCCTTGTCGTCGCCGAATTCGGTGGTGCGGAGCCAGGTGGCGCCCTCGGACTCGTACAGGTGCCCCTGCTGGCGCAGCCGGGCCAGGGCGAGGTCCAACTCACCCCGGTCGTGCAGGTCCTTCTCGTTGAAGTAGGTGTCGAACTCCACCCCGAAGTCGCGCAGCGAGCTGCGGATCTCGTCGAACATCAGCGCGACGCCCTCGACCCGGAAGATCTCCTGGGCGGCGTCGTCGTCGAGCGAGCGCGCCTCCGGCCGGCGGGCCTGCACCTCGCTGGCGATCTCGGCGATGTACGCCCCGCCGTAACCGTCCTCCGGAGCAGGCTCGCCCTTGGCCGCGGCGAGCAGCGACCGGGCGAACCGGTCGATCTGCGAACCGGCGTCGTTGAAGTAGTACTCCGTGCCGACCTGCGCGCCGGTGGCCCGCAGCAGCCGGCTCAGCGCGTCACCGACGGCCGCCCAACGGACCCCGCCGATGTGCACCGGCCCGGTCGGGTTGGCCGAGACGAACTCCAGGTTGATCTTCTCGCCGGCGAGCCGGTCGCTGTGGCCGTACTCCGAGCCGGCCTCGACGATCATCCGCGCGAGTTGACCGGCGGCAGCGGCGTCGAGCCGGATGTTCAGGAAGCCCGGCCCGGCGATTTCCACCGATTTCACACCCGCCGCCCGACCCAGCTCGTCGGCCAGGGCCGTCGCCAACTCCCGGGGCGGGACGCCCACCTTCTTGCTCAACTGCAGCGCGAGCGTCGAGGCGTAGTCGCCGTGCTCGGGGTTGCGCGGTCGCTCCACCACCGTGCTCGCCGGCAACGCGGCGCGGTCGAGGCCACGCTGGTCGAAGACGGCGTGGGCGGCGGCAAGGACGACCGAGGCTAGTTCTGCAGGAGTCACCCATCCATGTTATCGGGGGTAGACTCGGGCACTCGGCGGCTCCCCTGCGCGTCATCCGGCCCGCCACTCCCCTGACCGACCGACTTGACGAGGCACGATGAGCATCAGCACCCCGGGTGGCCCTGAGCGCCGCCCGACCGTGGTCAGCACCGGCAAGAAGCCGGCCGCAGGCCGGCCGGCGTCCGGCGCCAAGGCCGGCTCCGGCAAGCCGACGGGCAAGCCGGCAGGCTCTCCCCGGGCCGGCGGCAAGGGCCCGCGCAAGCCGGTCACCCCGGTCAAGGTGAGCCAGGGCCGCGCCTGGGGTCCGATCGCGCTCTTCGTCGCCGTGGGTGTGCTCTTCGTGGCGATCGTCGGGTACGGCGCCTGGGCGACCTTCCAGGGCTCCAAGCCGTGGGACAAGCGGGCCAACGCCATCGACGGCATCGTCAACATCCGCAAGTCCGACCCGGACAGCCTGAAGTACGAGTCGCACAAGTCGGGTCCGCTGACCTGGAACTACTCGCCTCCGGTGGGTGGGGTGCACAACGCCGCCTGGCAGAACTGCATGGGCGACGTGTACGACGCCCCGATCGCCAACGAGCACGCGGTGCACAGCCTGGAGCACGGCGCGGTGTGGATCACCTACCGCCCCGACCTGCCGAAGGACCAGGTCGACAAGCTCGCCGGCAAGGTGCGCGGCGTCGAGAAGACCTTCATGAGCCCGTACGAGGGCCTGGACAAGCCGATCTCGCTGCAGGCCTGGGGCTACCAGCTCAAGGTCGACAACGCCGACGACTCGCGGATCGACGAGTTCATCAAGGACCTGCGGGTGAACGCCTCCGTCGAGGGCCCGACGGCGCTCTGCAACACCGGCATCACCGCCACCGGCACCACGCCGCGTGAGCTTCAGCAGCAGCCCACCCAGTAAGGACCGCAATGACCGCTCCGGCGACCACCGACAGCGAGCACGACGACGACATCCCGGCCACCCCGGACGAGGGTGGCCGGGCCCCGGCGTCGCGCTACGGCGTGCTGGCGCTCGCCGTCATGCTGGTGGTGGGGCTCCTCCTCGGGTACGCGGGCGGCCTGCTCACCCCGCGACTCACCCAACCCGGTGACGCCTCGGTCGAGGCGGGCTTCGCCCGGGACATGACCACCCACCACGCGCAGGCGGTGGAGATGAGCCTGATCGCGTACCGGTCGGCGACCCTCCCCGAGGTGCGGCAGATCGCTGTCGACATCGCCACCGGGCAGCAGGGCGAGATCGGCGCCATGCAGACCTGGCTGCGCGAGTGGGGTCTCAGCCCGACCGGGTCGAAGCCACCGATGTCGTGGATGTCCGACGGTGCCACCGTCACTGACGGTCTGATGCCCGGCATGGCCACGCCGCAACAGATGACCGCCCTGCGCGAGGCTCAGGGCATCGATGTCGACCGGCAGTTCCTGGCCCTGATGTACGACCACCACCTGGGCGGCATCCACATGATCGACGCGGCGCTCGACGCTACCGACAACGACGAGGTGCTGCGGGTGGCGAACACCATGAAGGCCACCCAGCAGACCGAACTGAACAACCTCCGGCAACTCCAGGCGCAGGCAGCCAAGGGCTGACCGACCCACGGGCACACACCGGGCCCGCGTCTCCGCCGCACGATGGCGGGACGCGGGCCCGACCCGTACCACCCATACCTGCCCATGCTCGGCCCACGCACCCGGCCCATTGCCCACGCCCAACCCATGCCCAGCCCCGCCCATGATCGACTCGGGTTTCAGGAAACTGGGGTGTCGTCGTGAGCGGGACACCACGACTTCTTGAAACCCGAGTCGATCAAGGCGCACACTCGGCGGCTTGCGCCCCGAAAGATACTCTTTGTCCCTTGTGGGGCTATCGCGAGGCACGGGCGATTACGTTGCTTAGAGAGTTTTCTCCCCACATATCGTGACCAGTTGCGATTCGGGCTCGTTGCCCAAGACGTGGGGGTTGCACTCAGAGACGCACGGCGTTCGGTCACCAGTTGGTGCCGACGCCACACCATCGGTGGTGACGGGGCGGTGGCAGCCGTCCGTCGCGGACAGCGGCAGGGCGAGCCGGGAATGCTCAGCCGCGAACAGGAACTCGAGTTGATCGACACGCTGCGGGGCGTCCACCCCGACGAGTTCGGCCTGGACGAGGAGCTGTGGACGCGGCAGAGCCTCACCACGCTCATCCAGCGGCGCTTCGACCTGCCGTTGGACCCTGGTGCGGTCGGGGCGTACCTGCGGGCCT
The DNA here is from genome assembly GCF_000718515.1 of Micromonospora parva. Classification (GTDB taxonomy): domain Bacteria; phylum Actinomycetota; class Actinomycetes; order Mycobacteriales; family Micromonosporaceae; genus Micromonospora; species Micromonospora parva. Next base: position 44,833 of record NZ_JNZS01000011.1, on the reverse strand, counting down.
GGGGGTTGGGTCCGCGCGAGCCGCGCGAGCGCGCCTGCGGGCTCTGCGTCAGCGCGGTCGAGCGGTGGGTCCGCAGTGACTACCCGGCGATCACCCGGGCCGCGCAGGAGCACCTCGCGGAGGTGTACTGGATCGGGCGGGTCCGACTGCGTGGCACCATGCCGGCAGCGGACGTGATCTCCGCGGTCTCGTCCCGTGGCCGGGTGCGCTTCATGATCACCACGCCGACGGTGGACCCGCCGCTTCCCCGCGACTTCGTGCTGCGGCTCAGCGGCGAGGAGCAGCGCACCGTGCACCTGATCGTGGACGGCTCCTGGCCGCGCAACGAGTGGCCACGTCGGCTTCCCCGGCGGATCGTCCTGCACCCGCTGCCCAGTTGCGGGCGGGCGATCGCGGCGGCCTGAGCACCGGGTGAGCCGGTTGCCGACACGATCGGCTCACCCGATACCGATTCGGCGTACGCGGAAGAGGTTTGCTAGTCTTCTCCAGTCGCTGAGCCCCCGTAGCTCAGGGGATAGAGCACCGCCCTCCGGAGGCGGGGGCGCAGGTTCGAATCCTGCCGGGGGCACCAGGAAACAGTTTTACCCGACACTGCCGGGCGCAGGGGCACACAGCCTCCACGCGCCCGGTTTTGCGTTTCCGCTCGCCGAAGCCCGGAACGGGTCGCCTGGGTGGACCTGAGCCCGTGCGTCGGTGCAGCTGCCACGCCTGACCAGGGGAAGCACCGCATCGGCCAGCTCCACGCTTCCGGTTCGCCGCTCCGCCCTCCCGTACCGCTCCGCTTCGAGTGTCACCTCAGCGGTGGCGGCGCGTCCGTCACCTCATCCGTGCCCGGGTACGTCAGGGCTGATCACCGCCAGCTGTGGGGTCGTCGCCGCCGCGACGACCCCACGCGCACGGCCGCCGAGCGTCTAGCTCGGACGGGCCGCGTCGGCGTAGCGGCGGGCGAGTCCCCCGAAGGCGGCCTTGAGCTCTGCGGGCCCGATCACCTCGATGTCCGCGTCGAACCTGCCGAGCGCGGCGGCGAGGCCGACCCAGGACCAGGAGCCCTGTACGAGCTTGCAGCGGTCGGGGCCGAGTTCTTCGACAAGCCCGTCGCGGGTGTACGCGGCGACGGCGGCGGCGGGAAGGCCGAGGATGACCTCCCCCACGCAGGGCCACGCCGAGGTGTCGGTGGAACCTCGGAAGCGGCCCGTGACGTACGTGGCCACGTCTCCCCTGGGCAGTCGTCGTGGGGTGAAGCGTGGCCCGGTCGGGGTACGCGGGCTGACCCGGTCACAGCGGAAGGTTCGCCAGTCGTCTCGGTCGAGGTCCCAGGCGACGAGATACCAGCGCCCCTTCCAGGTGACGAGGTGGTGGGGCTCCACGCGGCGGGGCGGCGCGTCGGTGGTGGCGCTCGTCGGGCCGTAGTCGAAGCGCAGAACCTCGTGGGCGTGGACGGCCGCGCCGAGGGCTGTCAGCACGGTGCGGTCGACCGGGGAGTCCGACCCGGTGGCGGGTTGTCCGACGGCGGTGACCTGGAGGGCGTCGATGCGGTGCCGCAGTCGGCTGGGCATGACCTGCCGCATGGTGTTCAGCGCTCGCGTCGCGCCCTCCTGGATGTCCGCGCCGGAGAGGGCTGCCACCTGGAGTGCGACAGCGATCGCGACGGCCTGCTCGTCGTCGAACAGCAGCGGTGGCAGTCGGGCGCCGGCGTCGAGCCGGTACCCGCCGTCCGGCCCCTTGAAGGCTCTGATCGGGTAGCCGAGCTCGCGCAGCCGGTCGACATCGCGTCGCACCGTTCGCGGGCTCACGTCCAGCCTCTCGGCCAGGAGGCCGCCCGGCCAGTCACGTCGGGCCTGGAGGAGCGAGAGCAGCGACAGCAGTCTCGCGGAGGTCGTGGCCATGCATCCGAGTCTGCTCCAGGTAGCGGCCACAACCTGACCGCTACCCCTGCCATCGTCGGCGTCACGCCCGGGCAACAGCCACGGGCGACGTCACACGAGGAGCAGCAATGAGCATCAACACCGTCGCGCACATCAACCTTCGGGGCAACGCGCGGGCCGCCCTCGGTTTCTACCGGTCCGTCTTCGGCGGGGACCTCGCAGCGGTGACCTACGCCGACGCCCACAACGTGCAGAACCCGGCCGAGGCCGACCAGATCATGTGGGGTCAGGTCACGTCCGCCGAGGGCTTCCAGATCATGGCGTACGACGTGCCGTCGGCGCGGCCGTGGAGCCAGGGCGAGAGCCCGTTCTTCGTCTCGGTCCGGGGCAGCGACGCCGACGAGATCACCGGCTACTGGAAGAAGCTGAGTGAGGGCTCGACTGTCCTGGTCGACCTCGCACCCGCTGGCTGGGCTCCCCTCTACGGCATGCTCACCGATCCGTTCGGCGTCACCTGGGTGCTCGATGTCGCCGTCGAGTACGACCCCGCCTGACCAGAAGGAGCAGCCCACCGCCGATCGCGAGGGATCGGCGGTGGGCCTCGGTGCCGCTCAGTGTGCCTCGGCCGGCACCAACCTCGGGTGCGCCTCGGGTGTCGTACCCGCGTCCGGGCCGCCGGAGTCCGAGCGGCGCTTGAGCCAGCGGTCGATCACGAGGTTCAGGACCAGCCCGACAGCGCCCCAGATGGCGATGACCAGCAGGTTCTGTCCGACGCCGACGCCGTCGAAGTACCGCAGCGAGCGGGCGATGTCGACCGCCGCGGGCAGCGGCAGCACGTCCTGGAGAGGGCGGAACACCTCGGGCACCAGGTACACCGACATGCCACCGCCGGAGGCGGGTACGCCGGCCATCATCAGCACCACCATCATCGGGATGATGCCCGCCAGGCCGACGGTGCGGGTGAGCACTCCGGTGGCCAGGGAGACCGAGAAGATGGTCAGGGCTCCGTAGGCGATCATCTCCAGGGCGTTGCCGGTGATCGCGCCGATGAGGACGTCGAAGAGGAACCACAGCCAGACGGACATGCCGATCGCCCAGCCGCCCAGCAGCGGCAGGAACTGGGGCAGGCGCCGCACGTGCGGGGCACCGCCGCGCAGGACGGCCAGGAACAGGAAGCCGGCCATGATCCAGGACATGCCGACGTACATGCTGTTGCTGCCGCCGGTGTCGGTCTCGCTCAGGGGTTGCACGTCGGTCAGCGTGAGCGAAAGGCCCTGGGCTGCGGTGATCGGCTGGAAGATCGCGCGGATCGCGGACTGCTGGCTGGCGTTGGCGGCGGACGCCGAGTACAGCGTCGCGGGAGTGTCGGGTGCCGACGGGAGGACGAAGGCGGCGACCACGTCGCGGGAGCGGATCTGCTCGGTGGCTTCGTCCACGGTGTCGGCGACTGTGACGTCGAGGATGCCGTCAAGCTGTGCGTTAAGACCGGCGGCGGTCTGCTGAGCCTGCCCGGGGGCGGCGGCGACCACGACGACCGGGATGTCGTGCGGTTGCGGTTTGTGCATGGAGAACCCCATGGCGCCCACGACGACCACGAGGATGGCAAGCGGGAAGCCGGCCGCGGCCACGTACCGGAATCGCTTGGAGCGCGCAGGCCCGCCGGCCAGAGCGGGGGCCTTCGAGTCGGGGTCGGTGATCGGGGGGACGCCGGGGATCATGTTGCCGCTCGCGCTGCGCTCCTTGAGCAGGCAGAGCGCGAGGGCGGCCACGATCCACACGGCCAGGACGATCAGGTGGGTGCCCAGGCCGTTGCCGTCGAAGTACAGGACCGAGCGCAGCGCCTCACCGGCCGCCGGGAGCGGCAGCACGCCATGCAGGAACTGGAAGAACCCGGGCATGTTGTGAACGGAGAGGGCCAGGTTCGACGCGGGCATGCCGAACACGACCCAGAGCAGCATGCCGGGCAGCACCGCGAGGGGCCCGATCAGTTTGGAGAGCAGCAGCTGGGCCAGGCCGACGGCTGCGGTGGCGAGCGTGCCGACGCCGAGGAAGGTGAGGTAGTGGCCCTCGACGGCACCCACGACCGGCCCGAGGATGAGCCAGATGATCGAGCTGGTGAGCGCGGACCAGCCGGCCAGCACGGGCAGGAACCGTCGCAGCCGCAGCAGGTGGGGGACGCCCATCACCATGATGCTCAGTGGCACGTAACCGGCCAGCATCATGCCCATCGCGGCGAACAGGACCGCGATGCCGGCCGAGTCACCGGAGGGTAGCGGCGCGACGTCCTCGGTGGCGGTCTGCCAGCTGTTCTGGACGGCCACGGGCGCGAGCAACTGCTGGACGGTGGCGTTCTGTGAGGCCCCGGCCGCCGAGGCGGTGAGGATGGTCGCGCTGGCACCGCCGTCGGTGGGCAGGACGAGCGCTCCGGCGGCGTCCTGGTCGTGCAGCAGGTCGACGGCGTCGTCGCGGGTGGCCACCAGGGTGGCTTCGGTGCTGTCACCGGCGTTGAGCCCGTCGACGACTGCCTGCGCCGTGGCGCCGCTGCCGACGATCGCGACCGGCATGTCCCGGGGGTGCGGTGAGTGCATGGTCGACATGTAGGTCGCGAACATCATCGTGACCATGAGGAACGGCATCACGAACAGGGCGACCATACGGATGATCTGTTCCTTGCGGTCCGCGCCGGGCGGGCGGCCGTCCACCACGTCGGCAGCCTCGATCACGGCTTCGGTATCCATGCACGCTCCAGATCAGTTTGTACGCCAGTTGACTTACAAACTGTAGGCGGCGGATGTCGGGACCGGGAATCCGGCTAGGTTGACCTGAGTCACATCCGGGCGAGGACACGAGGGGGCCGGTCATGAGGCGGTCCGACGCGGCACGCACCGCGCTGCTGGACGCGGCGGAGCGGCTGTTCGCCGAGTCGGGTGTCGCCGAGGTCTCCGACCGCAGGGTGGCCGAGGCGGCTGGCAACACCAATCACTCGGCGGTGCGCTACTACTTCGGCGGGCGCGAGGGCCTGCTGAAGGCGCTCATGGCCCGCCACGTGCACGACGTGGCGGAACAACGCGAGGGGATGCCCCCACCCGAGGACTCCGTCCTCGGCGACATCCGCGGCCTCGTGGAGCCGAGCATGCGGGTTCTCGACCGGCTGCCGCGCCCGAGCTGGCGGGCCCGGTTCCTGGAACACATGCTGCACAACCCCACCACTTTGCCGATCATGCAGGAAGTCCAGGACACCACGCCACAGGCACTGGAGCTGCGCGAGTCACTGGCCGCGCGGCTACGGCACCTCGACCCGGAGGTGGTCGCCGGCCGGGCGCTCCTGATCACCCGCATCGTCAGCACCACGACGGCCGAGGTCGAGGCACGCGCCGAACGCAACGGCGAAGACCCGCGATGGCCCGAGGTCGGCGACTTCCTCGTCGACGCCATCACCGGAATGCTCAGCGCCCCGATCAGCCGGCCACGCCGAGCGGAGCGCTGATCACCGGTCCCGGTCGCCGGTAGCCCGGAGAGGCCGACCGTTGCCGCGTCGCCCCCCGCAGGCTCACCTGCCGACGTACGCCGCCAGGTGCTCGCCGGTGAGGGTGGAGCGGGCGGCGACCAGGTCGGCCGGTGTGCCCTCGAAGACGACCCGGCCGCCGTCGTGGCCGGCGCCGGGGCCGAGATCGATGATCCAGTCGGCGTGCGCCATGACCGCCTGGTGATGCTCGATGACGATCACCGACTTGCCGGCGTCGACGAGGCGGTCGAGCAGGCCGAGCAGGTGCTCGACGTCGGCCAGGTGCAGGCCGGTGGTCGGTTCGTCGAGGACGTAGACGCCGCCCTTCTCGGCCATGTGGGTGGCCAGCTTGAGCCGTTGCCGCTCGCCGCCGGAGAGGGTGGTGAGCGGCTGGCCCAGGCTCAGGTAGCCGAGCCCGACGTCGGCGAGCCGGTCGAGGATGGCGTGCGCGGCCGGCGTACGGGCGTCGCCGGCGCCGAAGAACTTCTCGGCTTCCGTCACCGACATCGCGAGCACCTCGCTGATGTCGCGCCCGCCGAGCCGGTATTCCAGCACCGACGCCTGGAACCGCTTGCCCTCGCAGTCCTCGCAGGGCGCGGCGACGCCGGCCATCATCCCCAGGTCGGTGTAGATGACGCCGGCGCCGTTGCAGCTCGGGCAGGCGCCCTCGGAGTTGGCGCTGAACAGCGCCGGCTTCACCCCGTTGGCCTTCGCGAACGCCTTGCGGATCGGGTCGAGCAACCCGGTGTACGTGGCCGGGTTGCTGCGCCGTGAGCCGCGGATGGCCCCCTGGTCGATCGACACCACGCCGGCGCCGGCCGGGATCGACCCGTGCACGAGCGAACTCTTGCCGGAGCCGGCGACGCCGGTCACGACGACGAGCACCCCGAGGGGCACGTCGACGCTGACGTCCTGGAGGTTGTTGGCGGTGGCGCCCCGGATCTCCAGCTTGCCGGTGGGCGTGCGCACCGTCTCCTTGAGCGTCGCCCGGTCGTCGAAGTGGCGGCCGGTGATGGTGCCGCTGGTCCGCAGGCCCGCCACGGTGCCCTCGTAGCAGACCGTGCCGCCGTCGGTGCCGGCTCCGGGCCCGAGATCGACGACGTGGTCGGCGATGGCGATGGCCTCCGGCTTGTGCTCCACGACCAGCACGGTGTTGCCCTTGTCGCGCAGTTGGAGCAGCAGCTCGTTCATCCGTTGGATGTCGTGCGGGTGCAGCCCGATGGTCGGCTCGTCGAAGACGTAGGTGACGTCGGTGAGGGAGGAGCCGAGGTGGCGGATCATCTTGGTGCGTTGCGCCTCGCCGCCGGAGAGGGTGCCCGACGGCCGGTCGAGCGACAGGTAGCCCAGCCCGATCTCCTCGAACGAGTCGAGGAGATGTTGCAGGCCCGCCAGCAGCGGGGCCACCGACGGTTCCTCGATCTCGCGTACCCAGGCGGCCAGGTCGCTGATCTGCATGGCGCACGCGTCGGCGATGTTCCTACCGTTGATCTTCGACGACCGGGCCTCCGCGCTGAGCCGGGTGCCGGCGCACTCGGGACAGGTCGTGAAGGTCACCGCGCGTTCCACGAAGGCGCGGATGTGCGGCTGCAACGCGTCGATGTCCTTGGCGAGGAAGGACTTCTGGATCGACGGGATCAGGCCCGCGTACGTCAGGTTGATCCCGTCGATTTTGATCTTGGTTGGCTCCCGGTGGAGCAGGTCGTGCAGCTCCCGCTTGCTGAACTTGGCGATCGGCTTGTCCGGGTCGAAGTAGCCGCAGCCCCGGAAGATCCGGCCGTACCAGCCCTCCATGCTGTAGCCCGGGATGGTGATCGCGCCCTCGTTGAGCGACAGGTTGTCGTCGTAGAGCGCCGACAGGTCGATGTCGGTCACCGCGCCCATGCCCTCGCACCGCGGGCACATGCCGCCGAGACGGTTGAAGGTCGCCTTCTCGGTCTTCGTCTTGCCGGCACCGCGTTCGACGGTGATCGCACCGGTCGCCTTCACCGACGGGACGTTGAAGGAGTATGCGTTGGGCGGGCCGATGTGCGGCTGCCCGAGCCGGCTGAACAGGATGCGCAGCATCGCGTTGGCATCGGTGGCCGTGCCGACGGTGGAGCGGGAGTTGGCGCCCATCCGCTCCTGGTCCACGATGATCGCGGTGGTCAGGCCGTCCAGCAGGTCGACCTCGGGCCGGGCCAGCGTCGGCATGAAGCCCTGCACGAAGGCGCTGTAGGTCTCGTTGATCATCCGCTGCGACTCGGCCGCGATGGTGCCGAACACCAGCGAGCTCTTGCCGGAGCCGGAGACCCCGGTGAACACGGTCAGCCGGCGCTTCGGGATCTCGACGCTGACGTCCTTGAGGTTGTTCACCCGCGCGCCCTGCACGCGAATCAGGTCGTGACTGTCGGCGACGTGCGGCGCGGACGGCTGGCTGGCCGTGCTCATCGTGTCTCCATCTGTCGAGGGCGCGGGACTCAGCGCGCTTCCTGGATGCGGATCATATTGCCCGCCGGGTCGCGGAAGGCACAGTCGCGCACGCCGTACGGCTGCTCGGTCGGCTCCTGGACCACTTCGGCGTCGCTGGCCTCCAGCTTGGCGAAGGTGGCGTCGAGGTCGGTGGTGGCCAGGTTGACGCCGAAGTAGCTGCCCTTGGCCATCAGTTCGAGGATGGTCTGCCGCTCGTCGTCGGTGATGCCCGGGTTGGCGGTGGGCGGGTGCAGGACGATGGCGGTGCTGGGCTGACCGACCGGCCCGACCGTGATCCACCGCATCCCCTCGTACCCGACGTCGAGGCGGACCTCGAAGCCGAGGACGTCGCGGTAGAAGGCCAGGGAGGCCTCCGGGTCGGTGTGCGGAAGGAAGCTGGAGTGAATGGTGATGTCCATGCTGGTCACGCTAGTTGCGGCTCGGTGGCGCGCGCTTCTCGATTCCTGACCGGTCGGGTCACCTGCTTGGCCACGCACGACGGCATCCCGGCCGTCGCCTGTGCCGCCCGCCGCCGGTAGACGCTCGGCGGCACGCCGACCAGCTCGGTGAAACGGGTGCTGAAGGTGCCCAGCGAGGAGCAACCGACAGCGAAACAGACGTCGGTGACGCTCAGGTCGCCACGGCGCAACAGGGCCATCGCCCGCTCGATGCGTCGGGTCATGAGGTAGCTGTACGGGGATTCGCCATAGGCGAGGCGGAACTCGCGGCTCAGGTGGCCGGCCGACATGTGCGCGCCACGAGCGAGCGCCTCCACGTTCAGCGGCTGCGCGTACTCCCGGTCGATCCGGTCGCGGACCTTGCGCAGCCGCGCGAGGTCGTCGAGTCGCTGCGTCGCGTCGGATTTGCTGCTCACCAGGAAAATCGTGCCACAGCCCACCGACAAGCGGCCGCCGCCGCCACGCGGCCGGGCCGACCAGCCGGTCAGCCGGCCTCGCGGCGGGCGCGCGCCCGGCGCTTCCCCTCGTGCATGGCCTGCACCCGGGCCACCGGGATGGTCCGACCCTCGGTGACCAGGTCGGCGGGGAGCGCTTGCGGGGCGGGCATCAGCGCGGCCCACGGGTCGCCGTCGGCGAGCAGTGCGGGCGCGCTGCGGATGGTGAAGTCGGCGGGCGTCACGTCGGGCAGGTCGGCCCAGTCGACCGGGAACGAGACCGGCATCCCGGGGCGCAGCCGGGGGCTGTACGCGGCGGCCACTGTCGCCCCGCCCGCCCGGGTGGCGTCCACGAAGACCCGGCCACCCCGGTCCTCCCTGATGTACGCCGTGGTGGCCAGCGCCGGATCGAGCCGTTCGGCGCGGACGGCGAGCGCCCTGGTGGCGGCTGCCAACTCCTCGGCCGTTGGCTCGTCGGTCACCGGCACGAAGACGTGCACCCCCTTGGCGCCGCTGGTCTTGACGGCACCGGTCAGACCGGCGTCGGCGAGCGCCTGGCGCACCAGCAGGGCCGCGTCGACAGCCGCGCGGAACCCGTCGCCGTCCGGCGGGTCGAGGTCGAGGACCAGGTGGGTCGGGCGGTGCAGATCCGCCGTGGTGGCCAGCGTCGGGTGGAACTCCACCGCCCGCTGGTTGGCGAACCAGAGCAGGGTGCGGCGGTCGTCGCAGAGGGCGTACGAGATCTCCCGGTGCGACGCCTCCGCCCAGACCGCTGCCCGGCGGACCCAGTCCGGGGTGTACCGGGGCAGGTTCTTCTGCATGAACGGCGGCTGGCCGGGGCGGACCCTGATCACCGACAGCGGCCGGCCCCGCAGGTGCGGGAGGATCCGGTCCGCGACCGCGTCGAGGTAGTCGACAAGGTCACGCTTTGTCGCGTCGTCGCGGTCGGACAGCGGCTGGTCCAGGTTGGTCAGGGCCACGCCGTCCCGGGTCTCGTCAGCCTCGCTCACCCGACCACCCTCCCGGCCGGACCGCCGCCGGTCAACCGGACGCGGCGCTTCGGTACGGATCGGTTCCGGTACCCGCCGCGGCCCGGTCGGCCGGATCGGCGGCCGACGACGGTCCGGCCGACGGTCGGGGCACCGCGGTCAGCGCCACCAGCCACGCGGCGAGAACCAGACCGGCGGCCACGGTGAACGCGGTCCGGTAGCCGCCGGCGAGCGCGGCGGCCTCGGCCCAGCCGGCCGCCCGCAGCCCGTCGCTGCGGGCGGCGGCCAGTGTGGCCAGCGCGGCCAGGCCGACCGCGCCGCCGACCTGTTGGGTGGTGTTGGCCAGGCCGGAGGCGAGCCCGGCGTCCGTGTCGGTGGCGCCGGCCATGGCCAGTGTGGTGACCGCCGGCAGGGTCAGGCCGCCGGCCACGCCGAAGAACAGCATCGCGGGGAGTACGTCGGCGACGTAGCCGCCGTCGGCGGGCAGCCGGGCGAGCAGGAGGAAGCCGACGGTCGCCAGGACGAGCCCGACCAGCAGGACCCTGCGGGCACCCCAGTGCGCGATCAGCCGACCGGCCAGACCGAGCGAGACCACGGCGATCACGACCGGGGTGGGCAGGAAGGCCCAGCCGGTCGCGGCGGCGTCCAGCCCCAGCACCAGTTGCAGTTCCACGGCGAGCAGGAACTGGAATCCGAAGTACGCGCAGACCATCAGGAACTGCACGGCGTTCGCCGCCACCAGACCCCTGACGCGCAGCACCCGGGGCGGCACCAGCGGGGTCGGCGCCACCCGTTGGCGCAGCGTGAAGCCGCCGAGCAGCAGCGCCGCGAGGGCCACCGCACCGAGCGTCCGAGGGCTGGTCCAGCCGTGCTCGCCCGTCCCCACGATGCCCAGCACGGCGGCCATCAGACCGGCGGTGGCGAGCAGCGCGCCGGGCACGTCCAGGCCGGCCCGCAGGCCGATCCCCCGCTCGGCCGGGAGCCGGCGGAGGGCAGCGATGAGGATGACCGCCCCGATCGGCACGTTGACCAGGAAGATCGTCCGCCACCCGGCGGCCTGGGTGAGCACCCCTCCAGCGACGGTGCCGACCGACGCGCCGGCAGCGCCGGTGAAGCTGAAGATGGCGATGGCCCGGGCCCGTTCGGCCGGTTCGGGGTAGAGCCGGACGATCATGCCGAGGCTGACCGCCATGGCCAGGGCGCCGCCGACGCCCTGCCCGAACCGCGCACCGACCAGCAGGGCCGGCCCGGTGGCGACGGCGCAGGCCAGCGAGGCCGCTGTGAACAGCGCGACGCCGGCCAGGAAGACCCGCCGTCGGCCCAGCAGGTCGCCGAGCCGACCGGCGAGCAGCAGCAGTCCGCCGAACGCGACCAGGTAGGCGTTGACCACCCAGGCCAGGCCGGCGGCGGTGAAGCCGAGGTCGCGTTGCACGGCGGGCAGCGCCACCGCGACGACTGTGCCATCCAGGATGATCATCAGGCTGCCGGCGCAGAGCACCAGCAGCGCCGGCCAACGGGGTGGGACGACACGTTCCACGAGAACCTCCTTGGTGCACGGTTTGTTACCGAGGCCATCGTCTGTGACCATGAACCGGAGCGGAAGGAGGCACTGTTGTGTCCCAGAGGAACAGCGATGTGTCCGCGCAGGTCGAGGCCGAGTTGACCTGCGCACCCCAGAACGTGCCGTTCACCGAGGGGCAGGCCCGCGCCTGCACCGTCCGCGAGGTGCTCGACCGGGTCGGCGGCAAATGGAGCATCAGCATCCTGGTGTCCGCCTCGCACGGCCCGGTGCGTTTCACCGAACTGGAGCGGCACATCGAGGGCATCAGCCGCCGGATGCTCACGCTCACACTGCGTAACCTCGAACGAGACGGCCTGCTGCACCGCACCGTCCACCCGACCGTCCCGCCCAAGGTCGAATACGTCGCCACCCCGATGGCGCTGGAGCTCTACGAGTCACTGGTCGCGCTGACCAACTGGGCCGAGCGGCACCGCCGGGCCATCGCCGAGGCGCGGACCAGGTACGACGCCCAGCACACCGGATAAACCCGCAGGGGGTGTGGTGAACGCCACCGCCTCAGTCTGACCGATCGGTCAGGGTCTGACCGATCGGTCAGGCATGCTGGGTTGCGGGAGGTGGACCGGGCATGGCCAGAGCGGTACCCGACACGCACGGTGAGATTCTCGCCGCGGCGGCGCGGCAGTTCACGGTGACCGGCTACCGGGGCACCTCCCTGCAGGACATCGCCCGTGAGGTCGGCTGCTCCAAGGCCACCGTGCTCTACCACTTCGCCAACAAGGAAGCCCTTCTCGCCGAGCTGATGGCTCCGGCGATCGGCGTGCTGCGGGACCTCGACGACCGGCTCACCGGCCTGACCGGAACGGCCGCCCAGGAGGTCGCCGCAGAGGGCTTCGTCGACCTCGCGGTCCGGTTCCGGCGGGAGATCGCGGTACTCCGCGGCGAGTTCCCGGAGTTGCTGTGCCAGCCGGCCTTCGCGCACATCCAGCAGATCTCCGACCGGTTGCGCGACGCGTTGGCCGGTCACTCCGACCGGCCGGGCGCGCGGATCGCCGCGCTGGTGCTGCTCGCCGGGATCTCCGAGGCGTGCGGCGAGTTCGCCGACATCACCGACGACGACCTGCGCTCCGCCCTGCTCACCCTCGTCCGACGGGCCGTCGAACCCGTCGACGCGGCCCTGCCCCAACAACCCACGACCGAGGACAAGGACTCCTGATGGCCACCCTGCTCTACCGGCTCGGCCGGGGCGCGTTGCGCCGGCGACGGCTCGTCGTCGCGCTCTGGCTCGTCGTACTCGTCGTCGCCGGCCTGGCCGCGGCGACCCTGCGCGGCCCGACGGCGAGCAACTTCACCATGCCCGGCACCGAGAGCCAGCGCGCGCTCGACCTGCTCAGCGAGCAGTTCCCCGCGGCCAGCGGCGCCACCGGCACCATCGCGGTCAAGGCCCCGGCCGACGGTCAACTGGGCACCCCCGAGGGCCAGGCCGTGGTGCAGGAACTGGTCCAGGAGGCCTCGGCGCTGCCCGGCGTGGTCGGCGCGGTCAACCCGCTCCAGGTCGGCGCGGTCTCACCCAACGGCCGGTACGCGCTGGTCCAGGTCCAGTTCGCCACCGGCGGCGACGAGGTGACCGACGAGCAGCGCACCGCGTACGAGGAGGTCGGTGCCGCCGTCGAGGCGAAGGGTTGGCAGGTCGCCCCGGGTGGCGAGGTGCTCGGCGGCGAGCCGGAGATCGGCTCCACCGAGGCGATCGGCGTACTGGTCGCCGCGATCGTCCTGATCATCACGTTCGGCTCCCTGGTGGCCGCCGGGATGACCATGCTCAACGCGCTGATCGGCGTGGGCGTCGGCATGGCCGGGCTGTTCGCGCTGAGCGGTGTCATCGAGTTGACCAGCACCGCGCCGATCCTGGCGCTGATGCTCGGCCTCGCCGTCGGCATCGACTACTCGTTGTTCATCACCTCCCGGCACCGACAGAACCTGCTCGAAGGGATGTCCCCCGAGGAGGCGGTCGGCCGGGCCGTGGGCACCGCCGGCTCCGCGGTGGTCTTCGCCGGCGCCACTGTTGTCATCGCCCTCGCCGGCCTGGCCGTGGTGAACATTCCGTTCCTGACCGTGATGGGTCTCGCCGCCGCCGCGACGGTCACCATCGCCGTGCTCGTGGCGATCACCCTCCAGCCCGCGCTGCTCGGCTTCGCCGGCCACCGGGTGCTCCCGCGCCGGCTGCGTGCCGTGCCCACCGCAAGCGTGTCCGACGGCGTCGGCACCGACGAGGACGACACGGACGTCACCGACCGGCCGGCCGCGACCACGACCCCGATCGAGGACCGCAACGGGTTCGGCTTCCGCTGGGCGCGACTGGTCACCCGGTTCCGGGTGCCGGTCATCCTGGTCTCGCTGCTCGGCCTGGGCCTGCTCGCACTGCCCACGCCGGACATGCGGCTGGCCCTGCCCGACGCCAGTACGGCGACGGAGGGCTCACCGGCCCGGGTGGCGAGTGACCTGACCACCGAGGGCTTCGGTCCGGGCTTCACCGGCCGGCTCGCGGTGGTCGTGGCGGGCGACGACGCGCAGGCGACCGCCGCCGCCGTGCCGCAGGTGACCGCGATGATCCAGCGCACCGAGAACGTCCTCGCGGTGGCGCCGCCGCAGCTGAGCCCGGACGGTCGGACCGCCCTGCTCGGCGTGGTACCGAAGACCGGCCCGACCGACGAGGCCACCGAGACCCTGGTGCACGACGTCCGCGACGCGGTCGGCGGGGTGCAGGGCGCCGACGTGCTGCTCACCGGCGCGACCGCCATCGGTATCGACGTCTCGGAGAAGCTCTCCGACGCGCTGCCGATCTACCTGCTGCTGGTCGTCGGGCTCTCGGTGCTGCTGCTGATGCTGGTGTTCCGCTCGCTGCTGGTGCCACTGAAGGCGGCGCTGGGCTTCCTGCTCACCGTGGCCGCCACGTTCGGCATCACGGTGGCGATCTTCCAGCAGGGTCACCTAGCGAGCCTGGTTGGCCTGGACACCCCGGCCCCGCTGGTCAGCTTCCTGCCCATCCTGCTGATCGGCATCCTGTTCGGGCTGGCGATGGACTACGAGGTGTTCCTGGTCTCCCGGATGCGGGAGGACTTCGTGCACGGCGACACCGCGCGTGAGGCCACGATCAGCGGCATGGGCCACGGCGCCCGGGTGGTCACCGCCGCCGCGCTGATCATGATCTCCGTCTTCGGCGGTTTCGTGTTCCTCGACGACCCGATCATCAAGTCGATGGGCTTCGCGCTCGCCATCGGTGTCGCCATCGACGCGTTCGTGGTCCGGATGACCATCGTCCCGGCGGTGATGTCGCTCCTCGGCGACCGCGCCTGGTGGCTGCCCCGCTGGCTCAACCGCGCCCTGCCGAACGTGGACATCGAGGGCGAAGGCCTGCGCACCCACCTCGGGGACCGCACGCCGACGCACGTCTGACCCACCGATGGTGGAGGTGTGGTGCCCGTCGGGCACCACACCTCCACTGCGTTGACCGCCTGCTCACACGCCCGCCGGATAGGTCTCCATCTCACCGGGGACCGCCGGCACCGGTAGCGGGTGCAGGGCGCTGGTGTCGTCGCACCAGATGAACGCGTCGTAGCGTTCGCCGATCCGGGTCGGCACGTAGTTGCCCCAGGACTCGAACGACGGGTCGTAGACGACACCGATCGCCCGGTGGTCCACGGTGTCGGTGACCCAGCCCGGCTGGTCGTCGCCGCCGAAGATCAACACGGCCCGCTCCGGCATCAGCTCGTGCAGCCGCCGCTCGATCGACCCCTCCCGGGCCGGCGGCACCACCATCGCCTCGGCCGGCGAACCCCAGCGGGGTGCGGCGATCGCCGTGCCCCGGTACGTGCCGAAGCCGATCAGGACGACCGCGTCCTCGCCGTGCCGCTCCCGAGCCAACTGACCGATGTTGACCATCCCGTCGGCGGTCATGTCGGTGGCCCGCGCGTCCCCGACGTGCGTGTTGTGCGCCCAGACGATGCCCCGGGAGTCCGGACCGTACCGGTCCAGCAGCCGGTCCAGGGTGCCCTGCATGTGGGTGTCGCGGATGTTCCACGAGTCCGGCCCGCCGGCCACCATTGCCCGGTAGTAGCGCTCCGCGCCGGCCACCACCTCCGCGTTCTGCCAGGCCGAGAAGCGGTCCGGGCCGTCGGAGAGGGCGTGTTCGCGGGTCCGGGCGAGCAACCGGACGACCTCCTCCTCGCAGCGGGCCGAGACGAACCGGCTGGCCGCGCCGTACTCCTCGACCCTCTTGCCGTACGGCTCGAAGCACCGGTACGCGTCCTGCGCCGCCTCCAGCGACTTCGGGTCCTCCTCCCCCAGGTAGTCAAAGATTGCCTGCATCGACTCCCAGAGGCTGTACACGTCGAGCCCGTGGAACCCGGCCCGTTGCTCCTCCGGCCGCTCCACGTTCCAGGCCCGCAGCCAGCTGGCGAACCGGGCCACCTCGGCATTGGCCCACATCCAGGTCGGCCATCGCTCGAACTCGGCGAGCGCGAGCTGCGGTTCGAGCGCGCCGCCCGGCGCGGCAGTCACCGACCGGTGCACCCGATCACAGTCGGGCCAGTCACCCTCCACGGCGACGAAGGAGAACCCGCACTCCGCGATCAGTCGGCGGGTGAGCTGCTCACGCAACCGGTAGTAGTCGTAACTGCCGTGGGTGGACTCACCGATCATCACCACCCGGGCGTTGCGAACGCGCTCCAGCAACGGGTCGAAATCGCTCGGCGCGCCGAGCCGCTGAACCAGCATGCCAGCGGCTACCCGGCCGCCGCTGCGGCAAACCGTGGGCGCGTCGCGGGCCGACACGCCGGCCGCCGGGCCGTGGTGGGTGCCAACCACACCGGTGTACGACCACCGCGATCGGGTAGCCGGCCGACATGACCGTCACCGGCGTGCAGTTGCAGGAGTACCTGGCCGGGCTCGACTACCCGGTCTCGCGGGAGGACCTGATCCGCTGGGGTCAGGAGAACGGCGCCAGCACGGCCCTGCTGCAGATGCTGCAGGCGCTGCCCCCAGAGCAGTTCAACTCCCCCGACGAACTGAACGCCGCCCTACCCACCCCCACCTAACCCGCCCCACCCACCGACCTCCCACCCCACCGACCTCGGTGGGGCAAGGGCAGGGCAAGGGCGGGGTTCGGGTTCGGTTAGGGGAGGGGGATGGTGCGGGATTCGGTGCGGGCGGTTTCGGCGGCGGCGAGGATGGTCACGACCTCGCGGCCGAAGCGGACGTCGCAGCGGTGGTCCCGGGTGCCGGCGCGCACCTGTTCAATCAGTTGGTCGATGGCGACGCCGAACGCGGTGGCGGGGTCGTTCTCCCCGGACGGGACATTCTCGATGCCGTTCTCGCCGTAGAACACGAACTCCCGGGCCATCGACTCGGTCGGGGCATCCAGCGAGAGCGAGGCGCTGCTGGTGGCACCGCCCTCGTGGGTGAGCAGCAGGTGCACCATCCCGCTCGGTCCGTTCATCGCCGCCACCTGCGTCACCCGACCCAGCACCGGCAGGAGGATCGACAGGGCGTGCGGGGCGATGTCCCAGAGCGCTCCGTGCTCCCGACGCCACAACGAGCCGCCGTACGGGCTGCCGTCCTGGAAGATCGAGGCGAATGCGGTGGTCCGACCGTGCTGCCAGCCCCCGGCGGCGGCGGTGGCGGCGAGGAACGCTGTCACGTTCGGCTGGAACCGCTGGGTGAAGAAGACGACCGAGGCGACCCCGGACTCCTCGGCGGCGGCCACGACACGGTCGGCGTCGGCCACGCTGAGCGCCAGCGGCTTGTCCAGCAGCAGGTGCCGGCCGGCGCGGGCCGCCCGGACCGCGATGTCGGCCTGGATGTCGGGCGGCAGGGCGACGGCGATCGCCTCGCACTGCTCGATCAGCGCGTCGACGTCGGCGTAGGCGGGCACCCCGTACCGTTCGGCCAGCGCGGAGGCCCGCTCCGGGTTGCGACCCCACACCCCGACCAACTCCGCGTCGGGATGGGCGTGCAGTGCCTTCCCGTGCGTCTCGATCGCCCAGTGACCGGTGCCGAACAAACCGAACCGCACGTGTACCTCCGCTGTTTCCCCGCACCGCGGCAACGCCACGGACGTGATCCACGCTAGTCGCCCCGGCGCCCATGCTGGCGGCGGGTTCGACCAATCGAAGCAGCCCACCTTCGTTTCGGGGACGCCGTCGCGCCAACCGCCGGCTGACGGCAGACGCCGGTGCACCGACAACGCCGGTGGCCTGACGGCACCGTCCGCGCGATCCCGGACGCCCCCCGCCCGCGCTCCCGGACGCCCCCGCCCGCGCGCTCCCGGACGACACCGTCCGCGCGCTCTCGCCGACGTCAGGTCCGATTGCCGCCAGACACCCCGGGGGTGGCGCGGCAGTGTCGACGACATGCCAACGACGAATCCAGCGACGGCCAGCGGCGCCGTGACGTTTGACCACTGGTACGACTTCGCCGAGGGCGGCCCCGTGCACCGCGCGCTGCTGCCGTTCCCGTCGACGGCGCCCGCGCCGTTCGAGGTCGCGCGCTGGTCGGTGGCCCCGAACACGTCCAACGACCTCGATGTCCATCGGTCCCGCGAGGTGTGGATCATCGTGTCCGGAACCGGGACGTTGACGTTCGCCGACCGGACGGCGGTGCTGCGGGCCGGGGACGTCACGGCGTTCGAGAGCAGGGTGCCGCACCAGATTCGCAACGACGGACCGGACCCGCTCGTCGCCATCTCCGTCTACTGGCTGCCGGCCGCCGACTGACGCCCACCGGAAGGCGTGGGAACAGGAACCGGGGAGACGCCTCGACGGGCCCTCGTCACACGCGGAGAGGCAGAGCACCCGCTTACTACGACGGTTAGTAGGCTGTCCCGGTGACCGAGGCAACGACCGGGTGGATCCGGTGAATTCGCCGGTGGACGGGCTCGTCGCGACCGTACCGATCGTGCTGTCGCTGCTCGTCGCGGTGTGGGCGCTGGTGGCGGCGGTACGCCACCGGCCGCCGGACCGGGTGCAGTTCGTCGGTCTGGCCGTACTCGAAGTGGCGTTGCTCGTGTTGACAGTGCTGGCGCTCGTCGCGGTCGGTGGCGGGGAGCGGCCCGGCGAGCCCGGCGCCTTCTTCGGCTACCTGGTCACGCTGGTGTGCCTGCCGCCACTGGCCTGGGTGCTGGCCCGGATGGAACCAACCCGCTGGGGCTCGGCGATCGTGTGTGCGGTCTGCCTGGTGGCCCCGGTGGTGGTGGTCCGATTGCAGCAGACCTGGGAGGTGCTCGGTGGTTGAGACGGAGCAGGCCCCCCGGCGTACGAACTCCGGCCCGGGTCGGCTGTTGATCGCGGTCTACCTGCTCTTCGCGATCGCGGCGACGAGTCGGGCCGGCCTGCAGATCGCCACCAAGTTCGACGAGGCCCCGGTGGCGTACCTGCTCTCCGGGGTGGCCGCGCTCATCTACATCGTGGCGGCGGTGGGATTGGCCCGCGCCGGGCACGCCGGCCGGCGGGTCGCGCTGGCATGCTGCTCCGTGGAACTGGTCGGGGTGGTCGCGGTCGGCATTCTGAGCCTGGTCGACAGGGAGCTGTTCCCGGACGAGACGGTCTGGTCGGGGTTCGGCAGCGGGTACGGCTACATCCCGCTGGTGCTGCCGGTGCTCGGCCTGCTCTGGCTCTGGCGCACCCGCCGCGCGCCGGCCTGACCCGGCGACGAGGGCGTCCCGCCGAGCGGAGCGCCCTCGTCGGCAGCGCGGGTCAGTCCCGGGGGCCGCCCGCGACGTAGATGACCTGACCGGAGACGAAGCCGGCACCCTCGCTCGCCAGGAACGAGATGGTGTGGGCGACGTCCTCCGGCCGACCCGGGCGACGGACCGGGATCTCGGCGGCGGCGTGCTTCTGGAAGTCGTCGAAGTCGACCTTCATCCGGGCGGCGGTGGCGGCGGTCATGTCGGTGACGATGAAACCGGGTGCTACCGCGTTCACTGTCACCCCGAACGGACCCAGTTCGATGGCGAGCGTCTTGGTGAAGCCCTGCAGACCGGCCTTGGCGGCGGCGTAGTTCGCCTGGCCCCGGTTGCCCAGCGCGGAGGTGCTGGAGAGGTTGACGATCCGCCCCCACCTGCGGTCCACCATGTGCTTCTGGGCGGCCTGGCTGAACAGGAACGCGCCGCGCAGGTGCACTCCCATCACCGTGTCCCAGTCGGCGTTGGTCATCTTGAACAGCAGGTTGTCGCGCAGCACTCCGGCGTTGTTGACCAGCACGGTGGGCGCGCCCAGATCGGCGGCGATCCGGGCCACCGCCGCCTCGACCTGGTCGCGGTCGGAGACGTCGGCGCCCACCCCGAGCGCCCGGCCGCCGGCGGCGGCGATGGCGTCCACCGTCTCCTTGGTGGCGGCCTCCTCGATGTCGACCACGGCGACGGCCATTCCGTCGGCGGCCAGCCGCCGGGCGGTGGCCGCGCCGATGCCGCGTGCGGCTCCGGTGACGATGGCGACGCGGGGCTCCTCCGACATGATTACCTCCCGGTAACGTGGGGTCGATCGAAGGAGCTTAACCTTCCACTGCTAGTTATCGGTGACGACCATGGCCGGATCCACGACACACCGGATCGCCGTGCCTCAGAAGCCCCGGCCCCGGCAGAGCCGGATCCACCGGTATCCGTGGCCGGAGACCTTCACCGCGCCGAGCTTGCCCAGCTCGCCGTAGCCACGGTCGGCGAGCACGTCGGTCGGCTGGTCCGCCTCCGGCTCGAGACTGCTGAGGTCGACCTCCACGTCGTCGGTGCCCAGGTTGTGCACGAAGACCATCGTGCCCGTCGACCCGTCGGCCCGGTGCGCGAGCACTCCGGGCGGCATCGCCACGTCGATGTGGGTCGTCGAGCCGGAGCCGATCTCCGGAGCCTCCCGCAGCGTACGGATCATGCGCTCGAACCAGCCGAGCAGCGACTTCGGGTCGCCCCGCTGGGCGGTGACGTTGACGTTCTGGTAGCCGAACTCACCCTTGTCGATCACCGGACGGACCAGCTTCTCCGGGTCCGCCGTGGAGAAGCCGGCATTCGGCTGGAACGACCACTGCATCGGGGTACGGATCGCCTCCCGACCGGGCAGCGACAGGTCCTCGCCCATCCCGATCTCCTCGCCGTAGCGCAGCACCGGCGTGCCGCGCATCGAGAACTGCAGGGCGTACGCCAGCTCGATGCGCCGCCGGTCGTTACCGAGCATCGGGGCGAACCGGCGACGGATGCCCCGGTCGTAGATGCGCATGTTCTCGTCCGGGCCGAACTGCGCGTACACCTGGTTGCGTTGTTCGGTGGTGAGCCGGGACAGGTCGATCTCGTCGTGGTTACGCAGGAAGGTGGCCCACTGCCCGCCGACCGGCAGCTTCGGGGTGTCGCGCAACGCCTCGATCAGAGACTCCGGGTCCTGCCGGGCGAGGGCGAGCATGAGTCGGCCGTTGAGCATGAAGTCGAAGAGCATGTGGATCCGGTTGCCGGAGCCGCTGGCGTCGCCGAAGAACGTCGGTAGCTGGTCCGGCTCGACGTTCGCCTCGGCCAGCAGGACGGCGTCACCGCGACGCCACTGGACGTGCTGGCGCAGCTCGGTGAGGAACTCGAAGTCCTTCGGAGAGTTCGGGTTGCCGGGCTCGGTCAGCTCGATGATGAACGGCACCGCGTCCATTCGGAAGCCGGAGACACCGAGCTGGAGCCAGAACGACATGATCTTCTTGACCTCGGCCCGGACCTGCGGGTTGGCGAAGTTGAGGTCGGGCTGGAACTTGTAGAACCGGTGGTAGAACCACGCCTTGGCGGTGCGGTCGTAGCTCCAGGTCTCCTTCTGCTCGCCGGGGAAGACCATGCCCTGGTGCCGGTCGTCCGGTTCGGTGTCGGACCAGACGAACCAGTCCCGGTACGGCGAGTCCGGCGACGAGCGGGCGGACTGGAACCACGGGTGCTCGTCGGAGGTGTGGTTGACCACCAGATCGATGATCACCCGGATGCCCCGGTTCTGCGCCTGGTGCAGCAGCTCGGCGAAGTCGCCGAGGGTGCCGAAGCGCGGGTCCACGTTGTAGAAGTCGGTGACGTCGTAGCCGTCGTCGCGGTTCGGTGACGGGTGGATCGGGTGCAACCACAGGCAGGTGACCCCGAGCCGGGCCAGGTAATCCAGCCTCCCGATCAACCCACGGATGTCACCGACCCCGTCGCCGTCCGAGTCGGCGTACGTGTCGATGTCGAGGCAGTAGACGACGGCTTCGGAATACCAACGGTCACCCATGCCGGAGAAACATCTCCGATCGATCACCGCGGCAAACCCTTGGTTATCGTGCCTGCCATGGGAAACGACCTGGTACCGCCGAGCGAACCGTTGGACTGGTCCCGGGGTGCCTGGCTGCACCCGCCGGTACGCGTCGAGGAGGGCCCGGCCGGTGAGCTGGTCGTCGAGCCGGCGGCGGACAGCGACTTCTGGCGCAGGACCAGCTACGGCTTCGTCCACGACAACGGACCGGCCCTGCTGGCACCACTGCCGGTGGACACCGCCATGGAGGTGAGCTTCCGGCTCGACTTCTCGGCGCAGTTCGACCAGGCCGGTGCGTTCGTCCGCGTTGACGAGCGCACCTGGACCAAGGCCGGCGTCGAGATCAGCGACGGGGAGGTGCAGCTCGGCGCGGTGGTGACCAGGGAGTTCTCCGACTGGTCGGTGGGGCCGGTGCCGGAGTGGGCGGGTCGGGAGGTGACCGTCCGGGTCAGCCGGGCCGGCGACGCGCTGACCGTCCGCGCCCGGGTCGACGACGAGCCGTGGCGACTGGTCCGGCTCGTCCCGCTGGATCCGGCGGCGGACGCGGTGGCCGGGCCCTTCTGCTGCGCCCCGTCGCGCGCCGGGCTGACAGTGGTGTTCACCGGCTGGCGGCAGGGGCCGGCGGACACCGCCCTGCACCCCGAGGTGTAACGACCGCTCCGGTGGGTATGACCGTACGATCCCGAGCACCGACGCGGAAGGACGACAATGGCGTACGCCCAGGCTGGCGACCCGTCCGAGTTCACCGGGTTGACCGGCTGGGTGGCTTCGGTGATCGAGGCGATGGGCCCGGTCGGCGTGGCGCTGCTGGTGGCGTTGGAGAGCATCGTCCCGCCGATCCCCAGCGAGGTCGTGCTGGCGCTCGCCGGTTTCCTGGCGCACGAGGGTCAGTTCAACGTCGTGGTGGTGGTGCTGGCCGCGACGGTCGGCTCGCTGGTCGGCGCGTTGGTGCTCTACTGGCTGGGCGCGGCGCTCGGCGAGGATCGACTCAAGCGCTGGTTGGACCGCATCCCGTTGGTGGACAGCGACGACCTGGAGCGGGCCGACAGGTGGTTCGAGCGGCACGGTCGGTGGGCGGTGCTGATCGGCCGGGTGGTGCCGGTGGTCCGCAGCCTGGTCTCCGTGCCGGCCGGGGCCAACCGGATGCCGCTGGGCGAATTCATCCTGCTCACCACCATCGGCAGCGGGGTGTGGAACGGCCTCATCGTGGGCGCCGGTTACGCGCTCGGGAGCCGTTGGCAGGACGTCGCGCGCTACAGCGACTGGTTCAACTACGCGATCGGCGCCGTCTTCGTCGTCATGGTGGTCAGTTGGGTGATCCGTAAGGTCCGCAAGCGTCGGGAGCGCGGCGACCGGCGGTCGGTGACCGCCGGCCGCTGATCCGAGCTACCGGTTACCGCTGACTTGTGAACAAGCGTCAGCCTGGGCTGTCAGGGCAGAGTGTCCAGGTGTGGGCCCACCGTGTTGGCGAAGCCGTTGCCGTTGCTGACGTCCCAGTTCACCGACCAGGTCATCGCGCCCCGGATGCCGGGGTACGTGCGCGGCGGGCGGAAGCTGCCGCAGTTGGTGCCCCGGGCCAGGCAGTCCAGGGCGGCGTTGACGACGCTGGGCGCGACGATGCCGCCACCGGCCGCACCCGCTCCGGCGGGCAGGCCGAGGCCGACCTGGTCGGGGCGGAGCCCGGCCTCCAACTGGATGCAGGCCAACGCGACGATGAAGTTCACGGTGCCCTGGCCGTACGCGGCGTTCTGGTCGCAGCCGAGCATCGCCCCGGAGTTGTAGAACTGGGTGTTGACGACGGTGAGGATGTCCTTGATGTCGAGCGCCAGCTTGAAGTAGCCGCCGGCCGGGTTCTGCATGTCGATGGTCTGCGGGGCCATCGCGATGATCAAACTCGACCCGACCTTGGCTCGCAGCGCGCGCAGCGCCTGCGCCATGTACGTCGGGTTGAGGCCGTTCTCCAGGTCGATGTCGATCCCGTCGAAGCCGTACCGGGCGATCAGCGCGGCGGCCGTGTCGGCGAACACGGTGGCTGACGCGGCGTCGTTCACGGTGACCCGGCCGGTCTCACCGCCGACCGAGAGGATCACCCGCTTGCCCCGGCTGTGCAGGGTGCGGACGTCGTTGGTGAAGTCCGCGTCGGTGTAGCCGCCGAGCGACGCGGCGAGCCCGGGGTCGATGCCGAAGGTGAGCGCGCCGGGTGTCGACGTGGCCTCGGCGAAGGCGACGGCCACCAGGTCGTACTCGGCGGGCACGTCGCGCAGCCGCAGCTCGACGGCCGGGTTGTCGAAGTTGTGCCAGTAGCCGGTCAGCAGGTGCTTGGGCAGGTCACCGGTGGGCGGGTCGGTCGGCGGCGGGGTCGTCGGAGGCGGCGTGGTGGGCGGTGGGGTGGTGGGCGGCGGCGTGGTGGGCGGGGTGCCGCCGCCGCAGGCCGCGCCGTTGAGCTGGCAGCCGCTCGGTGAGCCGGAGCCGCCGGCCAGGAAACCGAAGGAGACCGAGGCACCCGGGGCGATGACGCCGTTCCAGGACCGGTTGGTGAAGGTGTGCCGCTGGCCCGCGGAGGTGAGCAACGCGTCCCAGTAGCTGCCGAGTGTGGTGCCGGACGGCAGGTCGAAGGTGAGGCTCCAGCCGTTGATGGTCGAGCCGCCGCCGTTGGTGATGGTGTACTTCCCCTCCCAACCGGAGCCCCAGTCGGCGGTCTTGACGAAGCTGGCGGTGACTCCGGCGGCGTACGCGGGCAGCGCCACCCAGGCCGCGCCGAGTGCCGCCACCAGGGTGGCGACGAGGGACAGGACAAGGGTTCTGGAGCGTTTCATGCGACCCTCCGGGCCCGGGCGGGCATTTATGGACGTCAACGTTGGCGCTAATTATTAAGACAGTTAACTGTTTCTGTCCAGGGGTCGACACGGATGCGCGGGCCGCCCGTCGCGTGACCATCGCGACGGGCGGCCCGGGACACCCCGGTCAGCGGCGGAAGGTGAACCAGTTGACGTTGACGAAGTCGTTCGGCTGGCCACTGGTGAAGGTCAGGTACACGGAGTGCCGACCGGTCACTGCTCCCACGTTGCCGGGCACCGAGCGCCAGCTCTGCCAGCCGCCGGTGTTGCCGATCGCGAAGCTGCCGATCGGCGTGGCAGTCGGGCTGTCCAGCCGTACCTCCACCAGGCCACTCACCCCGCTGCCCGCGCCGGAGGCCACCCGCGCCACGAAGTCCCGCGCCGAGGTGGAGCCGAACTCGACGTTGTCGTAGCGAACCCAGTCCCCGTTACGCAGCGCCCCGATGTTCTGCCCGCCTTCGGAGCACGCCTCCACGATCACGCCGTTCTGCGCGTTGAACGACTCGGCCTGGATCTGCGCGTACGCGTCCCTCGTGCCGCCGGGTGGCGGCGTGGTGGGCGGCGGGGTGCTGCCGCCGCCGCGCTGGTACACCGCCACGTAGTCGACGAGCATCGGCCGCCCCGGGACGGTGGCAGGGGTCGGCGTGCCGCTGCCGGCCACGCCGTTCGGGAAGGCCCCACCCATCGCGACGTTGAGCAGCAGGAAGTAGCCCGCGTGCGAGGTCATCTGCGACCAGGCGGACGCACCGACCTGGCTGGACGTGACGGTGTGGTAGAGCTGCCCGTCGACGTACCAGCGCAGTTGTTGGGGGCTGATCGAGGCGTCCCACTCGAACCGAT
This sequence comes from Micromonospora parva, assembly GCF_000718515.1. GTDB lineage: Bacteria > Actinomycetota > Actinomycetes > Mycobacteriales > Micromonosporaceae > Micromonospora > Micromonospora parva. The sequence continues at coordinate 19,652 of NZ_JNZS01000011.1, read as the reverse complement.
AGGTGTGGAACGCGGACTGGCAGCTCGCGCCCGGGCAGGCCCGGGACGCGCCGAGGCCGTTGGACTCGTTGCACGGCCCGCCCGGTGCGACGCCGCAGTGCAGCACGCCCCAGACCGAGTTGATGCCGTTGACGTTCTCCATCACGTCGAACTCACCGATGCCCGGCCAGTTCTGGTAGTTGCCCCGGTAGGGCGCGCCGAGCGCCCAGAACGCCGGCCAGTAGCCCGCAGCTGCGGCACCGGTGACGTTCGGCATCTGGATCCGGCCCTCGATGGCCAGCACGCCGCCGGCCGGGGCCTTGAAGTCGCTGCGCACGGTCTCGATCCGGGCGGAGGTCCAGCCGCCACCGCTGTCGCGCAGCGGCGTGATCCGCAGGTTGCCGCCACCGTCGTGGCTGACGTTGGCGGTGCTGGCGGTGTAGTTCTGGATCTCGCCGGTGCCCCAGTTGCCCGGGCCACCGGGATAGCTGTGACCGGTGTCGATGATCCAGTTGGCGGACGACGGCAGGCTGCCGGCCGCGCCGGTGAAGTCGTCGCTCCAGACCGTGCTCCAGCCGGCCGGGGGTGGCGGCACGGCCGCCTGCGCGGTGACGGTGGCGGCGGCCAGGACGGTGGTGGTGGCGACGAGCAGGACGGAGGCCAGCCGCAGCCGACGTCGGACGAGCGGGGCGGCGGGGGCCGCTGAGGGAGGTGGCATGGACGTGCCTCTCTGCGGGGACGGATCGAGAGAGCGCTCTCTCAGAGTTGTACTTCCCGTCCACACAGTTGTCAACGTCGATCTACGTCGGCAGTCGGAGTTGCCTGCGGGCGGCGGAGCACCGCCTGCTCGATGGCCGACCAGACGCTGGTGGTCACCAGGTAGATCACCGCGGCGAGCGGCAGCACCAGCGCCACCAGCACCGTCGTGAACGGCAGCAGGGGCAGCAACCGGCCGAGCGTGGCCGCACCCGGCCCCTCGGTCGGCGTACCGGCCACCGTGCCCACCGCCGCCGACGCCCGGCGGGCCCGCCGCGACGACCACCAGGCCACCGCCAGCAACACCACGAGCAGTACGCCGAACAGCGGCCCGGCCGCCCCGGTCAGCCCGTCGCTGAGATGGTGACCCAGCCGCACCCCGGTCAACCGCTCGTCCAGCAACCCGGTGCCACCCTCGCTGGTGCTGAACAACCGGTACAACACCAGCAGGAACGGCGCCTGGAGGAGCAACGGCAGGCAGCCGGCGATCGGGTTCGCGCCGGCCTCGCGGTACAACGTGAACACCTCGCGCTGAAGCGTCGCCGGGTCGTCGGCGTACCGCTGCTGAAGGTCACGCACCTGTGGGGCGAGCGCCGCGCGGCGCCGCTCGCCGCGGACCTGCGCGACGGTCAGCGGCGAGATCAGCAGGCGGACGGCGATGGTGAAGAGCACGATGGCGGCGGCGGTCGCCGCGCCGCCGGCCAGTGGTTCGAGCAGCTCGGTGAGCCAGGACAGCGCGCTGCCGGCAGCGGCGACAGTGTCGTGCAGTGGTGCGAAGGCAAGCATGGGAAACCCCTCGGTCCGATTCCGGTGAGGCCCTCCCCCGGGCGGCGTCCGCTCAGCGAGGGGGCCGGTGACGGCGGGATCGGCCGCGCGGCGGCGGGCGCTACGCGGCCGAGGGGTGCCCCGGAGCACGGGGACGAGGGCGACCGGCGGCATCCGGGTCGATCTGGCGGGGCATTCGGCGACTTCGGGAGCGGGCCCGCAGACCAGCCCACCGTGGCCCGGCACCGGACGCGCCCGCCCGGTCCCGCACCCGGGCCGCCAGCACCACCGCGAGCAGCACCAGGGCGGTCAATGCGGCACCCGCGAGCAGGTCGGCCGGGCGGCCCGCGAGCAGGGTGAGCTGGGCGAACGCGGACATCCACGCGACCCCGACAAAGCCCAGCAGCACCGGCACGGGCTCAGCATAGGACCCGCTGTCACGTCGCCCAGCCGAATCCGGCGGCCCGACCCAGTACGACGTGTCGCCGCCACGTTTCCCGGCATCGCCACGTTGGGTAACCAACGGCGGACCGACGCGGACGGACCGCGAACGGTGGAAACGGACGGGTGATGTCGATGACCGGTCAGGTGGCCGAGGTGCCCAGCGACATGGCTGCGGCGACCGGATTGCTCACCGTGGGTGTCGAGGAGGAGTTCCTGCTCGTCGACCCGCACACCGGGGCTGCGGTTCCGGCCGTGGACCTGGTCATGGAGCAGGTTCCGGCCGAACTCCGCGGGCAGGTGGAGCGGGAGTTCCAGACCAGTCAGATCGAGATCGGCAGCCCGCCCGGTCTGGAGCTCTCGTCGATCCGGCACTCCCTCGGCGTCCTGCGTCGGGCGCTCTCCGACGCCGCCGAACGGGCCGGCGTACGGCTGCTCGCCATCGGCACCGGCCCGGTGGACGGCCCGGTGCCACCGGTGGTGGACAAGCCCCGCTTCGACCGGATGATCGAGCGGTTCCGGCTGCTCGTTCCCGGCCCCGGCAACAACGGGATGCACGTGCACGTGGGGGTGCCCGACCCGGACACCGGCGTGCAGGTGCTCAACCACGTCCGGCCGTGGCTGCCGATGCTGCAGGCGGTGACCACCAACTCGCCGTTCGCCCGGGGCGAGGACACCGGCTACGCCAGTTGGCGCTCGGTGGAGTGGGAGCGCTGGCCGTCGGTGGCGCCGACGCCGTTCCTGGAGTCGCATGAGCACTACCAGCGGCTGATCCGCCAGTTGATCTCCACCGGGGTGATGCTGGACGAGGGGATGCTCTACTGGTACGCCCGGCTGTCGGCGAAGTACCCGACGGTGGAGCTGCGCATCGGCGACGTCTGCCCGTCGGTGGACGACGCGGTGCTGGTCGCCGCCCTGGTCCGGGCGCTGGTGGCCACCGCGATGGCGGATGTCGAGGCCGGCCGCCCGGCGTTGCGGACCGACCACCACCTGCTGGTCGGCGCGCACTGGCGGGCCGCCCACGACGGCCTCGAGGGTGAGGGCGTCGACGTCACCACGGGCGAGCTGGCCCCGGCCTGGGAGCTGCTGGACCGGTTCGTCGAGCGGATGCGGCCGGCGCTGGAGGAGCACGGCGACTGGGCCGAGGTGACCGACCTGCTGGCTGGGCTGCGCCGGCACGGCAGCGGCGCGGCACGGCAGCGCGCCGTGTTCGAGCGCACCGGCCAACTCACCGACGTGGTGCAGGACGTCGCGCGGCAGACCCGCGGCTGATCGTCGCGTGACAGGATGAACTCGTGGCCCAACGGCTGATCGTCATCGGCGGGGACGCCGCCGGAATGTCGGCGGCGTCCCAGGCCCGACGCCGCCGTGGTCGCGACGACCTGGAGATCGTGGTCTTCGAGCGCGGCCACTTCACCTCCTACTCGGCGTGCGGCATCCCGTACTGGATCAGCGGGCTGGTGCCCGACCCCGAGGCGCTGATCGCCCGCGATCCGGAGGTCTTCCGCCGGGAGCACGCGATGGACGTCCGCATGCGCCACGAGGTCACGACCATCGACCTGGAGCGCCGCGAGGTGGTGGCCCAGAACCTGGAGGACGGCGGCGAGGTCCGTGAACGCTTCGACGACCTGATGTACGCCACCGGCGCGGTGCCGGTGAAGCCACCGTGGGCGGTCACCGACGCGCACGGGGTGTTCGGCATGCAGACCCTCGACGACGGGGCGGCGCTGCGCGACTGGCTCGACGCCGACCCTCAGCCGCGCCGGGCGGTGGTGATCGGCGGCGGATACATCGGCGTCGAGATCGCCGAGGCCATGATCCAACGCGGCCTCTCGGTGACCCTGGTGGAGGCGGGCGAGCAGCCCATGTCGACGGTGGACAGCGACATGGGCGAGCTGGTCGCCGACGCGATGCGCGGCCTCGGCATCACGATCCGGGGCAGCCTGCCGGTGACCGGCCTGGAGGAGCACAACGGCCGGGTGTCCGCCGTGGTCACCGAAGAGGGGTCGATCCCGGCCGACGTCGTCGTCCTGGGTCTCGGCGTACGCCCCAACACCGCGCTCGCCGAGGCGGCCGGGCTGCCTCTCGGGCCGACCGGAGCGATCCGGGTCGACCGCCGGATGCGGGTGCCCGGGCTCCCCGGGATCTGGGCGGCCGGCGACTGCGTGGAGACCCTGCACCGGGTCAGCGGGCTGCCGGTGCACGTGCCGCTCGGCACGCACGCCAACAAGCAGGGCCGGGTCGCCGGGATCAACATCGGCGGCGAGTACGCCACCTTCACGGGCGTGATCGGCACGGCGGTGACCAAGGTCTGCGACCTGGAGGTCGGTCGGACGGGTCTGCGCGAACGCGACGCCAAGGCTGCCGGCTTCGAGTTCGTCTCGGTGATCGCCGAGTCGACCAATCGGGCCGGCTACTACCCCGGTTCCCGGCCGATGACGGTCAAGCTGATCGCCGAGCGTCCCAGCGGCCGGTTGCTCGGCGCGCAGATCGTCGGTTGGTCCGAGGCGGCCAAACGGATCGACACGCTGGCCGTGGCGCTGTGGAACGGCATGACGGTGGACGATATGACGCAGCTGGACCTGGGCTACGCTCCGCCGTACGCGCCGGTGTGGGATCCGGTGCTCATCGCCGCCCGAAAAGCGGTCGACGCGCTCGCCGCGCTCGACCGTTGACCCGCGCCCGCCGTGGAGGACCACCCCGTGACCCAGACCCCGACCCGGCCGACGACGCGTCGGCGCCCCACCATGGTCGACGTGGCCCGGCGGGCCGACGTCAGCCTGAAGACGGTCTCCCGGGTCGTCAACGACGAGCCGGTGGGGCAGGAGTTGGTCGGCCGGGTGCTGGCCGCCATCGCCGAGCTGGGCTTCCGGCGCAACGACATCGCTCGTAACCTGCGCTCCCGGCAGCTCAACGCCACCGTCGGGCTGCTGATCGAGGAAATCGCCAACCCGTTCTACGCGACCATCGCCAGCGTCGCCGCCGAGATCGCCGCCGCCCACGGCACCATGCTGATCACCGCGTCCTCCGAGGAGGACCCGGAGCGGGAACGCGCCCTGCTCCAGGACTTCACCCAACGCCGGGTCGACGGTCTGCTGGTGGTGCCGGCGGGCCTCGACCACTCGTTCCTGCGGCGTGAGGTCGAGCTGGGCATGCCGGTGGTGTTCCTGGACCGGCCGCCGCAGGGGCTGCAAGCCGACGCCGTGCTGTTGGACAACCGGGGCGGCAGTCAGGCCGGGGTCAACGCGCTGCTCGACGAGGGGCACCGGCGGGTCGGGCTGCTGCTCGGCGCGCCGAGTGTGCCCACCATGCGTGAGCGGCTGACCGGGGCCCGGGCGGCGCTGGACGCCGCCGGAGTCGAGCCGGACGATTCGCTGGTCCGCGAACGGCTCATCGCTCCCGAGGAGGCCGGGCGGGCGGTCGCCGCGCTCCTCGACCTCCCGGAGCCGCCCACCGCGTTCTTCTGCGCCAACAACCGGCTCACCGTCGGTGCGCTCCAGGAGTTGCACCGGCGGGGCAGTGACGCCGCGCTGGTCGGCTTCGACGACTTCGAACTGGCCCACCTGATGCCCCGGCCGCTGACCGTCGTCGCGTACGACACCCGGGAGCTGGCGAGGGTCGCCACCGAGCGACTGTTCCAACGGATAGCCGGCGACGACACCCCGCCCTCCACAACGGTCCTCCCCACCACCCTGCTGAAGCGCGGCCTCCCCTAACCCCCTCCCTCCCCCGGCCCCGCGCCCACACCCCACCCCACCGCACGCGCGATCTTGCGGTTTCTGTTGTCGCTTTGTCGGCATATCGCCCGCTCTGCCGGGACAGAAAGCGCAAGATCGCGGAGGTGGGGAGGGGCGGCGCGGGCAGGGTCAGGCGGGGTTGGTGGTGAGGAGGGCTTCGACCTCGGCGCGGGTGGGCGGGTTGGCGCCGCGGCGGGCGCAGGTCAACGCGGCCACCGTGGCGGCCCGCCGGAGGACCACACCCCACTGCGGCCCGGTCACCGCGGCGAGCCGGTCGGCTGGCCGGTCACCGAGCGCGTCGAGGTCGGCCAGCGCGGCCAGCAGGCCACCGGTGAACGAGTCGCCGGCACCGACGGTGTCGACAACAGTGGTCCGCACCGCCGGCTCCTCGTGCAGCGAGCCGTCGGGCGCGAGCAGCCAGGCACCCTCGCCGCCCCGGGTCACCACGGCGCAGGACACCCCGGCCGCCCGCCACTCGGTCATCACGTCGGCCAGCGACCGGTCCGGGTAGAGCCAGGCCAGATCCTCGTCGCTGGCCTTGACCAGGTGCGCGAGGCGGATCTGCCGGCGTACCCGCTCCTGCTCCGCCGCCCGGTCCGTGACGATGCTCGGCCGCAGGTTGAGGTCGATGGAGACGGTGAGCCCGTCCCGCTGGCGTTCCCGGGCGAGCAGGCCCTCCAGCACTTCCGCACCGGGGGCCAGCGCGAGCGCGAGGGATCCGGTGTGCAACGCGACCGCCGGTGTTCCGGCCAGTTCGGGCAGCTCGCGCGGCGTCCACTGCCAGTCCGCCGCACCGGCCAGCCGGAATTCGTAGCTGGCCTGCCCGGCGGCGTTCAGCGTGGCCACCGCCACCGACGTGGGCTCCTCGGCGTGCACCGCCCACCCCAGGTCCACCCGGTTGGCGCTCAGGTGCTCGACGAGCTGCCGACCGTACTCGTCGTCGGCGAGCCGGGCCAGCAGTCGTACCGGCTGGTCGAGCCGGGCCAGTGTGACAGCGACGTTCGCCGGGGAGCCACCCGGCACCGCCCGCTGACCCTCGGCGGTGACGACCAGGTCGATCAGTGCCTCACCCGCGACGACGATCACGCGGTCACCTCCCCCGGTGCGAGCGGGCCGGGGCCACCGAGCCCGTCGGCCGCGCGGGACAGCAGTACCGCCTGGTAGGCGTGGTAGACGTCCGGTCGGCCGTGCCAGACCGTGCCGGCGGGCCGGTTCTGCGCGTCCAACTCGTGCCGCCATCCGGTCTGGTCGATGAGACTGCGGCGGGCGTACGCCCAGAAGGCCCGGTACCAGTCGAGGTAGACCGCGTCCCCGGTGCGCCGGTGCAGGGTGATCGCCGCACCGACGGCCTCGGCGAGCACCCAGTGCATCCGGGAGCGCACCACCGGCCGGTCGTCCCAGTCGATCGTGTAGACGAAGCCGTCCGCGCCGTCGGCGGCCCAGCCGCGACGCACGGCGGCGGCGAACAGGGCGCGGGCGTCGGCGAGCAGCCAGCGGGGTGGCTGCGGCAGCACCGCCTCCAGCTCCAGCAGCAGCCGGGCCCACTCCAGCCAGTGCCCGATGGTGGAGCCGTACGGCCGGAACGGGTCGGCGGGCTGGTCCCGGTTGTAGTCGGGCAGCGGCGACCAGTCGGTGGTGAAGTGTTCGGGCAGCCGCCAGTCGTGCCGGGCCGCCTCACCGTGCACGAGGTGGGTGGCGATCCGCAGGGCCCGGTCGGCCCAGCTCGCGTCGCCGGTGGCGGCGGTAGCGCCGAGGAACGCCTCGACCATGTGCATGCTGCTGTTGGCGCCCCGGTAGTCCTCGGTGACCGTCCAGTCGCGGTTCCACGACTCGCGGACCGCCCCGGCGTCCTCGTCCCAGAACCGGTCCCGCACGACGGCCAGCACGTCCGCGAGCAAGCGGTCCGCGCCGGGCCGTCCGGCGCGCGCCGCGCTGGAGGCGGCGAGCAGCACGAACGCGTGGTCGTAGCCGGCCTTGCGGTCGTTGACGGGTGCGCCCTGCTGGTCCACCGCGCTGAACCAGCCGCCGTACCGGTCGTCGCGCAGCAGCGTGCTGAGCGCGGCGACCCCGTGGTCGACCAGGGCGGCGGCGTCCGGGTCGCCGTTGCGATGGGCGAGGGCTGCCACGTGGGTCATCCGGCAGGTGATCCAGGTGTGGATCGGTTCGCCCCGATCCGGGGTGCGGTCGTCGGTCAACCACCAGAAGCCGCCCTCGGCCCGTACCGAGCGGCGGGCGGTGTCGAGCAAGGTCCGGGTCTGGTCGGCGAGGAAGTCGTCCAGATCGGGCAGGTCTGTCGACCCCGCCGGAGCGGGGGTCGTTGCGGCGTCGGATCGGGGCACGTCGGTCATCTCAGCTGGTCACCGTTGGGTAGGAAAGGGACATACGGCCAGGATCGGCGGACAGACCGGGTCCGCGCCGGGAAACCGTCAAGGGGACACCGCGAACCGGGTGCGGTAGGGAGAGGATCATGCACACAATCCCTTCCCTTTTGTCCGTTGACATCGTTGTCACCGGTCAACCCTGCTCCGGCAGCCGGCCGACTGTCAATTCCGGCTGCGTCACACCACAGCGGGACAGCTTCGGTCAGTAGTAGTCGTCGATCGGCCGACGTGCCTCCTCGAACAGCGCCGGCCCCTCGTACCGGACCGGGGGCAGCGCCGGGGTGGGCGGCTTGACCTCCTCGAACTGCTCGCTGGACAGCGCGTACACCACCCGGCCGAGGCCAGACCGCTCGATCGCTGTCGCACACATCCCGCAGGGCTGGCAACTGGTGAACATGGTGGTGCCGGCAGCCACCTCGGGCGGAAGCTCCCGGGCCGCCCAGACGGCCAGCTTCAACTCCGGATGCGCGCTGATGTCCGCGTCGGAGACCACCGTGTTGTGGTCCTCGACCAGGACCACGCCGGCCGCGTCGACAAGCAGCGAGCCGAACGGCCGTTCGCCGGACGCCCCAGCCCGCCTGGCGATCTCCACGGCCTGGCGGAGAAACTTCTCGTCGTCGGGGGTCATCGATCCTCCTCGCCAATCTGCACCCGTCCACGCTAGCCACTGTGGACCGGCACAGGAACGCCGTGACAGCCCAGGAGGACCAGATGGATCTGCCCGAGGGACTTGACTGGGTACGCGGATCACCCGCCGGTCGCGCCTGGCTGGCCACCCTCCCGACGTGGCTGGCGGAGTGCGCGCAGCAGTGGTCGCTGCGACTCGACCCACCCTTCCGGTACGCGTACGCCTCGCTGGCGCTCCCCGCTCAGCTGCCCGACGGCACGGCGGCGGTGCTGAAGCTCCAGTACCCCGACGAGGAGAGCCGGCACGAGGCCGACGCGTTGGCCCACTGGGACGGTGACGCGGCGATCCGCCTGCTCGCCCACGACCCCGGGCGGCGCGCCCTGCTGCTGGAACGCTGCCAGCCCGGCACTCCCCTGCACGACCTTCCGCCGGACCGGGCGCTCGACGCGGTGATCGGGCTGCTCCCCCGGCTCTGGCGACCGGCCGGCGCGCCGTTCACCCCGCTGGCGCAGGAGGCCGCCGGCTGGATCGACCGGATGCCCCGGGCCTGGGAACGGACCGGCCGGCCGTACCAGCGGCGGCTGCTCGACGCGGCGCTCGACCTGCTCGGCGACCTGGCGTCGAGCCAGGGTGAGCAGGTGCTGGTCAATCAGGACCTGCACGCCGGCAACGTGCTCGCCGCCGACGCGCTCCCCGGCGACCGGGGGCCGTGGCTGGCGATCGACCCGAAACCGCTGACCGGGGAACGGGAGTTCTCGGTGGTGCCGATGGTGCGCGGCCAGGAGTTGGGGCACTCACCGGCCGCCGTCCGGCACCGGCTGGACCGGCTCTGTGCCGAGCTGGGGCTGGACCGGGAGCGGGCTCGGGGTTGGACGATCGGGCACACGCTGGCCTGGAGCGTCGCCGACGACGTTGTCTTTGCGCAGAATATCGAGGTGGTCCGCTGGCTGCTCGACGCCGACTGAAGCCGCTCAGCGTCAGGACGACCGGCTCAATCCACCTGACAGGTACGACACCAGTAGAGGTTGCGCCCGGCAAGCTCACCACGGCTGATCTCGGTGCCGCAGACGTGGCAGGGCGCCCCGGGGCGGCGGTAGACGTACACCTCGCCACCGTGCCGGTCCACCCGGGCCGGGCGGCCCATCGCCTCGGGCAGGTGCGCATCGCGGACCGTGTCGATGCGGCCGTGCTCCACGGCGAGCCGCATCAGCCCGACCAGGTCCGCCCAGAGCGCGTCCCAACCGGCTCCGGTCAGCTGCCGGCCGGGCATCGTAGGCGACAGCCCGGCCCGGAACAGCGCCTCGGTCACGAAGATCAAGCCGGTGCCGGCCACCACCGACTGGTCCAGCAGCAGCGCGGCGAGAGGTGTGGCACTGCGCGAGATCCGGGCGTACGCCCGCTCCGGGTCGGCGTCGCCGCGTAACGGATCCGGCCCGAGGCGGTCCCGCAGTGCCGCCACCTCGGGCGGGGTGAGCAGCTCGCAGGCCGTGGGGCCACGCAGGTCGAGCCAGTGCCGGTCGCTGGCCAGCCGCAGCCGCACCTGGCCGACCGGCTCCGGCGGCTCCCCCGGCCCGTCGGCGAACTTGCCGTACAGCCCGAGGTGTACGTGCACGGTCAGCTCACCGGCGTAGTGGTGCAGCAGGTGCTTGCCGTACGCCTCGGTGCCGTCCAGCACGGTCCCGGAGAGCCGGGCCGCACCCTCGGCGAAACGACCCTGCGGGCTCGCGGCGTGCAGCTTGTCCCCGGCGAACAGCTCGGCGTGCCGGGCCGCCAAGCGGTGGATCGTGTGTCCCTCTGGCACGGGTGCCAAGGATAGCCAGTCCCGCCCGGCCCGGGCCGCGCGCCGATCAGGGCCCGCATCAGCCGGGCTCGGCGCTCGTACCCAGGATTGGTGTCAGGAAACGCCCAGGTGGGTATTTGAGGTACGACACCGCGTGGGTGCCACCCTTTCCGTCGGCCACCACGCATTCATCAGGAGGTGTGTAGTGGTCAGGATTCCTTCGCTGTCCCGCCGGTCCGAGCCGGCACCGACGCGGGACGAGAACCTCGACGGCCGCGTGGACGGCCGCGACACCGCGGTCACCGAGACCGGCCCGACCGGTGACAACGCCGGCCGGCCGGTGGTCACCGACCGCGACGCCGACCAGACGACGTACCGCAGCGCGGGCGCCACCGACGGCCAGACCAGTGAGGCCGAGCGGCGGGCCAACGAGCGGGCGGCGGTTGCCCGCGCCGCCACCGCGCGGCCGGTGGAGCCCGAGCCCCGGGCCGGCACCGCTCGCCCGGTCGCGCCCGAACCGTCCAACGGCGCCACCCGTCCCGTCGCACCCGAGCCCGTGTCCGGCACGACCCACCCGGGCGCCTCCGAGGCCCGCACCGGCACCGCAGAGACTGCGGAGACCGACGCCCGGCCCACCGTCACCCCGAGCACGGCACGCACCGCCGAGCGCGACAGCGTCACCCGGCGGTCCGACACCACCGACCGGGCCACCACGGACCGCCCCGTCGACCCGACTCCGGGCGTCACCACGCCCGAGCCGCCGGTGACGCGGGGCCCGAAGCCACGCGCCAGCCTGCTCGCCACGCTCGGCCTGATCGTCTCGGTCGCCGGCGCGATGTTCGTGCTGACCGGCACCCTGGCCGGGTACGGCATCGGCCTCGGCGCGTTCGGTGCGGTGCTCGCGGTGCTCGGCCTGATGGCCACCCGCCGTCGGCACGTCGCCGGCACTACCGACGCGCTCTTCGGCGTGCTGATCGGGTTGGCCGCGGTCGTGATCGGGGTGCTCGCGATGACCGGCCAGTTCGACTGGCCGACCACCGACGGCGACTGGGTGCAGCGCTTCCGCGAGTGGCTTGACTCACAGTTTGTCGATCGTTTCTAGCGGGCACTGTTCCGCTCGCCGGTGATGCACCGGCGAACAGCCGGCGGTTCGCCGGCAGCCCGACCAGTCCGGTGGTTCACCGGCCGGGCGACACCCTTTCAGGGGCGGCGGTTCGCCGCCCCTGAAGTGTGTCCGGGGGTTGACAGTCCCTCGACAGGGACGACGACGACTTCCCCGGCGTAGCGACGCCGCCGGATGGGTGAGCGGCCCGGCGTTGGGTGGCCCGAAGCGCGATTTCCGACGGACGCCGCCGTGACGCAACGAATCACATCCGGGAACCGCCCAGACGCAACGAATCTTCGGTCTGCGCAACTCTCGGTGGTGGATCCTGCCGCTGACGCCGCATAACGTTGAGTCACGGCGCCAGCCCGTGGGCCACGGTGGCCGGGCGCGCCCGACCCCTGGGAGCAGGACAATGACGATGGACGCCACCAGCCAGCGCCTGTTGATGTGCCGGCCGACGTACTTCGCCGTCGACTACGCCATCAACCCCTGGATGGACCCGAGCGCGCCGGTCGACGCGGCGCTGGCCGTCCGGCAGTGGGAGCAGCTGCGCCAGACGTACCGTGACCTGGGCCACACCGTCGAGGAGATCACTCCGGTGCCCGGCCTGCCCGACATGGTCTTCGCCGCCAACGGCGGCACCGTGATCGACGGCAAGGCGATGGCGGTGCAGTTCCGTGACCCGCAGCGCGCCGACGAGGCGCCGGCGTACCGGGCCTGGTTCGAGGCCGCCGGCTTCGAGATGTACGACCCGAAGCACGTCAACGAGGGCGAGGGCGACGTCCTGCTGGCCGGTGACCACCTACTCGCCGGCACCGGCTTCCGCACGGCACACGCCGCACACGCCCAGTTGCAGGAGGTCTTCGGCTACCCGGTGATCACCATGCAACTGGTCGACCCGCGCTTCTACCACCTGGACACCGCGCTGACAGTGCTCGACGAGCGGACCGTGGCGTACCTGCCCGAGGCGTTCTCCCCGGGCAGCCGGGCGGTGCTGCGCCGGCTCTTCCCCGACGCGGTGCACGCCACCATGGCCGACGCCGAGGTGCTGGGGCTGAACGCGGTCAGCGACGGGCGGCACGTGGTGCTGCCCGCGCAGGCCACCGACCTGGCCGCCAAGCTGCGCGACCGGGGCTACGAAACCATCGGTGTCGACCTGTCCGAGCTGCGTAAGGCCGGCGGCGGACCGAAGTGCTGCACACTGCGACTCCGTCAGGGAAAGGCAAGCAAGTGATAGTGGATGACATCCTGCGGACGCCGGGAGCGGTCCGGGACGCCGAGCGCTGGACGGCGCACAACTACCACCCGCTGCCGGTGGTGATCTCGTCCGCCGAGGGCGCCTGGCTCACCGACGTGGACGGCAAGCGCTACCTGGACTGCCTGGCCGGCTACTCCGCACTGAACTTCGGTCACCGGCATCCGCAGCTGATCGCCGCCGCGCACGCCCAGCTGGACCGGCTCACGCTGACCAGCCGGGCGTTCATCCACGACCAGTTCGCCGACTTCTGCCGGGAGCTGGCCGAGCTGTGCGGCAAGGACCTCGTGCTGCCGATGAACACCGGTGCCGAGGCGGTGGAGACCGGCATCAAGGTGGCCCGCAAGTGGGGCTACCAGGTCAAGGGCGTGGCCCCCGGGCAGGCCAACATCGTGGTCGCCGAGGGCAACTTCCATGGGCGGACCACCACCATCGTCAGCTTCTCCACCGACGAGGACGCCCGCGCCGACTTCGGGCCGTACACCCCGGGCTTCACTGTCGTGCCGTACGGCGACCTGGACGCGCTGACCGCCGCGATCGACGAGAACACGGTGGCCGTGCTGCTGGAGCCGATCCAGGGTGAGCAGGGTGTGGTGGTGCCGCCGGAGGGCTACCTGCCCGGCGTACGGCAGGTCTGCACCGAGCGCGACGTGCTGTTCATCGCCGACGAGATCCAGTCCGGTCTGGGGCGTACCGGCGCGACCTTCGCCTGTGACCACGAGGGCGTCGTGCCCGACATGTACCTGCTGGGCAAGGCGCTGGGCGGCGGCATCGTGCCGGTGTCCGCAGTGGCCGCGAACGCGGACGTGCTCGGCGTGCTCAAGCCGGGCCAGCACGGCTCCACCTTCGGCGGCAACCCGCTCGCCTGCGCGGTGGCGGTCGAGGTGGTCCGGCTGCTGGCCACCGGCGAGTTCCAGCGCCGCTCGGCCGAGCTGGGTGAGCGGTTGCGGGCCGGCCTGGAAGGGCTGGTCGGCAAGGGCCTGGTCGGGGTACGCGTCCGTGGCCTGTGGGCCGGTCTGGACATCGACCCGGCGCTGATGAGCGGCCGGGAGGCGTGCGAGCGGCTCGCCGCGCGCGGGGTGCTGGCCAAGGACACCCACGGCTCCACCATCCGGCTCGCTCCACCGCTGGTGATCACCGAAGAGGAGATCGACCTGGCGGTGAACGCTCTGGCCGAGGTGCTGGCTGGCTGACCCAGAACGTGGTGGAAGGCGGGCGTCGGGCCTCCGACGCCCGCCTTCCGCGTCAGGGTCGGGGGAGGCGCATAGCCATCGTCGGGGCCTCGGCCATCACCGAGGTGGGGGTGAACGGGGCGCCGGTGGGCAACTCCTCGGCGCGGCCGATCTGCACGCCCGGGTACAGCTCCACCATGTCGTTCTCGCCGAGCACCCGGGACTGCTGCGGGGCCAGCGGGATCCGGTCCGACTCGGCCATCGAACCGGCCGGGCGGATGCCGGAACCGTTGGTGCTGACGTCGGTCACGATGACCTCGCCAACCCGCAGCTCGAAGCGGACGTGACCACGGCTGATCCAGCGTCGGGCCTCGTCGTTGAGCCACTGCCCGAGCATGATCCCGCCGTCCTGCTCGGGGGCCCGGCCAGCCACCACCGGCTGCTCCTCGCTGAGCACGAACCGCCGCCGGACGAGGCCGCCGACGCGCACCGCGAGCACCTCCGTACGCGGGCGCGGCCCGGCGTCGCCGAGCCGTGCGCCGTGCCGGGGGCAGGTCGGCACGCCGTTGCGCAGCGCGGGCGGCGGCTGCGCCGCGGGGCTGCGGTCGGCACCGCCGGCCAGGTCGGCGAACGCGCCGCCCCCACCACCGCCGCCGAACAACGCGCAGCCCGACTCCGGGCAGCGCCACTGGCGGGCCAGCAGCTTCACGCCGGTCGGCGAACGCTTGCCGGCCACCGGCGCGTGACCCCCGCCGACGTGCGCGATGAACACCGGCCCACCGGCGCCGGGGACCGGAGCGACCACCCGACCGGGCTGCTCGACCAGCCACGGGAACCGACCGCGCAACCCGTCGAAGCGGACCCGGCTGAGCACCGGCAGACCGAGCAGGTCGGCGACCTCCAACATCCGGTCACCCGGGTTGTCGAGCACCTCGACGAGCCCGTCGTCGGCCCAGCGGCGGACCACCATCCGTTCGTTGGAGGTGAGGTCAGCGTCGGAGAGTAATGCCCGGTGCACCACCGCGTAGACCTGGACGCTGTCCTCCTCCAACTCGCGGGAGAGCGCGTCGATGACCATGCCGAGGCGCAGCAGGCTGGCCGGCCGACCACCATCAATGTCCTGGTAGCGGATCACCTCGGCCAGGTCGACCACGGCCCGGGCCAGCGACGGGTCGGTGCAGACCCGCCCCTCGATGGCGTCCAGCACCTTGCTGATCTCGAATCTCATGCCACGCTCCCGACGATGTCGTCGATCCGCCGGGTCGGGGACCAGCCCGTCAGCCCGCCCAGCTCATCTCGCACCGCTCCCGCGGTGAGCAGGTCTGCCATGCGCCGACCCTACCGGGGACGACGGACGGCATCGACCAGCGGTAGCAGGGTGTCGATCGACCCGGTACGCAGGCGGGGGCGGTGCCGCCCGGCACCGCCCCCGCCTTCCCCCTGGTGTGTTCAGCCGCGCAGCGGCCGCCCCACCTCGTGCAGATGACCGAGTGCCTGCCGGTACGACTCGACCAACCCGGTCTCGGCGTACGGGATGCCCTGCTCGACGCAGTAGGCCCGGACGATCGGCTGGGCCCGGCGCAGGTTGGCGCGCGGCATGTTCGGGAACAGGTGGTGCTCGATCTGGTAGTTGAGACCGCCGAGCGCGGTGTCCACCAGCCGGCTGCCCCGCACGTTGCGGGAGGTCAGCACCTGCTTACGCAGGAAGTCCAGCTCGTCCTCGGCGGTCGGCATCGGCATGCCCTTGTGGTTCGGCGCGAACGCGCAGCCCATGTAGAGGCCCCACAACGCCTGGTGCACGACGGCGAAGAGCAGCGCCTTGACCGGGGACATGACAGCCAACAGCAGTGCCACGTACGCGGCGGTGTGCACGACGAGCAGTGCCGCCTCGACCGCCCGGTGCCGCATCGGGACGGTGTACCCGCCGTTCGGCTCCCGGCCGATGATCGCCCGGATGCTCGCCACGTGCAGGTTCAGGCCCTCCAGCAGGAGCATCGGGAAGAAGAGGTACGCCTGCCGCTTGGCCATCCAGCGACCGATCCCACGGGTCTCCAACGCCTGCTCGGGGGTCCACACCAGGGCACCCGCGCCGACGTCCGGGTCCTCGTCCTCGTGGTTCGGGTTGGCGTGGTGCCGGTTGTGCTTGTCGACCCACCAGCCGTAGCTGATCCCCACCGCCACGTTGCCGGCGAACAACCCCACCAACTCGCTGGGGCCCCGCCGACGGAACATCTGGCGGTGCCCGGCATCGTGACCGAGGAACGCGACCTGGGTGGTGGCCACCGCCATCAGTGCCGCGAGCGGAAGCTGCCACCAGGAGTCGCCGAGCAGGAACACGGCCACCCAGCCGGCCACGAAGGCACCGAGGGTGAGCACGATGCGGGTGACATACCAGCCGGGACGCCGCTCCAGCAGGCCCGCCTGGCTGATCCGTCGGGACAACTGTGCGTAGTCACTGCCTCGCCGTCGTACCGGCGGTTCCGCCACCGCTCCGAGCGCCATCGCTGCTCCCGTTCCGCTTGCGCCCGTACCAGGGTGGTTCGGGCTTAATGTCAAGTCTCCCGATCGCGGTAGCGCTGAGTAACCCCGACAACCCCCGAATAGTGGGTAGGGCAGGCCCTACCTTCCTGACTTCAAACTCAACTCAGCCGCCCAACTGCCGCGCGCAGTCGAGCCAGGTCACGTCGACGTCGCTCGTAGGTGGCGGCGAGCCCGACCAGCGCCAGCCCGCCGACCCCCAGATAGATCCACCGGGGCAGCAGATCCCACCCCCGGGCCACCTCGCGCAGTGCCAACAGCGTCAGCACCCCGCCGCCGAGCAGCACCGGCGCCTGCCACCGGCGGGTCGCGCCAGCCAGCACCACGCCGACCGCCGCCGCGCCGAGGAGCAGTCGCCGCCACGGCTGCGGGTCTGGCCCGGCCAGCACCGACACGAGACTGGGCAGCAACGCCGCCACCAGCCCCGGGCCGAGAGCCGGCCAGCTGGTCAGCCCCGGCCGGGTGCGCAGCGCCAGCAGACCCGCGCCGACGGCGAGCGCCGCAGCCGGCAGTGTGTACGCCTCCAGCACCGTCACCCCACCGCCGGCCAGCAGCACCCAGGCCCCGAGCAACTCGCTGCCGGCGGCGATCCCGGCGAACACCCACCGTCGACCGGCCGGTTCACCCCGGCGCAGCAGTCGCAGCGCGACGGCGACACCCCAGAGCACGCAGACGGTGGCGAGATGCCGTGCCACCTCGACGGCGAACACCGCCGCCACCAGCGCGACAGCCTGCGCGGCGGCATCCAGCACCCGTCCCAGCCGGGCCCGCGCCGGGGTGAGCGCCGCAGCGGCCAACGTCACCGCGGCCACCCCCAGCAGTGGGTACGCGGCCGCCCGCAACGGCAGCCCGCCGGCGAGCGGGGCGGTCACCGCCAACGCGGACGCCACACCCACGGCGGCGAGACAACCGACGACCCGTACCGCGGACCTGCGCGCCCCGACGGCGACCGCGACCGCCGCCACCAGCAGCACCGCCTCGGCCGCGAGCGTCGCCGTCCGGGTGGCCAGCAGACCCGCCACACCGGATGCCACCAGCACCACGCCCACCGGTACGGCGACCGGGGCGAGCACCGGGCGGGGCGGGGCCAGCGCGGTGAACAGCAGCGCGGCCAGCCCGGCGAGCAGAACGGCGGCCGGCAGCACCGGCCAGGGCGCCCCGATCGCGATGAGCAGCACCGGCAGCGCCGCCGCGACGAACGGCAGGGCGGCCGGCACCGGCAGCCCCACCCGCCGACCGGCCAACGCCCCGGCCACCGCCAGCACGACCAGCGCGAACCCCACCGGGAGCACCGTCGGGTCGGCGACGACAGTCGGAACCCCCGACCACACCCGGCCCCGCCCGCCGTGCGGCGACCCGAGCGCGGTCAGCACCGTCGGCAGGGCCACCAGCACGGCCACCGCCGCCAGCGTCCCGCCCGCAGCCAGCAACAGCGCCGACCGGGCCGGCTCGCGCTCGGCTGCCGAAGGCCGGTCCCCGAGGGCCGCCGGACCGGAGGCGCTCACCGACGGCGCCCAGCAGGCGACGACCGCGACGCCCAGCGCCGCCAGCGCGGCGTACAACGCGAGCGGCTCGTCACCCGCCCCGACCAGCGGCGCGAGGGCGGGCACTGCCACCGCGACGACGGCGCCGGTCTGCGCGTACCCGATCAGCTCCACCCGACGACGACGCGCCGCGAGCGCCGCGACCAGCGACAGCCCGGCCCCCGCCAGCGCGAGCCGGGCCTGCCACCACGGCGGGGCGCCCGCGGCGAACAGCGCCACCGCCGCGATCGCGGGCAGCGTGAGCTGCCCGACCAGCAGACCCGCACCGGCCACCTCCCGGTACGCCCCGACCCCCCGTCGTACGCCCAGTGCCAGCCCGAGCGCGGCGAGAACGCCGAGCGCCACCAGGGCGCCGGTCGGGGCGGCCAGTGCGACAAGCAGCCCGTGCCCGAGCAGGACGGCACCGCCGAGCGCACGGGTGAGCAGGGCGACCGGCGGGGTGGCCGGGCGGGCCAGCACGGCGAGCAGCAGCGCGACCCCGCCGACCAGGTCGACGGCGACCACCTGAGCCCAGGAGGCCGTCCAGCCGGCGGGCACGGCCAACAGCACCGCCACCGCACCGGCCGTGCCGAGCACCGCCCGCGCGTTGCGGGGCAGCAGGAGCACCGCCGCGCCGACCGCCAGCGCCACGGCGGGCGCCAACTGCCAACCCCAGCGCAGGTCCGATCCCAGCCCAGCCCCACCCCACGGCGGCAGTGACCGGCCGACGGCGGCGGCCGCAAGCCCGATGGTGATCAGCACCGTCACCTGTGCCGTGCCCGCCGCGACGAACAGCGCACCGGCCCGCGCACCGGCCCGCCAACCGTCGCCACCGCGCGCCGCCGGCAGTAGCCGCACGGCAGCGGCCAACCCGAGCGCCACCGCCGCCGTGGCGAGCAGCAGCACCGACGGCCGCAGCTCGGCCACCGGACGCAGCACTGCGCCGGCGAGGACCGGCACCAGCAGGCCCGCCGCCACCGCCCGCAGCGCCCGCCCCCCGACGAGCCAGGCCGCACCAAGCCCGACCAGCGCGACCAGCAACAGCGGCACACCGGCCAGCAGTGCGGAGCCCCCCGCCCGCCCGCTGACCAGCGGCACCAGCGCGCACGCCGCAGCATTCAGCAGCGCGGCGACATGGGCGATGCCGGCCAGCACCCGACCGACGAGCTGCGCCGCCCCTTCCCGGCCGCGCAGCGCGGCAAGCACGGCCAGGTTCAGCAACGCCACCCCGAGCAGAATCAGCGCCCACCCGGCCGCCCCCGCCCCGGTCTCGGCGGCGAGCAGCGGCAACGCCGGCTGAGCGGCCACCAGGGCGGCGAACCACGGCCCCGTCAACCCGCTCCACCTGCCGTACGCCACGGCAACCGCCGCGCTGGCCCCCCCGACCAGCGCGGCGTACCGGCTGCCCGGCCAGCCGGCCACGCCGGCCAGGTTCACCGACCAGGCCGCGTAACCGTCCAGCACCACCAGCAGCAACCCCACCGCGGCGAACGTCTCCGCCGTACCGCGCAGCCCCCGGCGGACCGCCAGCAGCGGCACACCCAGGGCGAGCGCGGTGAACGCGGTCAGGATCAACGCCCGCCCGCCAACCC